>CAZSAP010000011.1:0-113649 GCA_964604705.1 uncultured bacterium
GTGGTGGCGGAGGTGGTTGGTAACACGTCTTTGAAAAAACCACTAATTAAAAAAGCGGATGTCCATCACACTCAGGATGAACATCCGCTTTTATTTATAAGGATTAAAACGAACGCATTTCACTATCATCCAAAGGAATGATGGCTTCCGGTCGTTTCCCTGCCCCTACCGGGGCCATATCCCAGTTCCCCTCTTCGTCATCCCTGTTACTCTCAAAATCCGCCTGCGGTGTGGCCCTAAAAGAGGATGTACCCGACAACGACGAACCGCCTGTTCCCGAATCATCCCCAAATGAATTCCCCATTCCCGGAGCCGGTGTGTATCCCGAATATGCTTGGCCATGTCCACCAATGATTTGAAACAATATCCGCAGCATCTCCTTGAGTTCCTGTGATTCTGCCGACAACTCTTCACTGGCTGAAGCCGACTCTTCTGCATTGGATGCATTAGCCTGGGTTACCTTGCCCATTTCCGCAATGGCCTTATTGATTTGCTCAATACCCCGCGCCTGATCCAGGCTGGCTTTGGAAACACCGGTCACCAATTGTGTAACCTTGTGCACCCCGTCAACAATTTGATTCAAAATCTCTGCCACCTCAGTGGAAACGCCTACTCCGTGTTCGGCGTTTTTTTGAGATTCCTCAATCAGACTCGCCGTATTTTTGGCGGCTACCGCCGAACGTTGTGCAAGATTGCGGACCTCCTCTGCCACCACCGCGAATCCTTTCCCTGCTTCGCCGGCACGAGCTGCCTCCACTGCAGCATTCAAAGCCAACAAATTGGTTTGAAAGGCAATTTCATCAATGGTTTTTACAATTTTAGCGGTTTGATCTGAAGAGGATTTTATTTTTTCAATGGCCGTGGCCATCTTGCGCATAACATCACTGCCCTTTTCAGCCGAGATCCGAGCGTCGTTGACCATGGCATTGGCCGCTTCGGCATCCCGGGCATTTTTCTTTGTAACTTCATTCATTTCTTGAAGCGATGCCGATACTTCTTCAATACTTGAGGCTTGACGGCTGGCACCTTCTGCCAACACCTGGCTGGTCTGGGCTACTTGCTGGGATGCTCCGCCGATCTTATCGCCTCCCACCGACAATCCTTCCGTAAGGTTGGATATCGGATTAATCACGCCACGTTGAATAAAGCTTGTCATAACGATACTTACCGCCAAAATAATAATCTGCCCAATTAGAATAACGATATCCCAGGAAGAGGTATGATCGGTCCCTGACGAAATAATAATATTCACAATCGACATGATACCCAAGATCAATCCTATGCCGACAAGCGTACCGTTCCCCAACCATATTTTTGCGCGCAATGTCATCTGGCTCCACATATGTCGTTTCCTCCATTTTCACATTAACCAGCCAACTCATTCTCACTCCTGAAAAGTATCGACATTCCTGAAAGTAAACTATAATTCAATTTTCATCTCTGTTGCCGCAGGTCAGGATGTCTGTTTAAGGTTAATGACTTTGAGATTTCCAAAATATTCCATTGAATTTATTCAACTTTCGATGAAAAATAGCCGTAGATAGACTCGGAGGGGAGAGGTTCATTTCCTTATAAAAGACAAACCACAAACCATTCTATGTTCAGTGCCTGGCAGCCTGTCCATTGAATGATTTATTGGTTTGCTTTTTACGTACCGGGCACCTATGACCCGCCCGGCACAGTAAGATCACTCCCTTAATCGGCCCCACCCATTCCAATGGTTTGTGCATCATCCGGCATTCTGCCGCATCTTTGCTGGCCCGGGAGCGCATCGCATGGTTGGTCCCAGAGCTATCGAACGGCACGCGTTATCCAAAACATGTTGGATATGGAGCGCCTTAATCCTCGGAACCATGACGCTGGTAGCCGTCGCGGACTCCAACGTTCCATCTACCCCCACCCCCTCGCCTCGTACCATCGTCGCCCGTTGCGATCAAAATTACCCGCCGTATGAATATGTTAAAAACGGAATCCCCACAGGCTACAACGTCGACATCATCCACGCCATTGCCCGAGAGATGAATTTAAATGTTCGGATTCTGCCCGGACCCTGGAGCCAAGTCCGCCAAGAACTCGAACAAGGAAAATGCGATGTTCTGTTGGGCATGTATCAGAGCAAACAGCGTGAAACCCGTGTGGATTTCGCCATCTATCACTCCGTGGTTTTTCACGATGTTTTTTTGGCTCAGGGAATAAAACTTACCCATTTAAGCGACTTGCGCACAAAACGTGTCGGTGTCCAACGGGGCGACATCATGCACGACTTTGCCCTCAGGGAAAAAATCAGCCGTCGGCTTATTCTGGCACAGGACACATCTGAATTGTTTGCCAAACTTGAGCGCGGTGAAATCGACGCCGCCCTCACTTCAAAAATACAGGGTCTCTACTTAATCCGGCAGATGAAACTCAAAAAAGTGCGTCCCGCGGGACTCTTGCTCGAACCGCTGCGTTATGGTTTTGCGGTACGCAAAGGCGATCGGCGCCTGTTGGAAATTTTAAACCAAGGCATCACCCTTTTAAAATTCAACGGCCAATTTGATAGCATTAATGAAAAATGGTTTTATCCCTACCAGCAAAAAAGCCTGTGGGATTCCTCACGGCCGTTCATTGTCGCACTCCTGGTTTTAATCGCACTTCTCATCGCGTTTTTCATTTGGACGATCTCATTGCGTGAACAAGTTGAAGCGCGCACGCACGAACTCCGTCAAATCATCGACTTGGTGCCGCATCTAATCCTCGCCACCGACAAACACGGGCGACTGCTTATGGCCAACCAGGCGGTTGCACGGCTTTTCGAGACTCGGATTCAGGATTTGATCGGACGACACGAACAATTGTTCAACCCCCATGTCGAGGCTTACGCCCCACTCTCCCACGGCGATGCCGAAGTGCTTTTAACCAACAAGCCCAAACACGTAGCCGAAGCCCCCTTTCTTACACCCGCCGGTACCAAACGCTTTTTACAAATCAGTAAAATTCCCTTTAAAACCGCCTTCCCCAGAAAACCCGCGGTACTGACCGTAGCTGTGGATATCACCGATCTCAAAGAGGCCGAAGTCGCCCTCTGGGAGTCCTTCCGATTCAGTCAGGAGATCATCTCCAATGCCGGCGAAGGCATTTTGGTGTACGACCGTCAGCTGCGCCATGTGGTCTGGAATCATTTCATGGAAAAAATCACGGAAATCCCTGCACTCTCGGCCTTGGGCAAAACCCTCTCCGACGTTTTCCCGCCTTCCATCGCGGCCCAACTCCAACCCTTACTGAAACAAGCCTTGGAAGGTGAAACCTGCATCTCGGGGGATGTTCGATTCATGCTTTCCAATTCAACCCGCTCGGCTTGGTTTTCCGGAACCTACGTGCCGCACCGGAACACCACCGGTGAGATCATCGGAGTCATTGGCGTCATTCACGATTTGACCGAACGTCGAAATTTGGAAGACCAGCTGCAACAAGCACAAAAAATGGAAGCCATCGGGCATCTGGCCGGAGGCATTGCACATGATTTCAACAATTTGCTCACACCCATTTTGGGGTACGCGGATTTCGCCTTGTTGCAAATGCCCCCCGACTCTAAGTTCCGAGCCCAGGTCTTGGCGATCCAGGAAGCGGCGGAACGGGCGGCAGCGCTTACCCGCCAGCTCCTTGCTTTCAGCCTGAAACAGGTTTTGGTTTTGAAGCATCTAAATCTCAACCAAGAGATTGAACACTTTCTACCAATGCTCAAATCTTTGATGGGTGAAACCGTTGTCATCACCACGCAATTGAACCCCAACCTCGGACTCATCCGCGCCGACGCATCTCAACTGTATCAAATTATGATGAACCTCTCCATAAACGCGCGGGATGCCATGCCGGAAGGTGGGACATTTACCATCGCCACATTTACCGAGCCGCTTTCCGAGGAATTTCTCAAACACCATCCAGGCATCGTGGGAGGCATCTACACCCAGCTGTCCATCTCCGATACAGGTGTGGGTATGTCGGAAGATGTTCGAGCGCGAATTTTCGAACCTTTTTTTACCACCAAAAAACCCGGACACGGTACAGGACTCGGTTTGTCCATGGTCTACGGTATTATAAAACAACACGGCGGATGGATTCAGGCCAGCAGCCAAGCGGGCGTTGGGACGCAATTCCGCCTGGGGTTTCCGATTGTGGATGCTCTCCCGGACACTCTCCCACTTGCAGCGCCCGCTTCGATTCCGACCAACGCCCAAACATTCGTCCAGGGCCATGAAACCATTTTACTATCCGAGGACGAACCTTCGGTGCGAACACTTGCGGCAGAAATCCTAACAGCCCATGGCTATCGTCTTTTTGTAGCATCCAACGGGGATGAAGCACTCAGGCAAGTTGCAGCCCATCCCAACGAAACGATTGATTTATTAATTACCGATGTCATCATGCCTGGAATAAACGGCAAACTTCTTTACGAACGCCTTTTGCAAACCCACCCCCGTTTGCAGGTTTTGTATATTTCCGGGTATGCTCAGAATGTACTTACTCATAAGGGTGCCTTGGAAGAAGGCACACAGCTCTTGGCGAAACCATTCACAGTCGAAGCCCTGTTGCAGGCGGTTCAGGATCGATTGCATCCTTGAGTGATTGACGCGATCTAACGACGCGCATTTTTTTTGAGGTGACGTATGAAAATTCCCAAACCGACGCCCCCCCCCGATCCCAAAGATCAAGATACATTGCAACATCAGTTGCATGAATTGGAATTATTGCGGCAACAGCGCAACCAATCCGAGGAGCGTTTCCGACGCTTCGATGGTTTATTGCAATTGATCGCCGATACCCAGCACTTGCTTTTTCAAGAGACGGATCGCGAACGCATCATCCAAGATTTTTGTGAAATGCTTATAGCCAAAAAAGTATACGCTCATGCCTGGCTTGTTTTGTTGGATGCTGAAGAAAAACCCTGGCTTTGGGCGCAGGCCGGTTTGTCCCAGCCACTGGATACACTTATGCACACCATGCAGCAAGGCACTTGGCCCTCTTGTATAAAAAACGCACATGAACGTTATGCGATTTTATCCATTCAAGATCCCGCCTTTGTCTGCGGTCCATGCGCACTCTCGCCAGACTGTCAGCGCCATGCGCAGTTGGTGATCAACATCGGCTACAGCCATAGAGTCTATGGAGTTTTAATTGTCGCGCTTCCCCGTATCTATTTGGCCCACGAAGAAGAAAAGCATATTTTGCGCCTTCTGGCCGACTCGGTGGGAGCAGCTTTTTTTCGTCTGGAATGTGAACCGGAGGCAGAAGCCAGTCAGAGTCAATTGCGTCAATTCGTCGTTTTGCAGTCAGCCATGGATGCTTTGGCGACACAACTTGTATGCCGTGACCGCCACCAACGCATTCGCTGGTGCAATATTTCAGCCGCTCACATGTGGGGGCTGACTCCCGACCAAACACTCGGAAAAAAAACAGAGGATCTTGCTCCGCATATCGACCCCCTTCAATTGATTGAAAGCCGTGATGTGCATGCAGCAGTTCTAGAATCCGGCATTCCACAACGTCACATCGAAGAGACCTGGTGGGCCCAAGAAACGCCCACCCGATGGTGGATTGCCGATCGGCATGCCTATCGCCAGCCAGACGGCTCCTTGGGCGGCGTGGTTGAAATCCACACCGATATTTCGGAACTAAAAAAAAATGAGGATGCCGTAAAAGCCTCGGAGTCATTTTACCGCCTTATCAGCGACCGTTTAAGCGACACCATTTGGGTGATAGATCCTCAGATGCATTTTTTATATGTCAATCCCGCTGTGTTTCGCGCGCTTCCCACACCGCCCAAGCAGGTTTTTAATTTAGGCTTCAAGGCCTTGCTTACTCCCGAGTCATTTCAAACACTTCAGACAACACTGAGTGAGTTGGAAACCCAGATCGCGGATCCGGAACAAACTTGGATAACATCTCCTCCTTTGGAATTGGAATTCAAACTCACTCCTGAGTCCAGTATATGGCAAGAGCTCGTTTGGCATCGATTGGAAAACGTTATGGGGCAGCCCAACGTTTTCTTAGGTGTTGGTCGCGACATACAAGAACGCAAGCGCATTGAATTTTCCTTGCGGGAGAATCAGCAGAAATACCAGCACTTGGTCGAATCTGGAAGCGATTGGATCTGGGAACTCGACATTAACCTAAACTTCACCTACGTAAGCCCTCAAGTTGAAAAAATCATTGGGTATCCTTGCGAGGGTCTTCTCCAGCGTTCGCCTATGGATTTCATGCCCCCCGAAGAAGGCTTACGCATAACCAGCATCCTCAAAGAATACATCTCTCAACGTTCCCCCTTTTCTTTATTGCAATGCACCATGCGTCACCGTAACGAAACTTTGCGAATTCTTGAAGTAAGCGGCACACCGGTAACCGCCCTCTCCGGCGAGGTTGTCGGCTTACGTGGGGTTGCCCGGGATATCACCGAACATAAATTTGCCGAAGAAGCATTGCTGGATAGCGAATCCCGCTTTCGCGGAATTTTTTCCGTTTCACCCTTAGCACTGGCTTTATGCGACCCTGAAGGAAAACTGGTTGATGTGAATCAGAGTTTTCTGGACCTGTTTGGAGCCCTACTGCCGGGAACCTTGCCCGGCTCCCATTTTCTTCCCAGTCTCGATTTGCCGGAAAATGCCATGGACGATTTGCAGCAAAAACGAATTATCCATTACGAGCTTATGTTTGATTTTGAAACCGCCCACATCAAACTCCCGTTTAAGACCCTACGCCATGGGAGTGTTAATCTCGACATCCTGATTTCACCCTTTGCTTGGGAACGCACACGTGACGATTCAGGTTTTTTAATACAATTGGAAGATATCACTGAACGCAAATTAACCGAAGAAGCCTTATTGGAAAACGAAGCAAAATACCGAACGCTGTTCGATAGTTCCGCCGTCGGCTTTTTGCTCCTTTCCGATTCGTTTATCGATTGCAACGCCGAAGCTCTACGCCTTTGGCAATGTGAACGGACATCGGTCATTGGCCAAACGCCTTTGGATTTCTCTCCCCCCCAGCAACCCGATGGTACATCCTCCCAGGAAGGCCTACGTGAGCATCTAAGTCATGCCTTTGAAGGCTATCCCCAAAATTTCTATTGGCAATTCCAACGTACCGACAGGACATGCATTGATACCGACGTTTCCTTTAAACTCATTTCGGTTAATGGTTCTCCCATGATTATCATGGCCATGCGAGACATTACAGAACAGAAACATGCCGAGGCCGCCTACCACCAAGCCATGTCCCGCTTCGAGGCCATTATCGAGAATACCCCGCGTGTCGCGATCCAAGGGTTCGACCGAACGGGTGTCATCCAACATTGGAATCGCGCCTCTGAAAGTCTGTACGGTTTTTCGAGCCCCGGTATCCTTGGTCAAAAAATCCAATCCACTCTGTTTGCCGGATCCGACACAACGGCGTTCGATGAAACCATAGAAAAAGTATGGGCCACCCGCCTTCCCAGCCAGCCTCAGGAGTGGAAGCTTAACAAACCGGACGGAAATCCCGTTTGGGTCTACTCAAGTATGTTTCCGATCGTGGAAAACGACCGAGTGGTTGAAATATTTTGTATGGATGTGGATATCACCGAGCGTAAGCAAGCCGAAGAAGCCATGCGTCTTTCCGAAGAAAAGTATCGCACTATTTTTGAAAACAGTGGCAACGCCCTAATGATCCTCAACGAAGATATGAGCATCGCTTTGGTCAATCGCGAAATGGAAAATCTGGGGGGGTATTCTCTACGCGAATCTCAAGTGACCTTCCAATGGCACGATGTGGTGGCCAATTCCGAGGACTTAAAAAAAATGCTCCACTATCATCGTCAACGCAGGGTTGATCCTGACTCTGTGCCCAAGACCTACGAATGTGATTTCCGACATAAAGACGGATCCATTCGCCACATCATTCTGACCGCGACCCTGATTCCTTCTACCTCGCAAACACTGGTGGCCTTCCTGGACATAACCGAGCGCAAGCATTCCGAAGAAGAACTTCGTTGCTCGGAAGAAAAATATCGCGCCACATTTGAGAGCAGCGGGAGCGCACTCATGGTCCTGGATGAAAGCCTCACCATCCTGTTGGTGAATCGCGAATTTGAAAAGCTCAGTGCATTTCCGCGCAAAGATCTGGAAGGTAAAATCCATGGTACCGTTTTTTTTCCAGACCCCGTGGAACGCGAATATTTTCTGGAACAACATCGTTCCACCGCCGAGATGACCGACCCTTCGCCGCAAACCCTCGAATTGCATTTTCAACCCAAGACAGGAAACCTACGGGATGTCTTGGCCACGTTCACCTATCTCCCAGCCTCACGCCAGTCCCTGGTGGGATTGACCGACATTACCGAGCGCAAGCTCGCGGAACGCAAGCTCATGAAGAGTGAACGTCGTTACCGGCTTTTGGCCGATAATGTCAAAGACATTATCTGGACCATGGATCAAAACCGAAAGCTCACCTACATTAGTCCGTCGGTGGAGGCACTTACCGGTTTTTCGGTCGAAGAAGCGTTGGCGCGCGATGCCAGTCAAACCTTCACCCCCGATTCCTACCAGAAACTTATCCAGTTGATGGGGCACTTTACCGTCGCCGACTCCACCTCGAGTCATCCGATTGAGCTCGAACAATTCCACAAAAACGGTTCCACTCTCTGGATCGAAATGCAAGTCACTCCAATGCATGACCCCGACGGGAAAACCTTGGGCTTTGTGGGTGTCACCCGTGATATTTCCGCACGACGCCAAGCCGATCTCGAGCGGCAACAATTGGAAGACCAGTTGCGCCAATCCCAAAAAATGGAAATCATCGGTCATCTGGCCGGCGGCATTGCCCATGACTTTAACAACCTCTTAACCCCCATTCTCGGTTATGCCGACATGGTATCGCTACAGGTCCCGGCCGGATCGGCGCTGTATAACGACATCCAAGCCATTCGCGAAACGGCCGAGCGGGCCGCCCGACTGACCCGGCAATTGCTGGCGTTCAGCCTCAAACAAGTCCTGCACATGACCATCGTTAATCTCAATGAGGAAATACATGAATTCATTAAAATGTTGCATCCCTTGCTCGGGGAGCATATTGAGGTACGCACTGAATTGACCGCTTCCTTGGGCCCTATAAAAGCCGACGTTTCACAGCTGCAGCAGGTTCTAATGAACCTTGCGGTCAATGCTCGCGATGCCATGCCCCGGGGCGGCACCTTAACCTTCACCACATCGTCCCTGCTGGTTACCGAAGAGTTGTTGCGCCAACACCCCACACTATCCCTGGGCGAACATATTTGCCTGACGGTCCGCGATACCGGTACGGGTATCCCAAAAGAGATCATGGAGCATATTTTCGAACCTTTTTTCACCACCAAGGAAAGAGGCAAGGGCACGGGTTTGGGACTCTCGATGGTCTACGGCATTATCACCCAACATCACGGCACCCTTTGGGCGGAAAGCGAGTATGGCCAAGGAACCTGCATGCACGTAGTTTTGCCCCGCTGTGAAACCCCGAACGTCGAACCGATCATCCCAGCCTCCCCGTCGCTTCCCTTGTCCGGTCATGCGGCAATCTGGGTGGTTGAAGACGAACCCATGGTCCGAAAAATGACTCAGGAAATCCTCGTCAATCATGGGTATTCCGTACAAACGGCCTCGACGCCCAGCGAAGCTTTGGACCGTTTGCAGCAATCGGACGAACCGATTGATCTGCTGCTTACCGACATCATTATGCCCGGCATGAACGGCAAGGAACTTTTTCAACAGCTTAAACAAAAACGTTCGAACTTAAAGGCGCTTTATATGTCTGGATACAGCGAAGATGTGATTGCTCATCACGGGGTACTGGATCCAGGGATTCATCTGATTGCCAAGCCCTTTAGTGTTAAGGATCTCTTGGCCAACGTACACCGCGTGCTTACAGAGTAAGTTTCCGACCTACCGGGTATTTCCCCCTTGACGGATGGTATTACTTTTTAATACTATACCTTATTAACTTTATTTAAGAGGATGTTCCACCGTGCCTAAGAAAGCTGAAATCATAACCTTTAAGGCGGACGCATCTCTTTCCGAAGCCCTACTTAAAGTGCCAAATCGGTCCGAGTTTATTCGTACGGCGCTCTTGTCCGCCTTGCACAACCTATGTCCATTGTGTTCAGGGACAGGGTGGCTCTCACCTTCCCAGCGTGAACATTGGGAGGAATTTTCCAAACACCATTCCTTCCATAAATGCCAAGGCTGCCAAGAGCATCATTTGGTATGTTCGTCCGCCCACCCTTCCACTTTACACACATCGCCTCGCAAACGGAGACATTCATGATACGATTCTGCCCCCTATGGGTACGTCCGATTCTTTTAATTGTACTCCTTTCCATTCCCGTCGGTGCCTGGTCCAAACCCCTATTGGTGGCGGCCACGATTTTACCCATTCAGTATTTTGTGCAACGGGTCGGTGGTGAACGCGTTCAGGTCGAAGTCTTGGTGCCCCCTGGGAAAAATCACGAAACCTACGAACCAACCCCGCGAGAGATTGCCGCCTTATCGCGCGCACGCGTTTTTTTTCAAGTCGGGCTCCCGTTGGAAACCCCACTACTCCCAAAACTGCAGCACTCTAAGCAACCCCTCTTACTCGTCGATTTACGTCGTGGAATCCCCATGCGCACCCTGGATGTCCACGAAACCGAGTTTGAATCCGCCCACGACCATGCGCCTCACGCCAGCAGCGGAAGTCCCGATCCACATATCTGGCTTGCGCCTGAGTTGGCGGCGATACAAGCAGCCACCATTGCCGAAGCGTTGTCTGCCGTCGACCCTGCCGGAAGCGCCTATTATGCAAACCGCAGGGACGCCTTCATCCGCGAACTGAAACAACTGCACCAAGACTTAACGCGCATCCTAAAACCGGTCAAAGGCGGAACCCTTTTCGTCTATCATCCCGCATATGGATATTTTGCCGATGCCTATGCACTCCACCAAGTCCCGGTTGAAATCGAGGGCAAGGAACCCACCCCAAGGGAATTGGCTGGATTTATTAAACGCGCTCGCAAAGATCATGTACGCATTATTTTTGTTCAGCCCCAATTTTCCCAACGTGCGGCTCAAACGCTGGCCCAAACGCTCCAAGCTGCGGTATTGCCCCTGGATCCCGTACCAGGCGATTATACGGCGTATCTAAGATCCATTGCGCAGCAGATCGAAACCGCTTTGACACCTGACCCAGCGAGGCCGTCCCGCCATGACTGAAACCTCCATCATCGAGCTGGCGCATGTAGGTTTCCAATACGACAACCGTTCCATCCTGCACGATGTGTCCTTAACCGTCGCACCCAAGGAATTCGTGAGTATTATCGGACCCAACGGAGGTGGCAAAACCACCTTGCTTAAGCTCATCCTCGGCTTGCTCACGCCCTCGCAAGGTGAGATCCACCTTTTTGGCCAACCCCCAAGCCATACTCGCCATCGTGTAGGGTATGTTCCTCAGTATATTTTTTTCGATCCTCAATTCCCCATCACAGTTCGCGAAGTTGTATCCATGGGTCGGCTTCGACGACGCTGGCTCGGCGGACTCTCCCAGACCGATCGTACGGCCACCGAAGCGGCTATGGATGAAATGCACATTCTCCCACTGGCCCAGCACCTTTTCTCACAGCTTTCAGGTGGACAGCGGCAGCGGGTTTTAATTGCACGAGCCTTGGCCGGCGCCCCAGACGTAATGCTCTTGGATGAACCCACGGCCAATGTTGACAGTGAAGGGGAAAATAAGCTTTCAGAAATCTTGCGTGGATTGAATCAACGTATGACGATCCTCCTGGTCTCGCACGACTTGAGTTTTGTGGCCAACATGGTCCAGCGTGTCGTTTGCGTCAACCGGCATGTCGTTTTGCACACACCAACGGATTTATCGACCGAAGCCATCCAGACTCTTTACAACTCAGGATTGCGTATGGTACGGCATTCTCATGAATGTTTCGAGCAGGAGCATCCGCATGTTTGATTTTTTTCATGCTCTGGCCGATCCTGATCTCGCGTTTCTGCGCTACGCGTTCACAGTAGGGCTCTTGTCCAGTGTTGCCTTCGGCATCATTGGGACATTTGTTGTGGCCAAACGCATTAGCAACATAGCCGGTGCCATCTCCCACAGCGTTTTGGGCGGTATTGGCATCGGTATGTTTTGCCAACAGGTTCTGGGCTGGACGTGGTGCTCCCCACTGGTGGGTGCCATTATGGCCGCCCTAGGCTCAGCGCTTTTGATTGGTTGGGTGAGCCTGGTTGCCCAGCAACGAGAAGATACGGTCATCAGCGCCCTCTGGTCTGTGGGCATGGCCGTGGGTTTGCTTTTTTTAGCTAAAACCCCAGGGTACACCGATCCAATGAGCTATTTGTTCGGTAACATTTTACTTATTTCCAAATGGGATATGTGGGTGGTTTTAGGGCTGGATATCCTGATTGTGTCTGTGGCCGGAGGATTCTATCACTCCTTCCTAGCGGTCTGTTTCGATGAAGAATTCGCACGTCTAAAAGGTGTACCTACGCATTTTTTCTATTTGCTTTTGTTATGCCTGACAGCTTTGACCGTGGTATTGCTCGTTCGAGTTGTGGGTATTGTTATGGTCATTGCTTTGCTCACACTGCCTTCGGCCGTGGCCGAACACTTCTCACGTAGACTCTGGCAGATGATTGTTTTATCCATTCTCTTTTGCATGGTGTTTACCGGAACTGGACTGGCGGTCAGCTATTCGTACAACCTGCCCAGCGGACCCACGATTATTCTCATGGCCGCAGCCGTATTTTTATTCATCTTAGGTCTTAAGCGTTGGAAGAAAAAAACACCATTGAAAATGGACCCTGGTTGCTGATTGGCTATCTCGGTGAAACGCTTAAATTTCCCCCGTTATGCCCATTGACCCAGAAAACGTCCCAAAAAGAAACAGGCCAAACCACCCACGTTTTGCAAAACCAAGTTGCCCGCCACCCAGCCCCACTGGGATGTCCGCATCAGCTCGGTGGTTTCGAGCATGAACGCCGAAAAGGTGGTGAACCCCCCCATAAATCCGACCAAAACAATCGTACGCATTTCAACGCTGAAACTGATGCGCTTTTCTGCCATGCCCCAAAACACACCAGCCAGCAGACTCCCAACCAGATTTACCGCCAAGGTCCCCCAGGGAAATTCTCCAGCTACCATACGTTGCGCCCATCCCGAAAGACCATAGCGTGTCAACGTTCCCATGGCGCCGGCCAAGGCGATCGCGAACAATTTCCATCCCATACGCGCTCCTCTATGCTGCAAACAACCTCGTACGTTCGACCCTACTAGAGGGTTTGCATCTCCTCAATTTTGCGTTCAATGCTTTCCATATGCTTTTTGGCTTTTTGATTTTCCGGATCCAACACCAACAAATCTTTCCAATTTTGAATCGCATCATTCCAACGATTCTGAACATAATTATTTACACCCTTAACATAAAGGTCATTGGCGACCAAACGAATCTTCATTTGATTCACTTCCAGCTGTTGCAGGGCCTGTGTTTGATTGGCATCAATTCTTAAAATTCGCCGCCACAGCCGTACCGCTTCCACCCATTTTTCTGCTTGCCAGGCTTCGCGTGCATCTTGCAACATAGTGTTGATTTCATTTTGCATCTGCATGCGGGTCTTTTGTACCAACGATTTCAAGGTTGTATTTGCAGGGTCGGTTTTCAAGCCTTCCTGCCAGGTATCCAACGCACGCGCATACTGCCCGGCTTTGAGCAAATCCAACCCACGCGCCACCACCAGCTCCATTTTAGCCGCCAGGCGACCTGTTTCGCCTTGAGAAGTCCACCCAGACGAATGTTCGGGTTGAACCAATTTTTGATTCACCGCGTCCATCCATTTTTTTATTTCCGGGTAAGCCGGATACGTTTCACTGACCTTGGTCCACTCAACCAAAGCCACCAAGAACTCTTCTTGTTTGAAAGCTTTCATGCCAGCGGAAAAATGAATGTCGGCTTTCTGCTTGGCCAACCCTTGTGCGGCACGTTCCAACATTTTTTTTATTCCCGGATACTCAGGATTGAGTCCATGAATTTTTTCAAAGTTCGCCTGGGCTTCCGCAAACTCGTTCTTTTCCAAAGCACGAGTCCCGGCTTTCAAACACTCGCGGATCATGTTTTCTTGACGCAGCCGAATATTGGTTTCCATGCGCTGGATGATCTTCTCTTCATCCACGCTGCTGCGTCCAAACGGAAAGGTTAGCGCAATCCGGTGCACATCCCCCAAGACACCATACGGAGAGTAGGCATAGTCCAAGGTATAATCCGAGATGGTAAACCCAAGTCCCGCCGTGATTCCAGCCAGTGCACCGAGCGAGGATGTGGCCGCCGAATACCGATATCCGGCTCGCAAAAACAGCATATCCTCAAAATTATATTCGCATCCGGTCTTAACACTCAAATCCGATTGATAGGGTAGTGAAAGATCCAGGGTCCAGAGGATACTTTTTTTCCAAAATCGGTAAGCGCCACCCAGATCCATGGCCAGCGGAAGGGCATACCCATGTTCTTTGAATTTCATGGGCGCACCCACATTGCGAAGCGTGGCACCTACGTTGAGGTCCGGGATCCATCCCCGCGCCAACACACCTAAGTCACACGCCACACTCGATCCGGTGTAGGTATCGATGCTTTGTTGAATCCCCTTGACGGTGACCCCTGCCGCGTACATCGGCGAAAACGCATGACTCCAACTTAACCCCAGGTAGGCATCGTAGGCATTGAAATCCGAGACTTCAGATGAGTCCAAGGTGGTTTTTTCCAAGGAACGAATGTACGAAAACAAAGCATTTAGGCCGATGGTATCTTGACGTGAAAGCGGAAGATCAAAGGCCAGGTATTCATCGGCGTAACCTTGCAAAAACAAGGTATGGGCAAACATGAGATTGATACTGGTCAGTCGCGCCAAGCCCGCCGGATTCCAATACACGGCATTAACATCTTCACCCACGGCGGTAAAGGCTTCCCCCATGGCCGCAGGCCTGGGTCCCACCGCTTCGTTGAGAAAAATTGCTCCCACCGAAGCTTCCTGAGCTGCGAAGGCCGGGGTCACAGCACCCAGACCCAACACGGCAACCCAGATTCCGACTTGCAACCAATCCTTTATTTTTTGTTTAGTTTCATGTCGCTTCATCTATTTCACCACGGCAAATTTCTTAGTTATGGTTTTTACACCAAAATCCGACTTGGCTTCCAGGACATAGTAATACACACCACTGGCGTATCGTGACACATCCAAGCGCACCACATCTCCCCCACCGCGCACCGACTGTTGCAGACGATCCAACGCATGTCCAAGTTTGTTGTATACCCGGACGGTCACTTCGGCATCGGCCGTCAAATTTAATTGAATCTGAACGTCCGATACCATGACCGCCGGATTGGGTACGGTTAGGACACGTTGGAATTCCAAAGCATTGGTGAGCGAAAACGCACGGCTTTCTGAATACGGCCCCCACGAAATGCCATCGGTCCCCCTCACCCGCCACCAATAGGTTTTCCCGCGTTCCAAGGTTACAATCGACGGCAAGGCAAACTGCATTTCTTCGCCTGCTTGGTAAACACTGGCATTCCACCCATTGCTGCTTTGGGTCTGATCAAACACCGCCAAGGTATCTATAAAATCATTGGAGCTAATTTCAAAACGCCCATTTAACGTGTTGCCCGATTCACTCCCCACATTAAATCGGAATACAATCTGTGAATTCGGTGCCGAATATCCGGCCTCCGGATAAAGCAATTGCGGTGAAAGCGGCGGAGTGATCACGGTAAAGGAATAGTTGGGCGTCACGGCGCTCCAATTGTCGTTTTGCACATCGTAGGCGTACCCGCGCCATTGGTACGAGGCTCCGGATTGCAAAGGATAGGCTGTGGGAATGAGCAGTTGAGCCGCCTCGCCCGAGGCATACGCACTTTTGGACCACCCGCCCCCACTTTGGGAGTTAAACAGCAACACCGTCTGGAAAGCATCCGAACTTAGTTCCAAACGATACGCCAGGGTCCCTCCGGTTGGACTGGTGGTGCTCATGCTCAATGTGGGTTGGCGCGTAGTCACCACCGACAGATCGATTGGGGCTACCAGTGTTGGAGCCGCAGGCATCGGTACGGTTGTAAAATGATAAATAGGCGAGTTCTGGCTTTGTTCCATGGCATCCACGGCGGTGATCCGCCAATAGTAATCCATGCCCGGAATCAAGGCATCCTGATGCACCCCTGAGTTCAACAATTGGCACGTGGCTGTCACACCCACATAGCGTCCTGCAGGCAAGTAGCTCGCACGGTCCCAACCGGGATACGTGACCTGAAACGTCTGAGGATTTTGCAAGGACGCATCGTTGGAAAGGGTCACGGAAAAAGTCAAGGTATCCCCTTCCGGATCCGAACAGACGGTTTGAAGCGCCGGGATCTTACTCACTAAAATTTGCTGATCCGCCGGAGCATTGAGCTTGGGTACCGTGGGACGTTGGTTGGCTACGGCGGTGGTGGTCAAGGCACGATACGCCGAATAGGCGGCCGACCAAGTCGCGCCCTCGTTGTTGGTCACTTTAACCCGCCAATAATAGGTCGTGCTGGTGGCCAGAGGTGCGGGCAAAGTATAGGTCGCGATTTCATCGGAACTAAAATATTTCTTCCCACCCCAGCCAGCATCCGGAATACGTTGATCCACGGTAAAGGTTAAAGGTGTAAACGTGGCGTTGTAGCTAAACTCCATCAGATACTGCAAAAACTTCGCTTTGCCGGGATCGGTGGCAGTAAAGGAAAACGTGGGTTGTGTGCCCACCACTTGACCCGTGGCAGGAGAAATCAATACCGGAGCATCGGGCAGATAGGCGCTGAGCTTGGTTACCGTGTTATTGGCTCCATTTTGGGCTGTGCCGCCACCACCAACACCGCCACTTAAATCAAACGTTCCGGTCGGGTAGCTGATGGAGTTATGTTCAAAGATTTTGATACGTCCGCCACCGCCGCCACCACACTCATGCACATTGCCTAAGACTCCCCCTCCGGGCCCACCGTCTACTTTGATAATATAATTGGATTGAAAAAAAGTATGAATGCCGTCAAGCACTATGCTCCCGCCCGAGCCACCACCCACGCCGTTCTCTGCAAGAGGATTACCCCGAGCTAAAAGTTGAGCTGTTGCTCCGACGGTCAAACTAACCGCATCAATACGAATAGCACCTCCACCGTATCCAGACCGGGATGAACCGGTTCCTGCACCATAACCAAACGACCCTGGGTCCTCGGCATAAGGTGTGTCATAGATGTTGCCTCCAGAGCCTGGTACTGAACCGTCACCTGCACCTCCTACGCCTCCATAACCCCCACCGCCACCGCCGTTTTTCTTGGTTTCAGGTGCACCGCCTTCACCACGCGGGTCATGTCCGCAGGCTGTGGCAAAAACAGTCCCTTCAATTTTTACGTTTGGAGCAACTAAGTTGATGCGGCCTTGGCTTAAGTTACCGTCGTATGGAGCAACAATAATCATCCCGCCGTTTTTCACAGTGATGGAAACTTGTTTGTACACATTGTTCGAAAGCGAGATTGATTCACCGGATTCAACATACAGGGTATCGGAATTATTGACTAAGGAAAAAGCAGGAAGTACAAAAAACAAACTCGAAAAAAAACAGCCTAGGGTTGCGCTAATTTTTCTCATGGTGCTCCGTTTTCTCAGACCTATTTTCAGGTGAAGTATATCCCAAAAACGTCTAAAAAAACTAAAAAAATTCTCTAAACTTTTTAACCTAACCAAACGGTTAATGTCTTTAAAAACGTTCTTCAGGTCCAAGATAACGCCATTCACCCAAGGGTAAGTCTCCCAATCGAACATTGCCAATACGTAACCGTTTTAGAAACGTTACCTTCAACCCCACCAAATCGCACATGCGACGAATCTGCCGTTTTTTGCCTTCGATCAAAACAATCCCCAGATGTTGCGGGGCTACGGGTTGCACTTGCGCGGGCTTAAGCGGCTTGCCATCCAATTCCAATCCGTGGCGCAAACGTCTCAGCACCGAAGGTGTAATCTCCCCTTCCACCCGCACCACATATTCTTTTTCCACGGGTTCAGAATCTTCCCCGATGAGTTGGCGAGCAACACGTCCGTCTTGAGTCATCACCAGCATGCCTTGGGAATCAATATCCAAGCGTCCGGCCGGCGCCAATCCTTTGAGGTGAACAGGTTGAAACCCAATGCCTGAAGGATCTTCGCGCCATTGGCGGTCCGGTGTGATCAGTTCCATGGCCGCGGGATAATCCTTCTCGGGTTGCGACGAGACGTATCCATAAGGCTTATGAATGATAATGGTCACCTGCTTGCTCTGGCTTAGAAACGCACGATCGTCCAGTTCGATCCGCTGGCTGGGAAGCACCTTGGTGCCCAGAACAGTGACCGGTTCACCGTCCACCAAAACCCAACCCCGCTCAATGTACACATCGGCCTCACGACGCGAGCACATGCCGCGTTCAGCCATTAATTTGGACAACCGAACTTTCTCTTCCATGTTTTCGCTCCTACCTGCACATTCGATTCATACTGCCGAACAAGGTTTCCAGGGAAACCAAATAAAGCACCGACTTCGATAAAAAAAAAACGACCTTTTTTTCAAAAGGCCGTTTTTTATCGTTCACAGGCATTGCTGCCCGATGATGCACTTAGCCAATTTTAGTTACATTTGCGGCTTGGGGACCCTTGGGGCCATCGATGATTTCGAACTCAACCGCTTGCCCTTCGGCCAACGAACGAAAACCATCGCCCTTGACAGCCGAAAAGTGCACAAACACATCTTTGCCACCTTCACGCTCTAAAAAACCAAAACCCTTTGCATCATTAAACCACTTAACTTTTCCTTGCACAGCCATGAATCTGTAGTTCCTCCTGAATTTTTTACGCCCTAAATCGAGGGCCTGATACGGTTCGCAGGATATCATCGCCCCCCAAAGTCTGTCAAGGCTATTTTCGTTTCATGCAATCAGAGATCAATCAAAGCACCCCTGGCAGGAAGAGCCCGCGCCGGCCGTACAGCCAAAGCAGTGTTCCCCTACGACAATGTCTCGGGTGTTGAGCGAGGCGGCATCAAACTGGCGAATACCACCCTCGGAGGCCCCATTCACTCTCAAATCCAGACTCTGATTGAAATCGCAGTCAAACAGCCTCCCCGTCCAGTCCACGGACAGGGTTTCACGACACATGACCTGGCTCAAGTTCGCGGGATTGAAGGTTCGCACCAATTGGTCACAATACTCGGTGTAATTATCCGAGTGCATTAAATACGCCTTGTATCGCCCCAAAGGCATATTGACCAGACACAACAGATGATTGAATTGTACCCGATGTTCGGTTTCCAGCTTTTCACGGAAGGTTTGCTCCAATACCTTTTGTGGACCGGGTATGTACGCTCCGGCCGGATTGTGCATCAGGTCCAGCCGCAACGCGCTTCCGGGTTGGGCATACCCCCGCGCATTCAGTGCCCGAATGGCCTGAAGTGCTTTGGCAAACCCACCCGCTCCCCGTTGGCGTTCAAATCGTCGAACCTGCACATCGGGTAACGAACCAACTACCTCAACACCGACTCGAGCATACACATCCAAAAAACAGCTGTACTCCGGTTCCGTCAAAATCACCAAATTGCTGCGCACGATTAAACGACGTTTCAGGGTTGCGGCTTCATCTAAAAACCACTCTAAGTGCGGATTCATTTCCGGAGCACCGCCGGTAACATCAATGGTATGAATCGCCGGCTGCGCACGCAGTGTATCCAAACACACCTGCAACACCTCACGCGACATGAGCTCAGCGCGGTGCGGTCCGGCCTCCAAATGACAGTGCAGGCACGACAGATTGCAGCGACGCCCTACGTTGATCTGCAAAATGCGCACCCCCGAAGCTCGCAACGGGAACTGGCTGTATTGCATAAGATGTTCTTCAAACTGTGTTCTCGTCACGGATGCCTCCAACCTACATTTCCTTTTGTTGAATGATTTTTCGCATTTGGGTCGAGTGGGCCAGTGTGATTCCCGCCATCATCGCCGCCCCTACCTGTACCGCTTCCATCATTTCCTCACGTGTGACATTGAGAGACAAGCAGGTTTGGGTGTACGCATCAATGCAGTACGGACACTTTTGGGTTGTGGCGACCGTCAGTGCGATCAGTGCTTTTTCCCGAACCGTCAGAACACCGCTACCCAGAGCCACATCGTAATATTCAAAAAACGCCTTACCCGCCTTCGGAGCGTATTCTCCTATGTTGGGAAAATCCGCCAAATCTTTTTTATCATAATACTCTGCCATGCTCCACACCTCGATTGGTTGGTATGTTAGGACCGAATGAAAGACTTGCCTTTATTTTCACTCCTACCTATACTAAAGGTCAACTACCTTCCTTAATTTAGTCAAGGAGTTCTCCCATGGAACCAGTAAGCTTCGCACCCACCACCAACCGCCCGCGAAACAAGGTCAGGGTCTTTATCCTGCTTGCGGTTTCATTGGCTTTGTTGGTTGCTTTTTTGGGGTTGCCGCTGCGGGTTTGGCTTTTTGCCTTTCTCCAATGGCTTCAACCCCTGGGACTTTGGGGCCCCCTGATCCTGGCAGGAGTCTACATTTTGGCGTGTGTGTTTTTTCTTCCGGGTTGGATTCTAACCGTCGGCGCCGGTTTTCTATTTGGCTTAAGCCTGGGAACCGCAACGGTTTCCTTGGGAGCAACCTTGGGGGCCACGGCGGCGTTTTTCTTAGGACGCACCCTGGCTCGACCATGGATTGAAAAATGGATGGTCAACCATCCTCGCTGGCACGCCTTGGATTCGTCCTTGGGCGCAGCCGATTTCAAATTGGTTTTGCTGCTGCGCCTAAGTCCACTGATCCCGTTCAATGCCTTGAATTATGCCTTGGGAGCCACACGCGTACGCCCCACCCGCTATATCCTGGCTTCTTGGCTGGGCATGTTGCCAGGCACCGTGCTCTACGTTTATCTGGGAACCGCGGCTCGTTCGTTGGCCGAGTTGGCCACGCAAACGCGCGCTGCGAACCCGTGGCAAACCGTATTTTTTTGGGTGGGTTTATGCGTCACGCTCCTAACCGCCACCTACATTACACGGTTGGCCGCACGAACGTTGCGTCGCTCCGACGCCTCGACCCAAACGCCACTTTGAGGCTCCTCAGGAAAACACTTCTTGATGCAATCGATTTTTGCCGTGTGTCTTGACATTGTACATGAGCTGATCGGCCTGGCCGATCATGGTCTCAACACTCTCCGGTGGGCGTAGAAAGGTGGCCACACCCAAACTGAAGGTCACGGGCCAGTCGTGAATCTGCATGGTTTGCAAGAGCGCCTGTTGCAAGCGCTGCAAAACCAACCGACTTTGTTCCGGATCAATTTCCGGCAAGAGAATCATAAATTCATCCCCTCCCAACCGCCCAATCCGATCCGTATCCCGCAAATGCGAACGCATGGTTTGGGCCACTACTTGCAACAGCTGATCCCCTACCGGGTGCCCCAGACGATCGTTAATTGCTTTAAAATTATCCAAATCCATAAACGCGACAGAAAACGTGTGTCCGTAGCGCCGTGACCGTTTGAGTTCCTCTTCCGCCAAGGCAAAGAAAGAACGGCGGTTGTCGACCCGCGTCAAGAAATCAATCCGAGCCGCGGTTTCCATTTGCTCCTGATACTTCCGCAACTCACTGAACAACCAGGCACATAGGAGCAGCAAGAGAAAAAGCACCAGCGCATTCCAACCCAAAATGCCCACGGACGTTGAGTTGGACAAAGGCAGCGCCAAAGCATTTTCATACGCATACACGGCCGTAGCCAGACAGGCAAACCCCCAGGCTTCCAGCCAACTCAAACACCAAGCCGCCAAAAAAATGGGAAGCATATAAAATGCAGCAAACGATATCTGCACGCCGGAAATGTAATCCACAAGACTAATGCCCGCAAAAATCCCATAAACACCTATGCGCTTACGATATACGGCTTGACGGTTTAGCCAAGTTAGCCAGTTCAAATCAGGCCCCCTGTTTAACGAGTTGCGTTGTCTTACCTACAGTATCGACAGATACGTTCAACCTCTGCACTGAGGCATGCATTTTACCAAACTTAATTTAGGAAGCATGGATTTTTTACGGCAATTTTATAGTTTAATTCAACGTTTGCCTAAATCGATTCGCACTCACACCCACAGCGAGCACGGCGATGATGAACAAGGCCGCCAAATTGGTCCAAAACACCCAATCGTCACCGCCTTTGAGCAGGATGTTCCGCAACAGTGTCAGCATGTATTTCAAGGGATTGATGTAGGCTACACCGATCAACACTTTGGGCATGTTCTCCACGGGAAACATCATGCCCGAGAGCAAAATGGCTGGAAATAAAAAGAGGAAGGTCGCCATCATGGCTTGCTGTTGCCGCTTGGCTACAGTGGAAATAAGCGTGCCAATCGAAATCGTGGTGAAGATAAACATAAATCCCGCCAGCAGAAATTTCCAATAGGTACCTTTGAACGGCAAGCCAAAAATAACGATGGCTGCGGCTAAAATAATATGTACAATCACCATGCCCAACAGCATGAAAGGCACGGTCTTCCCGACCAAAATTTCCCAATTTTTCAAAGGTGCCGAGACCAAGGTCTCAAACGTACCCATTTCTTTTTCCCGAACAATGGACATGGCCGTTAACAAGATCGTGACCAAGCACAACAACATCATCATGACCCCTGGAACCATAAAATACGCCGTGACCATCGCCGGATTGTACAGCATGCGAATATCAAAAGCAAACCCGGGCTGTGCGAGTGCTTGCGGAAAAGCATCTTTTAAAACCTGCTGCAAAATAATTTTCAGATAGCGCTCCACCGATTGCGCCCGAACCACATTGGTGGCATCAATCAGCAACTGTAAGGATGCGCCACCGCGAACCGACGCACGGGATAGCGTTTCCCGTGACGCCACCAAAACCGCATCGGCTTGCCCTGTCTGAATCCAGGTCGCCGGATCTTGACCCGTGGTTTTGGCCTTTATAAACCAACCGGACTGCAATGCGCGTTCCTCGATTCTGCGCGTCAGCGTATCTCCAGGAGCATACTGGAAAGCAATCTTGACATTCCGCACTTCCGTGGAAATCGCGTACCCGAACAAAAGCAATTGCAAGATCGGCGCGACAAAGACCAACGCTCGCATGCGTGGATCGCGCAATGTTTGAATGATTTCCTTGCGAAAAAATCCTCGCAGCGTGAGGTTGATCATGGTTCCAGATCCTTTTTAAAGGCTTTAAGGGAAAGACCTACCATCCCTAAATTCAGAAGCAATAGAGCCAACAAGGGTCCCGCAAGTACCATAAAGGGGGAGCCTTTCAAGAACAAATCGCGGCTAATTTGCACAAACCAACGTGGCGGCAACACCAGTGTAAAATATTGGAAAAAAGCCGGCATGCTTTCGATGGGAAAAATGAAGCCCGAAAGCAGCAATGTAGGAAGCAACGAACTTAGAAACCCCAGTTGCACTGAAATGATTTGCTGCCGGGTCACAACCGAAATCAGCAATCCCTGAGCCAGGCTAAGGGTTAAAAACAAACCGACACCCACCAGGTACAACGTATGACTGCCACGAAACGGGATGCCAAATTGCAAACGCGCAATCAGATAAATCATGACCACGGCCATGCTGACCAGCGCCAGATAAGGCAGAAGCTTGCCTACGATGATCTCCAGCGGACGAACGGGCGTAGAAAGCAACAGTTCCATGGATCCCATTTCCCATTCCCGTGCAACCGTCAAAGCCGTGAGCATCACGGACAACAAGCCCATAACCATGACGATCAATCCCGGTACCACAAACCAGTGGCTGTTTAATTCCGGATTGAAAAGAAACCGGGTGGCCAAGGTCACTGGAGCGGGGGCGCTCCCCGGTGCCAGCTTTGTCCCTGCCGCTTGCTGCATGCTGATTAAATACGAGACCATGGTGCCGGCACTCGAATTATCCGCACCGTCCAATAACACCTGTACCTTGCTGGCCTGCCCCAAGCCAACATTTTTTCCAAATCCAGGTTCAATAATCAAAACGCCTTTGGCCTTTTCTTGAAACAAGAGCGTTTGCGGGTCTTGTCCCAGGTCCATGGGGCTCAAGGTAAAATAATGCGCCCCTCCTATGACCTGCAACAACTCACGCGAGGCGCGGGACATATCCCGGTCCGAGGTCGCCAAACGCACATCCTGCACATTAAAATCAATGGCATAACCGAAGAACACCACCAAAATAAGCGGCATCCCCAAAGCCCAGAGCAATGTAAACGGATCACGTACCACATGCCGATATTCTTTTACCGCAATGGACCAGGCCCGACCCACGCGAAACCAGGAATTCATACGCGGTCTCCTTCCACCAAGCGGATAAACACATCTTCCAAGGAGGGCTCAATGGTACGAACCTTGTAGCCCTTGGGCATCTTCCGCACCTCGCGCGCCCAAGCCTTTGAATTTAAAACCAACACATGGTATCTCCGACCGTACGGTTGAATACGGGCGACCGTTGGATCGGGTTTTAAGGTTTCGATCCACTCACGGGAAGCACCCACAGACAAGTCTATTTCCAATAAAGGTTCCCTAAACGCGAGTGTCTTAAGCTTGCGCGGAGTATCTAGTGCAATGACCTTGCCGTCTCGCATCAGGGCGATGCGGTGACACTGCTCGGCTTCATCCATATAGTGCGTGGTAACAAAAATCGTTTTTCCAGCCTTCACCAGGCGATTGATCAGCTTCCAAAAGCGGACTCGCACCGAGGGGGCCACTCCGGCTGTGGGTTCATCTAAAAAAATAATTTCCGGGTCATGCAACATGGCTGCTACCAACGCCAACTGCTGCTTGATGCCTCCCGGCAAATCCTGAACTTTGGTTTCCTTCGGATAGGAAAATTCAATAAATTCAAAAAGTTCCTGGGTGCGGCGTTTGAGTTGGTCGTCCGACATTTTTCGCAAAGCGGCGGTAAACGCCAAATTTTCCGCAACCGTTAAATCGTTATACAGCGTGAACCGTTGTGACATGTAACCAATCTTGGTTTTCACCACTTGCGGCTCCCGCGAACAACTCACGTCCGCCACCGTGGCTTCGCCACTCGAAGGCACGAGCAGCCCGCAAAGCACGCGAATGGTTGTTGTTTTACCTGCACCATTGGCCCCCAAAAAGCCAAAAATTTCACCCCGGTGTACAGTAAACGAAATAGCATCAACCGCGGTAAAGGCTCCAAATTTCACACTCAAATCGCGCACTTGAACGGCGACTGACTTGGCTTTCATACCGTCCCCTCTCCGGTCTGTGCTAAAAATAGCTGTTCAAAATTTTCTACTTTCGCTTGATGCAGTATTTCCCGCGGTTCCCCCGCGGCCAGAATCTTTCCTGCGTTTAATACGTGCACCCGACTGCAGCGCTCAGCTTCATCCATGTAGGCCGTGGACACAATCACCAGTATTTTTTGCTGCACCAAACGATACAAGAGCTCCCAAAACTCCCGCCGGCTAATGGGATCGACACCATTGGTCGGTTCATCCAGTAAGACCACCGCCGGGGATTGCAACAACGCGCACATAAGCCCGAGTTTTTTGTACATGCCGCCGGAAAGCTTGGCAGCCGGGCGCTCTTGAAACGCCTCAAGGCGCGTAAGGTGCAGCAATTCCTGACGCCGTGGCCTGTATACGTCCGTGGGAATTTGATACAGATCACGAAAAAAATCCAGATGTTCAGAAACAGAGAGATCCGGATATAAACTCTGTTGCTGCGGCATGTAGGCAAAATCAGGACGCACCCGGGAAAAATCGGTGACTGCACCATCTTGGCGATATACCAAATCGCCTTGATCCGGGCGCAGGAGGCCGATCAACGTGCGCAACAAGGTGGTTTTTCCCGCGCCATCCGGACCAATGACCCCATGCAGCAACGCAGGATCAAATTCGGTGCTGACTCCAGCGAGTGCCGCGTTCGGCCCCATCTTCTTATGCAACGATTTCACGGAAATGCTTATCGAGGACATAACGCTTCCCTTATTTCGTTTTTTTCGCTGCCAACAATTTAATTTCCAAGGTCATTCCCGGTTTCAAAATGCGGTCGGGATTGGCAAACACCACTTTAACGCCGTAAACCAGCCGACTGCGCTCATCACGCGTCTGCACATTCTTAGGTGTGAATTCCGCTTCCGTGCGCAGCAAGCCAATCCGCCCTACAAACACCCGTCCAGGGACCTCCGGCAGAAAGCCTTCCACTTGCTGGTTCAATGCCAGCTGCGCCAACATTGGCTGTTCCACATAAATAAAGGCCCACACCTCGCTCAAATCCCCCAAAGTGAACAAGGTCATCCCCGGCGCCACCATCTCGCCGGCTTCCCGATAGCTATGCAAAACGGTCGCCTGTTGGGGGGCTTTGACTGTACACCATTTAAGTAACAACGCACTCTGATCCCGTTTGAACTTCAATTGATCAAACGTTGCCTGGGTTAGGGTCCCGGTTTCAAATAATTGTTGCCCACGCTTAAATTCTTTCTCCGCAATCTCGGCTGAGAGTTTCAAATCTTCACCCGCCAAGGTCAACAAGGTCTGCCCTGAGTTAACATCCTCGCCCTCTTTTACAAACACTTTGTCAATGACAGACGAAACCCGGGCCGAGAGTGTCACTTCCGTAGCCTCAAGTGTTCCGGCATATAAAAAATCTTGCGTGCGTGAAAACCACCAGAACAACCCACCCCCGACCAGAAGCACTAAGAGAATAACCGGCACTATTTTTTTCTTCATTTTACTTCACCTCGTTTTCAGCCAGACTGTCCAACACGATAAGTTGGATTAGCATCGAAACATGTGTGCGGGCGGCTATCATTTTAGCCCCCAAGGCGCGATAATTCGCCGCTTGCACATCCAAATAATTGGAACGCCCGGCTTTATACGCTCGGTAGACCAGCTGAGATAATTCATCGGTCTCGGCCACGGCTTGTTGATCCAAGCGTTCTTCTTGCTTGAGCTCATTCCATTGATCCAGCGTCTTACTCCACAACAATTGTAAATTGAGCTGCGTCTGTTGTTTCTGTAACTCTGCCGCCTCCGCCAAATGCGTTTGTTCCTCCACTTGATTTGAAATCCGTCCAAACTCAAACAAGGAGAGACTCCCTGAGGCTGAGAAGGTGTTTTGATGAACGGTTTCTAAAACCGGACCATTGGGGTAATCCAAACTGCTTTTGGCGGTCAACTGCAGTTTGGGCCAATGCCCCGTTTCCAGCGAGTGGGCCACGGCCCGCGTCGCCTCAGCTGCGGCTGCCAGAATCTGAACTTGCGGAGGATTCGGATTTAAACGTGCTTGACTAGCCGGAAGAAATCGTTGCAAGGTAGGTTCCAGGGTATCCAACGTTATCACCAAAGTAGGTGTTTCCATTTGTGTCGGCCATTGGTTTTGCAAATCAGCCGGGATAAGACAGGTCACATCCTTTCCTTCCGATTCTCCCATAATCAAAAATAGGTCTCGTAGTGTTCCAGACCAGGCCAAGCGCGCTTGGCGCAATTGACGTTCCGTGGCCAGCAAATCTTGGTGACTTGAAAGCGAATCCACCTTGGTGGACGACCCTGCGTTGTATTGTGAACGAATGTCTTTATATTGGGCCTGCACCAGTTTCAACGAATCGAAGAGCAGCCGCATTTGTTCGAGTCCCAACTGAGCTTGCACATACGCCGTACGCACTTGAAGCTTTAGGGCTTTTTCCTGAACGTGAACCTCGCTCATTTTGGCCTGATAGGCGGCCTGGGCTGCCAGCCGGCTAAAATACATACTTCCTGAATCCCACAGGTTCCAACTTAACATGGGACCGATTGAATAATTATTATGATCCCCCATAGGAGTCGAAGGTCGTCCTGGAACGACACTTAATTCCGCTACTTCCGAAACATAGCGCCAGGATCCTTCTAAAGTCAGCCGTGGCCAAAGCAAGGACCCCTGCATATCCACTTTAGCCTGCGCGGCTTCCGCCTCCATGCGTTTGGCTTTAAGCAGGGGCGAAAAAGCCAGAGCCGTTTCCTCGGCCTGAGTCAAGGTTACAACCACCGGGTTGGTCTCTGCCAAAACCCAGCCTGAAAAAACCATACCGCAAAGCAAACCGAGTATTATCCGTTTCATTTTTGGTCTCCTTCATCTAAACCTTTCTTGACTTTAGATTTGTTACGCTGGGCTACTGTCATTTTCGGCTTTAATGCATCCATAGCCAAGTTCAAACGCATGTCAATGGCGCGATCGCTTAGCATAAGGGGGATAATAATGGCTTTTAGCCAGTCGTACTGAGGCTTAAGCTTGATTCGTTCCAAAAGCGCCGCTACGATGTTCGGACCTACCATCGAAACGGCTAAAAACACACCTTCAATGGGCAAAGGAACGTCCTTTTTAAGATTGCCCGATTTGCGCGCTTCCTGGATGATTTGCAATAGAATGCTCACATGCCGGTGAAAATTATTTTCAATAAAGCGAATAGTCGGCTGATGTTGATCCATGACGTCCCGACCCAGCGCCAGCAACAACTTACGGTTGTCGCGTACAAAGCGCGCCAACGTTGTAAAGGCATTTTTCAAGCGTTCATCCGCATCCTTCCCTTTCGCTGCCTCAAACGAAAAATGGGAATAAAACCGTTCGTAATATTCTTCCATGACTTTTTCACAAAAGGCTTCTTTGTTTTTAAAGTGATAATTAAACATCCCGAGATTCACCTTGGCTTTTTCCGCAACCTTACGCAATTTCAAACCACTGAATCCAGTCTCAGGCAATAAATCCAAAGCCGCTTGAATAAGACGCTGATCGGTGTTTTGGGAAGGACGTACCATATACCCGACTCCTTGAAGTTTTTTATTATACACTCTGTATAATTACGACATAACTATACATCATGTATAATTAATGTCAAACTTTTTTTCGGTCAAACAAACCCACTTCCATTTGGCTTCCATCCGCACACTCTGCACCCGCAACCCAACTGCCTAAAAATCAGTCACTTTCTTCCGCTGCTTGGACAGAAATAAAAACACACGTTTTAAGGCTATATTTTCTCGACTAAAATCATTTTTTGCCTATTTTTCAAGGCAATTTAGGGTATAAAACCCACTATTTTCTTTAAGAAAAAACTTGAAATAAACCCCATTTAGGATGAAACTTATAGCATATCAATTTTCAAATCTACACCACCCTCATTCCATAATGAAAGGAGGATAGGGGGAAGCATCCTGTTCTTCACGCTGCTGCGCGCAGCAAAATTTTCCATCGAGGTGATCCAATGAAGAAAGCTTTACTCGGTCTACTGTTTCTCGGTTTAGGTCTAGGCATTGCGGCGGCCTCGTATGCCGCCAGCACCACTGCCGATGTGTACATTCACGTATTCGTCGTCTCGGGTGACGTCTCCATCGAGCGTGTCACCGTGGACGCCAATGTTTATTTCGCCCCCCAAATTGCCGTTGGAACTTCCACATCGACAGCGTATGCGGTATCGTTCCGTAACGCGGGCGATACCAATGCCAACTGGTCGATTCATGCTCAAACCACGTTCGCGGGTTGGGCGTTCTTGAACGATGCTCCGGGTACAGCCATTGCCGCCATTGATCAATGCCGTCTGTCTGCCCTATTTGCGTCAAATGCCACAGCACCTGTAATGGGCGATTATCTGGTGGATGACGTCATCACCGGAGCCACAGTACTTAGCTCCGCTACCACTTACGCGATCACAGCCGATGCCGCGGCGTTGAAGGGTTACAATGTACCCCCGACCGTGGGTGCTTCACGTTACTTGTATTTCCGCTTCGATGCTCCGATTACGGGCTCGTCCAATTTGAACACAGATCAGATTTCAAACATCCAGGTTACAGCCACGTCTGCGATCTAAGACCCGTATTACTCCATGGGGCCAGGTTCGGATCAGCCTGGCCTCATGGATGTTCGATAGTGTGATCCGACCATAACTCTTGAGGTGAACCAATGAGAAAACTGTTGTTGATTTTGGCTTTATCGGTCCTAGGTCTCGGCATGACTGCGGCTGTCTACGCTGCCAGCACTACCGCGGATGTGTTTGTCCACGTGTTCGTCGTCTCGGGTGATGTCTCGATTGAACGTACCACAGTAGATGCCAACCTCTATTTTGCACCCCAGATTTTGGCCAACTCCTCCACCACCACAGCCTTTGCCGTTTCCTTCCGTAACGCAGGCGACACCAATGCCAATTGGTCGATTCATGCTCAATCCGCCTTTGCGGGTTGGACGTTCTTGACCGATGCTCCGGGTACGGCCATTGCTGCTATCGATCGTTGCCGTTTATCGGCAGTTTTTGCAGCCAACGGCGCTGCTCCGGCTTTAGCCAACTTTACGGTGGATGACGTCATCAGCGGCGCGACCATTGGTTGCTCGGCTACTAATTATGCCATCACTGCGGATGCGGTTGGCGTAAAGGGGTATAACGTTCCCCCGACTGTAGGTGCGTCACGCTATCTCTTCTTCCGGTTTGATGCCCCCTTGGCGGGTTCGTCAAATTTGAACACCGATCAAGTTTCGAACATCCAAGTCACATCCGCATCAGCCATATAAGAGCAGTCTGGTTTCCTGGGTCCGGGCCGTTTGACGGCTCGGACCCTTTCATTCATGCCAGTCGCGGTACTTCAATCACTCTGGCCATAACTTTGAGGGGGATGACGAATGCGTAGCTATCCACACACGATTTCCAAATCGCTATTTTTGTTGCTCTTCGCCGTATTTCTTGCAACATCCGTATGCGCGGCCCAGTTGAAAATGAAGAATTACGGTGAAGTGGTCGTTGACAACCTTCAGATCGGGACTACCTACAGCATGGTCGAATTGGTCAACCTCCCGTTGGAAATCACCAATGGGGACACCAATGCGAATTCGTTTGAAATAGAAATTTTACAGCCCGGCAAAGCCGAACTTAAGCCTGGTTACGAACCGATTCCGGATAAGACTTGGGTCTCAATTACCCCAAGCCAGATTAACATCGAGGCTCAAGGCACGTACAAAACCGACGTCAAACTGATTATTCCCAACGAGACAAAGTATCTGGGTAAGAAATTCCAAGCCGATATCCGGATCAATTCCGTGAATAAAAATAAAAGCATGATGGCCATTGCCCTCGGCGTGCGCGGCCGCATTCTTTTTGGTTTGGCTGCTGAAAAACGCGCCGCGGTGGCGCAGCCCAAGTTGAATATGGATTTTTCCGTTACACCCTCGATCTTGCGTATCAAAGATGTGGCCGTGGGTAAAAAAGTTGAACTTGTAACCGAAGATAAAAAGCCCATCACTTTGGAAAACTCCAGCAAATCCAAGACTGTTTTCATGCTGCAAAGTTTGAACCCCAAAGAAACCACCTTGCCCAAAGAACCGGACTATGAGCAAGCCCCCAGTGCCAATATGCTCACAGTTGACAAAGAAGAAATCACTTTAGGTTCTGGCGACAAGCAGACGTTTAAGGTTTTTGTTGAATTTCCAGATAAACCGGAATTCAAGGGAAAAAACTTCCAATTCTTGCTTTCCGTATCTACTGGAAACGCCACCAGTGGCGCGCGCTTCGTTCAGGTCTTAATCAATACGCAAAAATAATTTTCTTCACTCATACCAGCCCGGGAAGCAAATTTTGCTTTCCGGGCTTTATTTTACCCTTCGCTTCCCCGTTTCCGGATCACCGTAATATGAACTTGGACCCAGCCCAGTTCCACTTTCGCCCAAGCGGCTTCTTGTTCCTTCACCAATTCAATCACTCCATCGTAAAAAACCGGCAATCCTCGACGCAGAATCGGATTTTGCCCAAATAGCTTTTGCTTTAGAATACCACTCAAAATATTCAAAATTTCTTTAAGCACATCCGCCACTTCTAAAAGCTCAAGCGTCTCGGTTGGAGCCAGCTTGAGAAAAATCCGTGCCAGTTCCTCAGCCCCGCGCTTATCTGTCAGCAATCCAATCAGGGCGGCGTCCTCTTTGCTTACAACGGGCATATAGACTGCCATAACCTCCGAATTCCGCAACCCCACATTGCGACTTTGAATACGGTATTCTTCAATCCCCAACGTTTTCTCAGCAAACGAAAGCGCCGCATGCACGGTTTCTCCCAGCCATTCTTGAATACTCATGCGTGGGTCCACTCGTCCCACGTGGTCCCACTCAATGTGAAAGGTACTGGCCACATCTTCCACCAAACAAAAATACACAGTACGGCCGCCCCACTTCACAACCGCACATAACGATTCTTGGCGTGGTCCCAGTTCAATAAAACCGTTAAGGGATAACGGCAATCCCGAGGTAACCAACGGCTTATATTCGGGCATCTCGCGTTTTACCAGACCCACAATAATATTGACCATCTCTTTTAAGCCATCAAACACGTCCTCACGTGCAAGCGCCTCACTTGCCTCCGATTCCAAGCCTAAAAATGTCCGCACCAGTTCTTGCCCATCTTCGTATTTGATAAAAACCCCCATAAGCAACGCCTCATGCCCGCACTCCACTGGGAGATAAGCGCCTATGCATTCGCCTGTTTTGGCAACCGAGTCACGCAACACAACTTTTTTGGGTGTATCTTTAAGGAGCAACTCAACATGAAACCCAGGCATGCCGGTTGAATCGCGCACAAAGGTTTCGACAGCGACAGTCATTTTATCCATCCAATAGCGTAAGGACATACTGCCACGCTCCCAATTTCCAGACCTATTGTACGTTAAAAGCATCGGTACCCTCGAAAAGCAGCTAAAGACTCTTTTCATACTGCCCGATCGAATAATAATATGGTATAGTTCCTGATCTTTGCAAACCTGAGGAAAACATGACTAAATCAAGCCCCATGACGCAACTTTTACTGGGTGTCATTGCGATCAGTTTTTCGGCCACTTTGGTAAAATACGTACCTCATATCCATCCTACGGTAAGCGCCTTTTATCGAACCTTTTACTCCACCCTTATTTTATTCGGGCTTTCTTGGCTGCAGCATCGGACCGAATGGAAACCCAACAATCATCGTTGGCTGATGCCCTCTTTTTGGGCTGGCATGTTTCTGGCCGCCGACTTGATCCTCTGGCATAAAACCATTTTGTACATTGGATCCGGACCGGCGACCTTGCTCGGAAATTCTCAAATCATTTTCGTTTCCATCTTCGCCTTTCTCTTCTTCAAAGAAAAATTTTCCCCTTACTTTCTCCTATTCCTACCCCTCATTTTTCTGGGCTTATACTGGGCGATCCCCAAAACCCAAATTATGATTTCACCCCAACTCGGATTACTCATGGGGCTTATCGTAGGCTTAACCTACGCAGGATTTCTCATCGGAATGCGCTATGCGAAGTCACTGACCGGCCAACATTACCCCGAAATACTCTCCCTGGCCTTTATCTTACTTGTAACCACAGTATTCATCGGCGGATATGCCGTGTGGGTAGAACAGCGATCCCTCACCGGAATTGTGCTCCACGACCATGGTATCCTTTTCCTTATGGGACTAATCCCACAAAGCCTAGGTTGGATATTAATTAAATCCAATTTGACTAAATTCTCTTCTCATCAAGGCAGTCTCACACTCCTGCTGCAGCCCATCCTAACCATTGTATGGGGAACGTTGCTCTTTCATGAACCTCTTGGGGGTTGGCAACTTTTCGGTATGTTTTTAGCGCTAATTTCTTTGGCCCTTTACCAATTCCGCTTCGCTCCGCAAAGTCAGCCGGCCTTATTACCGAACTAGTCAATCTTCCCAAACGCATATACCCTTGTTTTTCCAAGCCGGTACCCACACAAATATATTTACCCACCCCTTTGTTCCGCCTATAAAGCGCCGATACTTCTGGTGGATTGACAGTGCTATGGTAAGGAGCCTGCGTTATGGACGAAGAATTCATACAGGACATTTCCTCGTGTCTTTCATCGGAAATGGCATCACAGACCGAACAGCATTCCGACATTATCCGTGAAAACAGTTCAGCCCTTTGCATCGAGGACATAGATTCGGGGATTGCCTTGGAGAAAACCCTAGGCTTATATGCTGCTCGCATACGGCAACTGAAAGCGGAAATATCACATTATAAAAAAGAAACAGACGAGGTGGTGGATCAAAACCTTATTTCCAATTTGGAATTGATTGCCTTAAACCAAGAACTCGAAGTGAAGGTCAAACAACGAACGCGTGAGCTTGAAAATGCCAACGAAAAACTTTCCGAACTAAATGCCGTAAAAGAATCACTCATGCACATGATTGTCCATGACATGAAAAACCCTTTAACGGCCATCTTGGGAACGCTTAGCTTGTTTGAACGTAACTCGTTCGGCCTCAAAAGCGAACTTCACGAATTGCTCATAGGCTCATTGGGGCACGGGCATAAGCTGCTGGACATGATCGAAGGCATTTTATTTATCAGTCGTATGAAAACCAAAGAATTTAGACTGAAGTTGAATCCAACCAATTTAATCGCCTTGATGCGTCAAAGCATCGCTCTGATGAGCAATACCACTGGTTCCAAACAGCTCACGTTCAATTTCTCACCCCCCTGTGACGAATTCTATCTATCGGTGGACGAACAGATCATCGAACGTGTCATCCACAATTTACTCAACAACGCTATAAAATATTCACCGGCCGGCCATACGATCGAGATCGAATTCGATGTGCTTCCCAATCAGGTATCCATCTCCGTCACCAATATCGGCGAACCCATTCCCGTCGAACATCACCTAAAAATCTTCAATCTTTTTTCCAGAGTCAATGCCAACGACACCCAGCTTTCCGGAACGGGGATCGGTTTAAATTTTTGTAAACTCGCAATCGAAGCTCACCATGGCGATATTCGTGTCGTTTCCCCGGTCCCCCCTTCCCAGCAAGGGGTAAAATTCATTTTCACACTCCCTCGCGCATAGGCAAACCTTCCCATTATTTAAAGAACCGACTTTATTCCTCGGGGTCAATCACATGCATAAGATTATAACGATTTTCTTATATTTCGACTGGAGGTTGAGCATCATGCGTTTATTTTCACGATTATTTAGAAGTACGGGGTTACTCGCTTTGCTGGTTTTTGTACAGTCTGTTACACTGAGTTCAGCAGAACTCTTTCCAATTTCTGGTAAAGGTACCATTGAGGGTGTATTTGGAGACGTTGATTTTATACCGTCCCTTTCGGCGCCTTTAGACAGACTTTCTGTTTTTATACATCGTTCTGAATCGTTAAAGCATGATCCTGTCAAGCAAGCGTATACAAGGGAACCTGTTTTGAGAATTGACCCTGACCGATACCTGACTCACGTTTTATCAACACTTCGCAAGCTTGATTCAGCTGCATCATTTACACTCTTGGAATTGCAATTGAACCGTAAAGATTCAATGCTGTACCGTCTCTACAAGCAATGGGCCGAAGTTCCTCCGCAGTTGCGGCACGATTGGGTGCGCAAACAGGTGATATTTTTAAGTGCCATCGCTGATTTTCTAAACACAGCGGCCCTAACACCCACCCAACTTCGGGAAAACGTGTTGTTTCTTTCTAAGTTCAACCGTACACTTGAGTTGTCGCGTTCCCACGCTGTTCCACATGTGGATTTATCCAATCCCATGAAAATCCACTCCGGTGTTTTTTATATACCATCGGTGTTAATGTCAGGCAGCCATCGCGGATTATTAGGTGCCTGGCTGGATCTCTTGGATAATGCTGAAATTGCTTTGGATGAAAACATGCTGCCGCTCACAACACCGCGCTGGCTCATACGATCGTTTGAAAACGCTTCTTAATGGTTCAAGTAGGGAAGGTTATTTGCGGTGTGCGCCTTTCCCTACTTGAACGATCTGCCTAAGACACTCGTCTCCTTTTGTGCTATACTATTTTTGCTTGAATAGTCGTGAGCACATACAGGCTCCTCAAGGAGGCTTTATGGCCATTCCCCAGATGAACCAACTTCCCAACTCGCACATTCAGTACCGGGAGTGGCGTACTACAACCCCACCGGCAGCCGGACTAATCCTCATTCATGGGCTGGGGGCACATTCCGCCCGCTGGGATTTTCTCGGTCAGTATTTCCTTAAAAACCAGGTTGCTTCCTGGGCGATTGAACTTTCGGGATTTGGTGAGACGCCAGGTGTTCGGGGCGATATTCAAGCATTTGAACATTATTATTCCGACATCCTTGTCTTGCACGCAGCCGTTCGCAAACAATTCCCTTCTCTGCCTCTATTCCTTGTGGGAGAAAGCATGGGGGGATTGATCGCTGTACGCCTGATGGAAAGGCACCCGCAATCGTGGCAAGGCCTTATCGCTATTTCACCCGCCTTTGAAAACGCGATGCGCTTTGGGCTTGCTGACTATCTCACCATTGTCACCATGCTGTGGGTTCGACCCCAAACCCAGATCCGTGTCCCGTTCACAGCCGCTATGTGCACACGTGATCAAGCGTATCAACAGATCATGGAAAACTCTCCTTGGGAACTGAGAACCGCGAGTGTTCGGCTGTTGGTGCTCATCTTAAAGGAACAATTTCTGGCCAAAATCAACCTCACGAAAATGACACGTCCTGCCCTTTTTCAACTTGCCGGAAAAGATTATTTGGTTCAGCCCGCCGGTGGAGTGAAGGCCTTTCAGCACCTTGGGAGTCCGGACAAAAAGCTTATTCACTATCCGGACATGCATCATGCACTTTCGATTGATTTGGACCGCGAGACCGTATTTCGCGATGCGTACGCTTGGCTAAAGGAGCGAATCTAGTATGGCCTGCATTCTCGCCATTGATCAAGGAACCACCGGCAGTCGTGTCATTGCGTTTGATCGCCAAGGACGCACACTTGCAAGTGCCTACTCTGAGTTCCCTCAATATTTTCCAAAACCCGGATGGGTCGAACACGACTCCAATGAAATCTGGCGAAGTGTTCAACGTGCTCTTCAAACCGTATTGAAATCTGTTTCACCCCATTCTGTCACAGCCATCGGAATTACCAATCAACGTGAAACCACCATGGTCTGGGATGCTCAAACAGGAAATCCGGTAGGCCGCGCCATTGTGTGGCAATGTCGCCGAACCAGCGCACGTTGCACCACCCTAAAAAAACGTCCCGGACTTATACACACAGTACAAAAAAAAACCGGTCTGCCCATAGATGCCTATTTTTCAGGAACAAAACTCGAATGGATTTTAAAGCACTACCCTTTGGCCCGCGTGTTGGCCCGTCAAGGTCGACTCCGCTTTGGAAACCCCGATGCCTGGTTGCTCTGGAAACTCACCGGGGGACAAACCCATGCAACCGACTACACCAACGCGTCTCGCACCATGCTCTTCAATCTGGAGACCAAAGCCTGGGACCCTTATCTGTTAAATCTATTTAATATCCCCGCGTCCATTCTTCCTAACGTAAAACCCTCTTCGGGATATTTTGGAAAAACCGTGCGAATGGGGGCCCTGCCAGCGGGCATTCCGATTACTGGAATGGCCGGCGACCAACAAGCCGCGCTCTTTGGTCAAACCTGCTTTGAGCCCGGCAGCATGAAAAACACTTACGGAACAGGTTGTTTCATGCTGCTTAATACCGGAAAAAAACGCCCGCGTTCGCATAATGGATTAATTACCACGCTCGGTTGCGGTCCCAAGGGTGAAGCGGTTTTTGTACTTGAAGGTTCGGTTTTCATTGCCGGCGCCGCCATCCAATGGTTGCGGGACGGGCTTAAACTTCTAAATCACGCCACTGAATCGCAGGCTTTGGCAGAATCCTTGGAGGACAATGCTGGGGTTTACTTTGTCCCGGCTTTAGTCGGTTTGGGGGCTCCCTACTGGGATCCAGAGGCACGCGGACTTTTAACCGGACTGACACGGGGCACCACAAAGGCCCATGTGGTGCGGGCAGCGCTGGAGGCCATGGCGTATTCCACACGCGACATTTTGGAGGCCATGCAAAAAGATTCAGGTTTGCGAATTCGACATCTGAACGTCGATGGCGGTGCTGTACAAAACCGCTTTCTTTGCCAGTTTCAAGCAGATGTCTTGGGTCTCACCGTGGTACGCCCACGCAACACGGAATTAACCGCTCTGGGCGCTGCGTATTTGGCTGGACTGGAAACCGGTTTTTGGTCATCCACACAAACCATTCAACGTCTTTGGAAAAAAGACCGCGTGTTCAAACCGCAATGCACAAACAGAGAAGCCGACGGCTTATATCGTGGGTGGAAAAACGCGATTGCTCGCGTCTTGCTAAAAAACAACTAAGTAGTGTCAGGTGTCCCAACGCCCAGCCATTTCAAAGGTGGGATCACCCGGTTTGGGCCAGCGCACCACGTCCAACTTGGCGTTTTTGGCACCCGCCAATTCCAACAAAGCTTGGCTCCATCCCTGGAGTGAAAGACAAAGTACTTTTGGCAAACCCTCAAACTTTTCCAAGCGCAACGTTGCTTTTCCATGCCCATCGGCTGTTATGCTCAAGGTTCCTGTATCAAATAATTGCTGCCAAAACTGAGGTGCGCGTTTCAAGATGAATTCAACCGAACCGATTTTAAAAAATATTTTATAAATCCCCTTGCAAGCCAACTCCCCGGCGAAACGTCCGATTTCAGGGATTAAATTTAAATCGCCGCGCCCCATAACTTTATCCATAGAAACCATGAGCGTTACAAAATAATCCAGCGGATACCATACCGCCGGCATCAAGCCCACGCGAATGCTGCGCTGAAATTCCGCATCTAATGTTTTGAGAATTTGTTCTTTTTGTTCAGGTGTGCCTTTAACATCCAAGTATTGCAAACGATTAATTAAGGTACTGCCTTTCACTCGCGGCATAATCTCCCCCCTAATCAGACATTAAGCCCCGCCTTCCGGCAATGTTGCATTATCATACCGCAAAGCACATTGAGAGAAAAGTGGTTTCTGGAATATCCGAAGCCAAATGTTCGGGTGTGAACTTTCCCTTGCAGTTCAAGATCACCCATGAAATAATCAAGCCATGAATCCCTTCGACATCGTCATCATCGGCGGCGGAGTCACGGGTACGGCCATTGCCCGTGAACTGTCACGGTTTCGTGTTTCAATCGCGCTCTTGGAACGCGAAACCGAATTGGCATTTGGCGTTTCCAAATCCAACAGTGGTATTGTCCATCCCGGCACACAAAATCCCCCGCACTCGCTCAAAGGCAAATTATGCGTTGCTGGCAACCGGATTATGCGACGGTGGGCCCGCGAACTCGGGGTTCATTGGGTTGAAGTGGGAGAATTGATTGTTGCAACCCAACCCGACCAACTCCCGCGTTTGGCGCAGATCCAACACGAAGCCGAACAGCTGGGCGTTCCCGGTTTGCGCAGGGTGGATAAGGCTTGGCTGCAGGAACACGAGCCTCAGCTCTCACCGGAGGTTATGGCGGCACTCTACGCTCCCACGGCAGGCATCATCAGCCCATACCGGTTGGTCTACGCCTTGTCTGAAAATGCCGCCCGCAACGGTGTGCGTATCCTCACGGAACACCCCGTGACGGCCATCCAACGCACATCTGCTGGATTTGACGTGCACACACCCAACGCGCGTTTTCAAGCCCGCGTGGTGATAAACGCCGCCGGCTTGTATGCCGACGAAATTGCGCACATGGTAGGGGTGAATGATTTCACGATCATTCCCCGCAAGGGTGAAGAATATTTGCTGGATAAAAAGCGCGAACACATTACGCGTCATTTGATCTTCCCGCTCCCCACTCCGGAATCCAAGGGGATTCTCATCATCAAGACCTCGGACGGAAATCCCATGATCGGCCCCACAGCGCATGTTGTTCCGGATAAAACCGATCTTTCCACCACCAATGAGGGTTTGCACACGATTTTGGCCCAGGTCCAATCCTTGGTTCCGTGCATTCAAGAACAAGACATCATTGCCTATTTTGCAGGCTTGCGCCCGACCGCCGGTGACGACTTTATTATTCGCCATGAATCACAGGTTCCCGGTTTCATCAACGTCGCCGGGATCCAATCCCCCGGCTTGACTGCCGCCCCGGCTGTGGCTCAATACGTTCGCAATTTGGTCCAGGAAACCGGTTTAACCCTTAAGCGCAAGTGGTGGATTCACAAACATCGTCCGGCCAGCGTCCATCTTTTTGCGATGCCGCTTTCCCAAACTCAGCGTTGGATTCAAAAGGATCCGGCCTACGGAGATATTGTCTGCCGTTGTGAAATGGTCTCGGCCAAAGAAATTCGCGATGCGATCCACCGGGGTGCCAAGACCCTCGATGGTGTCAAGTTCAGGACACGCGCCCAAGCCGGACGCTGCCATGGTGGATTTTGCACCACACGGATCATGAAAATCCTGGCCGAAGAACTCAAGCTTCCCGTATCGGCTATTACCAAACGCGGTCCCGGTTCCGAAATCATCCTGGGAGGACGCAATGACGACCAAGCATGATTTGGTTATTGTCGGCGGAGGTCCTGCGGGCATGGGCGCAGCCGTGGCCGCCTCAGCGGCCGGCATCCAGGACATTTTACTCTTGGAGCGCGACCAATATCTCGGCGGCATTCTCAACCAGTGCATTCATCCCGGATTCGGGTTGCACCATTTCAAAGAGACCCTCACCGGCCCTGAATACGCCGAACGCTTTATTGCACAAATTCGTCCGCTTCCGGGATTGACCCTCTCCTTGCAATCGTTCGTGGTAGCGCTCAACGCCCAAAAACAGGTGACGTACTTGGCACCGGGGCGTATGGAAACCATTGACGCCAAGGCCGTGATCATGGCCACCGGATGCCGTGAACGGACACGCGAGATGATTCACATTCCCGGCACCCGTCCGGCCGGGATCTTTCCCGCCGGTTTGGCCCAAAAAATGATTAATCTGGAAGGGTGGTTGCCCGGCAAGAACATCGTGGTTCTGGGTTCGGGGGATATTGGCCTGATCATGGCCCGGCGCTTGACACTGGAAGGCGCCAAAGTCCACGCTGTGATTGAAATCCAAAAAGAAAGCCGGGGCTTGGTTCGCAACGTAACCCAATGCCTGGAAGACTTCGGCATCCCGCTCTACCTTCGCCACACGCTTACGGCCATCCATGGGAAAAATCGGGTTGAGCGCGTGAGTGTGGCCGAAGTGAACGATGCGCTTCAGCCCCTTCCCGGCACTTCGTTTGATGTGCCCTGTGACACGGTGCTGGTTTCAGTGGGTCTCATTCCGGAAAACGAGCTCATTGAAATGGCCGGGGCCGCCATCGACCCTGCGACGCATGCGCCGCAGGCCCATGAACTCAACCACACCTCCATTCCCGGGCTCTTTGTCTGTGGGAATGCGTTTAAGATTTACGATTTGGTCGATGGTGTCACACGCGACAGCCTGCTTGCCGGCCAACAGGCCGCCGCATACATTCGGAGCCAGGCATGATAAAGACCTTAACCTGCATTGAATGCCCCAAAGGCTGTCGGCTCACCCTGGAAACCGACGGTTCGCATGTGCTGGCCGTAAGCGGCCAGCGTTGTACAAAAGGCGAACAGTACGGGCGTCAAGAATTCGAGAACCCCATGCGCGTCTTAACCACCACGGTCTTGACCGAAGGCTTGGCCCTGCGCTTAGTCCCGGTGAAAACGTCCGCGCCGATCCCTAAGGCCCGCCTGGCGGAAGCCATGACGCTGATCCGCGCTCTGCGTCTCCGCCAGCCCCTTCGCATGGGCGAAGCCGTGGTTTCGCCACTGGGTGATTTGGGCGTGGATCTGATCGCAACGCGGACCGTCACACGCTGATCATCCGCTCTCCCAAAGCACCCTCCGCGCGCTCAAGGTTCCTTTTCCAGGAACCGACGTGCGCGCGCCAGCTCTAAACGGTGTTGGGACGAGACCGCCGGTGGTTTTAGGTGAAGGTCTTTGAGGGTGCGCACGATAATGTCCGCCACCACCATGCGCGTGAACCATTTCTTATCCGCTGGAATGACATACCAGGGTGCATGGGACGTGTTCGTGTGTTTCAGCATTGCTTCGTACGCCTTCTGATAGTCTGCCCAACGGGTGCGATCCCGCAAGTCGTCCGGCAGGAATTTCCAATTCTTTTCCGGAGTAACAATTCGTTCCAAAAAGCGTTTCTTCTGTTCGGCTTTCGAAAGATGCAGGAAAAACTTGAGCACCACCGTGCCGTTGCGCGTGAGGTAGCGTTCATACGCATTGATGTCCTCAAAGCGTTCCTGCCAAATACGCTTGGTCTTGAGTCGTGTTGGAAGCTTCTGACGGTCCAGCCATTCGGGATGCACCCTTACCGCCAGTACTTCTTCGTAATACGAACGGTTAAAAATCCCTATGCGCCCCCGTTCCGGAAGCGCCTTGGTGCAGCGCCACAGGTAATCGTGATCCAATTCCATGGACGAAGGCGCTTTGAAACTCACCACTTGGCATCCTTGTGGATTGATCCCGGACATAACATGCTTGATCACACTGTCTTTGCCGGCCGCATCCATGGCCTGAAAAATCACCAGCACCGCATATTGATTTTGCGCATACAAGATTTCCTGGAGTTCCGACATCTTGCGGATGTCGGCTTGCAGCTTGAGTTGGGCCGATTCTTTATCGTGGTAACCGTCGGTGGCATGGGTGGAGAACGCATTCAAGCGAACGGGTTTATGCTTCGCAACGCGAAATCGGCGAACATCCATGGTTCCCTCCTGAGACGTACGATCTATATACACAGTCTCGGTTTGTAAGGCTAATGGATCAATGCTGCTTATGCGTTGAACGGTCATAACGGGTATTTCATTGGAGCGAATGCATTAAGACTGGTGCGCCCAAAGGGAGTCGAACCCCTAGCCTTCTGATCCGAAGTCAGACGCTCTATCCAATTGAGCTATGGGCGCAGTAATAGGTTGGTGGTTGTTGCACGCGAGTGTAATTGTACCCTGCAGGTCTATGCTTGACAAGCGCTAACTCAGGCTAAGCCAAAAATGCTGTTGGCATTTTCCTCGCGCTTGCATATGATGATGCCAATTCGTTGGCAAAGGAGCAACCTGCATGGATCCGATCAAAACGCGTTTGCGCGTACTCTCACTTATGCTTCTGGCGGTGATGGCCGCCGGCATCCTTGGCTTCATGGCCATTGAGCACTTCACCTTCCTGGACGCGGTTTACTACATGGTGGTCACCCTTGCCACCGTTGGGTACGGCGATGTGCATCCGGTTAGTTCCGCCGGAAAAATTTTGGCCATGGTTTTGATTGTCATGGGTGTTGGTACTTTTCTGGGTGTGATTGCCAATGTCACGGAAATGATGCTCAACCAACACGAGCGCCGCATACGCCAGCAAAAACTGCACATGGTGACCAGCCTTTTTTTTAATGAAATTGGGACCCAGTTGTTGGGGTTTTGCGCTCAAGCCGATCCCGAACGCCCGGCCCTAGGCTTGGAATTAAACATATCCGGGCAGTGGAGCGAGGCACGCTTTCGGGAAGCCAGGCTCACCATTCGCAAACATGCGTTTTCGGTGCAAATTCAACGCATCCCCTTGGAAAAAATACGCCGTTTCTTAAAACAGGAAAGGGATTTGCTCCTGCGTTTGTTGGAAAATCCCAGCCTCTTGGAAAAAGAATCCTTTACCGAACTTCTGCGTGCGGTCTTTCACATTGCCGACGAACTATCCCACCGCCACGCCTTCCGCACCTTGCCTGAGGCCGACCGCACCCATTTGGCCGGGGATTTCAAGCGGGCTTACGTGCTTTTGGTCCCCCATTGGATCGATTACATGCACTATCTGAAAAACAATTACCCCTATTTGTTCTCCTTGGCCGTACGCACCAATCCCTTGGATCCGGATGCGTCGGTGATCCTACGCCAATAATGGCAAGGTACTTTTGGTCACTTTCGTGCCCAGCCCTTTACCCCACAAAAAGCTTGTACGTGGTAAAGCCGCCGCTTAAATTCCGACAGGAAATCCCATGCGCCTGCAAGATGCGGCATGCCAGGTAACCCCGCAGCCCGACCTGGCAAAACACCAGAAGCTCTCGCTCGCGCGGTACTTCGTTCAGACGTTCACGCAACTCATCTATCGGGATATTCACCGCACCAGGGATGGTGCCTCGGGCAAACTCACCGGGCGTGCGCACATCCACCAGGTAGGTTTTCTCATCCCGGGCTTGGAGGTCGCTCACATGGCAAAGGCGCACATCGCCCCGAAGCACATTGGAAGCCATGAACCCGGCCATGTTCACCGGATCCTTGGCCGATCCGTACGGCGGTGCATAACACAGTTCCACATGCTCCAAATCCAGAACCGTCATCCCCGCTCTCAACGCCAGCGCCAGCACATCCATGCGTTTGTCAACGCCTTCGTTCCCTACGGCTTGCGCGCCCAAGAGTTTTCCGGACTCAGGATGAAACAATACTTTCATATGAATCGTTGTCGCCCCCGGATAATAGCCCGCATGTTGTGCCGGATGGAGATAGATTTTTTCATACGCAAGCTTCAAGCGCTTCAAGGTTCGTTCATTGAGCCCCGTGGAGGCAGCGGTGCGCTCAAACACCTTGCAGACCGCGGTCCCCTGCGTTCCGCGATAGGCACTGGGGCGCCCAAAGATATGATCGGCGGCAATTCGGCCTTGACGATTGGCTGGCCCGGCCAAGGGAATGAAGGTGCGTACGCCCGCAACGGCATCCAGGCATTCCACCGCATCGCCCACGGCGTAAATGGCGGGATCGCTGGTTTGCTGGTGCGAATTCACCAAAATGCCGCCTCGTTCACCCAAATCCAAACCACAACCGCGAGCCAACTGCGACTCCGGTCTTACTCCCGCCGCCATGATGACCAAACCGGCGTGGCGCACCTCGCCGTTATCCAAATACGCCTCAACCGTATGCGCCCCCCTGGGCTTGATGCTTGTTAAGGTTCGCCCCAAAAAGAGCGTCACGCCATGTGCCGTCAATGCTTGCTGAACCAAGACGGCCATTTCCGGATCCAAGGAGGTCATGACCTGCGGCGCCATTTCAACCACATCCACCCCCCAACCCAGTTGGATCAACGCCTCAGCCATCTCCAAACCTATGAATCCGCCACCCACGACCACCGCATGCTTGAGTTCGGCGTTGCCGATATGAGCTTTGATCCGATCCATATCGTCCATCGAACGCAAGGTAAAAACCTGGGGTAGATCCAAACCTGGAAATGCGGGCCTGAGCGGCTCCGCGCCCGGACTTAAGACCAAAACATCGTAGGCTTCTGTTTGCTCAGTCCCTTGTATTCGATCGCGTACGGTTACGGTTTTGCGCTCGCGATCAATGTTCAAAACCTCCGTTTGGATGCGTACATCGATGCGAAAGCGTTTCCGCAAGCCTTCCGCCGTTTGCACCAAGAGCTGCTTGCGTTCGGGAATGACGCCCCCGATGTGGTACGGCAACCCGCAATTGGCAAAGGAAACATACTCTCCCCGCTCAAACAGAACAATCTCAGCCTCTTCGCTCAAACGGCGAGCTCGGGCCGCCATTGAAGCACCTCCCGCCACGCCACCTACGATTAGAATTCGTTTTCGTTCCCCCATAGCATTCCACCTTGTTAAATGATTAGTCGACTGATTCGCGCTTGATGCGACTCGGGTATTCTCGTTCCAGAACGCCTTCGATATGTCGGCGCAGATCCTTATCCACGGCCGAGATGGTTCGATTCCCATTGATCGTAACAAAATTATAGTTCGCGGCCAACCGCTTAAATTCGGCGGCCATTTTTTTCTGGTACTTAAGATAACTCTCAAACCAATCCCGCGAAAGCCCCAAATCCATTCCCGACTCCCAATAATCCAAACTGGCATGGGCGTGCAAGGTCCGATCCACCAACGTACGCCAGGATGTATTTAGAAAAAAAACCGCACTCGGAACCAAGGCCATGGCATACAAGGATTCGACCCACTCCGGATCGGCTCCGCGTACAATGTCCCGCGCCATGAGGGTGAAAATATAGCGGTCGGCCAAGACCACCGAACCGGCGCGCAAGGCGGGAATGATCGAGTTCTCAAGTTGATCGTAAAAATCCGTGGCGTAGAACAAGGACATCGTGCGCGGACTTAAGACATTCCCTTGTTTGGCTTGCTCAAGTGCCGGCCCTACCAATTCGGAACGCTTAAGCCCGACCTGGACCACCGCGTACCCTTTCTGCTCCAACCATGGGGTCAGGCGTTCGATGTGCGTGGACCTCCCGGACGAGTCCATACCCTCGATCACCATCAGGATGCCGGACAATTTGCCGGGTTCCACTTGCGGGGGAGGCATTTTGAAAAATCGATTGCTGCTCATGGCTAGACCTCCCTCCTTTGGTGATATTGATCCAAATCAATGGTCCGACTAAGTATGTCTCGTACGGTTTGCTGTTGGTCATGGACATTGGCCGTGGCATCCACGGGCGTAAACGTGTATTCCCGAATCATGCTCTCGTATTGCTCCCGGACCCGACCCTGGAAAATGCGGAAACTTTCTTCAATATCCGGCGAGAGATCCAAATCCATGCCGGCCTCAAAATATTTCAACTCCGGGCGGCCTTCTAAAATCCGCCCCAGGGCGGTCTCCAGCGGCAACTGAAAATAAAACGTGATGTCCGGCACGCGGGCAAACCCATAGAGCTTGCGCAGCCAGGTTTTGTCACAACCGCGGACCGCATCCCGGGCAAAGGAGGTGAACATGTACCGATCGCACAAGACGATAAACCCGCCTTTGAGCATGGGCAAGATTTGGCGCTCGTAGCGGTCGGCAAAGTCCGTGGCGTGAATAAGTGAAAACGTCGTGGGGGTCAGCAGCTGCCGTTTCTTCCCCTTTTTCGTGGCATCTTTCACGAGGAGGCTGGAATTCCATTCCGTGAAATGCACCCGGCAACCCTGGCTAATCAGCCACTGGTGCAAGAGATAGACTTGGGTGGATTTTCCAGATCCATCCAACCCTTCCACAGCAATCAACTTTCCGGTGATGGGACGTTCGTGCATAGGCCAACTCCTTTTAAGTAGTCACCCGCCGAACTCGGCGCTTAAACACTTTGCCAAACCACTCGGCTTTACGCTGCAAGGCCCAATGATCCAATTCATTCGCACCAGAGCCTGCGATGGCCAAATCCATTTGGCCCTTCCGCAGCCGGACATGTATGCGGCGAATCCGCTGGGCATGATCTCGGTCCAGAGCATCGGCAATCCTGAGCAAAGCCGAGAGACGGTCCACCCGTGTGCGATTCGCTCGGCTTAAACGTGCATAGGGTTCATGGGCCAAGGTGGGAACACTTTTCCGATGGTAGCGAGCCACCTGCGCGGTTAACTGCATATCGAGCGGAGAGAGTCCGGGCAATTCCGATTGTGCCAAAAGATAACCTGAATGCTTATGATGTTTTTTGTAACTGATAAAGGCACCGATGTCATGCAGGAGTGAAGCCACCAATAAAATCCGCTGATCGACGGGCCCTAGGCCATGTACGGTTTGAAGTTGTTCAAACAAAGAAAGCGCCATTCGACACACGTGCACGCCATGCGCTTCATCAAATTGATATCGCCGTCCCAAACTGACCGTGAGATTCCAAAGCTGTTTTTCCTGGTTCTCAGCATAGGAGGAATTCAAGGTCAGGCGGTCTGCCAAATCCAACAGGATGCCTTCTTTTGTGCCCACGAAAGGAACGTGGAGCACCGCCTGGCCACTCAGGAGACCCAAATGAGCATACACCACGGCCGCAGGCAGAATGACATCGGCCCTATCGGGATGAATCCCCCAACGGTGGATGCGTTGGCTGAGTGTACAACGCGATAAACGGGCACTCCATTGTTTGAGGTCGCGGACTGTCACCGTGTGCATCCCGTTTTTTCCACTGGGATGCCCCATCAGCTTGGCCAATTCTTCGATGTTTCCGCCGGTGGCCATCACCCCGGCCCAAGGACCTGCCATACCTCCCAATGCCGGACGCAAAGTGGCGGTGTATTCCTCCATGAGGCGTAAAAACGTTCGCGGGGTTCCCGCCGAGGACCTGAACATGTCCCAAAGGCGAACCGCACCCACGGTATGGGTTTCCGAGACCACGACTCCCTGGCGGTTCACCAAGGCCAACTCCAAGCTACCTCCGCCCAAGTTGGCCAATAACCATGGTTTTCGCCCCAGGGGAATTCGAGGTTGAACCGCACGGAAAACCAACTGCGTTTCCTCGGCTCCGCCAATGATTTCCAATGGCACTCCTGTTCGCGCCTTAACCTTTTGTACAAAGGCGTCGCCATTGCGGCTTTCCCGCACAGCACTGGTGGCAATGGCCCGAACCTGTTCAATCTGCAGCACCCGGAGTCGTTCCTGATAATGCGCCATGGCGCGCAATGCGGCCTGCATGACCTCGGGCGCCAAACGCCCGTCTTGAAACGTCCCACTCCCGAGCCGGATCGGCGCCCGCTCCGATTCCAGGACAATGTATTGATTGGGGGTCAGAAATTCAGCGGCCACAAAGCGTATGGCGTTGGACCCAACATCAATGGCGGCCAAACGCAAGGGAAAGGTCCGATCTTGGCGTCGGTACGCTTTTGGGGACGCATGGTTTTGTAAACCGGATGGTGTGCGTTTCACTGTCATGGAATAAAGCCCCACTCCTACAGCCACTGGATGTCGTCTTTAACGATGTACTCTATTTTACTCTTCGCGTCTGTAAAAATACATGAAAAGCTTATTTCACATTACGAATCGTCCGGTCCCAGGTTTATTTTCGCCTAAAAACACCGATACTTTAAAGAGAAACATGCATGCTTGACTCCGAGGAAATCATGTTGGCTTTCTTCCAATTTCAGCTTGATTATATCTTGGCAACCGCCTGGGTCTGCGCGTGGTTTACCGCCGTGGTGGCTATGTTGCACTACCGCTTCTCCCCCCGCTCGTTTCCCTGGTTAGGGCTATGCCTTTGGGCTTTTGCGGAAGGTCTTGGCTTTGCCTTTTCCCTGTTTAATCTCAGCCACGCTTTTCCCACCTGGTTGATTTCGCTGCAAGTCCTGATGCAGTGGCTGGCTCTGCTTTCCCTCTTTGAGAGCATCCGGCGAGGGTATCTGCACTTGAGAGGGATCGCCTTTTTTTCCGGACTACGCAGTTGGTTGATTCTCGGCGGGTGCGTCCTTCTCGGGTATGGGATCGGCGGTGTCCAAGCGCTTTATTTTTGGTTACCTACGTTCTTGCATGTCGTGTTGGGCCTGGTTGGAGGGTGGCTCTTAATGCATGCCTTCCCCCAGGAAAAACGCTGGCAAAAATGGCTGCGAACAGCTGGAATATGTCTTATCGGATACATGTTTTTAAAAACCTCATTGGGGTTGCTTAATGGACTCATGACATTGCCCAACCACCCCCTGGGCCCCGCTTCCAGGCTCTTACAGTTCAACGAGTACATTCCTCCCGCGTTTATCTTAACCGGACTCTTTCAACTCGCTTTCGGCATCAGCATTTGGCATGTCCTCTGGCCTTCCCGTGCTTCGGAAGATGCGTGGAAAATACCGATCCATTATCAACTATGGATATTCCCCGCCCTGTTCAGCGTCTTTATCTTCGGCTGGGTACTAACCCAGAACGTGGGATTGAACCGCGTACAAGAATTACGTGAAACCTTGGTGGGGCATTTGCAAACCGCAGCGCAAATCATAACGCCTGAAACCATTAACTTGCTCCATCTGGAAGCGCCGAATGTGCCCTCGGAATTCTATCGTGACCTACAACAACGTTTTACCCGTGTTGGAGACTTCAATCCCAGCATTCGCTGGCTTTACCTCTTGGGTTATGAAAAAGGCATGGTCTATTTCCTTTTGGATTCCCAACCCACCCGCTACCGAGGGCTTGAACCCGAAACCCCGCCGGGTGAGCTCTATCCTGAAGCCAGCGACGAGCTGCTGCAAGCATTTCGCACACCGGGAAGCAAGCCGTTCATCGAAGGTCCTGTGTCCGACCGTTGGGGAACTTGGATCAGTGCTTTGGTACCTATTTGTCAGCCGCGCACCCATCGGGTGTTGGCCATTGTCGGCATGGACGTGGACTACTCCACCTGGCAAAAACGTGTTGCCCAATCACGCCTGGGCCCTATCGCCGCGGTGTTCTTTGCGGCCATGCTAAACATTATTTTCTTTGCCTATCTCTACCGTTCGTTGCATTCCGCAGCCCAGCAAGCTCAATCCGAGGCACGTTACCGTGCCTTATTCAGCAATATGCTCAACGGTTTTGCCTACCATCGCATACTCTTAGACGAAAACGGCAAACCCGAGGATTATATATTTCTCGAGATAAATAAAGCCTTTGAACGCGATACCGGCCTATTCAGCAAGCGAATTATTGGCAAGCGAGTCACAGAGATTTTACCCAACATTAAAACCTCCGATTTTGATTGGATCGGCACGTACGGCCAAGTGGCCTTGGGCGGACCGCCCTTGCATTTTGAACAATTTTACGGCGATCCCCTTAACCGCTGGTTTTCCATCTCGGTTTACAGTCCGAAGCCTGAATATTTCGCTACCATTATGGCAGACATCAGTGAAAGCAAGCAAAACCAGCAAAACCTGGTGCAGGCCAAAATTGCGATTGAGGAAGCGTTTGCCCAATTGGAGGCCACCAACGAACAACTCGAAACCGCCGTGATCCAAGCCGAACAAATGGCCAGCGCCGCCAATGCGGCCAACCTTGCGAAATCCGAATTTTTGGCCAACATGAGTCACGAGATCCGTACCCCGATGAATGGCATTTTAGGCATGAGTGATTTACTGTTAGAAACCCCGCTTAACCAAGAACAACGTGATTACCTGGATATGGTCAAAACCTCGGCTACTTCGCTGCTGAGCCTGCTCAACGACATTTTAGACTTTTCGAAAATCGAAGCCGGGAAACTCGACCTGCACAACACCGAATTCAATCTACGCAATAGCTTGGAACACACATTAAAAATCATGAGCGTACGCGCACAAGAAAAAAAGCTCAATCTCACCTGCACTGTAGGACGCGACATTCCCGAAACCTTGTTTGGCGATGCTCACCGCCTGCGCCAGATACTAGTCAACCTCTTGGGCAATGCCCTCAAATTTACCGACCATGGCGAGATCGTGGTTTCCGTAAGTCTCTTGGGTCAACACGACGAAAACGTGACCTTGCATTTTTCAGTGCGGGATACAGGTATCGGCATCGCGCCTGAAAAACTCGAGGTCATTTTTTCCCCCTTTGTCCAGGCCGATGGCTCAAGCACGCGAAAATTCGGTGGCACGGGCTTAGGCCTGGCCATTTCCCGACAGCTCACGGGATTGTTCGGTGGCAAACTCTGGGTGGAAAGCACTCAGGGAGTCGGCAGTAGTTTTCATTTCACCGTCAATCTGAGCATCCCACTCCAACAGGCGCCGCTTGCGACCTCCCCCGCCGCCTCTTTGGTCCCCAGAAAGGCACGAACCCCGCTCCGAATCTTGGTGGCCGAAGATAACTTTATCAATCAAACCCTGGTGGTCCGTTGGCTCACCAAATGGGGGCATACGGTGGCGACTGCGTCCGATGGCAAGGCTGCTTTCGAGTCCATGCGAGAGAATCACTACGATCTCATCTTAATGGACGTTCAGATGCCTGAAATGGATGGCTGCGAAGCGACGCGTGCCATCCGAGCCTTTGAAGCATCAACGGCAGGCAAGCATACACGAATCGTGGCCTTGACGGCGCATGCCATGAAAAACGACCAGGAAGCCTGCCTCCAGGCGGGTATGGACGATTATCTGACCAAACCCATTGACCCCGATGCCTTGTTTGCCTTGCTTGAAAAAAAACAGGTTTAACCGCTAAAAAACCTTTTGAAAGCCGCTTGTTTTTTTAGAACCCCTGCGCTAAACTGGCACACAGTTTGTATCCCATTTTTTCATTGGTAGGAACCCAACTATGACCCGATCCTTATTAAGTGGAAATGAAGCTCTGGCTCTGGCCGCCTTGGATGCCGGCGTTGCTTTAGGCGTAGGTTATCCCGGCACACCGTCGACCGAGATCTTGGAAAATTTTTATCAACTCGGCGGCAAGGCCCAATGGTCCCCCAATGAAAAAGTAGCCCTGGAAGTTGCCCTGGGTGCCGCCTTTGCCTCCACCCGCGCCCTGGCCACCATGAAACACGTGGGGGTCAATGTGGCCGCCGATCCGCTGTTCACCGCCGCGTACACCGGTGTCCCGGGCGCCCTCATCGTGGTCACGGCCGATGATCCGGGCATGGCTTCAAGTCAAAACGAACAAGACAACCGCCACTATGCCGAAGCCGCGGGTTTGCCCATGATCGAACCGGCCGACTCCCAGGAGGCCTACGATTTTTTCTTCACGGCCGTGGAGCTCTCCGAGCGTTGGCACATTCCCGTTCTCTTTCGCATGACCACCCGTGTCTGCCACTCCAAGACCATTGTGGAACGCCGCTCCCAGACGCTGGCCGCATCCAAGCCCTATTTCGAGCGCGACCCCAAGAGCAAAGTCATGATCCCAGCGTACGCGCGCCCGGCCCATCGCCGTTTGCGCCAAAAATTGCGTGAGATAGCGGCTTGGGGGGAAACTTCCACGCTCAATCAAACCGTGCCCGGTGACTCCACCTTGGGTCTGATCACGTCGGGCATTGCCTTCATGCATGCGCGCGAGGCCGCCCCGGAAGCCGCGGTGCTCAAACTGGGTCTGACGTACCCGCTCCCCCTGAAACGCATATCCGATTTTGTGCATGCCCAGACTCGCACCCTCGTGCTTGAAGAGGGCGATCCCTTCTTGGTTTCGTCTTTGCGCGCGGCCGGTCTTACGGTGGACGGCGCTCCGGAAATGTTCCGTTACAATGAATTGGACGTGGAACGCGTGTCCCGCATTCTGGCCAACGATACCACACCGGAAGCTCCCCCGCTACCCGGCAAACCTCCACAACTCTGTGTGGGCTGCCCGCACCGCAAAGCCTTTGAAATTCTCCGCCAAAAAGCCTGCATTGTGGCCGGCGACATTGGCTGTTACACCTTGGGGGTCCTCCCCCCGTTTGAAGCCATGGATACCTGTGTCTGCATGGGGGCGTCCATTGGCGTGGGCTTAGGATTGCGGCATACCCTGCCGGTGGATCAAGCGCGTAAAGTGGTGAGTGTTATTGGGGACTCGACCTTCATGCACAGCGGCCTAACCGGACTGGTGGAAATGGTCTACAATCCGCCCAAAACCGGACACGTGGTGCTCCTGCTGGACAACGGGACCACGGCCATGACCGGACTCCAGGAACACCCGGGCACCGGGCGCACCTTGGGCGGCGCTCCGACACATAAGATTTCATTTGAAAATGTGGCCCACAGCCTCGGCATTCAAAATGTACATGTGGTGGATCCGCACACCGAGACCGAAGCCTTGGCCACCCTGATTCAAAACGCCTTGGATTCGAGCGAACTAACCTTGATCATTGCACGCCGGCCATGTCTGTTGGCCGCCAAACATATTCATGCCGCGGAAAAAGCCGCAGTTGCCGGAGGCACCCATGTCGCTTAACATCACCAACATCCGTATGGCCGGTTTGGGCGGGCAAGGCATCATCCGCGCCTCGGACATCTTGGCCGAAGTGGCCTTTCGTTCCGGCGTCGACGTTAAAAAAAGCGAACTGCACGGCATGAGCCAGCGGGGCGGCTCGGTTTCCTCCGATGTGCGCTTTGGCCCCCGTGTGTACAGCCCCATGATTCCCAAAGGTGGCGCCGATTACCTGATCATTGTCTCGCCGGACCAAGTCGAGAACAACCTCCCAGCCTTGAAACCCGGTGGTGTTCTGATCAAATCCGATGCGATTCCCGAAACAGAACTCCCCAACAAAAAAACGCTGAACCTGGCCCTGCTCGGGGTGCTGAGCAAGCACCTTCCGTTTTCCGAAGAACTTTGGCTCTCGACCATTGAAGAAAGCTTCGAGCCGTCTTTCTATGCGGCCAATGAAAAAGCTTTTAAGCTTGGGCGCGGGAAGTAATCCGCGCCTTTTTTATTAATCGATCTTGTATTGGTATCGCACGGACTTAACCGTACCCCATTTGTTACCAGGAGGTTGTGCATGATCTCTGAACTTTGGAATGACGCGCATGGAACCTTTCATCCTGCCAGTGCCCCGGATTTTCTCCCGCTCCCCCAGCTCAAACAACTCCAGCTCCAGCGACTCCAAGCCTTGGTGGCCCGGGCCTACGAGCATGTACCGTTGTTCCAAAAACGCATGCAGGAACGTAAGCTGAACCCGGACAAGCTCCGAACCTTGGCCGATATCCAGCATCTTCCGTTCACGGTGAAAACCGATTTGCGCGACACCTATCCGTTCGGACTCTTCGCCAGCCCCATGCACGAGATTGTTCGCTTGCACGCTTCCAGCGGCACCACGGGCAAACCGATTGTGGTGGCGTACACCCAAGAAGACGTGGATGTCTGGGCCAGCGTCATGGTCCGCAGTTTTGCGGCCTGCGGCCTGCACAAGGGCGATATTGTACAAAACGCCTACGGCTACGGTTTATTCACCGGCGGCTTGGGCGCCCACTACGGGGCCGAGGCTCTCGGAGCCACGGTTATTCCCATCTCCGGCGGCAACACGGACCGTCAGATCATGGTCATGCAGGACTTCGGGGTTACAGCTATCTGCTGCACACCGAGTTACTTTATTCACCTTATGGAACGTGCGGGAGAAATGGGAATATCCATGAAATCACTCCCCCTGCGCGTGGGGGTCTTCGGTGCCGAACCCTGGACCGAGTCCATGCGCACGCACATACAGGCACATTCCAACGTAAAAGCCTTCGACATTTACGGCCTCTCTGAGATTATTGGTCCGGGTGTGGGCATTGAATGTTCCAGCCAGTGCGGATTGCACATTTTCGAGGATCATTTTTATCCGGAAATCATTGACCCGGAAACCGGCGAGGTCTTGCCCGACGGACGCGAAGGCGAACTGGTCCTCACCACCTTGAGCAAAAAAGCCATGCCCATTATCCGCTATCGGACACGTGACATTTCCTCGCTTAGTCCCGAACCCTGCGCCTGCGGGCGTACCATCCGCCGCATCCGCCGCATTGGGCGGCGCAGCGACGACATGTTCATCATCCGAGGGGTCAATGTCTTCCCTTCGCAAATCGAGAGTGCCCTCCTGGCGGCCGAAGGTACCCAGCCGCATTATCAGATCATTCTTACCAGCGAGAAGGGCCTGGATCAAATTCAGGTACAGGTGGAAGTCACCTCCGATGTGTTCAGTGACAAAGTCGGCGCCATGGAAACCCTCCACGGAAAACTCACCCATGCACTGGAACACACCTTGGGCCTGCATGTGAATGTCAGCTTGGTGGAACCGCACACGCTGCAGCGCAGCGAAGGCAAAGCCAAACGGGTATTGGATCAGCGCAACCGCTAGGGTTCCTTCGGGAACCGCTTATTCTTAATTATGGAGGCATACCGTGAAACTGAATCAGCTTTCGGTCTTTTTGGAAAACAAGCCCGGGCAACTTAAAATGGCCTGCCAACTTCTGGCCGACGCCGGGATCAGCATCCTGACCCTTTCCTTGGCCGACACCAAACAGTTCGGCATTTTGCGCCTCATCCTGCGCGAATGGGCACGCGCCAAGAGCATTATGGAAGCCGCAGGATTCGTGATCAAAGTCACCGAAGTCGCGGCCGTTGAAGTCAATGACCGTCCGGGCGGTCTGGCGAAAATTCTTAAAGCCATTGAAGATGCCGCCCTCAACGTGGAGTACATGTACGCCTTCACCTTCGGACGCGAGGGCAAAGCGGTCTTGATTTTCCGCTTCGACGATGTGGATGCGGCCATTTTGAAGCTTCAGGAAAAAGGCGTTAACTTCGTCGGCAGTGTTGATTTGTATGCCCGATCCGAGGCCTAACCCCAGATGACCCACAGCTGGCCGTTTGAAAACCGTATCTGGGACCCGGTGGAGTCTTTGCCCCGGCATGAGCTGCAGGCACTGCAGTTGGTCCGTTTGCAAGACTGTGTCCGACATGTGGCCCAGGTACCCTTTTACCAAAAAGCCTTCCAGGAGCTTCATCTGCACCCGGAATCGATCCGCTCGCTCGATGATATCCGACGCCTCCCTTTTACTACCAAGGAGGATTTGCGGCTAAACTACCCGCTGGGTTTTCTGGCCATCCCCCGTGAAAAGGTCGTGCGCATCCACGGTTCCTCGGGAACCACCGGCAAGCCCACCTTTGTGGCCTATTCCCGCGAAGACTTGATGCTCTGGTCCAATCTCTGTGCGCGTTTCTTGGTCGCCGGGGGCGTACGACCCGAGCACACGGCGCAAATCGCCTTCGGGTACGGTTTATTCACCGGCGGCTTTGGTCTGCACTACGGTTTGGAACGCGTAGGTGCGGCCGTGGTCCCGGCCTCATCGGGAAACACCCAGCGCCAACTGCTGCTGATGCAAGATTTGGGTGTAAACGTGCTGATTTGCACCCCCAGCTACGCACTCACCATTGCCGAAGAACTTAAGGCGCAGGGCTGGATTCCCGGAAAAATGCCGCTGCGTTTCGGGCATTTCGGCGGCGAACCTTGGACCGAAGACATGCGTCAACAAATTGAAAAAGGTCTGGGCATCCTGGCCTTCAACAATTACGGTTTGTCTGAAATCATTGGTCCGGGTGTCAGCGGTGAGTGCGTGGCGCGCTGCGGCATGCATCTGCAAGAGGACCACTTCCTCATTGAGTGCCTCCACCCGGAAACCTTGGAACCGGTGCCGGACGGTGAGATCGGCGAATTGGTCATCACCACCCTAACCAAAACCGCGATGCCTTTGCTGCGCTACCGCACCCGCGACCTGGCCAGCTTGGAGCGCGTGCCCTGCATCTGTGGCCGGACCACCCTGCGCATGAGCCGGGTCTTGGGACGCAGCGACGACATGCTCATTATCCGCGGCTGCAACATCTTCCCCACGCAAATCGAGGAAGCCCTGCTGCGCGTCGAAGGCACGGCCCCACACTACTTGATCGAGGTTGCGCGCCCGGGAACCATGGATGAGCTGACCATAAAGGTAGAAATTCGCCCGGAAAACTTTTCCGATAAGATGAGCTACATGCAGCACTTGCACGACCGCTTGGATCGGGAGATCCAGGGCGTTACCGGCATACGCGCCAACATCGAACTGGTCAAGCCGCAAACCTTGGAACGTTTTGTGGGCAAGGCGAAACGTGTGATCGACCACCGCAAGCCGTCCGCGCCCAATCCGGCGTAAACTGCCTGCGGCATTTCCGGAACAAGCATTGGCCCAAAACGCAAACACACCTATGTTTGCATGTATGTACGATACCCCTAGGAGGACTTACTTATGCATACCCAGCTGGCCAAAGGTGTTTACAGTGTCGGAGTCGTGGATTGGAATCTCCGTCACTTTCACGGCTTTGAACTTTCCACCCACCGCGGCTCATCCTACAACGCGTACCTGGTCATCGATGAGAAGATCGCCCTTATCGATACGGTTTGGACGCCTTTTCAGGATCAATTGCTCGAAAACATCAAGGAACTGATTGATCCGGCTAAAATCGATTATGTGGTAGCCAACCATGCGGAAGTGGATCACTCTGGAAGCCTGCCGGCCATTATGCGTGCGGCTCCTCTGGCCACGCTGGTCGTCTCCAAGCGTGGCGCCGAGAGCATTCCCGGGCATTATCACCAGCCCTGGACCATGCATGCTGTCCAAACCGGGGATAAAATTTCCCTGGGTTCAACCGATCTTGTGTTCGTGGAAGCCACCATGCTGCATTGGCCGGACAGCATGTTTACCTACCTGACGGAGCACAACATCCTTTTTTCCAACGACGCCTTTGGACAGCATTACGCCGCTTCCTCCCGTTTCAACGACGAAGTCGATCAAGCCGAACTTTATGCCGAAGCCCAAAAATACTACGCCAATATCCTCACGCCCTTCTCGGGTCTGGTCATCAAAAAAATCGAGGAGCTCCTGGCCTTGAATTTGCCCGTGACCATGATCGCACCGAGTCACGGCATCATCTGGCGTCAGGATCCCCTGCAAATCGTCAAGCAGTATCAGCGTTGGGCCGAACAAACGCCCGAACCTACGGCCGTCATTTTATACGACACCATGTGGGAGGCCACACGCCGAATGGCCGAAGCCATTGGCCAGGGATTGCAGGCCGAGGGCATAACCTACAAATCCTTTCTCATGTCCAACACCGACCGCAACGATGCCATTGCCGAGGTCTTCAAGGCCAAAGCCATTATCGTAGGCTCCCCAACCCTGAACAACGGGCTTTTGCCCACACTCATGCCGATTCTCGAAGACTTGCGTGGATTGAAATTCAAGAACAAACTGGGAGCGGCGTTCGGTTCCTACGGTTGGAGCGGTGAGTGTGTGAAACTGCTGGAAGAACATTTAGGTGCCTGCAAAATCCCCGTGGCCGTGCCGGGGGTGAAGGCCAAGTGGCAACCCACGGCCGACGATTTGGCGCAATGCGAAGCTTTAGGCAAGGCCCTCGCCGCAGCCATCAAACAAAACTAGCGCGTAGGGGCAAGGCTGCCTTGCCCCTACGTCGCTTTTCCTTCTACGACTGCCCGTGAAACTTATCGTCTTCCTTGCGGAATAATATATTAAACGTTGTGAGCGAACCGTAGCAGCGGGTGATGTACTGTTCCAACTCAACCTTTTCCACGTCGTCAAGTTTGGGATGATTGTTGATCTTTTGCTCCAGCACCCGGAGCTTCTCCCGTACGGAGATGACTTTTTTAAAGAACATATCCAGGGAAATTTCCACAGGCTTCAACTCCGGATTGGCGGGTTTGAGCACAATGGTTCCGTTAAGCCACTTGTTGGCCATTTCCACATCCCGCAACCCGGCAAATTCATTCTGATTTTTAATAACCTGACGCAGCAAGGCTTTGACTTCTTCCATGGGGCCCAACCTCCGAAAAATATGTACCGGCGCTCACGCGCCCGGTTCCTGGGGAAAAAGCTCTTGTACCAGGCGCGCGGCTTCCTGAAGCCACGCCCGCCGCTGTTCCAGGGTGCTGGTCACAACGGTTTCAAACATCCGTCGCTGTATCTTCTGAACACCGCAAAACTCCAAGATGCACCGACACCAAATGGCTTCCAGTGGATCACCAAACACCGTGCGCTCGCGCTCCGCGGCGGTGTTGGAGGTATTAAGGATAAGGGCGCCGCGACAGTTGAGGAGGCCGACCGGAATCCCTTCCCCGTTGTCGCCCTCAACAAAACGGTACGCCACATCCGGACGGACAATGCGATCCACCCACCCTTTGAGCATGGCCGGAGGCTGCCCCCACCAATTGGGATGAACCAAGACCAGGGCCTCGGCGTCGTGCAAATCACGGCAATGGGCTTCCACATCCGGAGGCAGGGAGGTTGTACGGGGAATCTCTTGGGCTGGCAGGCATGGATCAAAGCCCTCGGCATACAAATCATGCAGCACCACCGAATGCCCCAGGCTGCGTAATGCATCGCATGCGGTCTGCGCCAACGCATGATTGAAACTTCCGGGGTCCGGATGCGCAAGAATGACCAACGCCCGCATGCCTATTCCTCGTCTTTCCAAAGTCCGGCCCGAGCGGCCCGGGCTTGTTCGTAGGCAGCGGTAAAGCGCGTTTGATATTTAACGTTCGGCGGAATGGTCATGACTTGGGCGTAGCCTTCACGCACCAACACTTCGTTAAGCATGCGTCCGTCGGACAAATAGGCATAAACCAAAAGCCGTCCATACTTATCCGTTTCCTGCACATCAAATTCCAGTTTTAAGACATCCCCCGGACCCACCAAGGTCGCTAAAAAACGTTTCGCCTGCTGCCCCATGAGCACCACGGTCTTGAGCTTGGCTTTGGCACGCCGTGAATCCCGCCGAGCTTTGGCATTGGGAGCGCTTTCGGGGGTATCCACTCCAATCAAACGCAAGCGTTCCGGACGCCCTTGATACTTGACCTTGAGGGTATCCCCATCCACCACGCGGATCACTTGCGCCTGATCCACTCGGGTTCCTGGCTTGAGGGTAAACACGCCGGCGAGAATCACCGCCAACGCCACCACGGTATAGCTTATTTGTTTTCCAGAAATCATACGCATCGTAGGGCTCTCGTTTCAAAGCGTGTAATGGTGTGGATAAACCTTACGGTCAAACGACGGATCCGGTTAAGGCCACCGGATTATGACTTCCTCACTCTTGGGTGTTTCTTTCCCTTCTTTGTTGATGGCGCTTACCGCAAACCGGTTGATCCCCCGCGAGAGATTCTTGATAAGCACCGCGGTGTTCTTATCCGGCTCGGCGTTCAGACGGCTCATGGGGCCGTCGGCACCCTTTCCCTGGTAAACATAATACTGACGCCATACCAATCCATCGGTCCAATACACCACCACGCTCTTCCCGCCCGCGGGTTTAAAGTAATTGGGTTTTCCGGGAATGCGATTCCAATCCTTATGAAAATCATTTAATAATTCAAAAAGCCGCTTCTGACCAGTACGCACATTCATTTGTGCCATACGCTCGTTATCCAACTCTGTCTTGAGGGCTTTGATCTGACCTTCGGCCTTGGCTTGGGCCGCCAACAATTTTTGTTTTCCCGGTCCGATTATAAACCAGCCCACACCGAGTAAGCTTCCCACCAGCACCCCTACGATCAAGCCTACCAACCAGCCCCAAGAGGCGTGGCGGGCTCTGGTGACTGGGCGGACCGGTTCGGTTGGGCGTTGCGACGCAACCGGAATCACGGGCTCAGGTTTTGACTCTGGCGAGCGCACTGGTTTCGGCGACTCGGGTTTGGTCGGTTTGGTGGATTTAGGTTTGGCCGCAGGTGCTGGAATAGGCGCCGGCTCGGCCTTAGGCGTGCGGGCACTCTTTGATTTTTCCGGAACAGGGACAGGGCTCTTTTCTTTGGCTTCCATTTTCGGGCGACCTTTGGAGACCGGGGGCGGAGGGGGTGGCGGCGCAATGAGCTCCGACATGGGGGTGATTTTCGCTATGGTTTTCTTAACTTTCGGACGTTCGACCGGGGGCATCACAACAGATACCACGGGCGGTTCCAAGTCAACGGTTTCCTCTGGGGCCGCTTCTATTTCTGAGTCCTCGTCTTCCAGGGTTGCTTCAGGCACTTCCGTGGATCCAGCAAACGGTTCTTCGGGAGAAGCCGTTTCCTCGGCCTGTGGTTCCACTTGATCCTCCGGTGTTGCATTGGAAGGTTCAGGTTCCAGGGTTGAATCCACTAACCTATTTATGTTTTCGGTTTCCGGCTCGAACGCCACCGCAGGCGTTTCATCCGTTGTCGTTTTCGACACAAAATCAAATTCCAACGACTCTTCCGTCGTGCCCTCACCCGACGCTTCGGCAAGTTCCTCGGTAAGCGCGTCGCCTGTGGATTCAACGGCAGGTTCTCCGCCGTTACCCGGAATCGAGTCCTCCGCCCCCTGGGCGATTAGGTCCGCTTGACTCTCCGTGTCTGTATCAGGAGGTGTGTTGAGCGTAGGAGCCACTAGGTTGTCCAAAGCATCTGCGGTATCTAGGGACAGATCAGGCTCTGTGGGGAACGCAGCGTAAGCCGAGAGGGATGGTTCCAACGTAGGTGCTTGTGGTTCATCTGCAGCCGGAGCTGCGAGCGGTGTTTCAAGTACGGCATCTGGATCGATAGGCGTTTCACCAGCCGGGTCGTCCGTGAGATACAGGGGTACAATGGGGTCAGACGCAGATTCCTCCGGGAGGGTGGTGGGAGTCGCACCCAGTTCATCTGCCGGAGTGTCCGGCATGCCCGCATCCAAAGCTTCAGGTGCTGAGAGTTCAGGGGCGGCTGCGGAGGCCTCACCCTGATGCGCAACACCGGCCTCAGGTGCATCCAGGCTTGAAGTGTCAGGCGTATTTTCCATTCCTGGCGCCGTGACCGACGTAGGCTCAGGCGCAGGGGTTCCCTCAACGGCTTGGGTTTCCAGTGCGGAAGGCTCCGGTGTTTTTTTGCCGAACATGTTTTTAAACGCGTCAAACAAGGCCATAATGGTTCCTTTGGCAAGAAAGTGAGCCAATTATAATCCATCTGCGCGTAAATGTCATTGCGAATTGACGTTTGAAAAACTCAAATGCAGCTGGACTTGAGGTCCTTCATATAGATCATGCGGTCATCGTCGTCGGCATAAAAATGGGGTACCCGCGCGACCAGCGCATAGGCGCATTTTAGGTAGAATTGACGGGTCGGTTCGTACAAAGGACGCGATGAGGTTTCCACATAAACATACGCACCCTGCAACTCGCGCATATGCGCTTCTGCGGCTTGAATCAGTGCTCGGCCTATCCCCTGGCCGTGCCACTGCTGATGCACTCCGATCCAGTACATGTCAAACCGATGTTCGGTAACGGTGATGGGGCCGTAACACACATAGCCTACCAGCTTGCCCTCGAGATCTGCCAGGATAAAATAATAATCACTTTTCGTACCTTTGGCCAACCGGTCATCCAGGAGTTCCAACGCCACTTCAATTTCGTGGGCATAAAAAAAGCCCGTCGACTCCAGTAATTCTTTCAATGCCTGACGGTCTTCCGGGCGTGGTTCATACCGCAATACCGGAGCCGTTCCATGACCCAATACACTCATGCCCGAACCGCCTTCTGCCGCAGCGCAGCCTGAATCATATGTTCTAAAATATCTGCCGCCAAATAGCCCGCCTGCGCCACAGCCGCCATAAACCCGGCGTCCGGGGCCAAGCAAGGATTCGCATTGACTTCCAAAATTTTGAGTTCACCTTGGGCATCTTGCCGAAAATCCACCCGAGCGTACCCTGCAAGTTGAAAAACGTCCCAACAGGCCTGCGCCGCTTTCACCAGTGCCTGAGCGAGTGCCGCATCCGTAACAAAAAAACGCTGGGTGCGCTGATACTCTAGGGAGTCCAGATTCCATTTGGCGGCATAATTCACAATCCTGGGTTTTTCGGCGGGCCAATCCACGAAACACAGCTCGGCCGGCGGCAACGCCTCAACCGCTCCATCCGGGCGTTCCCAGAGCGAAACATTGAATTCCCGCCCAGGAACAAAGGCCTCCACCAGCACTGGCTGGTGATTCCATTGCTGCCAGCGCTTCGGTAATTCCCGGGCCGCATCCTCGGGCGTGAGCAGCACCGAGGCATCGTCGATCCCCAGGGACGCATCCTGCCAAGCGGGCTTGCAAAAACTCGGATACACGGTCGGAATCCAGTCCCCGCCGCGGTAAGTCGCTCCCTCCGGTGTCGGCAACCCTTCGGCGCGCAAAAGGGCCTTGGTCATCAACTTGTCCGTCGTCGCATAAATCGCCGAGGTAGACGACCCGGTACAGGGCCATCCTACGGCCTGGAGCAGCCCTGGAATCAACGCCTGGTGCCGGTCGTCGCCTGGCCACCCCTCCACCAAATTGAAAACCACTGTGGGCTGAAGCTGCTCCAACGCTTGCAAAACCGCCATCCACTCTCCCCCGGTGGGGCAGACCACGTCGTGCACCTGCCACCCGCGGGGTTCCAAGCATGTACGAATCCAGGCTGCCTGGGCCAGCACATCCTCATCGTCGGTCTGCCCCTGAACCGGTTCTCGGTAGAGCAAGGCCAGCTTCATCCCTGCTCCTTGACCAAACGCAGGGCCTTTTCTATGGCCGGGCGCCCGGGCATGGGCCGTGACGCGGCCGAGGCGACAATGGCCGCAATCAATTGTTCGTACGACCAGCCGGCCAGATGACTTAAAATCGGAAGATCGGAATGTGTGGGATGCAGTCCGGCCAGTGGGTTGACTTCCAGAAAATGCAATTGCCCCTGGGCATCGGCGCGCAGATCCACCCGGCCGGCGTCCCGACAGCCTAAGGCACGATAGGTCCCCAAAGCCAAGGACTCGGCGGCAGCCAGAAGTTCAGGCTCGGTGATGAGTTGATACTGTACCCGGTCCTCACAAAGCTCTTTGTTGGTGTACGAGTACACACCCCGCTCGGCATTATCCAATAATAGCACTTCCATCCCCGCGACCATGCGGGCCTTCTCCCCGGTGCCTACGATGCCTACGGTGAATTCCCGCCCCGGAAGATACGTCTCTACTAACACCGGTTGTTGATAGCGTTCCAACAAGACACGGACTTGAGCGCATAACGCGTCCGGTGTCCCGACCACACAGTCGGCCGTGATGCCTTTGCCCGTGCCTTCACACAACGGTTTGACAAACGCCGGATAGCCATGGACCCAGCGCCGGGGCAAGGCGGTTATGTCCGCGGGAGTTTCCACGGATACAAACGCAGGCGTGCGCCACCCGGCGGCCTGCACCACGGCTTTGGCCATGGCTTTGTCCAAGGTCAGCGATAAGGTCAGCGGATCACTAAAGGTATAGGGAATGCGGAAGGCTTCAAGCAGAGCCGGAACCTGGGCCTCACGGTTGCGATCGTACAAGCCCTCACAAATGTTGAAGACAAGGTCCCATGTTTGGCCGGCACATATTTTAGGCGCAAGTGCAAAGATATGGCCCACCCGCTCCACACGATGCCCCAAGGCCGTCAGCGTCGCGTCCAAGGCTTCGACGGTGGCGTCGCTGTCAAACTCGGCCACCGCTTCTTCGGAAAACCCCAGGTTTAAATAGTCGCGGCGTAAATCGTACACCAAAGCAATATGCATCTATTCGTTTCCACCCAGCCGCAATAAATTTTTCTTCTGACGGCGTCGTTTGTACCGCGGCGTGGCCTCCGGGACCAGCGCCTTCCCATCCACCATCACCTGAGCTGTGCCGCCTTCTTTATCCTCGGTGGACATACGCCGCGGCTTTTCATACTCGCGATCCTGCGGGTTGTAGTAGCGAATGATCATGCCCTCGTAGTTGCGCAGCAGAACGTCCCGATCGGTGGCCGAGAGCAAATAAAACGGTTGCAGGGGTATCTTCCCGCCGCCCCCGGGAGCATCCACGACAAAGGTCGGAATGCAAAGGCCGCCCGTGTACCCGCGCATGGTTTCAATAATTTCAATCCCCTTCCAGACGCTGGTGCGGAAATGCTCCACCCCCTTGACCGGATCGCATTGGTAAAGGTAATACGGGCGCACCATGATGCGTTGGAGTTCGTGGCAAAGTTTTTTCATAACATCCAGGGAGTCGTTCACCCCCCGGAGCAAGACCGACTGGTTGGAAACCGGAATCCCGGCACGCAACAGCTTATCGCAGGCTTCTTGGGCCTCGGGTGTGATTTCTTTCGGATGATTAAATTGGGTGTTGATCCAAAGCGGACGGTGCTTGGCCAGCATGCCTACCAGTTCGTCGGTAATCCGCATGGGCAGCACCACCGGCACGCGGGTGCCAATGCGCAGCACCTCTACGTGTTCGATCCGCCGGAGCTCGCCTAAGAACCAATCCAGGGTTTCAATGTTCATGACCAACGGATCGCCGCCGGAAATGATCACTTCGCGAATGTCCGAGGTCCCCCGGATGTATTCGATCATTTTCACCAAATCGGCCTTGGGGCGCATGCCTTCACCCTCATGCCAAATACGCTTGCGCGTGCAATGGCGGCAATACATGCTGCACGTATTGGTCACCACGGCCAATACGCGGTCCGGGTAGCGGTGCACCAGTCCAGGAGCCTGCATGTCCTCTTCCTCTTCCAAAGGATCACGATCCCCCACGACGCAAAAATCCAACTCTTTCAAATCAGGCACACATTGTTTACGAACAGGATCTTCGGGATTGAACCAATCGATCAAGGAGAGATAATACGGAGTAATGGAATAGCGATACTGCTCGACCAGGCGCCGAAACTTAGAGAGCTGATACGGCTTGATGTCCAACAGCGAGGCGAGTGCATCGATGGATTTGAGGCTGTTGGACATCTGCCAACGCCACTGCGTCCATTGTTCGTGCGTAACGCCAGGCCATAATTTATGTACAATGTGATCGTCTTTGAAGAGCGGATCTGTGGATGTAGATCCCGGCGAGGACTCCGGAGGCTCCGTGGAGTCCCCTGCGTCTTTGACTAGATCGCTTTCCATGAAACATAGCCTCCTAAAGATGCACGCCCTGGGAAGCATCGCTGGAACGTAGGCATGCCCGCAATCAACGAATGGGTATTATTATCTATATTTTCCGACTTCTGTCCAATGGTTTAAAAAAATAATGCTCTGTCTGGGAGCAAAACAAAAATCGCCCCTTCGGTTCTCAATACAGCTGCATAAACCCAGCATCATTTCAATCATGCCCATGCCCCTGATGACCGATGCTTTCAGTAGAGCTTTGGTCCATATCCGGTGATAAAACACCTATTCGTACCGTTAAAAATAGGGTATGATGCTTACACTGCATCCATTTTCGTGGGGAGTTACCTATGTCCGATGCACAACCTGTACCCCTGCCTGGTGTTTCGCTCGAAGAACAATGCCTGTTTTTTTCCCAAGCCGCCGAACAAAGTCCCATCTCGATGGTCATCACGGACCATGCGATGACCATCGTTTATGTCAATGAACGCTACACCCGTCTGACAGGCTATTCACGTCAGGAACTCATTGGGCAAAAGGCCTCACACCTAAAGTCTGGACTCACGCCGGTTAAGACGTATCAAGACCTCCACACCGCTCTCCAAGAAGGGCATGAATGGCGCGGGGAGTTTCACAACCGCAAGAAAAACGGGCAACTGTACTGGGAAGCGGCTCTCATTTCGCCGCTTAAAAATCAACACGGAGAAATCACCCATTTCCTTGGATTGCTCGAAGATTTAAGTGAGCGTCAACGTGCCATTAAAGTGTTGGAGTACATGGCCAACCACGACGCCCTCACGGACTTGCCCAATCAAAGTTACTTTGAAGAATACCTGGAACACGCATTGCAGTCTGCGGCCACGCGCAACACCAAAGTGGCCGTGATTCTACTCGACGTGGACCGGTTCAAGGTCGTAACCGAGACCCTGGGCCATACCATCGGGGACGGCATTTTGGCCGAAGTGGCGGAACGCCTGACCTCCAGCGTATCGGAAAACGCCCTGGTGGCACGACGCGGCGGGGATGAATTTTGGATTGTTTTAACCGAGGTGGTTCAGTTTCAATCCGTGGTTCAAGAGGCCCAAATCATCCTCAAGCTCTTTCAAACACCGTTTGACTACGAAAGCAAGCAAGTCCATCTCACGGCCAGCCTGGGGATCAGCCTGTATCCCGACGACGGAAACAACAACCAATCCCTTTTGCAAAGTGCCGATGCGGCACTCTACGACGCCAAGGACGCAGGTCGCAACAACTATAAGTTTTTCAAACTCAAGTCTTCTCCCGAGACCTACGAACGCCTTGCTTTGGAAAACGATTTCCGCCAAGCGGTGGCCAAAGGCGAGATGCGTCTTTTTTATCAACCTCAGGTAAGTTTGGCGACCGGAAAAATCATCGGCATGGAAGCCTTGGTACGCTGGGAACATCCCCAACACGGATTGCTCTCGCCGGCCCATTTCATTCCCCTGGCCGAAGAGACCGGCTTGATCGTTCCCGTCGGTGAGTGGATCTTGGCCACGGCTTGCCGTCAAACCCGAGCCTGGCAACAAGCCGGATTCCCACCCTTGCGCATTGCCGTGAATCTCTCCGCACGCCAATTTCTACAACCCGAATTGGTTGAGACCATTCTGCGCATTTTGCAAGAAACCGAACTGGATCCGCATTTTCTCGAGCTGGAAATCACCGAAAGTGTGCTGATGAAAGACATTAACATGACGATCATGATTTTGCGTTGGTTTAAAAAGAAAGGCATCCAGATCGCGGTTGATGATTTCGGAACCGGTTATTCCTCACTCACCTATTTAAAACGATTCCCGATCGACACCCTAAAAATCGACCAGACCTTTGTACGTGATTGCCTGAGCAACCAAGACAACGCCACTTTGGTCGCCGCCATCAACTCACTGGCCAAGGCCTTGCGCTTGCGGGTGATTGCCGAGGGTGTCGAGACCGAAGGACAGTTGCATTTTCTCATGGGCTTGCAGTGCGAAGAAATCCAGGGATATTTTTTCTCCAAACCGGTCCCCCCGGAAGAATTCGAACAGCTCTTGCGCACCGAAAAACAGCTTTCCATTACCCGCTACTAGACCCCGACGGAGGTCGTCATGTCCATCCGCACTTGGCTTCAAGGCTTATGCGTACTTTGTTTGACTGGATGTGCCGGACATCCCCCGCTCCATCTGGGTGTTCAAAATGGACGCCTGACGCCGTGTCCAAACTCCCCCAATTGTGTGTCCAGCCAATGCCAGGATGCACAACACTTTATCCCACCGTTCCACTACACCGGAGCCCGGTCGGACGCTAAACAACATTTGAAAAAGGTGATTTCGGCTTGGCCGCGCACGCGGGTTATTCAAGAGCGCGAGGACTATTGGCATGTTGAATTCACGAGTGCCCTCTGGCGATTTGTGGACGATGTGGAATTCTATTGGGAACCCTCCGAACCCATCATTCACATCCGTTCCGCTTCGCGTTTGGGATACGGCGACCTGGGCGTCAATCGCAAACGGATGGAAGCATTGCGTGAACAGTGCGGCTGGAAATAAGCCTTAGGCCACACTCAAAACCGACATTTTCCCCACACCGTAATTGCTTACAGTCACTTCAACGTCCAAACGCGCTGCGGGTTTGGCCAACAATTCCGTGATTTCAGGCGTCCCGGTCTCAGCGGCCTTTAACAGCGTTTTAAACGATTGATGCGGACGTCCCGGCTGATTGATAATCTGAGCGAAAATATTTAGTATTTCCTGAAAATTTTCCAATATGTTTTCCGGAACTTGTCCATTAAGCCCGTCTTTGGCAATACCCGCCGGAATCATGGCCAACGATGCTCCACAAAAGGAAATCATGGCATAGTTGCATACGCACGCCGTATGCAGCTTACCATCATCGGTGACATAAATGCCGATCATGGCCGGGGCTTTAGGGCCTCCGGGTACGGGTGTACCGGCTTTCACAGACGTCGTGCCCGGAAGTAACGGGGACAAAACATTGGTCACTGCATCGAGTGTAGGTACTCCAGCCATACGCCCTCCAAGATCAAAAAAAATAGTGTATTCGCTCATTGAGCGTTCTTACAGCATCACGCTGGGCACACATCCCGGACTAAAGTTCTGGACCAACTGAACTTGGACTGGGACCGGACCTATACTGAGATTGACCAGCGTGGCATCATCCGATCTTCCCGGTTCCAGTTGGGATGTGACCGAGGCAGGCAAACCCAGCCAAAGTTCCCCTGCCAAGTCGGGCAGGCGTCGTTTAACCCCACCGGCTAAAATATTGACCAGTTCCCTAAGCGAATCGTCCACATCGGGCTCAGGCAATTCTTCATCCTCGGTCATACCTAGAAAGGCCTGCGCCAACCGTCGACATCCCGAGCTATCGGAGTACAGTGCCAAATTCAGAATTTGCTCACGCACACATAAGGAAATAACCGCGCCTCGTACGGGAACGCCGAAGGTGCTTACACTCCCATACTGAGCTTGCTCCAGCACACGACAGCCATCGTAGCCCAAGCTGGTTTCGGCAATTTCACCGACCGCTTCAGTCATGGCATGAAGCCACGGTTCCCAAATCAAACCACAGCCCATTACAACACCTGCGAGAGTGTTTGTTGAAACGTTTCAACGGTGAACGGTTTCGAAATCAAAAACAAGGCACCTTCTTCCTCGGCTTTTTGTTTCATCTCCGGAGTTCCTTCCGAGGTTACAAACCCCAGCTTGATGCCCAGACTCTTTTCTTTAATGCTTTGCAAGAGCTGTAAACCGTTCATCTCCGGCATGTTCCAATCGGACAAAATCAGATCCGGCGACGAGGCCGCAATCATCTGCAAGGCTTCCACCCCGTTGTTCGCCTCTTCAATAACATGCTCCTCATACCCCGCTTGACGCAGTGTCCGTTTGACAATCATGCGCATCGCTTTGCTGTCGTCCACAATAAGAATCTTCATGGTTCACGTTACCTCCTTTCTTGTAATGAAACACTTTCCTCACTTAACGAGCAATCGGACTCATCCGTTGAAACACCTGCATGACTTCTCCGGGAATCTTATCCAGCGACTGGATGGATATGGCCCCGCCCAATTCGGCTGCGACTTTGGGCATCCCGTAAACCACACTCGAGGCTTCATCCTGCGCAATGGTATACGCCCCGGCCTGACGCATGGTAAGCAAACCCGAACCACCGTCTGCACCCATGCCGGTTAAGATCACCCCCACCGCGTTCGCCCCGGCATACTTGGCCACGGAATTAAACATCACCTCAACACTGGGACGCTGATGAAACACTTTTGGGCCTTCGCGCACCAAAACCGAATATTGTCCCGATCCGCCCTTAAACAACAGCATGTGAAACCCTCCCGGAGCTACCAATGCCAACCCAGGTTTTAAGACATCACCATTTTTCCCTTCACGTACTTCCATAGGACTTAGGGAGTTTAGGCGAGCGGCAAACGCTTTGGTAAAATACTCAGGCATATGTTGTGTAATTATGGTAGCCGGAGTTGTTTCCGGAAGCATTTGCATCACCTTGGCAATGGCCTCCGTCCCACCCGTGGAGGCCCCTATGGCCAGGATCTTCTTATCCGCCCCCGAAAGGGTCATTTGCACGGTCAAGGGTGTGGGACGTACATCGTCACTACGTTTTCGGATATGTGCTAAAGCCGCAACCCGTAGTTTTTCCACCAGCGTTTTCATAACATCGGGAACCTGCGTATCGTTTTGCGGTTTGCATACAGCGTCGACCGCCCCCAATTCCATGGCCTGGATAACCGTCAAACTGCCTTCCCAGCTTAGCGAACTAAAAATAATCACCGGCATGGGAAAATAACGCATCAGTTTGCTTAAAAACGTCAACCCATCCATTCTGGGCATTTCCACATCCAAAGTGATGACATCCGGTTTGAGCTCAATAATTTTATCCCGCGCCAAATATGGATCGGCGGCGGTTCCGACAATCTGAATATCCGGCGCTTTGCTAAGCCATTCCGTGAGTTGTCGGCGCATGAGCGCTGAATCATCAACTACCAAGACTCGGATCATGGGTCAATCCTTTCACCGCCTCGTTCTAACGCGGTCCGTTGCTAAGACGTCATCACCAAACCGATCGTGGCCCAGCCTTCATTTAACCCAATTTTCACGGTATGCACGACACCCTTGGCCTGCCAAAGTTCAAATTCTGCCAGGTCCAACATTTTGGGAGCCTGCAGATTAAAGCTCTGCTCCGTTCCAGCAAGCTGCCCCAAAAGATTTCCACAAAGCACATTGGCCAGTTCTCCCAAAGCATCACGTTGCTGTTGATCATCGCCCTGTTCGCCCAAATCCACCCCCAGCATGTTGGCTGCCAATTCCGGCAACATGGCGACGGGAACATCCAAAATCAAGATTCCAGCAATCGGGCCCGAATATTCCACGCCCATAATCAAGCGCTCACCCTTGAATTGCTCCACCTCTTCCACTGGGCGGGTGGATAAGAACGCAAGGGTTTCAAAAATTTCCTGTGCTACCTGAATAATGAGCTGTTTACTCACTTGCATTGAGGTGTCCTCCAAAATATTCGAGGATGATTTCTCTGACCGCTTCGGGGCGGAACGGCTTATGAATAAAGTGGATACCACGACTAATAATATCGGAGATACGTGTCTGACTGGACTCCGTCGACACCACGACAATAGGAATGTTTTTGTGATCGTCGCTTTCTTTAACATGCTGAATCATTTCCAAACCGCCCATAACCGGCATATTGAGATCCACCATGATTAAGTCAACCCAATGCGCCTTCAGTTGGTCCAATCCTTCTTGACCGTTTCCCGCTTCATAAAATTCACCGATGGGGAGTCCGGTCATGCTCAGGATTTTTTTAACCATTGAACGCATGGTGGAACTGTCGTCGACCACCAAAATGTTGAGTTTCATATTACCGTCCCTCCCAAACCGATTCCGCTTTTTGCAATTCGGCTTGTACATGTGCACAGAGCGATTCCAAACCTGCCGAGGAAAGGCCTAACCGACGCGCCGAGTCCGTACTGGCTTTCATGTTCATCTGTTCACTGCCCAAACCTTCGCCGATAAGCTTGGCAATCAGATTGGATATGTGAACGGCATCCAAGAGCGGGTCGGGATCTATGTCCGGATCATGGTGGTGTTCAATCGCATGAATCAACAATTCCGGAAATTGCCAGTGCCGGGCCATCAAGCCGCCAATTTTGGCATGATCGGTTCCCAGAACTTTAAACTCCGCTTCTATATACGTGATCCTATCGTTCTCGATATGTTTTCGTATTCGCTTGATCACTTCAGATCCCATATGACGGTTCAAGACCAGCTTTCCAATATCATGGATGAGGGCTGCCGTAAACGCCACTCCCGAGATGGTTTCTTTGGTGAACAAATGTAATGATTCTGCAGCTAACGCTGCGGCCACACTGTGGCGCCACAATTCCTTTTCATCCAATTCGTAAGCCGGCACCGCTTTGTTGAGGGAACCCGTCACGTGTTCGCCTACGGCCATTTTTAAAATAGAAGCTCCCCCCAAACGAATCACCGCTTCTTTGATGGTAACAATCGCATGATGACCGCGACTCCATGCCGAATTGGCCCAGCGCAAAACATTAACGGTCAACGCTTCATCCAATTCAATCAAGCGCGTAACCGCGCTCAAGTTGGATTCTGGATCCGCGACAATCCGAGCAAGCCGGTTTACCGAGGCGGACATGGGAGCCAACTGGTTAATTTCGTTCGGTTGTATTGGAATCATATCTCCCACTCCCTTCCGCTGGAATGCAACCAGGTTCGTCCGGTTCCGATTTCCAAATACATGGTACGAGCAATGTGCCCGCCCACATCTTCGCCTTTGATGAGAATCCCGTTTTTCCAAAACAATTTACGCAACATGGTAATGTTGCGTTGCCCGATGGCAAAAAAATCCTCACCCTGACTGACATTGGCGCCGCCCGCCACTTTCACGATCAAGCGCGATTTCTGCGCACCGGCCGCATAGGCTTCTTGAAAATACTGCGGTGTGCCCGTATCCACAAACATCCAAGGGTTGGTCGCCGCTTTTTCCGGCGCCACGCTTGATTGCGGGAGCATGACATGAAAAATACCGCCCACACAGGCTTCTGGATCGTAAATGGCAATGCCCAGACAACTGCCCAAGGCATGCGTAACGATAATCTCGCCTCGTTGTTTTGAAAGTTTCATGTCGGCTACGCCTACAATCAAATTCCCCATATTCGCCCTTCCAGCGGTGTTAACCTATTTCCTATAAACGGTAGGGGCCACGTACTGAAACTTATGTTCAATCCCCGCCAAACTCTCTGAATGTCCAATGAATAAAATTCCATTAGGGGCCAATAATTCCCAATAACGCTGCACCAGTTGTTCCCGAAGTTTCTTCTCAAAATAAATCATGACGTTGCGACAAAAGATCAGATCAAACGGGCCACGCATGGGCCAGGTATCCAACAAATTCAAGCGTGCAAAGTGAACCAGCCGTCGCACCTCATCTTTCACTTGAAATTGCTGAGTTCCTCCGGTTCCAGGCAACGGTGTAAAATATCGCTTAAGCAACGCGGGTGGGACATCCGAAAGCTTGGCCGCTTCGTAAATTCCCTGCTTGGCGTTGTTCAACACTTTCGTGGATAAATCCGTGGCTAAGATCTTTACATCCCATTGATCCAGCCCGGCCCACTCCTCTTTAAGCACAATGCCAAGTGTATACGGTTCTTCCCCAGAGGAACACCCCGCACTCCAAAAACGAAGTGTATGTAACCCTGTTTTACTCGCACGTAATTGCGGGAAATAAGTCTTGGTCAAAAACGTGAAATGATCGGATTCGCGAAAAAAATTAGTTACATTGGTGGATATCGAATTCAACATGACAATAAATTCATCCCCACTGCTGTCATGTTGTAGAAAATCCAAATACTCCTGGTATGAATGCATGCCCAATTCACGTAAGCGCTTGTTCAGCCGTGCCTTGACCAGCTCCTGTTTGCCTTCATGCAGGTTGATGCCTGCATGTTTCCTGATCATATCGCTCAACCGAGCAAATTCCACTTTGGTTAACGGTTGAACCGAAAGCATTCCCGATCCCGGATCCGAGTTCATCCACTCCGCTTGTTTGCCCATGATACAGCCTCATTCAGCGCCCGCATTTTTTTCAGACGCTCGGTTGGTGTTGATTAAAACTGAGCTAAATTCTCCACATCTTTCGGCATGCTATCGAATTTCATTGGTTCGATCCGTTTGGAGCCTCCAGCCGACATGCCGGGACGCGCCGCCGTCGGACGCTTCATGGGTGCTTTAAACCCGCTTTGGGTACCAAACGAAGCATAATTACGTGGCTGACTCTGAGCCATTCCGTAATGCTGACCCATACTTGTATCCCCGCCCACAACTTCACTGAGTGATCGAACCACATCGCGCAAAATTTGCACCTGCGAGGCTAGTTCTTCCGCCGTAGAAGCCGCTTCTTCCGCCGTGGAGGCGTTGGTCTGCGTGGTTGTGTCTAAGCGCGAAATCGCCACATTGATTTGCTTAATGCCCTCAGCGTTTTCGGTATTGGCTTTTTCAATATTGGATACAAATTCGTTCACCTTATTCGCGCCTTCAGCAATGGATTTAAAGGTATCCGCAACTTCTTTGGCAATCTTGACACCGCCATCGGTTCTACGCGACGACTCCTGTATTAGATCCGCCGTGTTTTTGGCGGCCACCGCTGAACGCTGGGCGAGATTCCGCACTTCTTCAGCCACGACGGCAAACCCCTTACCCGCTTCACCCGCACGCGCCGCCTCTACGGCGGCATTAAGCGCCAGCAAATTGGTTTGGAAGGCAATTTCATCGATGGTTTTCAGTATTTTGGTGGTTTCATCGGATGACTTCTTTATCTCATTCACGGCTTCGGCCATTTGGTTGACATTCTCCACACCGTCGTTGGCACTCAGGTTCAAAATATACGCCAGTTCAGAGGCGGATTTGGCCACCTTCACGCTTTGATCGGTTTTTTCGGTCATGGAGGCCAAGTTGGCACTGGTCTCCTGAATGGCGACAGCTTGGTCATTGGCACCCTGGGCTAAGGTTTGGGCCGCGACCGAAACCTGCGAGGCAGCCGATCCTGTTTGCTCAGAGGCTTCAGAAAGCCCGCGGGAAATTTGATTGATCTGCGCCATGAGTGAGTTGGAAATCCAAAACCAGAGCATCACGGCCAAAGCAATGGTGACAATCCCCAAAATCACCAAAATGATGATCTGGGTGCGGCCAGTACTTTCGATTTGGCGAGCGGCCGCATAAAATTCCTCTTCATCGGCTGAAAGAATCAACACCCAATCCATATTTTTTAAATATTTATAGGCCATCACTCGATTTCGCGGAGCGGGATCGCCCGGATTCTGCCAAAGGTAATGATGTTGACCTACATCGGTTCGGCTCATACGGGTGGCGTTTTGACAAATGGTTTGAAGAAAATAATTCCCTTCTTTATCTTTGGCATTCCAAACATTTTCGCCATCGCGCTTTCCATCTTTGGAGACAATATAGAGCCCTTGTTTTTCACCACTGGCTTGAAGAACCGCAACATAACCCTTTTCGCCAAAGCGCAAACCTCTCAACGTTTCCTTCAATGCATTCATGCGCGCTTCGGTAATATTGGCGCTGGTGGCTGCATCCTCCAACTCCGAGAGTTTGCACATTAAATACACAGCCTCAATTTCTTCCTCAAGGCTGGTATTAACAATCTCGAGGGTCCCGGTTTCAGCCGATTTGACAATACTGCGGTTTTGGAAAAAAATAATGGTACAGATAATCACCAGAGGGATTGCGGTAATAGCAATCCCAGCGATCATAATGCGTTGTTGCAAGCCACGTCCAAACATAATTTTGCCTCCCTCATTCATGTAGTCTAAACAAGCTTCAGGTACTATATTAAACGGCGCTGATCGCCGATAACTCGTCTCCGGTTAAGACCTTGCTAATGTCCAACAAAATAGTGACGCGGTCCGAGGTCTTGCCCATTCCGAGGATAAAGTCGGTATTGACATCAAGTCCAAACGAGGGAGCATCCTCAATGTTCGCAGAATCAATGTCCAAAACCTCGGACACACTGTCGACCACGATTCCCATTTCGATTTTTCCAACATCAACGACAATGATGCATGACAGCGCGGTACGTTCCGAGGGGGCCATATTGAATTTTTGACGCAAATCCGTGACCGGAATAACTTTCCCGCGCAAATTGATGACCCCCATCACGAATGAGGGCGTCCGCGGCACCGGAGTGATGTCCATCATTCCGATGATTTCACGGACACGCAGAATTTCCAATCCGTATTCCTCACCGGCCAAACGAAACGTAAGGTATTTCCCGCCCAACTGTCTTTTTTTAACCTCGGGAGTTGCAGCTCCTAATGTGCTCATTTGTCTATTCTCCTTTCAAACATGTTTACCACCCTGTAACGGCTTCCACCACACGGCCGCCTCGTGCCAACTGCATAATATTCGCCACATCCAAAATTAAGCTTATACGTCCATCACCTAGAATCGCCGCACCGGATGAACCCGATCTTTTTCCAACCCCGGCCGGCAAGGATTTAATTACCAGCTGTTGCTGTCCCAAAAGGGCATCGGCCAGTAACGCGCAGGTTTCACCTTCGTGCTCAACCACCAACAAAAGTGCCTTGGTAGGATCTTCCTCGGCGCCTACCACCCCAAACAAGTTGTACAACCTGAAAATCGGTATAAGTTTATCTCGAAGCTTGACCATCTCGCCCCGACCCGTGATGCTAAACAGAACTTTGGGATCGGGTCGAAATGCCTGTTTAACATTAAGCGTGGGCAACAGATACTGCTGTGGTCCAACTTTAAGAAGCATGCCATCAATAATCGCCAAGGTTAAGGGTATGCGAATTGAGAAGACCGTACCTTGGCCCACGGTGGACGTTATCTCGACTTTCCCCCGAATGGACTCTATGTTTTTTTTCACCACATCCATCCCCACTCCACGCCCGGATACTTCCGTTACCTTATCCGCGGTAGAAAAGCCCGGCAAAAATATAAGTTTAAAGACTTCGCTATCGGTTAGTGCATGGTCTGCGGCAATCAAACCTTTTTCCACGGCCTTTTTAAATATCTTCTCACGGTCCAAACCCTTCCCATCGTCGTGCAATTCAATCACGATATTTCCGGACGTATGGTAGGCCCGTAAGATGACTGTGCCATGTTCACTTTTTCCCAATCGCTTGCGTTCTTCAGGAATTTCCACACCGTGATCCACCGCATTGCGTAACATGTGCACAAGTGGATCGTTGATGCTTTCCACCATGTTGCGGTCAATCTCGGTTTCCTCCCCCTCCATTTTGAACTGAACCAATTTATTTGATTTCTTGGCCACATCGCGTACCAGGCGTTCCATTTTCTGAAAAGTGGCCTTGAGCGGCACCATGCGCAAGGACATGCTTAGATCTTGCAACTCACGGGTAATTTTTTCCAACTGCATGATGTTACGTGAGGAAATGCGGTTGTTGTCGTTGCGATCGCTCTCCTGTTGAGCAATCATGGCATGCGTTATGACCAACTCGCCCACCATATTGATCAGCCCATCCAACTTTTCCGTGCTCACCCTTACAGTGGAGGTCGCGAGTGCCCCATGATTCAGCGTATTGGCCCCCGGCTCCGGACAGGAACGTTCGGATTCGGAAGGTGCTTCGGAATTATTTTCGGATTTCATGTCCAAGGTCGTGGGTATGATCTGTCCGTCCCCAGTTTCGGTGCTTGCCACCGTCGGGGCGGATTCAACCTTCGCCACCGGCTGCCCGGGATTTTCCAAGCGTTGCATAAGATCTTGGTAGTTGTTGGGTAACGGTTTTTTAGGGCCGAGGGAGGCATCCTGCAGTTTTTCAACCATCCATTTGAGGGTATCCGCGGATTCCAAAGCCAAATCCGAATAAACGCCCGTAAGACGAATTTCGTTTTTCCGTGCACGATCCAAAAGCATTTCCGCATGATGCGCCAACTCTTTGATCCGATTGAGCCCCAGGAAGCTCGAGGTGCCTTTGGTTGAATGAAAGGCCCGAAAAACATTGTTTAAATTTTCAAGATCTCCCGGATCGGTTTCAAGTTTCAACAAACTCACTTCCGAGTTCTGCAAGTGATCCAAGGTTTCCGTAATAAACTCTCCGAGAATCTCCGGATCCGCCTCCGCGATGCTATCACCTTCCAACGTCTGTGATGCCTCTTTTATCGGAGTGAGCGATTCTCGAACTGGGGCCAACACCAATCCAGGAAGGGTTGAAGGCGCTTCGGCCGCAGTGGATGTCGCGGCTTTAAACGCGTCTGCATCTTGATCGGCATGCGCAGGCGCAGATGCGTTTTCTTTTTCATCCGGCGCATCTACACCAGGTTTGGATGTCGTCTCTTTTTTATTTTCATTGGTACCAAAGGGGCTCACGTCTTCGGGTTCGGTGGCGTCTTGAAGCGCGCCCATTAGTTTATTAAGGGTATTCACCGTTTCCATGGGATCGACTGCGGAACCATGTTGCAGTGAATGCAGCAGCAGTTCGGCTTCTGCCACATGCCGACGCACTTCATCACTCAGTGTCATGCCGGCGGAAACCTTTTCCAACAGCTGCATGACCTGTTTAATTTCTTCCGGATTTCCCGGATCCAAACCTAGGATTGCCATGGACAGTTCTTCAAACATAATTCGCATCCCTTGGTGCAGATTTGTACACCCAGTTGCCTGCTGTCCTTACTATCGGCAACTTTCCGGTGAAGTTAAGCACCCATCTTTTTTTTCTGTTTTGGGCCGCATTATTACTAGTCCGCTGAGTCTCAAGCGCATTTAAGTTTCTTCGGCATTGACCCGTAACTATCTATGTTGCACATATCTCTGGGAGGATTACCCTATGAATGCACGGATGCCTATCAACACAACCAAAGAACTATTAAAACACTTCGTTTCCTGCCTGCATTCCGGTGAAACCACCGACGCCATCAAACTTCAGTTTTCACAAGTTTTGCGACACACCTCCCCTTTGGAGCTCGCTCATTTGGAAAGCCAACTCATGACTGAATCCGTACCGCGCGACGCTTTATTAAAACTTTATGGTCTCCAAGTCGACCTTTTCCGAGAAATCGCCATACACTAAACCCAAATCCAAGGACCCTAAAACGGTCCTTGGATTTTCCTAACCTTTTCCTAACCGATTATTCATTCTCCGCTCACAGTCTTTTCATTGACCCAGCCATGACTCCCTATGCTAAAATATGGTCACGAAAGTGAAGGTGAGTATGTCCAAAGCCAAAATTCTTATCATTGAAGACGACTCAGACATTGCCGAATTGATACGTTACAACCTTGCCAAAGAAGGCTATACCATCGGCCTCGCCGAAACCGGTGAAAAGGGTATTAAAACGGCCAAGACCTTTATGCCCGATCTTATCTTGCTGGATGTCATGCTTCCTGGCATGGATGGTTTGGAAGTTTGCTCGACTTTAAAAAGCGATCTCAAAACCAAAACCGTTCCCATTATTATGCTTACGGCCAAGAGCGAAGAAAGCGATATTGTGACCGGCCTGGAGTTGGGTGCCGAAGACTACATCACCAAGCCTTTTTCCCCCAAGGTATTGGTTGCGCGTTTGCGCACGGTTTTGCGCCGCAAGCAGAAGAAAACCGTCGCTTCTGACGAAACACTCAAAATCTTTGAATTGGTCATTGATCCAGGTCGACACGAACTGCGCATCCACGACAAACCCGTCGAGCTAACTTTTACAGAATTCAAAGTTTTACATCTTTTGGCCGGTCGTCCCGGGTGGGTCTTCTCTCGTTTTCAAATCGTCGAAGCCATACGTGGCGAAGACTACTCCGTTACCGATCGTGCCGTCGACGTACAAATTGTGGGTCTGCGAAAAAAGTTGGGGCGCGCTGGTAAATACATCGAAACCGTACGCGGGGTCGGTTACCGCTTCAAGGAGTAACTTTTTCATGCGCAAAACCAAACTTCGGTTGCTCTTGTTCGGAACCTTTTTATTCATCATACTCGGACTGATGGGGGCATTCCTCTGGATCGCCGTACGCACATTCACTCATTTTTACTATACTGAAACAACTCACCACCTGGAAACCAAAGCACGTTTGATCTCCCAAGACCTCAAAACCGGCATGGCGCTACGTCGTTCGCCTGAACTTCAAACACTCTGCCGGGAGTTGAGTGCCGCGGCTGCTGTACGCATTACGTTCATCCATCCGGATGGCCAAGTCTTGGCCGATTCAGAAGAACTTGCCGAGCGCATGGAAAACCATGCGGACCGTACTGAAATCATAGGCGCGCTGACTGGGAAACTCAGCACCAATGAACGCTACAGCCATACCTTGCATCAAAACATGCTGTACTTGGCCATCCCTTACCCTGATGGCGCCACCGGGTCGGCCGTGCGCGCCATTATCCGGGTGGCTATTCCCACAACCTCCATGAATCATTCTTTGACCAACTTGTACATTCGATTTTCTTTGTTCTCCGGGTTGGTCATTCTATTCGGGGCTGGATTGGGACTTTGGCTCGCCCAAAAGATAAGCCAACCTTGGGAGGAAGTCCGCCAGCATGCCAAACGGTTCGCTCAAGGTGAGCTTCATCAAAAATTGGAATCGTCCGAACTTGAAGAGGTTAACGGTCTGGCCGAAAGCTTAAATCAGATGGCCACGCAATTGGATGACCGAACGCAAGCCCTCCTGCAAAAGCAGCAAGAGCAAGAAGCCATTTTAGCCAGTATGACCGAAGGTGTGGTGGCGGTCGACCGTGAGGAAAACATCCTTAATCTCAATCAGGCTGCGCGCCTGTATTTAAACATTACCACCCCGAAAATCCTAGGACGGCCCTTGGCCGAAATTGTCCGCAACAGCCAACTCCAGCAACTGTTAACCCAGACGCTTGCGGATGCCGGTACGGTCGAGGGCTTCATTTTGGTGCCCGGCGAAACCGAACGCTATCTACAAATTCATGGCTCGACGCTCCACGACCGCCAGTCAAAAAACATTGGCGCGGTCTTGGTTTTAAATGATTTAACCCACGTGCGCCGCCTGGAAAACATCCGACGGGAATTTGTCGCCAATGTTTCCCACGAGCTCAAAACCCCCATTACCCTCATCCAAGGATTTGTTGAAACCCTGGAAGACGGCGCCATCAAAAAAGCTGAGGAAGCCAAACGCTTTTTACAAATCATAGCCAAGCAAACCTTTCGACTCCACAACATCATTGAAGATCTATTGACCTTATCACGCATTGAGCAGGAAAACGAACGCGGTTCCATTCCCTTGGCGACCAAGGAGCTACGACCCATTATCATTTCAGCGCTTTCCCTCTGCCAACCTGCGGCAGAAGCAAAAAAAATCAAGCTCCATTTCGATTGTCCCGAAGCCTTGACCGCGCGCATGAACGACCGGCTCTTGGAACAAGCGTTGATAAATTATGTCAACAACGCCATTGCCTACAGCGACCCCAAAACCACGGTCACGGTGCGTGCCACAACCACAGCGACCGAAATCATCCTCGCGGTCCATGACCACGGCATCGGTATCCCGCCCGAGCATTTACCCCGTTTGTTCGAACGCTTCTACCGTGTGGATAAAAGTCGCAGTCGCGATGTGGGCGGTTCTGGTTTGGGACTGGCCATTGTCAAACATATCACGCAAGCCCATGGTGGGAAAGTTCAGGTAGAAAGCACCCCTGGTCAAGGGAGTACGTTCTCGATTTTGCTTCCCTTGTACTAATTCAATTCACCGCATTCATCCACCACTGGCTGGCCTTCGCTCTTTTTTTTGATTCCAAACTATTTCATCTCACCAAAAATAAAACCTTAACTTAAATTTAACCTTGCCTTCATCTTGCCCTAACCTTTTTTCCTTACACTTGCCTGTGTTTAACGGACCACGCACACTCGACAATACGTCTTTACAGCGTGGTCATTTCAGCAAGGAGGTGCATTCGTCCCACCAAAAGCTGAGGAAAGTACGCACTAAACTATTTTCATAAAAACATCCAAAAGGAGATACATGTATGAATTACAAAGCCCCACTTGTTACAAGCATTGTCACATTGTCCCTCATCAACCTTTTTAATTTGGCCACTGCCGGTGAATGGTATGAAAACGCCAAAATCTACGGAGACCTGCGTTTTCGTCATGAAAGTTTTCAAACTGAAAACGCAACGGCGAGTGCCTACACCTTCCGCGATCGTCAGCGCGTCCGCGCCCGGGTAGGCGTACAAGCCACTTTGGATGATTACTGGATGGGCGATGTACGCTTGGCCACCGACGAAGCCGGCGCCGCGTCTACCCCCAACAGCGGGGACCCGGTTTCATCCAACCAAACCATGGGCGACTTGGAATCGCGCAAGCCCATCTGGCTGGATTTGGCCTACATCCAATACAAGGTTCTTTTTAACAACGGCAAGCTTACGGCCGGTAAGATGAACAACCCGTTTGTTTGTGTTGGAAAATCCCAACTGATCTGGGATGGTGATTTGACCCCCGAAGGCATTGCCGGTAATTTCAATTTAGATGTGACGACCGACGTAAACCTGTTCTTAAACGGCGCAGGATTCTGGCTCAAAGAATCGTCCAGTTCCTTTGATCCCATGGTCTACGGCGCCCAAGCCGGAACCAAGCTCAAATTCATGGATATCAAGCTGACCGCGGGTTTCGGTTACTTCGACTACATCGACATTGCCAATCAAGCTCCCTACGACTGGAAAGCAGGCACCTCGGGATTCGGCAACACGATTGTGAATGGCAAATACATTAACAACTACATGTTGGGCGAGGGATTCATCGATGCCTCAATGAACCTGTTCGACTTTCCCGTGACGGTATACGGCGACTACGTTTTAAACAACGGAGTGGGCAACTACCTCGACCGAGGAAAATACCAACGCGCCTATCTGTACGGGTTTGTCTTCAACAAGGCCAAGGCGGAAGGCTCTTGGGAAATCGGTGCCAACTACCGTCAGGTCCAGAAAGATGCTGTGGTCGGGGCCTTTTGTGACTCCGATTTTGGCGGCGGCGGCACTGGCCATGAAGGCTATCAGGTTTCAGCCACCTACGTTCCGGCCGACGGAGTCAAAACCACACTTACGTTCTTACGCAGCACCACCAAAATCGACCAGAGCATCAAACCCCTTTACAACCGTTTCCAAGCCGATGTCTCGCTTGCCTTCTAACGGTGATCACGCTTTATGAAACGCTTATGGTTTTCTAACACGATCCTAACACGCAAAAGGTATGCTCGTTCTAGAAAGTAAGAACATCAATCTCATTTTCAAAGGAGAAATGCATATGAAACAGAAACTGTTCGCCGTGGCCAGTGCCGCCCTTTTGGTGGCCTCTCTGGTTGGTTCCACTTTGGCCGGGGATAAAAAAATGATTCAAATAAAAGGTTCCGATACGATGGTGCATTTGGCCAGTGCCTGGGCTGAAAAATTCATGAAGCTCAATCCCAGCATAGAAGTGTCCGTTACCGGTGGTGGGTCCGGAACAGGCATTTCCGCTTTGCTCAACGGAACCTGTGATATTGCCAACTCATCGCGTACCATCAAGCCCCAGGAAATTAGTTCCGCCAAAAAGAAAGGGTTTGACGCCATTGAACACATCGTCGGCTTGGACGGGATTGCCGTGATTGTAAATCCCTCCAACCCCGTAAAAACCCTCTCCATGGAACAGTTGAAGAAAATCTTCACAGGCGAAGTCAGCAATTGGAAGGCGTTCGGCGGTCCCGATGCCAAGATCACAGTCTTTACGCGTGATTCTTCTTCCGGAACGTTCCAGTTCTTCCAAGAACATGTACTTCTTAAAAATGATTATTCCGTGAAAGCGCGCCGTCTGGCCTCCAACGCCGCCTTGGTACAATCGGTCGGCGAAGATCTCCAGGGCATTGGCTATGTAGGCTTGGGCTATTTAACCGAGGCTCAGGGAAAAGTTAAGGCCTTGGGGGTCAGCAAAGACGCCAAATCCGCACCGGTAATGCCCAGCGTAGTGACCGTACGCGACAACTCCTACCCGATTTCCCGCGGCCTGCAGATGTATTCACGCAACCAACCCACGGGAGACGTCAAGACGTTCATGGATTTTATCTACGGTGCCGAAGGCCAAAAAATCGTTGAAGAGATGGGATTTGTAAAAAAATAAGTACCATTACCCGCATTGTGGGGACCAGGACCTCCTGCTCCCCACAATCAAGGACTATACGCGATGAACCATTTTTGGAAAAACAACTTTATCAAGTACCTGCTTCAGGCTTCTGCGTCCACCTGCATCCTCATCGTGGTCCTGATTTTTCTTTTCCTATTTAAGGAATCACTGCCTTTTATACAGACACCCGGGCTCGCCACTTTGTGGGATATGCGCTGGGAGCCCGTCTCCTTTGTCCAGGAACGCTTCGGTCTGATTCCGCTGTTTATGGGCTCACTTTTGGTAACGATCATGGCAACCCTGCTGGCCGTTCCCATTGGAATCGTAGCCGCGGTGTACATTTCGGAGATCGCAACTCCCATGGAACGTGAATTTTTCAAACCGTTTATCGAACTCTTGGCTGGAATTCCCTCGGTGGTATTGGGCTTTTTTGGTTTGGTGGTGCTCTCCCCTTTGATTAAACAGGTCTTTCATCTTTCCAATGGACAAACCGCCTTAACCGGTGCCGTACTCCTGGCCCTGATGGCCATTCCAACCATTATCACCATTTCTGAAGATGCCTTAAAAAGCGTTCCCGCCTCCTACAAGCAGGCCGCCTTGGCCTTGGGAGCAAGTCCGGTCGAGACCATCTGGCGCGTCACGGTACCGGCCGCGCTCTCAGGCATTATCGCGGCCGTTATGTTGGGCATGGGGCGTGTCATCGGCGAGACCATGACCGTACTTATGGTCACAGGCAACGCTCCGATCCCCACGTTGGATCCGCTCGAATCCGTGCGCACCATGACCGCCACCATTGCAGCCGAAATGGGCGAAGTGGCGAATCAGTCGGCCCATTACCAAGCCTTGTTCTGGATCGGAATTGTCTTATTGATCATTACGTTTGTGCTTAATCTTACGGCCCAACGCGTTTTGAAGAAATACCAGAGGCGCTGATCATGAACAAAACATTCTTACACACACTGATTGTTTGGGGCATGCGTGCTGCCACGTATTTAATCATTGCCATTATTGGCTACATTCTTTTCGACATTGTGCGCCATGGGCTACCGGCCATAAGCTGGGCTTTTTTAACCACCATGCCCGAGCGCGCGGGTGCCGCCGGCGGCATTTTCCCCGCGATTGTCGGAACCCTCTGCCTTATTCTCGGCACCATTTTGGTCGCGTTGCCCCTTGGCGTTGCGGCCGCGATCTACCTTTCCGAATATGCGCGCCAAGGACGCTTTACCCAGCTTGTCCGTTTGGCCATTGTCACCCTGGCCGGCGTTCCCTCCATTGTCTTCGGACTCTTTGGGTTGGGTTTGTTTGTCCTTTTCTTTAAATTTGGAACCTCGATCTTGGCAGGCAACTTAACCCTCGCCTGCATGATCTTACCCACAATTATTGTCGCCAGTGAAGAGTCGCTGCGCGCCGTACCCCAAGGCTTTCGCGAAGCCAGTCTGGCCTTGGGCGCAACCAAGTGGCAGACGATTTATAAAAATGTCCTGCCCTACTCACTCCCGGGTATGCTTACAGGATCCATTCTTGGAGTCGGACGCGTGGCCGGAGAAACCGCACCGATCCTACTGACCGTGGCGGCGTTCTTCTTGCCCCGCCTTCCAAACTCCATTTTCGACCAAGTCATGGCCTTGCCGTATCACTTGTACATTCTTTCCACGCAGCATCCGGACATGAACTTGGTCCGCCCGTTGCAATACGGCACCGCCTTGGTCCTGATTGCCTTGGTACTCGGCTTGAACCTGGGTGCGATTGCACTGAGAATTTATTTCAGGAAGAAATACAAATGGTAACTTCATTGCTCAGCTCGTTTCAGCGCAAACCATCGGCTTCACGTTCGACCGCAGCACCGGCGGATTCCGGGAGCATTGAAATTCACAGCGAGGCAGCCTCCATGGAGAATGTCAAACTCAGTATTCAGAACATGAACTTTTATTACGGCGAGCGCCAGGCCTTGTTCAACATTAGCTTGGAGATGCCGGCCCAGCAAGTAACTGCGCTCATAGGTCCTTCCGGATGTGGAAAATCAACCTTCCTGCGCTCCCTCAACCGCATGAACGACATCATTGATCATACGCGGGTGGAAGGCACCCTTTTGTTGGATGGGCAGGATATTTATCACCCCTCCATGGATGTGGTCGCCTTGCGCAAAAAAGTGGGTATGGTTTTTCAAAAATCCAACCCTTTCCCAAAATCCATTTTTGACAATGTTGCTTTCGGCCCCCGCACCCATGGACAAAAAGACCGCAAACAACTCTCCCAGATCGTCGAAAAAAGTCTGATTCGCGCCGGGCTCTGGGACGAAGTGAAGGATCGCCTGGACCACGGAGCCATGGAGCTCTCCGGCGGGCAACAACAGCGTCTGTGCATTGCCCGGGCTTTGGCCATCGATCCCGATGTCCTGCTTATGGATGAACCGGCCTCGGCCTTGGATCCCCGTTCGACATCGCGTATTGAAGATTTAATCGGGGAATTGCGCAAAGACTATACCATTGTTATTGTCACGCACAACATGCAGCAAGCGGCGCGGGTATCCGATCGCACGGCCTTTTTCTACGAAGGCAGCTTGATTGAAGTCGGTCCCACCACGCAAATGTTTACCAAGCCCAGTGAAAAACAGACCGAGGATTACATAACCGGACGATTCGGATAATCTCGCTGCCGATCACTTTCACCCTTTGGCAGCACAAAACGGAGGCAACGTCATGTCCATATTATTAATTAAAGAAATTGAGCATTTGAAAAAGAAAATACTTTCCCTCTCGACCTATGTTGAAGAGAATTTGCAACGCGCCGTTAAGTCATTGGAAACGCGAGATATCCCGTTGGCCAACAAGGTCATTGAAACCGACGTTATCATCGATCACATGGAAATCGACGTCGAGGAGGAGTGCCTTAAGATCCTGGCCCTGCATCAACCCGTGGCCGTGGATTTACGGTATTTGGTTGCGACTTTAAAAATTAATAACGACTTGGAACGCATCGGGGACCTCGCCGTAAACATAGCCGAACGTGCCGCGTTTTTGGCCACCCAGCCTAAAACCGACTTCCCCTTTGATTTTACCGGCATGTCCAAAAAAGCCCAAGCCATGGTCACGCAAAGCCTGGATGCATTGATCAACCTGGATGCCCCGGCCGCAAAAGAGGTCCTGGCCAAAGACGACGAGGTCGACGCCATTCACCGCGCCATGTATTGTCAAGTGACGGAGAGTATCCAGAAAAATCCCGAAAACCTGAATTGTTTGATTCATTTGCTCACGGTATCAAGAAACCTGGAACGTATCGCCGATCACGCCACCAACATTGCCGAAGATGTCATTTACATGATTGACGGGGCCATTATCCGACATCACGCCGGGCAGGTACGCACGCCCTCGGTTTGTCCGCCGAAGACTCCGGAAAAAAGCTGACGTCTTAAATTTCCCACTGCGCCAATGTCTCAGCCAATGTGCTCTGCACCATGGCACACAGCGTTTCCATGGATCCGGAAGTCAATCCCATGCGTTTGGGGATCCCGGGATTGATCGCCAGATTCATTTGTTCGCTGCCCAATCCCACCCCCAGGAGCTTGGCCACGGCATTGGCGATCTGGACCGTATCCAGCAGAGGATTGGGTACGTACACCTCATGATGATGTTGTTCAATTCCCAGAATCAGTGGTTCTGGAAATTCCCAAAAACGCGCAATGGCTCCGCCAAGTTGAGCATGGTCGGTGCCCAGAATCTTACGTTCGGCCTCAATATACGTAATCCCCTCGTAGTTCATGGCCTCTTGTATCTGTCCCAGGACCACCGGACTGATATGGCGCTCCAACAAAAGCTTCCCTATGTCGTGCACCAGGGCCGCAGTAAAGGCCGGCGCCGGAACCGGACGCTTGGTGATTTTTTCCAGGCATTCCACGGCCAAGGCGCAGGCCACACTGTGCTGCCAGAGTTCGTTTTCCAACAATTCGTATCCCGGAAAGGATTGCTTGAACGGCTTGGCCACACACTTGCCAATCACCAGCTTGACAATATGCCCTATGCCAAAACGGACAATGGCGTCTTTCACGGTTAACACTTGGACCTCGGACGCACTCCAGGCCGAATTTGCCCAGTGGAGGACATTGGCGGTAAGCACTTGATCAAATTCAATGACCCGCGCGATCTCCCCTACACTGATTTCGGGATCAAACGCCAACTTGGTCAGGCGCGGTATGGAGGCCGACATCGAGACCACACTTTGTATTTCAGGTGGATTGATCACAACGTTCATAGATCATGCTCCTTCCCCCCGGTTTCAATCCAAACCCGGCCGTTCCCTATGTGCAAGCCCAATGTACGGGCGATTCTGCCCCCGGCTTCTTTGCCTGTCAACGGCAGCTTCAACTGGCGCAAGGTTTCACAGGCCACAACAAAGTTACGAATGCCAATCGAAAACAAGTCGTTCGCATCGTTGGTAAAGGAAGCCCCGCCCACCAGATAGACCCTTAGGCGGTTCGGTTCGGCTCCGTCGGCCTGTATCTGCCGCAGCATCAGTGGAATGCCTTCGTTTACAAAGGTCAAAGGCTTATTAGCCTGTGCCGAAAGCGTTTCGCTGGAAAACGCCTTTGAGTCTGGCAACAGGCAATGCAAGATGCCGCCGATTTTGGCTTCAGGATCGTACATGACAACTCCCATGCAGCTCCCAAGGCCAAAGGCCCGTACAATGTCCTCTGATTTTTTAGAAATATGCATTTCGCCAATTTTGGCAACCCATTGCATATGTGCCTCATTGCCTAGGTGTATCTACTCATCCTGGCTTAGTATCGTACAAGGAAGGTAAAAGCTTGATGACGCTTAGGGTTCAAAAGGGTGGGATTGGGCAAAATCGGGCTGGTAACACTCGCGGCTTTCCAATTCTTGAGCCCAACCGTTCTCCAGGCCCAAAAAGTCCATTTCATCCAGCACTTCCGCATATTCTTCAGGGGTTACGCCGCGCTCCAACCCAGGTACATCCGCTTGCGGTGAGATGGGATTGTATTGGGCCATGAGGGAAACCGTGATGGCCGGGGAGATTTCATGCGCCAGAAAACGGAGCACACGCTTGCTGTTTTCCACGTGCCCAGGGAGCACCAAATGACGCACAATCACGCCCTGCTGGATTTCCCCAGCCGAATTCACGATCAAGTCCAGACCTTTTTGCCGCACCATCTCCTGGATCGCACGCATCGCCACCTGGGGATACTCCGGGGCATCGGACAAGCGCGTTGCGAGGTCCGTGTCCATATATTTTAAATCGGGGAGATAAACGTGAATTTGCGGTTCCAAGGCGCGCAAGCTATCCAAGCGGTCGTACGCATGGGTGTTGTAGACCATGACCGGGGCGCGGCCTTGCGCCTGCAAAGCGTGAATCAAGGTTTGCACCTGCGGCACCACATGCGACGGGGAAACAAAGCCGACGGCGTGAGCCCCTTTATCCAGGACTTGCGTAATGCGTCGGACCACATCCTCTAGGGACAAGGTGTATTCAATCTCCGGTTTGGCATTTCGGCTGATTTGATGGTTCTGGCAGTAACAACATTGCAGGTTGCAATGGGTAAAGAAGACGTTGCAGATGCCGTGCTCCCCGGTGACCACCGGTTCTTCCCCGCGGTGAAGGCAAATGGAGCCGATTTGAAAGCCGGCGCCGGTGCGGCAGTAGCCCAGTTCCCCGGTCCAGCGATCCACCCGGCAGGCGCGCGGGCAACATTCACACGCATGCAGTGCATCAAGATAACTACGTGTCAGCAATGACCTTACATCCTTCGAAAAGTATCGTCTTTACCCGGCTCGGCAAGTCTAGGAGAGCCTAGCTTCCCGAGCCAATCATATCCTGGACTTTCATAAGCAGTTCATCGGGATCAAACGGCTTGATGATATAATCGTCTCCGCCCACGGCAAACCCCCGCTGTGCGTCCCCAGGATTGCCCATGGCCGTCAAGAACACAATCTTCATCCCCTTGTATTGCGGCCGGCTGCGCACATCGGAACACACTTCAAATCCGTTCATCCCCGGCATCATAATGTCGAGTAACATCATGTCCGGCTTGTTTTTCTCCAATTCCTCCAAGGCTTCAAATCCACTGTTGGCAATGCGAACCTCATAGCCTTCCACAGCCAAACTCATTTTAATCAAGCGTGAGATGGAAGGTTCGTCGTCCACCACTAAAATGGATTTACTCATTAGGCTCCACCTCTCTTCTTATCCTGCACATCCGCAGGTGCATTCCGAATAGCCCAATTCACGGCGTCACGCGCTTCCATGGTCAACACATCATCCGGCTGCCGTTCCAGGCGTTTCAGGGCGCGAAACGCGGCCGAGGCCACCCGGCGCTCCGGATCTTGCAGTGCGTTCTTAAGCATATCCAAGGTCATGGGGTGGTACTGTTCCCCCAAAGCAAAGGCCATATTCTCCCGCTGAAACGGATCCTCCGCCGACATCATGCGCTGGATCACATCCAAGGCCCGTTCGGCGTTTATATTCAACATGCGCATGGCCGCCAAGGCACGTTCCTTCAGGTTCCCGGTCAGGATAATCTGATCCAACTGAAAGACCGGATCATTGGCACCCATGTTAGGCATCTGGCCCATGTTAGGCATCTGACCCATGTTAGGCATCTGGCCCATGTTAGGCATCTGACCCATGTTAGGCATCTGGCCCATGTTAGGCATCTGGCCCATGTTAGGCATCTGACCCATGTTGGGCATCTGGCCCATGTTGGGCATTTGACCCATGTTGGGCATCTGGCCCATGTTGGGCATCTGACCCATGTTGGGCATCTGACCCATGTTGGGCATCTGGCCCATGTCATATCCTTGGTTTGGATAGCCTGCCCCGGGTAAACTGGGGGTGTTCATCCCCGGTTGAGGATATCCGCCGCCAATGAGCATCTGGGGTGAACTCCCCTGCAAGCGGTATCCCGGCGCGCCGGGCAAAGAACTCATCCCGCCACTCCCGGGCAAGGCGGCCATATCCCGCACCATTTTTAACATTTCCTGTTGGTATTTCATAATTAATTCTTCACGCTTGGAACGCATGCGCAGAATCACCATGTAAAAGCCCCAGATCACAAATCCCAGCATAATCAACCCGGCCAGAAAACCGTAGATCACCATCCGGCGTTGAAAGGACATATCGCCCAAGACGGTCTTAAAGCGCCCATCCAGTTGGTTAATGAAATTCTTGCGGTCCTGCTCGGATTGATAATACATGTTCTGCAAGCGGTCCATGGGCACCATAAATTTTTCAAGTTGCCGTTCCTGGCGCGATTGATAGTTGTTCAGCAGATTCATCATGGCCGTGGCGTTCTTGGCATATTGTTCAGCCAAGGCCAGGGACCCTTCGGGCCCGGGCACACCGCCGCCTCCGCGCGGGGGTTCCACGTTCACCCCCAAGGCGGCTCCGCCTCCATGCGAAACAATGGCGGCCTGCGGAGCCGAGGAGGCCAAGGTCACCGGGGCCGCCCCCTGGGCCTGCGAACGTTGCGCCGCTTGCTCTTTCAGCATCTCGGTCTGCATCTCTTTGGGAATCAAGGCCACTTTCGCCACCGCATTTTGCGGCGCCACTTGTTTGGCCGAGATCTCGTACATTTGGCGAATCTGCTCGTTCTTCGGGTCCATGTAATACGCCTGGGCCAGGTAATCGTTGGCCTTGGCGTATTGCTTGGCTAAGAAGAGCCGGCTGCCCCGCTCCACCAAAATCTTCAGTAGAAACACCTTGGCCCGTTGGTTGGTCGGATCCAGTTTAAGGGACTCGTTCAACTGTTGAATGGCCTTGGACGAATCGCCCTTCAAATAACTTTGGATGGCCTGGTCAAACTCGAAGGTGGATTTCCCCTGGGTGTTTTGCGCGGCCGTAGGCGCGGGTGAGTCTGCACGCACTTCTTCAAACGCCAGAGCCGCTCCTGCCAAAGCCGTACCCAACACCACACTGAAAAGAGCTACGCGCAACATCTTCATGGTTGAACCTCCTGCGGTGTCGTCGGCGCCCTTTCTTCCAGATCGTCTTTCGAAAGCGGTTGCCCGGTTTCAGTAGGTGCGGGTGCATTGGGATCGGCCGGTATCTGCAACATGTCCAAAACCGTTTTTAACTTATCCCGGAGTTGCTGGGCCGGCACGCTCTTGGGGTTGATCAACACGGCTTCTTCCGCGGCTTTGAGCGCTTCGGGATACTTGCTCTGCTCGTACAAACGCTCCGCGGTTTTCAGCAGCTCCTGCCCGCGATCCTGCTGTTGCTCCACGATTTTAGCCCCAAAGGTCATGGAGGCGGATACATAATGGGTCGGCCCGAAAACCCCCATAAGCTTTATGGCATAATCCACAGAGATGGCCTGCCAGCCGACTCCCAGACCCGCTTGAAACGCATCGCTGTCGTAGCCAAACTTATACCCGGCGCGGGCATGGAGCAGATTCAGAAGCGTGTATTCCAAACCGACATTGGAGCGCAGTTGGTTGTCCAGGGATTGCGTCAAATCAAGGGCGGCGACCACTTTCTGGCCTGCCGCAAAGCTATAGGCATACGCGGTTCCCAAGCGAACCACAAACGGAAGGTAATCTTGCTCGCTCCCGAACTTGGAAAGGTACCCGGCATTCAAGCAGGAAAGCCCGAGAGTAATATGGTCATCGAGCGCATACAGCGCCCCGATATCCAAGGCGCCGCCCGAGGCGGCCTGCCCGGCCAATTCGCGGTGCAGTATTTTCAAGCTCGCGCCACCGGACAACCCGGACACACCCAACCAGCGCTGCATGTCTTTGGCATACGACACCTGAACGCCCAAATCCGAGACATTGACCGTGCCTTGGTCGTGGTTGTACTCGTCCCGGGCGGCGATCGGCGGCATGTGCAGCAAAAACACACCCACCCCCACAGTACCGAAGTCCACATCCGGGCGGGCAAAGGCCAAGGCTTCGTACTGGGTATCGGCAATCCAATTCAAATGGGTGGCCGTCAGCTGACTGGCGTCCATGGCCGCCAACCCGGCCGGGTTGTAAAACATGCTGGTCACTTCCCCGGACGAGGCCGTGTACGCCTCGCCCATGCCCACCGCATCGGCCCCTAAGCCGATTTTTAAATAATCCGCGCCCGTGGTGCCGCGCTCCCAGGACCAACCGGAAAGCGCCAGGCCACCGATGCTTAATGCCGCAACGAATCCACAGAGGAGGTTTCTCATCGGATCACCACCACCTTCCGCATTTCCTTATAATCACCGCTTTGGAAGACCGCGATGTAAACTCCGCTCCCCACCGTACTCCCGCGCTGCCCCACATCGCCGTTGGCCCCGTTCCATACGGCCCGATGCAAGCCGACTCCCGGCTGCCCGTCCACCAAGACCGCCACGAGTTCCCCGGCCAGGTTGTACACCTTCAAGGTGACCTTCACGTCCTCTTTGACCGCATACTCAAACGTCGTGCTCGGGTGGTGAGAAAGTTTTAAAGGGTTCGGGTAGTTTTGCAGCAACTGATTAAACGCATCCAGGACTTCCCAACTGGCCGGCTGTTGTGCGCCATTGGCCGAAAGGGTTCCGGCCAATCCGGCGTCCCCTTGCACAGAGGCATTCACCACGACCGTGCCCAAAGGCGCATCTTTCCCCACGTCCACAAAGAACCGCAGTATGAACTGGCTGTTCGGCAAGATCAAAACCGGATTGGACGCTTCCGGCGTGACACTGAATCCGGTTTGCACGGTGTTAAAGGTCAACGAAGCTGCCGTGAGCGAGACCGACATGGTACTCGTATTATGCGCCAGCAATGTTACGGTCAAGCCTTTTTGGCCACGATACACCCGGGGTTCACTCACCTGCAAGGCATCCAAACTCAACACACCCTGAATAATGTTGATCACCGCACTGGTGGCCAGCGGGGAGCTGTGCTGGGTGCCCGTATTTCCGTCCCGACCCGTGGCCGCTGCCGCCGCCGTGAGCGTACCGTTGCTCACCCCGGCTTTATACTGCCATACAAAGCTCTTGGTCTCACCTGCCTGAATCGTCTGGGCGGCAGGCGTCGGCCCGCTTACCCAGGTGACCAACTCAGGCTGGGAAAGTGTCACGGCCGTGGGGGTCACATCTTGGGCGGTCGCACCGCCGCGATTGGTCACATCCAGCCGAACTGTAAACGTACTGACACGCTCCACCGTGGTGGGCACAACCACCGAACCGACCAGATCGGGTGCGGTTTGGGCCAACACCGGATTGGCCGAGACGGCCGCGGACGTCACCCCAGTGGCATCAAACGGATTCACGGTATACGCCTGAGCCGTGACCGTAATGCTTCCCGGCCCGGTGGCCAAGATGGTCCAGGCAAAGGTCTTGGTTTCCCCCCGCCCGATCAATTGCGTTGCAAAATCCGGACCGGATGCCAGCGTGGCCGGACCGGCAATGGTCAAGGCCGAGGGCGTGACCGTGAGCGCGTTGGGCACTTCCAGGTCGCTGTTGTTGGCCACGCTCATGAACACATTAAACCATTGCCCGACCGTCCGCACCCCGGGCATAGCCGAGACGGCCGGATCCAGGACCGGAACATGCGGATCACGCAGGGTAATGTTGTTGGACGTAGCCGCCGTCGAGGTCAAGCCGAGCAGGGTGTAGGAATCCACACCTATGGCCTGACCGGTCATGGTCAGATTGCCCGGGACTGTGGCCCGATACGTCCAGACAAAATTTTGCGAACTCGCACTGGGAAGGCTGGCCACAAACGCCGGGGTGGGTCCGGATACATAGGTGGCGCCGCCGGATACAGCCAGCGCCGTAGGACTGACATTTAGCGCCGTCGGCATTCCGTTGTTAAATACCGTCATGGTCACCGTGAGTGTATTGCCGTTAACCACCGGATCCGGTGTGAGCGTCAGAGTGGATGTAAGCTCGGAATTCGGCACGGCAATGGACACGATCGCATCCGGATCGGCTGTGGCATTGGATTCGGCAAACTGGATAAGATCCCCCTGCCCTTGTGTGCCGTTGGTTACGGTCACATTGGCCGGATCGGTTCCTGTCTGTTGCACGCCGGTACCCAGGGCAAACGTTCGTCCATTGGACGTCGTATCCACTGATGTAAACGACGCATTCGTGGATTGGGCCAAGATGTTGTTGGGTATGGTCACGTACGCGGCACTGCCTACCCGGGTCTGGACATCGTACCAAGGAACCGCCACGCTGGAGGGTTCCACCGGGCCGTCCGCGGCCGTGGTCACGGTCTTGGTATCTCCGACACCGTCGGCCGAGATGTTGATCAAATTCCCCAAGCTGGCAGGAATCGTGGGCACAAACCCCGTGTTGGTTGTCCCCGAGGCATTGGTCACAGTGCTGGACAACCCCATGGTGCCGTTCGAGGTTTGGAAGCGGACCGGCACGCCGGCCACGCCATTGCCATTGGCATCGGTAACCACGGCCCAGACCGTGGGATTGGAGCCGCCGGTGGCAAAGACGCCCAAGTACCGGTTGCTGTCCGCGGGCAAGGTAAAGACCGCATCTTCCGTGGCCTGCGAGACCGTGACTTGAACCTTGATCTGATCCCCCACGCCTCCGGTACCCGGAGCCACCCACGAGTAGGTGGGAAGTTGTGAAGAAATAATTTTGATCCCGGTCGCGGAAAGCGAGCGTCCGTTGGCCGGTGTGTTGTCCACAGGCACAAAGCTTATGGTTGAGGCCGTAGTTACGGCCACGTTCCAGCAGGCGTACTGCAGGACCACGGCGTTCAGGCGGCGGTTCTGCGGGGAGTACCAGATACGGGTCGGAGACGACGTGTTGATGCCGCCGGAACCGTTGGTGTAAATTTGCACCGGCGCATACCCGGTGGCGGAAACCGTTATGATATTGTTAAGCGCACCGGCGCTCTGGGTGGAATCCACAGTCCCGTCGAAACGCGTGACCCAGATCGGGCCGTTGCTCATGGTCCCTTGTGAGGCAGAAAACGAGACACTCACGCCGGGAATACCCACGCCATCGGCATCCACCACCATGGCCGTGACCGTAGGGTTGGTTCCGGCGGTCGCATAGGCAAACAAATAGCTGGGCTTGAGGGAGTTGATGCGGATGAAGGCATCCGGATAAGGACTCGTGGAGAGATCCAAACCCACCTCGTCGCCCACACTCGCGGTTCCTTGGGGAACGGTCCATTGCGCCAGTTGCATGGTTCCTTTCGGACGATTCAAATCTTGACCCAACCCACCATTCACACTGAACGGCCGGTTGTTGCTGGTGTTGTCGTACACACCCGAAATGCCCGCGCCTCCGTTGGCTGTGCACACGTTGGTGCCTTGGCTGGCGGTCATGCCAAAACACGTGAGTCGGGATGGATCGTACCAGGCGTAGGACCAATCGCCGCCGACCAAGTTGACGGCCGCCGAGGTAATCACGCTGACCGGCGGCAAGCCCGGCGAAGAGACCGTGATTGTGTTGCCCAAGGCTCCCCCGCTCTGGGTGGAGATGACAAACCCGCCAAACGAGGTGTTGGCGCTGGTGACATCCAAGGTGCCCTGGGTGGTGGAAAAGGTTACAGGTTCCCCTTCCAAGGCATTGCACTTGTTGTCCACCACCACGGCCCACATATCGGGATTGACCCCGCCTTTGGCAAAGACCCAGAGAAATTTGGCCGGATCGGCATCGGCCACAATGACCACATCGTAGTTGGGTGAGGTGGTGGCCTGATTCATCCGAATGTAGTCCCCGGCTTCAAGGGTCCCAAAGCTAATGTGGGACAAACACGGTGCGCTTGCAGTTTGGGCAAAGAAAGGCGCAATTTGCGGATTGTTGTTGCCCAGGGTCTTGTTCAAGACACCTTCGCCAAGGGGTGTGCCCGAGTTGGTAAGGACATTGTTCAGGGAGTTGACCACAGCCCCAAAGACCTTGTGTGTTTCCGGATCGTACCACCCGTAGGTCCGGTCGGTCGCTGTAACCGCCACCGAATCAGCGGTTATGATTTTCACTTCACCCAGACCTGTGGCCGAAACCGTAATGGTATTCCCTACAGCCGCAGCCCCTGTCAGGTTGGATAAGGCAATCCCGCTCCACGTGGTCGTAGTGGACGCCACGTCCAGGGCCCCACTGCCTTCCAGGGCAAAGTTCACCTGTACGTTGCGCACCGCGTTGCCTTGGCTGTCGGTCACCACACCCCAAACCGTGGGGTTGGCTCCACCCGTGGCAAAGGCCAACAAATACTGCGACTCATTGGCCGGCACTTCCAGGATCGCATGATAGTTATCGGTATTGGCCGGATAGCGGTTCTGTACATTTTGCCGAAAACGCACCAAATCGCCCACTTCGCTGGTACCAAACGCCAAGTGCGCCAGTGCCGGGCGAACCAAGGGATCCTGATCCGTAAAGGTACTCATGGACGGGGCTATGTCATTGGAGTTGGCGTTGATGGTGGTGATGTAGTTCACCGTGGAACCGGACACCGAGTTGTTTAGAACATGGGTTGTGCGATTCACAAACGCGGCTTGCACTTTGCGGGTCTTGCGCGAAAACCAGGTGACCAGCTGATCCGAGGCCGTTTGCACGGCACCGGTACTGGTGATGACCTTGGCTGGGAAGGTCTCAGCCAACGAGGGGCAGGTCACGGTGATGGTGTTGCCCAGGCTCCCGCCCAGTTCATAGAAGAACACTTCGCCGTTGGCGTTGGTGACCCCCGAGGCCGGAACAAAACTTCCTACCGTGGCGCTCACGTTCACGGTCACGCCCGAGATCCCCACGCCCTTGGCATCGGTGACCACGGCACAGACCGTGGGACTGGCCCCTTCGACGGCCAAGGCCGAGAGATAGCGCGTGGGCGGATTGGAGGCAAAGATCACACTGCCGTTGGGATTGGCCGTCACGGTCGTTTCATCCACGTTCACCCGATCCAGCGCATTAAACGTACCTTGGAGGACTTCCACTTGCGCAGGTCCGCTGGTAAGTTGAGAGGCGGTTTGTTGGCTCAAGGTTATGTTGCGGTAATCGCTGGTATTATCCACGACGGCAAAATTAAACGTGGACGTGGAGGTGAGGACTTTGTTGGCTGTGACCACCACGACCGCATTGACCAAACGCTGGGACTCATCGTACCAGGTGATGACCGTATCGGCGGCGGCCACGGCCCGGGTTGTACCGGAGATAATCGCGTACGGCGAACCGGCCACACCCGTGCAGGTGGCGGTGATGGTATCCCCGAGCCCGCCACCGGTTTGGTTCACGGTCAGTGTCCCATCCGGCCCCGTGGTACCTGAAACCACATCCAAGGTTCCAGCTGTGGCAACTAGGGAGACAGTAGCGCCGCGTACGCCATTGCCGTTGCTGTCGGTCACGAGAAACACCATTTTGGGATTGGGACCATCTGTGGCAAACCCTGAAAGACGGTTGGCGGATCCAGCGCCCCACGACATCGAGACCGCCAAACCCACCAAGAAAACACTGGCCAGAAGTGATGTTGCGAATCGTTTCATAGGTCTCCCCCCGAATAGGAAAAATCACTTGTTGGACTTCGTTCCACTTGCCTGCGTTCCAAGAAAAGGTTTTAATTTAAGGTTTTTCGCGTATCCTCACCGTATAGGATCGACGACAACTGACAAAGCTTAAGAAAAGATAACCAAAACAGGCAGTACCTCTCGCCGACGTACAATGCCGAGACGACCCTTTCACTGGGTCCAATGAAAAGCTTGGTTTTATTATCTTATTCTTGGTATTAGAATGGAAGAAAAATCCTGGAATTCCATAAAAAAAAGCGGATCGCTGGAAACCCAACGATCCGCTCGATTTCGGAGAATGTCTACTTAAAAACGATAATCAATGGCCGTGCCCAAGGTCAAAGGTTCTTCCACCCAACTGCTGCGATACGGCGAGAGGCGGAACAATCCGGAATCGTAGGAATAGCGCTTGTTCCCCGTAAGATTAAGCACGTTCATGGCATAAATCGTGATGCTTAGGTTTTCCAACACACTGTACCGGTAGGAGGCGTTAAGACGCAAATCCCACTGATACACGTTTTGCGCCCGCATCTTCTCCAGCGAATTTTTGACAGCGGCCTCGTTGGCTGTGCCTTTGACCGCATTTTCCAGCATCGCCAAGCCGTCCTTGGCACCCTCGTAACCGTAGTACACCCGGGCATCGAGATGGATCAGTTGCGCGGCCGTGGGCTTGACTTCCGTATACAACTTGGTTGACCAATTGGGCCAGTTGTTCAAGTCATTGCCCGTACCCCGCAGTGTGCTCCCGCCCACCGGATAGTTGAAATCCGCATAACTTATCCCTGCGCCGGTTTGGCCCGAATCGAGCAAGAACTCAATCTGCTTGGCGTAGGATTGCATGAGCCCTACAGTGACCATGTCCTGGGTCCACTTGCTCTCCAAATCAAATCCCCATATTTTCAAAAGGCCCAAACGCCGGCTTTCTCCAGTGGCAAAACCGTTGCTGCTTAAAGCCGTGGTGCTCCACCCAACTATATCCAAAACATTATAGTAGGCCGACGCGTTGATATCGAGATGCTCAATCGGGGTTATTTGATAAATGAATTCCCCTCCGTTGAGTTTCTCAGGCGCCACACCGGCACCCGATTGGCTGGCCAGATAAAGTTGCTCTTCGGTGTTCATGCGCAACGACTGCTGCCAAATGGCCTTAAACATACCCAAGGCCGCTTGATCGGTCACCAAAGCCACGCGCGGTGAGAAATACGCGGGGGTAAATTCATGGTCATCCAAACGTCCCGAGGCAATCAAGTTCCACTGCGGAACAAACTCATAATTGGCCTCGGCCAAGTAGGAGAATTCATAGGCCTGCCACCCCTTCCCGGCCAAAACATAGGACGTCACGCCGGCTTGAGCCGCACCGGCCGGTGAGCCGAAAATGTTGCTGCTGTCGCCAATGCGGAAGTGGTCCCAGTCACTGCCCCAGCCCGGCACAAACGACTTGTACGCATACTCCACGCCCGCGGCCACCTTGACGGTCTCGACCTCATGGAGCGAGGCCAGCACACTGGCCAGAAGTTGGTTTTCCGCAAACCGGTGATTGATATTTTGCATGGAGTTAATGTCGCTCGTATTTCCGTTGTACCCGCGGCGTTGGTGGTCCAGCGAACTGTAGCTTACCGTGGATTTCAGATCCACCAGACCAAAGTTGTGCTGATCTTTGACCTGGGCGACAAAGCCCTGATCCTTGTTCTCTTTCACATTGGCGTAATCCCCTGAAGGCAGCTGGGTCTGAAAATTGCCGTACGCCCCGTGCCGGGAGGTCCCGGTGTTGCTGTACCGGATCCAGGCCTGCCACTCGTTTAAGAAATTAAACTCAGCATTAAGTTTAACCTGGGGTTTCTGGTCCGCGTCGTTGAAATAATACAAGGCCTTGGTGTTGGCCATATCGCCCTCGCCCAAATATCCGCCGCGGTTGGCATAGTCCACCACATACTCCCGCGGGAGGATGCCGCTGGTGCGGGCCACGCTGCCGTGAAAGTACGCCTTGTACCACTCACCCTTGAGCCCTTCGCTCACATACAGCGCCTTGGAATCGTAAGGATAGACATACTGCACGCCTGTTTGCGTGCCCGCAGCTGTGTCGGCATTTTTCGTGATCAAGTTGATCACGGCTGCAATGGCGCCCGGCCCATACGTGACCGAGCCCGGGCCACGGATGACCTCAATGCGCTGGATGTCGTTTAAGTCCCAGTTTTCCAATTCCCATTCCCCGCCACTGTGCGCATCCTGATTCATGCGCCGGCCGTTCACCAACAAGATGTGTTTGTAGTTGCGGTCCGAGACCACTCCGCGGATGCCCACGTGCGGACTTTCATGATGGTTGAGCCATACGGCCCCGGGCACGTACACTTCCAGCAGATCGTAGATATTGCGTGCCGGCGTGGATTTGATTTGTTCGGCGGTTATGACCGTCACAGAGGCGGGCACACGTTCTTTTTGAATCTTGGTCAACATGCTGGGAATTTCCTGGAACAACATGAGCTCAGGTGATTCGGTAACCGTCTCAGCCCCACTGCCAACCGCGCCCCCAAACAACAACGCCAAAAACCCCAACACCCCCAAAATGCGCATAGCTACCTCCGTGTGGTTTTTTTCACGAACGCTCAGAAGCTTCCCCCAAGCCGCCCGTGTTTTTCTACCAAACGAGTCAATTATCGTCTCCGCACGATTTTAAGTAAAGGAATAAAAAAAAGGCCCCGGTAGGTTACCCCACCGAGGCCTTGGAACGTACAGGTTACTAAACGACGCTTACTTCTTGGTGTAATCCATCTGCGACATTCTCAGATAGGAATTGTAGCGCCACTTGGCGTTCTCTTCCGCTGCGGCAAACAGTTCGTCGGCCACGCCCGGGAAGGCCTTCTTGAGCGAGGTGTAGCGCACTTCGCTCTGGAGGAAGCCCTGGAAATTCGCCCAGTTCGGTTCTTTCGAATCGATCTGGAAGGGGTTCTTCCCTTCTTTTTCCAAGCGCGGGTCGAAGCGGTACAAGTGCCAGTAACCGCACTCCACCGCGTTCTTGCCCTGACGCTGGGACTGGCCCATGTTCTTCAAGCCCTGGTTAATGCAGGGTGAGTACGCAATGACCAGTGAAGGACCCGGGAAGGCTTCGGCTTCGCGGATGGCTTTCAGGTACTGGGTCTGGTTGGCGCCCATGTCCACCTGGGCCACGTACACGTAGCCGTAGCTCATGGCCATCATGCCCAAATCTTTCTTGCGAATGCGCTTGCCCGCAGCCGCAAACTTGGCCACGGCCGCCACGGGGGTGGACTTGGAAGCCTGTCCGCCCGTGTTCGAGTACACTTCCGTATCGAGCACCAGGATGTTGACATCCTCGCCCGAGGCAATGACGTGATCCAACCCGCCAAAGCCAATGTCGTAGGCCCAACCGTCACCGCCGAAGATCCAGATGGACTTCTTGATGAGGTATTGCGCCAGCTTCGCGATCTCAGCCGCCGCCGGGGAATTTTCGTTCTTCAATGCCGCCAGCACCTTGGCCGACGCGGCCTTGGACTTCTCTGCGTCGTCCTTGCCTTCAATCCATTCCGCAAACGCGGCCTGGGTCTCGGGCTTGACCGAGGCCTTGGCCTGGTTCATCAGGTTTTCCAGCTGCGTGCGCATCTGGCGGACACCCGTGGCCATACCAAAGCCGTACTCGGCATTGTCCTCAAACAGCGAGTTGGCCCACGCCGGACCACACCCTGCCTGGTTCTTCGTGTACGGCGAGCACGGCGAGGAACCGCCGTAAATCGACGAACACCCGGTCGCATTGGCGACCATCATGCGGTCCCCGTAGAGCTGGGTGATCAACTTAATGTAAGGCGTCTCACCGCAACCCGCGCAGGCCCCGGAGAACTCAAACAAAGGCTGGGCGAACTGGGAGTTCTTGATGGTGGCGTCTTTCGGCGCCAAGGTATCTTTGTAGGTCACATGCTTGGAGAAGTAGTTCCAACGCGCCACTTCCGCTTCCTGCGTGGCAATGGGCTTCATGTCCAAAGCCTTGGTCTTGGCCGGGCAGACATCCAGGCAGTTGCCGCAACCCGTGCAATCGAGCACCGAGACTTGCATGCGGAACTGGAGACCCTTGTACGCAGGACCCACGGCCGCCAACGTCTTGGTGTTGGCCGGCAGACCCTTCATTTCACTTTCGTCGAGCAAGAACGGACGAATAACCGCGTGCGGGCAAACATACGAACACTGGTTGCACTGAATGCAGTTTTCCGGGATCCATTCCGGCACGTTGACCGCAATGGCGCGCTTCTCGTAGGCCGAGGTACCGGCCATGAGGGTTCCGTCTTCGCGACCCTTGAACGCGCTGACCGGGAGGTCGTCGCCCTTCAACAGGTTGATCGGGTTGACGAACTGACCAATGAACTCCGGCACATCGTCGGCCACAGGGGCCTTGGTGACCGTGACGGTCTTCCAGGCGGCAGGGACAGTGACCTTGGTGACTTGCGTACCGCGGTCAATGGCGGCGTTGTTCATCTTGACAATGCCTTCGCCCTTCTTGCCGTAGGACTTCTCAACCATGTACTTCATTTCCTTCTCTGCCAACTTGTAATCAATGACATTGGAAATAAAGAAGAAGGCTGCCTGCATGATGGTGTTCGTGCGGTTGCCCAAGCCGATTTCCTCGGCAATGTCCGTGGCGTTGATGATGTAGAAGTTTATGTCGTTCTCGGCAATGTACTTCTTAATGTGCGCCGGCAGGTGCTTGTCCAGCTCTTCGGGCTTCCAAAGGGTGTTGAGCAGGAACGTTCCGCCCTTCTTCAAACCCTTGAGCATGTCGTACTTGTCCAAGTAGGACTGCACGTGGCAGGCCACAAAGTCAGGCACGCTGACGTAGTACGGAGCGCGAATGACGTTGTCGCCGAAGCGCAAGTGGGAAATGGTCACACCGCCGGACTTCTTGGAATCGTACGCAAAGTACGCCTGGCAATACTTGTCCGTGGTCTCACCAATGATCTTAATGGTGTTTTTGTTCGCACCCACCGTACCGTCCGAGCCCAGGCCGTAAAACTTCGCTTGGAACGTGCTGTTGGGCAACACGTTGACTTCGGGCAGCTGCGGGAGCGAGGTGAAGCTAATGTCGTCGACAATGCCGACGGTGAAGCCGTTCTTCGGCTCCTTGACCTTCAAGTTCTCGAACACGGCCATCATCTGCGCCGGGGTCGTGTCCTTGGAGGAAAGACCGTAGCGTCCGCCCACGATCAACGGAGCATTGGCCTTGCCGTAGAACAAGTCCTTCACGTCCAGGTACAACGGCTCGCCGTTGGCGCCGGGTTCTTTGGTGCGATCCAACACGGCAATGCGCTTGGCAGAGGCCGGGATGGCTTCGAAGAAATGCTTGGCCGAGAACGGACGGTACAGGTGAACCACCACCAAGCCGACCTTCTCGCCTTTTTTCACGAGCACGTCAATGACTTCTTTCAAGGTCTCGGTGACCGAGCCCATGGCAATGACCACGTTCTCAGCATCCGGAGCACCGTAGTAATCAAACAACTTGTACTTGCGTCCGGTGAGCTTGGACATTTCGCCCATGTAGTGCGAGACGATTTCCGGAATGGCCGCGTAGAACGGGTTGGAGGCTTCGCGCGCCTGGAAGTAAATGTCCGGGTTCTGCGCCGTGCCGCGGGTGACCGGGTGTTCCGGGTTCAACGCCGCGTCGCGGAAAGCCTGGAGGGCCTTCTTGTCCAAGATTTTTTCCAAGTCCGCCTGGTCGAGGGCTTCAATCTTTTGAATCTCAGCCGAAGTGCGGAACCCGTCGAAGAAGTGCAAGAAAGGAATGCGGGCCTTTATAGCCGACAAGTGCGCGACCGCTGTCAAGTCCATGATTTCCTGGACCGAGGAGGTGGCAAACATGGCGAAACCGGTTTGGCGCGTGGCCATGACGTCCGAGTGATCGCCGAAGATCGAGAGTGCGTGCGCGGCCAAGGAGCGGGCCGAAACGTGGAAGACGCCCGGGAGCAACTCGCCGGAGATTTTATACATGTTGGGAATCATGAGGAGCAAGCCCTGCGAGGCGGTGAATGTCGTGGTCAACGCGCCGGCTTGGAGTGACCCGTGCACGGCACCCGCGGCGCCGGCTTCGGACTGCATTTCTGCAACCTTCACCACTTCCCCGAACATGTTCTTGCGGCCCTGGGCCGCCCATTCGTCTACATACTCCGCCATGGTGGACGACGGGGTAATCGGGTAAATCGCGGCAACTTCGCTGAACATGTACGCAATGTGCGCAGCAGCGTAGTTACCATCACACGTAATGAATTTCTTTGCCATACCTGTGCTCCTTCCGAGCAAAAATTAAATTTTTAGATGACCTGGAAAAACCGGGGTCTTGCAGACGAGCCGGAATTTGCGGTAAAAAGGTCTCGGTACTATAGCATAAGAGGTGTAGGAAATACAGGAAAAATAGAGTGAGAAAATCGGCAAGCTTAAATGGCTAACCAAAAAAAAGAAAGCACGTCAGATGAATATCATACCTGTATGGTATTAAAAAAATTGATGCCCATATAATTCATGAAATTCATCACTTGCTTGCACATCGCTCATTAAAGCTATATGATCAGCAACATATCGATTAAATGTTGCATTAGTAATAATATACATCCGGTTTTCGATAAGTTTTTTCGAATTTTCTTTTAAATAATACTCTTTTTCCATCAAACTCTTATAATCACGTTTTTGCGAGTTCGGCCAATTTGCAACCATTTTTTTAAACTCAACGAACCCTTTTTGATATTCGTCACTTAGAATCCCAAGATAATGATTCCTAACATTCTCATTCACACGCGTTGAATTATTATACTTACTAGTAAGATCCAAATAAGTAGCTTCGAATTTACTCTCGTCTTGACCTAAAAAACGTTTTTCATTATTAAAATAACGTGCTAAAACCTTATACGGTAATTGGCGTGGGTTCGAAAGATAAGCCTTATACAACTTCCTAATAATAAATTTTGCTTTCCCATCCATCTTATTTATCTTTTCCGACTTTATTAAAGTATTTACATAATATTTTTTAAGTTCTTTAAAGGCATTAATGTGGTCGGGCGATAGTTTAATGATATATGGAAAATTATTGTACATCTCGGGTTTATAATCTTTTTTTAGTGTTTCTAGTGAATTTTTTTGTATCCCCGTAATAAATCTTCTGAGTAAGTTCCGCGAAATAATATTGGGTTGTAAATATTTACTATTATCTTCAAAATCCAAGATTTTTACAATTTCAGGATTTTTTTCCATAAGTTCCGTACAATCCATAATTTTTTGATTTATAGCATCTTCAATGTCATGTGTTACCTGAGCAATCTCATCAGCAATTGCAACTACTTGTCCTTCCAGTGAAGATGAGTTGATTTCCATCGCCTTAAAAAGGTCATTATAGTTTTCACTAATATTACAGTAATAACGATATTCGGGAATTTTCTTTGGTTCGGTATGTTTAAAAATGCCTTCACGAACTGCGTATGTGAGATTTAATCCAGGATAATATTCATATTCATCTTCCAACACATCAACAACACGTACACTTTGATAGTTATGTCTAAAGCCAAGATCAAATTTAAGTACTTTCCCATCTAAAAGATCATTGCCCGACAATATTCCATGTAACGTTTCTTCTCCAATATGTCCAAATGGTGTATGTCCGAGATCATGTCCTAAAGCGATAGCTTCTATTAAATCCACATTCAACCCCAAAAACAAACCTAAAGATTTCGAAATTTGTAGAACTTCCATTGTGTGAGAAAGCCTAGTACGATATTTCTCAGGTAAATTATGCGTGTGATAAATTTGAGTTTTATTAGTCAGCCGCCTAAACGCTTCAGAATGAATTATTCGATCGCGATCTCTCATAAAAGGCGTTCGGTATGATTGGCGCGCGACTTCAGCTTCAAGATCAGGAGTTGTCTCAAATAACCTCTTATCAATTGAATCTTCAGCTTTCGCAGCATAAGGAGCTAAAGCGCGTTTTTCTTCAGTATAATAATGCTCGGCTTTCCGTTCAATTATTCCGTCACTCACATTATTCTCCTTGTGCTCTACGGTGTTTTTACGCAATTATTCAGTCCGATTTATTTCTTCGATGGATTAAATTTCCTCCAGATCTCATCCAAAGTAGTTACTTTTAACTTTTCTTTAATGGCCACAGTTACCTTAGCGGAATATCTTTTATATTTTTGAGACCCCATATTAAATTCCTTAAAATACTCAGAATTTTCTTGAAGTCCTAAAGATCGTATTACAGCAAGAGTTTTTGGGGGCGTTAGCTTAACTTCTCGAGCAACTTGGTTGAGTGTCAAGGTATAATATCCAAGTTCATTGACCCTTCTCACAGCAACAACTGATGCACCGGGCGTACCTTCAGGTACTAACTGTATAGGTTCCCCCTCTTTAGATGATATACGAAGACTGATGCTCGGACCTGATCCTTCTGTTGAGATTCGGATGCTTGCCGCCCCTACAAATATTTTTTGCCAGGTTTTTCCACTTGTTATTTCATTTTTTATATCATTTAGCTGTCTTTTCGTTGGTTGTCCTTTTTCGCCCTTTATTACCGAATCTAAAATCGCGAGCGGTCTTAATCGTGCCTCTGCCTCCGTTTGTTTTCGTTTACCCGGTTTCATCATTTCTTTAATTTTAGCAATTTCATAATCAAACATCATTTCTAAATCTAGCGGCATTTCTGTAGAAACCGGAAGAGTTCTATTCGGCAGCACACTACTAATGTTAATACCAAATACTCTTAGTAGCAAATCGCTAAATAATGTAAGCCCTGATTGAACATGTATATATAGCTGGGACTCCGAAATTTCCAACAAATGATGTTGCGCAGCATCCCGCAATCCGTTAATAGTCTGAAGCACCATTGCTTGTTCGTTTGTAACGAATTTTAAAACAGAGTCACTCAAACCTTTTCTTACACAGTTATCAAATCCTATCGTTTCTTTTTTTCCTTTTTCTCTTATTTTACCGCCTTTATGTAATATCGCAGCTTTCATTATCATTTCAAATGAATGATCTAATAAAATCAGTACAGAAGATACCCGTCCTCTATCAAATGGGCTATTAAAACTATTGATGCTCAACATTAACGAATCTAACGCTTTATCTAAAAGCATTTTCGATTCTTTTTTCATTTTATTTCCCTTTTGCGTGAGGTACCAAAAGGTGCCAGGCACCCATTTAAGTTTTCTACATTCCCCGCTTGTTGCTTGCCTTGCTTGAAGACTTTACTCGCGCTACTGTGTGCAAAAGACGTGTTCTAGGTGCTTGCCTGCGGACTGCTGAATGACTTCACGGGTATAATATGCCCTTAACATACTGGTTTCAAGTAGTTTTCCGGAACAAGAGGTGCCAGGCACCTATTTCGGTTTGCATACTCTACATGGTGTGTACCCATTACCCCTAGCTTCTCTCACTGAGGAAAAATAAATGGCATTTTCTGGATTAATTTTTTTTGCCCAGCCACACCAAGTATAATGATATCTATGCTTCTTGGACTGGGTACTACCTACATAGTTATCAACTGCACTACTAACCTGCACCATTCCCAAGAGTAATGAAGCTATTACCAGTATCTTCGGAAAAGTTACAATACGCATAGTTCCCCCACCCATGTGAGTACGGTTCCAGGCACCCAATTAAGTTTTGTGTATTCCCTACTTGTTGCTTGCCTTGCTTGAAGACTTTACTCTTAGTGCTGTGTGCAAAAGACTTGTTCTAGGTGCTTGCCTGCGGACTGCTGAATGACTTCACGGGTATAATATGCCCTTAGCATGTTGGTTTCAAGTAATTTCCCTTAAAGGATTTCCGAAAGGTGCCGGGAGCAGAATTCACAGATCTCTCACTCCGTTCGAGATGACATTCAACGGCGAAAAGTGCCAGGCACCAATTTTAATATGATTGTCCCCCGCTCCATTTTCTAATTAATTTTCAACACCATTCCGCGTCGTTACTTTCGGTTTTTTCGTTAAATACATTGCCTTGTACATCTTCGGAAATAAAATGTCAGGATTAAATCCGTCAGGCAGCTTTATTGTTCCAGAATAGCCTTTTTTCTTAAGGCTGCAATGTAGTTTGCCATTCCAGTTCAGACATAGAAAAATCGCCGCTTTTTTCTTACATGCATGAAGAATATCTCTAATTACAAAATCGTTCGGTCCATGCTGCCATTCAATAGCAAAATCCACTTTAGGTGTTGAAATTATTTTGCAAACCAATCCTTCCAAGGTGTTCGAGTGGATAACTTGAAAACCCATAAATGTAAACACCGCAACCAAATCATCTTCAGCCCAATAAAAAGGCAAAACTATATTATATTTTTTTGGATCAAATTCCACTTTACTCATGCCCCCCCATATTTCCGCGAAAGGTGCCCGAAAGGTGCCAGGCACCAATTTAAGTTTTGTATATTCCCCACTTGTTGCTTGCCTTGCTTGGCCAAAAGGTGCCAGGCACCCATTTCGGTTGTCCGAAGCCGAAAGGTGCCAGGCATTCTTTTTCAAACACCATGGTCAAAAAAAGAAGCTTAATGAAATCATTTTATCTTTATTAAGCATTAACTATACCCCGTCTCTATGCGCCGGCCATCATTGCCTTGATATCATCTTCAACTGTACTTATTGGCTTGATGTTAAACTTATCAACCAAAACGTTTACAACATTTGGAGATAAAAAAGCAGGAAGAGTAGGACCTAGGCGAATATCTTTAATCCCAAGGTGTAATAAAGCCAGAAGTACAGCAACAGCTTTTTGCTCGTACCAGGCAATATCAAATGATATCGGCAACTCGTTTATATCGCTTAGCCCGAATACCTCCTTTAATTTCAAGGCAATAATCGCCAGCGAATACGAATCATTGCATTGACCGGCATCCAAAACGCGTGGAATGCCATTGATATCACCAAGAGGTAATTTGTTATACCGATATTTTGCGCAACCTGCAGTCAAAATAACCGTGTCTTTTGGTAGGCTTTCCGCAACTTCTGTGAAATAGCTTCTTGGTTTTTGGCGGCCATCACATCCACCCATTACTACAAACCGTTTGATGGCTCCTGATTTAACTGCTGCAACAACTTTATCAGCTAGGGCGAAAACCTGATTATGTGCAAATCCACCCACTAGTTCACCTGTTTCAATTTCTTGAGGTGGCTGACATTTTTTGGCCAGATCAATAATTGTTCTGAAATCTTTTTGACCGCCTTCTGATCTGTCAGAAATATGTTTGATCCCTGGATAACCCGCCATACCAGTAGTAAACAGTCTATCCTTATAAGTATCTTTTACAGGAATAATACAGTTGGTTGTCATCAGGATAGGGCCATTGAAGCTAGTGAAATCCTGATTTTGATGCCACCATGAACTGCCGTAATTACCCACAAAATGATCGAATTTTTTAAACGCTGGATAATAATGAGCCGGAAGCATTTCACTATGGGTATAGACATCTACACCTGTTCCTGCTGTTTGCTTCAGCAATTCTTCCATATCTTTCAAATCATGACCTGATATCAAAATACCAGGATTATGTCTGACTCCAAGATTTACTTTGGTTATTTCAGGATGGCCATATGTACTTGTGTTGGCTCTATCAAGTACGGCCATGGCCTTAACTGCGTTTTCACCAGCTTCAAGTACAAGTTTAGTCAGTTCATCGACTGATAAATTTTTGGTAATAGCTGCAAGCCCTTTATACATAAAACTAAAAATTGATTCATCAAACTGATTCAAAACAGCGGCGTGCTCTGTATAAGCAGCTATGCCTTTCAATCCATACAGAAGCAGGGATTTTAGCGATCGACTATCTTCATTCTCACTGTAAGACAAAGGACTTACCTGCAATGATTTTTGAATAAACTCTTCCTTTGTTTCCGCTGTCCAAACGGCTGAATTGTGTAAGTCCTCTTTGGAAATCTGTACTCGGCTTTTGATTTCATCACGAAGTATAAGAGCTTTTTTAATAAGATCTACAATTCTATCCTCATCAAAATTCGCGTTAGTAATCGTTGAAAAAAGAGCCTGACAGGTGAACACACCATATTTTTTGTCCAAAGGTCCGGTTTTCTCTGCATAAATTGAAAAACCTTGCAAAGAGTAAATCAACAAGTCCATCAAATCAGCAGCTCGTTCATCTTTGCCGCATACACCTCGAATGGTGCAACCTGTATTCTTAGCTGTCTCCTGACACTGATAACAAAACATACTCATAATTTATTTCTCCTTTTTCAGAAAAAGTTTATTGGCTAATTTCATTCCTGTTTTAGTTATAAAATCTTTAAAAGCCTTAGTAAGCCTTGCTATTTCAGTTGCCTTTAAAAGCTCTTCATGTTTTGGTGGATGGTAACAACTTAGCAACCTAGTAATCCCTGGTAAAAGGTGCCAGGCACCCATTTAAGTTTTCTACATTCCCCGCTTGTTGCTTGCCTTGCTTGAAGACTTTACTCGCGCTACTGTGTGCAAAAGACGTGTTCTAGGTGCTTGCCTGCGGACTGCTGAATGACTTCACGGGTATAATATGCCCATAACATGCTGGTTTCAAGTAGTATTCCTAAAAGAGCGTAAACGGTGTCAGGCACTAAATCCTCAGATCTCTCACTCCGTTCGAGATGACATTCAAGAGCAAAGGTGCCAGGCACCAATTTCGAACCCCGTCTCCTCCATATTTCACTTACGCTCCCAAGGCCACAATCCCCCCTGGTGCGCAGACGGAACTCTTTCAACGGCCATATCAGCAGCTGCCTCGGGGTTATCCGCGATCGGAAACGTATCCGACAAATTCTTGTTATACCGTTCCTTCATATCGGCATTTAGGCTGGCTAGAATAAAAATGCCCTTAGAGGTCTGACATCTTAGGGCCTCTTGAAAAAACATCCGCCAACCGTTTTCACTGACCCAACTAACACCGCCAAGATCAATCACCACTTTGCAATAGGACCCTTTTTCAGTTTTCCAAAAAAAAAACCTCTTTAACTCACGCTCGGACGTTTCATCAATTTTTCCCTTGAGCTTAATGATTTTGACTTCCGGATGCCGAGCACTAACCGTGATATCTATATCTAAGGTTTTCACACGCACCCCTCCTTATACCGAACTACCTCTACAGGGACAGTGTTCGGTTGTCCGAAGCCGAAAGATGTCCGACCCCCATTCTTATAAAACGTTTTGGATCATTCACTAATAGTGCATTTGGTCATGAAGGCTACCTTTTGTTTATTGCGGCTGATCGTAAAAACGACATCATAGGCTATGAATTCATGATCTTCACTTTTGGGGTCATTGGTCTGCAGATAGTTCATTTCAATTCGATAGGGACCGGCGGAGTATGTTTCGCTAAACTTTGTACCTTTGGTCAAAATGTTATCCGGGTTGGTGGTACGAAGCATCTTCAGCTTCACATCCTGGTTATTCAAACGCATCCACTTGTTTTGGGAATCATCCACCGTACATATCACGCGCTTATCCCAGCCCTCTTTCTGCAAATCTTTTTCCTTAATATACCACCACGAGAAACTGTTGGAGCGATGAGCGCTTGAGCCGATATAGCCCACAGCAACAGGCCAAAGCGAATCTGTAGATTTGGGTTGCTTCACGGTGGATGGCGTTTGAGTATCCCCATAGCCAACCGAGACCAGGAAAACAAAACCAAATAGCAATGCCCAAAACCCACTTCGCTTTAACATAGTCACCTATAGTTTAAATTTGTAGCCAAAAGGTGCCAGGCACCGAATTATGTTTTGTACATTCCCCTGCTTGTTGCTTGCCTAGCATAGATGCTTTACTGTCAGTACTCTGTGCCAAAGACTGTTTCTAGGTGCTTGCCTGCGGACTGCGGAATGACTTCACGGGTATATTATGCCCTACGCATGCTGGTTTCAAGTAGTTTTCCTAAAAGGATTTCCATCTTCACTTTATCCGTCGCTTTGTCTTATTGCTTCCATAGATTTCTCAAAAACAGTAGCTTTCCCAGCTTCCTTCCAACTCAGTTCATTTTGTACCGGCACCAGAGTGTGCATTAGGCTGTTAGGTGAAATGGTGCAGCCAATCATCGAATATACAATGCTGAAAATCCACATATATCCATTATCAAATGACCAAGGATAATATACTTCAATGTTCGCGTATTCTTATAGACAAGGCTCCAAATAAATCCAGCCAGAAAAGTAATAGGAACAATAACAAACTCACTATTTGGATTCGAAATTTTCCCCAACGCAAGGAAATGCATTAACGCAAAAATTAAATTGAAATAAAATGCATAAATCCACCAATGGTTAGTGACGTTATCAAACAATATTTTTCTCCAGTAAAGTTCTTCGAAAATTGGGTTTATTAAAGAAAATCCAATACCCGCAATTAAGAACGGGAAAATTCTATAGTACTCAATATTTTCAAATACAAAGTAAATTGATCCAAGGCTGATTGCAACAGCAAAAACGTTCCAAAACATTTTCCCTGTTGGCTTATCAAAAATTGTTTTAAACGAGTTTAATCCTGATAAACCCGCAATTGAAATGAACAAAATAATCCAATAACTTAAAACAAAAGCAACCCACACCCATGGTCCATTGATTTGTTTCAAAAAATCCGCAATGGTTATTAGTATTCCAATAGTTATAAGGGGACTAATCATTGTAAAGATGTACTTTTTGTTAACAGCCATCAAATACTCCTAGTCGTAATTTGTAAAAGATGCAAGGCAACCATTTAAGTTTTGATTGTTCACTGCTTATTGCTTGCCTTGCATAGATGCTTTACTGTCAGTACTGTGTGCCAAAGACGTGTTTTAGGTGCTTGCCTGCGGACTGCTGAATGACTTCACGGGTATGCGAAAGGTGCCAGGCACCCATTTATCAATGGTTCACATATACAGTGGAACATTCACTCCAGGATATTGCAAGTTTGAGTATGTTGCTGTCTCAATTTGTAATGTCATTTTCCCGTGAATAGGCGGAAACAACGCTTGAGCATAAGCTGCGTCCTTTCTATTACCTTCTTGCATTTCCAATGCAGCGAATAAATCCTGATTTGTTTTGTCCCGCCGTTTTTTGTTCCATTCTTCGCCCTCGGGTGACTCCAGGCTCTTACCAGCAATTTCGATCAGTTTCCCAAAGATTTCCAAATACATGGGTCGGTTTTTCCTTTGCAAAAGGTGCCAGGCACCAATTTAAGTTTTGTATATTCCCCACTTGTTGCT
>CAZSAP010000012.1:0-97996 GCA_964604705.1 uncultured bacterium
GGATACTATACCTGGAATGAGAACTAATAGGTGAAGGTGAGTTGTTTTTCCTCGCGCACGTACCCAGCCCACCCTTTAAATCGGTTACTCGTTTTCGTAATAATTTGCCGTGTTAGGCAAATTTGCAGAAAACGAGTCCGATAGAGATGGCCTTACGGGTGCGAGGAAAAACAACTCACCTTCACCTATTAGTTCTCATTCCAGGTATAGTATCCCCCCGGTGCCGGGTGGACCCAGCCTTTAAGCTCCAAGTGCAGCAACTCGTTGAGCAATTGCGATACCGGCTGGTTGACTTCGGCTGAGAGTTGATCCACATGCCGCGCACCGGAAACCAGGGCCTGATAAATCTGCTGCTGCTGCGGTGTCAACTCCGGCAACGGTGATTCGGACGGCAAGGCCTCCGGCCGAACTCCCGCCAACTCCGCATCCAAGGCCAATTCTTCCAAAATATCGTTGATGCCCATGACCAACTTGGCGCCTTCTTGGATCAAGGCATTGGTTCCCTGCGAAGTAAGTACATCGTAGCGTCCCGGCAGGGCAAACACTTCGCGCCCTTGTTCCAAGGCCCAGCGTGCGGTAATCAAGGCTCCGGATTGCGCGCCGGCCTCCACCACCAACACCCCTTGGGCCAAACCGCTGATCAGCCGATTGCGCCTGGGAAAATTTTCTTTCAGCGGAGCCACGCCGAGCGGAAATTCCGAGACCACGGCACCCGACTGAACAATTCGGTCATGCAAGTCGCGATGATCCTCGGGATACACCCGATCCAAGCCATGCGCCAAGACGGCCACGGTCCGCCCTCCGGCCTCCACCACCGCCTGATGCGCACACGCATCAATGCCGTACGCCAAGCCCGAAACCACAGTGAATCCCCGCTCCACCAGCTCGCGACTGAATTTCGCGGCTGCCTCCACACCGTACCGGCTGGGCTTGCGACACCCCACCACAGCCATGGCCTTCTCATCGTCTTTGGTCAACGTCCCCCGCACATACAGCACCGGCGGCGGGGCCGGCACTTCGCGCAGCAACGAAGGGTACTGGGCATCTTCCAACGTCACCATACGGCAGTTGACCAACCCACAACGCTTCCACTCGTCATCCACACAGCGCGGCCAATCCAATGATTTCAAACGCTCCGCGGTTTCCAAGGTGAGCTTGGCCTGCTCCACGAGCGCGGTCACCGGCTGGGCAAATGCCTGCTCCGGCGAGCCGAACGCTTCGGCCAAACGGTGCGCCCGCACCGGGCCAATGCCCTGCACCAAGTTTAATCCTATCCAACCGTACGCGGGAGTGATCATGATCGTCTAGGCAAACGCAACTGTGATTTTAGCGCCGTCGCGCAGAGGCGTGGTGAACGCAGCCGGGTGCCCGTCCACGTTCAGGGTCAAGGTTGCACCTGGTTTGGGAGGAACCAAGGCCAGACCGTCCAAGGCTTGGGAAAGAATGGGAATCTCGGTATCACGCCGCTCCACGGAGACCTCGGCGTTCTCAGGCAGCACATCGTTGAGCTGCACGGCCTGGCCGTTCACACACACGCGGCTCCCGCCGTAATCAAGCACCTTGGGCTGCCCGTTGACCCAGACCGTCATGCGCGTGGAGACGGCCAAGGTTCCCACCACATCTTGCACACGCACTGCGTGGGCGCGGGTCTTCCATTCAATGCGGTCTTCGGGACGTGGCCGATACTCCAAATCGATCGCGCGCCCATTGGCCGTCAAGGTAAGGCCTTTGTCTTCCAAACGTTTCACTTCACCGTTCACCCGCACTTGAAACGCCAGCGCCGCCTCTTTTTCTGCGAGCTCCGGGCATAGGTCCAAAACAGAACGGCTCGAGACCCATTCCAAATCGGCTCGGTCGGGCAAGGGGATGTTCGGTGGCACGGGCACGCCCTTCATGGCCAACACCAGATCCAATTCCTCATTGCGCCCGTTGAGCGAACACCAGACCGGCCCAGCAGGTTTGGCCAAAGACTCGGGCATGAGCACCGCATCCTCGCCATCGCTGGCTTCGACCAAGGTTAAGGCATCGCCTTCAATCAACAAGGACTCAAGTGTGGCCGGCTGATCGTTGATGTGCAGCACGGCCGGGACCCCCGCGCGTCCGCGCGCCACCTGCAGCTTGCCCTGCAACGTGTAGGTCATGGCTTGACCCGGGCGTGCGTAGAGACGCTTGACTTCGTGCCCTGAAGAGACCAACGCATCAAACACCGTGGAGGTCTCGTGCAAAGCCAGCAACTGCGCCGGATGACCGTTGACCTGCACATTGAAAAACGTCAACCCGCGCCCGCGCGAGGCCGCCAAGGCAATGCCCAGCGGAGTGACCGCCTCGATCCCGCATAAAACCCCGGTGGTGTCTTCCAAATCCAAAATCGTATCCGGTCCGCGCACGCCGACGCGGGTCGCATCCAAACCGAGTGCTTGGGAGAGCAGTGATCCCAAACCAGGGGTGGCGCTCCCCCCGCCCACCATGATCACGGCCTTGGGCGCGCCCCCGTTCAAGGTCAAAATCCGCTCGGCGATGGCCGAAGCGAGTTTTTGCACGGCCGGGGTCAAGGCTGCGCGCACCTCGTTGGCCGTATATTTCAATGTCTGTCCCAACAGCGTCTTAAATTCCAAAACATCATTGCCTGCGTTTTCCAAACGCCGTTTCAGCTGTTCGGCCTCGGGAAACTCGAGCAAATAATGATCACTTAAAAATTCCGTAATCTCATCCCCGGCCTCGGTGACCATGGCGTAGGCAAACACCGATCCGTCGCGTGTGACCGCGATGTCCGAGGTGCCGGCGCCAATGTCCACCAGCGCCAAATTCATGCGTCGCAAATCCCCAGGAATGGTGGCTTCCATGGCGGCAATCGGTTCCAAGGTAAGGGTCTCGGCCTGGAGTCCGGCGCGGCGCAACACGGCCAGCAACGAGTCCACCACATTGCGCGGCAAAAACGTGGCCAACACTTCCAGCGAAACGTCGCGCCCCTGATGTCCCAGCAAATCATCCATGCGCTGCTGATCCAACTGCATCCGCACCGGCGAATACCCAACGCAGTGAAGGGCGCTGCGATCTTGTCCGGGCTGCACCCGCACATAGGCTGCGCGGGCCGCAGTCAATTCAAGTTCCTGGATGTGTTCGCGGGTAATCTCGGTGAGAAAAGGAAAACGTCGGTTGGCCGTGGCAGACTCGGTGAGCAAGGCCCGGCCGGCCGCAGCCACGGCCGCTTGCGTAAGCGTCAGTCCGGTGGCCGCTTCCAACGCACGTTTCACCTGCGCGACCACCTCGGCCACAGCCTCGACTTTGTGGACTTGACCGTCCACCATGGCGCGATCCGGATGCTGAATGATGCTGGCGGCCAAAACCTTGAGTCCGCGCCCTTGGGGCACAGCCACCAGCCCCGCCACTTTCCGGGTGCCAATGTCCAACGCCAATAGGGGTTTTTCGTTCATGTTCAATTTTTAGCTCGAATGGCTTTCAAAATTTGATCCAGTGAATTTTTCTCAGGGATCAGAAAGAAGTGGCCTTGAATAATCCGATTGGGTTCGGAGAACTGGGTCTCAATGCATAAGATCCGCACATCTTCAGGCATGCCCTTGGTAACCTCGGCCATGACCGCCTCACTCAAATCAAACACCAATTGCGGGACCGATTGCAATAGCATGAGTCCCAAAAACTCGGTTAGGGCATTGAGGTACGCGCCGGCCAAAATATTGCCCACTTCCTTAATGGCCGAATGCTCCAACGCCGTGAGAATCTGGCGCTCGTCCGCCTGTTGCTTGGTCAGCATGGTGGCCAGCTGTACGGCGCTGGTGCGAGGCAGAATCAACACAATCTTGGCCGAGATGTCCCCCAAGACATGCATGGTGACTCCGGCGATCAGGGCTTGCGGCCCGCCTAAAAGGTTGATAATGTCCGTAACGGACAACAACAACACCTGCGGGACTTTAATAAATATTTTTTTCTCGATGAGTTGGGAAAGGGCCGTGGCCGCATGCCCGGCGCCAATGTTGCCAACTTCCTTGATGGCATCCATCTGAACTTCATCCAGTTTCGGTGATTCAAACACGAATATTCCAAGACCCCCTATTGAAGCAGAGTGGGCACGTCCAAGACCAAAGCAATGCGCCCATCCCCAAGTATGGTTACTCCGGAAAAGCCTTTTACGCCTTTGAGCATGGTCCCAAGGGACTTAATGGCGATTTCCTGTTGCCCCAAAACCTCGTCCACCAAGAGGCCCACCCGCATTTCGCCCACTTCCGTCACCAGAACCGACGGTGCGGCCGCCTCGGCATCGTCCGCGACGAGCGTTTCTTCCGGTACATTCAAAACCTTTTGCAAACGCACAAGCGGAAGCACACTGTTACGGTAAAGCACCACTTCACGATGCTTGATGAACTTCACTTCGGTAGAGGCCAGCTCGAGCGTCTCCACCGTATTGATGACCGGAATCGAATAAATCTCCTTGCCCACGCGAATCAACAACGCCTGAATAATCGCCAACGTCATGGGAAGTCGCAAGATGAACGTGCTGCCCGTCCCGAGGTGACTCTCAATGCGCAGGCTTCCGCCAAACGCCTCAATCTTCGTACGCACGGCATCCACACCTACGCCGCGGCCGCTGATCTCGGTGACCTCCTTGGCGGTGGTGACTCCAGGGAGCGAAATCATATTAACGGCTTCTTGCTCCGTCAGGCGTTCGGCATCGTCTTGACTGATCAACCCATGTTCCACGGCGACACGTCGGATGGCATCGGGATTGATTCCACGCCCGTCGTCTTGCACTTTGATAATCACATGATTTTTTTCCCGTGAGGCCGCCAAACGGATCAACCCCCGTTGCGACTTCCCGGAACGCAACCGCTGATCGGGCGTCTCAATGCCATGATCCACCGCATTGCGCAGCAAGTGGACCAACGGATCGTTGATCTCGTCAAGCACCGTACGATCCAGCTCAATGTCCTTGCCTTCCATGACCAGATCCAGTTCCTTGCCGTTGTCTTTGGCCAAATCCCGCACCATGCGCGGAAACCGGTTAAAAATGTGTTCCATGGGCACCATGCGCACTTCGGTGACTTCGTCTTGAAGTTCGTTGGTGACACGATCAAAATGCGCCAAGGCTTCTTTCAAATCTTTTAGATTGTATTGTTTTGAAATCTGCGAGAGGCGAATCTTGTTGATCACCAGTTCGCCTACCAGATTTTGCAAATTGTCCAAGCGCTCAATGCTGACACGAATGCTTTGCACAGCTCGACTCTGTACGGTTTCACCTTTAATGCCCGCGACTTTTTCATCGTCTTTAACAACTGCCTCAATTTTAAGCTTGGCGACCGGCATGGCATGGCCGCAAAATCCCTGTATATCCTCGGGTTGAAGTTCTATAACTTCATACGATTCCAACTCGGCAATCCCACGCAAGGATTTCCGCATCAATTCAGGATCCTTCTTGGACAACACAACCAAAGAAAAATCTCGATCAAACTGACCTTCCTGCAAGGCCTGGGCTTCGGGCTGGGTGGCAATGATCTCACCCATGTCCGAAAGTGCCTTAAACGCCATGAACGCACGCACACCTTTGAACGAGCATTCGGCATCCACGCGCACTTTAACTCCAAAGGTAGAAAACCCTTCACCTTTTGAATTGGTTACAATTTCGTGCAGATGGTCCATCGTGGCCGCGTTGGAGGCCGGAGGCGCAGCGGCAGTGGGTCCCGAAGATAACGGCTTGGCCTCGGCCGGAGCCAGCGAATCATCGTTTTCCAATTGACGCAACCGACCCAAGAGCGGAGTCACATCCAGGTTTTTAGGCTCGGCGGAGGCAATCTCGTCCACCAGCATGGAGAGCATATCCAGGCATTGGAACAAAACATCGATCACTTCTCCGTCCACCGAAATGCCGGTGCTGCGAAAGCGTTCAAAAACATTTTCCATTTGATGGGTAAGTTCGGTAATCTGGTCAAATCCCATGGTCGCCGCCATGCCCTTGAGGGTGTGGGCGGTGCGAAAGATTTCATTTAGGGATTTTGTGTCTGAGGGATTTTTCTCGAGAACCAGCAACATCTGGTTGAGTCCGTCCAAATGTTCCAATGATTCGCTGATGAAAATGTCTTTGTATTGCAGCGTATCCATGGATGGGTCCCGTCCACTTCGAAGTTTATTGAAAACCATGGTAGCAGGAATTTTTTTCCTGTGCAACCTTCTTTTTATCAAGCCCTGTTATGGACCGAGGTCTATCCCTCCGAACCCTTCCGCGTTTAGGTTTCCCTGGCTGGGTAAAGACGCCCAAGCGTCCGCCGATCCCTCAATTGACCAAAAGATTTAATTTTTGAATGAGGGGAAGCACATCTTGATGGGTCGCATTGGACGCGCTTAATTCATGCACCATCGAATACAACATATCCACGCATTGGAAAATAACATCAATCACGCTCTGCGGCACCGCCGTGTGCAAGGTCCGGTAACGATCAAACACCGTCTCCATCTGATGCGTCAGTTCCATGATGTCGTCGTACTCCATACTCGCGGCCATGCCCTTAAGCGTATGCAAGGCCCGAAACAGTTCATCCAAAGAACTTGGATCATCTGGTTTTTTTTCCAACGACAGCAACAGGTGATTCAGACTGTCCAAGTAATCGATCGACTCGCTGATAAAAAGATCTTTGTATTCCGTGGTGTCCATACTCAACCCACCCCCTGGCCACAAACCACTTGGTGGCAACCCGTTCCAGAGAAACCCTCACCCCACCTGCGCAAACAAGCACGTAAGATAACGGCTCTCCGGGATCTGTATTTTTTCCGGATGATCGGCATCGGGGCCGAACTCCGCTCTCACCTTTAAGGTTCGGTTGGATTGGCGCAAACCTAAAATCGCTGTTTGCAAAAGATCTTTTCGGGCAATATGGTGGGAACACGAACACGTGAGCAAATACCCGCCGGGTTGGATCAACGCGGCGGCCCGCCGATGCAATTCCCGGAGTCCGGACATGGCGCGTTCGCGATGTTCCCGGGACCGGGTAAAGGCCGGTGGGTCCAAAATCACCAATTCGTACTTATCCCCACGGGCCACGGCCGCTTCCAAATAGTCAAACACCTTGGATTTATGGACCTGCAGCCGATCGGTCAGGCCATTGACCTGGGCATTGGCTCGGACGGTTTCCAGGGCATGGGCAGAACTGTCCACCGCATCGGCCCGTGACGCCCCAGCCTTCAGCGCCGAGAGGGCCAACCCGCCGGTATAACAAAAACAGTCCAAGACCGGCCCGGTAAACGTCCGGCTCTGCAAATACCTGCGGGCCGCACGCTGATCCAGATAAAAACCCGTTTTCTGACCGCCCACCACATCCACCCAAAACTTCAGGTCGCCTTCCTGAATGGTCACAGGTTCCGCATACGACGGATCCGGTTCGGACGGAAACAACCACCCGCGTACAGGCAAAAGCCCTTCGCGCGTGCGACCAATCCCCTCCGAGCGCTCAAAGATGCCCCGCGGCTTCAGGTGTGAACGGATCCATTCCAGCAAGATGGGCTTGCGCGCTTCCATGCCCGCGGTTAGGCACTGCATCACCACGAGGTCCCCAAAACGATCGCACACAAATCCCGGCAACCCATCGGCTTCGGACCAGACCACACGATACGCATTGGTCGGCAACACCAGCGTCTGACGCCGCGACCAGGCGCGATCCAGTTTCCGGTACAGCTCGGCTTGTTCGTTGGGCTCCCCGTCGAGGCCGCGCACTCCGGCTTCGGGTGAGTACAGCATTCTTAAGGCCAGCGTGATCTGAGGGTTGGCATAGGCAAATCCCAGCGTGGTTTGGGCCGCATCCACAACCCGCACCAGCTCGCCGGGTTGGGGACGCGGATGCCAGGACTTTACTTGGTTGGAAAAAATCCAGGGATATCCCTGCCGGACCGCTTGCGCGGCCCGGCCTTGGATTTGAACGTTGGCAAGCGTCACTTAACTGCGGGCGCGCACATTGGCGGCCAAACACGCCACGGCAATGGCATAAAAACGATTGGAGGCTGTATCGGCGCGGGAATTTAAAACCATGGGCACCTTCGCCCCCAGGGCGATTCCGGCCAATGCCCCATCGGCAATAAACATCTGCGCTTTGGAGAGCATGTTGCCGGACTCAATGTTCGGCACCAAGAGAATATCCGCATCTCCCTGAATCGGTCCGGCAATGCCTTTGTCTGCACAAACCCAGGGCGAGAGCGCGTCGTCCAAAGCCAAGGGCCCAAACACCACGCCGCCGGTGATGGCGCCTTCGGCAGCCATCTGCGTCAGCTTGGCCGCTTCGACGGTCACGGGCATCTTGTCTTTAACATCCTCAACCGCGGCCATGATGGCGGCTTTCGGCTTGTCGTATCCGAGCGCGCGGACGAAATCGATGGCATTTTGCAAAATCATTTTCTTACGTTCCAAATCCGGCGCAATGTTGACCGCCGAATCTGTCACATACAGCAAACGGCCGCAGGGCTTGGCTTCCAAAATGAACACATGCGAGATGGGACGCTCGGTGCGCAACCCAAACTCCTTATTCAGCAACGCCGAGAGAATGGAGCTGGTGTGCAAGTTCCCTTTCATCAACACCTGGGCTTTGTTCTCGGCAATGAGTTTCACGGCTTCGTACGCGGCGCCTTCCTCGGTCTTGGCATCCACCAAATGCTTCATCGGGAAGGTAAGCTTTAATTCCTTGTACAACTGTTCAATCTTCGTAGCATCACCGACCAAGGCAGCTTCGGCAATGCCTTCGTCGTGCACCCGCTGCAAGGCCTGCATGATGTCCTTGCTTTCCGGAACCGCAATGGAAACGGTCTTCTTGGGACTGCCTTTAACGCGTTGAATTAATTCATTGAAATCTTTTAGCATGGAAGATCCCTCTCTCGTTCACGGTTATGCGTTCAACCGGTAGCGATGTATAATTTGCTCCGCAATATCTGCGGGCGTTTTTCCGTCTGTTGGGCAAAGCCAATCCGCACGGGCGTAGGCATCCAAACGCTGCGACAACAAGGCCTCAACCCGTTGCCGTACCTGTTCGGGCTCGCCTGCCAGCAACGGCCGATCCTGCGCCGATCCGACACGTTTGAGAATTTCAGCCACCTGCGCGGTTAAACACACCACGGGACCCAGCGCCCGCAAAAGCGGCCAATTGCGCTCGGCCAGCACGATCCCACCGCCGGTAGAGATGACCCGGTGCGCCGCTTCGTGTCCCAAGGTTTCCAGGGCACGGGTTTCCCAGGTGCGAAACTCCGGCTCGCCCTCTTCGGCAAAGATGCGGGTAATCGGTTTTCCAGCGTGCTCTACAATCCAAGCATCGGTATCCACCAACGGCCACTCAAGGGCGTGGGCCAACTCGCGTCCGACCGCTGTCTTGCCCGTCCCCATAAACCCCACCAAAACTAAGGAACTCATCGTTGCGCAAGCCGCCGGGAGTAAGCCTTGAGATTGGCGACCAATTCTTTCAGCGAGTCACCGCCAAATTTTTCCTGATACGCCCGCGCCAATTCCCCAGCAATCATGGCTTCGCCTACGACTGCCGCTGCGGGAACAGCGCAGACATCCGAACGCTCATACCCGGCCGCCTGGGCTTTCTTGGTTTTCATGTCAACGGACATCAAAGGCTGGCGCAGTGTGGCAATCGGTTTCATGGCCGTGCGCAGCCACAGTGGTTCTCCGGTGGTCATACCGCCTTCCAACCCGCCTGCATGATTGGTGCTGCGCCGATAGCCTTGCCCGCGCTTGTACACAATTTCATCATGTACCTGCGACCCGGACCAAACGGCACTTTGAAAGCCAATTCCCACTTCCACACCTTTAATCGCCGGGATGCTCATAAGCGCTGCGGTCAAGCGGGTCTCCAGGCGGCGATCCCAGTGCACATGACTGCCCAATCCTGGAACCAAACCCCAAGCCGAAACCACAAACACGCCGCCCAAGGTATCCCCGGCCTTGGACGCTTGATCAATCACCCGGTGCATGGCCAACGCTGCGCGCGGGTCCGGACAACGAACATCCGAAGCCTCCGCCTTACGCACCCATTCGGCCGGACTGGCCTCGGCGGGTTTCATCTTGGCCGCGCCAATGGACTCCACCCACGAACCCACTTGCACACCCACGTGCTGCAACAGCGTGCGGGCGACGGCACCCATGGCCACACGCGTGGTGGTTTCACGGGCCGAGGCGCGTTCCAAAATGTCCCGCAAATCCGAACGATCGTATTTCAATGCGCCCACCAAATCCGCATGCCCTGGACGGGGACGCGCAAGCCGCAGAATTTTCTGCTTGGCCGCGGCCGCCTCGGCGCTCATGCTCACGCGCCAGTTTTCCCAATCACGGTTGACGATGGTTAACGCCACCGGTGACCCGAGGGTCTCCCCGTGACGCACACCGGCGGTAATCTGAACTTGATCTTTTTCGATCTGCATGCGCCCGCCGCGTCCATAGCCCTGTTGCCGACGCTGCAATTGCACATTGATATCTTCAGCCTTCAAGGGCATGCCCGCAGGCAAGCCTTCGATGATCACACTCAAGGCGGGGCCGTGCGACTCTCCGGCCGTTAAAAAGCGCAACATCATGACCTCCCGGAAAACAAACCGTATCTAAAAATGCAATACAACGCCCGAACCGCGTCCTTGGTGCCAATCTTTTTGCCCTCGGCATACGAGCGACCGTTGTAGGAAATGCCCACCTCAAAAAAGCGAACCCGCTTGCGCGCCAGCTTGATGGTCACTTCGGGTTCGAACCCAAAGCGTTTCTCGTTTAATTTTAATGATTGTATGAGCTCACGCCCAAACGCCTTGTAGCATGTTTCCATATCCGTTAAATTCAAATTGGTGAACATGTTGCTCAAAAAGGTCAAACCGGTATTCATGACCGAATGCCAAAAAAACAAAACCCTGCGACTTTTGGTTGTTAAGAAACGACTGCCGTAAACCACATCGGCCACACCCTTGGCAAAGGGCATGAGCAAATCCTCGTAGTCGGCCGGATCGTATTCCAAGTCCGCATCCTGAATCAACACCACATCGTTGCGGGCCTGCCGAATGCCTTCATGCAAGGCCGCACCTTTACCACTGTTTTTAGGCAGACGGATCAACCGCAGATCTTTTCCCTTCACCGCCTCGATCTGTTTGAGGGTGCCATCGGTGGAGGCATCGTCCACCACAATGATTTCTTTAGGAATATCCACATCGCGCACGCGGCGAATAATTTCCTGGATGGTTTTTTCTTCATTGTAAACGGGGATGATCACCGATAACGATGGCCAAGTGATCGAACGAGATAAGCGTATGTTTGAACGTTGACTGTTTTTAGCTTTGGATGAATTCACCTAGCGCCTCATCGGTCCTGGCAGGCCCAACCGGCCCAACTTTTTTGGACGACCGGCGAGTCATGCATGCGGAAAAAAATCGCTTTAATATAACATTTTTTCGGCTTTTGTCAATTGCCACGCGTGAATAAAAAACTGCGCCTTGGCTGGCCTAAACGTCTTTGGGCGCGGTCCGAAAAAAAACACAGTTCAGTTTTTTTCTCAAAAGCAATTGACAAAAAAACAAAAATTTCCTAGTATGTACCAACATTTTTGCCGGAGTGGTGAAATTGGTAGACGCAGAGGACTCAAAATCCTCCGCTCGCAAGGGCATGTCGGTTCGATTCCGACCTCCGGCACCAGACCTTACCAAAGGCAACCCCCCATGGGTTGCCTTTTTTTATTCCACAATTTTCCCTGTAGGACAACCCAGGCACAGAGCAAAAAAAAAGGGGCGCGCCTCGCAGGCGCACCCCTTTAACAAAAACCATTATTACGATGAACGCTTATCCACCACAAAATCGCTCTTCTTCATTTTTTGCGCAAATTGTTTTAATTCATTGGCAATGTCATCGATTTGAGCAAAATGGGCCAAATTGCGCCGCTCATTGGTCACAACTGAAACCGTTAAGGTCATAATGCTGTATTTGAGCACCTCGCCCTTACGGTTTATATTGATAATATAATTGTTTTCCCGATCTTCTTTATCGTACTGCTGGGGGATCAATTGATCAAAATTTTCAATCAACTTGGCACAAATCAACTGATATTTTTCCGGTGTGGTTACAATCACGAAATTGTCCCCACCCAAATGCCCGATCACATCCCCTTGATTCCCAAAATCACGGGTCACATCAAAAATAATCAACGAGGTGAACTTTAGCAGCTTATCCCCACGCTGATAACCATACCGTAAGTTATATGCGCGAAAATTTTCCAAATCCACATAGCAAATAGCCGTTTTCGCCCCCTCGGATAAGCGCCGATCAATCTCCTGCTGAATAAAAAAGTGGTCCGGAAGATTGGTGAGGGGATGAACGCGAGTCGCACCCTTGGAATCCGCATACCCTTCCTCGATCTCCGAACCCACATTAAAACAATTGAGATCTTTCACTTTCTTTTTCAGTGCTTCGTCTTGCAAAAAATTAGAAGAGGTGATCAAATCATTGATGCGCAAATTATTTGTGTCCAACGTTTCTTTCAGGGAAATAATTTTCTTCACCATGGTCTTGCTGTATTTGCGATGACCAGAAGGCACGCGTACAGGCGCAATTAAGCCCAAACTCTCCCAATATCTAAGGGTGCGTTCAGACAAGCCACTTAACTTTGCTGCAGCACCGATACCGATCAGTTTTTCTTTCATAATTGAGAACCTCTCTGGTCAGGATGGATAAATGATCCGACCTTCGGCCTAAAAAATACTTGCACTAAATATAAAAAAAAACTCGAATGAATTATATCATCACCAAATATTTTGTCAAGTTTCAACTAATTGTTTTCGTAGGTTTATTTTATACGGAAATATCCTTAAAAAACAGGGATATATTTTAAACACAAACCAATGTCATTAGATACATCGGCTCACTAAAAAATTACAAAAAATAATCCTTAAAAATCAAACCAGGGAAATTTTTGCATACTTTCGCTTTCCAACTTGAACCACAGAACCATCCTTGATTTCAACATCCAGGGCCGAATCCCCAATACGCTGTTGATCTACTTCAACCGCCCCTTGCTTAATCATGCGCTGGGCTTCGGCCTTGCTTGGCACCATTTGGGTTTGGTGCAATAATTTCACAATCCAAATTTTTCCGTCCTTTAGTTCTGAAGCCGCCAACTTTATCTCAGGCATCTCACTGGGCAATTGTCGATCCCGAAAAATTCGGTCAAATTCATCCGCGGCTTCACGCGCCGCAGCCGCCGAATGGAATTGTTCAACAATGGTGAAGGCCAAACGCACTTTGATCGCCCGCGGATGCACAACCCCGGATTCCATTTCCTGGCGAATCGTGCTTAATTCGGCATCGGTGAGGCTGGTGAGCAGGGTAAAATATTTCAGCATCATGGTATCCGGCAAACTCATGAGTTTGCCAAACATATCTTTGGGGGCTTCGGTGATTCCTACATAATTTCCAAGGCTTTTGGACATTTTATTCACTCCGTCCAAACCTTCCAAAAGGGGCATCGCCAAAATCACTTCCGGTTCCTGCCCATAATCCTGCTGCAAGGCGCGCGCAACCAAGCAATTGAAGATCTGATCCGTGCCACACATTTCAATATCCGACTTGAGCACCACGGAATCATACCCTTGGATGAGCGGATAGAGCAGCTCATGCAGCCCAATCGGACGTCCTTCGCGATACCGCTTTTCAAAATCATCCCGTTCCAAAATCCGAGCCACGGTATACCGGGCGGATAAACGAATAATGTCGGCAAAGGTCATGGGACCGCACCAGGTGTTGTTAAAGACCACCTGTGTCCGTTCGGGCAAAAGAATTTTGAAGACTTGATTCTGATAGGTCTGGGCATTGGCCAATATTTGCTCCCGCGTCAGCGGGGGCCGGGTGATGCTGCGCCCGGTAGGATCGCCGATCATGCCCGTAAAATCGCCAATGAGAAACTGTACGGTGTGCCCCAATTCCTGGAGGTGGCGCAACTTACGCAAAACCACGGCATGGCCTAGATGCAAATCCGGAGCCGACGGATCGGCACCGTATTTAACCAACAAAGGCCGTTCTTGTTTTAATTTGGCGGCCAAATCTTCATGGCTGATGATATTGGCGCATCCCCGACCAATGGCTTCCAACGTATTTAAACTCGACACGCGTTCACGCTCCGCAGATATAATGGAAAGTTACCCTAAAACGCTTGCAAAACCCGCTTACTCTAGCATTCCTGATTGGAAAAACGCAATGGAAAAATGTAGGGACTATGGTACAATGCTCATCATTGATTTTCCTCAGAGAGGATTTCTTTTTGCATGCAGGATGAATTGCCGTTTTCTCCCGAACCCACGCCCGATGAACCCAAGCCCGTGAAGCAGCCTATTGCCGACGAGGAGCATACACTGGCCGTAAAGCATACATCTACGACGTCCTTCTGGACCTGGAAGCGCTGGGTGTTTTTTATTTTTTCCTTATTGGTTGCCATTGGCTCCGGTGCGGCCTTCGGGACCTTGATCACGTTCATGGGTGAAATGCCCCTGGCGTCCGATCTAAAGGCGTTTCAACCTTCCCTAACCACCAAAATGTACGACTGCAAGGGGCAGCTGATTACGGAATTGTTCACCGAACAGCGTACCCTCATCCATTTGGAAAATGTCCCAGACCACCTGCAAAAAGCTGTTATTGCCATTGAAGACAACAGTTTCTACCAACATTTTGGCATTCAACTGGCAGGGATTGTCCGCTCGGTCATGGTGAATGTTCTCCACAAGCGCTATCAGCAGGGTGGTTCCACCATCACCCAGCAGCTGGCCCGCAACATGTTTCTGACCCGGCGAAAAACCATCGAGCGCAAAGTCAAAGAAATTATTCTGGCCCTGCAGATTGAACGCACCTACACCAAAAAAGAAATATTGGAAATGTACTTAAATCAAATTTACTTCGGCAATGGCGCTTACGGTGTCGAGTCTGCGGCCCGCGCCTATTTTGGAAAGCACATCCAAGATCTGGATCTCTCCGAATGCGCCCTCCTGGCCGGTTTGCCACGTTCGCCGAACACCTACAACCCCTACCGGAATCAAGAACGCGCCAAACGCCGCAGAAACCTGGTGATTGCCCAAATGCAACGCCTGGGCTTCATTACCCCTTTGGAAGCCGAAGCGGCCAAGGCCAAACCCATTCAACTGGCTTCGGTTGAAGTTTCCCAAGCGCCTTACTTTGTCGAATATGTCCGGCAGCAACTGGAAAGCCGCTACGGCGGCGGAGCGTTGTACAAAGGCGGGCTGAAAGTCTACACCACCTTGGATATGTCCATCCAGCAAATGGCCCAGGACAGCATGAATGAGGGGATGGTGGAGGCCGAAAAAATCATTCTACCCCGCCTGCCCAAAAGCGCCGGACACATGCCCGAAACCTTGCAATGCGCGTTGGTCGTATCCGATCCCACGACCGGTGAAATCCGGGCCATGATCGGCGGGCGGAACTTCCAAGAGAGCAAATTCAATCGCGCGGTCCAGGCTCAGCGCCAACCCGGGTCGGCGTTCAAACCCTTTATTTATGCCACGGCCTTTTCCAAAGGGTTCACCCAAGCCGACCTCATTCTCGATGCTCCGGTGGTGTTTAAAACCGAGCAGGGCAAAGTGTGGAAGCCCGAAAACTTTTCCAGTACGTTTGAAGGCATGACCTGCCTGCGCAGCGCCTTAACCCATTCCCGCAATATTGTCAGCGTCAAGCTCTTGGATAAAGTCGGCATGGACAACGTCGTCGAAACCGCGCACCGCATGGGCATTGAATCCACCTTAAATCCATATCTCACCTTGGCCCTGGGGGCGTCGGAAGTCAACCTGTTGGAGATGGTTTCGGCCTATGGGACTCTGGCCAATCACGGCATCCACGCTGAGCCGGTAAGCATTGTGCGCGTAGAAGATGCGGAAGGCAATGTCCTGGAAGAAAATGCCTCCTTCAAGCAAGAGGGCCTGGATGAATCCACCGCGTACATCCTCACCGATGTCATGGAAAACGTCATCAATGCCGGTACGGGGTATCCCATCCGGCGCATGGGCTTTAAGTATCCGGCCGCGGGAAAAACCGGAACCACCAACGACTACACCGACGCCTGGTTTATGGGGTTCACCTCCGAATACGTCGCGGGTGTTTGGCTGGGCCTTGACTCGCACCGCAGTCTGGGTCGGGGCATTACCGGCGGCATGGTTTCGGCTCCCATCTGGGGACGCCTGATGATGAAAATTTACGCCAATCGCGCCCCGCGTGATTTTGAAAAACCGAGCACCGTTACCAACATTACCTTTTGCCGCGCCTCCGGACTGCTGGCCAATCCAGAGTGTGAACGCTTCACGGCCTACGGAGCCTTTGCGGTTGGCACAGCCCCGACGAAGCACTGTGACATGCACATGGCCGAGCCCGACCCCAACTCCTTGTCCAACGTCAATCTAAACCTGGCCCCCGATATGCTGGACCTGTCCGGCAATTCTCCGGCCGCACAGGGAAGTGGATCCAAGATCAAGACCAAAGACCTCGATGCTGAAGAACGGGACAGTGAGCGTCCCAATGACGCGGTCTTGAATGAAGACGGCGAATCCGCCAGCCCAGCGTCCAATCCCAAACCAAAACCCACTCCTGCAAAAACCCGACCGGCGCCCATGCGTCAAGTCCCCCCCATGCTTTAGTCCACGCCCTCAACGTTACACCCAAATCCTTGCTTGCGCGGTTACGTAAACCGCGCCTAGCTTTTCCACCCTTTTGATCGGTCTCTCCTGCGGAGCTTTCAGGGCCACCACACGTTTTCCCGACGCGGACGTACTGTCCGCGATTTCTTCCTTTCTCAGTTAGGTGTTTCGCCCCCCCAAGCCTGGATCTCGATGCTCGATAAGGCCGTCACCAAGCCCGTTTGACGCAAAAAAAAACGCCCCGGGAAAAATCCCGAGGCGTTTTTTCAACCACTACGCGAAAACTTATTTCTTCTTTTTCGCGACTTTCTTCACAGCTTTCTTAGCCACTTTCTTGGCGCCCTTTTTCGCACCCTTTTGGCTGGCAGCGGCTTCAATCGCGGCCTGAGCTGCGGCCAAACGAGCAATCGGAACGCGGTAAGGCGAGCAGGAAACATACGACAAACCGGCATTGTGGCAGAACATAACCGAGGCCGGATCACCGCCGTGCTCACCGCAGATACCCAACTTGATATCCGGACGTGTGGCTTTGCCCTTCTCCACAGCCATCTTCACCAACTGGCCGACACCCTCTTGATCCAAGGTCTGGAAGGGGTCTTTTTCAAAGATCTTCTTGTCCATGTACACTTTGGTGAACTTGCCCGCATCGTCACGGGAGAAGCCCAAGGTGGTCTGGGTCAAGTCGTTCGTACCAAAGGAGAAGAACTCGGCTTCCTTGGCGATTTCATCGGCGGTCACGGCTGCACGCGGCAACTCGATCATGGTGCCGATCATGTACTTGAACTTGCCCTTTTCCTTCATGACCTCGGCCAACACCTTCTCGGCCAAGTCTTTCTGGTCTTTCAATTCCTTCACGTTTCCAACCAACGGAATCATGATTTCAGGAATCACCTTGTTGCCTTCGGCAATGCAAGCCGCGGTGGCTTCGGCAATGGCGCGAACCTGCATTTCGGTGATCTCGGGGTACGTGATGCCCAAACGGCAACCGCGCAGACCCAACATCGGGTTCAACTCATGCAATTCGTTTACACGCGCCAAGAGCTTTTTCTTTTCTGCCATCTGCGGAGCATTGGGGTTGGTGCATTCCAACTTGGCAAGCTCAACCATCAACTCTTCGCGTTTCGGCAAGAACTCGTGCAACGGCGGATCCAGCAAACGGATGGTCACCGGGTAACCCTTCATGCTGTCGAACAAGCCTTTAAAATCTGCGCGCTGCATGGGCAACAACTTAGCCAAGGCTTCGCGACGTCCGGCTTCATCGTTGGCCAAAATCATGGCCTGCATGAACGGCAGACGATCTTCGGCGAAGAACATGTGCTCCGTGCGGCAAAGGCCAATGCCTTCGGCGCCAAACTCGCGGGCCTTGATGGCGTCGCGCGGAATGTCTGAGTTCGAACGGACTTTCAAAGTGCGGAACTTGTCCGACCAGCCGATAAATTCAGCAAAATAACCCGACAATTCTGCGTCGATGGTGGCCACTTTGCCTTCCAACACGCGCCCCGTACCACCGTCCAAGGTGATCCAGTCGCCTTCCTTAAAGATCTTATCCTTAACCTTGAAGGCCTTGCCGCCTTCCATGATGTGAATGTCTTCGCAGCCCGCTACGCAGCACTTGCCCATACCGCGCGCCACAACCGCCGCGTGGCTGGTCATACCGCCGCGCGCCGTCAAAATACCCTGGGCCACTTCCATGCCGTGGATGTCATCCGGGCAGGTTTCTTCGCGAACCAAGATCACTTGTTCGTCCATCTCTTCCGCCCAACGAACGGCTTCTTCGGCTGTGAACACGCACTTGCCCGAAGCGGCGCCCGGTGAAGCCGGAAGACCCTTGGCCAACAGCGTTACCTGGGCCTTGGGATCAATGATGGGGTGCAAGAGCTGATCCAACTGGGAAGGCGCTACGCGCAGAATGGCTTCTTCCTTGGTGATCAAGCCTTCTTTGACCATTTCCACCGCAATGCGGATGGCGGCAGCCGCCGTGCGCTTGCCGTTACGGGTCTGGAGCATGAACAACTTGCCTTTTTCAATGGTGAACTCAAAATCCTGGATGTCGCGGTAGTGCTTTTCCAAACGCTTGGTGATGCCGTGCAATTGCTTGAAGACCGCCGGCATTTCTTTTTCCAATTTCGAGATCGGCTGGGGCGTGCGCACACCGGCGACCACGTCTTCGCCCTGGGCGTTGGTCAAGTACTCACCGTAGAACACGTTCTCACCGGTCGAAGGATTGCGGGTAAAGCCCACACCCGTTCCGGAATCATCACCCATGTTGCCAAACACCATGGCCTGGACGTTCACGGCCGTGCCCAAGCTGTCGGAGATATCATTCATTTTGCGGTAGTAGATCGCGCGGTCATTGTTCCAGGAACGGAACACCGCATCACGGGCGCCGGTCAATTGCGCCATAGGATCTTGCGGGAAGTCCACCTTGGCTTCGCGGCGAACGATTTCCTTATAGGTCAAGATCAACGCTTTCAAATGCTCGGTCGACAACTCGGTATCCAGCTTGGCGCCGACTTCGGCTTTCTTGGCGGTCAACGCTTTTTCAAAAATGTCTTTTTCAATATCCAACACCACGTTGGAGTACATGTGAATAAAACGGCGATAGCTGTCGTACGCAAAACGATCGTTTTCCGTTCCTTTGGCCATACCCTGAACCGTCACATCGTTCAATCCGAGGTTCAAGATCGTGTCCATCATACCGGGCATGGAAAACTTCGAGCCCGAACGAACCGAGACCAAGAGAGGATTCTTGGGATCGCCGAACTTCTTGCCCATGGCTTTTTCCAACTTGGCCAAATGGAGCTTGATCTGCTCATCCAGGCCGGCGGGAATTTTTTTGTTGTTGGCGTAGTACTGACGGCAGGTCTCCGTGGTGATCGTGAAACCAGCAGGAACCGGAACTCCGGCGTTGGTCATTTCGGCCAAACCGGCACCCTTACCGCCGAGCAGGTCTTTCATGGTACCATTGCCTTCGGCCTTACCGTTGCCGAAGAAGTACACGAACTTCGTTTTTGCTGCTTTAGTTGCCATACTTTTTTAGAACCCCTTCCTTATTTTTTTAAAAATTTTTTCATCCTGGGAAAAATGGTGTACCCCGGATCGATTTTATCGATATTTTTTTGGGAAAAACGTGAAAAAACGACGTCCGGGAGACCCAAAAAAGTCGTGGAATATTAACACATTTTAACAGACCCGGGCAAGTGATTTTTAGCCATTTTTGTAATTCGGGTTATATGTGTCTCCACCGCCCAAATTATAAAAAAACAGCGATGAAACCACCCTTCGTCTCATCGCTATTTTATGCTCGCCATAAAACCATTCCAACCTAGTCGCACGTCGCTATTCGGTCATGACCAAACGCGAAAAATCCCCCACGGTCCAGAGCAACCGCGCGATGTACAACAAAAGATTCAACCGATTGGCCTTCACGGCTTCGTCTTTATCCATGACCATGACATCTTCAAAGAACCGGTTGATCAAGGGCAACAGGCCGCTTAAGCGCAAAAAGGCGCCGGAAAAATCTCCGGTGGCCAACATGGGTGTAAGCGCTTGGTGCGCCTGCTGGACCGCCGCCAACAATTCTTTTTCCACGGGAGCCTGCAAGGCTTCCGGACGAATCACCGGAAACGCCGCATCGGGAGCCCATACCCGAACCGTATCCTTGGGCAGAATGTTAACCACACGGGAAAACGTTGTAATTTTCTCACTAAATCCAGACTGTTGGCGCAAACTGCGAATCGCATCGGCTTTCTTAACCACGGCCGTTAAATCATCGGTCCAAACCCCCAACAAGGCCTGAATCTCGTCCGGACGGCACTGACGGTTGGCCAGCTCGGTTTCCATACGGCCCAAAATAAATTCCTGAACAGGTTGGGCGATCTCTTCCCCTTTATCCTTAAACTGCGCAAACCCAGCGGCCGCTTGGAGCAAAATTTCTTTGAGCGAAATCCGATAACCTGCCTCCAACATGATCGCCACAATACCCTGGGCGGCCCGACGCAACGCATACGGATCCTTGGCACCGGTAGGAATCATACCCGCGCCCCAACACCCCACCAAATTATCCAGCTTATCGGCCAACGCCAGCATGCGCCCAGCAGGCGTCTTCGGGCAACTGTCACCGGCGCCCCGCGGCTGATACTGTTCGCGAATGGCTTGGGCTACTTCTGCCGGCGCACCCTGTGCGGCCGCATAAAACGTCCCCATGATGCCCTGAAGCGAGGTAAATTCTTTCTCCTGAACCATGTTGGTAATCAAATCCGCCTTGGACAGATGCGCAGCCTTCTGAGCCGAAGCTTGCGCCGCCGGTTCCAACTTGGCCGCCAACCAGGAACTCATGGCCTCCAAGCGCCGGGTCTTGTCGAGCAGACTGCCGAGTCCCTTGATCCACAGCACGCGTTCCAATTCCGGAACCAGGGTCTCGAGCGGCTTCTTCATGTCCTCACGGAAAAAGAATTCCGCATCCTTCAAGCGTGCTTCCAGTACACGTTCGCATCCGGGGCGGATATTCTCCGGGTCGGCCAGCGGGTTGTCGTACACGGCCAAGAAATTCGGCAACAGTTTCCCTTGGGCATCTTCTACGGCAAAATACCGCTGGTGTTCACGCATGGCGGTGACAATGATCTCACGCGCAATGCTCAGGTACACAGGCTTGAATCCGCCCTTCACCACGCCGGGCTTCTCCGCCATCATGCAAACCATGTCCAGCAAGGCTTCATCTTCTACAATACGCCCACCGCACTCGGCAGCCCGCGCCACCAAGAGCTGCTTCATTTCTTCGCGACGCTTGGCCACGGAAAGAATGACCCAGCCTTGTTCCAACACTTTTTCATACTCGTCCGTGGATTTCAATTCGGCTTGTTTGGCGGCATGCAGCGGGTGAAACCGCGTGATGCGTCCGGACGTTACATCGGCAAACGTTACAGGCACAACCTCGCTCCCCAGCAAAGCGACGATCCAACGGACCGGACGGGCAAAACGCACCTGGGTGGGTTCCCAACGCATGGACTTGGGAAAGGCCAGGACCTTAATCAGGGCTTGGAACATCTCCGGCAACAGCGCGTGCGCCGGTTTGCCGGTTTCTTTAACCTGCGCCCATAAGCGTCCATCACGGACTTGTATCTGATCGGCCCGCAACCCCGTCTTTTTCAAAAAGCCTTCACCGGCCGGAGTGAGGGTGCGGTCCGCTTTGTACGCCACGGCTTCGGTCGGTCCTTGAAGCTCTTTTTCCAAATCCGGCTGAGCGGTGTTCAAGCCGCGTATCCGCAGCACCAAACGTCGCGGGGTGGCCTCGCATTCCAACGCCGCGTACTCCAAGCGTGCATCCTTGAGCTTGGCTTCGGCTGCGGTGCGTAGCTGGCGCAAGGCCGGTGCAATATAATCTACCGGCAGCTCTTCGCACCCGATTTCCAATAAGGCATCTTGTTTGCTCATAACGTCCTCTTCATGAAAAATTTAATTTAGTATGGTATGGGCGATTGCAAATGGCCCCAACTTTATTTCTTCAGCAATGGGTGCCCCAACTCTTCGCGGTGCTGAATATACCCCTGGGCCACACCTTTGGCCAAGTTGCGCAAGCGGGTGATGTAGCCCACACGCTCGGTCACGGAGATGGCCCCGCGGGCATCCAAGAGATTGAACAAGTGCGATGACTTGACCAAGTAATCGTAGGCCGGCAGCACCAGGTTCAATCCCAACAAGCGCTGGGTCTCTTTCTCACTGGCCGTAAACGCGTCAAACAAGGTGGCGGCGTCCGAGGCCTCAAAATTGTACGTGGACCATTGCACCTCGTTGGCATGAAACAAATCCCCATACTTGACGCCATGCCCCCACTCAATGTCGAAGAGCGACTCCACACCCTGTAAAAACATGGCGATGCGTTCCAAGCCGTACGTGATCTCGCCTGCAATCGGGTTCAACTCAATGCCACCCATTTGCTGGAAGTAGGTGAACTGGGTGATTTCCAAACCGTCCAGCCAAACCTGCCAACCCAGCCCGGCGGCCCCAAGCGTCGGAGACTCCCAATCGTCCTCCGTGAAACGGATATCGTGCTGATCCACCCGCAAGCCGATCTCGGCCAGACTTTGGCGATACAACTCCTGAATGTTGGCCGGCGAGGGTTTTAAAATCACCTGAAACTGATAGTAGTGCTGCCCACGGTTGGGGTTCTCGCCGTAACGGCCGTCTTTCGGACGACGGCAGGGTTCCACGTTGGCCGACTTCCACGGTTCCGGACCCAGTACGCGTAAAAAGGTGGCCGGATTAAACGTCGACGCCCCCTTCTCCAAATCGTAAGGTTGGACAACCAGGCAGCCCTGACGGGCCCAAAACGCCTGCAGCGTGTGAATGATTTCTTGAAAGTTCATGATCGCTCCTAAAGTAAATTCATACTATCCAAGTCAACCAAGCCGTTACCCAATCGTCCGATGGTGTAACGGTGGGCCAGGACGCTAAAGCCGAAATAACCATCGCCCTCCAAGCGCGAGACATGAATGACGCAGATTTAGAAAAAGAATCATCGCAGCAGGGGTTGCATGACTGATTTTAACAAGCGCCGATTATAGCGGGTCTCAGGCATTATTGAAACTAGAAAATAGTAATTTGCGCCTGCAACATTTATTCGGTCCTGTGTCGGCTTGTTTTTTTTCAATGTGTCGACGATGGGCCGGACGGTGCGGGTTCCACGTTTCGCTCCGGCGTAGACCTGGCTGTGAAAGGAAACGAGTTAGGCCTATAGCGACCCTCGTTCTTCATGCGTTTTGACACATTGAAAAAAAACAAGCCGACACAGGACCGAGACCTTACTTCAACTCCCGCACCGCGCGCTGAAAACTATCACTCTTGAGCGGTCGGCCGAGATGGTCGCGGATCAATGTATCCAGCAACGCTTGAATCTGAGCTGCCGCGTCCTCGTTGACCCGTAGGCGCGGAAGCAACGCAGGATGGCTGGTAATCAGCCGTTGTAGAATTTTACGCACCCCGGCCGAGAGAAAAAGGCCGCCGTGGGGACGACAGGTGCGACAGGTAACCCCGTGATGTTCGGCATGGTAGGCCATGTGCTCGGCCTCATTCCCGCAATGCTGGCAGAGCTCGGTCTGGGGACGGTAGCCCATGCGCTCCAAAAACATCCATTCAAACCACATCCCCACCACCCCTGGATCGGTACCCGCGTCCCACAGGTTGAGCGCCGTCTCAGCAAGTTCAAAAATTTCCGGGAGCGGATGATGGTCTTGCGTCAGATTGAGCAACAGTTCGGCCATACGCGCCGCACGGCCCAAGGCTTCCAAATTTTCTTTTAGATGAGGGTACGAGTGGAGCAGTTGGCCCTGCGTGATCCGATACAGTTCCTTATGCTCATGTCCTGCCAATTGCAATTCCGAACGCGAGAGCCACCCCAGGCAGCCGTTCAGGCGACTGGTCGAACGCCGCACCCCTTTGGCCACGCCCTTGACTTTCCCCAAGGACTGGGTAAACAAAACCATGACCCGGTCGGCTTCTGAAAAATCGTAGGCGCGCAGAACCAACGCCAAGGTTTTTATGGTCGGCATACGCAACCCTCGTTAAAAAAAAACCACGCTTCCCGAACCCGGGAAGCGTGGTTTTTGAATATCTAAGCTGGCAAAGAATTAGCGGGGAATATATCCCGTGATTCCAATGCCGATGACTGCCAACAAGACCACGATCACGAACACAATCGCGATCGAGATCGCAACTGCAATGATCGCTTTGGCTGTCGTGAGTTTGTGCACTTCACGAATGCCGAACACGGTTAAAACCAGCCCGTAAATCGAGCCAATGATGGACACGATCGGAATCCAGCCGATAATGTTCACGATATTGGCATAGGCTGCCACGCGAACGGTCGCTTCGTACGTTCCGGTTCCGCCAACCATCTTTGCGCATACCATCAACAGCAACGCTGCCAGGAACACGCTGATAGTCACGGCAATCGGGGCAAAAATAATTGCCAAGAAACCGACACCCAAGGTAATGATTGTCAAACCAATTCCCATGATGACCGATGTGATCAGAGCAAAAATCAACGGATCTTTATATCCGCCCGTCACCGGCATGGTCTTGAAAAAATCAACCGGCTTCAAGATGATGTTTTTGCCCGTCTCAAAGTACTGCTTCAACATTCCGCCCATTCTTTCACCCCCTTTTCTTGGAATCGATAATAATGTTAATAATTTAGCACGCTTTGGATCGAAGTCAAGTTAAATTTACCCATACAAAAAAATTGCCAAAAAAATTTACTCTTCCGCCACCACGTTCAAATGCAGCTCGTCCAACTGCTCGGCAGTGAATTTCCCCGGCGCACCGGTCAACGGATCCTGCGCCCGTTGGGTTTTCGGGAAAGCAATCACGTCGCGGATGGTTGCCTCATTGGCCAAGATCATCACCAGGCGGTCCAGTCCCGGGGCAATTCCGGCGTGCGGCGGTGCGCCGTAAGTGAACGCTTCCAACAAGAACCCAAACTTTTCCGCCGCTTCCTCATCGGTGATGCCGATCATCTTGAAAATCTTCGCCTGCAGCTCCGACTGGTGAATACGCACGCTGCCGGAGGCAATCTCGTTCCCGTTCAGGACCAAGTCATAGCTCTGCGAACGGATGTTTCCCGGGTCCGTATCCAACTTGGGAATGTCGTCCGGATGCGGTGCCGTGAACGGATGGTGCTCCGAGTCCCAGCGTTTCTTCTCTGCATCGTACTTGAACATGGGAAAATCCACGACCCAGGAGAAGTGCAGCTGATCCTTGGGAATCAGGTTCAATTTTTCACCCAACTGCAAGCGCAGGCGGCCAAGCACATCGTTGGTCACCGCAGGACGGTCGGCAATGAAGATCAACAAGTCCCCGGTTACGCCCTCCAGCCGCTTTTGAATCTGTCCCAACAGCTCGGGGGTAAAATACTTCGTGAGGTTGGATTCCAACCCGGCGTCGGTCACCTTGAACCACGCCATGCCCTTGGCACCCAGCTTTTGCGCCGCGGCAATCAGGTTATCGATCTCCATGCGCGAGAACGCGGCGCCGCCCGGAACACGGATGGCTTTAACCAGCCCGTTGGACTTCACCACTTCGGCAAACACCTTAAATTCAGCCTGTCCGGCCAAATCCGTGACATTGACCAACTCCAACCCAAAACGCAGGTCCGGTTTGTCCGAACCAAAGCGTGCCATGGCCTCGGCATGCGTCAGGCGCGGCAACGGGAGCTTGAGTTCCGTGCCACGGGCCACTTTTACAATCTCGGCCATCATCTTTTCCGTAAGGCTCAAGACATCGTCTTGGTCCACAAACGCCATTTCCAAATCAATCTGGGTAAACTCCGGCTGCCGGTCCGCGCGCAAATCCTCGTCACGGAAACAGCGGGCAATCTGATAGTAACGATCGCACCCCGAGACCATGAGCAGTTGTTTTAGCATCTGCGGGGACTGCGGAAGTGCGAAACAATGACCCGCGTAAATACGTGACGGAACCACATAGTCGCGTGCGCCTTCCGGTGTGCTCTTGAGCAAGATCGGAGTCTCTATCTCCAAGAATCCTTGGGCATCCAGGAAATCACGGGCCGCCTTGGCCACGCGGTGGCGCAAGCGCAGGTTGCTCTGCATGCGCAAGCGGCGCAGATCCAAATAGCGGTAGCGCAGGCGAATGTCTTCGGAAACGTCGATCGCATCGTCCAACTCAAACGGAGGCGTCAGCGAGGGATTCATCAGCTGAACTTCCGCCACCTGAACCTCAATCTCGCCGGTTGGCAACTTGGGGTTCACCACTTCGGGTGCGCGCAAAATAACGGTCCCGCGTGCCATGATTACGTATTCTTTACGCAATCCCGCAGCTTCGGCGTGCTCCTTGGCATTGATCTTGGGATCGAAGACAATCTGCGTGATGCCTTCGCGGTCGCGCAAATCAATAAAGACCAACCCACCGTGATCGCGGTTGGAGTTAACCCAGCCCGCCAACACCACTTCACGCCCCACATCCGTGGCGCGCAACTCCCCGCACCGGTGAGTCCGTTTAAACCGCATTCCGAATTCCATAGCTAGCTCCCAGTAATATAATGAACGTAAAATTGGCAAGGGCGACCCCACGGTCGCCCCACGAAAACGCTCTAAACTATAGGCGAATCAAGAGATTTTGACAAGCGTAAAAACAGCCACGTTTATAGAGTTGATTAACCCAGCAGGACCCAAAACTTACTCACCCATGACCTTGATCACCAACCGTTTGCTCCGCTGCCCATCGAACTCCGCATAAAACACCTGCTGCCAAGGACCCAGATCCAGCTTGCCTTGCGTGATGGGCACGATGACCTCATGATGCACGAGTAGATTTTTTAAATGCGAGTCCCCGTTGGTCTCGCCTGTGCGGTGATGCCGATACCCTTCCTTGTATGGCGCCAAATGCTCCAACCACTCGTCAATATCCTGAAGCAATCCGGATTCAGCATCATTGACAAACACTCCGGCGGTAATGTGCATGGCCGAGACCAGCACCATGCCCTCCATGGCCCCTGACGCTTGGACGGCCTTTTCGACTTCGGACGTTATGTTGATGTACTCACGATGTTTTTTGGTGTTAAAGGTCAGATACTGCGTGTGAAATTTCATGGCGCCCCCTCCCCGGTAGCGTTTTGCCCACGCTGCCGTCCCCTCCCCTTAAGGGCGGGGACTATTGCATTATCATCCGTTGAAATTCTTCCTCGGTTAAAACCGCCACACCCAGTTTACGGGCTTTGTCCAACTTGGAACCAGCGTCACTCCCAGCCACCACATAATCGGTCTTAGCCGAGACCGAACCCGAGGCGCGTCCGCCCAAAGCCTTCACGCGTGCCTCGGCCTGTCCGCGTGTAAAGTTCACCAACTCTCCGGTGAACACAAAGGTTTTCCCCGTAAGCGCCCCTTCGGTGCGTACTTCTTCAGGCAAACGTTCCAGGTTCACTCGTGCGCGCTTAAGCTTTTTCATTACCGCCTGGGTTTCGGGCAGCTTAAAAAAGCCGTGCACACTTTGCGCCACCACCGGTCCCACTTCGTGAATCTGGGTCAAGGTCTCAACTGGGGCTTTGGCCAATGCGTCCAGGTCTGCAAAGTTCGCTGCCAATACCTCGCCGGTGTGCTCCCCCACCTGAGGAATCCCCAAGGCATGAATCAAACGCCCCAGGGTGCGGTGCTTGGATGACGCCAGCGCCTCCAGCAAATTGTCCGCAGATTTTTCCGCCATGCGCTCCATCGGGATGAGTTGTTCCCGCGTCAACGTGTACAGATCTGCACAGTCCTGAACCATCCCTTTGTCCACCAATTGTTCCACCAACGCATCGCCCAAGCCCTCGATATCCATGCCTCCCCGGGAAGCAAAATGCAAAAGCCGCCCCTTGAGCTGGGCCGGACAAGTAGGATTCACACACCGCAAGGCTACTTCCCCCTCGGTTTTAACCACCTCACGGCTGCAGACCGGGCACTGCTTGGGCATTTTGAATTTCTTCTCAGCTCCCGTGCGCGCGGTTATCTCCGGCCCCACGATGTAAGGAATAACCTCACCGGCCTTTTCAATCACCACCAGGTCCCCTTCGCGAATGTCTTTACGCTCCATGTCCTCGAGGTTATGCAGCGTGGCACGGGCAATGGTAGAGCCTGCTAAGTAAACGGGTTCCAAATTGGCCACCGGCGTTAATACGCCTGTACGCCCGACCTGAACAGAGATGTTCAACAAACGCGTCCGCGCCTGTGCGGCGGAGTACTTAAACGCAATGGCCCAACGGGGACTCTTCGACGTCATCCCCAACCGCTGCTGTTGCGCAAACTCATTGACTTTGATCACCAAACCATCGATCTCATAGGGAAGTGTGTGACGCTTCTCTTCCCACTCCTGGGAAAACCGCATGATCTCGTCTACGTTGCGACACAAACGCCGATGAGGATTCACAGGCAAACCCCACGACTCCAATGACTCCAACATATTTTTCTGGGTCTTTAATTCCGTGGCCGTCTGAGCATCCACTCCGTAAAAAAATGCCGCCAGAGGACGTTGCCGGGTCTGACGGGAATCCAATAATTTCAATGAACCGGCAGCGGCATTGCGAGGATTGGCAAAGGGTTTTTCTTCGGCCGCACGCTTCTGTTCATTCAAGGTTGCAAATGCCGCCTTGGGTAGGAAGACTTCACCCCGAACGGTCAATGAATGCTCCACGGCAGATGGTTTCAACTGGAGCGGCAGGGTACGCAGGGTTTTAAGATTTTCAGTGACATCGTCTCCGACCGCACCATCGCCGCGCGTGGCCCCTTGCACCAAACGGCGTTCGGCATAGCGCAGCGAAACCGCCACTCCGTCGATTTTCAACTCCACCATGAACTCAACCGCTTCGTCCGGCAGCCCTTTTTGCACGCGGGCGCCCCACTCCACCAAATCTTCGGCCGAATACGTGTTGTCCAGCGAGAGCATGGGCTCGGTGTGTTTCACGCTGGTGAACTCGGTTAACGGCGCGCCACCCACCCGCTGAGTGGGTGAATCGGGTGTGATCCACTCGGGATGCTCGTTCTCTATCGCCACCACGCGTTGGTACAACCGATCGTATTCGCCATCGGAGATTTCAGGTTCGGCTTGGATATAATACAGACGGTTGTGCCGATCCAGTTCGGAGCGCAACCGCGCCAGCTCTTTTTCCAATTTGCCTTTCCCAACGTTCGCCATTCATTCAACCTCTTATTTTTTTTCCATCAAGATAATGCACGTCACGTCGCGAATTTCCGGAGTTGCATGCCGGTTGCGTCCCGGCACCACGGTTCCCACAAACGGAGTCTGGATTTTTATCCAACGCTTGGATCGCGACACAGACGCCGCCTTATCCAAACAAAAGTAAGCATCGTTAAGTACATGCCCTGCCCCCATCGGTGCGTTTACCTTCTTAATATTAATGTCGGATTCAGGGTACAAGGCACGGTAAAACGCGAACACCTTATCAAACGCATCGTGCGTGGTGTAAATCGTCTGCGTCCCCATTTTCTTTTGCAACGCCGGACTTGCCTTGGCTTTCACGGCCAACATTTTTTGCGTCTCCGCCTTGTCCAAAACCGCACCGGGATAGACTTTAAAATCCGCAGCCCAAGCTATCCCGATCATCCCAACAACCAAACCCAAAACCACAACCCCTAAAAATACCCGCATAGTCTGGTCCCTCCCATGAAATCCTGGAACGCCCGATATTTTCTGCTTTTCTGCTTTGCGCAGCAAGAAAATTCGAGGTTTTTTAGACCACCTAAAGATTTTTACATTTTTTTCGATACTTTTAATTACGGTATAATATTATATTGTTATCCACGTGAATTCATTTCACTCATGTCCAGGAGGACCACATGCTTGCACTGCGTTTAGGACTGGTAACCCTCTGTTTATGTGTATCGCCTATCCTTTTATCCTGGGCAGAAGATGGCGTAACCTCCGATAAGCTGGTACTCGGGCAAGTGGCCGTACTGGAAGGTCCAGCAGCTGCGTTGGGAGATGGAATGCGAGCCGGCATCCAGGCTTATCTCGACCTGGTCAATGCCCAAGGCGGCATCCATGGACGCCGCTTGGAATTAAAATCCCTGGACGACGGCTACGAACCCGCGCGCGCCCAAACGGCCGCCGCAACCTTAATCAACACCGAGCATGTTTTCGCACTCATTGGAAGCGTCGGTACCCCCACCAGCGAGGCCATCCTCCCACTGATCCAGCAGCATAAACTTCCCTTTTGGGCCCCTTTTACCGGAGCCGAATTTCTACGCACACCTGTGCAAAAATATGTCATCAATCTCCGGGCCGGATACAACCAGGAGATGGAAAAAATCGTGGATTACCTAATCACCCAGAAAAAGAAAAAACGCATTGCCTGCTTTTATCAAAATGACAGTTTTGGCCAATCCGGTCTGGACGGCTTGAAGGCCGCCTTAAGAAAGCGGGAGCTTTCGGTTATTGCCACGGGAAATTTCGCCCGCAACACCCTCGAGGTTGAAAAAGGTTTGGAACTCGTGGCCCAGGGAAATCCAGACGCCATTGTCATTGTGGCGCCGTACCTTCCGGCTTCGGCGTTTATTAAGCAGGCCTTGACCATGCCGTCCCTCAAAAACGCGCTCTTTTGTTCCATTTCCTTCGTCGGGGCCCAGCCTCTATTGAATGCCCTCGGTACTCAGGGAACCGGTTACATCACCCAAGTCATGCCCGACTTTTCCGACACGCAAATTCCCCTGGTGGCTGAATTTCATAAGGCCATGACCAAATCAGGGACTGTTGCAAAAATCAATTCCATAAGTTTGGAAGGGTTCGCCAGCGCCAAGCTGTTGGTCCTGGCGCTCCAGCGTGTTCAGGGAGAACCGACGCACGAAAAATTGATGGCGGCCCTGGAAAACGGCGTGAGCTTTGACTTGGGCGGCCTCTCCGTGACCTACACACCCGACAACCACCAAGGAATGAAGACCGTTTATCTAACGGAATTGAAGGATGGAAAACTCACTCTGTTGAAATAACTACTGAACAGAAAACCTAAACCCACACAAACCGAAGCGTGGCATTAGGTTTTCTCCCAACGTACCTGAAACAAACAACCGGCATCTCCACGCGCCTTGCAACTTGGGTGTGACACCTGAACCTGCTTCACTCCGGTTTCACGCAAGGCTTCGCCCATCCATCCTATAAGCTCATGTTCATGCCCCTTCGGAACGTCTGGGAAATCCACCAATTCCAGCTCCGCGCCTTGGGGAATCATTTTCAAAACCTTCATATCGCCGCAATCGTAGTACCGTTTCCATACCAGAGAGCTCCGGGCCGCAATGAATTCGGGTTTCATAAAGGAAATAAACACACTGTAAATGCCGCGCAAATTTTCCCGTGCATCAAAAGCCCCGATCTCTTCTATCACTCGGCCATCGCCCCGACCCAACACTTTGTCCGCGACACACAAAAGCCGAAACCACAAGTGGTAATCCAACCACTCCCCGGTAAAAATAGGTTTGGTCACCGTGTTCCGGTCGTCCTCACTTAATCCTGCAATCACCTTCTGCCAGATCGGATCCCCGCCGTGTTCGGCAATGTATTTTTTAAAATTCTTCAAATGAACGGCTTTGGTTCGACTCATGTGCTGACCTCTCGTTCGTTGGTTTATTCTTCCCTGGTCATCCTTTTTATAAATTCAGGGCGATACTCAAAATGCATGGTATCAAAATGATGCCACTTCCCTCCCCAAATAAATCCGTGACGCTCAAAAATGTCCACCACCGTCCAAGGTACCGGTTCCAGTTCCTGTACGCTTTCAAACCCTCGGGGATATTTTTTGGCATTCACCCAGCGCCAATACGACGGACGCTTCATTTTCGGCTTGTTTAGGTCAATGGCAATCCCAAAGCTGTGGGCCGAAAGCCGCTCCGTACCCGCAATGGTCCGCCAATTCCAAGTCCCGATATTCGGGCTGCGCTTCAGTTTCATGCCGCGCGGTCCATCAAGTCGAAGCCCCGCCACCCATTTTACATATGCCCAAGCTTCGGGGTCGCTCTGAAGTTCCTGGCCCACGCGGTGCAAGGCTTCAGCCGCCCCGTTGTTTTGATTGAACTCCAACGCCAAACCGGCAAAATCAACAGTCACCAGTGCCCTTTTCACTTCATCGGGGGTGGCTCCATAAACGGCTTTTAGTAAGGCATAATTTCGAAACCGCCCGGCCTCGTGTCCTGCTGGAACCGGTATGTCTTGCGTTGCAAACGGATACGCTTGCAACAGCATGGATTCCAAATCCGAATCCTCCATGCGCGCCTCCACACTCAAGCGCTTTCCGTCACTGTAGGGAACGGCAATGCCGTTGCGCAGAAGAAAGACCCAGCCTTGGGAGGTATGTTTAAATCCACTGATGCCCTCGCGGTAGGCGCTCCATAAAACCCGCGGCGGCTCCTCGAGCAAGCCCGGCCAGGGACGCATCACGCCCCAGGCCATGCCGATCAATCCCAGCGCAATCATGGAAAAGGGCCTAAGGCTTGGCTGTATCAGTTGCCACACACGCAGAATCGCGGTCCAAGCAAACGGTTCACGCTTTCGCGTGATGGTTCTGTTGGAGGCAGCGATAACGCCTGAGCGACGCGCGCGTCCACTCCGGGATTTTTGACGCGCCTTTTGAATCAAGCGCTTTTTCTTCGACCATTTTTTAGAAGACATGCCCGTCTTTCGCCTGCGCCAAGATATCGTTCGGAAAAAGCCAGCGCTCCCCAGCCTTTCCCTTCGGTTGAATTTTCATTTTCCGCTTTTTTGGCAGGAGAGACAAGCCTATTTCTTACGCGCACCGTGAGCCCAGCCGATGCTTTCAAAGCCGTATCGTTGCCGCAGGGCGTCGGTGGCGGTGTGCAGACGATCCAAACGTTCGTGCCGACCATCATGAATCAGGTCCATCTGCCCTTGAGGATCCACTAAATTTTGCACGGTCACCCCCAAAAGTCGGATACTCGGCCCTCGTTCCAAAGCCTTGTCCAACATGCCCAGAACCGCAGAAAAGATATCTCGATCCCAATGAGTAGGCTGGGCCAGCGTCTTGGAATGCGTGTGTAGGGAGAAATCCGGATAGCGCACCTTGAGGCAGACCGTGCGGGCGCGTTGACCGTGCTTGCGCAGGCGATACGCGACGTCTTCGGAGAGCCATTGCAAAACATCCCGCAGTTCCTTTCGGTCCGACCGGTCCACCAAAAACGTCTCCTCGCGCCCAATGGACTTGGCCCGTTCCCTGCCCATGACCGGCGACGGGTCCACGCCGTGAGCCCATTGCTTCCAGCCCAGGCCCTGATCACCAAAGGCACGCTCCAACTCCTGCGCATTCAGGTTGGCCAAGGTGCCAATGGTATGAATGCCTCGTCCCTTAAGATCGGCCTCAGTCTTGGGTCCCACGCCCATGAGCCGGCCAATGGGCAAAGGGGATAAGAACGCCGCTTCGCGTCCCGGAAGGATGCGCAAAACGCCGGCGGGTTTGGCCATGTCCGAGGCAATCTTGGCCACCAATTTGCAAGTGGCAATCCCGATGCTGACATCCAGGCCCAGTTCTTTTTTTACCCGGGCCTGAATTTCCATGGCCGCCGGAAGCGGGGGGCCAAAGAGCGCTTCGCACTGCGTGAACTCAAGATACCCTTCGTCCAGGGATACGGATTCAATCTCAGGCGAGTAGTGTTCCAATACGGAAAAAAACCTGCGGGAGTAATGCTGATACGCGTCAAAATTGCCGGGGCAAACGAGTGCTTGCGGACAAAGGCGAATGGCGCGAGCATAGGGCATGGCCGAACGCACACCAAACGTGCGGGCCTCGTAGGACGCTGCCGCCACCACGCTGCGTGCCGTACCGGCAGAAACAATGACCGGTTTGCCCACAAGTGAAGGATCAAGCACGCGTTCAACGGCGACAAAAAATGTATCGAGATCAAGATGAAAAACAGTACGCGACATGCGCCAACGCCTCTATAAATACTTGGACCCGCCTCGAGCTGCAGGCCGAGCTGCAGTCCCATGAATCACACGCTGCTCCTCTCGGGCCATAAAGAAGGCGTAGGCTGCGTATCCGCGGGCCTTGATCTGGGCAATGCACGCCGCACGGTCCCAGTGGGCCAAACGCGCCCAGAGCCGCAACAGGGGATGATTGAAGGTGCGGCAATCGGATGCATGCAGGTGCTCTCGGCAATCGGCGCAGCTGGCCACCTGCTGCGTTTGGGTGCAGGTGCGCACCCGACACCAGGTCGCCGCGCGGTTCTTGCGGCAACCGGGACATCGCCCGTCACGGTATTTGGCACAGGCTCCGCAATATTGACCGCAGGCGGAAATAAGCTCGGGATTTGCAGTGATGGGGGCTCTCTGCATGGGGGATTCAACTCCTGGAAAAAATAAACACGTTCCTGCCACTCAACGACGCTGGCCTATTTCCTAATGCGGCGGAGTATGCCGATCACCACACCCTGAATCTGAAGGTCCTCGGGTTTGACATAGATGGGTTGCATGCTGCTGTTGGCCGGTTGAAGGCGAATCTGTCCGGCTTCGCGATACAGGCGCTTGACCGTAGCTTCGTTGCCCACCAAGGCCACAACGATCTCGCCGTTCTCGGCATGCGTGCGCTTCTCGACAATAATGTTGTCCCCATCCAAAATATGATCCTCGATCATGGAATGCCCTTTCACGGTCAGGACAAAGGTTTCACCGCGTCCCAAAAGATCCGGGGGGAGCATGATGGTATCAGGTTGCTCCAAGGCTTCAATGGGCGACCCGGCTGCGACCAAACCCAGCATGGGTACTTCACACGATTGCGACACCGGCGCTCGCTTATGGCTGACCTCCACCTGACGGGCCCGCCCTTCCTCACGATGCAGCATGCCTTTCTCTTCCAAGGTTTTCAAATGCTTGTGTACGGTCGCAACCGACGAAAGCCCAAAGTGTTCGCCGATTTCACGCAAGGTGGGTGCATACCCTTGCTTGCGGATGTGCTCCTGCAAATAATCCAAAATATCTTTCTGCTTTTTTGTCAGTGCCATGACCGTCTCCTCGCCGGGGGTGCGTATGGGGGTCATCCTATCACCTTTGCGCAAACGTTAAAATAAAATCATTGCAATCGCGGAGAGAAAATTCTTCGGTCCCATAAAACGTGGAATGCAAGGCACTGACAATGTCAGCCGCTTTGGCCTGGAGGCGAGTATAAAGCGCTTGCACCCCTTCCAACTCAATGTGAAACGTCAAGGCCCCACCCTTGGGTTGGTGCTTGAACAACGGCAATTCCTCGCTTAAACTGCGACGGGTCTGGAACATAACCTCGACTTGATCGCATTTCATGAGGACCCAGTTCCAGGGTTGGCTCTGGGGTACGGTAATCACAGGCTCAAATCCCAATACAGTCTTGTAAAACTCCACTGTCCGCTCCATGTCATCCACCATAATGTTCGGCGTGCATTTTTTCATACTAGCCTCCTAAGTGGAACGAATCCGCCCGGTCGTGGTCTTGCTGACAACTCAAGAGTTCGTTCCTGGGACCCAACAAAAACCAAAATCTACAAACATACAGGGTAAGTTGGAGGGGGGAGTCCCCCCTCCAGGCGCGTAAACCACACCGCGCGCATGCCTTACTTACATGTGACCACGCTTTCCCGTTCTAAGTGTTCCTCCACGGATGTGGATTCGACGGCATCCGGGGTGTGGGATGACGGTGTATCCTGGACATGGTCACCGACGTACATGGGTTCCACCGGTTCACTCCTGCGGGCCGCCGATCCCGGACCTTTCCCGGACATCCTGCGCACCTGAAACACATGCTGGGGAATCTGCCACGAGTTCGCACGATCCAAGGCCCTGCGCTTGGACACCTCAAAACTCGGGGTTCCCTTCCCGGTTTCGCGGGATGCAACGGAAACGATCGGTATGGTTTCCGCACGATGCCTCCGCGTCCAACGGGATACCCGCTTCACCTGTGATGCACAAAACCGCACAAGTTTTTTCTCGGGGAGCACCAGACACTCGTCCAGCGTACGGTCGAGCTGTTCAACGACCAGCTTCGGATCCTTCCCTTTTTGGAAAATGACATTCAACAGCATGGTCATGATGGTTGCATCTGTCGTGACGAACATCGTTGCTCCCTCCTTTTCGTGTATTGAATTACCTTCCACGCGGTTATTCTAGCCTGCGTGAATTAAGGCCCGGTTAGCCGTCTGTGAAAATCGCATGAGCATCTCTGCCCGACCCGGCCTCTTCGTCCGGGGTTTTTTCGACCCCTGATTCGCTTTTGGGTTCAACGGATTCGCACGGTTCAAGTGGCGAACAACTCAAAACCCGAGAACCAAAAAGCGAACAAAAAACGAAGATCGTGGTTAAAAAAAAGGCGGCGAACCTTTTTTTACAAATTTGGATTACTGCTTTTTTCTTTCTCTGTCCATGCCCAGCTGCATGATGGTGCAACTATATCTTCAAACGACCACTTTGTCAAGAAATAGTTTCGCTTTTTTTTCGCCTGCGTCAACCACCCACGGTAATCTCAGGAATCCGCAAAGTTGGTTGCGCATCGGCCACCGGCACTCCCTGTCCGTCTTTTCCACACGTACCCAAACCGCGCCCCAAGTCCGAAGCCACACGGTCAATGGTCTTTAATACCTCAGAAGCGTTTCCAATCAAGGTCGTACCCAAAACGGGTTCGCCGATGCTGCCGTTCTCAATGAGATAGGCTTCGTTTATCTCGAACACAAAATCACCGTTCACCGTGTTGACCTGTCCGCCCCCCATACGCACCACATACAAACCTTTGGCCACAGAACGAATGACGGCCTGCGGATCATCTTCCCCGGGCAGGATCATGGTGTTGGTCATGCGTGGAATAGGGCGGTAGGCGTACGATTGCCGTCGCCCGTTCCCCGTAGGTGCGGCGCCCCCGCGCAGTGCGGTAATCCGATCGTGCATGAACCCGCGCAAGACGCCGTGCTCCACCAACAAGGTACGCTGTGCCGGCGTGCCTTCGTCATCAAACGCAAACGAACCTCGCCATCCCGTACGCGTGGCATCGTCGGCCACACTGATGAGCGGACTGGCAACGGTCTGACCCACAAGGGGACCAAAAGGCGACAAACCGCGCTGCGCCAAGTCCGCTTCCAAGGCGTGCCCGATGGCTTCATGGATCATGGTCCCGCCGGCTTCGGCCGCCAAGACCACGCACCCGCGACCGGCCGGTGCGGAACGGGCTGTAAGCAGGCGCTCGGCGCGGGCTCCGGCCAAACGTCCGGTCTCCACGGCTGCGTGTTCGTGAAAATATTCCCAGCCTTGCGCACCGCCGGCCGACTCAAATCCGGTTTGATACCCCTGCTCGCTTTGCGCCACCGCATTCACCCAAAGGACCACATGCGTGCGCGCATCCTCACACCACTGCCCGTCCGAGCGCGCAATGCCCACATGCTGCTCGGTACCGCCCAAAAACGCAGTGACTTGTCGAATGTGCGCACCGGCTCCCCGCGCGGCGGTCTCGGCAGACTGAGCGGTGCGAATGCGTTCCTCCCAGGCAATGCCACTGGGAGGCTGGAGGCCCTCGCGTCCCGGGGCCAAGCGTTCGCGGCGCTCCATCACAGCCTTCCCCGAACCGGCTCCCACGGCCCGCACCAAATCGTGTGCGGCCGATTGAAGTCCTTCGGGAGTCATGTCGTTGGTACAGGCAAAAAATGTTTGATCCCCGCGAACCAAGCGCAACCCGGCGCCAAACTCACCGCCTTGCGTGAGCTGATCCAATTGGCCGTTCTCTATTTTTATGCGACCGCTGAGTGTGTCCTCCAAGAACACATCGGCAAAATCACAGCCCGCGCGGTTCAATACCTCGATCGCGGCAAAGGCCATGGTTTGCCAAGCTTGGGTACTTGTTGATTGTGCTTTATTCGAGTTCGACACACGAGCTCCTTGGTGTACATGCGTAGCCATGATGGTGGTTTCTGTAGGGGTGCAATTTATTGCGCCCCTGTTATGGATAAAACAACGTCTCGGGCGTGATAAATCACGCCCCTACAGGATTACGCCGGCATTCCTAACTGCGCCCGAAAATAATGCTCGAGTTGTTACCGCCAAAGCCAAACGAATTGTTCATCACCGCATCCACCCGCAAGCGCAACGCGGCTTGGAGTGGAACAAACGTCAAGGCCGGGTCCGGTACTGTGCACCCGGTGTTCGGAGGCAGGCACTCCTGCAAAAGCGCAAGCACACAAAGCACCGATTCAATGGCTCCGGCCGCGCCCAGCGTATGCCCCAGCGCCCCTTTGACTGAAGAAATCGGCGGCACCGCGTCTCCAAAAATGCGGGCCAAGGCTTTGCCCTCAGCTGCGTCGTTGTCGGGCGTGCCTGTGCCATGGGCATTCACATACCCAATCGCATCCGGCGTTAGATCGGCCTGGTGCAGGGCTTGGCGCATGGCCGCCTCTGCTCCCAACCCGTCCGGATGCGGCGCTGTGGCATGGTACGCATCGCACGTATTCCCCGCACCCAAGACCCGCGCCAAAATCGCGGCCCCGCGCAAGCGTGCGTGGGACTCCGACTCCACCACCACGGCTCCCGCGCCTTCGCCGAGCGAAATGCCTTTGCGCTGAGCGTCAAACGGCTTGGAGCCAAGGGGATCGGCGATCAGCAACGAGTGAAACCCATTCACGGTCATGGCCGAGAGTGAGTCCGCACCCACAGCCAAGCAGACCGAAGCCTCGCCCTGCTCGACCAACTCCGCGGCCATGCTCACGGCATTGACACCCGACGAGCAGGCCGTGGAAAGGGTCGTGTTAAATCCCTGAATCTGCAACACATGCGCCAAGGTCTTGGACACAGAGCCGCCCAAGTGCCGACGCACCATGGCCATCTTCGGTTTCTTGCCTGCCCAGAGCTGACGGAAATATTCTTCGGTGGAAAGCATGCCCGCCACCGTGGTGCCTGCGATCAAGCCCCAGTCCGTACCGCCACGGGCAGCATGTTCGGCTGTAAGGCCGGCCTGCGCCAAAGCTTCGTGCGCCGCAGCTAAACCGAGTCGTTCGGTCCGGGATTCGGTCGCACCCGGCACTTCGTCCAAGGTACCTGTGACTTCACCCACCGGGATCTCGCCGTAACGCGGTGATTCAAACAATGTCAGGCGTTTCAATCCCACCTGCCCAGCCACCAAGGCCTCAAATGTGGCCTGCGCTGTGCGACCCAGACTGGTGATGGCACCGACGCCGGTAATGACTGCCTTAGGCATGCGCCCCCCGCTGTTGCGTGATGAATTCCGCCAGGGTCTTGACCGATTGGAACACCTTGCGCCCCACGGTAATGTCCGTGAGCTTGATGCCGTAATCCCGCTCCAACATCACCGCGAGTTCCAACGCATCGATCGAGTCCAACCCCAAACCCACGCCAAAAAGCGGAGCCTCCGGATCAATCTGAGCGGGGGTCAAATGCTCCAAACGAAATGTGGTAATGATTTTGCCTTTCAATTCTTCGATCAATTCAGTCATGGTTCAACTCCTTGAAATAAAACTTCCGCGCAAACACGCGTATTGTTTAAGTTACAGTTCTTTAAATGCTGGGAGCGCGTTTTGTCTTTTAAAGTATAAACGTATTGTACACTGCGCCGGGCGCAAGTTCTCCCGAAATGGTCTGGACATCCCAGGTGCACTCCCCGGGATCCAGGCTCACCAAAAACGCCCATCCTTCCACCTTGGGAGCCAAACCCAAAAACCGCGCCCCTTCGGCCAACACCGCATCGGCCTGCACAATCAAACAGCACGGCACACGCTTGCTCTGCAGCCAGGCCCACGCCAAGCCAAACGCATCGCCCACCCCGGCCTCGTGCAAGAAAACCATGTTCGGTCCATGGATCTTGTGCCGAATCGCCACCTCGGCCAACCCGGCCGAAGGCAAGGTATAGGGAAACAACTGGGGGCTGGCCAATTCCGGAGTCGCAACGGCCGAACGATAAAAGGCCAGATCCGGCTCCACACATCCGTGGGCCGTGGACAAGATCAATCCCATTTCTGAGTTTGGCGTCTCAGACGCCAGGACCTGTTCGGCTACCACACTAATTATTTTGGAGAGCGGGTCCAAGCGCGGGTACCGGTCAAAGGGACGCACACAGACTTGACTCCAAACCGGCAACTCGCCTTCCGGCGAGATCCAGCGCACGGCATTTAAAATCGTGACCGATTTCATGCGGCACCTTCCAAAACCAAAACCGCATTAAATCCGCCAAACCCGGCAGACAAGGAAAGGGCCACGCCCCCGGCAGGCAAAGGACGCGGGGTCTGAATGATCAGATCCAACGCCTCTTCCACCCCCGCGTGTTTCAACCCCGTCGTGGGCGGGGCCGAACGTCGAGATAACACTTCGAGGGTCAAGGCGGCTTCCACGACACCGGCCGCGCCCACCGTGTGTCCAGTGGTTCCTTTCAGGGTAGAAAGCGGAGGACCCGGAAGGCCAAAAACTTTGGCCATGGCCTTGGCTTCCATGGCGTCGTTGTACGCGGTTCCAGTGCCATGCGCATTCACGTAGATCACATCCCCGGGGGCACACGCGGCATGCTGCAACGCACGTTCACATGCCTGGGCCAGCCCGACACCTTCACGATTGGGCGCAGTCAAGTGGGTGGCGTCATTGGCCAATCCCCAACCACGCACGCGGCCTCGCATCACCGTGGGGCGATCCGCAGTCAAGATCATCACCGCTGCCGCCTCACCCAGGGTCAAGCCCTGACGATCACGATCAAAAGGACGGCATGGTTCAAGATCCAATGACTTTAAACTCGAGAATCCCGTAAGAATAAAATCCGAAAGCACATCGATGCCGATCACCACGGCCGTGGAACATACCCCCGCCTGCAGCTGTTCACCGGCATACGCAATCGCGGCCGAGCCCGAAGCGCACGCCAGAGAAACCATTTGTACCGGACCGTCCAAACCAAACTGTGTTTTCCACTCTTTCCAAAACGCCTTGCTTGCAGGGGACGTCGTGACCGCCCCATCCCGGACAAACGCTTCCAAGGACGTTGTATCTTCTTTGGTGGTGGCCACCACCACCAAAGCCTCGCGCAAAGCCTCGCGGGAGACGCCGCCCTGACGCGCTTGCTCCAAAGCCTCCTGCATGGCCGGCGCGAGTAGGGCGCTTACAAGATCCTTGCCACCGTCCATGGCGCCTGCGACTTCCCCCGCCCAGGCGGTTTGGTAGCGTGTGGCGTCAAAACGCGCCATGCGCTTGAGTCCGCTCGCACCCGAAGACCAGGCGGAAAAAAGCGTCTCAACACCCTGGCCCACGCAACTGTTCACCCCACACCCGGCTACCCAACATCCGTTCATTGCGACTCCCAACGTGCATACAATTGTTGAATAAGCGGGGGGCGTGTGAGCAGAAGCTCCCCTTGGAGGGTGGTCAACACTTGGAGGGTACGCCCTTCGGCCAGAAGCGTCGTGTCGCCGCTGCGCTTAACCTCGTACAAAATCTCTATCTTCGCAGCTTCGGTCCAGATAAAGTGTGCGGTCACTTCCAACTCATCGCCAAAACGCGCCGAGGCATGATACACCAGCTGGGCTTCGACCACGGGTGCGACAAACCCGGCCGCATGCATGTGCTGGTAAGAAAGCCCGTAGGCCTTGCCAAACCCATCCCGCGCTTCTTCAAAATAGTGAAGGTAATTGCCGTGCCAAACGATGGCCAACGCATCCACTTCCGAGAAGCGGACGGATACGCGGGCCGTAAACGATAATTTTTTATGCGGGGTAGGATCAAAGCGACGGCGCACGTTAGGCAGGTTCCTTCTCAAAAAGCGTAATCGTACCCGAGGCCACAGGCGCATCGTTGTGCATCACCGTCGCATCAAACAGAAAGAACGGACGCAGGTTTTTGTTTTCTTGGACGCGTACGGTCCAGACACCCCCGCGCGGCAGTTCCGCAGGAAGATTAAAATCCCGTACCGCCACCAAAAAGCCCTCGGTCAAGCGCTCGCCCCGCGTGGTCTTATGGTAGCCCTGGTAGGTGGCCACGCTCTGCGCCGCCGCCTCGATCAACAACAAGGTCGATCCATCGGCTTCGGGCCAGGTGACACGGGTGCACAATCCGCCGGGAAAAAGCTCCAGCACGTCCTCAATCAGCAAAGCCGGCGGCTGATGCGGCAAAAGTTGTGAAACGGGAAGATCGATTACGGACATACCCGCATACCTCTTCGTTTAAATAAAGTCGAGCGCAAATTATACCGCGAACCGCACAATTCCGGCGAGGTTTTTTCACCCTTCTTAAATGAGCAAACAGCCATGCCGGACGATACTAGCACGTTCCTTAGACGTCGTTAACGATTCAGGACTTGAGTATGTTTATGTTTAAAAATAGGGAATCCCATGTCCTCCGGCATTGAAGTGTGTACATGACTCGGTAGCTTTGCAAGACATGCTTTGCCTTTGGAGGGCAACACGTGACCCGCAGTTTTTAGGGGTTACCCGAGCGTAGGCGAGGCACGCGGCGGTTGGAATCGGATTCCCTATTTTTAAACATAAACATACTCAAGTCTTAACTACTAAAACGTGCTTCAAGCCACGCGAAACAACAGGCTTAATGCGCGAGATACTCCCAGAGTGGCCCTTTTCTCCCGCGCGAGCGCATGCGCTGCATGACGGCTTCGCTTTGTTTCCAGGCCGCGGGCGTAATCCAGCGGGAGTCGATCTTCGCGTGCGATTCGACTTGGTGGGTCAACCAGGCCAACGGGGTCCACTTGGAAAAATAAAACTTGGGGGCGAGCAACGTGTCGTCGGCTGCGACCACGCCTTCGTGTACTGCCATGCGATGCAAGGGCGTGTGGGGAAAAACCCGCATGCCTAAGTAAGGAAAAAACGCAGCCGGGGTAAGTTCCTTGGATTGCTGAAAGCTCTGCGAGACCGTGTCCATGGTTTCACCCGGGCCGCCCAAAATCAAAAAGTGCGCCTGATGAATGCCCGCGGCTGCGGCCGCCCGGCTCCATTTTACAATATCGTCCACCCGGAACGGCTTGCTGTACGCGGCCAAGACCGTGTCCGAAAGCGAGTCTGTGCCAAACTCAATATGCGTGCACCCGGCCTCGGCCATACGATCCAAAAGCCCATCGGGCAAGCGCCCGGGTTCGCAAAAACACGTCCAGGTGACCGGACGCCCCAGTTGCTTCAAGCGCCGGCAAAAGGCTTCGGCATGCTCGGGATGCAAGTTGAAGACCGAGTCCACAATAAACACATGGTCAACGCCCGAGTCTCCGGCCAGGCGCTGCAAGTCCTCGGCAGCGTCCTCCGAAGCCAGCGGACGGCATCCGGGGCCATCAATGTGCGGGTACGTGCAATACACACAGGCATGTTTGCACCCCAGTTGCGTCTGTGCATTGAGACTCCCGCCGTGTTTCCAATAATACTCTGTCAGCTCCGGTTCCCGTTCCACCCGGGCCTCGACGACCACGCGTTGCGTGGCGCGCGGCGTATGCAGAAAGCGATCGCCCATACGGAGAACCAACCCGGGGACCGTCTCCCAGTCCAGCCCCTGATCCATGGCCCGCGCCAACTGCGCCAGGACCTGCTCGCCGGGTCCGGGAACGCCCGCGTCCGCACCCAAGGCCTTGAGCATGATCTCCGGAAAAATCGAGTAGGCGGGACCGCCCAAAACCACCGGTGCTTGCGAGAGCGAGCGCACCCGCTCCATGAGTTCCTGGTAACCGGTCAGATAATCGTGGGTGTTTTCGCTTTCGGTGTTGTCCACATTGCGGAGCGAAACACCAATAAGTCGGGGTTGGCATTGCGCGAGCGCCTCCGGCAATGCGTCAAGTCCGTGCACCAAACGGTCAAAGACGCGTACCGAATGCCCGAGCTGGCGTAGGTACGTAGCCAACCGACTCACGCCCAACGGATAGACCGGTGCGGGTTGCGTTTCTATATTGGCGGAAATGAGTAAGATGTTCACGAGTTCGGGGACGCTTCGGAAATGGAATGCGCGCGCTTGGCCTGCACATGCCAGCACAACGGGTCCGAGGCCAAATAATTGCCCGTTTGCTGATACGCCGCTCCGCGGCAGCCGTAGCACTTTTCATTTAACGCGCACTCACGGCATTCGCCCTCAATGCGCTCGCGAATCTGACGAAGGTTGCGAAAGACCTCGCTGGACTCCAGCAGGTCTTTCAACGAACGCTCGCGAATGTTTCCAACCTTCACGTCCACGCCCGGACACGGGCTGACAAAGCCCAACGAATCGACCAAACAACTGTAGGTATGCCGTCGGCAATTTTCCCCCACCAAGGGCGGGGTGCTGGTCCAGACATGGCCAAACTCTTTCTCGTCAATTTGGCGAATGGTTTCAAACACCGCGTAGGCTTCCTGCGGCGTGATGGCCAATTCCTGGTGTTCTTGAAGCCGTCCCTGCGGGGTGAGCATCTCCACATAGGGAATGTATTTGTGCGTTCGCGCCCAACGCCAAATATCGGGCAGTTCATCTTTGTTCTGGCGGCACATCACGGTCTCGATGCCCAGCCGGTGTTCGTCATCCGGATATCCCGCCTGGTGCAAATTGTCCAAGGCTTCCTGAATCGACGTATGCGTGCCCCGCCGCCCGGCTAAATAATCTTGCACCTCGGGTTTGGCACTGTTGAACTTCACATTGACCGAGACATGATTCATATACAAGAACTCCGCCCATTCACGTGTGAGCAAGGTTCCGTTGGTGAAGATGTCCATTTTTAAGCCAAGGTTGTGCATGTGTCCGATCAGCCCGCGCAATTGGGGATACAGCAAAGGCTCTCCGCCCCCCAAAATAATGATCCGGCGCGCACCCAGGTCCTGGGCCTGGCGGACCACATCGGTCAACTCGGAGTAATCCAGTTCGCCTTGCAAAGGTTGCCCCGACGAGGCATAACAATATTTGCAGACCAAATTGCAGGCACGGGTTAGTTCCAGTTCCATGGTTAACAGCGCCCCGGGTTGGGCTGCACAGGCGGCGATCTCCGCTTCAGAAAATTCAGGCATCCAACTGGGATTGCAACCTTGTGATGACATTGTAACTCCTTACGTAGGCATTCAACTCCCCTTGCTCCCCCTCTTTAACAACCAAGGGGCCGGGAGACGTTTCCTGGCTTAAGACGTAGCCTCACGCCCAGAAATCATAAAAGTTAAACCACTGCAACGGATGCCGCTTGACCATGGCTTCCACTCGGGACGCATACAGTTGCACGGCTTCACCCACGGCCTGTTCGCGTTGCGCCGGTGCAGCATCCAGCACCTGGGGCGGAAACGCAGAAAAGGCATACCTGCGCTTGCCGGTGCGAATGGCAAAACACGTGATAATAGGGCAGCCTGCTATGGCTGCGATGTGAAACGGCCCTTCGGGAAAGGCCGCCGACGCCCCTAAAAAGGGAACACGCCGCGTCCGCGCTCCCGGTAAAAAACGATCGCCGTGCATGGCCACGATGTCCCCACGCCGCAACGCCGCTAGCATTTGCAAACTGCCGTCTTCATCGTCCAACCCGATCACACTTAGGCCGGCATCCTGTTTTTTTTTTAAATAGGCGCTTAGCCGATTCGCCTCTGCCCGCACCATGGCGACGGAAAAATGATGCGAAATCCGTTCACGCAGCAAGCTTCCTGCAACTTCCCAATTGCCTACGTGCGCACTCACCAAAATAACGCCGCGCCCCTGAGCCAGGGCCGTACGGATGTGGTCTTCGCCTTCATACGTAAAGGTGAAGGTACCGCCGGCACCTGAAAACATGCAGGCGCGATCCAAAAGCACATCGCCAAACGAGAGCAAGTGAGCGTAGACCGTCAACGACGACGTGGGATGCTGTTTGTGGAAGCGTTGAAGAAAGGTGCGCGAGGCAAGACGACTGGCCCGAACGCCCAGCCAATAATACAACGTGACAAACATCAGTAAAATGCCGGCCGCATCCCGCCCTACGATCCTGAGGAGTTGGTGAAAAATCCAGTAACCCAAAACATTCCCGCGCAAGCGTCCGCTCCAGGTTTTCTCAGATGACGGTTCGGACATTACTGCCAGCTCCGATGATTTAGCGTTTTTGAATCAATTCGGCGATTTTGTCGTAAATTTTACCCACCGTATCGATTTGACGTGCTTCTGCTTCTTCAATTTTCACTTGGAACGCCTTCTCCAAAGCCACAATCAGATCGACACCATCAAGGCTGTCCAAACCCAATTCATCCCGAAGGTTGGCTTCCGGAACCAACTTGTCGGGGGTTAATTCAAAAGCATCCTCAAGAATTTTATTAATCCGTTCTTTAAGCTCTTGCTCATTCATGTACTTTGGTTCCTCCGTTAAAAAATGGCTCTGTTTAAAAACCCAAATGCCCTAAACGCCCAGGTACAAACAATGCGCTTGGGAAATAACTGTTTTATAAGACTCTGGTTTTACCATGAAGCCAGGCCGAAAACCAAGCAAAATTTTCAGAATGCCCTCCCGCTAACCCTTAAGATGCAGTCTGACTTTTCATCCTATAAAAAGCCAATACTCCGGCATCCACGCTTCCTCCCCCACTCCGTTCGGATGCTTACCCCTCAAGCTCGCTGCCCATGTACTGGGCAGAAAGAGCGATCTTTCCTGTGGCCAAACTTTTTTATTTTCACTCATAAATTATGTTTTATTCCGGCTTGCCGTTCCTTATAATAAGGAAGTTGTTGCGGCTCATTCCAGTGAGTTGAGGGTACGCGTATGCCCCGTCCACCCAAAAAAGCCTTAACTGCCAAGTCAAGCACTGCCCCTCATTCTATAAAAAAATCTTTGTCCAACTATAAAAAAAACCCCGATCCATCGCCTCCACCCTCACCCCACCCGCAAACACAACAGGAACAGTGTCCGCCCGAACCTACCGAAGCTGAAGCTTTTTATCGAACGGTTTTTAATCACTCGCAAATGGGAATTGTCCGCGTCTCCCTGCAGGGTCGTTTTCTCCAAACCAATTCAGCCTTCCAGCGCATGCTGGGCTACAGTGAACACGAATTGCTTGAGAAAACCATCCGCGAGGTAACCCATCCCGAAGATATGGACACGCTGTTGATGGTTCGGGAACTGGTTGAAGGACACCGTCCCTCGTTTCATGTGGAAAAACGCTATCTCCATAAAAACAGCGGGGTTGTCTGGGCCATTGTTGATGTGAATCTTGTCCGCGATGCGCAAGAAACTCCGCGCTACTTGGTGGCCACGTTGCAAGACATCACCCCGCGCAAGCTCGCTCAAGCGCAGCACCAAACCAGCGCGGCTCAATTCCAATCCCTTTTCAACCACATGGCCGAAGGCGTGGCCCTGCATGCGATCGTTTATTCCGATCAAGGCGTGCCCATCAATTACCGCCTGTTGGACATCAACCCCCAGTACGAACGCATTTTAAACCTGCGTCGCGACGATGTGGTGAACCGTTTGGCCAACGAAGTCTATCAGGTGCCCGAACCACCTTATCTTTTGGAATTCACATCTGTATGCGCCGAAAAAAAGGTGTTTGCCTTCGAAACCTACTTTCCGCCTATGGACAGACACTTCTCCATCTCCGTCGCTTATCTCCAACCCGGACATTTCGCCACCATCTTCACAGACATTACCGAACGTAGAAAATCAGAACTGGCACTGCAACGCAGCGAGGAGCGCTACCGATTAATCTTCGAGAATACCCCGTTGGGCATTATTCACTTTGACCTGCAGGGAACCATCACAGACTGCAATGTTCGCTTACTGGAAATTCTCGGCTCCACGCGTGAGCGCCTGATTGGGTTCAATGTGTTTGGGCAAGTGACCAACCCCGGTATGCAGCAAGCCTTCCGCGACGCCCTGGAAAAAGGGATCGGAAATTTTGCAGGCATGTATCAATCCGTGACCGGCTCCCGAGAGGTAACCATGCGCGCCCTGATCCGGCGCATCCAATCCCCCGAGGGGAAAACACTCGGAGGAACCGCGCTCTTTGAGGATGTCAGTGAGCAACATCGGATCGAATCCGCCTTGCGTGAAAGCGAAGATCGCTTCCGGAGCATTTTCGAGCAGTCTCCGCTCGCCATCCAAATATTTGATGCCGAAGGTTACTTGGTAACCGCCAATCCAATAAGCGAACAGCTTTTTGGCAAGCCCCAACCCCACCCCAAAATCCGTACGTCCTTTCTCAACGATCCCTTTCTTCCACCTACCGTGCGAGAAGCCTTGCTCAGCGGAACGTCAGCCCACTTTGAACTTGAACTTCCGTTAGCGGAACACGGACGCCTTTTTGCCACAGACCAACAGCGAACGGATACTCTTTGGTTGGATGTTACGGTGGTGCCTTTACGCGAACACACTTCGGAGATACTCCGCGGCTACCTCATGCTCAGCAACAACATCACGGAACGCCGCCAAGCGGAAAACGAAAAAAACACCCTGGCCGATCAACTGCGCCAAGCCCAAAAAATGGAAATGATCGGTCTGTTAGCGGGCGGCGTGGCGCACGACTTCAACAACCTGCTCTCACCCATCCTGGGCTATGCGGACCTGCTTTTGCTTAAATACCGACCTGGGCACCCGGATTTCGAGAGTCTGGCAGCCATCAAAACCACGGCCGAGCGCGCATCCCAACTCACCCGTCAACTCTTGGCGCTTAGCCGCAAACAAGTCCTAAACATGCAGCCACTCAATCTCAATAAAGTGCTGCTTGATTTCAATAAGATGCTGCGTACCTTTCTTGGGGAAAACATCACGCTGCAAACGCATGCGGACCGTCACCTGCACTTGGTCATGGCCGATCCCGTGCAAGTGCATCAAGTCCTTATGAACCTGGCCATCAATGCACGCGAAGCCATGCCGCAGGGCGGTCTCCTAATTTTCGAGACCGCCAACGTCACCTTAGACGAAGCGTATACCCGCACGCATGCCGGCGTCATTCCTGGTGACTATGTCATGTTGAGTGTGACGGACAACGGACAAGGGATCTCACCGGAAACCATGCAGCACATTTTCGAGCCCTTTTTCACTACCAAGGAAAGTGCCAAAGGGACCGGTTTGGGCCTGTCCATTGTGTATGGCATTATTCGGCAGCACAACGGACATATCTGGACCTACAGTGAACCTGGCCAAGGTACCACCTTCAAGCTTTTTTTCCAGCAAGCCGAAAAGGGATGCCCCGAAACACCTGCAACGAACAAGACATCCAAACCACGCCTCCACGGGCGCGAAACCCTTTTGCTGGTAGAAGACGAGCCTTTGGTCCGAAAGCTGGCCGAGGATATTCTCACCGCCCATGGCTATAAGGTTCTAGTCGCACAAGACGGTTTTGAAGCGTTGCAATTGGTCCGAGAGAACAAACCCCGGATTGATCTTCTGGTGAGCGATGTAATCATGCCTGGGCTTAACGGCCGGGAACTGCATCAGCGTTTGCTCCCCCTTTATCCGGGCTTGCGCGTTTTATTCATTTCAGGATATACTCAGAATGTATTGACCCAGCAAGGTGGCTTGAACGCCGATGTGGAACTGGTGCAAAAGCCCTTTACCATCCAAGCCTTGCTGGAGCGGGTACGTTTAGTCATCGACCGACCTTCGGTCCCATGATCTGCACCTTCGACCTCTATGCTGTTTGCTTCAAGGAGTGTGAGCCAACATGGCCAAAGTCATCGCCATTGCCAACAACAAAGGCGGCGTAGGCAAAACCACCACCGCCATCAGTCTGGCCGCCATTTTTGCCGACTGGAATCTGCGTGTGGCCTTAATTGACAACGACCCCCAGGGCAACATAGGGGTGTATTTAGGCCAGAACGTGTTCGACAACAAGCACACCATTGCGGATATGTACAACGGACTCAGCTTAAAAAAAATCGGCACCCACACCTTGTTTCACGACCTTCTCAAGCAAAACGGACTTACGTTTGCCCACGAAAATCTAACCATCTTTTTATCCAATCACCATTTGGCGTTTGTGGCTGAAGATTTCCATCGCATTGGCAAACTCTTAGAAGCCCTCGACGAAATTAAGGATGACTTCGATGTGGTGCTTATCGATAACGGGCCCTATATTGGTTACCTGACACGCGCCGCGCTTTTGGCGGCCAACATGGTTTTGGTCCCAACCGAAGCCGGGGCCGGAGGCTTGGCGGGCATTCCCCAGATCATTCAGGAGACCGAAGCCATCAATGCCCGGCATTGGCGCCAGGTTATGATCCGGGTCTTCGTCAATAATTTTCAGCACTCGGAAGATTTTGATGTGCGCAATTTGCAACGTTTGAAATCCCTGGTGGGCAACCGCCTGTACAACACCTACATTCCGGCCAACATTCACTTGCGCAAATCCAAGGAAATGGGACTCCCCATCAACCTCATTGATAAAGCCGCCAAGACTCCGGTGCAGGGGGCCATGGCCTTTAAAATACTCGCCAAGAACATACTCAAAGATCTCTTTCCGGAATTTAAAATCGAGACCGAAGGAAAAACCAAACCCATTTCAGGCAAGGTTAAACGTCTGGCCGATGCGTATCAACCGCAATCGCCGACAGCCAAAAAAATCACACCCCTGACCCCACCCACCGAAGCGCCGCCCCGTTTGCGTGTGCCGTCCTCACATACTCAAGTTACACCTTCGGCCCAATACACGCGCGGCCAAGACTCGCATCCGTTTGGTTCGGTGGAGACGAACACCATCACCACCTCCACGGGCAACACGGCCTACGCCAGCCGCCCGATTGGGGAGAACGACAACTCGCGGTAAGCGTTCCTCAAGTAACCGCTCCCACAGGCAACCCCATTCGCCCTCACGGCATTCACCTAGTGCAGGGCGTCGAGTTCTTCGATCTTGGTATTGACGTTCTTCAGGTGTTTACTCGCCTTGGGATGGGTCGGATCCAAAATCAAGACGCGTTTCCAGGCCGCAGTGGCGGTTTTCAGATCGTTTTGCACGTAGGCTTGCACGCCCTGCAGGTAGGTCTCGTTCACGAGCTTTTGTATCTCGGGTTGATACCGTCGAAGTTTTTGTACGGCGACCGCTTGGCCGTCCTCCAACTCCATGGACTGCCGCCATTTCGAAACCGCCTCTACATACCGTCCGCGTTCCCAATCGTCATTGGCATCACTTAAAAGCTGTTGAACCGCATCGCGAAGCTTGACGCGCGTGACGTTTAAGTATTGCTGGACACGTGCATTTCCCGGATCCATTTGCAAAATCCGTTCCCACACGGCAATGGCCTTGCTGTATTCCCGCTTCTCCAATTGCTTGAGCCCATCCGATACATACTGTTGAATCACCTTCTGATTTTGATGGTTCGCCGTGGCAATTTTTTCCTGGGCCAATTTTTCATTCACGGCCTCCAATTTGCGTTTGGCTTCAGCATGCTCCGGAGCAAGGTTGAGTACTTTGCTCCATTCCACCATGGCCGTGAGATAATCCTTGGCCGCATACGCACGGTCTCCGGCTTTGACCTGTTGATCCACCACGCGTGCGTGTTGCGCCGCTTCGGTCTGACGAATTTTTTCAGGTAGATCCTTGTACTCCGGCTGCATATTAAGCGCCTTATGATACGCTTTGAGTGCTTGGTCGTACGCTAGGCGGATCACCGCAGAATCGCCCTCGCGGATTAAATTTTGCACCATGGCCGATTGCTTGGACTTGAGCTGTTCTTCCAAACGGCGGATGAATTTTTGTTCCTCCACCACACTGCGTCCAAACGGCAAGGTAATCCCCACGCGATGAGCATCGCCCAGCGGGCCGTACGGCGCGTAGGCATAATCCACTTGGTAGTCGGAAATCTCAAGCCCCAACCCCAGGCTGAGTCCCGACCACGCTCCCAAATCGTTTCCATATTGCAGATATTTGTATCCGGCGCGGAAGCAGATGACGTTTTGAAATGTGTACTCGGCCCCGGCTTTAAACGCCATTTCCTGCTGCCAGGGTTTGATCATGTCTAAGGTTACCAAGACACTTTGCCAAAGGCGGTAGGAGCCACCTACAACCACCGACGTATTCAAGGGATAATCTTGCTCTAAAAAGCGCAAGGGCTTTCCTAGGTTTCTCAGAGTCAGGCTTAGGTTCAGCCCTTCCATTCCCACATTCTGACCATACACCCCGGCATCGCAGGCCACGGACCAGGCACTGTAGGTATCAATGGATTGCACGAGCCCTTTAAGATTTAGTCCGGTTGAGATCATGGTGTCCCAGGCGTGACTCCAGAGCAGACCCAGATAGCCTTCGTTCTGATAAAACGAACCGTTGGGTTCTCCGTCCGCGTTCCATTTTTCCATGGCATCGCTGTAGTTTACAAAGGCTTGGATGCCGAACCCTTCCTGCTCCGACCACGGCACGCCCAGGGCTACGTAGTCATGTCGGAAGCCCTGAAACGACTGCGCGTGCGTCACCATGAGCGCCTTGCTCTCCAAGCGCACCAGGCCCGCGGGATTCCAATACAGCGTGTTGACATCTTCAGCCACCGCACTAAACGCCTCGCCCATTGCGGCGGCGCGCGGTCCTACAGGCTCATCCAAAAAAAGCGCACTCACCCCGTCGCCCCCGGCCTGGGCCGAACCGGCCCAAACGCCGCCCAACAGACTCAGCACCAAGCATCCACGCACCCAGGCGGACCGCATCTTAGTGCACCACCGAGAAACGCTTGGTCAAGGTACGGTTGCCGTACGGCGAGGTAAGCTCGATCACGCAAATGTAAGTACCCGGGGCAAACCCGTCTATGGGGCACGCCAAAGGAACCTGGGCGCCGCCGGGCACCGATTGGGCCCACTCCTTTACCAACAGCCCGCGGAGGTTGAACATACGGATCCGCGCTTCGGCGCTTACCGAGAGCTGCAAAGCCAAGGTCAGGGTGCCGGCTCCAACGACGGGATTGGGATACATCTTGGATTGCACAATCTCGAGTTTGTCCGAGAGCGAAAACTGACGCAACACAGAATACGGGCCTTGCGAAATCCCGTCTGTGGCAGCGACCCGCCACCCATACGTCTTCCCCCGCTGCAAATCAAGACTGGTTGGCAACGAGAAAGCAGCAAGACTGTTGGACGCATAATAAGGTGCGCTCCAGCCTGATGGATCCTGGGCTTGCACGAACGACGCCAACACGCTTTGAAAACCGGTGTCGCTTAGCTCAAAGCGATAGGTGAGCGTATTGCCGGACTCACTGGCGGCACTGAAGGTAAATGTGAGGTTGCTGTCGGCGGCTTGGAAGCGGTCCGGAATATCCACCAACACCGGAAGCAACGGCGGCGGCACCACCGTAAAGGTCGCGGCGCCCGAGAGCGCGCTGGAATTGGCATTGTCCAGATCGTAGGCCGAAGCCCGCCATGCGTAGGTGATGCCCGGAGCCAGTGTGTTGGCCTCCGGAAAGGTAAAAACCGCAGACTCGCCCGACGCGTACGCCGACGCGGTCCACCCGTTCTGACTCTCGGATTGAAACACGGTCAAAGTTTTGAATCCATCGGAACTGACCTCCAGCTTATACTTCAAGGCGCTGCTGGACGGGCTGCTGCTGTGCAGCCTCAAGGTCGGACGCTTGCTGGTCACCACCTGCCCTGAACTCGGGGAGTCCAAGACCGGAACCGCCGGCAGCGGGGTCACGGTGAAGGTCTGAATACCGGACTCACGGCTTTCCTGGAACTGATCAATGGCCACAACCTTCCAGTAATAGGTCGTCCCGGGAATCAACGTATCCTGGTAGCTGCCTGTATTTAGAAGCTGGCACGTTGCAGTCACTCCGCGATACGCCACCACGGTTGGATACTCGGACTTGTCCCACCCAGGATAGGTGTCCTGAAAAACCGAACCGTTTTGCAACTTGGCGTTCGTGGAAATATAAATGGCAAAGGTCAGAGTGTTTCCGTCCGGATCCGCGCCCAAGACCTTAAACTGAGGATTCTTGCTGACGTGTGTCTGCCCGGCACTCGGAAATACCAATACGGGCACCGTGGGTTTTTGATTGTTGTTGGTGTGAAACGACCAAGCGCCGGAATAGGCCGACCAAGAGGTATAGCTGTTGCCTTCGTTGGTGACCCGTACGCGCCAGTAAAACGTATTGCTAAGGGGCAGGGGTGTGGCGGGGGTATAGCTGGCCACGGCCCCGGAAGCATAATACGGCACTTGGTTCCATCCGGGATCGGATAAAAATTGGTTGGTGGAAAGTACAGTTGAAGAAAAACCTGCGTCGGTGCTGATCTCCAAGGCATAGCGGAGAAACTGGGAATCCAATACATCCGTGCCAAAAAACATAAACGTGGGTTGTTGGCCGGTATTTTGCCCCATCGTAGGCGAGATCAAAAGTGGTGCCGACGGCAGCGGCGGTGGGTCCTGAGTTAAATGCGTGCCTTCTTTTCCGTCGCTGGCAAAACCACCCAGTTCGAAATCTCTCCCGCCGCTGCCCCCTTTGAGCACTTCATTGACATAAAAATCATGTTGGGTGACGTATTTGTACGCCTTGACAAGGCCGCCCCCGCCGCCCCCACCGGCGCAATGGGGTCTGAGCGCATCGCCGTTCCCGCCATCCTCGCCGGTCACGAGAAAATCCCCGCCTTTGACTTTTAAATCCTGCACATTGATGAAGATACAACCCCCGGATCCGCCGGCTTGATACGTGGTCGCTTCCTTGGAACCGCCGGAGTCCTTGCCCGATGCCGAGACCACCCCGCGGTCCATCTCAAGCTGGAGGGCATCCAAGCGGATGCTCCCGCCTCCGGGATTAACCGTAGTGTTAAAATGACTGGGATACTCCCCGCTGCACGATCCTTTGTCCGCACTGTGCAGGTTTTCGTACGCTTTGCCCCCGCTGTCGGCATTCATATATCCGTCGCCGCCCGTACCGCCATGCCCGGCCCCGCCCGCACCCATGGCCGAATAGCCGCTCCCGGCGGGTCCGCCCTGACCACTTTTGATCATGCTGACTTTATCGGCGCGCACCTCACCTTGTATAAACATATAGGGCGCAATCAAACGTATCCAACCTTGCGTATCGTCGGTGGTGCTGTCGGGAGCAACGTTTAATTTGCCGCCTTCGTGCACCACAATGGACACAGAGCGATAGATTGAACCCACGGTTTTGAACTCATCACCCGGGTCGATGATCAACAGTTCGGAGGTGTTGACCAGCGCCCACGCGTGCCCGGCCAAGCCGAGACTCAGGATCAAGGCCCACGCACTCAACCCCCGACGAACCGCGCGTGTCATGCACCAAACCCCAGCACCAGGCAGGCGTTGGTCCCGCCGAAACCAAAGGAATTGGAAAGGACCCGGGTGAGCTTGGTTTCTACAGCATGAGCAGGAATATTCAACACACGGGTGACATCGTCACCTTCGGTAAAATTGGCGTTTCCAGCCACAAAGCCACCCTGCGCCATGAGCGTGCAATAAAGGGCCTCACTGGCACCGGCCATCCAGCACTCGTGCCCGGTTAGACTTTTCGTGGAACTAACCAGCGGCTTATGCGGAAAAACCGCATCCAAGGCCCGGGCTTCGGCTGCATCCCCGGCCGGAGTGGAGGTCGCATGCGCGTTGATGTATTGAATCTCCGCAGCCGATACACCCGCGTCCTCCAGGGCCATGCGCATGGCCGCTTGAGCGCCGTCTGGGGAAGGCTGGGAGAGGTGGTATCCGTCCGAAGAAAAACCATAACCCATGATCTCGCCGAGGATCACCGCTCCGCGCGCGCGCGCATGCTCCGGGTGTTCCAAAATCAGCGTGGCCGCGCCCCCGCTTGGAACCAATCCGTCGCGCGTCCGGTCAAAGGGGCGCGAGGCCAATGCGGGTTCCTGCTCGCGCAGAGAAAACGCATTAAGCGCATCAAACGGCGCCATGGCGTGGGGATTGATCTCTTGCGCACCGCCGCAAATCATCACGTCTTGCAACCCGGCGCGGATCAACATGGCGGCTTGCCCCACCGCATGGCTGCCGGAAGCACAGGCCGCCGAGAGCGTCCAGTTGGCTCCGTGTATCTGGAAGAGCGTGGCCAAATTCATGGTCACGGTCGAGTTCATGGCTTGGAAAATGTATCCCGGTCCGATCAAGTGCGAACACTTCTCGCGCAGAAGCGTTTCCCAGGCTTCCACTCCACCGCGCACCGTGCTGTCGTTCCCGTAAATGACACCCGCGCGCTGAGCGCCCAGTTTCTCCGCATCCAGTCCGGCCTGCGCCAGTGCCTGGACCGTGGCCGCGTAGGCGTACTGGGCCGGTTCGCCCATGCTGCGCGAAAGCCGACGCCCAATGCCAAACGCCGCCGGGTCAAAGCCCCGCAAGGCCCCGGTCAGGGCCGAGCGAAATCCGAGCTGCTTGCGTTCCTGGTCCAACACAATGCCGCTGCGCCCCAGACGCAGCGACTCGCTGACCGTCGCCGTATCGCTGCCCAGGCAGGATACAATACCCAACCCTGTAATCACCGGATTCACATGCGTGTTCGTGGCCATTAGAGGTGAATGCCTCCGTTGATTTCTAAAATCTGCCCCGTGATGTAATTGGCCGCCGGAGAGAGCAAGAAGGCCACGGCCGCCGCCACTTCGTCGGGTTTGCCAATACGCCCCAGGGGAACGTAGGTGGTCAGCTGAGCTTGATCCAGGCCGGCCAGCATGTCGGTCTCAACAAATCCAGGCGCCACGGCATTGACCGTGATCTTGCGCTTGCCCACTTCCTTGGCCAAGGCCTTAACCGCGCCGATCACTCCGGCTTTGGAGGCCGAGTAGTTCACTTGGCCGGGCATGCCGGTCACACCCGAGACACTGGTCACGGCCACGATCTTCCCCGCCCGGGCCAAGAGCATGCCCTTGACCACCGGCTTGACAATGAAAAAAAAGCTGTCCAAATTCACGGACATCACATTGCGCCACTCTTCGGTCATCATCATGGCCAAGGGCGCATCGGCACGAATGCCCGCGTTCAAGACCAAGGCCTGAAGCGGTCCCTGCGTTTCCAACCAGGGAAGCAAAACCCGCTCCACGTCCGCCCCCGAAGAGGCATCAAACCCCATGAGCTCGCCGCTGCCGCCGGCGGCGGCAATGCCATCGAGCACCCGTTGGGCCGAGGCTTGATTTTGATGGTAATGCACCAGCACGTGATACCCTTCACGTGCCAGGCGCTGGGCGCACGCGGCGCCAATGCCACGCGAGGCACCCGTCACCAGGGCTTTGGGTTTAACGTCCGTCATTATTCTTTCTCCTTCAGTTGGTTCAATTTTACTTCTATATCCTGCCGTTCCAAAGGAAACGCCGGATGAAAGGCCAAGGCCCGCGAATAGTTGTACCGCGCCTCATCCACATGGTTTAACGCTTGCAGTGCTTGTCCGGCCAAATAAAAGGATCGGTAATGTTCTGAATTCAGCGAGCGTGCTTCCAGCAGTTCCGCCAAGGCTTCCTGATATTTTTTCCGCTTCAGCAACACCTCTCCGCGTTCAATGCCGAGGAGGTATTTCTGATAATTCTGATACGCCTCACTTACGAGCATGTCGTCGGCGGGAATAGCCGCGTCCTCGGGGGCGGCCTCAAACGCGTCCAAGGCAAAGGGAACAAACGCCCCGAGTTGATGCGGTCCGGCTGAGACCCAGAGCACACGCTGCTTCAAGTCCAAAACCACGGAGTGCGAGGCCACCAAGCCGTTGATGGCCTGACGGTTGCCCAATCCCTGACTCCCGCCCCCAGGGGCCCGGCGATCGCGCAAGATGGCGACACAGCGCGCGATGTCCAGTTGGCCCAAATTCGCATGCACCAGTTCGCTGAGCCGGTCCCAACGCGCCAGGCTCGTTCCCACCTGGCTGTACCGTTGGTTCTTGGGATCGTTTTTGAGTTCCGGCGTCAGGAAGTGATTGGCGGCCAAGACCACATCTTCCCCGCGCCCCCGCACCGCACACCGCTTCGGGGTTTTCTCGACCACGACAAACAAGTTCTCCGCCGCCGACCCTATAAGAAAGGACTCGGAAACAAAGACCCGCGCCGTGCGCACCAAGGCAATGGCTTCGTCCAAAGTGGCGGCTTGTTCCAAAACTTGCCGCGCCACCACCGAGATGGGCGTCCCCACTTCCGGCTTATCGGCGGAATGTCCGGCCAAGAGCACCACCCCGATCCCGGCGTCATTTACTCCCGAGACCACACCGAACATGCCGGGCCAAGCGACCGAGAGAAAGGCATGCCCTTTTTCAGGTTGGATGCGCATGACCACTTTGTGCTCGTCAAACGCGCGCCCGGCCTCAAAATCAAAATTGCGCGCCAACAGGATCTGCCCGCCCTGGGTGGCGCGGGTGGTGGCACCAAAGGCCGTACAACCCGCCAGGGCTTGATCGTCCATGAAGGCGTGCGACAAATCGTGCGCCGCCAGGTAGTTCAGGAGTCGGGCATAATGGGGACCGTACTCGGGGTACACATCGGAGGTGCCCAGCGCCATGCCGTGCATTTCAGCCAGCACCTCGGTAGGAATAAAGCGGTCCAAGTCACGGTTACGAATGGCCACAAACTTGGCGAGAAGCCAGCGCGTCCATCCCCAGGGAATAAAGCGCTCGACGGTTTGCATGAGCGAGGTTTCCACGCGCTCACTGTCTGCATCGAAAAGTCGTCCCATGGCCAAGCCACGTTCCGACGGTGTTCCCGACAACGCACACGCATCCACCCCTGCACGCTGAAAGCGGGACGCCTGCCCCAAACGCGTGGTGCCGGCCGCATCCACCATAAGCGGCGCCGACGCCAGCTCGGGCGCTCCCGACCAAACCGGCGGATGCGGCGCAAAAAACGCATCCACACCCCAGGCCAAAAAGGCCAGAGTTAAAACTGTGAGCGTGCCCACGCCCCAGAAAACAACATTGCGCACACGACGGGTTAAGGTCATGCGCCCGCCACAGGGGCCAAGACCAAGCTGGCGTTGATGCCCCCGAAGGCAAAACTGTTTTTGAGCACCACGCCCGGATTCCAGGCCCGCCGGGTGGTTACAAAATCCAGATCCGCACCTTCCGGCAAGGGGTGGGTTAAATGCAAAATGGGCCAGAGTTCGCGCCGGTCCATCATGCCGAAAATCGCAACGCTCTCAATGGCGCCCGAGGCCGCCAAGGTGTGCCCCAGCTGCCCCTTGAACGCCGTGACCGGAACGTGGGTGCCGAGTAAAGTGCGCGTAGCCTGAGCCTCGGCAACATCGCCTTGCAGGGTCCCTGTGGCATGGGCGTTCACGGCTTGAACATGGGTGACGTCAAGCCCGGCACTGGCCAACGCCAAACGCATGCAGGTCGTCATGGACTCCGCGTGCGGCTGGGTCATATGAATCGCGGAACACGTGGTCGCATAGCCCAGAACTTCGCCGTACATGACCGCTCCGCGGGCGCGCGCATGTTCGTATTCTTCCAAGACCAATGCTCCGGCACCCTCGCCCAACACCAGCCCGTCGCGGTTGGCATCAAACGGACGCGGAGCCGCCATGGGGTCTGTGGTTCGCGAGGTCGCGGCCATAATGTCAAAGGTCCCGGCCGTGGTGGGATGCAGTTCTTCCGAACCTCCGGCCAAAACAAGATCGCTGCGGCCGCAGCGAATGGCTTCAAACGCCGACCCCACCGCTTGGGTGGAGGTGGCACAGGCGGCGGCCAAGGATTCCACACGCCCGGTGATGCCCAGAAAAAGCGAGACATTCACCGCCGTGGTGTGACTCATGACCTTTAGAAAATCCGTTGCATTGGTCTGGTCCATGCCTTGCTGATGGTAGTTCACAAAAAACGACTCGCCGACCGAGGGGCTGCCCAGCGTCGACCCGTAGATCAAGCCAAAGCGAGGGGACGCATAATCTTCCGCCGTCAGCTTGGCGTGCACGGCCGCCTGCTGGCAGGCCAGGGCCGCCAACTGCGCCACACGCCCCATGGTGCGACGAGCCTGGCGCGGAATCATTTTCTCATTGTAGCCCGGGACAAACCCGCCCACGCGGACATGCAGTCCGCGCACCGCCTCCCACTCGGGAACCGCACGAATGCCCGAGCGATTTTCGGCCAATCCCTCCCACAACGAGGCGACATCCAATCCCAAGGGTGAAAGCGCCCCCATGCCGGTGACTACCACGCGACGCGTCATTTGCCCGTCAGCCTCCTTTTTAAATTCGGAAACCCCATGATGTGTCCTGTGGCCACGGCCGCGGAAACCGAAACCCCCAAAATACCCGGGAGCACCACGCTCTGCCCGGCCAACATGACATTGTCCAAACGCGTGCGTACGGAAAGTGTGGCCTCACGCAGGCGATTGCAGTCTTTCTTGATCCCGTACGAAGACCCTTCCCAGGTGTGCGTGTAATCCCGAAACGTAAGCGGTGTGGAGCCTTCGTAGTATTCCACCTGAGACTCTACATCGGGCCAGATAATTTTCAAGCGTTGTATCAACGCCTGCGACATGCGCTCCTTGGCCTGCTTGTACGCCTCGGGACGCGTGGCCCGCGTGCTCTCCGCCCAGGGGGCCCACACACTCCAAGGCATGGGACACATCAACGTGCACGACTTGGCTTTCCCAGGCGCACCTTCCACAGGTGAAACAAATACCGCCTCAGGATTGTAGGGATCGGCGTCCGGCTTTAAATGATACGCCGCGGCCGTATCCCATGAATTGTGCAGAAAATAATTCGTGCGCGAGGTGGGCAGCCCTTCGCCCTTGAAAACCACGGAGAGCACAAACGCGGCAATGGTTTCTTCCAGCCCATTGATGCGCTTGCGGTAGATCGGACGTACGGCTTGGTCTTCCAGCATAAGCAACATTTCCTTGGGATGAATCGTGGAAACAATCCAGTCCGCGGGCAGCTCTTCCCCCGTGGTTAGGACAACCTTCTCAGCCCGGGTTCCCCCGGAAGAAACAATTTTTGAGACACAGGCGCGCGTGCGCAACTCGCCCCCGGCCTCCTCCAGACGCTGCACCAACGCCTGACAAAGATTCTGGCTGGGACCGTGCACACGCCAAGCGCTATTGACAAACGAATCCACAATCAACGCGTGGATGTAGAGGGGGCATTCGTCGGGGGCAATGCCGTAGAGCGCATTGTTCGCACTTAAAACAGCCCGGAGTTTGGGATCCGGAAAACGCTCTTCCAAATACACCGAAAGCGACATCAGCGCTTTGGGATCGGCCATGATTTCTTCGCGCCCAGGCTCAAAGGTCGCGTCCAAGTTGTACATGGGAAAGTGGTCGGCAATGCTCCGCCACTCAGCAAAGGTTTCGAGGAGCTTTTCCTTGTCGGCCGGAAAAGCCGTGACCATGTGTTGGATGTAGTCGTCCCAGTTCTGGGGGACTTGAAACGCGGCGTCGGGAAAGCGGTATTCCTCAAACACGGTCTCATCCATGCGGTCAAATTGGCAGAGCGGGAACAAATCCAACGCATTAAAGTATTTCCAAAGCACTTGCTGAGGCGCCAGCGAGCCTATGTAGTGAACGCCGGTATCAAACCACTGACCTTTGCGCTTAAAACTGGCGAGCAAGCCGCCGGGAGTAGGCTCCTTTTCCAACACGGTCACCTGCATGCCTTCCCGAGCCAAAAGCGCACCGGCAAACAATCCGGCCATGCCGGAACCTATCACAACCACCTTAGGAGATCCCATGTTCCTCGCCGTTTTCGTATGGAGTGGCCCCGACGGATGCGGGGGGAAAGCTTTAGATATAAAGGTTTTTCAGGTAAAAAGCAAGGGGGAAATGGGCGTGCAATCGGGTCAGCTAAACGTGCACGTCTCCCCATCGTAGGGGATGTGCAGGCGTACTTCCCACGGCTGTGTCTGGGCATAGGTCGCCAACTCGGCGCGGTGCAGGCGGCAATGGTTGATCGCCTCCATGTGTACGGCCACGAGTTCGGCCTGCGGTACAGCCCGAGCAAGGGTGTCAATGCCCGCTGCATCCAAGGTGATGGCCTTCCCCACATTGAAGCGGGCCGCACCCGCGTACATGATGACCACATTGGGCTGCGCGGCAGTGAGCGCCTTGGCCAAGGCCGGACACCAAACCGTATCCCCGGTAATGCACAGGACCGGTTCGCGGTGGGCTTGGAGCACAAACCCAGCCGAGTCCCCCATCACCTTCCCCAATAAACCCGAGCCATGTTCGCCAGGAAACATGCGGACATTGAGCCCCCCGGCAAATTCCTGGCCGCGTTGTGAAACCACACGCAAAGACGCGAAACCTTGAGCCTTTAATGTTTTCACATCCGCCGGCTGGCAAAAGACGGGCAACGATTTCGGGAGCAGGCGCTGCGCCGCCTGATCCCAATGGTCAAAATGCGTATGCGTCAGCAGCACCGCATCTACGTCGCCGAGACTCTCGGGCAACACGGGCAAAGGCACCCGTGGGTTGCGTCCATACGACGACCCGAGTGTAAGCGAGGGCAAGCTTCCAGGCGAAGCCAGCATGGGGTCCACGAGCAGGCGTTGCCCGCCGTATTCAAGTATCTGGGTGGCATGGCGGATGAGTTTCAGTTTCATGGTATCACTATCCATCACGAACTAAGATAACCCGCATGTCCGGACAACCGGATAAAAAAGCATAGAGGTCCCTCGTCACTGAACGAGGGACCGATCTGAGCGCGGCCCACTGGGCCAAGCGTCTTTTGAATCCGGTTGTCAGGGCAGATCGGTGTCGATCTTTATAAATGCCGCAAAATAAACAGGTGGTTCGACTTGCCTATCCCGCATGGCTCCACAGTCTCGATCTCCAGGCCTGCGGCCGCAAAGCGGGTTTTCCAACCTGCGGCATCGGCAAAGAAAAGCCCGTCCCGCTTTTTGTTGAACCCGATGGAGGTCGAGAAAACTTCCCCGCGTTCCGTGGCACGGTAAGCCCCTTGAGCCTTCACGGCCTCACGCACAAACATGGTTCCGCCCGGTGCGAGCAACGCCGCGGCCTTTTTCAACATGGCCACCTGCACCTCGGGTTGCGAGTAATGCAAAATATCCAAGAGCACCACGGCCTCCCCAGGTTCCCCGTTCCAGTCCAACACATTGGCACAGTGAAAGGTCAAGTGACGCTGATACCGCTGGGTGGCCTGGGCCACCTCTATTTTGCGCGCATCGTCATCCACGCCGACCACCGGGGATTCGTAGCCGTGAATTGCGGCCCAATGACTCATGATCCCATACCCGCACCCCAAGTCAATCACCCGTCCCTGGCGCGGAAGTTTCTTACCCACGGTTTCATACACCGGATCCAAGCGAAGTTTCCAGGCCACGTAGGTTTCCACGGCCGGACCCAGGTACATGTATCGTTCGCGAATTTTTTGTCGGATCAACCAAACCGGGCGCGCCATGGACCACAGATTTTCCTTCACGGCTTGAATACGGCGGCGCGTCTCCCGTGCCATTTGCGTGGCCGGATCCTCGCCGGTGAAATCTTGCGGACGCAGCGGTTCCAACTCAGTTATCACCGAAGCATGCTGGCCGATAAACCAGGTGTTGTCCGCCGTGCACGAGCGCGTGTCGATCAACGCCAAGGGTTGAATGGGCAATCCGGTGTCCACGGAAAGTTGAAAGGCCCCCTTGTGAAAGCGCCGCATAATCCCGTCTTTGGAGCGTGAGCCTTCGGGATAAATAATCACCGAGTGCCCCTCGCCCAGGCAGTCTTGCGACCGCTGCATAACCTCGGCGGTGTTTTCCCCGGTGGCCAGCACAAACCCCGCACCGCGTACCAGCGGACCTAAAATCGGATGGTTCCAAACCCAGGGTTTGACCACGGCCCGCAGGCCGGGCGAGAGCGAGAGCACCAAGAGAATGTCCACCTGCGCCTCATGATTGGCCACCACAATGCATGGCCGTTTAAATCGATTGGGGTCGCACTTGAAATAGATCCTTCGCCCGTACGGAAAATAATGCATGGTGATGTACGAACATATGTGCAAGTACCAATGCGCCGTGGCCTTGGGCTTGAACCGCCGCACCACCCACAGGCCCGGCATAATAAAAATAAGATAAAAGATCACCGTAAAGGCCAATGCGGAGTAAATTAAAAACCCGCCGAGGACGGTCTTGAGCGAACGCGGAGGCACCCCCGGCTCTTTGGGTAGAAACAAAGCCATCACGCCAGGAACAAAAATCAAACTGGCCACCAGAGCCCAGGCAATGGCCAAGACAATCGAGAGTCCGGCGCTTTTTATGGCCGGATGCTGGGCAAACGCCATGAGCCCAAACCCCGACAAGGTGGTAAGGGCCGCCGTGTAGATGGACCCGCTCGGAAACGGACGCTGTTGAAACTTGGCGAACTTGCTCTCCATGCGGAACAAAGAAAAATCCGTGCCCAGTCCAAAAAGCAGGGGCACCACGGCAATGTTGATCAAGTTGACCTTGATGCCCAGCCAGCCCATGGAGCCGAAGGTAAAGAGCATGGCGGCCCCCAAGGGGACCAGCACCACCAAGACTTGCTCAAGACGCCCCGTGGAAAACCAAACAACCAAGACAGTTACCAGCGTCGCCCACAACGCCAGCGGAACCAAATCGCGCTGGATCACATCCAAGATGCTGGCCACCAAACTTCGCTTGTCCACTAAAACCGCACCGGGTAGGACTTTGGAAATGTAGGTGCGCGCGTCGGTGGTCGACATGCCGGCGCCCAATTTGACCGGTGTGATCAAGGCGTAACGCCCGTTTGTACTCCGGATCCAACGCCCTTCCAACATGGTCCCCAGCCCGGCGTCTTTCACATCCTTCACGGTAAGCGGTGCCGCGGGTTTTTGGAGAGCCTGATAAAAAGGCTGAAACGCATTAGGCGTGAACCCTTGCCGACGCGCGGCGGCGTCCAGGGCCTGCTTTAACGCTTTTCCTCCCGGACCAAACGCCTTTTCAAACGCCGCCCGGCGTGCCTGCTGCTCGGCCTGCGAAGGTACCAGTGTGGCCAACGTTGTTCCCGCAATGCCTACTCCCTCTGCGTTCCAGGCTGCAAAGGTTGCATCCAATTGCTCGGCGCGCTGCAACAAAGCCTCTTCCGAGTCAGCCTCCAAATAGACAAACCTGCGCCCCATGGGTTCACCAAAATCACGGGCAAACGCCTGCTCCGCATGCTTGGTCTCGGATGTCAGATAATTCAGGCCTTCTGGGTCGCCCAAAAAGGTCAAGCGCTGGCACCCCAAAACACCCATGATGATCAGACCGATCAAACCCAGCCACACAGCCCAGGAATGTTTTTTAGCCAGCGCGTCGAGCTGGTTTGAAAAGACATCAAAATCCACCCACGGCTTGCGTGTGTGTTCGCTTTTCGGGATAATGTGCGGCAGACCCAAGAGGGCAAAACCAGCCGTACCCAGAACGCCGATGGCGGAAAAAATCGCCAGCTGATATTGTCCGGGAAAATGCGTGAACAACAGCGTAAGAAAGGTGAGCGAGGTGGTAAGGGCGCCCAAAATGACGGGCCAGCGAATCTGCTTGGCCGCCGCGCTGGGAGACCCCGGCGTGTGTTCAACCGCATGCAGCAAGTGCAGGCCGTAGTCATCGGTCACCCCTAAGAGGGCCGAGGCCAATGCCAATACAATGAGCGAGTAGCTGTGTTGGGTCAAGCCCACGACCGTCATGGCCACGGACATGCCGACCAGCGATGAGATCAGCGGAAAGGGGACAAGCCACAAACGCCGCATGGTGAGAAACGTAATGCCCAATAAGGCCACAAGTGAAGCCATCGAGATCCAAGCAATGTCGGCCTTCATGCGCCGGGAATTATCCCCATAGGAACGGTGCGGACCGGTAAGGTGTACGGTGAGTGCCGGCTGCCGAAGTTCGGAGCGAATCTCAGCCACCGCTTTTTCCGCAGCCGCAAACATGGTCTCGCTGGCTCCGGTTTTCGACGGCGGGTGCACGGGCCACGCCAGGAGCAAGACATGCTTGCCGTCTTCGGAGACCAAATGCCCGCCCTGCAACGTGACTTTCTGGTCCGCCAAACCCTGAAGAGGTTTCAACACCAACCAGGAAAGATTAAGCGGATCGCTCCCGGTTTGAGCCGAGAGCCCAAAGGCAAAAGGATTCTGCGCTTGTTGGGCGATCTCCGCCAAGCGGGCATCGGCCTGCAGGAGTTTGGCGCGCACCTCGGGATACGCGGACGGATCGAGCAAGTAGGGCAACCGCTGCGTCATCAAATCCCAAAGACGCGCGCCATCGTCCAAAGAAAAGCCGGAGGTGATTTTCTTGAAATGCCCGCTGGCCATCAGGCGTTCGGACAAACGATCGGCCGCTTCCGAGGCCGTGGCCCCGGGGTTGGCGGTGTGCGCAGCATCCACATCCACCATGAGCGGCTCGTTCCCGGTTACGGCCGTGAGCCAGGTGCGGACTGCGGAAAGTTCCTCGGTTCCCGTGGGTAGATCCTTAAGCAAGTCTTCCTGCCATTGAATGCGGAAAAAAGCCCAGGTAGCACTGGCCAAAAGACCAGCCAACACCAACAGCGTAATCCATCGGGCCTTATACTTTTGAAACATGCCAACTCCTCACAAGCAAAATATGCGTATTTGAACCTGTTCAACGGTATGGCTGTACGCATTTGAAAGACGCTTGCCTCAGAGAGGCTCGCTCAGATCGGACATCCGACTCTGCAACGGATGTCCTCTATGCTTTCAAATGCGTGCAGTCATACCGTTAAGCGAAATTTTCAGAGAAAGCATTGGTTTCCCTGACGCGGGCGAACGCGCGTACGAGACGCCTATTTCCAAAAAGATCTATCTCAAGTCCAGCTTGAGCAAGCTTCTCCGCTTAGGAGGATGCTCGGGATTTCCTCAGGGTTAAAAGTCCATAGCTTAGAAACCCCGCGCCCACTCCGGCCAATACGGCCAGCAGGCAACTGCCCACAAGGTACTCGCCCACCCGAGAAGAAATCACCTCCGGCGTGAAAGCCCGGAGGCTGATAACGTCCCACATCCATTGCCCCGAGAGCACCCAATGCCCCAAAAGCAACGACGCGTACACGATGGCGGGGATCATGGGTGGCAACGAAATGTTGGCTGCGATAAGGACCAGCAAAATGTTCAAGTGCAGCCGCTGGGCCAAAAACCCGGCGACCAGCATTTGAAACCCCCAAATCGGAACAATGCCCATGAACACACCGAACCCAATGGCCAGAGCCACATGTCCGGAGGCTTGGCTCCTGCCCCAAAGATACTGATCCCAGACCAACCGCAAACGTGCACCCCAGGTCGGAGGCCAAACCAAAGGCGTGGCCGGGACAAAACGCATAAACGGCCAAGGCCAAAGACGTCGGCAGACCAAGTACGCATTGACGCAGGAATTCAAGAAAAAATCTTGCACGGGTCGAAAATGCGAGGCCGGCTTGGCCGCATACGAAATCGAGATTGGTACCTCGCGCACCTGCAACCCACCCCAAAGCAAACGGACCAAAACCTCGGTCTCCCAACCGTACCGTCGACTGCGAATCTTTAGAGACGCAAACGGAGGCACCGGATACAACCGAAAACCACTCTGCGCATCCTTGACCGTAGCCCCGGTCTCAATCCAAATCCAAAAATTCGAGAACGCGCGGCCAAACCGCGAGCGCAGCGGTGCACCGTCTTGGCCTTGGTCGCGGCTGCCAATCACCACCGTATCCAAACGAGCCTCGGCCGCCGCCACCAGCCGCACCGCATCAGCAGGATCGTGCTGTCCGTCCGCATCGAGCGTAACGGCCCAGGCAAAACCTTGCTTCGCGGCATGCGCCAACCCTTGAGCCAAGGCGCGCCCTTTCCCTTCGTTGTGCGAAAGCCGCACCACCGTTACCTCGGGAAACGCCGCGAGACACTGCGACGTCTCATCGGTGGACCCATCGTCGATCACGATCAACGGCCAGCCCAGATGTGCGGCACGGGTCAGAACCGGAGCCAAAAAACGTCCGTGATTGTAAGTGGGAATCAACACACATATACGCGGGGATTTATGCGAGACCGACATGAACCATCCTTTGTCCCTGATGCATCTTGATCACAGGCCGGTCGGACGGCGGTCAATGAACCAGCGGCGCTTGCGGTATTCACCCTCGAATTGCAGGGTGGTAATCTCTTCTCCCGGAACGACGCGGATGTCCGGATAGATCTTCAACTCGGCCTGGATACGTTCTCGCAGGCGCTCGGAAATCTGCGGATGTGCGGTGTCCACCAACAACGTGAGCTTGTCCGAGAGGGCATCCTCGCTTTCCACCACCAACACATGGTTGCGCACCTCCGGCTCGGCTTGCATAATCTCATGAATCACGGCTGGAAAGACCGTGGTGCCCTTAACCTTCAGCATTTGCCCGCGGCGTCCGAGAATCGGGCCCAGGCGTGGCGTGATCCGTCCACACGTGCACGGGTCGGTCAGCATGAACGTGTAATCCCCTGTACGGTAACGAAGCAGCGGCATGCCGGTAATGCCAAAGGGCGTGACGCACACCTCCCCGATTTCACCGGACGGGACCGGATGACCGCGGTCATCCACAATTTCAACGTGCATCAGCTCCGGATGCAGATGCCCGCCGCACCCGGACTCGCATTCGCCAAAGGTCGTGGACATTTCCGTGCTGGCATACGTGGAAAAAACCTGGGCGTCCCAAGCACGGGCAATGGTCTGTCCCAAGGCGTTCAAAGAAAAATCTGCATGCCGCACCGGCTCTCCGATGCAAATCAGTTTGCGTACGGCGTTGCGTCGCAACGAGACTCCGGTCTCTTCGGCGTACAGGGCCACACGCTTTAAAAACGAAGGGACTGAGACAATGGCCGTCACTCCGGCGGTATCCAAAAACTTAAGCAGAAACGCCGGTGAGATCGGCCCTACGCGCAGAACCGTGGCCCCCAATCGCCGCAACCCCATGTAGTACGCCATGCCCGCCATGAAACAGCGATCCAAGGTCACGCCCAAGGCCACGACATCTTTATCCGTGATCCCGGCCAAGTGAAACGACAACTGCTCGTTGTACGCCAACCGCGCCAAGTCGTCTTCAGAAAGTTTAAAAAATATGGGTGCCCCACTGGTTCCTGAGGTGGTTACAATGTCCGCCACCTCTTCAGGTCGAATGCACAAGAAGCGGTCGCCTTCACTCGAAAGGGCCTCTTTATCCGTGGTGGGTATATGCTTGAGGTCGGCCAACGTCTTGATGTCCGTTAAGGACACACCTTCCCGGTCCATGAGGTCCCGGTAAAACGGTGAACGGTTGTAAATGTAGTGAATCGTCTTGCGCAATTGTCGGGTTTGCAGAATTTCGATTTCTTCAAGCGTGAACATTTCAGAATGCGACATGCGTTCCTTCAACCACCCTTCGGGAGCTCTCCTGCGTCTAAAAAACCGAGACCGATGCGCTCATTGTAGTGCCAAGCCACAGGCTGTGTCAACGCTCTTTCCGGTAGGTGCCCGCTGTTACTACTTAAGACGGCATGGGGAGTGAATCGATCCGATCAAGGAGTTGCTTTGCCAGGGGCAGTGCTCTCGGCCAACAACGGCAGCCGTAGGATAAACGCCGTACCTTTCCCCACCTTGGATTCCACATCAATGGTTCCATGATGTTTTTCCACAATGACGTTGCGAGAAATCGCCAAACCTTGGCCTGTGCCCTTGCCCACAGGCTTGGTGGTGAAAAAGGGATCAAACACTTTACTGAGAATGGCTTCGGGAATCCCTGCGCCGGTATCGGAAATCCGAACCTCGGCAAATTCGCCCACCCGACGCGTGCTGACTGTAATCGTACCCTTCCCTGTCGCTTCCCCGGATTGGCTCTCGCCGACCAATTCCCCAATGGCGTGCGCGGCATTGACCACCATGTTAAGCACCACCTGATTAAACTCGTTAACCAAACAAGGTACCGAAGGCAAGGCAGGATCAAAATCCGTCACCATATCGGCCACGTACTTCCACTCGTTGCGCGCCACCGTCAGGGTGCTCTCAATGGCGTGGTTTAAGTCCACCGGCACTTTTTCTTCAGTTCCCGGATGGGCAAATTCCTTCATGGCGCGCACAATGGTGCTAATGCGCTCGATCCCATCCAAGGTCTGCTTAAACGCCTTGGGCACCTCTTCCTGCACATAGCTCAAATCGGCCGCGTGCACGGCCAGATCCATCTCGCCGGATAAAGCCGATGCTCCTTGGCCGTCCCGGGTGGCTTGAAGGTAGCCCGCGTAAGCATCCAAGAGCTTAAATACATCACCAAACGAGTCCTGCAAAAAGCGAATATTGTCTCCGACGTATTGTGTGGGGGTATTGATTTCATGGGCGATCCCGGCCGCCAGCCGGCCAATGGATTCCATCTTTTGGGCTTGAAAGAGCTGATCCTGAAGAACCTTGCGTTCGGACACATTGCGATTGAGACTCATGTAGCCCAAGAACCGTCCTTCTGCGTCCAAAAGGGTCTGAAGCACCACTTCCACCGTAAGTGCGGTCCCATCTTTGCACCAATGCTTCACTTCGCCTAAAAAACGTCCGTGATCGGTCAATGCGCGTTCAATGCGATTCTGCTCATCTTCCGACGACTGTTGGCTGAGCAGTTCACCCAAGGTGCGTCCCACCACTTCTTCGGCCGACCATCCGTACATGCGCTGGGCTGCTGCGTTCCAAAAGGCAATCCGGTTTTGTGGATCCGTGGCAATGATTGCCTCACTTACGTTCTCGAGCAAGTACAATTGAAACGTATTTTTTTCTTGAATCGCTTTAAGCTCAGTGATGTCTAAAATCAAGCCCAACAATCCAAGCTCACCGGTTTCCGGATGCGTGTACACGGCCTTGTAAAACATGACCATTTGAAACGTTCCATCGGTTTGTTCCACGCGGCTTTCGTAGGTTTGAACACCACGCTGCTCCAACAGAACCCGATCCTTGGCCCAGTACTCTTCGGCCAAATCCCGGGGCGAAAGATCAAAAACCGTTTTGCCAATGATCTCACTGCGTTTTTTGCCCAAGAACGTTTCAAACGCCCGATTGCATCCTTGATAAACACCTTGCTCGTTTTTAAAGTAAAAGGGATTGGGAATCGTATCCAAAACGGTTTGAATAAAATTCAAATTATTCTCAAGGCGTGATTCCATATTTTTACGTTCGGTCACGTCGCGGGCCACCACCACGTGATACGACATTTCCGGAAACGGAATGTACCCGACGTTGATCTCAATGGTGAAGACCGTAGCGTCTTTTCGCCGATATTCGGTCTCCCATAGAGTATGTCCTTCTTCCCTAACAATCTGAGCAAAGCGTTCCCGATCCTCCGGTGTGGAAAGCATGACATCAAAATCCAGGGTCGACATGGTCAACATCTGCTCGCGCGTATACCCCAACACCTGACACAACGACGAGTTGACATCCACAATCTTGCCGCTCACGGCCTCGGTGATAAAAATATAATCTTGCGAATGTTCCAAAACGCTGCGAAAAAGCCCTTGGGCTTCCTCAGACTGCTTACGCGCGGTGATGTCATTCAAACTGCTGTACACAAGTTCATTCTCGCCATGCTGCCGAATGGAATGTCGGCTTTGTATGAATTTTCGTTGATTGTTTTTGGTTAAGATCCAAGCTTCGTGTGTAATCTGGGGCATGTGCTGAACCCTGGCATCTTTCCAAAGTTGACGGATGCGTGATTTTTCTTCGGGCGTATAGAAATCCAGGTCAGGCAACCCGAGCAACTCTTCGCGGGAATATCCGAAAATCTCACACGTTCGATCGTTGACGTACACAATCTTCCCGTTCTCACTTACCGCAATCCCATCTTGTATGTTTTCGGCCGTCTCACGAAAGCGTTCTTCGCTTTGCCGCAAGTATTCTTGTGCGTTTTTCTGGGCTGTAATGTCGCGCAAAATGCCCACCACATATTTCACATGGTGCCCCTCGGTCACGGGGTTCAATATGCCGTCCAACACCACCCGGCGTCCGTCGCTGTAGTCGTACACATATTCCAGGTAGGCGCGCTCACCGCTTAGCGCTCGTTCCACATCGCCCCGAATACCGGTGCGTATTTTTTCCGGCCAAAGATCGGCAAAACGTATCCCCAACCACGATTGGGTCAAACGAAACGTCTGAACCCCCACTTGATTGATGGTTTGCAGTCGCCCCTGGTCGTCCAGCAAAAAAACGCAATTGGGTGAGCCCTCCACCACGCTGCGGTTACGCAATTCCGAGGCCGCTAAGATATTTGATGATTCTTTTAGATGCTGATGGATCAACAGGTACATGAGCAGGATCAAAAACAATAACCCGGTGATGCCTATCGGCCATAACCGGGCGCGGGCAATCATGCTCATCCATTCGCTGGCTGAAAAATCCAAACAGAACAGCGCCACCAACGTATCTCGCGCCGGATCCCGCAACGGAATCAACGCAGTCATGTGCGTACCCCAACGGTCGCTGTAAGGCCCAATAACATCCTTTTGCCCTGCGCTCAGTGCCTGCATAAATTCTTTGGGTGCATCAAAAAACAAAGTTCCGGGTTCCCGATAATTGTACGCGTCTTCCTCCACGGAATCCACGGCCACCGTCAACCCTTCACGCGTGGACACCACCAAGTAAACATCTTCGGTAAGGGGACTGACCTGGTGTTGATCCCAGAGCTTTTTTCGTAAGATTTGATACCTCGCGGTCTCACGATCGTCTCGATTAAATTTCAAACGTATGAGTTCGGATACGGGAATGGCATAGGCTCCGGCTTGCGCACGCTGCAACACATCCTGGCGCTCTTCCCGGTTACGTACCACCCCGATCCAATCGGTCATAACCCAGCCGCCCAAAAACACCAAAAACATAACCAGCGCCAACGAGTGTTCCAAACGTGCGCCAATAAAAAAACCATTGGTCCAATCCTTTTGCGCTCGAATTTTGAGTGTAAAGTGCCACATGGCGAGCATCCAGACCATGCTCCCCAGCATGCGGATGAAGTGCAGCACCACCTCGGCTCGAATGGGGGCGTCCATTTCCAGGGAACGCGTCCATGGTGTGATTAACCCTTGAATTTCAAAAATCCCCCAACTGAGACTCAACCAGAGTAGGGCCAAGCTCATACGCGCTAGAGCTGTATCCCCGGTTCCGGATTCTCTTCCGCGATGCTTCCAAAAAACCCAGGCACTCCCCACCATCGCCGGCACCGCTACGGCCAAATGGGTGAACCATTCCAATCCTCGAAGGCCTTGAATACGCGCCACACCCAAACCCAAAATCCCCAACAACACATACACCCAGGCAGGAATGGTCCAGGACACAAAGCGTCGGATGTTTTTTCGAAAGAATTCAAACAGACAGACAAACCCAGCAAGTTCCAAAACGTGCAAAAACCAGGACCAGGCTGATGAGGACGTCGTACTGGGTATAAAAAAAACGTGGGCCCATTCCAAACATCCAGAAATAAGCGCAAACCCTATTAAATACGACCAATTTAAAAAAATCCCTTTGCGACGCTTAAAATCCCATACCACCAACCCCAAACAGACAAACGCTGCCCCGGTTAAAAAGTGAATATAATCGATTTGGGAGGATATGAAATCCAGCATGCACCCAGCACCTAGGTTCCGCAACCCACTGCGGAAGAATATTGTCTACCTTTTCTAGTTTCGTCTAAAATCACAGTCCATTAACCGTTTAAACTTAAAAATATGCTGCTTTTGCTTTAAAATTCGATGCCTTCCGGGAGCAACCCCTTCGTGCTGGGAAACGCGTAGGGGGTTTGGTTAACCCATAAAATCGCCTCGGACCCTACGGTCTGAAGACGAAACGGTGCTTGCTGCTTGGAATGGATACGCACGGCTTGTGCCAAGGTCAAGGCTTTTTCCAAGCCATCGCCACGAAAATAATTTACCACTTCATCCGGGGTCGCCAGTCCGGAATCATCGTAAATGGAGTCGTGGGGCCAAGCGAGCAGCTCGTGATAGATCGCATCGGGCGTTTTTTCAGCGAAATAGCCCGCACTTACGGGATTACGTTCCAAAACCGCCTTGATAAACGCCGGCCACCCTTCAGGCCCAAAGCGCCGCCCGGCATAGAAAGCCAAATCCGCGACCGTGTGGTTGGCGCGCTGCGTATTAAGATATGTTACAATCTCCTCACGCGTCATACCGACCGGAAGGTGCAAGCGGGTTGAACTCTGGTACTGCTTTTCGGAACTGGGCAAATGGGGTTGGGTGCAAACAAATTGCTTGAGTTTGGTACAGAGTTCATCAATATCCGGGACATGGGGCAGGAGCTGTTTAAACCGATCGTGCGCATCTTGTGAACAACAGCCAAGATTCAAACCGTTCAAGGTTTTTTCCAGGATGTTGAGCACCTGTCGATTCGGATACGGCTGCAAGGCAAATTCATCCAAATCCACTTCGGCCAAGAGCTTGGGCCGCGACGCGTCGCCGACCCGATTCTTGCTCGAATGTTCATACTCATAAAGTTTTTCCGCAGTTAAGAAATACGTATGCGCCTCATGAACGTACTCAATCTGAAAATATTTCCGGTATTCGCCAAACGAGCGCAGAAAATTCGTAAACACTTCAAAGGTCACCCGCGTATTTAGGAACTTGCGCAAGTGCGTGCTGAACCGGTTGAGTTCCCCAGGATCGATCGTAGCCTCCGGGTACTCAATGTGCACATGCCCGGAAACATGCGAGACTATGGTGACCCGCTCGTGTTCCAGGGCCCGACGGGCTTTTTCAGAGAGCGTCGTGCCGTTGAACCACATGCTCTTGGTGACCAAACGACGGTTGTTGGTGATGAAGCCCTCGCCCTGCAGCACATAATTTTGCGAATGCAGAGGAGTGGCCATGAGAAAAATGTCCTCCAAAGGAATCTCCAGGACAATGTACAACGCCGCCGCATAAAGGGCCGAAAGCGAGACGCACTCGCCGGCACCCTGGCTGTGCCCGGGTTTGTAGCGAAATGCGTCCATGGCTTCCACGGTCTCGGTTTTCCAATACGGAATCACATCCCCCTCAAACTTATCCAACCCAAAGTGGCGGCGGATGTCCATGTCAAAATAGAACTTATCGCCCTCATAGCCAAAAAGCGCATTGGACCGTGCCAAGGTCTCGGCTTGGATGAACGATGAAAATCGCGCCAATTCACGCGGCTTGGTGGTCAACCCCCAGGTTTCCAAATCCAAGTTGAAGCTGTAGTGATCCATGATGTACTGCTTAAGCCGTTGAATCTTACGGGTGGGACTCAGTGCCTGAATTCCGGAAAACCACGGATCCTGTTTCCAAGCCCAAATCCGCGGCGACATGATGTTGGCCAACACCAATGCGTATAAAAGTTCCGGAAAGATGAACACTTCCATGTCCGAAAGGGTAAAAGCCGATGAATATTTTTCAAGGGTGGCGTGATCCACAACGAACCTCCTAGGTTGACCGTACCGACTTAATGGCTTTTGCAGGCTTGATTCCGCTGTACGTCCTTAACCGTTGCATGTTGAGTGCATCCGGACCGAGTTCATCAAACCCGGGCGTTTCCATAATGACCGGCACGTGCCTGAACGTCGGATGGGCCAACACGCGGGTTAGCCCCGCGCGTCCGACAAATCCTTCGCCTAAATTTTCATGGTTGTCTCTATGTGAACCGCAGGGTTGACGGGAATCGTTTAAATGCAGGCACCCCACTCGATCATACCCCACCCACGTGCGTACATCGCGATCAAAACGGGAAAAATCCGTAGCCTTAGCAAAGTTGTATCCGGCGGCACATAGATGCGCCGAATCCAGACAGATGCCAATGGCCTCGGGAAACGTACGCACCAAAGGGCCCAATACCGACAAGTGCCCCAGCGTGCCGGGACGCCCGGCCATGCCTTCGAGCAACAAACGGCAACCGGACGGAATCTCGGGCAACAAGCGCTTGAGTGCTCGGGTCAACCGCTCCGGACCCTGTCCGTCCCCCAAATCCGAACCGGGGTGCATGACCACGGCGAGAGCGCCCAACTGTTGGGCGGCCAACAAATCCCGACGCATCGCCGCCAAAGAACGTGCGGCCACATCCGGTTTGGGGGAGGCCAGATTCACAAGGTAAATGGCATGGACCACCAAGGCGCGCACCCCGTACTCCGGCGCCAGGCGTTGATACTCCGCCCCCGATTCGCGTGTTACGGCGGAACCGGTCCAGCCCCGGGGATTGGCCGCAAAAATCTGCACGCAATTGCAGCCCAAGGTGCAGGCCTGTTCCAACATTTTTTTCCAGCTGCCCTGAGTGGAAAGATGCGCGCCAAGCAGACGTGAGGCTGTGGAATCCTTGGCGGTCACCACGCTTGCAACCTGCACCATAAGGTCAGCATGGCTTCCAAACGCGTGCTGAATTCGCGGACACGCTTGGCTATAAAATGTCCGTCGGTATGTTGCCAAAGTGAGGTAGAAAATTCGAGATGGATCCAAGGAAACGGCTTCCAGGAAGTCAACACTTGACCAAACCCTTTAGGCACGGGTCCCCGGTTCAACCAAACCGAACCGGGCCAATCGGCCAACCGCGCGGCCATCAAGTCGCGGAGATCGCGGACCAAACCGGTCTCGCAACTCAACGGAGTTCGTCCCCGCGCCTCGCCAAATTCATCGCCGTGATTGCGCACAATCAATTTGCCACACGGACGGCGGTCGTCTTCAACTTCGTCCAAGGGAAACGCGGAGACACTGCAAAACACACCCGCCTTTATCTCCGGCCGGTGGCACCAATCATCCAAACGACTGTGCACGGCCTTAAGGACATGTTTCCGACGCGTCCCCCGATGCTTGGCCCACGGGGCCTTGGCTGCGGTGGCCACACCCGGAACCCGGATCAGCTTCCGGATGGCCACACGTTCCTGCACCCGAAAGAGTTTGGCCAACGGCACCCGCGGAGCCGACGACTCCACATCCTCAGGCACGCCAATCAAAACAATTAAAGGCAGCGGCTTTTGCAGCATGCTACTCGGACTTCTGCTTCATACCCTGGCCCAAACCGCGAAAAAAACCAGCCACGGCATGCCCGGCGTTTTTCACCCAACCGGCGACGCGACGCCCCACGGACTCAGCTTTCTTCTCGGTTTGCTCGCCTGCGGTTTCCAAGGCTTCGCCCGTTTTGTGGGCAGCTTGCTTCACCGCGGTCTCGGTCTTCTGCCCGGCTTGGTTCATGCTGTCGCCGGCCTTCCCCAAGGCGTCCCCGGCTTTTTGACCGCCTTTTTCCAAGGCTTCGCCCGCCTTCTGCCCGCCTTTTTCCAGAGCCGCTCCGGCTTTATGCAGAAGTGTATCGACTTTTCCTTTTTCTTCTGCACTCACAGGTGTCGCCATCCATAGACCCAAACATACAAGAGCTACACACACTCCATAACGTTTCATGGTTGCCTCTCCCTTCATGTTTACTTGGTTTGAATTTTAAAGCATCTGAGTTTAGCACAAACTCTGTCCGGGAGTAAAGCCAAGGAACCTGCGCGCCTGCGCCTGTAGCCAATCAGCGGCGGCGTTCCCGAACCAACTCGGAGAGGAGTGCCAAAGCCGATAAACCTGCCAAGGCACTGGTCTTGGGATTGTCCTCGGAGGGCAAATTTTCCGTAGTGGTGGTGAGCGCACCAAACGCGCCCCGGGCGGAAATGGTATGGGAATTGCGCTTGGCCTGCGGATCGGCAATGATCTGCACCCGCGTCTTTTCCGGACCCAAACCGGCCAAAGAGACGGCCGCGGCCACATTGATGTTTTGAGGAAAGGCCTTCACGGCTTGGCGGGCGGACCCGGAAAAAATGACCGTGGGTTGTTTAAGCGTCAAAGGATTCAACTTGCGTTTTTGAAAATAAGGCGCCCCCACCAAACCCGCAGGAGGTTTCCGGGTGGTCAGCGTCACATGCTCCAATCCGCCTAAAACCGCGGCCGCGCGCAGTCCGTCCAAGCCGGCCACGGCGCCCGACGGAAAATACAAGCCACACCCGGCTTTGGCAAAACGGGCAAACCAATCGGTGGTGTCAATCAACGCGCCCACCGAAAGAACCAGCAAATCCTTTTTGTATTTCAAGGCGGCCTGAGCCACTTCGGGCATGGCCGCCATGCTGGCGGTTTCAATCAGAAGTTCAGAGGCCCGGGCCAATTCACCCAAGTCCATGATGCGCGGTTTGGGCTTTAGCCGCGAGACCAACGCCTGTGCACGAGATATCTCGCGATCGCAAACACCCACGAGCTTCATGCCGGGCGCAACTTTTTTTTGGGCAATCGCTGTGGCCAATTGCTTGCCCAACGCTCCGCATCCAACAATTCCAAGTTTCAACATGCCGGTTAAACTCCTTTTTATCTTCCTAACCATGACACGGCACGGGAGGCAGGGGGCGCATGCAATACGCCCCTACACACCGCACCTACAGCAGTTTCAACATAGCATCCAGGGAACGAACCGCGCGTGCGCGAATGGCTTCCGGAATCTCAACTGGATGGCGGTTGAACTCCAAAGCGTCGGCCACATGCGACAAGGTGGTCATCTTCATGGTGCGGCAGACCATTTTAGAGGAAAGCGGATGGAAGACTTTGCCGGGATTCTCCAAACGCAAACGGTGCAACAAGCCGACTTCCGTGCCCACAATGTATTCAAGTCCCGGGTCTGTTTTTGCGAACTTAAGCATGCCGGAGGTGGAGAGAACCGCTTTGGCCAGAGCGCATACCTCCGGCCGACACTCCGGATGGGCGATAAACGTAGCCTGCGGATGTTCCTGCAGCGCGGCCTCGACATCTTTTACCCGCAAATTGTTATGCGTGCAACAGCTGCCCGCCCACGGCAAAATGCGCTTGGTCGTATGCCGCGCCACCCAATCGGCCAAATTTTTATCCGGCACAAAGATGATTTCTTCCTGCGGCAAGGCGTTAACCACCTGGATCGCATTGGCCGAGGTGCAACACACGTCCGCTTCGGCCTTCACCTGGGCCGAAGAATTCACATACGCAACCACGGCGGCGTTGGGATGTTCCTTGCGCGCGCGGATCACATCCTCCGCGGTAACAGTATCGGCCATGGGGCATCCGGCTTCCAACACAGGGAGCAATACGGTCTTTTGGGGTGAGAGAATCTTGGCGCTTTCGGCCATGAACGTAACCCCGGCAAACACGATCACCGGGGCGTCGGTCTTAGCGGCAATGCGCGAAAGCTCCAACGAGTCTCCGGAATAATCGGCCGCATCCTGCACTTCATCGATTTGGTAGTTGTGCGCCAAAATAACCGCTTGGCGTTTTTCTTTCCAAAGCGTCAGCCGGGTACGCGCTTGCTCGAGGGTTTCGGAGGTGGCGGCGGGAGCGGGCTTCATACAGCCTTCCCTTTGTGTCCGGCCGGCAACGTTCCGTAGGTTTTGATCTTATCCACCCGGATCTCCGTGATTTTATTCTGCTTATCCACGAAGACCACGCGCGGTTGAAACGACTTCATTTCCGAATCGTCGACCTCTGAATACGCCAAAATGATGACCCGGTCATGCTTGGAAAAAAAACGGGCGGCGGCGCCGTTGATGCGAATCTGACCCGAACCGGCCCGACCGGTGATGGTGTACGTCTCCACCCGCGCACCGTTGTCCAGGTTTAACACGTGTACATGCTCGTAGGGCAGAATATTGGACGCAATCATGAGGTCGCGGTCAATGGTGATGCTGCCCATGTAGTTCAAATGCGCGCCGGTGACATTGGCGCGGTGGATCTTGGATTTCAACATACTTCTACGCATACTCTCAACTCCCGGTGGGTACATCCACCACTGTATTGTCAATCAACCGCGTGCCTCCCAACTTCACGGCCACGGCCACCAACACACGTCCGGATAGAATCATGAGATCTTCCAGTGTGTCGGCATTTTTTGCCACAACATACTCCACTTCAAACTTCGACTCGGACTTTAAGCGCTTCCGAACCGCGTCCAGGAGCTCCTTGGGATTGCGTTCCCCCACCTGCAACATGCCCTCGGCCAATTTCAGGGATTGGTACACGGCCGGCGCCACGCGTCGATCCTCTTCCGAGAGGTAGGCGTTGCGCGAACTCTTGGCCAGGCCATCGGCTTCACGCAAGGTCGGCAGCACCACGATCTCGCAGCCCGTGTTTAAATCCATGGCCAAGCGCTTCACCACCAGCGTTTGTTGGTAATCTTTCTGGCCAAAAAACGCCTTATGCGGACGGACGCAATTGAAAAACTTCAAAACCACTGTGGCCACGCCCTGAAAATGATTGGGGCGTGAAAGGCCGCACATGGTCTGGGTCAAGCCCGGCCCCACCACCACCGACGTGTCGGACCCTGCCGGATACATTTCTTCCACGGTTGGGGCAAACACCACGTCGGCTTTTTCCGTGGCGACCAAGCGGAGATCGCGTTTCAAATCCCGCGGATACTTGGCAAAATCTTCGTTGGGACCAAACTGGGTGGGATTGACAAACACACTGACCACCACCCGGTCGCACGCCTGCCTTGCTGCGTGCACCAAACTCAAATGACCTTCATGCAGGGCGCCCATGGTTGGCACCAAGCCTATGGTCTTCCCGTTTCTACGCCAGCGTTCCACCAACACACGCATGTCTTTTAACGACAACACCGTTTTCACGGATGCTCACACTCCTTCAGGCTTTCCCTTGGTTTATATCCGGGAGAGCTTCACGGACGACGACGCTTATCCGATTTGGGTTTGGAACCTCGGCCGGCCGCCTTAGCCTGCGGAAAAACTCCGGCACGTACATCGGACGAAAAGGCCTGCACGGCCTTAATGGCATCGGCCCCCAACTCCGCGTAGCGCTTTACAAAACACGGAGTAAAATCCACAAACAACCCCAAAAGATCGTACGTCACCAACACTTGCCCGTCACACCCAGGTCCCGATCCACACCCAATCGTGGGTATGCGCAACGCCCGGGTCACTTCCCGCGCCGAGGCATGATCGGTCTTTTCAATCACCACGGCAAACGCACCGGCTTTTTCCACGGCTCGCGCATCGGCCAACAACCGCTTGCGCCCGGCCGCATCCACGGCTTGTGTGGCGTAACCGCCCACCTGATGAATGGCCTGGGGACAAAGTCCAATATGGGCCATCACCGGAATGTCGGCCCGTACAATGGCCTGAATCACGGGGACCATGTCCACGCCGCCTTCAAGCTTCACGGCATGCGCGCCGCCTTCTTTGATCAAGCGTCCGGCATTGCGGACGGCGTCTTCCACCGATACCTGATAGGACATAAAGGGCATGTCCACCACCACCAGCGCCTCTCCGGAACCACGCACCACCGCGCGGGTATGATGAATCATGTCCTCCAGAGTCACCGGCAAGGTCGTGCGGTGACCAAGCACCACGTTGCCCAGAGAATCCCCGACCAACATCACCGGGACCTGAGCCCGCGCCAACAACACCGCGACGGTGTAGTCGTAGGCCGTGAGCATGGTGAATTTTTCACCGGTCTTTTTCCATTGGGCCAACTGACGGAGGGTGATCATGACTAAGCGATGTGTCCGCTGGGCTTGTAGTACTGAGTCCCCTTGCCCATCGTACGGATGTATGAAATCAGATCCTGCAGGTCTTCGGCACTGTGGACAAAATCAATGTCGTTGGTATTCACCACCAGCAACGGTGTTTCCTGGTAGTGAAAGAAATAATAATTGTACGCTTGATTTAAGCGTTCCAGATAATCCCGGTGAATCCCCTTTTCAAACGTGCGTCCCCGGCGTGTCAACCGCTGAGCAAGCACCTCGGTCGAAGCCTGGAGGTAAATCACCAAGTCCGGCTTAACAATCTGATCCCGCAAGAGCCCGCACAAACGCTCATACAGATTCAATTCATTTTCTTCCAAGTTCAAGTACGCAAAAATCCGATCCTTGGCAAACACATAATCGCAGACCAAGTTCCGTCGGAACAAATCTCCCTGGGCAATCTCCATCTGCTGACGATACCGGCTCAGCAAAAAGAAAATCTGGGTTTGAAACGCATTGCCCCGGATATCTTTATAGAATTTTTCTAGAAACGGGTTCTCATCCGTGGCTTCCAGCACCAGCCGCGCATTAAACGCTTTGGCCAATTGCTCACATAAGCTGGTTTTGCCCACGCCCAAGACACCTTCCACCGCTATGTAACGGCTTCCGTCCACGGAACGTCACCTCGATTTATATATTGGCCCAACGCGAACCGCCCGCCAACTGCCAGACCCCATGCGGCGAAACCTTCTCAACCAACTCCGCCATGGTTTGATCCAACAACGGATGCCGAACCTCGGGCGCGATCTCTGCCAATGGAATCAAGGCAAAGGCTCGTTCCGCCAGGCGGGGATGCGGCACCACGAGTTCAGCTTCAGCCAGAATCTGACCTTCATATAATAACAGATCCACATCCAGTTCGCGAGGGGCATTGCGTACCCCCACCCGACCGGCCTGGACCTCCAGGCGCTTGCCCAACCGCAACAGCGAAAACGGGGTGAGTGAGGTATCCACACCAATGACGGCGTTTACAAACTCCGGCTGCGCCTCCACCCCCACCGGCAACGTCCGGTACAGCGAAGAGGCCGCTGTGACCCGTAAATCTTTTCGGCGCGCCAAGGCCTGCACCGCGGCCGCCAACTGTTTTTCCGGAGTGCCCAGATTGGCCCCCAAACCCAGATACGCGCGAAAGACCCGCCCGCCGGGTTTGTATGCTTGTGATTCCGTCGCCTCCGACGTCGTTTCCATCATCAACGACGCTCGACATCCTCCGCCGGAGCCGAGACGGTTTCGTCGTGCTCGGTCACTTCCAACAGCGTCGGACGCGCGGTTTTCCAAGCCGGATAATGTTTGTCCATCCACTCTTTGGCCGCTTCCTGCAAGGTAAGCGACGATCCGGCCTCAAGTTTTCCAGCCTTCACGAGGTTCTCGGTTTGGAGCCACTTGTAGTTCAACACTTCTTGGTAGATTTCACGTGCTTCCGGTTCCTGAATCACCTTGTGGACCAGTTCCTTCAGCTTCAAGGTGTACTGTCCGTCCAAAAGGGGTTCGATCACGGCCCGCCAAACATTGTTCCGCGAGATCTCAACATCCACAATGCCGTACCCCAACATGGTGATGCCTTTTCGATCCAACTTCACCGCGCTCATGAAAATCACCTCATTTCATAACGAACCCTGCTCTGTCTACTTCTTGGCCAACCCCAACACGTCGGCCATGGAGTACCAACCGTGCTTCTGCCCGCACAACCAAGCGGCGGCTCGCACCGCCCCGCCGGCAAAGACTTCACGGGAATGCGCCTGGTGCTTGAACTCCAAACGCTCTTTGGGACCGGCAAACAAAACCGTATGATCACCCACAATATCTCCGCCGCGCACCGCATGCATGCCGATTTCCGCCTGCGTGCGTACACCCGTGAGCCCTTCCCGTCCGTGTCGCGCAGCCGTGGCCGAATCCAACTCACGCCCGGAACAAGCTGCGTTGTAAAGCATGATGGCCGTGCCCGAAGGCGCGTCCTTCTTCTGGTTGTGATGGGCCTCGACAATCTCAATGTCGTAGTTCGCATCCAATATCGCCGCCGCCTGCTCAACCAACAACGACAACAAATTAACCCCCAGTGAAAAGTTGGCGGAATAAATCACACCTACATTTTCCGCCGCCCACTGCAAAACTTTCTTCTGCTCCTCATTGAGACCGGTGGTTCCCACCACCAGGCTGCACTTGTTAGAAACCGCCAAGCGCGCCAAGGCCACCGTGGCTTCCGGGGCTGTGAAGTCAATCACCACCTCACAGTTGGCGATCACCGCTTCGGGACCGGCGGCGAGCGCTACACCGGCACGCTCAACCCCTGCCAACTCACCGGCATCACTGCCGAGCAAAGGGTGACCGGGACGTTCCCAAGCCGCGGCCAACGTGAGTCCAGGGTGTTTCAACACCATGCTCACCAAGGCACGTCCCATGCGTCCAGCGGCGCCTGCAATCCCAACCCGTTTCATAATTATCCCCGCCCTTTCAGCAAACCGTACTGTTCAATGGCCTGCCGCACTTTGATGCGCGTAGCCTCGGTAACGGTCACCAGCGGCAACCGCAACTCTTGTGAGCACAGGCCCATCATCTCCATGGCCGCCTTTACGGGTGCCGGATTGGTCTCCAGGAACATGGCGCGAATCAACGGCAACATGCGCTCGTGCAAGGGCAACGCGGCGCGGAAATCGCCTTCCAGGCACGCGGCCACGATATCGGCCGTCTGGCGCGGCGCGATGTTGGCCACCACGGAAATCACGCCTTTGCCCCCTACGGCCATAAGCGGCAGGGTCAAGGCATCATCGCCGGACAGAATTGCCACCCGGTCACCGATCAAGGAGTGCAATGTGCTCATTTGTTCCAAATTGCCCGAGGCCTCTTTAACCCCCACCAGCAAGGGGCAGGCGTCGGCAATGCGCGCAATGGTCTCAGGCAAAACATTGACCGCCGTCCGACTCTGGATGTTGTACAAGACAAACGGGAAATGGGTGGCCTCGGCAATGGCCAAGAAATGGCGGTAAAGACCCTCTTGGGTCGGTTTGTTGTAATAGGGCGCAATCAAAAGCGCACCGTTGGCGCCGACTTCCTTGGCGGCCTTGGTCAGCTCAATGGCTTCAGTGGTGTTGTTGGATCCGGTTCCGGCCATAACCTGGACCCGCCCGGCGGCGGTTTGCACCGTCAGTTCAATGACACGACGATGTTCAGCCATGGTAAGCGTAGCCGATTCGCCCGTAGTGCCGCAGGGCACCAAAACGTTCGTCCCATTGGCAATTTGAAACTCGACCAAGTCACGCAAGCGTGCTTCGTCTACCCGGTTGTTGGAGAAGGGCGTGACCAACGCCACCATGGAACCTTTAAACATCTTCTTGCCTCCGTTATAAAAACGTAATCCGATTTCTCACGAACCGGTTTGTTGCCTCTTATTAAAACCTCTGTTGCTGCCGCTTCGGTCGCTGTGCATTGTTCGCAGTGAGGACTGTCCGAGCACCGATGGCTACCCGGGTTGCATAAAGCACATCTATTTTCCAGCGGTGGTTGCGAGTTCCGCAGCCAGAACAGGGCACAGTGGCCGAAGCGCTCTGCTACCCTCGGCTTTTCTCCACATCAAAGGCCAGCGCCTCATCGGAGAGCTCGCCCCAAAATACCAACCGGGCTTCCCCGGTCTGAAACACATTGGCAAACCCTTGCGGGGTAAGTTCAAATTCCACTTTCAACGGCAACCCGCTCTGGGTGATCACATTCACCGGCGATTGAACCCACCCGCGTTTGGCCGCACACAATGCCGCGGCGGCCGAACCGGTCCCGCAGGCCAGGGTCTCGCCCTCCACGCCGCGTTCGTACGTGCGAATCAAAAGCTCGTGCGGATTCACCACTTGGGCAAAATTCACATTGGTTCCGGCAGGCTGAAACTGAGCGTGGTAGCGAATCTCGTGGCCCAGCAACTCAACCGGTTCGTGTTCCACTTCGGAGGAATACAGCACCGCGTGCGGAACGCCGGTATCCACAAAGTCGTACTCGCGTTCGCCTTGGCTGGTGACCAAGGTCTGTCCGGAACGCCACTGCTCCGGCGTGCGCAACCCCAAGCGGACTTGGTCTCCTTGTACCAGGGCGCGATAACGCCCCGACGGTGCGGTAAAGCTTAGCTCGCGTCCTTCTTTTCCTGCGCCCACCAAGACCGCAAAGCGGGAAATGCAACGCCCGCCGTTCCCGCACATGGCCGCTTCCGAGCCGTCGGCATTAAAATAGCGCATGGTAAAGTCCGCATCCGGGGACGTCCCCAAAAGCATGACCCCGTCGGCACCTACGGAAAACCGCGGAGTGCAGACACGGCGAATCCAATCCGGCGACACGTCGGTCATGATTTGGGCGCGATTGTCAACCACCACAAAATCATTGGCCGCGCCTGACATTTTTGCAAAGCGTAACGTGGGCATACCACTCACCTTATTTCTTCATCTTGAACGTCTTCACACCCTGGGCTTCGGTGGCCAAAATATCCTGCATGGTCTCACGGCGCCGAATCACCGTCGACTTGGTTCCCGCAACCAGCACCTCGGCCGCACGCCGGCGCGAATTGTAATTGGAAGCCATGGCCATGCCATAGGCCCCGGCGCTGCGCACGGCCAAAACATCGCCTTCTTCCAGGCGCGGCAAATGCCGCTCCTTGCCGAGAAAATCTCCGGATTCGCAAATGGGTCCGACCACGTCGCACAACACCGTACTTGCAGACCGGCTCTTCTTCACCGGCACGATCTGGTGATGGGCATGATAGAGACTGGGACGGATCAAATCGTTCATGCCCGCATCCACAATCACAAACGACTTCACATGCCCGCGCTTGACGTACTGCACCGTCGTGAGAAGAATCCCGGCATTGCCCACGATGAAGCGGCCCGGCTCAAGAATCAGCTTGCAGCCCAACGGCTTGAGCAAAGGTATCACCGCTTTGGCAAACGCATCCGCGGTTTGCGGTGTTTCTTCATTGTATATGATGCCAAGACCGCCACCCATGTTGAAATACTCAATGGCATGCCCGGCTCCGCGCAAATCCTTTAACAATACCGCCAAACGTTTCAACGCCTGCAGGTACGGGGTCACGCTGGTGATCTGCGAACCTATGTGCATGTGCACACCAACGGCCTGTATGTGTTTCAGTTTCTTCGCCTCGTTGAACAACCCGATCGCAATGGGGATCGAAAGCCCAAATTTATTCTCTTTGGTTCCCGTGGTGATGTAATGATGTGTTTTGGCATCCACGTCCGGGTTGATCCGCAACGCCACCCGGGCGGAACATTTCAACTGTCCGGCCACATGGTTGATCCGTCGCAACTCCGGTTCGGACTCGACGTTGAACATCAAGATCCCGGCCCGCAGCGCCTCGGCGATTTCCTCGCGGGTCTTGCCCACCCCGGCATACACAATGCGCTCGGGAGGCACGCCCACAACTTGAGCTCGTGTCAGTTCCCCGCCCGAAACAATATCCATGCCGGCACCCTGCCCGGCCAATTCCGAAAGAATGGAGAGGTTGGAGTTGGCCTTGACGGAGTAGCAAATCAAGGGGTTCATGTCCGCAAATGCGGATTGTATCTTGTGAAAATGGGAGAGTAAGGTGCGCTGGCTGTACACATACAGCGGCGTCCCGTGGGTCTTTACCAGACGTGCCACGGGCACATCCTCGCAATGCAATTCACCTTGTTTAAACTTAAAATCATCCATGGCCCAACCGCTCCTTCTCGCCCTAAATGCCCTTGTCCGGAGACATTACAAAAACGTAAAATAAAGGGAAATGTAACATACCCCCACCCCCTTGTCAATGAGAGGGCCGGGATTTCAACAACGCTAATTTTTCAGCGATCAAACCCTACGTTCATGCACCAAAGTCTCGCTGGGTGCAGCGAGGACTGCTCGAGCCCATCAAGGGCGAGTTCCGCAGCAAACCCAGCGAGACTTTGACGCATGACGACCGCTGCAACCGATCCGACCCCACATCCGGGGTATAAAAAAAAGCAGGACGCATTGCGCCCTGCCAAGCCGAGATTCTCTGAAGAATCGGCGATTTAAAAGTTCTTACCGATACTAATACGCTGTTGTTGTGTAAACTGCGGCGTCATGTCGTAATCCAATGCCACTTGCCAATCCGCCCACTGGATACCCAAACCCAAGTTCATGTTGCCCCGTACTTCCGAATCATTGCGCAACGTGTACTGCCAACGTGAAATCACCTGTTCGGACCAATGATACCTCGACCCGACTTCCAAACGCATCACATCGTTAAACGGTGCAAATACCCGCGCGGATACATCCATCGTATCGCCTAAATGATACAGCGATTCCATTTCCATACGCAAAGGAATAAAACGACCGCAAAACAGGTAGTTGTTCAAATCTTCATCGGCCCAAATGCGAAGTTTGGCTTCCAGGGGTAAAGCGTTCGTGGTGTCTTGTGCGGGATTAAGTTTTTGCAGATCAAGCGTGGCCGTGGCTTGCATGTGGCTCAGGTCCATGGAAACACCCGAATCGGACATGAACCGGCGGAGATTGTCTTGAACATATTGACGCAGATATTCCTGTCCACGCGAGAGATAGGTGTGCCGGTCACTCTCCGTGATGGTCTGCTGTTCGCCGTACAAGGAGGCGGTCTGAAGATCGTTGGCCCGAAAGGTCTCGGCCGAGACTCCGGTAGCCCAACCACCCACTCCGGCGATTAAGATGAACAAAACGCGCTGCATACGCATGTCCAGGAAATCCTCCGGCTAAAACTATAGCATCTCACTTAGGGGCTGTCAAACGTTTACCCCGCTTTTTCAAGTATCGGCGCGCCGGTGCCAATAAATAGAGCGAACCTGCTACCACCACCGTCCCTTGAGTCCCAGCCGCATGCAGGGCCTCGGTCAAGGCGCGACTCAATTGGGCCTTGGGAAAAGCGTTGATTCCATAAGCCAAAAAACACTCGGCCAAGGCTTCGGGCGCCAAGCCCCGGGCATCCGGCGGACGAACCGTCCATACCGAATGCACTCCCGGTGCCAGCAGGCGGACCATGGAGGCGGAATCCTTATCTGCCATAACCCCCATAACCAACGCCACCGGAGCCTTAAACGACCGCAGCTCGTCTGCCAAAGCCAGGGCCGCCGCCGGATTATGGGCCCCATCCAGAAAAACTGCGGGTCGGACAGCTATTTTTTCCAAACGCCCAGGCCACACCACCTTGCGAAACCCCTGTTTCCGGGCTGCCGGGGAAACAGAGAAACCCAGGCGATTGAGCTCGTTGAGTACCAAAACCGCCAACGCTGCGTTGCGCGTTTGATGTTCTCCCCGCAACCCTACCTCCAGCGTGAGCCTGGCAGTATCCGGGGTTTTCAGTGTTACTGCAAGTCCCCACGCTTTGCGCTCCCAACCCAGAATGCGTACGGTATCTGTCTGCTCAACGCCTGCCCAGACCAAGGAGGCACCCACCTGGAGCGCATGCTCCTGAATCACACGCCGAATCGCCGGAGTCGTTTCGGCACTGACAAAGGGCACTCCCTTCCGAGCAATGGCGGCTTTTTCCCGAGCAATGTCCGCCAAGGTGGGTCCCAACTCACGCGTATGATCCAACCCCACGTGTGTCAAAACCGAGACGAGCACCTTTTGCCACGCCGAGGTCGAATCCAAGCGCCCACCCATGCCCACTTCCACCACCGCCAGGTCCAGCTTCGCCTGGCGAAAGGCCAAGGCGGCCAACACGGTCCAAGCCTCGAAGGTCGTGGCCGGTTCCCCCTGGCGATGTAACTTCTTCAAGGCGGGCAGGAGTTCACTCACAACTCGGACAAAGGCCGGGCGTGAAATCATCCGCGACCCCAGCACAATGCGCTCGCGCTCATCTTCCAAATGCGGAGAGGTGAAACGCCCAACACGGTAACCTGCCGCGAGCAACGCCGCGTGCACCAACGCGGCCACCGAGCCTTTGCCATTGGTGCCCGTGATCTGAATGGCCGGGACCGCGGCATCGGGACGCCCCAACGCAGCCAACAAGGCCTGCGTCCGCGCCAAGCCCGGTTTTACGGCTTTGACGGTCCAACGATGCAATGCGTCTTTGGCTTGGGCAAACGATAATGGGGATAAAACAGAAACGCGGTTCTGCCCCCGGCGTACGCTGGCGACAGAACCGCGTGATAATTTACGCATGCACGTTCAATTAGGCTACAGGCTGCGTGATGGAAAGCAATTGGATTAAGCGGTCGCGCATGTCCTGACGACGGACAATGATGTCGATCATGCCGTGCTCCTGGAGAAACTCGGCACGCTGGAAGCGTTTGGGCAAATGCTGCCGAATGGTTTGTTCGATAACACGGGGACCGGCAAACATGATGAAGGCGTTCGGCTCAGCCACGATCACATCGCCCAACATGGCAAAGCTGGCCGTCACCCCGCCGCCCGTGGGGTCAGTCAGAACCGAGATAAACATTTGCTTGGCGGCCGCCAAACGCGCCAGCGCCGCCGAGGTCTTGGCCATTTGCATCAATGAAAGAATCCCTTCGTGCATGCGCGCCCCGCCACCGGAAGCAGATACAATGATGACTGGGCACTTACGCTCAATGGCCCCTTCCACGAGTCGGGCGATCTCTTCACCCAAAACCGAGCCCATGGAACCGCCCATGAACTTAAAATCTGTGGCCGCCAAGGCTACGGGCAAGCCTCCCATGGTGCAAAAACCCGCCACTATGGAGTCTTTGTTGCCGGTTGCCTTTTGCCCTTTTTGAACCTTATCCTGATACCCGGGGAACTTCAGCGGATCCGCCGCTTGGATCGTCCCTGAGGTTTCCTGAAAACTATCCGGGTCCACCAGCAGCTGAATCCGTTCCCGGGCGGACATATGGAAGTGATGATTGCACTTGGGGCAGGTCCGCTGGGCGTTTTCAATGTCCTTGTTTAGGATGATCTCAGAACAACCCGGACAACGTGTCACCAGGTTGTCGGGTATATCCAACTTCTTCTTCGTGGTCACTCGGACCGTCATATATTTAGGTTTTTTAAACCAATCCACAGCCGTTCTCCTCGTTTTATACGTTTTTGATCCGATTACGGTTAAATATCTTCGTTTAACCCAATCGTCAGAAGCTCTAAAATGATTTTTAGAGGTCTTCTAAACCAACCTTGTCCCAGGTCCCCCACACCTTAAGTTCTAGGATGAGGCAGGAACGAACCAAAATGGTAGCATAACTTGACCATAGTCTCTACCGATTTTTTACTGCGTTTGCCATCTGACGGGACAATCCCAGGAGTCGTTTGAGGGCTTCCGCATCGGTTTTGGCTTGTTCCATGGCATTAATCAGCACGCTGGCCACGATCACTCCGTCGGAAATCCGCGAAGTGCTCCGGGCTTGTTCAGGCGTGGAAATGCCAAATCCCACCAAAACCGGGAGCGGGGAGTATTGCCGCACCTGTTCAATGCCCGCACTCAACTCGGCTGTGGGCAATTGCTTGCGCATACCGGTCGTACCCGTCACTGACACATAGTACACAAAACCCGTGGCCGCCTTGGCCACGGCCTGCATGCGTGCCGGCGTACTGGTAGGCGCAACCAAAAAGACCGTATCCAAATCCTGAGAGGCACAAATGCGATTCCAATCGCCAGCCACTTCCGGTGGAAAATCCGGGATAATAAACCCATCCACTCCGGCTTTGGCTGCCAAAGCCGCATTTTTCTCCAAACTCGGCTGCATGAAGGGATTCAAATACCCCATCATAAGTATGGGAATGTCCGTTGCCTGGCGTAATTTTTCCACCAAGGAAAAAATCTGGGGCAACGTGGTCCCGCGTTCCAAGGCACGCTGCGAGGCCCTTTGAATCACCGGACCGTCGGCCAAAGGATCGGAAAACGGGATGCCCAATTCCACAGCATCGGCCCCGGACTCGATCAGGGTCATGACTGCCTTTCGGGTGAACTCCAACCCGCGGTCCCCGGCCGTGACAAACGGAACATACAATTTACGCCCGGCCATGCGTTCACGGGCAAAACGGTTGAATAATCGGGCGCTCATGCTGCATCCTCCGGCTTCAAGTCCTTATCGCCGCGTCCAGAAATATTAATAATCATGACGGCTTTTTTGCCTAATTGCTTGGCGAGTATTTTTCCGTACGCCACGGCATGGGAGCTTTCCGTAGCCGGAATAATCCCCTCCAACCGCGAGAGTTCACGCTGAGCCTCCAACGCTTTCTTATCCGTAACGGAAAAAAACTCGGCACGTCCTGCGTCCTTCAAAAACGCCAGCTCCGGTCCCACCCCGGGATAATCCAAGCCTGCGGCCACCGAGTGCGTGGGCGCGATTTGTCCAAATGCATCCTGCAGCACATACGAACGGCACCCGTGCAAAACCCCGACCTTGCCTTTGGTCAAGGTGGAGGAATGCTCCCCAAAACCCGACCCGCGTCCTCCGGCTTCCACCCCGATCAGCCGGACTTTTTTATCCTGTACAAATCCGGAGAAGATGCCCATGGAATTGCTGCCGCCACCCACACACGCCACGACCGCCTCGGGCAAGCGCCCGGCCTGAGCCATAATTTGCTGCCGCGCTTCTTTTCCAATAACCGACTGAAACTCCCTAACCATGGACGGATACGGATCAAAACCGGCCACCGTGCCAATGAGATAATACGTGTCGCGCACGTTGGTGATCCAATCGCGCACGGCCTCGTTCATCGCATCCTTAAGCGTTTTGGACCCGCCGTCCACTGGAAAAACCTCGGCTCCCAAGAGGCGCATCCGGTAAACATTCAGTGATTGCCGGGCCATGTCTTCGGTTCCCATGTACACGCGGCATTTCAAACCGAAACGCGCACACACTGTGGCCGTGGCCACGCCGTGCTGCCCGGCACCGGTCTCGGCAATGATCCGACGTTTGCCCATGCGCCGGGCCAAGAGAATCTGGCCAATGCAATTATTGATCTTGTGCGAGCCGGTGTGATTCAAGTCTTCACGCTTGAGAAACACCCGCGCCCCTCCCCAGCCCGTGGTCAACCGCTGGGCAAAATCCAAAGGTGTGGGACGTCCCACGTAATTTTTAGATAATTCATTTAATTCCCGCTTAAACGCAGGATCACGCCGCGCGGCCGCCAACGCTGCTTTCAATTCCGCAATGGCGGGCATCAATGTTTCCGGGGCAAAACACCCGCCGTACTCACCAAACCATCCGTCCAAGCGTTTCTTCTGTGCCATGATGCCTTCTCCTTACGACTCACAAAGTCCTAACAGATTATAAAATAATACCGAAATCCGCAAATAAAAAAACCACTTTCCTAGTGAGAGATTCCTTACTTCATTAAAATATAGGGACAAACGACTGAAGGAACACTCCTTAAAACCGATACTTTCTATAGATGCCACGCGATTCTGAGCGGACATATACGAACGTTAAGAAGCCGAACATATTTTAAGGAGAGAACCCCCATGCCAAATTCAAAAAAAAAGCTCAATTCAACACCCGCATTGCCTCAACCCACTCCCCACTATCGCCGCAAACAGTTCATTGTGGCGCGAGGTTTTCAATACCGGGTTATCTGGCAACTCATCCTGGTGGTGATTTCCAGCATACTGGTTTCCAATGTGGTAACCCTGGCCTTTTTAAAGATTAGAGAATGGACCGACCCATCTTCACAGAACCTCATCTATTTAACCAACTCCCTCAGTGACACTCTAGAATTTTCCCGTATTATGGATTTTCTCTGGCGTCCTATGCTGGCTTCGACTCTGATCGGAGTGCTCTTGGTATGTCTTTTTGGGATTTTTTATTCTCATCGCATTGCCGGGCCGTTGTTCAATCTCAAGCGTATGCTCAAACAACTGGGCGAAGGCAATTTTCAGTTGAACATGCACATCCGCAAAACCGATGAATTTCATGATGTGGAAGAATCATTCAACCAGATGATGGACAACTTACGGGAACGCTTACACGAACTGGAAAACGAAGTTTTGCAGACAACCAAAACCAACAAAACCAAAGTTGAAACTTTATTTAAAAAATTCTATCGTGATACCCAAGATCCTATGTGACTAAAACCCACCCATGCTTCGTGAACCCACCCGATATTTTCAAATACCTATCGGTTTAAGGATGGTCGCGCTCACCCGGGTACGATTCAGCCGGTTATTATTCCCGATTTATTTTCTAGGCTCAATTAGCTCATACTTTTCTGACGTACTCGCACCCAAAGGTTTCATTTCCTTTTTTTAACAGTGGAAATAATAACGCTTCAGGGGTAAAATGACGTCAAGTAATTTGTAAAGTGCGTGTTTCGTTTCGGGGGATGCTTCATTTCACGCAAGGGGAACAAATGACACTGACCAACCGGTTAATCTTGCTGGTTGTACTATGCTGTATCACGTATCCCGCCTCTGCCTGGGATCGTCGCATGGGAGCACGTCCCATGGGCATGGGAGATGCGTTCTCCGCCTTGGCCGATGACATCAATACCCTTAATTATAATCCCGCCGGATTGGCCCGCCTCGAGACCATAGAAGCCACCTTGGAGTATGCCAATTTATACGCCGGACTTAACGATGGCCGCATCCAGGAAAACCATTTAGCCCTGAGCTATCCCTTACCTGAATCCGGAGGTTTGGGGCTTGGTTGGAACAACCGTTCGGTGGTGGATATCTACAGTGAAAACGAGATTGTCTTAGGGTATGCCCTGCACCCGGGTGTCAATCTCCCTTTATGGTTAGGCCTTTCCGGAAAACTGTTTTATTGGGATTATACCGATTCTTCCTTTTTAGAGATGAGCCGCACACGGGGCATTGCCTCACAAAAATACCAATACGGCTTGGATTTCGGCGCTTTGTACACACTCTTCAAGCAAACCTATTCGCGCCCTGAAATCCAAATCGCCTGCAGTATCATCAACCTCAATCAGCCGGACATTGGGATTGTCACTGAAAATCGCCTGCCGTTGGAAACCCGCGCAGGTCTCAGCGTGCAATGGCAAGATTGGGATGGCGCCCTGGATGCGGTCTGGTTAAATTCAAAATTTCAAATTCACGTGGGCGCTGAAAAATGGTTTGGCAACGGGCAATGGGGTGTCCGCACCGGGCTTATTTCCGGCGACGATACAGCCTTCACCGCGACGGTGGGCGCCAATTACAACTTTGACTGGACCACCGCCAAATCCCGTCTCACCTACGCATTTAATTATACCTTCTCGGGCATCATCGAAACCTGGGGCACCCATCGCATCTCTTTGGATTTTGAAATTCCTCAATTAGCCACCTCGGGTCGAGCGGCCCCCACAACGCTGCCCAAACGCGCACCGGCCTCATCCATGCCGGTTACTCCGGACCGCAAGGAACGCATCCAAACGTACCTGATGAAAAAATTCGAGACTTATTTCGAAGCCACCGAAACCATCAAACAACTTAAAGCCAAAAATAATCCGCGTTGGGCCAACGACTTGGCCTTGGCCGAACAAAAACTCCACGACGCAGTGGGACAGATCATTGTTAACGAAAACGTGGTCGAGTTCTTGAAAAGTGTGAACGCCGTCTCGAAAATTCTTCGGGCGCTCCAGGACGGCCAACCATGATCCGGCCTCTCCCAACCCTCCCGGTCGCTTCCCGTCGGTCCTGGGTATGCCTCTTTGGCTTGATGTTGTTTTTCTTTTTTTCCCTGGGCACCGCTTCCCTGTGGGCCGCCGATATTTGGTTCGATGACTTGACCGGTACGGCCGGAACAGCCCCGGTTGCTTGGTTGGATGAATCCACCAACGCTGGCTTCAATTCTCATATCCGCTTCTCCTCAACCTCATCGTATGCGGCCATTACCCGCAACGCCGTCAGTACCTGGGGCAAGGTCTTATCCCCAAATCTCAGCTGCGATGTTTCAACCTACTCCATGGTCGAAGTTCGCATTGTTGCGATCTCTCCTTCAACCCAGTGGAAAATCGGCATTCAAGAAACCGGCTTGCCGAATTATTGGGATTTAAATTCCGGCTCGACGGAAACCGGAACGTTTGCTTTCAACTATCAAACCACGACAGGTTGGAGCGGCACCAAAAACTTCAACGTACAGATCACGGTTGAAGGCGGAACTGGGACCTATGTGGTCGTCGATTTCGTACGCGTATGCGATAATGCCGTCACACCTACCCGAACCGCCACCACCACCTTCACTGCGACCGTCACGCCTACATCCACACCGACGGCAACGGTGACACCCACAGCCACGGCAACAGTTACCTCCACCCCGGCGGCCCAGGGATATGTCCAACCCAATACGGTTCCTGCGCTTGCATCACAGAGCTACACCTACAACCTCGTCGGTCAAGCCAATGGCATCAACGCTCTTTACATAAACATACCCAACGGTTGGGCGGTATCCACCACGCCGTCGAGCGATTTGGGAGGCACCCCTACCTTTGCGGGCAATCGAATCATGATTAGCTATTCCCCGGCCATGAACTCGGGCGATCTGGATACCGTGAACTTTACGGCCACAGCTCCGGGTACAGGGGGGCTTTATTATTGGAACGGATACCTCAACGACGGTACATATGTGGTAGCAACCTCTGCTGCCAAAAGTCAGGCCGTATCGGTGCACACACTTACGACCACACCTACAGCCACTCCCACAAACACGTCCACTCAGACCATCACCCCGACCTACACCCCGACATCCACGGTCACATCCACATCGACCCCAGCAGCCCAGGGATACATTCAGCCCAATGTGGCTTCTTCGCATGAAGCTCAAAGCTATACGTACCATGTCGTTGGACAAGCCAACGGAATTAACAATCTATACATCAATATCCCCGATGGATGGGCGGTCTCAACCACGCCCAACTCTGGAGTAATGGGCGGGACGGTTACCTTTGTGGGAAACCGCATCCTTGTCAGCTATGCGCCAGCCATGAACTCGGGTGATTTGGATACAGTTACCTACACGGCTACGGCTCCTGGACTGGGTGGAGTGTATTATTGGAATGCTTACCTCAACGACGGTACATATACCGTTATCACCTCTTCAACCAAGAGCCAGGCTGTGACCGTGAACACGCTTACGGCGACACCTACAAGCACGTATACCGCAACCTTCACGCCTACGTTTACTTCCACTTCCACGACCACACCCACCTTCACGTCTACGACGACCTCGACTCCGACTTCCACGCCCGCCGCACAGGGTTACTTGCAGCCCAACTCGGCCTCGGCTCAGCAATCTCAAAGTTACGATTATTACCTGGTTGGACAAGCCAATGGGATCAATACCGTGTACATCAACATTCCCACGGGCTGGGCCGTTTCCACCACTCCCTCCAGTACCTTCGGCGGTACCGCTTCTTTGGGAGGCGACCGCATAATGATCAGTTATGCACCACCGATGAACTCCGGTGACCTCGATACAGTAACCTTTACAGCCACAGCTCCGGGTACAGGCGGTATGTACTATTGGAATGCCTATCTCAACAACGGTACCTACATAGTCACCACCTCGTCCACCCGCAGTCAAGCTGTGGCAGTGGCTTCACTTACTGCCACCCCGACCGTAACCCCAACATCCACTTCGACGCATACGCTCACGGCCACACCCACAGCCACAGAAACGTCCACATCCACTCATACACCCACGGCGACAGCCTCGGCTTCGTCCACCTCGACCGTGACCACCACACCCACGGAGACCTCGACCTCCACGCCCACCCAGACCGCTACACATACAGTCACCCAAACGTCTACGGCCACCTCGACCTCCACTCCTGCGGCACATGGCTATATCCAGCCCAATGCGGCGTCCGCCAACCAAGTCCAAAATTACGACTACTATGTGGTCGGACAAGCCAACGGCATTGATACGGTGTACATCAACATCCCAAATGGCTGGGCGGTTTCCACCACGCCCAATTCCAATATTATGGGTGGTACGGTAACGTTCGCCGGCAGCGATCGCATTTGTGTTAGCTATTCGCCGTCTCTAAACGCCGGAGATTTGGACTCACTCACCTTTACGGCCATTGCTCCAGGCTTGGGCGGTGTGTATTATTGGAACGCTTATCTGAACAACGGAGCCTATGTCGTGACCACCTCGTCGACCAAGAGTCAAGCGGTCATGATCTCCACCCTTACGGCCACGCCCTCTTCCACGATGACGCCCACGGCCACGTACACCATGACCGCAACCATGACCGTCACCCCAACATCCTCGGCCACCTTTACAACCACACCGACCGAGACTCCAACCCTAACCGCGACCTCGACCTATACCTTCACCTCCACGTTCACCTCCACCGAAAGCCCTACCTCTTCGGTGACACCGACTTTGACCATAACCGCTACGCCCACATTCACGGAGACGCACACGGCCACGATCACACTAACCGCAACCTCGACAACCACGGAAACATATACTCCCACATCAACCGCCACACCTACCTTTACTGAGACCTTCACGTCCACATCCACAGCCACTGAAACGTCCACTAGCACTCCGACAGAAACCATAACTCCGACAGCTTCTGCAACCCCTACAGCGACGGGGACCTATACCGAAACCCCAACCTCCACGGGCACTCCGACAGAAACCGCCACGGCCACTGAAACACCAACGTCGTCAGCCACACCCACGTTTACGGAGACACCCACGGAAACACCAACGTATACGGTAACGCCAACAGAAACCGTTACCTATACCGAAACACCGACATCCACCGAGACCCC
>CAZSAP010000013.1:0-4976 GCA_964604705.1 uncultured bacterium
GTGGTCTTGGAGAAGCGTTCGTTGACCACGCCGTAGTTGTTGGTGGTCTCGCTGCGATCCGATAGGCCGTAGTTGTCGTTGGTGTACCACGTGGTGGTCACGCCGTAAGCGCTGCGCGTGGTAACGTTCTTGTTCAAGCCCGTAGTAAGGTTTACGGAAATATCGCCGCTGTTGGACCAGCTGTGCTTGGAAGCGCCAATGCCGTACGTATTGGTCGTGTCCGTGCGATCCAGCACGCCGTAGTTGTCATTGGTGTACCAGCTCTTGGTAATCGCCGCATCACTCTCGGACTTGGTGTACGTGTTCAAGCCGTTGTACAGATTCACCGAAACCGAGCCTTTGCCGTCACGCCCCATGTAGCTGGTCCGCGCCGCTCCGATACCAAATGAACTGATCGACTTGGTTCCCGCCGTCACTCCGTAAGCATCATCCGTGTACCACGTATACGTCTTGGATGCATTGCTTTCCGTAAGCGTGTACTTGTTCAACCCGTTGTACAAGTTCACAATCACGGTACCTTTGCCGTCACGTCCCATGTAACTGGTACGCCCTGCGCCAATACCAAACGAGCTAACCGTCTTGGTTCCTGCCGTCACTCCATACGTGTCATCCGTGTACCACGTTTCCGTGGCCGACGCATCGCTCACGCTCTTGGTGTATTTATTCATCCCATTGTACAAGTTGATGGAAATGGCACCTTTGCCTTCACGGTTCATGTAGCTGGTGCGGGCCGCGCCAATACCAAACGAACTGACCGTCTTGGTCCCCGCCGTCACTCCGTAATTATCATCCGTGTACCACGTTTCAGCTTTCGACGCCGCACTCTCACTCTTGGTGTATTTATTCATCCCATTGTACAAATTGATGGAAATGGCACCTTTGCCGTCGCGGTTCATATAGGTTACGCGCGCCGCGCCAATGCCAAACGAACTGGTCGACTTGGTTCCCGAGGTCACACCATAATTATCATCCGTGTACCACGTTTCCGAGATGGATGCCGCACTCTCACTCTTGGTGTATTTATTCAATCCATTATACAAATTAACCGAGATCGCGCCTTTGCCTTCGCGATTCATGTACGTGACACGCGACGCACCCACGCCAAATGAGCTTTCCGACTTGGTCCCCGCCGTCACTCCGTACGTATCATCCGTGTACCACGTCTGTGAGATCGACGCGGCACTCTCGGTCTTAGAATATTTATTCAATCCATTGTACAGATTCACCACGACCGCGCCTTTGCCCTCGCGACCCATGTAACTCACACGCGACGCTCCGATACCAAACGAGCTTTCCGACTTGGTCCCCGCCGTCACGCCGTATGTATCATCCGTGTACCATGTCTGCGATATCGCTGCCGCACTCTCACTCTTGGTATATTTGTTCATCCCGTTGTACAAATTGACCGAGATGGCACCTTTGCCCTCGCGGTTCATGTAGGTTATGCGCGACGCTCCGATACCAAACGAGCTTTCCGATTTGGTCCCCGCCGTCACTCCATAATTATCATCCGTGTACCACGTTTCCGCCTTCGATGCCGCACTTTCCGTCTTCGAGTACTTGTTCAACCCATTGTACAGATTCACCACCAGTGCGCCTTTGCCCTCGCGGTTCATGTACGTGACACGCGACGCACCCACACCAAACGAACTTTCCGTCTTGGTCCCCGCCGTCACGCCGTAATTATCATCCGTGTACCACGTTTCAGCTTTCGACGCCGCACTCTCACTCTTGGTGTATTTATTCAACCCATTGTACAAATTGACCAAGATCGCGCCTTTGCCCTCGCGGTTCATGTAGCTTACGCGCGCGGCTCCCACACCAAACGAGTTCTCCGACTTGGTCCCCGCCGTCACTCCGTAGTTATCGTCCGTGTACCATGTCTGTGAGATCGACGCATCGCTTACGCTCTTGGTGTATTTATTCAACCCGTTATACAAATTCACCGAGATCGCGCCTTTCCCCTCTCGGTTCATGTAGCTTACGCGCGCGGCTCCAATACCAAACGAACTTTCCGACTTGGTCCCCGCCGTTACTCCGTAGTTGTCATCCGTGTACCACGTCTGCGATATCGACGCTGCACTTTCCGACTTTGTATACTTGTTCAACCCGTTGTACAGATTCACCACCAGTGCGCCCTTGCCCTCGCGGTTCATGTAACTCGTGCGGGCCGCTCCGATACCAAACGTACTTTCCGTCTTGGAGCCCGCCGACACTCCGTAGTTGTCGTCCGTGTACCATGTCTGCGTAATCGACGCCGCGCTTTCCGTCTTCGAGTATTTATTCAACCCGTTGTACAGGTTCACCACGAGTGCACCTTTGCCCTCGCGGTTCATGTAGCTTGTGCGCGCCGCTCCAATGCCAAACGAGCTTTCCGTCTTGGAGCCCGCCGACACTCCGTAGTTGTCGTCCGTATACCACGTCTGCGTAATCGACGCCGCGCTTTCCGTCTTCGAGTATTTGTTCAACCCATTGTACAGATTCACCACCAGCGCACCCTTGCCGTTATGATTCATATAGCTGGTGCGGGCCGCTCCAATACCAAACGAACTGTCCGTCTGGCTCCCCGAGGTGACCCCGTAGTTGTCATCCGTGTACCACGTCTGCGTTACCGAGGCCGCACTCTCGCTCTTGGTAAACTTATTCAACCCATTGTATAAATTCACAATCACATTCCCGTGCTTCATCTCACTATGGCGCGCCGCTCCAATACCAAACGCACTATCGGTGGCCGAATGATCCGTCACGCCGTAGTCATCGTTCGTGTACCACGTCTGCGTTACCGAGGCCGCACTCTCCGACTTCGTATACTTGTTCAACCCGTTGTACAGATTCACAATCGAATTGCCATGCTTGATCTCGCTGTGACGGGCCGCTCCAATACCAAATGCACTGTCCGTCTCCGAATAATCAGTGACGCCGTAGTTGTCGTTCGTGTACCACGTTTTTGTCACCGACGCCGCGCTTTCCGACTTCGTAAACGTATTCAACCCATTGTACAGATTCACCTTCACGTTCCCGTGCTTCATCTCCGAGTGACGCGACGCTCCAATACCAAACGAACTGTCCGTCACCGAGTGATCCGTTACGCCGTACGTATCGTCCGTGTACCACGTCTGCGTTATCGAGGCTGCGCTTTCCGACTTCGTGAAAACATTCAACCCGTTGTACAGGTTTACCACCACGTTCCCGTGCTTCATCTCCGAGTGACGTGACGCCCCAATCCCAAACGAACTGTCCGTCACCGAATGATCCGTCACGCCGTAGTTGTCATTCGTGTACCATGTCTGCGAGACCGACGCCGCACTCTCCGACTTCGTGAAAATGTTCAACCCGTTGTACAAATTCACTATTACATTCCCGTGTTTCATCTCACTGCGCCGCGCCGCTCCAATACCAAACGAACTGTCCGTCACCGAATGATCCGTCACGCCGTACGTGTCATCCGTGTACCATGTCTGCGATATCGACGCCGCACTTTCCGACTTCGTATACTTGTTCAACCCATTGTACAAATTCACTACCACGTTGCCATGCTTCATCTCCGAGTGACGCGATGCCCCGATACCAAACGCACTGTCGGTTTCCGAATGGTCCGTCACGCCGTAGTTGTCGTTCGTGTACCACGTCTTCGAGACCGACGCTGCGCTCTCCGACTTCGTAAACGTATTCAACCCGTTGTACAAATTCACCTTCACGTTCCCGTGCTTCATCTCCGAGTGACGCGACGCTCCAATACCAAACGCGCTGTCCGTGATCGAGTGATCCGTCACGCCGTACGTATCATCCGTGTACCACGTCTGTGAAACCGACGCCGCACTCTCGCTCTTCGTGAACTTGTTCAACCCATTGTATAAATTCACCACCACGTTCCCGTGCTTCATCTCACTATGCCGCGCCGCTCCAATACCAAACGCACTGTCTGTTACCGAGCGATCCGTCACGCCGTAATTGTCATCCGTATACCACGTCTGTGAGACCGACGCCGCACTCTCGCTCTTCGTGAACTTGTTCAACCCGTTGTACAAGTTCACCACCACATTCCCGCTCTTCATCTCACTGCGCCGCCCGGCCCCGATGCCAAACGCACTGTCCGTGATCGAGTGATCCGTTACCCCGTACGTGTCGTCCGTGTACCACGTCTGCGCTGTCGACGCTGCACTTTCCGACTTCGTATACTTGTTCAACCCGTTGTACAAGTTCACGATCACATTGCCTTTATTCATCGCACTGTGGCGCGCCGCTCCAATACCAAACGCACTGTCGGTCTCCGAATGATCCGTCACACCGTAGTTGTCGTTCGTATACCACGTCTTCGAGACCGACGCCGCACTCTCCGACAGCGTGAAGATATTCAACCCATTGTACAAATTCACCTTCACATTGCCAGGCTTCATCTCCGAATGCCGTGAGGCACCAATCCCAAACGCACTGTCCGTCACCGAGTGATCCGTTACCCCGTACGTGTCGTCCGTGTACCATGTCTGCGAGACCGACGCCGCACTCTCACTCTTCGTGAACTTGTTCAACCCGCTGTACAGGTTCACCACCACGTTCCCGTGCTTCATCTCTGAGTGACGCGCCGCTCCAATACCAAACGCATTGTCACTCATCGAGTGATCCGTCACGCCGTAATTGTCATCCGTGTACCACGTCTGCGATATCGACGCCGCACTCTCACTCTTCGTGAACTTGTTCAACCCGTTGTACAAGTTCACCACCACATTCCCGCTCTTCATCTCACTGCGCCGCGAGGCCCCGATGCCAAACGAACTGTCCGTCACCGAGTGATCCGTCACGCCATAATTGTCATCCGTGTACCACGTCTGCGATATCGACGCTGCACTCTCACTCTTCGTGAACTTGTTCAACCCGTTGTACAAGTTCACAATCACATTCCCTTTTTTCATCTCCGAGTGACGCGACGCGCCGATACCAAACGCACTGTCCGTCACCGAATGATCCGTCACGCCGTA
>CAZSAP010000013.1:5076-93775 GCA_964604705.1 uncultured bacterium
GCGACGCGCCGATACCAAACGCACTGTCCGTCACCGAATGATCCGTCACGCCGTACGTATCATCTGTGTACCACGTCTGCGATATCGACGCTGCGCTCTCACTCTTTGTGAACTTGTTCAACCCGTTGTACAAGTTCACAATCACATTCCCTTTTTTCATCTCCGAGTGACGCGACGCGCCGATACCAAACGCACTGTCCGTCACCGAATGATCCGTCACGCCGTATGTGTCGTCCGTGTACCACGTCTGCGTTACCGACGCTGCACTCTCGCTCTTGGTGAACATATTCAACCCGTTGTACAAGTTCACGATCACATTGCCTTTTTTCATCTCCGAGTGACGCGACGCGCCGATACCAAATGCACTGTCGGTCTCCGAATGATCCGTCACGCCGTAACTGTCGTTGGTGTACCAGGTCTTCGTGACCGAGCCTGCGCTCTCGCTCTTCGTATATATGTTCAACCCATTGAACAAATTCACAGCCATGTTGCCGTGCTTGACTTCACTGTGCCGCGACGCACCAATTCCAAAATTTGTGTTCGTCTCCGAATGGTCCGCCACTCCATACGAATCCAACGTGTTCCACGTTGTCGTGGTGGAATAATCCGATACCGCCACACTCATCATCGTCAACCCGTTGTATATGTTCACCGTATTGGTCGTCTCCGAATGCCGCGAGGCTCCCAACCCGTACGCGTTGTCCACAATCGCTCCGCCTTCGGTTCCGTACACAGGATCAAAATTCTTTCCCACCGACTTGCTGTACTTGCTGATCGTGATTCGGCTCGTCGTCATTCCCGTATCCGACTGGAACGTCGATACCGTCTCGGCATCCCGCGTCGAACCCAACCCGATCGTCGCTACTCGCCGCGTCTTCGTCGCGTCCCCGTGAATGTCGTATTCGCTAAACGTCGTCCCCAGGAAATCCTTGCTCACGCTCTTTTGCATCCGCCCATGGTCGTCGTATTCGTACCCCGACGTCACCTTGTGCCGGCTCCCACCCAACCCAAATCGATCGTTTTGATCAATGTTTCTCGTTAACCCATCCTTATCCATCGTCCGCGCTGTATCGCTCATGATGTTTCGGCTGTGCGAAACCGTCATAAACCCTTCGGAATCATAATCATTAAACGTCAAGGTGTTCCGACTGAAAATCACTCCGTACCGATCGTACCTCATCGACGACGTCGCCAACCCGTCGATGTTGTACTGACTCACGCTGATGCCTTTCAAGTCCACTTGCTTGCTGCACGTCATAAACCCTTCACCGTCGTATTGGAACGTCGTCACCTGACTCCGCGCATGACCGTACTTATTCTCTCGTGTCGATACCGCCACCAACTCATCTTCGTTGTACTCGCTGGCCGTGGTCCCATTCTCATCGCTTTCAAAACTGCTCACCATCGAGCCCGTGTCCGAATTGTACTTGTACGTTGTCAATTCCACCCGCGGATACCCGTAAATCTTCTCCCGCCGGCTGTTGTCCATCAATCCTTCGCGGTTGAACGTATTAAACGTCGTCCCGCGATTGTCCTTCATCGTGCTCTTGGTCATCTCACCTTTGTTGTATTCGTACGTCGTCACTTTCAACTTCGGGAATCCATGGATGTCAAACCGCGTGCTCCGCGTCATCAATCCGTCTTTATCAAATAGATTCTTCGTCATCCCGCGCGAATCCTTCTGCACGCTTGACTCGATGTCCCCACCCTTATCGTATTTGTTGTACACCGTATTTTCTCGCGGAAATCCGTGGATGTTCACTCGCTTGACTTCGTCGGCCAACCCCGTAATCGGGTTGTACTTCGTGTAGCTCTTCCCCTTGATGTCCGTGCTCTCGCTCCCTGTCAAAATCCCGCGCGTATACTTGCGCTTTTCCACCGAACGCCGCGGATACCCAATCACGTTTTCGCGAATCGTCGTGTCCGGGTCTTCGTTGGCGTTCATCATCGTCGTCGTCTTGCCCTTGGCGTCCGTCTGCAACGACCGCAGCGTCTTGCCTTCCGCGCTGTACTCGTACGTCGTGCTGTACTCGCGTCCAAACTGATCTACCCGAAATGACGATTCCGGCTTCTGGAACAAATTGAACTTTGTCTCCGTCGTCCCCTGCGGACCGGATTCCTTGCTCGACACCATCATGTCACCCGCGTACGTATAATCCGTGATCGTCTGCACTCCGTTGAACTTCGTCGAGATCACCCGCTGCGGCTTCTCTCCCTGCTTGTCCTGATACAACGTCGTCTTGATCCCCAACGGCTCTACCGTATACGACGCTCGCTGTCCTTCCGGCGTCGTTACAAACTGCGTCACTTCCGCAAACCCGCTGTTGTACAAACGGATCTTGGCGTTCGGCAGCTTCGTCTCCGTATCAAAATACGTGATCGTCGTGCTCTTGTAGTCCGTCGAAATGCTCGCCTTCATGTTGTTGTTGCCATCGTAGAAATACTGCGTCTGCGAGTCTTCCGACTTCGACCACGTACGGTTCCCCTTCTCATCGTATTCAAACTTTGTTACTCGCCCGTATCCGTCCGTCTGCGCAATTACCTTCCCTTTATCATAAATCTTATTCGTCTTCTGCGTGTACGACCGTCCACCCACTTTGTCCGTCGTCGATTCCGTCGCCATCAAAATGTTCCCGTTGGCGTCCATCTTATAATCGATCGTCATCTTCCGCCCGTTCTCTTCCGTTCCTATCACTTGCCCCATCGCATTGAAATACGTTGTCACATCCTTCGGCTTCGCCTGCGAATCTTTGCTCGGCGTCAGCTTCTCATGCTTCGACAAGATTCGCCCACCTTCTCCCGTGGTGTACGAATAAAAATGGTCACCTTCCTTGTCCCGCATAAACGTCATTTGCCCGTTGTTCCCAAACTGCTTGATCACTTTCTCCAAATACGACCCGTTCTCCGTCTTCACCGTCGTCGATTCGACCGTCTCCTGCGTCTTCCCGGCGTTGTTTAACTTGTTGTCGTATTTCGTCGACACGCCGTTTTTGATCATCTCTTTCATCTGTCCGTTTTCCATCTTCTTGATCGTGACATTGCCCAACGTGTCTCGTTCCGTTATCGAGGTTATGTCCCCGGCTGCATCTCGCTCATACTCGTACGCGGTCCTTACTCCGTTTTCATCCGTCTTCGATACGATGTCTCCGTTTTCTCCCAACTCCGTCCGCGACATCTTGTTCGTCATCATGTCCAATTCACTGTACTGCGTGGTTCGTCCTTCGTTGTCTTTTTGATAGTTCGAGTATGACCTCAACCCTCTCCCGTCATGCACCTGCGCCACATTCCCATCACGGTCGAAGATCTTCATCTCCACTTCGCTCGCCGTCTTCTTGATCGACGTGCTGATCTTCCCGTTGTCAAACTTCGTATACTCCGTCTTCGAAATCACCGCGCCGCTGGCATCCCGCTCTTCTACCGGCATCCCTGCTTGGTAATTTGTTACCTTGCCGTTGATGTCCTTCACCTTCACGATCTGCCCTTGCCGGTTATACTCCCTCACTTCCCCGTTCGCGCACGTCACTATGACCCGCGATTCTTCCCCGGCTTGGATCACGTTGTGCGTTTTTAACACTTTGTTCTGTTGCTTAAGCTGTTTATAGATCGTCGGTAGGGTCTTCTCCTCCCAATTGTCTGTAAACGCTGCTGTGGATATGGATACCCCGATAAACAGCAGCAGGGTCCCCAATAACGCCAGGCCCCCCAACCAACTGCTCTTGGGATTAAACTTGCCTTGACCTTCGGTATAATGATTACTGCGAGTGGTATTCATACTCGCTCCCCCCTTTTTTTACTTTTAATTAAAATTTACGCTTTAAAAATAAAGGTTTTATGAATCTCCAAATCAAGTGTAGCACACGGTTTTCTGTTTCGCAAACCACAGGGGCAAATTTTAGCATTGAAATTAAAAAGGATTTTAAACTTAAGGTAGGATTCCGGGAACTTGCAAATTTTTAAGGGTCGGTTTATTTTTTCTTCTTACCTTGTTCATCCACCAGTGCTACTGCCATGGCCGCCATACCTTCTTGTCTCCCAATAAACCCGACTTTCTCATTGGTGGTTGCCTTAACCCCAATTTGCCCAACGGCTATGCCTAGGGCCTTAGCCATGCGTGTCTTCATAAGCGGAATCGAGGATGCAATCTTGGGAGCCTCGGCAATTAATGTACTATCTATATTAATAATGATGACGCCTAGGCCCTTTAATCTCTGGGCAACCTCTTGCAAAAATTCCAAGGAGCTGCGTTGGAAATGTTGCTTTGAGGTGTTGGGAAAGAGCACCCCAATATCAGAAAGTCCCGCCGCGCCCAACAAGGCATCGCAAATGGCGTGAATCAACACATCTGCATCCGAATGACCGTCCAACCCAAATCCAGCTTTAGGAAACGCCACTCCGCCCAAATACAGCTTTCGATCCTTTGCAATCCTATGTATGTCATACCCCATGCCAACACGGATCATTGTGCCGCCTCCTTGGCCCATAGCCATTGCGCCAATTGCCAATCCCAGGGCGTGGTTAATTTAAAATTTTTCAATTCTCCCTCCACCACATGAACAGGCAAACCGAGATGCTCGGCCAAAGCCGCTTCATCGGTGACAGTCACATCAGGCTTTTGCGCTTGTTGATAAAGGGCCGCAAAGATCTTACGAGCAAACCCTTGGGGTGTCTGCACCGCACGCAGAGCCTCGCGAGGAACGGTACGCACAACCTTGCTTTTTTCGTCCACACATTTTAAGGTATCCACCACCGGCATGCCTGGAATGGCAATTCCATGTACGCGGGTTTCTTCAATTACCCGGACAACCAAGGCGGGCGTGACCAACGGCCGGGCCGCATCGTGAATCAAAATCAAATCCGCAGCTTCGGACACATGCCGATAGCCCGCGGCCACGGAATCCTGGCGGCGTCCCCCCCCCGGGACAATGGCCTTGATTTTAGCAGTACAGTCATGTTGCTGGCACAAGGTACGAACCAACACGTCCTGCCCTTGCGGCACCACTAAAATTAATCCGTCAATCTCCGGCATGCGCGCCAACGTTAAGACGGAATGCAGGTAGACAGGGTACGGCCCTAAGGGAAGCAACACTTTGGGAACATCCCCCCCCATGCGTGTTCCCTGACCTGCGCCCACAATGATGACTTCAGTCTTGGTCATGACTGGTCCCCTTGCGTGTATGCGCACGACCACCACGCCCACGTGAGTATTCAGGAAAACACAGAGACAACGCCTGGTTCAAAGATTCGACCCCGATCAACTCCACCTCTTTTAAATGCGCGAGAGCTTTTACATTGAGGGCCGGGACCACACAACGCCGAAATCCAAGCTGCTTAGCTTCTTGCACCCGCCGCTCCGCTTGACTCACACTGCGAACTTCGCCGCCCAAGCCGATCTCTCCAAAAAACACAGTCTCGGCATCCAAGGGCACATCCCGAAAACTCGAAGCCATGGCAACGGCCACAGCCAGATCCAAGGCCGGCTCACTCACGCTGAGTCCGCCCACAACCGAGACAAACACATCTTGCGTCCCCAAGGGAACCCCTGCGCGTCGTTCCAAAACCGCCATCAATAAAATAGAGCGATTATAATCAAGTCCGGATATACGCCGTTGCGGAAGACCAAAATGCGTGGGTGCGACCAATGACTGAATCTCAATCAACAGTGGGCGTGTTCCCTCTAAGCTGACGCCAATGGCGGTTCCCGAGGAGCCAATATGTCGATCCTGTAAAAATACGCGCGATGGATCTCCGATTTGCGTGAGCCCATCGGAACGCATTTCGAAAAAACCAACCTCATGCGTTGACCCAAACCTGTTTTTCACGGAGCGCAGGACCCGATACCCAAACTGCCGGTCCCCCTCAAAGTACACCACCGTGTCCACCATGTGTTCCAAAATTCGCGGACCGGCCAAAACACCTTCTTTGGTGACATGGCCCACCAAAATCACCGCGGGTCCCTGATGCTTCGCTAAACCCATGAGCGCGGCTCCGCATTCCCGAACTTGTCCCACCGAGCCGGGAACCGACGAAAGCTCGGCTCGGGATAAGGTTTGAATCGAGTCGGCTATCACCAAATCCGGAACCATTGTTCGCGCCGCTTCCAGGACCGCGTCCATATCCGTTTCACAAAATAGATAAAGTGAGTCCGGTGCAGTGCCTAATCGATTGGCGCGCAATTTAATCTGAGCGCTTGATTCCTCACCGCTGATGTAGAGCACCTTCCTCCCAAGTGCCGCCAAACGAAACGCCACCTGCATGAGCAAGGTTGACTTCCCTATCCCCGGATCACCCCCAACTAAAACCAAGGACCCGGGAACAATCCCTCCGCCCAAGACGGTATCCCACTCGCTCCACCCGGCTTGAAAGCGTTCAACATTTGTAATGTCCACATCGCGTAAACGAACCGGAGGAGCTGCTTGCGTTTGGAAGGTTTTCGTGAGTGGCATGGCACGACGCGTTTCTTCCAGCATGCGGTTCCAAACACCGCAACTGGGGCACTGACCGACCCATTTGGGCGAATCGGCGCCGCACTCTTGGCAAACAAAGACAGTCTTTTCGCGTGACGGTTTCACGGCTATTTTTTCCAGAGCAATTTCCAGGGATTGTCTTTCAAGTCTTTAATGAGCTTTTTAAGATCCTCGGCCATCTGTTTATCCTCAATCAGCGCACCCAACGCGCCCTGCCCAGATTCAACCTTTTTAACGGTTTTGTCCAAACGCTCGCTGGTATCGCGCAGCGTCTTCAACGTCACGTTGATGTTCTCTTGATTTTCCGCGGCCAACACATTCTTCAAGCCATCGGTAATCTCGCGTAAGTCTTTTGAGAACTGGCGCAGATCTTTGGCCGAGGCAGAAAGATTTTGGAGCGTATCGTTGATGTGCGGTTCATTGGTTTCAGCAATCCGATCGATCCGCTTCGAAAGACGACTTACGTTTCTCAGCATATCTACAATCGAGGTTTTCATCTCGGGATCGGCTACCAATGTCCTCACCGAATCCGCCAACGCACCAAAGCGCTGAAACGTCTTATCAATGTTGTTGGGTTCCACACCCTCCAACTGTGCTCCCGGCTTCAGGTATTCCTGAGATGTGGTTTGGGGAATAAGATTGACGTATTTATCCCCCATCATCCCTTTGGATAAGATTTGAAACTTGGCATCGCTCGGGATCTTTACATTATCGTTAATCATAATGCGAAGGTTGATTTTTTCACCTTGGGTAAAGATCGATTCCACCTGACCAATTTTCACGCCCCCACCAATGACCACGTCGGCTTGAGGATTTAATGCATCCACAAAATTGAACGCCACGTTAATGACATACCCTTTTTGCCCAAAGGTGAATTTTTCTACGGTCATAATGATCAGACCTAAAAACACCAACGCCACGGCTGCGGTGATGCCCACCTTCACTTCGAATTTTAAATTCCCCTCACGCTTCGGTTCCATCGGCGTACCTCCTAGACCAACGCAATCGGCCCATGAGCCGATCCGGATATAAATTGACGTACCAGCGGATTTTTAGACCGCTTAAACCCTGCCGGGGTGCCGGTCGCAACGATCCGCCCCTCATGCAGCATAGCCATCCGGTCCGCAATCTTATAGGCACTGGTCATATCGTGCGTAACCACGATCGATGTGACCGAGAGCCTTTTCTGCATTTCCAGGATCAAATCGTTGATCGCATCCGACATGATCGGATCCAATCCCGTGGTGGGCTCGTCGTATAAAATCACCTCTGGGTTCATGGCAATCGCACGCGCCAATCCCACCCTTTTTTTCATACCCCCGGACAATTCCGAGGGTTTTAGATGTTCAATATCCTTCATGCCCACCAAGGCGAGTTTTTCCCGAACGATTTCCCGGATGCGTTCCTCCGAATGATTGGTTAAACGCCGCAGTCCAAAACTAACATTTTCCGCCACGGTTAACGAATCAAAGAGCGCCGCCCCCTGGAACAAAAAACCAAAGCGACGACGCAAACGATCACGCTCGTGTTCCGACAACGCCAGCATGTCTTCATTGTCCAACCAAACACAGCCGCTGTCCGGTTCAATCAGATTAACCATACACTTTAACAGCACACTCTTGCCTTCACCGGAACGTCCGATAATAACCAGGGTTTCACCCTGGCGAATCTCCAGGTCGACACCTTGTAGGACTTTCTTGGCGCCAAATTTTTTATGCAACCCTTCCAGACGAATCATGCCGCTCCTTAGAACAAGGCAAAAAGCTGAGTTAAAAAATAATCCACAATTAACAACGTGATGGACGCATTGACGACCGCACCTGTGGTTGCACGCCCAACGCCTTCAGCCCCACCGTAGGTTGAAAAACCTCTATGCAATGCAAAGATGGAAAGAATCACTCCAAACACACCGCTTTTAATCAATCCGGTGATCACATCCGACATACGGACAGTGATTTGGGCGCCGTACCAGTATACATGTGAATTAACGCCCAGATAAAACGTAGCCACCATCCATCCGCCCAACGACCCAAGCACATCGGCCATAATGGCCAACAAGGGCATCATGGTCACCACGGCCACAAATCGTGGAATGGCCAAGTATTCGATTGGATTGGTCGCGAGTGTTCGCAAGGCATCCACTTGCTCGGTAATCTTCATGGTGCCGATTTCCGCAGCCATGGCCGACCCCACACGTCCGGTCACCAAAAGCCCGCTCAGCACCGGACCCAACTCTCGGATCAACGCCACATTGACAATACTTCCGACAAAAATCGAAGCCCCTTGAAGTTTGGCTTCCATGGTAACCCCGGTCTGAATCGCCATGACCATGCCTGTGAACAACGCCGTGGTGATCACCACGGGTATCGAGTTCACTCCGGTGACCACCATTTGTTCCATGATTAAAGGATAATAGAATTTTCTAAATTTTTCCGGTTGGCGTAGCAACTTAAACACACCGGATAAAATTTGTCCCAACAAGATAAAGATCTTGCCCGTCTCTTCAAAAAACATCAGCACGGGATTGGAAAACCGGTTGACGAGGTTAATCCACCAATGGTTCATTTCTCACGCCCCAGGTAAACCCGCGGTACCCTTGCACCTACAGTGCAAACAATCTCATACGTAATTGTATCCAGTGTTGCCGCCATGACCTCCACCGGTAGTTCGGCCGAGCGTTGACGCCCTATCAGGACCACTTCGTCACCCAAGGCGACTCCGGCTACACGCGTAACGTCCACCAGGCACATGTCCATGCAAACGCGCCCTACCACCGGGCAGCGTTGCCCACGCACCAGGACCTGCCCGCAGTTGGACAATCCCCGCGAGAAACCATCCGCATAGCCCACAGGTAATGTAGCAATCAATGACGCGCGTTTGGTAACAAAAGTATGATTGTACGAAAGCCCCGTACCTGCAGGCACCTGTTTGAGTTCGATGACTTGTGTCTTCCAGGAAAGAACCGGTTTGAGTTTGACACGCGAGCGCAGGGTCGGCGATGGATAGAGGCCATACAGCATAAGCCCGGGTCGCACCATGTCGATATGGGTATCCGGAAATTTTATAACGGCGGCTGAATTCGCCGCATGCAGAAGCGTTCCACGATCAAGATGATGCGCCACGGCATGCAGACGTGCCACCTGCCGATCCACCCACTGTCGATCCTTCCCGTCCGCATGGGCAAAATGCGTAAACAGGCCGGCGACCCGAAGCTCCGGCAGAAGACGCACTCGTTCAAAAAAGGTACGAGCCGCATCCGGCGACAAGCCGATGCGTCCCATGCCCGTATCCACTTTGATATGAACCGCCACGTTTTTTTTCAAGCGCCGGGCAACAGCCACCAACGCACGCACTTGCGGCCAGGTGGTTACCGCAGGTTGCAAATCATGCAAAAGTATGCGTTGGGCTTCCGCCGGCTGAGTCAAACCCAAAATGACGATAGGCACCCGGATCCCGGCGGTGCGCAATTCAATGCCTTCTTCAACAGTGGCCACACCCAGGGCATCGGCCCCGGCGGCCAACAAGACCCGGCTGCACGGCACCGCGCCATGTCCGTACGCATTGGCCTTCACAATCGCCAAAAACTTAACGCGAGGACCAATCAAGCGGCGCACTTGGCGTGCATTCCAGCGCAAGGCTGTCCGATCCACTTCCACCCAGGTTGGACGCCCCACCCCGGCTGGCACCGGACTCATGGCATACCCCCAGGCATACGGGTTGTGGAAAGATTGTCAAAACGCGTATACTGATTATTGAAAATGAGTTTGATCGGCCCGGTGGGTCCATTACGCTGCTTGGCGACGATCAATTCTGCTGTGCGATCGTCTTTCTTATCTTTTTCATAATACGCTTCGCGGTAAATGAACATAACCAAGTCCGCATCTTGTTCAATGGCACCCGATTCACGCAAGTCTGAAAGCTGCGGGCGGCGATCTCCGCGAGCTTCAGGAGCGCGTGATAACTGGGATAAAACCAAAACCGGAGCTTTAAGCTCTTTGGCCAACGCCTTAAACGAACGTGAGATGGTCGCGATTTCCTGCTGGCGGTTATCCTGTTTGCCCACGCCTTGCATCATCTGAATGTAATCCACCACCACCAGCCCTATGTTGTGTTCGGCTTTCAATCTGCGGGCTTTGGAACGCAATTCCAAAATGTTGATGCTGGGGGAGTCATCGATGAAAATATCCGCATCAAACAGACGACCGGCGGCCATGGACAAATGCACCAGGCTGCCTTCGCCCAAACGTCCGGTACGTACCGCCTGCAAATCCACGCGTGCTTCCGCGCACAGCATACGGGTCACAAGCGACTCGGCGCTCATTTCCAAAGAAAAGATCGCCACAGGAACTTTGCCCAAAAGGGCGGCATTGGAAGCAAGGTTCAAGCACAACGCGGTTTTGCCCATGGAAGGACGTGCGGCCAAAACGATCAATTCCCCGGGTTGCAATCCAGACGTCATTTGATCCAGCTCGGTAAATCCCGTCGGAACCCCGGTGATGTGGCTTTCATGCTTGGAAAGATTTTCCACCATTTCCATAGCATCGTGGATGATGTCCTTAACTTTTAATACCGATCCGCGCTGCCGGTTTTGCGAAAGATCAAAAATAGACCGTTCGGCTTCATCGAGGAGTCGATCCGCCTCTTCTTCCGCAGAATAACAACGTGAGACCACGTCGGTCGAAACCCGGATGAGATTGCGTAAAATGTATTTCTCTTTGACAATGCGAGCATAGTGCTCGGCATGGGCCGCGGTTGGAACACTGTCGGTTAATTGCGTTAAATAGGCGGAACCGCCCACTTTCTCAATGTCGCCCCAGCGGGTTAGCAAATCGGTCAACGTGATGTAATCGACAGGTTCGTTGCGGTCGTACAAATCCAAAATGGCACGGAAAATCCGGCGATGCGCTTCGGAGTAAAAGGCCTCATCGGTCAAAAACTCAAACACATGCCCGATGGCATCGCGGTCCAGAAGCATGGACCCGAGGGTGGAGCGTTCGGCTTCTAAATTTTGGGGAGGAATTCGTTCTGACCCCGAACCCGGGGAATGGGAGGTCTGCATAATCCGCCTCTTCCAGCGTGTGTCCTACTCAATGCGTGCATGGCGTCCAAACAAAAGCCCCGGAACATCCGGTGTCTGTACCGAACATTCCGGGGATAAGCTTACATCAAGTCAGGTGTACTTCGATCCGCTGCGGATCGTCCACCTTACTTCTCTGTTTTAGGAGCTTCCGGCTTAGCAGCCGCGGCGGGGGTTTTATCCTGAACCAAAACCGTTATCTGAGCGGTAACATCCGCATGCAGTTTGATGGTCACGGTGTACGTTCCCACGGCTTTAATCGGTTCTTCCAACTCGATCTTGCGCTTATCGATTTCAAAACCCTTTTGGGTCAACACTTGTTCAATGTCCGCCGCAGTAACCGAGCCGAACAACTTGCCGGCTTCACCCACATTGGTTTCAATCACCACGGGCTGGGCCGCCAATTTCTCCGCCATATACTGCGTATCCCGCAGCATGCGACGCTCGCGTCCTTTTTTGCCATTCACTTCTTGTTCCAAGCGCTTTAAATTGGAGGTGTTTGCCAATACCGCCAATTTCTTCGGCAATAGGTAATTACGAGCATACCCGTCCGACACGGAAACCGTCTCACCGGCCCGGCCCAGATCCTTTACATCATCCCGCAAAATCATTTTCATACTCATTGTCAAATCCTCCCGTTGCCCTCAGCACGAAACGTTCACTGGGGAGATTGGTTGGGTTGAATTTTACGCCAATCCCACCATGTATTTATAATGCCTAACATCATTAATAAGCCTATCATCGTGGGAAACAACCCCACCATGGCAATGATCAAGAACTGAAAAAACTTCGATATCTGGCGGCGCTCCAAATGAAAGAGCAAAATGGCCAAGCCCCCCAAAAAATAGAGGTTGCCTAAGACCACCGCCGCATTGAGACCCGTTAAAAAGTACTGCGGTCCCCAAGCACGACCCCACCACAAAAAAACCATCGTCAGTAATACGGGCCAGATAAAGTAGTCCGGCACTTTCCAAAGCACGAATGGTTTCAAACCTATTTTTGAGCCAGGCAAATGGCGGTTGACTTGCCGTTGAATGAGAAAAAAAACAAAGACCAATCCCAATCCACCTAAGACAGCCCACCCAATCGCCGCATCCACAAATACAACTTTGATCCAGCGAGCACTCCGTTGCAACTCGGCTTCTTCAACCCCCAACTGCCGGTAGACCGACATGGAGGCGGTTAAACTCGTATTAAATTCTTTTTGCCATACCTGCCAGACCGGAACCCCTGACGCGGCTTGCCCCCACATGAGCGCACCACCCATCAGGATGAACAACGTCAACGCGCCTGCGGAGATGCATACCCGCGGGGTCCACCCCCGCCAAAGTCCGATCCACACCACGCCATTGACAACGGCCAGAACCGCCAATGCTGCCAGCATCAATGCTCCTGTAGCCCACACATACATGATAACCCACCCAACGCGACGAACATGCGTTGTGAACTAGTCCGTGGTGTACGGCAAAAGCGCCAAAATACGGGCGCGTTGAACCGCGTTGGTCAACGCACGTTGATGCAAGGCGCAATTTCCAGAAATACGACGGGGAACAATTTTCCCACGCTCGGTCATGAACGTCTTCAAGCGTGCGAGATCTTTGTAGTTGATGTCCACTACTTTGTCTGCACAAAAACGACACGATTTGCGGTGCGGCTTATGGTCGCGTTTTTCGCGAAATTTCGGCCGTGGTTTGCTTGATCCGGATGATGCCTTTTCTTCATCTGCCATAACGTGAACTCCCTTTGAGTAATAAATCGTTTATTAGAACGGAATATCGTCTTCAGAGGATGACGCCGAAGCATGTGATGCAGGCTCTTCAGCAGGCATCCCAGCACTCTCGTCTCCTCGCTTTTTCCCCAAGAACTGTACCCGATCGGCCACCACTTCAAGGACCGAACGTTTTTGCCCATCTTCGGTTTCCCATTGACGGCTCTGCAAGCGGCCTTCCACAAAGACCGGAGTCCCTTTGGATAAATACTCCGCGCAATTTTCAGCCTGCTTGCCCCATACCACAACACCAACATAAGTTACTTCTTCCTTCATCTCACCGGTCTGACTTTTATACGAACGATTGATGGCCAAACGCAAGTTCGCAACCGCCGACCCGTTCGGCAAATAACGCAATTCTGGATCGCGGGTAAGATTTCCCATCAATAGCGCTCGATTAAAATTAGGCATCGTTTACTCCGCAGCAGCTTCTTTGGCCGGAACAGCTGCTTCGGCTTTCACTTCAGCAGCAGGTTCTACGGTTTTCGGCGCCAATTTCACAGGCGGAGGAGTTTTCGTCGTAACTTTGGTCGAGAGAAATTTCCAAACATTGTCGGCATTTTTCAAAGTGCGTTCCATTTCGTTAATGGCTTCACCCGTGCCCCGGTATTGAATCAGGACATAATAGGCCGAGTTCTGCTTGTTGACCTCATAGGCTGTACGCCGAACGCCCATTTTATCCACATGAGCAATTTCTCCATGCTTTTTTTCTACGCTTTTCTTGATGCGATCAATCAGTTCGTCGACCTGCTCGACTGTAACAGTCGGCGGCAGTAAAAACATCGTTTCATAAGGCGTTTGCATACGATTTAGAGCCCCCTCGAAATAATTAAACAATTCATGCTATTTTAAAAATCGGAAACGCGATACTAGCACACCCCCGAATGGTATGCAATATTTTTTTTAAAAAAACACATCCCTTAAGCTTTTCACTCGGGTAAAAAATCTTTATTTTATTTATATTTTACGTTAAACAGCAATCCCCCGGCCGAAACCGAGGGATTGCTGTTTAACCTTACCTTTACACTAAAACGCTTACTTTTCCGACTTGGAACCAATTCTCATGGCGTAGAACGAACGCCAGACAAACACCATTGAGATGACGAAAAACACGGCTGCTAAAATCCACGCCGTCGTCTTCGGCAAAGTAATGGCCAATTCAACAGCCAAAAGCCCAAACAAGGTGGTAAATTTGATGACTGGGTTCAATGCCACGGAAGATGTATCTTTAAAGGGATCACCGACTGTATCGCCGATGACGCATGCTGCATGCAAGGGTGTACCCTTTTCCTTCAAGTCCGTTTCTACAATCTTTTTGGCATTGTCCCAAGCGCCACCTGCATCGGCCATGAAAATCGCCTGATACAGACCAAACACTGCAATGGAAACCAAGTATCCAATGAAGAAGTTTGAATCCAAGCAGGCAAACGCCAGGGTCGCGGTAAAGATCGCCAAAAAGATGTTGAACATACCGCGTTGAGCGTATTGCGTGCAAATCTCCACCACGCGCTTGCTGTCTTCCATCGAAGCTTTCTCAGCTTTTCCATCCAGCTTAATGTTGGCTTTGATGAACTCAACCGCGCGATACGCCCCCGTAGAAACAGCCTGGGTGGAGGCTCCCGTGAACCAATAAATCATGGCGCCACCGGTGATCAATCCCAATAGAAATACAGGATTCAATACCGAGAACATGCCGGCAGCCGCATCCAACTGAGCCTGAGTGATCATACCCTCCGCACCGTTTTTAGCCAACAATACAATGATTGAGAAAATGAGCGTGGTCGCACCCACTACCGCTGTACCAATCAATACCGGCTTAGCGGTGGCTTTGAAGGTATTGCCCGCTCCGTCGTTTTCTTCCAAGAACATTTTGGCTTTGGTGAAGTTCGGTTCAAATCCAAATTCCTTCTTCACTTCTTCCTTGATCTTCGGCAATGTTTCAATGGTCGAAAGTTCATACACCGACTGAGCGTTGTCCGTAACCGGACCGTAGGAGTCAACCGCAATGGTTACCGGGCCCATACCCAAGAAACCAAATGCCACCAACCCGAACGCAAAGACCGAGGGGGCGACCATCAAGGTACCCAAACCAAAACAACTTACGACAAATGCAATGGCCATGAGCAAAACAATCGCAATGCCCATCCAGTAAGCTGAAAAATTACCTGCGATAAAACCCGCCAAGATGTTCAACGAAGGACCACCTTCACGCGAAGCCGTCACCACTTCTTTGACATGCTGTGATTGCGTGGAAGTAAATACCTTCACCAGCTCAGGAATGATCGCGCCGGCCAGCGTACCGCAAGTGATGATGGTCGACAGCTTCCACCACAAACTCCCGTCCCCTAAGCTACCAATCAGTAAGTAGGAGGCAATATACGTCACCACAACCGATACAATCGAGGTAATCCAGACCAACGAAGTCAACGGTTGTTCGAAATCCATTTTATCGGCATTCTTGTATTTTGCCGCAGCCATCATTTCATTGACCCAGTACGAGAAACCGCTGGTCACGATCATCATTACACGCATCGCGAAAATCCAGACCAACAATTGGATCTGAACCGTAGGATCGGATACAGCCAATAGAATGAACGTAATCAAGGCCACGCCGGTTACGCCGTAGGTTTCGAAACCGTCGGCTGTGGGACCAACTGAGTCACCTGCGTTATCCCCTGTGCAGTCGGCAATGACACCCGGATTACGCGCATCGTCTTCTTTGATATTAAACACAATCTTCATCAAATCTGAACCGATGTCGGCAATCTTGGTGAAGATACCGCCTGCAATACGCAGGGCTGCAGCACCCAAAGATTCACCAATAGCAAATCCGATGAAACACACACCGGCCAAATCACCAGGAACATAAAGTAGAATGGCTAACATGATCAACAATTCAGTAGAAATAAGGAGCATACCGATCGATATTCCGGCTTTAAGCGGAATCGCATAGGTTGGGAAAGGCTTGCCTGCCAAGCTGGCAAACGCCGAACGAGAATTGGCAAAGGTATTAATACGGATACCGAACCAGGCCACAAACACGCTGCCGGCGATACCAATTAAGGAGAACAGCACGATGATCACAACATTGGCTGCACCTACGGGCTTGAGCCAACCAAAGTAAACCACAATGATCGTACCAATGAACACCCACAACAACATGATGAAACGCAGTTGGGTCAAAAGATACGTCTTGCAGGTTTCGTAAATCAATTCAGAGATCTCTTTCATCGCCTTATGAACCGGCATGTTCTTCAAGTTCATATACATGCCCAACCCAAACGCCATGCCCAAAAGACAGATGAAAATACCGTACGTCAGAAGCGTATGTCCAGGCATGCCCATGAACGAAACACTGCCCAGATCCGGCAATTTCAGATCCGCTTCACTGGCATATGCCAGCGACGACATCAATACACTTGCTCCGGCTAAAATGACCGAGGTCACCTTTGCCGTCCAACGGGAAAACAGCGACTTGCTTTTTGTACACATACTTCTTTCTCCTTTTTATAACATATTGCTTTTTTAAATTGGGATGATTGCCCATTTAAAAAAATGAAAAACGGGCGGATTATAACGTTTTTGTCATTCTACTGTCAAGGGAACATTTGATAAAATTAAGGTATATGTCTTTGCGCTTGAACGAGATGTAACCCAGAAAATGAAATCCGGGAATCTGGTTGCGGGGGAGCAGACCAAATTCCCGGATAAATCCAGCCGGGTATCAACAACAGGTTAAGGGGGTTAAACCTTATTGCTGACTAAGGGGGTAACCCAGCCAGGGGGGTTCAACCAAGTTAAACTTGGCTGATGTATGGTATTCGACCCCCGTATCCAAGTTTAGTTCCACGATTTTAAAATTAATATAATCAATTGAAAGGCCGTATCATGTGTATCCCATGTGTTGAAGGCCTACACTTAATCCACACACATTCTCGGTCCTCTCCCTAATTGTTGCTGCGACGATTTCGGGCAATATAATTTTTTAAAATAAGTTTTTGATACCGTGTTACCAATTTATGAAAACGACGGTTTTTTTCAAGATCATCCCCAGCAGCTTCGCGTTTGGCTAAAAGTCGTTCGGTTATTCGCTTACGATTCCAAAAAAAAGCACGCAGCATAGGTACACCTACCGTTCTTTGAGGCCAACTGTTGTTTGCATTTACCTACAGAACATGTAGACATTAGACAACCGGATGCTGCCTTTTATTTCATTTTTTTACTTAAAATGAAGTCGCCCTTGCCAGGTTTCATGTGCTTTAAGCCATTCCTCGATCTCATGAATCACTTTACTTTTACGCGACAGCCAACGCGGAGCTTCTAAAATCGCATCCGTGCAATCTGCTGTCAGGCGTTGTATCACCGTTCGGGAAGGAAGCCGCTCCAAAAAATATCCCACCCGCATTACATAGTCACTCTGTGTCAATAGCGAGATCTCCTGTGCCTGATACTGCCGGTCCAATTCCGTTCCGGTTACCACATGGAGAGGATGCAGTTTTACTCCTTCAATGTTTAAATCCGCGAGTGCCTGTGCTGTCTCTTGTTCTTCTTTGAGACCCTCGCCTGGAAGTCCCAAAATGACATGCGCACATATATTCAATCCTGAAAACTGCCGTGTTAATTCGACTGCATGCACAAAATCTTCCGCACTGTGCCCTCGCTTAATCCGCTGCAAGGTCTGGTTGTGCATGCTTTGCAACCCGTATTCCAGCCAGACTTCATAATCTGAACAAAAACCCTGAATAAGTTTTAAAATTTCTGAATCAACACAATCCGGACGTGTTCCGATAGCGAGTGCCCTTATTTCCGGGAAAGTACGGATACTCTCATAAATGGACCTTAATTCTGGGAGTGTGGCATAGGTGTTGGTATAGGGTTGAAAATATGCCATGAATCGTTCAACCCCTTGACGATGTCCGTTTTCAATTTGCTGGGCAATTTGTTCCTGTAAGGATGCTGGCGTATGCAGCACGCGCGAAGTAAATCCTCTTGGATCGCAATAAATGCATCCTGTGTTGGATACGCGTCCGTCCCGATTGGGGCATGAAAACCCTGCATCCAAACAAACTTTGCGTACGGGACCACCGAATTGTTTTTTTAGATAGCTGGAAAAGGTCCGATAACGCTGAGGTGGAAGCGATGCGTCCATAGACTTATACCGGACGGCGACGCAAATACATCATGAGCAGCGTTATGGCCGCGGGTGTTACTCCTGAGACACGACTGGCTTGACCAAGATTGATCGGCCGAATTTTCGTTAGTTTCTCAATAATCTCCCGTGTAATGCCTGGCAACCCAGCGTATTCAAACGTGACGGGAATCCGTATTGACTCCAAATCTTTAAATCGCGCCACCTCTGTCATCTGACGCTTAATGTATCCCTCGTACTTGACGCGAACATCCACCCGCTGGCGAAGTTCCTCCGATACCAGGTGTGTGCCTTGGTCTAATTCTGCCAAATGTGCATAATCCACTTCCGGGCGGCGCAATACTTCCAGTAACGTGGCCGAACCATTAATCGGTGCCAATCCCCAGCAACGCAACCGCTCATTAACAGCCTCGGTTCCATTTACCCGTTGGGTTTTTAACCGTTCGTATTCTTCCTCGCGTTGCGCAACTCGGTTTTGATGTTGAGAAAATTCAGATTCCGACACCAATCCCAGAGCATGGCCCAGGGGCGTAAGGCGTTCGTCGGCATTGTCTTCCCGGATGACCAAACGATATTCCACGCGCGACGTGAACATGCGATAAGGCTCATTTGTTCCTTTGATGACCAAATCATCAATGAGTACGCCGATGTAGGCTTGCGATCGATCCAACACAACCGGTTCACGCTTTTGAACGACACACGCCGCATTGATACCGGCCATAATGCCCTGCGCGGCCGCCTCTTCATACCCTGTGGTGCCATTGATCTGCCCGGCAAAAAACAATCCCGACACAAGCTTGGTTTCCAACGTAGGCTTAAGTTGCGTAGGGTCAACATAATCATGTTCAATGCCATACCCTGCTTGCACAATTTCGGCATGCTCCAAGCCGGGTACCGAATGGACCATTTCAACTTGCACATCCATTGGCAAACTGTTCGATAATCCGTTGGGGTAAAAACGTGTCGTGTTCAAGCCTTCGGGCTCTACAAACACATGGTGGCTCTCGCGCTCGGCGAATTTAACAATTTTATCTTCCACCGACGGACAATAGCGCACGCCCGTACCTGTAATCTGTCCGGAATAGAGAGCCGAAAGTTTCAAGTTATCCCGAATAATCTGATGAGTGCGTAATTGTGTGTGCGTGACATAGCATGAGCGTTGCGGCAACACAGGCAGGTGCGGGGAACGCACTGAGAAAGGCAGATAAACCTCGTCGCCTTTCTGTTCGAGCATGCGTGAAAAATCAAGCGTATTCCCATCCACCCTGGGTGTGGTTCCGGTTTTGAACCGTCCCAAACTCAATCCCAACGCGCGTAACGATTCCGGCAAACGATCCGAGGCTGGATCGCCCATACGCCCTCCTGGAAAGTGTTTCGGGCCTATATGAATTAGTCCATGGAAAAAAGTCCCGGGGGTCACAACCACTGCCTGCGCAGCAACCTCGCCCAAGCGCGCAAACTTCACCCCGACAACCTGTCCCGCCCGAATACAAATTTCGCGTGCTTCATCCTGACAAATCGTCAATCCGGGAATAGCGTTCAGACGCGCCATGGCTTCACGTGGGTATACATCCAAATCCACCTGCATGCGCGACGATTGAACGGCTGCACCCCGGGTCATGTTAAGGCGGCGATATTGAATGCATGAGGCATCGGCAATCTCACCCATCAAGCCGCCCAACGCATCAATTTCTTTAACCAGCTGTCCCTTGCCAATGCCCCCAATGGCCGGATTGCAACTCAATTGACCCACGCCATTTTCCGTCAAGGTTACCAAAAGTGTCGGCACTCCCATGCGGGCCGTAGCCGCTGCGGCCTCAATGCCCGCATGACCCCCACCAATAACAATCACCCCATACATTGCTTCAGACATAAAATCCTTTTGGTTCCTTTCCAAATGGGCTAAACCCGGACTCCAGTAAATAAACGAAGATTATGCTAGGCTAGGACTGTTTCTCCATAATGAACATCAGGTCCTGGGCAGGTGCCGTCTGATAATAAATGCGTCCGGTAACATTGGCTTCGGCGTTTTTCACCCGAAGCAGCACCGATACACGTTCCCATAGTTTGCGGCCGGCGCGTACCGAAGAAAATTCTCCATCTTGATGATCCTTGCAGGTTTCCAATTCTTCCACAAATGTCCGCACCGTGATTGTGTCCCCGGTCACAGCAATCACCGCATCCAACATTTTCCCTGCGTTTTTTGGAATTAAACGCCCGTAATGATAGGCCAGAAGGGTTAACATCAAGGCATAGAACGTCCGAATGGTTTCTTTGGACAACTCCCCCACTTGACACTCGGCCAAACGAATATTACTGCCAATCCCGGTTGTATTTTTCAAAATGAAATTGGCAATGTCAAGAAAGCCTAAGAGCAATGCTGCGTCCTTTCCGGTATACGGACTCACCGCGGCGGTCAATTCCGCCGCGACATCATTATGCAACCGCTCCCAAGCACCTACCGAAACATTGGGTTGGAGCCACGGTTCGGAAAAATCCACTGTAACCTTACGCCGTGATGACCGTTTGGGAGTATCTTCTTTTTTCATGGTCCACCCCTTTCGCGGATTTCATGGATGCACGCGCAACATCCGCGCGGCAAACATTCCATCTTGCTCCCCTGCTAAGGGAAAGGATCGGAAACAACCGTCTTTTCCCCAATAGGTTGTTTTGGGCAACCCATTGGAACCCGGACCTGGATGCAATACAAATTCTGTATGCTTCTGTAAAAATAACTGAACCACCCCTTCGTTCTCTTCTGGCTCAGTAGTGCAGGTGGCATATACCAATACCCCACCCGGCTTAACCTGCTGAGACGCCGCTTCCAAGAGCCCGCGTTGAGCGTTCGCCAGCCGTGCAAGATCGGTTTCATGTATCCGCCAACGTGTTTCAGCATGCCTGCGGAGAGTACCCAACCCGGAACATGGGGCATCCACCAACACTCGATCAGCCTGTACATTTTCAGGTATTTTCACCGCTGTCTTTATACACGTTACACCCAAACGCCGCGCATTGTCCGCGACTTTTTTTAATTTTTTCTCAGATACATCATGCGCCCAAATAACGCCTCGATTGCGCATGCGCTCGGCCATATGCGTGGCTTTCCCACCCGGAGCACTGCACCAGTCAATGCATGTTTCTCCAGGTTGTGGGTCAACAATCTCACACAGCCATTGTGAGGCTTGGTCTTGAAAATACAACCATCCCTCTTCCACTCCTGGAATCAAACCCGGATTTCCGGCCCCACTAAACTGAATGGCCCACGGTGCCTCTAAAAGTTCCACATCCACGTTCTTTTGTTTTAACCACGCCACGGCTTCGACGCGGGTTCCGCGCAACGCATTCACACGCGCCACCAACGGAGGGGCCTCATTGGCACTATGCATCAACGTTCCCGCTGCGTCACGCCCAAACCGCTTAAGCCAGCGATCCACCAACCACTCAGGAAACGAATGCATGACGGATAAATGAGCTACCAACGCGTTTTTTTCAGAAGGCAGCGAGGGCGCACCTTCACGTCCAATACGCCGCAAGATCGCATTGATAAAGGACACTTGGCGAACGTCGAGTTTACTTTTGGCCAATTCCACGGTTTCATGCACAGCCGCATGGGGGGGGATTTTGGATAATAAAAGAAGTTGGTAAGCACCTAAACGTAAAAGATTCATTACCTTGCGCGGAGGCTTAGCGCCCGAGGCACAGAATGCATTCAAAGTATAATCCAAAAAAAGGCGGGCCTTGACACTACCGAATACCAGCTCGCGCAGCAACCGCGCGTCCGGTTCGGATAACGGGGAACGCTTAAGCAACAGGGCTACACTATCTTCAGCCCAGACGCCATGCAGGTCCATTTCATTGAGTGCTTCCCAAGCCAGGCTTCGAGCCGAGACGGGAATCTTTTTTTGGGGCTTCGGGGAAAGATCGGAACGTTCCAATTAAAGTCCTTTCGGCAAACCTTTCAATTCCGAATCCAAGGCACGCAAACGCTCTGCGCGTTGTTCCAAGTTGGGGTGGGTAGAAAACAGTGTGGCAAAACCACTGGCTTTGAAAGGATTGACGATAAACAAGTGAGCGGTAACGTTCCCACTGGGTGTCGCTTCCAAGGGGCGACGTTCCACGGACATGTGCAGTTTTTCCAAAGCTCCGACCAAATCCATGGGCCGGTTGGTTAAAATCCCGGCACCGCGATCGGCCGCGTATTCACGCGAGCGAGAGATGGCCATCTGGATCAAAAAAGCGGCGATCGGGGCTAAAATCATCAAGGCCAATCCCGCCAAAGCGTTATCCCGGTCGCGACCGCCGCCAAACCAAAGTGCCATGCGCGCAATCATGGTTATCGCTCCGGCCATGGTTGCAGCCAATGCTCCGATAAGAATATCACGATTCTTAACATGGCTCAGCTCATGGGCGAGGACGGCGGTCAATTCGTGATCGTTCAAAATGTTGACAATCCCGGTGGTTACGGCAACGACGGCATGCTTGGGATCACGCCCAGTCGCGAAAGCATTGGGCACGTCCATTTCAATGACCTTTACTTTAGGCATGGGCAGGTTGGCCTGAGTGGCCAAGTTTTCCACCAGCGCAACAATCCGCCGTTCGGTTGGAAACGGGTCCCGTGCGCGGTACATGGCCAATACAATTTTATCCGAGAACCAGTACGAACCCAAATTCATCAACGCTGCAAAAACAAACCCCCACAGCATCCCGTTGGTTCCGCCCAACCAGTTCCCCAACAACATAAACAAGCCTGTCATCAACAACAACAGGAAAAAAGTCTTAAATAAATTACGCATACCCTTCACTCCTTTTACGTTCCAAACGCGTGCTTAGGCTTCCTCGGGGGCTTCTTCGCCATTCAAGGTGGTTTCTACAAACCGCTTGATTTTTTCCGCATCTTCTTCACGAAGCGCCATGAAGAAAATGCCGGCTGAAAAAACACCCGGTTCTTGAGTTCTCGACCACATCACTTCCGAAAAGGCACGCAGAGCCTGACCCTCGCCAGGCAAATTGACCTCAATCTTTAAAATATCACCCTTGGCCAAGGTATGATCCGTAACCAAGCACAACCCCTCGGGGGATACATCCAGTGAATTTCCCGCCAGCGGTCCCTTCTTTTGTTCCAACAAGGCCAAGGCTTCCTCACTTTGATTGATCACCTTGTACTTGACCGGAACATGGACTCTAATCCGCGGATGCTTTCGTTTGTCGAAAGACAAGGACGCATTTTCCATGAAATGGCCTCCTTTTGTCCTTAAAGGGACAGTTGATGATCGAGCGCCTGGTTGACCAGACGATCTGCCTCCGCATTTTGCGCTCGCGGTATATGCACAATTTGACAGGCTTTAAACGTCTTCAACGCCAACTTGACTTGCCCCCATAGAACCTGCAACTTTGGATCCTTCACTTTATACTGACCGTTGATCTGGCGCACAACCAACTCTGAGTCCAAATGAATTTTTAGCGTTTCCATCGCATGATCTTTGGCCAGAGCCAAACCCAACAAGACGCCCTGATACTCTGCCCAATTATTGGTAGTGGTTCCCAAATACTCCCCACGTCCTTCAAGCTTGGACCCATCCGCCGCATACAGCACGGCTCCTGCGGCACCGGGACCTGGATTTCCGCGTGACCCACCGTCGCAAAAGAGCGATCCTTTTAAATATGTCACTTCCACTCCCTATGAACCAAGCTGTGAATGGCAACCACACTCTTCAGCAGCGCCGGGAGCTCGGCCAATCGCACCATGGTGGCACCATCGGAAAGCGCCTTTTCAGGCTCAGGATGAACTTCCAAGAACAATCCGTCGATCCCAGCGCCTGCGGCCGCACGGGCCAAGACAGGTACAAACCCGCGTTCTCCGCCGGATTGGACCCCGCCCCCTGGAAGCTGAACACTGTGCGTAGCATCAAAAATAACCGGATACCCAAAGCGTCGCAAAATGGCCAACGAACGCATATCGGCCACGAGATTATTATACCCGAAGGCAAAGCCCCGTTCTGTAACTAAAATATGTTTATTCAGAGTTGCGACTTTTTCCAACGCCCAACCGGCATCGGTCGGTGCCATAAACTGACCTTTTTTAACATTCACCGCTTTCCCGGTGCCTGCTGCGGCCAACAATAAATCCGTTTGGCGTGACAACAGCGCCGGTATTTGCAAGCAGTCCAGTACCTCACCCGCGGTACGTGCCTCTTCCGGTGTATGCACATCCGATAGTACCGGAACCCCAAAATCATGACGGATGCGTTTTAAAATCGCCAAACCCTCTTCTGGTCCAGGGCCACGGTACGACCCGGCCGATGTGCGATTGGCTTTATCGTAAGAAGCTTTAAACACCAAATCCACTTCACATTCGCGCGCGATATCCACCAACGACTCGGCAATGGAACGTGTGATCGATTCACTTTCAATCACACATGGCCCAGCGATGAGCAGCAACTTTCCCGGGGTAAGGGTTACGGTTCCAATCCGCACGGGTTCAGCCACGTTTTTTTCCTTTGATCACAACCTTGGGCTTAACGGTCTTGACGGGAACAGCTTTTTTCCGCCCTTGGTGGTCCAAGGACGCTTTAACAAAGGCACGGAACAAAGGATGCGCGGCATTGGGTTTGGACTTAAACTCGGGATGGAATTGTACGGCCACAAACCAAGGATGATTTTTCAGTTCGATCATCTCCACCAAGCTGCCGTCCGGCGAGAGTCCCGACAACACCATGCCCGCACCCTCTAATTTCTCCCGGTACAAATTGTTAAATTCATAGCGATGGCGGTGGCGCTCAAAAATCACTTTCTCACCGTAGGCTTTGGACGCCAAGGTCTGCGTCTTAACGCGGCAGGGATACGCGCCCAAGCGCATGGTCCCCCCCATTTCCTTTACCCCTTGTTGTTCGGCCAACAAGGCGATCACCGGGTGCGGCGTTTCTTCGTTAAACTCCGTGGAATTCGCCTCCTTCAGACCCGCGACATTGCGCGCAAACTCCGTCACTGCGCACTGCATTCCGAGACAGATGCCAAAAAACGGAATTTTATTTTCACGGGCATATTGTACCGCGCGGATCTTTCCCTCAATGCCGCGCACTCCAAATCCCCCCGGAACCAAAATGCCATGGCACTGTTTCAACTGCTTGATCACTTCGCTTTGCCGCTCATATAAATGATCCGCATCAATCCACTGCAAATCAACGGCCACCCGGTTGGCGATGCCACCGTGCACCAAGGATTCCTTAATGCTTTTGTAGGCATCTTGCACGGCTGTGTATTTCCCAACTACCGCAATCGAGACACGCTGCGGAGGTTTTGCCATGAGTGCCGCAATGGACTTCCACGCATCCAACTTGGCTGGCCCGGTTTTGATGCCCAATTTTTTCAGGACAATTTCATCCAAACCCTCTTTGCTAAAGAAAAGCGGCAATTCATATATGGACTTGGCATCCAATCCTTGAATTACCGCTTCCGGCGCCACATTGCAGAAAAGGGAAATCTTGTTCTTCATTTCCTGTGAGAGGGGTTGCTCGGTACGGCAAATAATGACATCCGGCTGAATACCAATGGACAACATTTCCGATACCGAATGTTGCGTAGGCTTGGTTTTAAGCTCGCCGGCCGCGCGAATGTATGGCACCAAGGTTAAATGAATGTTCAGCGCATTCTCGCGTCCGATTTCCTGCCGAAACTGGCGGATGGCTTCCAAAAAGGGGAGACTCTCAATGTCGCCGGTCGTTCCGCCGATTTCAATGATCGCAATATCCACCCGGCGTTGCTTGACCACTTCGCGGATGCGCTCTTTGATTTCATTGGTGATATGCGGAACCACCTGAACGGTTTTGCCCAAATAATCCCCGCGCCGCTCTTTGCGAATGACCGTGTCGTAAATCTTTCCAGTCGTGACATTGTTGCACTTGGTGATCACCGAATTGGTGAAGCGTTCGTAATGGCCCAGATCCAAATCGGTCTCAGCGCCATCTTCAGTCACATACACTTCCCCATGCTGAAAGGGACTCATGGTTCCGGGGTCGACATTAATATAGGGGTCGAGCTTCGCCATGGTAATGGTTAACCCACGCGCCTCGAGCAATTGTCCCAACGAGGCTGCAGCCAAGCCTTTACCCAATGAAGATACAACACCGCCCGTTACAAAAATGTACTTAGTTTGTGGCATACCTGTGCTCCTTTGAAAAGTTCCTCTATTGTATCGCAGATGCCGCTGGAGTCAAAAGAAAATCAGAAACGTCTTAGAAAATGCTATAAAAAAGCAGCGTCCGAAGCCTTGTCCCCCGCCTCGTCCCGTTCTCAAAAAAAGCCTACTCTTGGGTAGCTTTCAATTTTTTATTGGCTTTTTCAATGTTTTCAGCCGCCCCGGGGTAATCCGGCACCAGTGTGAGTGTATCTTTCCAATTGGCAATGGCTTGTTTAAATAAAGCCTGGGTGTATTGTTCAATCCCCGTTAAATAGAGTTCCTTAGCACGCTGCCGGAAGACACTTTCATTGGCTTTCATCAATTTGAGCACTTCAATATGTTGCGGTGACAGACTCAACACTCTGCGCCAGTTGGATGCTGCCCGTACCAAATCCCCGGACTGCAAATATTTATTGCCAGCAGCAATCAGATCCGCAACCTTTTCTTCCAACAAGCGACCGGCCAAGGACATGTATTGCTTGGCTTCTTTATGCTTAGGTTCAAGCTTCAACAGGCGCGACCAATCCTCCATGGCGCCGCGATAGTCGCCTTGCTCAAACCGCTTCAGTCCTGCCAAATAGAGTTCCTTAATGCGTGGATCTTTAAACCCCTGCGCGCCTTTAGCCATTTCCAGGCGGATTTTTTCCAACATATCCTTGGCCTCTGCATGCATGGGCTCTAGATCCAATACGCTTTGATACGCCAACAATGCTTCGGCCCAATCACGTACCGCATAGGCCTTACGCCCTTCGGCTAAATTTTTAGCAATGGCCTTGGCATTATGGGCCGAACGTACCTCTTCCAGCGCTTTGCTGGCGCGAGCATTTTTTTCATCAATCAGCAATATCCGTTGATACTCTTCCATGGCATCCATCAATTGTCCGGCCTTGCGAAATTGTTCAGCCTTCACAAACCGCGCTTCCATTTCTTTATTCTGCTCTTCCCGCTTAAGCGCCTCGCGAGCCTGAGCCAATCCTGCGGCTGCCACTTTATCATCCGGGACAAAGGTAAGCACTTTCTGAAACGCGTTGACTGCCGTAACATACGCTTTCCCAAGAAGTGCCTTGGTGCCTTGGCGACGCGCCTCGGAAATCAATGCTTCCTTCTCCGACGCCAGGGCGCGCCCCCCACCAAAAAAATAAGTGAAACTCGCACGATGGCCCAAGCCAAGATCCCCCTGAGGAATCAGGGCATAATCCAATTGATACCCCTGTATGTTGAACCCAAGTCCAGCCCGTGCCCCTGACCAAACATCCAAACCTTCACGTTCCGGACGCCACAAATAGCCTGCACGCAAAGCAAATAAATTCTGATACCAATACTCGGCTCCAACGCCGTACCGAAACGAACCAGGCTCCGTACGCGCAACCTCAACATTGGCAATGAGGCTGTCTTCAAACCAACGCCCTGCGCTTCCCACACGAAAGGTCAGTGGGAGTGGATACCCGGCCACCGGCAGCCCAAGATTTTGCACAACCGCGCTTACCGACCACCATTCGTTTTCCGGACGGTACAAGGCACCCACGTCGGCCAGTTCCGTACTGTAGGTCACATCGTCCAGCTGTTCACGGGCATAGGCCACATTCACACCTGCTGACAGATCCGGAGTTAAACGCCGCCCGTATCCCAACGCCAGCATGGCGCTGTAGGGATTGAACCCGGCGCCGGTCAAAACCCCATCCTCATCTCGCCGCAATTGGATATCCGAATTAAGGTACGATACTTGAACCGCCGGGCACCCCCAAGACTGCGGATATGCAAACGAAAGGTATTCTTGTCGAAGGTTGGCGATCCATTGATTGTGCATGAACAACACCTGCATGTCGTTCAAACGCCCCAACCCGCCGGGATTCCATGACAATGTATTAATGTCATCGGCCACGCCACTGAACGCCTCACCCATGGCATAGGCCCGTGGTCCAGCCCCCATTTGCAGAAAAGCCATTGCCCGTCGAGAGGCCTGACGGTCCGCCGCCCAGACCGACATCCCCAGATTAAGCGAAACAACCAGCAAGACCATACACGTAAGGCACTGTTGCGTCTTCATTGGTTCACCGTCGGCTTTCTTATGGTCATACCCTTGCCTGCCTTTGGGTCCAGCATTAGCTTCAAACGCGTCATGCACCCGATCGGAATCATCTGCTTAGCTATCGTCTGTATCGGCCAAACCACGTTAACGTTCCCCGCGCTTACTTAATGATGGTTAATTTGCCCGTCGGAAACACCTTCTGGCTCCCTTGATCCCCTCGAGCTGAAACTCTGAAAATATAGACTCCGGGGGCCACTCCGGAAACCTGCCAAAGCTGCTTATTGTAACTGTTCCCAACCCCACGTTCTTCTTGATCCCAGACCAACTCCCCAGCCTGGTTGTATACCCGTATAAGCACCATGGACGGTTCATCCAGCCAATACAAGAAACTCACCTGAGCACCCCGACAGGGATTGGGATAACTCACCGCTTCGTCATGTCCTATAAGCGGTTCAAGCTTAAAATCCGCCCGATCTCCGGGATACCGTGCGTCTTGTACCTGGCTCTTTAAGCCCGTCGCTGTGGCTTTGATTTGAAACGGCCCTCCAGATAGAGAAGACAAGGCATACGCGCCCTGGGCATCGGTCGTGGTTTGGAGCACAACCGAACCGGATGCATCCAAAGCTTGTACCAGAGCCTGATTGAGCGGTGCACCTTTGATGTTTTGGACATTCCCGGCGATGGACGTTTGTGGAATCAAGACCAAATCCACCCGTTCTGTACCGCTCCCCAGCCGCGCGGCGGCAGATACGCTTACGGTCGAGTATCCGGCTGTCTGGGCTCGCACCGTAAACATCCCGCTGTGCAAACCTTTGATTGTATACACACCGACCGAGTTGGTTAACGCGACCCGTACCGGCAGCGGATTGTCCGCTTGGTACACTTGGACCATGCATAAATTCAACGGCTGTCCCAGGGGATCGGTCACGCGTCCGCTCATGGTCCCTCCGGTTTGCATGACAAACTCCATTTGCAGACTTTGCGAAAGCGCAGGTACCGTCACCGCAGCCAAGGGCTCCGCGGCCAAATTCACTCCGAGGATTGACGTGAAATAGGCTTGGGCATGATAGGTTCCGGGTTGAAGCATTAGAGAGTAATTGCCCCAGGCATCGGCCATGGCTTCCCCCACATTGGCTGGATCGGACTCGGACCAAAACTTGATAATACCTGTAAACGTGCGGTTGCCGTAAGTGTCATGCATGGACCCATAGACTTTAGTGCCTGAGGTTAACGTAAAATTATTGCGGTAGGTTCCCTTGTCCTGCACGGTTACGTTATCCAATTGGCGACACGCCATGCCACCCGAATCCAAGGTCTGGGGCATCACTTGCAGGGCATACGTTCCGGGGGCAACCCCTTCCAAGCGATAATATCCTGTGCTGTCGGTAAAACTGTTTTGATCAAAAAAGGAGAGCGAGGCCAAAACATCAAAGCGATTTTTCGCCGTAACTTTAACTCCGGGCAATGAATTCCCGGCCGCATCGTAAACGTATCCATCGAGCACGGCCCCGGAGGGAAGTTGTCGATTGTAGACCTCCAGCGCACCGGCGGTCACATGCAAGTAATCCGTGATGGTCTGAGCATGTCCGGCCACATTTTGTACAACGGACAAATAATCCCCCTCGGGAGCATAGGAAAGAATAAAACTACCGTCGGTTTCCAGTTCCGCACTCACCGCGGTGTCCGCGCTCAAAAAGATGATGCTGCCGGCATCCAGACTGTTCCCCGTAGCACCGGTAATAACACCGCGCCGTCCTCCGGCCACTTGCAAATTGAAATCCTGTCGGCGAATGGCATTTTCTGAAACCGTTACGCCCTTCACGAGCGCCGCTGTATTCAACTCGGTCAAGCTCGCCTTCGGGGTTATGGAAAGGGTGTAGTTTTGAAACGGGGAGAGGCCGTCCACCGAATACTTCCCTTGTGCATCGGTCTTGGTCTTCACAAGCTTTTCGAAAGGATACTTCATGTCGACAAAGACATCCACACCGGCTTCGGCCAAGGGTTGGTGCCTGGCATCGTACACGGTTCCTTGCACAGTGCCCCCGGGCTGCAAAATAAAATTACGTGTGGTTTGCGTGACTGCACCTTGCAACGAAATGCCACTGAACTCGGCAATCTGCAGATTTGCGCCTTGCGGTGGGGTGACCCGAATCGAATAAAGTCCTTGCGTAAGCCCGTTAAACGCATAGATGCCTAAAGGCCCGGTAGTGGCCGTCTGTTGATTGTTGGTGTTCCCGGTGGCCGGATAAATCGTTACCACGGATTGATTCACAGGCCTGTCCAGATAATCATGCACAAATCCATCCAAACGACCGCCTAAGGGCAACTCAAAGTTGACATGGGCCACCACCTGTTGATCAAGGACATTGAGATTGTTGCGAATGGTATTGGCATACCCCGGCGGACCGAAGGCGATCACATGGTTAACGCCTGGATTTACATGTTGCAGGACGTAGGTGCCATCGCCCGCTGTGTACGTCACACTTTGTGGCAAATAGTCAGGGGTATTGCCGTACACCGATATCAGCGTGACATTGGCCGCACCAATGGTGGTCCCGGCATACGTCACCCGACCGGTAATGGTGCCTCCGGTGTACAGATCAAAATCAACATTGGGTTGATCCAGCTTATCGGTAAGGATCAGGGTGCGGGTTGGCAACGAGGCATGGAGCGGACTGGTAACCGAAAGCTTGGTCATTCCCGCAGGTTGTCGAAAGGCATACGATCCATCTGCGGCAGTGGGCGTGGTCGTTGAATAGGAAACATTGCCCACGACATTGGTCGCTGCCACCGTGGCGCCCATAATCGGAATCCCGCCTACAACGGTCCGTACATGCCCGGAAATCAAACCACCGATGGATATGGAGGCGTTTTTCGTATTGGCTTGTCCGTTAATCATTTCAGGCGGGTCAATGGTGGTTGCGGACGTATATCCGGTTTTTGTAACCACAAAATAATGCGTTACCCCAGCGTCAAACACCGGCAGCGTAAGCACATACTCCCCAAGGGCATCGGTGTACGCGGCGTACGGCAGATACGAGTTTGGAAAGGCAATAACAAATACCCCGGCACACGGTGTGTTGTTCGAAGCATCGGTGATCTTTCCCATGAGCATTGTGGGCGAGGCAGCCCACCCTGCGAGGGACAATCCGCACGCCCAAATGCCTACAGCAACCCCGATCAACCTCCGCTGGAAGAAACACATCGCAGCCACCCTTTGCGTTGATGAAAGCCAACTCCGTTATTCTACTATTTTTTATTCTCACCTTGAACGGTTAGTTGAGAATCGTAAGCGGGCCTCGCATTAAATTCTTTTCATGAGTTTTCGGGCACGCTCCAAATCATCAAGAGTATCGACGGATAATGTCGGTTTTTGAACCGAAACCACACCGATTTTAACCCCATGCTCCAACGCCCGGAGTTGCTCCAATTTTTCTAATTTTTCCAATGGGGTTTGTTTCCAAGCGGCGTATTGCAACAAAAAAGCACGACGATAGGCATAGAGCCCCAAGTGCAAGCGAAGGGTCTTACTCCAGGCCGGAGTCTCCCCGTCACGCGGATGCGGAATGGGCGCCCGAGAAAAGTACAAGGCATTTCCCGCAAGATCGGTGACCACCTTAACCGCATTGGGATTGTTGCATTCCTCAGGTGGCAACGGCGCGGACAAGGTGGTCATGAGCCGGGTCCGGTCTTTGACAAACGGGGCACAGAGTCGGTCGATCGTGGTCGGCAAAATAAACGGCTCATCGCCCTGGATGTTCACCACGACGTCGCACGCTATTTTTTTGGCCACCACCGCCAAACGGTCCGTACCGGAGGCACAGGTCACGGGGGTCATGACAACCTCGCCGCCAAAACGCTCAACCACCGAAGCAATGCGCGCATCGTCGGTAGCCACAATCACACGCGAAAGCAGCTTGGCCTTTTGCGCACGACGCCAGACATGTTCAATGAGGGGTTTGCCGCCAATGTCCGCCAGGGGCTTGCCGGGCAAGCGCGTGGATGCATAGCGTGCGGGAATAATGCCAATAATTTTCATAAAAACCTCACGAGGCCGACAGAAATGGGACGCTTATTGGTTTTTTTTCAATATCGTTTCAATCACACTTGAGGTGCTGCGCCCTTCCACCAAAGGCATGCTCACCACATCGCCACCCAGCGCCAACACTGTCTCGCGCCCAATGACTTTGTCCTTGGGCCAGTCGGCACCTTTCACCAGATAGAAAGGTTTGATGGCCGCAATCAACGCCCCGGGATCATCTTCGCCAAAAATCACCACCAAATCAACACACTCCAGGGAGGCCATAAGTTCCGCGCGCTCATCCTCGGGCAAAATCGGACGCTTCTCGCCCTTGATCCGACGGACCGAGGCATCGCTGTTGAGGCCGACCACCAGAGCATCGCCCAACTTGCGGGCCGCCGCCAAGTAACGGGCATGGCCTTGATGCAGCAGATCAAAGCATCCGTTGGTAAACACAACCTTGCGTCCCACTTCGCGCCACCGCGCCACACGCACCGCCGCTTCGGTGCGATCCACGATCTTTGAACGCGGGTCTCGGGGCAATCCGACTACGACTTCCATGGTTCCTCCGCAATGCGCTTTTTCAATTCCGCCTGAGTGGTCGTGGCCACACCCACTTCACCTACGGTGATGCCGGCCGCACAATTGGCCGCCACCGACGACTCGCGGAAATTACCGCCGGCCGCCAGTCCCAAGGTCAGCGTGGAAATAACCGTATCCCCGGCTCCGGACACATCGTACACTTCCTGGGCCACGGTGGGAATGTGCGAGACATGCCCCCCACGTTCAAACAAGGCCATGCCCTCCTCCCCACGGGTGATGAGCACCGCCCCGCAATGCAGCAGTTCCAGAATACGCGTGCCGGCCGCATGCAGGCTGGCCAGGTTGCTGATCTTGATGCCCGAGGCTTTTTCCGCTTCCATTTGATTGGGGGAAATCAGGGTCACGCCCTTAAATTTCATGATGTTCTCAGGCTTCGGATCTCCGGTCACAGGCTTCTTGTATTTTTGCGCCAAGGCAATCACGCCTTGAGACAGCGTATCCGTGAGCAAGCCCTTGTTGTAATCCGAGACAATGACCGCATCCACGGTTTTCATCACCCGTTCAATGCCGTTCAACAAGTGTGCCACCACTTTGCCCGAAAGCTCCATGGGGTCTTCCCGGTCAATGCGCACCACCTGCTGGTTGTGCGCGATCACACGCGTTTTGGTAATGGTTGGACGCGACCCGTCGCGGATGAGCAGCTTGGTGTCCACGCCCTCCTTTTTCAAAATCGCCAGCATGCGTTCGGCCGCAGCATCCGTGCCCACCACTCCGGCCAAGATCACCTTCCCCCCCAAGGCACGAATGTTGTTGGCGACATTGGCCGCCCCACCCGGCATGGCGTCCTCACGCTGCACATGGACCACGGGAATCGGGGCTTCCGGAGAAATGCGACTCACCTTCCCCCAAATGTACTCGTCCAACATGACATCGCCCAATACGAGAATTTTCTTATTCGTAAAACGGTCGACGATTTTCTTAAGATGTACGGCTTTCACATTTTTCACGATTTCACACTCCCATCGGCTGGATGCACGGACTCTTCCACCAGCTTGCATAAAATATGTCCCAACGCCAGGTGTATTTCCTGAATACGCATGGTGTTTTTGGAAGGCACGCTCAGCACCACATCGGCGCTCTGGGCCATTTTTCCGCCTTCTCCGACAAAGACCACGGTTTTCATGCCGCGGGCCTTGGCCTCTGCCATGGCCGCCAAGACGTTGGGCGAATTTCCCGAAGTACTCAATCCCAGCAGCACATCGCCCGGGCGCCCCAGCGCCTCCACCTGACGTGAAAAGACACGCTCAAAGCCGTAGTCGTTGGCCAGTGCGGTCAAAGCCGAAGTGTCGGTGGTTAGGGCAATGGCCGCCATGGCCGGACGCTCGCGTTGATACAGGCGCGCCACCAACTCCGTGGCATAATGCTGGGCATCGGCCGCCGAGCCGCCGTTCCCGCAAATCAAAAGTTTGCCGCCCGCCCGCAGCGCCTGAGCGATCAGTTCCGCCGCCTGCGCCACCGGCGCGGCCAATTCCTTGGCGGCCCATTCACGCAACGCGACTCCGTCTTGCAGTTCCTGCCGGGCGATCTCTGCCATTGATGTCATAAATTCCTCCAGGCCTCTCTAACTCAGTACGGTAAGGTGGCCTGGGTACGAAAGACGCTCACCGGTGACCGGTTCGCTCCGATCGGACATTCTTTTCCGAGAAGAATGTCCTCTAGGCTTTCTCACCCAGGTCACCCTACCGCTTTTAGTTTAAGCTGCGGCTGTCGAATAATTCTTGCCGGCGTTTGAGAAAAAACGTCTTCGTTTTTTCGATCACGAAGACGTTCCTCTGGAACGTCTGTCCGGAAAGAGTTATTCGACAGCCGCAGCTATTCTATAATCTTGGCTTCCCGCAACACAATGTCAATGGTCCCAATCACAATCTGCGTCTTTATCAGCACCGGGACTTTGTGCGCATCATCCGTTAGCCACATGGTGATTTTCCCCTTTTGCTGAAAAAGCCCCTCAAATTTCAAGGCCGGCTCAACCACAATGCAGTCAAACGTCCCGGCCGGAACCGTCATGCGTTCGCGACGAACAATCGTCACGAGGAGCTCGTATGATTTTCCGTCGTCGGCTACGACCGGAACGGTCACAACATCACCGATATCAAATTTCAGGGTGCGAAAAAAATAAAACTCCGAAAGCACATCCTGCACCCACGGCGGAGCCGGTACCACGGTTCGTCCCTCATCTTTAATGACCCGGCGGTTGAGTTGGTCGTACACAATGACCGAATCGTTGGAGTAGCCTCCCTCGCGCAAATGCTTCTCGTATTGCCACGAAAAAAGGCCCTGCTGATCCATGTAGGATTCAATCCGGTCGCGCACCTTGAACATCCATTCAAACGCCGGATGCGTCCGGGCTCCGGCCACAATGCGATACGTTGAGCGATTGTTTTTTACAGGCCCGTTTTCCACATCCAGGGTGGCAAACCCGGCCGCAATATTAAAATATTGCACCGCAAAGAGCAAGTGCTCTCCGGGCTTGAAGGCTTGATTTGTCCGGACCGGAAACACCGGAGTTGGAACCGGCGTACTTTTGGGCGCCTCCGACTTGGTCCGAGATTCAACCGCTACAGCAGGTTCGCGGGTCTCGGCCACACGTGCCGGGGTTGCTCCCGCAACACCCGCCGGGGGCAGCCCCGATTCCCAACGCAACCGCAATCCGGGCTGAATGAGATCTGGGTTCGCCACCGCATTGGCCTGCGCCAGCTTGAGATACCACCGCGCATCACCCAACCAACGCCGGCTAATCCGCCATAAGGAATCCCCCGGCTGAACCGTATACTCGCGTACCTCAGGGCCTGAACTTTTTTCACCGACCTGACTGCTCAAGGAATTCCCAGTCGGTTCCACAGTCGGTGTGGCTTGGGGTGTCTCCAGCACCGTAGGTACGGGTGTAACCTTGACCACGGTAAATTCCGTCCGCCCGGTCGCACAGCTGTTTAGGGTCCAGGCCAACAACCAACCGCCGAGGGCGATCCACAGCCGCGCCTTCGAAGCCCCCTGCCCGGTCGTCCGGGCCCCGGGTCTGCGTTGGCACAAACGCACATGATTAAACGTTTGATCTTTTTTATGAGGAACGAACATATGTCTATTGGGCATCCGGATTTCCTGGTTTCTTTCTGCGATCCGGAATCGAACGATGCGCTTCTTGCCGCATTTGTTCAAAAGTACGAAACGCCCCTGATTTGCGTCCTGGCGGTTTCACGCTGCGCGGTTCGGGTTGGTTGAGTACCTGCGCCGTCATTTTACGCACCAACTCGTTTTTGTGCTCCAAGGCGTCTTGCAATACGGTCATGGAAACCGGGAGTTGCTTGGCCAACGCCATTACCGCATGCGCGCACACATCGTCAAACTTATCATCCAGGGCTTTTTCCAAAAGCCGCAACGTGCCAGACCCCATTTTTCCCAATTGAATCGCCAAAGCTTTGCGAACCTCACGGTCTTCATCTTGCAACCGTTCTTCCAAGGCACGCAGCATGGCCGACGACGGCGACTCAATGTTGCCCAAGGCCTCGATGGCGGCTTGCCGAATGCCCGGGAAGGCATGTTGTATAAGCTGAGTCAACGCTTCCACCGCCGGGTCGCCTATTTTTCCCAAGGCAATGATCGCATCTTTACGCACACCGTAATCCAGATCTGAATCACGCACGGCGCTTAGCAACTCAGGGATATCCTGAGGACCCAACGAGCGACTCAGCCAATCATACTTTTTATCCATCATACCCACACCTTCATTCTTTGCCTGACGCTCCGATCTTACAACCAACTAGCTCTTTCGCTTGCGCGGGGAAACGGCCGCTTCGACCGGAGGGACCGTGCCTAAGGCCTCGATCCATTCTCGTTCCCGAATGATTTCCCTGGAAAAATGCCGCGACAAATACAAACAGATCCAGCCGCTCACAAACACCGGAACAAAAACCGGATTTTTCTCCACGCCGCCCTGCACGAGCAGATACACGCCCAGCATGAGCCAGGCATCCCCAACCCCGCTTATAACCTTGGACCCCAGGGTGCGATAAGTAAAGTGCAACACCGCTCGGACGTACCAGCGCGTCACGAATCCCAAACCCAACAACACCGCACCCATCCAGAAATTAAAACCATATCCCTCCGAAAGGTAGGCACTTATCACCAACGCGGTCAAGAGTCCCACGCCCATGGACGAGCTCATATGCATGAAGCCGATGGTACGTTCATGGATCTTCAACGCCTCGCGCTTACCCTGATTTTGCGTATAAAATTGGATATGCTCCCCGCCTTGGGACGAATACGTGGCCGGCAAGGTCTTGCGCTTGTTAATCACCCCCGCCAAGTCCGCACATTCGCTGCTGACAAATCCCAGCATATAAAACATCAGCACCCAAGCCAGGATGGCCACCCAACCATGCTCCGAGCCCAACGAAAACGGCAAACTGGCGTTGACCGCCGCAATCCATGCATAGGGGCCGCTCAGGTTCAAAACCAAAACCAACAAACCGCCGCCCACAATATACGAAAGATCGCGTCGAAAAAATCCGCCGATCAAATCGTACAACGTTCGCCCTACGCTCTCGTTGTCCATATACCCTCCGCCCGACTTAAACCGAGCCCTCGGTCTTCAGGATTTCCAAAACCGCCGCCGCGGCGCGATCAACGGGAATGGCCTGCATGTTCACGCCTGCGTCGGTTACGGGCGGTGAGAGCAGGACCTGCCGATTTCCCAGCGGACTCCAACGTTCTGGACCGGTCACACCCGCCGGTGGAAAAAAGGAGACCGTGGGTGTGCCCACCCCGGCGGCGATATGCATCGGGCCGGTGTTGCCTGAAACCACGACCTTCATCCGGGCCAACAACGCTGCCAATTGGGGCAGTGTCACAGGCTCATCCAGGATCACGGGTGGAACCTCACAGCCCTCGGCCACCTCATGCAAGGCACGTTGCTCCGACATGGAGCCGGTCAAGAGTACTCGGGTCTGAGGCCAACGCACCAGTTGTTGCACCAGCCCCCGATACTGTGTCAGGGGCCAGTTGGCCGCCGAGCCTCGTCCGCCCGGATGCACCGCAATCCACTGGGTCGCCGGAACAGACCCTTTATTCTGCAAATATACCTGCGCCCAGCGTTCGGCCTCCGGCCATACACGCAACGAGGTTGGCGTAAGTTCCGCGGCAACGCCCAGGGCGCGCACCAGATCCAAATTAAAATCCGCTTCATGTCGCCCACCGCGCGCACGGCTGATGCGCACAGGATGCGTATACAAAAACGACCACCAACGGCGACCGGTTCCAATCCGCTGGGGAACCCCGGCCGAGAACACGGCCCAGGAAATGCGGGGATCAGGAAAAACCAAAAAAGCAGCATCGAAACGGGCCTGAAAAATACGGCGCGACAATTCACGTCGTCCCGCCCAGCCGCGATGCTCTCCCAAGGCACTGTAGGTCCAAACCTCATCCACCCCGGTCTGACGTTCAATCATTCCAGCAGCATACTCCGAGGCCAGAAACGTAATGCGTGCATACGGCCACGCCCGCTTAAGCGCCGTCACCAGAGGTAAGGTCAGCAGGGCATCGCCGATGGCATCGGTTCGACAGATTAGAATATTTTGCAAAGGTTCCAACGTACAGATTCCTCCGGTTTGGTCCTTGCGGCCTGGCTACTCGGTCTCGCAGAGATCACCCTCTGTGTCCCCGGGCAAGGTCTTGCGTTTCAACCCCCAGCGTTTCGCAGGCATCGGTTCCTGCTGAAAACGCAGGATGGCCTGAGCCGCAGCTCCCAAATCCGGCGAGACAATATCCGGGCCTTGGTCGAGGGCAAAACCCTCGGACTGAGTCTTGGCGCCGTACCCGGTTAACACCAACACGGTTCGCAGGCCGAGATTCTTGCCAAACTGCACATCCACATCTTTATCCCCTATGACCCAGCTGTGCGCCAGATCCAAATCCAACTCTTGTTGCGCCGAGAGAATCATCCCCGGTTGGGGCTTGCGACACTGGCAGTCCTGGGTGTATTGCGGAACGTTCCCTTTAACGTGATGGGGACAATAATAGACCGCATCCACCTGGGCGCCTTTTTCCGCGAGCAAATCCCGCATGCGCTGATTCACCCGAGCCACGGTGTTCTCGTCAAAATAACCCCGGGCCACCCCCGACTGGTTGGAGGTTACCACCAACACAAAGCCTGCGCGGCGCAAGGCTCGCAAGCCTTCGGCGGCCCCGGCCAAAATCTCAACCCCGGCTGGATCAGCCAAATATTCAGCTTCCCGAATAATGGTCCCGTCGCGGTCCAAAAACACGGCCGGGCGCATTAGCTCGAACTCCCCTTGGCGGCCAAAAATTGCAACTTGACCAATTTGGCGTAGAGGCCTTTCTTCTTAAGTAACTCCTGATGCTTGCCGGATTCCACAATCTTGCCTTCGTCCAACACAATGATGTTATCGGCATGTTGCACAGTGGACAAACGGTGAGCAATAACAAACGTGGTGCGGTGCGCCATCAGGCGGATCAACGCATCTTGGACCAAACGCTCGGACTCCGTATCCAAAGCCGAAGTGGCCTCATCCAAAACCAAGATCGGCGGATTTTTTAATATCGCGCGGGCAATCGCCAGACGCTGCCGCTGCCCGCCGGATAATTTCACACCGCGTTCGCCGATCATGGTTTCGTACCCCTGTTTGGCATGCAAAATAAATTCATGTGCGTTCGCGGCCTTGGCCGCAGCTTCCACTTCGGCCTGAGAGGCGTCCGGACGTCCATAGGCAATGTTGTTGCGGATCGTGTCATTGAACAAAATGGTTTCTTGTGTGACCACCCCCACCATGCTGCGCAAGGACTTCACTGTGATCTTGCGCAAATCATGTCCATCAATCAAAATCGAACCGCGCTGGGTATCGGCAAAGCGCGGGATCAAATCCACCAGCGTGGTTTTCCCGGCGCCCGAACGCCCGACGATGGCGAGGACCTTCCCGGCCGGCACTGAAAAATGCACATCCTTCAACACCGGCCTGTCCGGTTGATAGGAAAACCATACGTGCTTGAACTCGACCTTTTTCTTTACGCCCAGCACATCTTTGGCTTCCGGATGATCCTGAATGGTCGGAGGGCTGTCGAGCAGTTCAAACACACGCTGCCCGGCGGCCAAGGCCTGTTGAATGGTGTTGTTGATCCCGGCCATGGTCTTCACCTGGGGATAAAGCGAGGCCAAGGCGCCGATAAAGGCAAAAAACGTTCCTGCCGTGTAGCCCCCTTCAATGACCTTGGTCCCGGCCCAGACAATCATAAAACAAATGCCGAGGGAGCCAATGAACTCCATCAGCGGACTGGAAATGGCGGTCTTGCGCAAGGCGCGCATGGTCAGATCGAAGAAATGGCGCAATTCATTTTTAAACCGTTCAATCTCCTTTTTTTCCATGGTGAAGGCCTTGACCACGCGCACACCGGCAATGCTCTCATGCAAGACCGTGGTCAAATCCGCCATTTTGGATTGGGACTGATGCGACAGCTTACGCAACGATTTCCCAATATAAATAACCGGGTACACGGCAATCGGAAACACAAACAAAGAGATAAACGCCAACTTCCAATCCAGATAAAACACCAATCCGATCAAACCTATAATCGTGAGTAAGGACCCCATGAGTTGCCCGAGCACATTTGAGACCGCTGCTTGCATCTGCGTCACATCGTTGGTGATGCGCGAAATTAAGAGCCCGCTCCTCTGACTCTGAAAAAAACTCATGTCCAACTCCAGCAGATGAGCGTACAGTTGGTTGCGTACGTCCATGATGATTCGATTGCCTATATAGTTGATCAGATAATCCTGCCCGTAGGTGGTGAATCCTTTAAGCAAATATGTCAGCACAATGGCCAACGGCACCAACTTCAGGTAAAACAGGGCCTGGGCATGGTCGGGGTTGCCCAAGATCTTGTCCATCACCGGTTTGATCAAGTACATGCCGGCGGCGGTGAGTCCGGCGGTTAAGGCCAGACAGATCAAGGCCACGATCACCCGGCCGAGATAGGGTTTTACGTATTGCAGCAAGCGCAAATAAAGTTTCATCCTGCTTGAACTCCTAACCACGCACCCGTACATCGGGTTTATTTTCCAAACATCGTACTATACCACATTTGGGCGTCCCATAAAAAGCGTGACCCCTAAAAAAAAGTGGGGACCCGATACTTGCGGGCCCCCACGTAGGATCTATGGCGTATATCCACTTACCGGGGCAGACGAATGATGACCTCGTCGCGCCGGTTTTTCTTGCGTCCATCGGCTGTTTTGTTGGACGCCACGGGCTTGGTTGGCCCCCAGCCCTGGATGGTCAGCTGGTAATCGGGCACGTTTTGTTCACTCACCAAAAATTGCCGTACGGATTCGGCGCGCACCAAGGAAAGCTTCATGTTGGTTTTTAGCTTCCCTACTGCATCGGTATGGCCATTGACCACGGCTTCGCAGGCCGGTTCGTCGTTGATCACATAGGCGCATTTGATGACCTTATCAAACATTTCTGCGGTCAGGAAGGCCTTGCCTGTATCAAACAGAATGTTCCCGATCTTAATGGTATCGCGGCTCCCGTTTTTATACATGGTCGCCAACACCGGGCGAATGCGGTCCGCCACGATGATTTGATGCCCTTCCTCATCGACAGCTGAAAGTTCGTAACGGTACGACGCATTGTTCAACACGGCTGCACCGGCATTGTCTTTCGAATCCCAGGCAAACGCCTTGAACAACTCCTCTTTGGTCACATAGGATCGGATGACCTGGTTGGCATCGTCGTAAATATCCAAGCGCCAACTTTCGGTCTTGATGGGGTCTTTGATGGAGAAGTAGACCTTGTCCGGATATTGTTCAAAATTTTTGCTGGTGTACAGTTTCGGGATCGTATCAATGATAAAGATCGTGCCCTTCACCATCTTGGTATCCGAGCCTTCCACAATGGTCAAGGTGAACGGATACAGTTCCTTGGACGGTACACGCATGCCGGCCGTGTCCTTGGCATTCCAGGCAAACGACTTGGGCGGCTGGCCCTCCCCAAAATACCGCTTCATCAACGCGCCCCGGGCATTGGTGATGACCAGGTTCCACGATGTGGCGCTCTCCACTCCTTCGGGCATCTTCGGCACCAGAGTCACATCACCCGTAAACCCAACGAAGACTCCGTGCAGTTTGGGAATCTTGCCCGAAACCGTGGGTTGGGGCTTGGGACGCGGGGTGGCGGTAAATTGCGGCGTCACGGTCGGCGTGGGGGTCTCCGTAAATTCTGGCGTGGCGGTGGGCGTAGGGGTGAGTGTTACCGTCGGGGTGGGGGTCACCACCGGTCCGCCGGTATGCCAGTCAATGGATAAGCGCTGGTTCCACTCGGGCTGCTGGCCGGGATACGTTCCCAGCTCACGCCCGAAATACGTCCATTCAACATTGATAAACGAGGTTACCAACGCCACACCGGCGGTTGGGTACCCTTGGTAAAACCCGCCGCGCAAGGCCAGCAGTCCGGAAAGCAAAAACTCCAAACCCATGCGCGTCTTGGAAAGATTGATTTGCGAGGCATTGTTGGGCGTGTTCTTGAACTCGTTATCGCCTTGCCAGTTCATTTCCACCACATCCAGGGCCAGAGTTGTGCCCAAATCCTGGAAGTTTAGGAAATACGGTTTGTACGCCACACCGACTTTGAGGTTGGGAGGTTGTACTTCCTCCATGATCCGTGTATACAAATCCGCGGCCATAACCGCAAAGGTCCACTCGGTGGTGGGCTGATACATCAGTCCCAGGTCAAATCCACCGCCCCATTCCTGACGCAGATTGACTTCCTTCATGTCCGCCAATTCCAGCGCGTTTTTGGTTTGCAAGGTTCCGCCGCGCTGGGTCGCCTTAAACGTCGATCCTGCCGCCAAATAACCAAAATAAGGGATCTGCCAACCCCACCCAAACGACATGGTCTCGATCAGCGCCACCCGCACGTCCCAATGCACCTGGGGCACCAAAATAGCGCTGGTGGTCATAAGATCATCCGTGGTCAGCCACATGCCGCAGCCAAAGTGCGGACCCACATACTTCCAGCTGCCTTCGGTCACGGCATGGATGCGGGTATTGGCCAGGGCCGAACCTGTTTCAGGAGACACATCCGGAAACTTGGTGAATTCATTGGCATGCCCGGCCCAGAACTGCATCTGATCAAACGAATGCGTGTCCGTGCCCAGCATGAAATACGGCAAGGTAAAACGCCAGTATTGCAGACGCGCCAAACCGGCAGGATTGTAAAACATGGCGTTCTCATCGTCGGCCACGGCCACAAACGCACCGCCCATGGCCATCGGGCGCATGCCTTGGATAAAAATACGGTCCGTGTTGTCGCCCAGCATCATTTGCTGCTCGCGTGTTTCACCGGCCCAACTCGACCCTCCACTTAGGGTGCCAAGCAGGGCCAAGGTCACGGCCAGAGATTTTAACAGGCGGTTGGTCATGCAGTGTGCCTCCCGAGAGATTAATGCGTTTGTACTTGCAGACTGGAGAACATATCAATCAGGTCATTGATCATTTTCTTGGACTCGGTAGCCGCCGCGGCAACCCGCAGACGGGCAATGCCGGCATCAATGTCGGTTTGCAGCTGGGTCAGCACCGCGGTTGAAGGCGTGGGCGTGATCCAATAAAACGAACTGGGCAGGGCATCAAACTGCGCTTGGGTGATGCCCAGCGCCGCCGCGGTGGTGGAACTTTTGGATAGTTGTTGCACCTGGTAGGAAGCCGCGGTCAGTTCCTGCATCCGCGCCGCCATGCGCAACACATAGATAAAACCGACATTCAAATTCACGTTTACGTCGTTACGCCCGTACAGGCCGTGCGTTTGCCCCAAGGCAATGGGATCCAAGACATTGATCAGTTGGGTGTAAAAATCCACCAAGTCCGTATAGGTGGCACAATGCCAGTCCGGCAAATTAATCAATTGTAGGGTGCTGCTGGAGCCGGATCCCGAACCTGATTTTTTCGTGAGGGTTTTTATGAAATCAACCAAGTTAAACTTTTGCCTTTTGACCAAGGCCTCCGCCAGCCCGTAGCGCGCTTCGGAACTGCCTGCATCATGATCCAGGGCCCGGTTGAAGTAGACCACGGCGTTGTTGTAGTCCCCCCGCGCCAGGGCCGACTGTCCGTCGGCGGTCAACACGCTGGCATCGCTGGCTTTGCCGTCGTCGTGCATGGTGCCGAACAAGTTGCAGCCCGTGACCAGCAGCAAACCGAGCAGGCCAATCAAGCGGATGCGTCGTACCCAAGGTTTCCAGGCCATACGAGTTCACCTCGTGAGCAAGAATTTTTAAAAGTATAACGCAGTCCTGACAAACCCGTCAATGATTATAGCTTTTGGACCAGTGAGATTGCGCGCTTAGAAAATCCAGGAGATAGCGGCGTGAACGCCATAGCCGTTTTGCAGCTTGCCGCTGACAACATCGAAGGCCAAATCGGGTTGCGAAAAGTAACGCACGCCCAGGAAATAATTTTGCGTGTCGATCCAGTCGGGAATCGTATCCATGGCTAAGGTGACATACAACTCACCCGGTATGACCATGGCTTCCAATGCCGCTTTGGCTCCGGCATTGAACTCGCCGTGGGCCTCTTCGGTGGTCCCGCGCCGACCGCTTTGATACTCCACCAGGGCTTCGGCATGGATTCGAAAATACTGCATAAACGCGTGCGCGGATTCACTGGCCTGCAAGGCACGCGCCAGGGCGCCCAAATCTTTGGAAAAGACCACCCCGGTCCGGACACGGCTCCCGCGAAAGATCGTTTCGCGGGGCTCACCGAGCGTGCGGTGATTGAGAACCAAGACATCCGCCACCACGGCAATGGCGGGTTTGGACGAATCCACCTGCTCGGGCAAAACCGCATACCGCAAGCCGGCATCCACCGTGTTGCTGGCGCCCAAGGCCGCCATCCGGGCAGAAACCATCATGTCCTGCATCACGGCCCAACTGACCGCCACATCAATCCCCGGATTCTGACTTAAAAACAAACCAAGGTTGACTTCCGTGCGTTCCATACGCGGAATGTAGGCGGAAAAATAATACGGAAACAAAACTCGCTCCTGCCCGAACTCTTCAGCCAAACGTGCGCTCATGACGTCTTCCGCCGGCACCGTCTGAGCCGAGCCTGAATCGGTGGGCGTGGCTGTGGCTACGGGTTCGGCTTCCAACACCTCGTTGCTGCCCGGCATAGGGGCGAGGGCAGAAACGGAAAAGGCTGGGACGCTCAACCCCAGCCCCAAAAAGAGACCCACGGTCAAGCAGCCCAGCCAGTGTTTAATCCTTTGACATCGGATCATGCGATGAACCCTTATGTTCAAGCGACGCTCCTTGATCACTGTCCCAACACCAAACCTATTACATTCACGTTTACAAAAAGCCTGTGGGAGTCGGACCTCATGTCCGGCTCCCACAGGCTGGTGACTATTTCTTTGCTTTGTATTTCGCGGCAAGCTGCTTCAATGACGCAGCCTTGTCGGTCTTTTCCCAGGAGAACGTGCGACGCCCAAAGTGACCGTACGCAGCGGTCGCGCGGTAGATCGGCTTGCGTAGTTTCAGGTGCTCGATAATGCCCTTGGGTGTCAACGGGAACACCGCACGCACGAGTTTGGAGATTGCCTCTTCCGGAATGGTGTTGGTGCAGAACGTATCCACCATGACCGACGTAGGCTCCGCCACGCCAATGGCGTACGACAACTGAATCTCACACTTATCGGCCAATCCGGCCGCAACCACGTTCTTGGCAATGTAGCGCGCCATATACGCCGCCGAACGATCCACCTTGGACGGATCTTTGCCCGAGAAGGCGCCGCCGCCGTGCCGGCCCATGCCGCCGTACGTATCCACAATGATCTTGCGCCCGGTCAAGCCGGTATCGCCGTGGGGACCGCCGATGATGAACTGTCCGGTCGGATTCACATAGTATTTGGTCTTGCTGTCCAACATCTTGGCGGGAATCACCGGCTTGACGACCAGTGAGAGCATGTCTTGCTTAATGCGGTTCTGCGACACACCCGGATGGTGCTGCGTGGAAATAACCACGGCATCCACACGGAACGGTTTGCCGTTGCGGTACTCGACCGAGACCTGGGACTTTCCGTCAGGGCGCAAGTACTTCACCTTGCCCTGCTTGCGAACCAACGTCAACCGTTCGGTCAACTGGTGAGCCAGCGTAATCGGCATGGGCATCAGTTCCGGAGTTTCACGCGTCGCGAAGCCAAACATCATGCCCTGGTCACCGGCGCCATCGCGATCCACACCCATGGCAATGTCCGGGGACTGAGACTGCAAGGCTGTCAACACCGAGCAGGTCTTGGCATCAAAACCCATGTCCGCATCCGTGTAACCAATATCGGCCACCACTTGACGAACCAAATCCGGCACATTGAAATGCGCCGTCGTGGTGATCTCTCCGGCCACGATCACAATGCCGGTGGTCAACAAGGTCTCGCAGGCCACACGTCCGCGCGGATCCTTGGCCAATACCGCATCCAACACGGCATCGGAAATCTGATCTGCCATCTTATCCGGATGGCCTTCGGTTACAGACTCCGAAGTAAAAAAGTAATTCCCCGTACACTCCATGGTCTTCCTCCTAGTAAAGGTATAATCTACAAATAGTGAAGCCCGGATCTCGATTCCGGGCGAATGCGCGATTATAAACACCCCCACCCCCCCTGTCAAGACTTCTACGCGACTATTCTCGAACTTCTGCGACATGCTCCCCGCACAGCTGCAGGCTCGCGAAACCCTCTTGTGGCAAATAACTTTGCACCCCTACCGTTTCCCAAGTAAAAAAGCATCTGGTTCCGACAAAAAACTTGCCTTAGCCTCCCCCTTCCTTTAGTATGAAGAGCCTTTGCAGCTTCGGGCGCCTATTCCATGGCGGCGGTTTTGTATTATGAGTTTCTCGTTTCTCTTTCTTTCCCAGTTGATCCATAAACCGGTCATTGACCGCAGTACCGGGAGAAAAATCGGTTATATCTCCGATGTAATCGCGGACATCACCAAAATCTATCCCCATATCACCGGTTTGATTATCAGCCGCCACTGGTTTGATCCCGGCCAGTCCTTGCCCATTGGCTGCATCGATATCCCAGAAGCCAAGGGGCCGGTCCTGGCAGAGAACGCCTTAGACTCGCTCAATCCCAAGCTCAGCTTGGCCAAACATGAAATCCTCGTTCGAGAAACCTTTCTGGATAAGCAAATTGTGGATATCTCCGGCTCACGTTTGGTTCGGGTCAACGACCTCCATCTGTTGATTGAAAAATGCAACATCTGGATTGTGCACATGGATGTCGGATTCTCAGGTTTGCTTCGCCGCTTGGGTTGGCTCCACGTGTATCAGAAACTGGTCCACTGGTTGGTGGACTACGACCTGGAAGATAAATTTATCCAATGGAAGTTTGTGCAACCCTTGGCCGATGCCCATTCGGCCGGCACCTTGGCTTTGAAGATTTCCTATTCCAAGCTTTCCAACATGCACCCGGCGGACTTGGCCGACATCTTGGAAGACTTGGGTACCGACGAACGCGAGACCGCATTCAAGGCTCTGGATATTTCCACCGCCGCCCAAACCATTGAGAAGCTGCCCATGAAGACCTCGTTGCAACTTCTGCACACGCTTTCCAATGACACACTGTCCAAAATTCTAGATGAACTTCCCATGGATGAAGCCGTGGACTTGCTCTCGGAGTTGTCCCGTAAAAAAGTAAACTCGGTTTTCCGCAACCTCCCCAAAAAGAAGGTGCTGGATCTCAAGGAATTGCTTAAGCACTCCAAAAATACCGCTGGCAGCTTGATGAACACGGAGTTTATCACAGTCAAATCCAGCACTACGGTCAGCCAGACGCTGGATAAGATTCGCGACGAGCATGAAAAAGCCGAATCCATTTACTACATCTACGTACTCAACGAGCAGCGCTCGTTGGTCGGCGTGCTCAGCCTGCGCGAGTTGATCCTTGCCAAGCCGGATCAACCTGTGACCGAGATCATGGCCAACAAGGTCATCAAGGTTGGCGTGGATACACACATTGAAAAAATCGGACAGTTGTTCCTTAAGTATAATTTCCATATGCTCCCGGTCGTGGACTCGCATCACAAGATCAAAGGCATCATTTCCGTACGCGACGCCTTGGAAGCGTTTTCCCCGGATATTAAAGATGAAGTTGAGGGAGGCGCTTAGCCCATGATCGCAGTATGGATGGAAAAACTCAGACAACGTCCCTGGTTCATCAAACTGGCGCTCTTCTTCTCCATCATGGGGCCGGGCATCATTACCGCCAACGTAGACAACGACGCCGGAGGTATCACGACCTACTCCGCAGCCGGTGCGCATTTCGGTTACGCCCTGCTCTGGTCGCTTATTCCCATCACCGTGGCCTTAATCCTGATCCAGGAAATGTGCAACCGCATGGGAATTGTCACGGGCAAAGGGCTTTCCTCGCTGATCCGGGAAAAATTCGGCGTAAAGTTCACGTTCTACCTCATGACGCTGGTGCTCCTGACCAACCTCGGCAACATCATCGCCGAATTCGCCGGTGTGGCCGCCAGCGCCGAACTTTTCGGTGTAAGCAAATTCATCTCGGTGCCTCTGGCCGCCATGCTGGTCTGGACCATGGTGGTGAAGGGCACCTACAAATCCGTCGAGAAAATATTCCTGATTGCCTGTATTTTCTACATCACCTATTTGGTTACGGGGTTTGTGGTCAAGCCCAACTGGCATCAGATTGGGCGGGAATTCATAACGCCTCAGTTGAAATTCAAATCCGACTTCCTCATCATGCTCATTGGTATTGTCGGTACCACCATCGCACCTTGGATGCAGTTTTACCAACAAGCCTCGGTCGCCGAAAAGGAAATCAACATCAAGGACTACGCCTACTCCAAGGCCGACACCATCCTTGGCAGTATCTCGGTCAACCTGATCGCGTTTTTTATCATCATCGTGTGCGGAACCGTCCTGTTCACCGAACCCAAAGGCGGAGTCATCATCGAGACCGCCGCCGATGCGGCCAAGTCCTTGGCGCCTTTGGCCGGCAACTATGCGTCCTGGCTTTTCGCCTTCGGTTTGCTCAACGCCTCCCTGTTCGCCGCCTCTATTCTGCCCCTTTCCACAGCCTACAGTGTTTGCGAAAGCTTTGGCTGGGAGACCGGTGTCAACAAACGCTTCACCGAAGCCCCTCAGTTTTATACCCTTTATACTTTTTTGATTCTGTTTGGCGCCGGGTTGATCATGCTCCCCAAGATCCCCCTCATCCAGATCATGCTTATTTCGCAGGTGATCAACGGCTTGGTTCTGCCCTTTGTCTTGGTCGCCATGCTCATTATCATCAACGATAAAAAAATCATGGGTGAGCATACCAACAGCCGGCTCAACAACATCATCTCCATTGCCTTTACTGTCGCCATCTCCCTGCTCTCGCTGGTCTTGGCCGTGGTCTCGGTCAGCGGGTAATCCGGTTTCTACAACTCTGAACGCCTGAGGAAAGGTCTATGTCTTTGCGCCTGGCTTTCGTCAATCCCTGGATCCATGACTTTGCTGCCGTCAATCTTTGGGCCCGTCCTCTGGGGCTTATGCAGGTTGCGGAGTTTCTCTCGGCCTACACGCGCGACCTGATTTGGATTGACTGCCTTGAAGGAGCTTCGGTCAAGCGTTTTGGTACTGGCAAATATCCCAAGCACATGTTGCCCACACCCCCGATCCTGGCCGGAATTCCCCGCACGTTCGGACGCTACGGCATCTCACCCGAAGCCTTCCGCCAGCAACTCCGCCACGCCCTGCCTCTGGATGCCATTTTAATGACCAGCAGCATGACCTACTGGTATCCGGGTGTGCATGAGGCCATTCGTATCTGCAAAGAGGAAGCCCCCGGAACCCCGATCATCTTAGGCGGGATCTATGCCCGGCTTTTCCCTGAACATGCTCGCTGCACCTCAGGCGCGGATGCCGTATACCCTTACGCGCTCGACACACGTCTGTTGGATACCTTGGCCTCGTTTGGGCTGACCCTAACCCAACGCTTCCCCACCCAGAGGTTTTATGACTTGTCCCTAGGCACCCAGACTGCGTACGCTCCGTTGCTCACCACCCAAGGGTGTCCTTTCGCCTGCCCTTACTGCGCCTCATCCTTGTTGCACCCGCACTATGTTCAGCGTCCTGTACCCGAGGTGCTCGCCGAACTGGAAACCCTGCATGCGTTAGGCATAACGGATATTGCCTTCTACGATGACGCCCTGCTCTACGCTCCGGAAAAACACATTCAACCGCTCTTGCGTGCCTGGCTGCACACTGGCAAAGAGCTGCGCTTTCATACACCCAACGGCGTGCATGCTGCGTATCTGGATGCACCTACCGCCGAGTTGCTCTATCGCGCCGGATTCAAGACCTTGCGTCTGAGCTTGGAGACCACCAACCCCGAACGCCAGCGTCGCAATGGAAATAAAATCAGTACTCACCAATTCGAAGAAGCGTTAACGCATTTATCCCAAGCTGGATTTGCCTTGCGCGATATTGGTGTGTACATGCTCTTGGGCCTGCCTGGACAAACCTGGGAGGAAATACAAACGGACGTCGCCTACCTCATGCGGTGGGGGGTAAAAATCCATCTAAATGACTATTCGCCCATCCCCGGCACTCCCGACTGGGACCAATGGTGCAGGTCACCAACGTTTCCAGACCATCCCGATCCCCTGCTGACCAACAATTCGGTATTCACCTGGATGTTTGCACCCTACGGACAGGACAAGCTGCGTCATTTGAAAGAAGCGGTCTCGCAGCACCTACGCACACTTTAGGCAGCTACACATATTCAGATGGATTCAACGAGAGGGGGCGACCTACACTGGATGATCCACTAAAACACCGTCTACATTTGCAGCAGCTTCTCGGTTTCCTTCCACTCTTCTTCCACCAACACACACATAAGCGCCAGATCCGACGGCACAATTCCCAACACGTGCATAAGTTCCAACTGCTCCTTGCGCGGCATTTCTTCTGATACCCGCAGGGGAAAAACCATCTTGGCCACCAAGTCCGCCAACTTAACTCCGGCCAAAAGCAAATCATCGTACACTTCCGGCTCGTGGTGCCGACGAATGGCCACAAACAGCTCACGGGGAAACTTCCAAAAATGCGCAATCGCCATGCCTACTTCGGCATGGTTGGCACCAATAAAATGTTCTTCGGCCTGGCAATAGGTTGGGAATTGTTTATCCGCCACACTTTGCCGAATCTTTGCCAACAGTGTCTGTGAGATGTAGCGCTCAAGCAGCAGCTTCCCAATATCGTGTAAAAGGGCCGCCGTCGACAAACCGTTGGGTAGGTCCACTGGGGAAAAACGGCGAAGACTGGATGCGGCCAAATACGCAGCCACACTGTGACGCGCCAACTCATTTTCACCCAGGTCGTAACCCGGACAGGCTTTTTTCATGGCCGAGGCCAACGAAGACATCAACACCAGATTCACAATGTTCGTCATGCCCAGACGGTTCAAGGCATCCTTGACTGTCATGATCTGAGACGCACCCCGACTCCACGCGGAATTGGCCAAACGCAAAAGATTGGCCACCAAGGCCATGTCGGTTTCGATCACACGTGAAACTTCCTGGAATCCAATTTCAGGTTCGTATTGCACCTTGGCCAGATAGGCCAAACTCTGAGGGACGGGTGCCAACGATTCAAAATCCTTGGATTCAATCGGACCCAACGCTGAAAATGCGTCGGTTAGTCCAGCCTCTTCTTTTTTCGGTGCAGCAGGGGTACTCAAAACGATTCACCTCGGACTTTAGGCATACTTATTATAGGTTCGGCATTTTTCAGCCCAGCTTGATCCAATAACAATTTCGCCCTAATTATTCTGAGTTTTTTAGGAAGCCTGGGGACGGTTTAAATTCGCACTACTTTTTCCTTACGTTTTCTTAGATTTTCATTATAATGGCATATCGACACAACGCAAAAGGAGTCCTGCTCATATGCCCGAGTACGGTGGTGCCCATTTTGACCGTAGAATCTATCCACGTCTGGATGCAACCCTGCCTTGCGCGTTTGACCTTTCCGAAGAAGCGCTGCCTGAAGGCGTTACGTCCAATGTCTCCCTCGGGGGATTGCTGGTGTATTTGCCCAACGACGTGGTTCAAGGGCAAGTGCTGGTGATAAAAATGAAACTTCCCTGTGCCGATGGCGATCGATTTTTCAGAGCCAAGGCTGAAGTCATGTGGTCACAAACCGGAGAGTTCAAGGACGGTTGGAGTTGTCAGGCGGGACTGCGCTTTATCGAAATGGGCGATGAATCCTTGGATGTCTGGAAAAGCTTTCTCACAACCTGGTACGAAAAAAAATAAGGTCCCCTAGGACCCGGGTGGGACCACTACTTTTAATGCCCCTGGCACCACTTCGACCAAAGCCGGCGTGGTGCCAATATACTCTGCATCCACATGGACTGGATGACGTCCACGGCTGCTTACATAAAGCGTCTTGCACTGAAAAATCTCTGCATCCAAATACTTTTCCAAATTTCCCATGCGCAAGGCCCAAAGGTATCCCACAAAATTCCACAAATTTCGTCGTTTCAAAAGACAGACATCCAAAAAGCCATCGCTCATATCCGCCCGACTGGAAATCACCATTTCCCCGCCGTAGTACTTGCCGTTCCCGACCACCAGGAAATACCCCATGTGCACACCCGGTTTTCCGTCAATTTGAACCACAATTTTTCGAAAGGGGTAGGTGAAATAATGCATGGCCGCTGTGAGCGGATAGGCAATGGCACCCCAGGCCCGCTTGATCCGTGAATCCACGTGCTTTATGACAAACGCATCAAATCCGACACCTGCCATGCAGACAAAATACCGGTCTTGAATCCGCCCCAAATCAATTTTCCGGATCGTTCCCCGTGCCAGCGTGCGACAGGCGTCATTCAGATCCGTCGGCAGATTCATGAGCAAGCCGAACACATTGATGGTTCCGGCTGGAATCACACCCAGCGCGACCTCCGAGCCGGCCAACCCGTTGACCACCTCATTGACCGTACCGTCCCCACCTACGGCAATCACCAAATCGTAGCCAGCGTCCACACATTCGCGCGCCAAACGCGTTCCGTCTCCCGGGGCCGAGGTGCAAGCCGCGCTGGCTTGAATCCCATACCGATGCAACCGCTCCAAGATTTGAACCAAGACATGTTCTCCGGCAGGAATCCGTTTTCCCGTTTGTACCGTGAGCCCCAACAACCATCGGATCAGCCTAGGTAATTGCATTCCCCTCCCGGAATGGGGATTGTAGATCACCATGGCCTTTTGAAAACGCGGATGCGGTTTAGTTTCTGCTGAAAGTTCCATGATATCTTACGATCTCCTATTGGCGGTGTCCGCTGTTGCTTGGATTAACACTCGTAATCCACTACGGCCCGTTGCGCGGTCACGGCTTTAACAAACCCAACAACCTCCTGATGCGCGGGATGCACCTGATACGCATCCAGTGCGGCGCGCGAATCAAACTCCGTAAGCAAAACCAAATCAAACACCGCTTCAGACCGGTTGTACGAGACCCCGACTTCCAATGCCCTGATTTCTGCAATCGCCTGAGGTAACGCTTCCAACCGATTTTTCATGCGCACAATGTTCTCTGCGCGCGAAGCTCCTTCGGCTGTGTCCTTGAGTTTCCACATCACGATATGCTTGACCATAACAACCTCCTAAAACAATCCATGTAGCGAATGAGCTTTATTATAAACATCGAGGTCAAAACCCGCAAGCAAAGGATGGTTAGATGCTGATTTCAAAGGAAGATACCTTACCCCAGAGTTATCGATGTCATTTCGTTCATAAAGGAGATGGTTCTGACACAATCTCCATTTTAAAAACATAAACAAAAAAAGACGGCATCCTTTTAAAGGACGCCGTCTTTTTTAATTAATTCTAAAGGAGACTTAAAACTTATACCCCAGGGTGGCCAAGATCCAACGCCCTGGCTGCCGGAAAGGCGTCACCGTGCCTCCCATATAATACTCCGTATTCAAGAGGTTATTGACATTTATGGTTAAATCCATGGTATTGAAAAACTCCTGGGCAATCACAGTCAAGTTAAGGATCGTTACTCCAGGCAATTGATACGTAGGTCCAAAATCCGTCATGCTGGCTTTGGTGGGTGACTCAATGGGCCCAGTCCAATTGGCCGTGAGGTTGAGATTGAGGTATTTAATAGGAGCGTAATTGACGCCGGCATTGGCCATGTGGGTAGGTATATTTTTAATGGTGTTGTTGACCAGCTGATACGAACTGCGCGGATCGGCCGGCAGATCCGTATTCCCCATATCGGGTTTCTGCCATGTGTAGTTGGCAAACACACCCAATGTTTCCAAAATGTCAGCCTTGACTTCGCCCTCCACACCTTCCATGGCCACTTGCCCAAAATTGGTATAGGCCGCAAAGCCGGTTTTTTGATTGATGACATCTTTAATGATGTTGTAGAAACCCGTCACCGATGCCGAACTGGCTTTGCCAAAATAATATGAAAATTGGGTTTGATACGAATCCATAACTTCCGGTTTTAAATCCGGCCCACCGTAGTACCCGAGCTTCCCAGAATTGAACCGATAGAAATAGGACGGATTAAGGAACGACCTGCCATAAATGGTTTTCCAAAACATAGGCTTAAAAAAACTTGGATTGTAAATAACCGAGGCCCGCGGGTTAATGGACCCACCGACTTCCTTGTAGTAATCATCCCGCACGCCGAGATTGATCATGACCTGATCGAAAAATTTATAATCCACCTGAGCATACGCCGCCAGATAGTATTCCCCGCCGGGACGAACAGGAGCATCCAACAGATAGACCGGATTGGTATTGTTGGGGTAACCGGGCGGCAAGAGTGTCCCAGCTGCGTTTTGATAATTCACACTGGCCGTGGTGCGCAGCAGGTCTCGTTGCTCGGCCTGCACTCCGACGAGGACCGACCCCTCCTCAAGTTCATAGCTGCCCGAGTAATTTACGCCGTAATCCTGCCCTTCAACCTCCCAAAAAAACATTTGGCCGTTGGGTGCCGCATCGCGCGCCACCGCCGGACGCTGCCACGAGGACCAATACAAATAGTTATAATATTGATTCAGTTTGAGGGTGACATGCTCGGCTACGGTGTCCTCCCAGGTAAGATTTAAGTCGCCGTACCGAAACGTTTGTTGGAAATCCACCGGATCAGACATTGCTCGATCGTAAAGCTGACCTGCGTTCCCACCGGGTTGGATATAGTTGGAATTGCGAAAATCCGCATCGAATACAAATTTGCCTTCCTTCAACTTCAGACCCGTATCAAAACTCGGACCGCGCTTGTCAACCAGCATATACCCGTCAATTGGACGCGTAGCCGAATCTTTCCCGGCCGGCAAATCCACCTTTTCGCCTTCGGTCCGATACACCGAACCCCAGGCCAGAAGCGATTCAGTGTCTTTATACTTCTTGCCAAACACCGCGTCAGCCTTAAACTGTTGCGGCATCCCGTACCCGAGCTTTACCGCGGTCCCGTCCACGTCTTCCGCATCTTTCGTGATGATGTTCACCACACCGCAAAGCGCCGCGCTCCCGTACAAGGATGCACCCGGACCGCGCAAAACTTCGATGCGTTTCACATTGGCCAAGGTAAGGCTATAATCGTGTTCAATGCTGTTCCACATCCAGTCGTTCAACCTGTGTCCGTCACGCATGACCAAGAACTTTTGATTGGTGGAGGCAAAAATTCCCCGCAGCGCCACAATATGTTCGTTGCTATCTTGAATAACGGTAAATCCTGGTACCGTCTTCAAGACATCCATGAGAGTGCGCGCACCCATACGCTGGATATCCTCAGCGGAAATAACGGTCATGACCGCCGGCGCCTCGGCGATGGTCTGTGCCTTTTTTGCCGCTGTAACAACAACCGGCATAAAGAGCAACAGTTCCGGACTTTCCAAACCTGAGACCGTAGCGCTGCTGGCTGCCGTTGTATTCGATAGTGCTGGCGTAATCTCCGTCATACCTTCCTCAGCGCCCACACGTCCAGTGCAAAACAACAACCCCACCACCAAACCCAACTTTAAAATTCTTTTCATTTTTCCCCCTTAAATAAAAGAATTTTACAGCTACCGGTCTTTATAAGCGTCCGCTGGTCCTTCCTAATTGTACTTGAGGCAATTCACCCCCAAAGCTTAAGCCTTACGTTCTTAGATAGGGTTTCTCTTACTTGGTCTTATCTTAGCAACGGTATTTTACCGAATTTCTTGACCACATTACCAGACATAAAAGCTTTTTCTTTGCATCCCTTCAAGGCTGCAATCGCAATAGGAATTATCATGGGTAATCGCCGTTTAAAGGGTTGGTGAATGGAGAAATCGATGGCGAACCCGAACTCCCCCCCCCGCCAGCCTGACTCGGGCTGTCTCCCCCTCTTTGGCAAAGAGGGGGCTAGGGGGAGTTGAAATAAAAAAGAGGTCTGGCAGGTTTCCCCACCAGACCTCTTTGGTTCAACTAAATCAGCCTTACTTGCAGGTAAAGTTATGTACAGTGCCCACCGAAGAGTAAACATCGGCTGTCTCTCCGCCAATGTTGTTGCTGTTGGCATCCAGCATGAGCCCTTCCACTGACTTAAGCCCCGGAAGAACCTTAACATACACCTGATACGAGGTGCCGTTTCCTGGATAGAACGTATCCGGCAAATACACGTCTACCGTAGTCGTTCCGTTGAATACCAGTTGTTTGACTGGGATCTGATACGTTCCCACAAACGCTGCGGGCGTAGTAACAACCACAAACAACTGGAAGTTCGCTGGGGTGATGGTTGTCTCATCCAAGCGTGCTTTGGAATTGGTGGCATCGACCACCAACGGAGTTACGTTAAACGGTACAATAAGCTTCCGAGTTCCTTGTGTTACTGTACCCACCGTCACGACGGGTGTGTTTGCACCGGTAGCGGTTCCTGTCGTAAATTCACGTACCAGATCATCACTGGCTTCTGCAACGCCGTTTACAGCAGTGCCAACAACCCCTTTGGTGCTGCCATCAAAATAACGACCAAACAAGGGCGCTTTATCTGTCGAACTGGCTTTATCGGTTCGTGTCCGGTAACCAGTCAAACCACCCTTAATGGTTAGCTTATACTTGGACGTTGCTTCCAAGGTGTAGAAAAAATCAACCTGACGCGGCCATACTCCAGAACCCGCAATGGAATTGCTAATGGGGGTTACATTGGCTCCAGTTACAGCGTTTGTGATCAAGGTGTTTTTATTATTGTTGAGAGTCAGGTCATCCACGGCTTTGTTGAAGACAACCGTAATCGTAACATTTGTATAGAATTGTGAAACATTCGCAACATTGCCTGAAAGCAAGTTACCGCTGCTGCTTCCACCACCTGGCAAGTTCCAATATACATCTATGCTCGAGGCCTGCAACGGTCCAGTTGCGTAAGCGTAGGTTCCCACGGGCGCTCCACCTAAAGTAAAGGTAGCCGTATAGTAGTCAAAATCTACGCTTTCAGCAATACCATTGCCATTGCCATCCAACGGACGTCCGGTCAAACTGCGTACACCGTTGGTGATGTTCAAGCGATATTGTGTATTGCTGGGCCATGACCCAGTCGAACTCACGATCGTTAAGCGGCGACTGTTTCCATCGTAGCTCAAAGTAACATTGGTGACTTCATTTTCATCTGAGTATGTCACCGTTCCAGTAACATCATAAAGCTGGAACAACTTTACAGTCGTGCTGTTGATGCTGGCCGGGTCCATGTCCGCGGAAAAATCCACGAACAATTTGTTGTACACACCACCCGGGGTTGTAACCGCGGTTATTGTCGGCAACGAGGTAGAGCCTGCGTTGTTGGCGCCGATCAGGCTGGTATTGGGGCTTAACGTGCCTTTTTGAGCTGCACACGAGGCCAGGAACACAAGGCTGGCTCCGCACAACCCGAAACAAAGAGCTTTGGTGAATAAGTTCTTCATGTACGTCTCCTTTTCTTTAGAAGTAAACCGAGATGGACAAGCGGTAGTCGCCGAACTTAACCAAATCATAGATAGCCGTCATGTCGACCTGAACATCCTTGGTCGGCCACCACGTCGCGCCATGATAGAGCGCATTGTTGTGGTAGGTCTGCAAATAACCAGAATTCACTTCGTCAAAGTTGTTTTGCGTCGCTGCGGTCTGGGCTGATGACCCATTGGCGTAGTTGGTCTGTGTGATCTGCGGCTGACGCGCCGTCACCTGCGTATCGTTGCTGTATTCATGCGTGGTGATGGTATGCATGGCGCCGAAACGGATCGGCAAGTTTTCCATGAGGTTGATCACCAAACCAACCGGAAGCTCGATGTTGTTGTAGATGCTGCGTGTATTGGCCTCGCTGGTGTAGCCGCCGGTGGTCACCGCTGTGTAGTCGGTGGCCGTGCTGCCCGTGCCACTGACTGTCCGCGTGGACGAGTACGTGTTGGTGGTCTTCACTTTGCTGATCGTGGAAGTACCGGTGAACTTAATGCCCATGCCGAACTTGGTGTTCTTGGCAACCTGGTACTGCCCGCGCACACCCAAGGAGTAAGAGCTGTCGTCGGTCTTGCCTTCAAACTTGTCGTTGTCGGCAACGTCGGTCTGATCCACTTGCAAGAGCGTGCCGTTCGGCGTGCGAGTGCGGACCATGGTGGTGCGGTCTTGCTTGGCATCGGCAATGGTCGACGGGACCATTTGGAAACCGCCTTCACCGATAAGCACGAAGTTGCTGCTCATGGTGTAATCGCCGCGGAGGCCGATGCCCACACCCACGCCCGAACCCGGATAGCCCAAGCCGTTTTCAATGCCGTTTTCCTTGTACTGAGAAACTTTATCCGCAACTGCGTTCGGATTGTAGTTGATGTTCTGATCAAGCTGGTAGGTGTACTTGTTGGTTCTGCTCCGGAAGATCGGGGTCAGGTTGACCACCGCATCCAGGTTGGAGATCATCTTGGCGGCACGTGCGGCCAAGGTGACCTTGGTATCCATGCTACTGCGTTCCAAGGACCCGGTGGTGCCTTGGGTAAACTCAAAGGTCTTGGCACCGGTGATCAAGTTGGTCTCGGTCCAGCGCAGGCTCTGGTCAAACGACGGACCGATCAAAAGTCCGGCGTACTGTGCGACCAAAGCATTCACACCCAAATAACCTGGGTTGTAGGTGTACTTGGTGCCGCTGCCCTGCACGCGCAAGGCCGCACCAAAGTCCAGACCACCCAGATCACCCAAGCCATAGGCCACATAGACATCGGTGTCGTTGTAGGAGTAGGTTCTTTTTTCACGTCCGTACTTCTCAGTCTTGGCATCGTAGATGCCATCGGTGTTGGAATCACGGTAGTTGACCAACGCGGATTCAATAAAGCCATTTCCGCTTTGCGACTCACCACCGGCATAGCCGTTGTACGCTGTTTCAAAACTATCCGAACCGTACCAGTCAAAGATGAACCCTGCACGGCCTACGCCCATGGCCGAAACCTGCGTACCCAGCAAATAGCTGCTGGTGCCGGGGTTGCCATTCACTTGCTCATCGCCCCCGGTCACATGGTTGGATAACTGGGCCCACAAGGTGTTTCTCTGCAGGCTGGGGAGATACGCCGGGCTGTATTTGAAGAAATCATAGTTGTCTTCAAAGATGCCTGCGGTTGAGTCTGATGTAAACGAAGTATCCTTTGTTGCCGAAGCCAATCCGGACATAGAGAGAAGCATTGTCATTGCCAAAACGCCACTTAAGAGCTTTTTCACGTCTCGTCCACCTTTCTTAAATTTTTAATGGTCTTGAGGAAAAACGTAGAACTGCCTAAAAAGCCGAGTGTTCCCCCCTTTCAATCACCGGTTTTTTGAAGAGACTATAGATATACGATGAAACATGTTAAGGATCAAGATTTTTTTACTTTCTTTGTGTTAGATTTTTTGTGCACTTTGCCCACTCCAATATTTATCACAATTGAGTGAGTCTATCGATTTTCGGTAGCTTTAAGAAAAACTTTAACTTCAAAGTTAAATAAATGGCTTTTCCACCTGAACCACATCTGAGCAACAGAGCCACTCTCCAGCAACCCTTACGCGGTCGAGCATACCGTCTTTCCTGCTGGAACATTAAGCCTTAAATTACGGTGTTTTGTCTCTATCCAATTTGGCCTCAGCTTCAGCCATAGACCCGGCTTGATCCAGTTCAGCGGACGTATACGCCTCTTTGCCCACGCGGTTGAGTTGCAGTTGGGCCGTAACGTGCGATTGGTTCACCACGCGGATAACCCGGCGTACGCTTCGGTCCTGAATGGCTTTTTGCGCACGCTGAATATGCGCCAATCCAGCCTGGGACGTAGGTTTGAATTCCGAAATATCATTGATCACATCAAATCCCGGCTTTAGCTTTTTCAACTCGTGAATCACTTGATCCGCGGCTTTTTCCATCATGTCATCGGTGAGAAATCCCTTCAAACGGATGTACAAACGGTTTTTATTCACATCACTGTGGGATTCGTAAAAACTTTCCATAAGGCGACTCCTTCTCAACTTCCTGAGAATCATTTCTGACCTTAAGTATCGGAAAATCGCTTTTAAAATTAAGTTTTAAACCTATTTTAAGCTTCCGGCGACAGGTGAAAGACGTGGCTCTGCCAGGCGTCCAGGGCCACATACAGCCCATTGCGCATGACATCCAAGGTCGGATACGTGTACGCCTGCTGGTTCAACTGATCGGAAAAGGTCCAGGCGCTGTTGCCCACGGTGGGCAAGGGCAAACTTATGTATCCTTGCGCCCAAACCGGCCCAAAATTTATGACCACCAACCAAGGGCCGCTCTCGGTATCCCAGGTCAAAGCCACAAAAGGGTTATGCGCGGCCTGCAAAACCTGAGTGTGGCACAACCGCCACTTATCCAAAACCCCACCCTCTCGTGTCGGCAAAAGGGTTGTCAACCGTTGATACCACGCAGCCAAGATTGTATCCGTCGGTTCGTCAGGACCCCGACGCAACTGCACCGGGAGTTTGATACGCGCGCCTTGGGCTTGCCCGAGAAAAAGCATGCGTGCGCCAGGCACACACTGGCACAACAACGCGGCGGCATGTGCCTGCCCTGCGGCTAAGACGGACGCCGCCCGGGGCTCGTCATGATTTTCCAAGAATCTCACCAGATGCGTTTGATAGCTGAGTGCTGCCGCCAAATGCACTCGCAAGCCTTCGGCATCGGCCTGCACCACACGTTCGTAAAAGCGCTTATCGTAGCAAAAATTAAACCCCTGCTGCTGCAGTTCCCACTCCTTGTCCCAATACACCTCGGCCATAAACCAAAACCTCGGATGCTGTTGGCGAACCGCAGTGATCACTTCGTCCCAAAACTCCTGCGGCAAGGGGCTTCCAGCGCGTGCGCCCCAGGTCCGGTCAAACACTTCGTTCAACAGCAGCATGGCCATGTCGCAGCGTACGCCGTCGCATTGCTCGGCCAATTCGCACAGGGTCGCAATTGCCTGAGTGCGATAGTCCGCAGACCAGGCGTTCAATTGCGCGGTGTCGGTCCAGGCTGGAAAATACGGATCACGCCCATGGGCCAGCACGCGCTCCCCGGCGGGAAAAAAAGCCCCGCGCTGGCAACTCTCTCCCGGATCGCCCTGGATAAACATATCCGGCGCATCCCAGGTCCATACATGATCCCGCGCCACATGATTGGGCACATAGTCCAGGATCAGCCGACAGCCATGGTGGGCCAACTGCGCCCGCACCCGCTGCAAACCCGCATCCCCACCCAGGCGCGGCTCCACGGTGTACGCGTGCACGGCATACGGCGAGCCTACTACGTCGGCCTCCTCTACGTCCGGCACGGCGCGGGCATAGGCTTCGCGCAATTCGGGAATTTCCAGCGCACACTGCCGAGACGCCGAGCTGCGCTCCCAAACCCCCATAAGCCAAACCGCATCCGCCCCCTGGGCCATCTCGGCCACAACCTCCTCGGGGACATTGGCCAAAGTAATCTCCTGCCCGTAAAGCACGCTGAGGTGACTCAGCCACGGCCAGGTGGGTATTTCAAAAATACGCGGTTGTGGGGGCCAAGCCAGCATGCGTGTCTCCTTGGATGCGCTCAGATTTTGTCAAAAGATTTTCCAACCGAACAATTTAACCCGCAAGGTCTTTTGGGGACATTTTTCCACACAGCGAAAACAATGAATGCATTCCGGCTGGTCCACGTAGCGGTCTGACTTGTCGTGATACACCCGCGTGGATTCCACGGGGCACACATTGGCGCAGACCCCGCAGCGGGCGCAGGCTTCCCATGTTTTCTCCTTGGTCACAAGCTTCCCGCGGTTAAACAACGAGATTAAAATCCCGTTCGGACAAAAGCTGCACCAAATGCGGTTTACGAAAAACGAGGCCAGAAAAAAGAACGTGAACAACGTACTCACAATGAACAGCACCAGGAAAATGGGGCGCCACAAGTCGGCAAAAATCGGATACCCGGTCATGAGCGAGTACACAGTGCGGGCCGGACAGATCTGGCAGCCGACCAAATACAGTCCATCCCGCACGGCCCAAGGCAGGGATTGAATCGAGGCCACCCAGGAAAAAATCCCCACCAGGACCATAAGCGCCAGGCCGGCGTTGCGCAACTGCACCCGCTGATGCTCGTTCACTTTAATTTCCGAAACATGCAGGCTTTTGCGTAAATGTCCCAACAGATCCTGGATAAACCCCATCGGACACACCCAACCGCAGGTAAGACGCCCCAACAACACGGCCAGCACAACAAATACCACCAAATAGGGGATCCATATGCGTATCGGGTCCATCCACGAGATGGATTCCTGAATAAAATGAAACGTACATCCCCGAAACGCACCGAGGCCGCGGGCATACCGGCACGTTTTAAACGGCAAATACATGTTAAACGTTTGCTTTTTCGGCGGCGCACTCTTGGTGGCCGACATGGGCTTAAACTCAGCCGGGGTCTCGGCCACCACAAAAATAGAGGGGAGCGGGATTTTCTTACCCTGAAAAATCGTGGCCCCGCCATAAACAATCAGCACCAGAAAAATGATTTGTATAATTGTGCGGAGCACGGAGATGCGTTTCATAAAGGGAGTTATCCCAACCGCTGGGCTTCCAACGCCGATCCCAACGAATTCACAAACTGCGGTATCTCGGGAATGTACAGCTTCACACCCAGCTTGCTCTCCATGGCCGCGCACAAGCCAATGTTCTTGGCTCCGCCGCCGTTGAACGAGACAATCTCGCGCAAGCCCAGCTTTTTGGCCATGGCAAACATGCGCTCGGCTATGGAATGATGAATCCCGGCCACAATGTCTTCTTTTTTCACATCTTGCGCCAAGAGCGATATGACCTCACTCTCGGCAAAGACCGTGCACGTGGCGTTGATGGTAATCGAGGTCTGCGATTTAAGCGAGAGCTCGCCCAAATCCTCCAAGCGCACTTCCAAGGCATGCGCAATCACTTCTAAAAAACGCCCGGTTCCGGCTGCGCATTTATCGTTCATGACAAAGTCGGTGATCTCACCGTTTTCATCCAAGGTGATCACCTTGATGTCCTGCCCACCCAAGTCAATGATGGTCCGCACCTGCCCGCGTGGACTGCCTAAGAAACTCGTGCCTTTGGCACAGGCTGAAATCTCGGTAATGGTCTTGTCTCCGAACTCCACGACCCGACGGCCGTAGCCCGTGGAAACCATACGCTCTACCGCCGCGCGCTCAATCCCCGCCTTTTGCAACGCCAGCTCCAGCACCGTATTGGCGCTGTTCTTGGGACGGCTCCCGGTGGGGACCACCGCCGTGGCTAAAATATCCTTATCGCTTAAAATCAAGGCCTTGGTGGCCACCGAACCAATATCGACACCGGCTGTAATCATCGCATCATCTCCAAGAAGGCTTCCACCCGCGTACGCAACTGTTCGACATCCTCTTGCCCGTAGTCCGTATGCAGGGTCAGCATGGGTATTTTTTTATCCTTCAACACTCGGTTTACCAAATCGCGCTCCATATCAAACAACTGGCAGAGCCGCAGATCGTGATAGATCACACCGTTGACTTGAAAATCCTCGGACATTTTAAGCAGCTTGTCCACCCGGTCGTACGAGCTGGCAAAGCACGGGCAGGTGGTGGGAAACAAGTACCGCGACGCCAAGGCTTCCACCATGCCGTCGACGGTCCACTCGTCGGGCTCGGGGTAATCCCAGAGACGCTGGTGCCCGGAACACATTTCGTCGGCCACCACCGAAGCGCCCAGTTCCTCAATCAAGTTGAGGATCTTAAAATTCGGCCAGATCACGGGCGCGCCGGTAATCAACAGCTTCTTAGTGGTCTCAGTATGTGAGCCAGAAACCGCGGCGGTCATTTCCTTGAGCAACACCTCGGCCTGCGCCACCCACGTGGGAACATCGGCATAGAAGCTGGCCTGGATCATCATCAGCCAATCGGAATGCGAGATCACGCCGGGATGTTTACGGCGGAGCTCGTACAACGCGCGGTACAGTTTGGAGCGTTTCTGAAAAAGTTCGATCGCTTCCTTTAGTTTCTTCCGTTCCAGCTTCTTTCCGGTCCAGGCCTCCAACTTGCCCTTGAGCCGCTTGATTTCCTGGAGCCAAAAGGGTTTGACCGTCTCGTAGTCCTTGGTCGACGGTAGGTTGAGCAACCAGACCGGTTTGTAATCGGCCAGGTATTCACCCAACTTGGTCTTGGCATCGCAGGTCGTGGGTAAAATGATCAGATCGCATTCATCAAAGTATCCGCCGCCCACGATGGCCGAACCTAAGGTGGACTTAACCAAGGGACAAATGTCACGCGGCAGCACCTCTTCCGAAGGAGCTATTGTCTCGGAGGTCCCGCTGCAGAGCCGCACCGGGATAATGTCCATGGCCCAGAGCAATTCCTCGGGTACAAAATAGCAGTAGGTGCCGGCGATTCTTTTCTCGGTGGCGCGCAGGGCCTGCAAGCGCTCATCGGTGGTGAACATGCGTTCAAACGCACTCAACGCCGCCATGCGGTTCGGTTGTTTCTGCAAGCGCTGCGCCAATTCCGTTGAGGCATCGCGCAGGGCCTGCTGAATTTTTTCCGAAGGGCGCCGGACCGGCGTCCGGGGGTACCGTTTCTCAAAATCTGTGTGCATGCGCAAACTCCTTATGATCGAAAAATCGGAATGCCGAAAAACTTTACGGTCAGGCATTTCTTCTCTGGGCACAAATCCACACACCGGTAGCACTGAATGCACTGGGCATGATCCACGACCCGGCGTTTTTTTTCCGCGTACACACTCACCGACTCCATGGGACAGGCATCCGCGCAAATGGCGCATTTGGTGCACAGCACCGCATCCTTCTCCTTGGTGAGCCCGCCCCCGCGGTTGAAAAACGAGAGAATCACCCCGCCCGGACAGAGCTTGCACCAACTACGCTTAAACACGGCACTGGACACGTACAGCAGGGTAAAAACCATGAGGAGCACAAACAGAGTCACCAACAAGGTGGTGGACGCCCCAGGAAACTGCAGATTGATCATGATTGGAAAACCGGTGATGAGCGGTGTGATCAACTTGGATGGACACACCTGGCAGGTCGCAAGATAGAGCGGTTTTTTTATGCTCCAGGCCACGGCCGACCAAGAAATCGCCCACGCACTCACCAAGAGCAAGGTGGTCAACACATAGCCGCCGGCCTTAAGTGTTTCCAACATCCAAGCCGGCAGCTTAATCCGCGCCCAACCCAGCCACCGCCGAACCTCGGTGAACATTTCAGAGATAAAGCCGATCGGGCACAACCAACCGCACCAGAACCGGGCCAACAACACCATAAGCGCGATTAAAAGCGCCAGACTCGGCAAGATCACTTTCAAGGGCGGGCGCCAGGTCAACGTGTCCGAAAAAAAGTACATGAGGCAGCCGCGGAAGGTGCCCGTCGTTCCCGCAAACCGGCAACTGCGGCCGGGTAAAAACGTCTGAAACGGCTGGGTCCAGGTAGGATTGGCGTAAAGCAATTCGGTCATCTTCTGGTTCTTGCCGTCGAGTGAATACCACTTGATCTCCTGCGGCTTCAAATCCAAGAGGGTCGCTCCATAAAAAAGAAACAGGAACGAGAGCACCTGCACCACTCGCCGCGACCATGTAATCTTATGCAGAACCATACGCACGATGCCCCTTCATAGAATACAGCTTACGCTTACCTTTTTAAAACACGCATCCGGTCGAATGGGGTCGGGTGTCCCGTGCCGCGGATGCTGGGTCCCGCAATGTGATTTCACACAGCTCACCGCCCGATCGCACACGTTGGTTGCGAACCGTCCTTTCGCCCCATGCCCATCAGAAGCAAACGGGATACCCGATCCCATTCGACCGAGTTCCACTATGTTCACCGCTTCCGCATCGACCACCGTCGCCATAAAAACAGCCCCACAAACAACACCACAATCCCCACATACACATATTCGCCGGCATAATCCCACAGGGTGGGATTATCCACAACTTCAATGGTGATCATGCCAGGAGAAGATTCTGCGCTCTCGGGGTTCATTTCTTCTTCACATCCAGGTTCATTTCTTGAACCGCAAACACATTGCGGCTGGACGTGCGCCCATCCAAAGCGATTTTGTACGTGCCCGGCGCCACGCCTTTTTTCACAACCAGCTCCACCTCAAACTCCGCCACCTGCCCGGGCGAGAGTTTCTTGACACTGGCCGGCTTCACCACCACGTCAAACGCATCGCTCTTCGCGGTTAGGACAATGTTGTTCAATTCATTGAAAACATTATTCTTCAGATGCACTTCAAACTTACCTTTTTGCACGATCGAGGCAGGCACACGCGAAAGGCTCAAGCCTAAATTCTGGGCCGCCGCTCCGCCACCCGGTCCTTCCAAGTTCCCTTCGTAAATCGTGGCTCCGCGTGAGGTGACTTTAAAATCCATGGGAAATTTCCCGGACTTCCAATCGTCTTTGAGCTTGAGCTTAACCGTGTAATACTCACGCTCACCCGCGACCAAGCGGCGCAAAGACGCCGGATCCACCTCGGTATCAAACGCCGGGCTGACGGCCTGCAGCTTTACATCAAACAGATCCCGGGGAGATTTGTTCACGATGTATGTACGGAACTCGCCCTTACGTCCAATAATCTTCAGCTGACTGGTCTCAGGGATGAGCACAATGTTGTCCGGGCTGGTCTCATCGGCGCCGGCCTGCGGGCCTGTGTCTCCGGGCAAGCGCGCACCCGTACTCATGGCATTGGGGGCTGCCGCCGAGGGAGAAGATCCCGGTCCGCCGGGTTCCCCAGGCGCAGGCGGGGGGGGCGGTGGCGCCACTGTGTCCGGTGCTCCCGGGGACCCGGGCGCGGCACCGACACTTCCAGGGTTGGGGCGCCACGGATCGTCGCAGGCATGCCCGAAACACACGCTGGTGCACGCGGCACTCAATACACACATCACACCCAAACCCATCATTGTCTTTTTCATAAGCTCACCTTTCTGGTCGTGTGTAAAAAATCATAAACCGCAGCCGTATGCAGCTAGGGTTTCTTCGGTTCCAAGTATTTCACTTTCGCCGCCGTGTACTCGGCATAGCTTACATGCGGCAAGCCCGCGCCATCTAAAACCAACGAGGCATACGCCCCCACATCCCCAGTTGCATCCAGCACACTCACCTTCCACGTCGTTCCTTGTGCTTGGGCATACTTCAGATGTTTTTTTCCGTGATCGTAGTATACCATGTGCGCCCGTCCTTGCGCATCCAGGCGCAAACGCACATAACGCCCCACATCCCCATCTTTATCCACCGTGGTTTTGTTCCACTGCTTGCCGTCCCACACCGCGTATTTTAAGGCGGCGGTACCGGCATCGTAGTAGGCTATGCGCGGGAATCCCTGAGCATCCAATGCCAACGACGTGAACATCCCCAGGGTCTTTTCCGTATCCACGGTCTGAATATCCCAACCCGTCCCGTTCCAAGCCGCGTACTTCAAGGCATGCTTGCCCCAATCACTGTAGGAAATATGCGGACGATCCTGCGCATCCAGCGCCAGTGAGGTAAACATACCCACGAAATCCTTGAAATCCACGCGTTCGGTTTTCCAGGTCTTGCCTTCGCGGCGCGCATATTTCAAATCGTAGTTGGTCCAGTCAAAGTAACTGATGCACGGCACGCCCTTGGAGTCCAACGCCAGGGATGCATACGTCCCTTCGTATCCGGGTGCATCCACCAGCTCGGTCCGCCATTTTCCGTTTTCGAGTTCAGCATATTTCAAGTCTTTGTTCTTCCAATCAAAATACGCTACGCACGGCTGCGCTTGCGCGTCCAAGACCATGCTTACATACGTGCCAAAATTGCCACCCTGGTCCACGTTCTGCACCGACCACTTCCCCCCCTGGCGATGCGCCAACTTGAGCGCATAATCCCGCCAGTCGCAATACGCCACATAGGGTTCTCCCTGGGGATCCAGCGCCAGCGCCGTCTCCTGCCCCTTGACCAACGCATCCGGGTCGGCCAACTCCACCTGCCACTGAGGGGCACGTGCACAGCCGACGATCAGCATCAGTCCAATCACCATCCAACCATACTTCAACGCATGTTTGTTCGCCTTCCGCATAACGCCTCCACCTTTAAAAGCTTTTCCGCGAACCGCTATTTCGTTCTTCTGGGTATGAGACGTAGCTAAAACCCCACACTCAACGTCACGAGATGGTTCGCCCCAAACGTCCCCATGCTGGCAAACGCATAATCCAGCCGCACGCTGCCCAAGGCGGCCCCGCCGCCGGCGGTCAATCCCGCCAGATCGTAGCCTGCCTTGTAACCTAAGCGGGCAAAGAGCATATCCCTAAACCCATACTCCACACCCGTGTGAAATTTGAAATCCTGATCCAACGGCTTTACGACTTCGGCACTGCACGCCAACCCATGCTGCTTAACCCAGAGCCAACGGTACGCAGCTCCGGCTTGCAGCGTGGTGGGCAGCAAATCCCCCTCTTGATCGTACTTGAGTCGCGGCCCCAAATTTTCAACCGCGAGGCCGATGTGCAAATCACGCCACACCTTGTACGCCACGCCACCGTCCAAGGCCACGGTCAAACCCGAATACGCTTCGGCCAAGCGCGAGCTCAGCACTTTGACATTGATACCGGCGCAATTCTCCCCGTACATGCGCATACTCCCGGAAAGCGTGAGCACATAGTCTTGAAGCGCCTTGACCGAATGCTCGCTTCCATCCCCCAAGGTATAATCAAGTTGCCCGGCATCAAAGTACGCAACACTGACCCCCCAGGCCGAAGCCGGCGAGGCCGGCATGCCAAACGCCAGGGCCGTATACGCGGAATCATCCAAAGTCTTGTAGTACGTTGCGCTCACCTGCGGTCGACTCAAGCGCTGCAAGCCGGCCGGGTTAAAATAAACAGCATCCAGATCCGCGGCCAACGCCGTGTAAGCTTCACCCAGCCCCAGTGCCCGTGCGCTGGCCGGGTACGTCAACACCCGCGCACCGCTGACCAACCCGGCGTGGCACAGGGCAGGAAGCATGCCACTTCCCATCAATCCCAACAGGATCCAAACCTCAATACAACCTCTCAACCCCCGGCCCAAAGAACGCCTATGGGAAGCACGCGAAGTCAACTGTGTGTGTTGGTTACAATCGTTCATGTCATTTCACCACGCATATCTTCTTCCGGGTATGCACGCCCGGAAGCTGAATGTCGACGAAGTAGATCCCGCTGGCCACGGTCTGGTTGTCCTTATTCACACCCGTCCAGATTTCCTGATGCACCCCGGCTTCACGTCGTCCGTCCACCAACGCCTTCACCATCACGCCGTCGAGGCTGTAAAGCTTGATGACCACGTTCCCGGGTTGCGGCAGCGTGTACCAGATGCTGGCATGCTCGCCCAGCAGCGGCTTGAACAATCCGCCGATGATTTTCACTTCTTGTGGAAATACAGACCCCTTCACCGCGATGAAATCCTCGGCACTCAATCCCTTAGCCAAGGCCTGCGCAGTATATATTTTTCTCGCAGGTTCAAACACCCAACCGGCTGCTTGCGGCTCAAGCGTGATTGGTTCATAGGGCAATCCCGTCAAAACATATTGTCCGTTGCTTCCGGTAATAGCTGCAACCGAGATGGAATTACCCCGTGCTTGTACGGTGATATTGGGAACGGCCACTCCTTGCGAATTTCGGACGGTCCCTTGGGCTGTATAGACTACGCCCGGGAGCATGGCGGCAAATCCCTGGCTGTCTTGACTGGCACCCAACGAAGCGTACGAACGTGTGGCAGGCGTGAACGAATACCCAGTTAGCGAGGGCGTGATGGTATAGTTGCCGGGTGATAGATTCACAAACTCGTAATAACCTGTCGTATCCGTAGTATAGGTTCCTTGCGAACCACCGGACAAGGTTACAATCACTTGCTTGCCCACTTGATTTCCAGCTGCATCCGTAATGTAGCCGCGAATAAAATAACCGCTGCCTGGAATAATGGTGAAATCCTGGCTGGTCTGATTCTGACCCAAAGGTGCATAGGTTCGTTGAGTAGGTGAAAAAGACCAGCCCGCCAGAACTGGAATCACGCTTACATTCCCAGCCGGTACTTTTTCGAAAACATAGCTCCCATCGCTTTTGGTCACGGTGTTGGCATGAATCGCCCCGCTGGTTAAGAACATGTACACGCCTGCCTTGGGTACACTCGCACCATCACGAACCACACCGCTGATGGTGTAGACACCCTCGATCCAACGCGCAAACTTTAAATCCTTATTGGTTACATCGTAGTAGGCTATAGCTGGAGATCCCGAGGAATCTAATTTTAAAGAAGTAGTAAAGCCCACAGCCCCCGATGCATCCACCACGCTCGGAATCCAAGCGCCGGAGCTGTTGGTCGCGTATTTAAGATGCCAACGGGTGAAGTCCAAGTAACTGATGTGTGCAGCGGTACCCTGCGTAGCAATGGACGTGTCGCCGCCAACGGAATAATCATTATCCACCTTTTGTTTAGTCCAGGAACTGCCATTGAAGTAAAAATATTGGAGAAAACGGTAATTTACATAATCGGCACCACTCGTGCTTATTGTATTACTGCATGCACTAATGTGCGGATTTCCGCTTGTGTCCAGTGCCAAAGAAAGAAATGCGCCTTCATTGTTTCCTTGGCCTGTCGGCTTATTAGCCGTCCAACTTCCCGCTGGCCCATTATAGTAAGATACTTCTTTATCGTTGTTGTACGCAGCCACATGCGGCACACCGCCAGTATCAAGCGCCAGAGAATGTTCCTGAGGGTCGTTGCCTAGGGGCAGCGAGCTCACGCCCCAAGACGTTCCGTTAAAGTAACCATATCTCAAACTTCCAGAACTAACATAGGTCACATGCGGACGCTGCGAGGCATCCAACTTTAGAGATGGGGAGGGGATCTCCGAAGACATGCTGGTGCCAACCAGTGTAGGGCTGCTCCAGGCGCTCCCGGTCCACTCAGTATACCGCAGCTCTGAGGCACTGGTGCGAAAAGCAATGCAGGGATAGTTACTGCTGTTACGGGCAATGGACGTGCCATTACCCCCGGCAGTTGCACCTACCGTCTGCACACTCCAGGCCGAACCGTTATGGTAGGCATATTTTAACCGATTGTTTGTATAATCATAGTAGCTGATCATAGGATGATTTCCACTGTCCAGTGCTAGCGACGAGTACCATCCCACATCGCCGGTCGTGTCCACGGTCTGCACGTCCCAGACTGCAAAACTGTTTACTGCCAAAATAGCCAAAGCTGAAAACAGCAACCCACAAAACAGTTTGGATCTCTTCCTGGTTCTCATACGTAGTTCCTCCCAATGCGAGGGGGTTTCCTAACTTCACTTACCAATCTCACTTGATAACCGCCGCTTTGCTCCAAGCCTTGTAATCCGCACTTTGCAAGCTAACGATATAGATCCCACTTCCGACTACCTCACCTCGACTGTTTTTTCCGTCCCAAACAATTTCGTGAAACTGTTCTTTTACAAACAACTTATTGTCGGCCAAGGTGGTTATCTTATCTCCCACCATATTGTAAATGACCAGAGTAACGGACGCATCGGAAAATTGATACCAACGAATTCGCGCTTGCTCTCCGTGACTTGGATTGATTTGGCTGTGTAGGATCTTCAAGCACTTTTCATAGTCACGGGTGCTGTCAAAAGCAGAACTGGTTGCAGTTGGCGTTGGTGTGTTGGCCGTCTTAGGTTGAAGCTGATAGATATGGTTGTTTGCAGCTAAAGCGTATACTTCAAACTGGTTATCGTTATTGCCATCACCTACAGCTACCCGATAAATAGGCGAAGGAACCACACCCAAGTCTGTGGTCGCCCATTGATTCGTATATTTAAACTGGTACACGTGGGCGTCTGTCCCAGCGGCATAAACCTCGTCTTGGCCGTCGTTGTCGGCATCATTAACCACGACAGAATGCACTTCCTGCGTACTACTCCCCAAGCCGGTGGCGGACCAAGAGGTGATTTGCCATTTAAATTGGTAGACCTTGCCGTCTTGATTGGCTCCGTAGACTTCCATTTGACCGTCATGGTTGCCGTCACCTACGGCCACAGCATACATTTCGCCCAAACCAAATCCCACGGAAGATTTGATCCAAGAAACGCCGTTATATTTAAACTGATACAGCGCCCGGTCGGCATTGCCGCCATAGACTTCCAGTTCACCGTCGCCGTTTCCATCTTCACAGGCCACAGCGTACATTTGTCCGACCCCAAACCCCAGATCCGTGCGCTGCCAAGTAGGATTTTTCACAAACTGATACACATGCCCATCGGCACATGCTGCGTAAATTTTTTGATAACCATCACCGTTTCCATCTCCTGCAGCCAATGAGTATATCTTATCGTTGGTCGTAGCGCTCTGCCCCACTAGGGTCTTATCCCAGCTTGTACCATTAGCTTTGAATTGATATATATGGTTATCCAAGGTAGCTCCATAAACTTCCGCTTTGCCGTCTTGATCCGCGTCGCACACTAAAGTACTGGAGTAAAATTCACCAGATACCGTACTTGTTGGGTACGACGTTGTTCCCCACACGTTTCCAGTTTTCTTTACGTTCGTAATTTTTAGGTCCCGATTGCAGGTTATCAATTCCTGCAGTCCATTATTGTCTGCATCTCCAATATCCAACCCGTAAAAAATCCCGGATAAGGAAGGAGTAGACAGCTGAGCGCAATCCGCTAGCTCCCAGCGTACCGGTCCTGTCAAAGGATCAAGTACAATAAATGCTTTTTCAGAAGTAACGACCGCTCCATCGTCGTTTAATTGTAAATCGTACACGCCGGGCACTGTAGGCAAGCTAAACTCACACGTTAACTTCGAGACACTTACTCTCTGAACATTGGTGGCACCTACGATTGCCGAGCTGCCGACCAATTTAACTTGAACATTGGGATTATAAAACTCGCGGCCTCTGACAGTGGCCGAAAGAGTTGTGTCAATTGTCCCATGTTTTTTGGATATATCTGAGGTGAAGAACTTTTCAGCGAAACTAAAGAATGGGCCTTGAGCGGAGATAAACATCTTTTTCCTTTTGAAAAACAAACCTTCTGGCGAAGTCAAGCTTACATTTCCATCACCTATTGTATTTGATGTCATCGAAGAATGGCCAATAACAATGTCGGCGGCAATACCATTGCCGGAGGGAATCGTATTATATATCAGCGCTCTATTATTTCCCCGATCTACAGTAAAAAGCCTAACCCCATCACTAAAGACATCTCGCGGTTCAGAATATTTATACGCATTTGTTCCGGTGGAGTTTTGGAGCATGTCCGTTTGACCAACTACAATATCTGCACTCGCATTGTTCACAGTCGGGATACTATTATAAATAAGTACCCGGTGGTTTCCTGAATCGACAATAAATAGCTTCCCGTTAACTGTATAAGCACTCCATGGGGTATTGAACTTCTGCGCAGTAGTTCCACTACTATTTGTTGTCATTGAAGATTGGCCGATCACCACATTTGCGTTTGCATTATTATTAGTTGGAACTGTATTGTATATTAAAACGCGATGGTTACTGCTGTCACAAATAATTAACCGTGTTCCATCTGTACATACTTGGGTAGGCTTGTAGAGCGTATTTGCTGTAGGATTACTCAAGCCTTGATTCGCTGTGTTGTTAGTTAAATTCGTCTGCCCAATCACTAAACTTGCTGTCGCGACATTGCTGTTGGGTATCGGATCAAAAATCAGGACACGGTTGTTGTTACAGTTCGTTGCAATAAATTTATTATTAACAACTGTCAAACCACCCCAATTATAGTTCGAGTATCCACTTAGTGTGACATCAGGTGTTTCAGATCCTGTGGTTGGAAACTGATTATAGATATAGTAGTAGCCGCTCCAGTTGCTCAAGTATATCTTCGTTCCATCAGAATAAATTTTCCCAAACCCTGTACTAAGTTGGACATCTGCCGCCGGATCGTTTTCAAAGCCATATAATAGTCCTGCCGAAAACAGACCTGCTAAAAGCACAAGCGAAGCAATGCTCTTTTTCATCCGTGACAATCTCTGCATGTCCTCTCCTCCACCCATCATTGCCAATAGAAATTCGAGACAAACCCCAGCGTATACACTTCCCGCTGATAGCTGTAGTAGTAGTCGTTGGATTGGCTCTGGATGTAGTTGTACCCCAAGCGCAGCATCCAGGGAGCGCCGAGCCATTCGCCCAAGCGCTGGTTGACCTCCACCAGTACGTTGTATTCCTTATCGCTGCGGTTGGAGGTCAGGATGCGCCCTTGGGCATCCTGGGCCCTCCGCCCCGAATACGCCCGGGTGGTCACGGCCGTGTTCATCCGCACGTAACTGTTCTCGCGGCCGTAACAATAAAGACCGCTTAGGTTCACACAGTGATTCTGGCGGTCGTAGTAACCCGCTTCCAAGTCCACGGCGCCGGTGGTCAGATCGTAGACCAAGGCATTGGCATTGGAGTTCACACGTCCGAAGCCGTATCCGAAACGGACATTGGAATTTTTCAAGAATTTCCAGGAGAGTGACGTATTAAAATTAAGTTCCTGATCCTGGCGTCGCTCGGAAGTGAAATCGCGGTCATGCGCGCTGGCGTACAGGGGGCGTTCCGGGCACACATTGTTGACCCAAACCGCGCCCAATTCCAAATCAAGGGCCCAGGGCAAACCTTGCTTCACGGTGGCGTAGGCGCCGGTCCCGTTGTATTCGGCGACTTCTTCCATGAACGTCAAGCTGGCGGTCCAGCCCTCGTGCATGAAATTATAATTGGGCAGCGTGTAGACTTGATACTTGACGCCCGCTTCCCAACTGGTGAAATCCCAAAAAAACGTGTAGTAGCGAAGATTGGCGGCCGCCACCCAATTCAAATAATTGTATTTGGACGATGTGCTGTCGGGGTAGGCGTAGTACGTGCCTTGCGCGGAAAGTCCGGCGACCATGTCCGCAATCAGGTCTTCTTCCAGCCCCAGATTCACACTGTTGCTCAAATAATTTTTTCCGGTCCAGCGGTTGTACGCGGCATCACGAAAAAAATAATTGGCCAGGTAATGTGTGTTGCGGGACCATTTATCCTTATGATTGAGTTTCACTTCGGTGAGGGCATACGAATCGCTGTACGGCATGACGTACGAATAGATGTTGCTGTCTCCGGCTCCGGTGAGCGAGGTCTCCAACCAGGTCGCACCCTGCACGGTCGATGCCGCACCTACCCACCCCAGCACGATCAAGAACCAAGCCCAGCTCTGTTGGCAATACCGGCGGCCTACGTGCATACGTTTCCTTTCCGGGACTCTTCAGAGATAAAAAAAGTATACCATATCGGTTGCGGCTCGCACATCTGTAACCTAGCGGCGTTTCCGAAACAACTCATACCCACCCAAGAGCGAAACCGCCATGCCCATGGGAATGAGATAGTAGATACCGCGGAAGGCCAGCAACATGCCCATGATGACCGAAGGAGAATAATACGGCTGTAAGAGTAAAAGGATGACGGTTTCAAACACGCCCAACCCCCCCGGCACTTGGCTGCTCATGCCGGCAATCTGCCCGATCAAGTAAATGCCCAAGAACGAAAAATATCCTAAATTGGGCAAGGGCGGGAGCAAGGCGTACAGAATCGCGGCCGCGGTCATCCAATCCAAACACGACGCCACTACCTGTCCCAAGGCTATTCCCGGCGTCGGCATTTGAAACGACCAGGTGCGAATTCTCAAGACCCGCTCGTGCCCAAAACTCAAAACCCCATAAGTGGCTACCAGCAGCAACAAAGCCCCCCCCAACCAACGAATGGCCACGGGAGTGAGTGTGAACGAGGCCGGTAGGGTCATGGCACCAAAGGCAAACGCCGTACCCCCTAAGGTACAAAACCCCAGCCAAAACGTTATGCCGCAGAAGGCAATGATCTTGGCAATGTCCATGGCCGGAATGTTCCAGAGCGAATAGAACCGGTAGCGAATAGAACCCGAGGTTAAAAACGTCATGCCAATGTTATGGCTAAATGCATATCCAATAAACGAGGTCATGCCGGCCTGAGGATACGGCAGAGAATGTCGGATGTAGCGCAGGGCCAACACATCGTACAGCGTGAGGAAAAAATAATTCAGCACCATGAAGGTCAGGGCCGCGACCACGCGTTGACGAGGCAGGTTGCGAAAATGATCAAACACTTCCTTGAAATTATATGTTCTCAGTTCGTGCACCAAAACCCAGATCGCCAGGATAAACAGTATGGCGCCGACGATCGTACCGATCCATTGAAGTGTTTTCTTCTGCATGCGGGTTCCTTTTCCTAGTTGACTTGACGACTTATGGCCGAAGGTCGAAGGTCTTGATCAGCGCCTGAGCACTGAGGTGCAACACGGCCCCTTGCTTGTGCACGTAGGCGGCTTTGGCCAGAGCCACTGCCCGAACAGCGGCCGACAAGTCCCGAGCACCCAAGTCCCGTATCTTTGACGTCCCAGGGTACGCCCGCAACGGTTCGCAATAATCGGCCACAAAAATAATTTGATCCAACCGGGTCATGTTCGGTGCGCCTGTGGAATGCAACGCAATGGCCCGCAGGATGCCTGAGTCCCGAACCCCGTACGTATGTTGGGCCAGGTACACCCCGGCCGGATTATGCCACAGCGCGGGACAGGCTCGCGTGGCTGCGGAAAAGTAGCGTCCGCGATACATCCGCAAAAGTTCACGCTGCTGCTCCCAGGTTAGACCGCGCGCGCAATCGTGCAGCAGTCCTGCCACAAACGCGCGTTCGGGATGAACACCCCAACGCAGAGCCCAGACACGGGCCAGCTTCGCCACCGACATCGTATGCGCCCAACGTCGGGAGGGAAGCGCTTGTTTTAATTTTTTTTCAAGGATTTCAAGCTTCAACGGATGACGATCTTACCGGCCCATGGTCAACCATACCAAGGCACCCAATGTGACCCCGGCGGCAACCCAAACCAAAATCGTTTTAATCATTTCACCCGGCCCGCCGGGAATGGAACGAAGCCGCTGGGCATGTTCGGTCATATCCAATTCCTGAACCGCTTTATTCCGGCTTTTATTGCGTTTCCGCATGTGTGAATCCCCCTATGGGTTGGTGCTTTATATTTCCGAGTCCGCGTACCCTAGCCCTGCATGCCCGTGAACACCACGCCCCGGACAATGTATTTCTGGAACGCCAAATAAATAAGTATCGTGGGCAGCGTGGTCAAGGTGACCACGGCCATCACCACGTTCCACGGTTCGCCCGCTTCTACCATCTTGTGCACACCCAACATCAACGTATACATCTTCGGATCGTTCAACACAATCAAAGGCCAGAAAAAAGAATTCCAGGTGGTGATGAAACTGAAGATCCCCAGCACGGTAAAAATCGGCAGCGAAAGTGGCAACACGATCTTCCGGAAGATCATAAACTCCGAGCAGCCGTCCAGGCGGGCTGCATCCAGCAAATCGTCGGGCAAGCGCTCAAAAAAACTTTTCATGATCAGAATATTAAAAGCCGAAACCACCGTGGGCAGGATCAGTCCCCAGTAGGTGGAGATCAAGTTGGTGTGGGGCAACGACTCGGCCGGAAAGCTTTTCATGACCAAGTACAGCGGGATCAACAGACTCTCCACGGGAATCATCAGCGTGGAAAGAAACAAAATCATCAACAGCTTTCCCATGGGCGGACGCAACTTGGCAAAGGCATAGGCGGCCAAGGAAGAGAGGACCAGTTGGCCGGCCACCACGCCGAAACAATAAATCACAGAATTAAAAATATAAGTTGCAAACGGCACATGCGTCCACGCAATCTTGTAGGACGACCAATCCAAACTGCCGTAAAACCACTTGGGGGGCCAGCTGAACATGGTCTGGGCCGGTGCCAGCGAGGTGGCCACCATCCATAAAAAGGGCACAACCATGACCAACGCCAAAGCCCCCATGGAGCCTGTGGCAAAGAACATCCCGATCTTGACCCAGGGATTGCGCCAATCGCTGGGAGAAAGCATGCCGCGTTGATCCATGACGTTATTCTCCTTCCGGGGCCAAACGCCGCAAACGGAACACGGTGATGACCAACAGCATCATCAGCATCATGAACGAGAGCGCCGAGGCGTATCCGATATCCATATAGAAAAAAGCCTGCTTGTATATGTACGTGGCAATCACTTCCGTTGAATTCATGGGCCCACCGTTGGTGAGGATGAAGACCTCGGTGAAAATTTGAATGGTGTTGATTACCGTGATGATCAGCATGACACCCGTGATCGCCCGAATCGAAGGCAGGGTCACATGCCAGATCTTGCCCCAAACCGTGGCGCCATCCAGCTCGGCTTCCTCATACAGGGTCTCATCGATGTTGCTTAAGGCCGCCGAGTAGATCAAAATGGCCCAACCGGTGTTTTTCCATATGTACAAGATAACAATCGAGAGCAGGGATAAATTCGGCGTGGTCAGCCAGCCGATATGCGGATCGGCCACGCCGAAGAGTGCCACCACGGCATTAAGCAGACCAAACCCCTGGTCCAAAATCCATTTCCAAAGAATCGCGGCCGGCACCGAGGGCATCAGGAACGGCAGGAAGAAAAGAAATTTCAACATGCCCTTTCCCCATTTAATTTCATTGAGCATGATGGATAAAAACACCGGGAGCCAGAAGCCCAAGGCCAGGGCCATGGCGCAAAACCCTCCGGCGTGCATGAGGGTCCGCCAAAACATTTCATCGTGGAAGGCGCGTACGTAATTGGCCGCTCCAACAAAGGTGGACGTCCCAATTGGAGCGTAGTTAAACAACGAAATAAAGAACCCTTTAATCATCGGGTACCAAGAAAACAAAGAGAAACCTATAAAGGCCGGGAGCAAAAACAACAATGACACTTTGGACACCCGGCGGACTTTAACCTTAAACAGGCGGTCAAACGAAATCCCGAGATCCACGGTGTCCTTGGGAGGTTTAAACGTGATCGGGGGCGTGGGTATCGCCAACTTCGGCATCTTAGGCTTGCGTAACGGTGGCTGCTCCCAACGCACTGTCCGTCGTGCGCGCCGCAGTTCCTCGTGGGTGGGTGGCGGAAGTTTTGAAGGCTCAGGTTCGGATTCAGGCTCAAAAACAGGCTCGTCAACCGGCGCCACACTATCGGTCGGTTCGGGAATCACCGGTTCCACCATCGGTGCACCATGCAATCCGGGTGGGGGTGTGCTCACAATGCGCGACACAACCGGTTCTTCTTCTATGGTCTCGGCCGAAGAGGTCAACTCGGCCGTCAGGTCCACGGTCGGAACCGCATGTTGCGGCTCCGGAACATACTCCGCCTGAACATCCCGGATCAATTCTTCGGGTACAACAAAATCCGCGCCGGGCAAGGTCGCCCCGGCTTGTTTGATCAAATCGGACATGTCCGTGGATTTGCGCGGTTCTGTGGACGGAAGCGGTGTCTCGGGTGCCGCGGGGCGAGCTCCCCCCGTTTTTTTCGCATCGGCCACATTGGGAATAACCACACCGGCCGCGGCCATGCGTGCGGTGCGCGGAATTATATCCGCGCCCGCATCGTTGCTGATGCCGGACAATTCATCCAATGATTCGTCGCGCGTGACAATGGAATCCTCGATCTTATCGCGATGAAATTCCTTGGTACGTTTTTTTAGGGTCGGAGTCACAGGAATGGACAAGCGCGGAAGTTCGTCCAAATGGGAATCGGCCGAAGGCGCAATTTGCTCGTCCACCAAGGAACTCAACAGATCGTTCATCTGATCGTCGGTCTGGTTGGAAAGCAGCTTGTCAAAAAAATCCGTAGGCAATCGCTTGCGTCGTGGTGCGGGCATACCCTGTATCTCCTTTACAGCACTTACGGTTGCGCAGCCGCCGTGGTCGTGAGACTCACGGACAGGGGCTGGGCCTCCGGGGTGACCGGTGCGGCCAATACCAGCGGGTCGGGCATGGGGCCGGTACGTAAAAAGCGTTCGTCCATCCGAGCATTAAACGCATTCATGTACGCATCCACCTTCATGTCCCGCTGGGTTAAAATGGCTTGCAGCGGATCGTTGTCAAAGGCGTCCTTAATCAAAGGCCACTCGGCCAAATGCGGCTCATTGCGCGAGTGATTAATTTCTTCTTTGACCATGGCAAACTCGGGCATGTTCAGCAAGTTGGTGGAGGCGGAAAAGGCGCCGGGAAAAATCGTCATGCCCAACTCGTTCATGCGCACCCACTTCCACAACTGATTGGCCGGCGAAAGCTCAAACTGAATGTACTTCCACGCCGCATCTCGTTTCTGCTTGGAGATCATGGCGTTGATAATAAAGACTTCCCCGCCGGCGTGGGTGGCGCGCACTCCTTGCGGTCCGGCCGGCAGCGGTGCAATGCCCGTGTCCTGAAAATTCAAGCCGTACTTATTGATCAACGTTGGCAACTGCATGGCCACACCCATCATCATGCCCACCTTGCCCAGGGCAAACATCTGGGCCACATCCTCGGGACTCGTCAGGGCGTTGGGCGGCAAGACGTTGTACTTCCATTTTAGATCGCGCCAATACTGCAGCGCCTCCACCACGGCCGGAGAATTCATTTGGGCGTGCCAGCGTCCCTCGGCATCCTTGGCCACCATGGCGCCGCCGTTTTGCCAAACAAAATCCATAAACGTCCAGGTGTTGGGCGCCAAGCCCAATCCGTACTGGCCTTTTTCCGGATGCGTCATTTTCTTGGCGTACTCGGCCAGCTCGGCCCAATTTTGCGGAGGCTGTTCCGGATTCAGCCCGGCTTGTTTCATCAGGTCCTTGCGGTAAAACAAAACCATATAATAGGTATCGCGCGGAACCCCGTACGTTTTGTTGTTCATCTTGGTGGGTTCCCAAACACTGGGCGGCATATAGTCCTTCTGATCCCAGTTTTGGATGTATTCATCAATGGGCGCAATAAAATTCTCCCGCGCCAGGGTCGGGAGCATGCCCACCCACACGTGCATGAGATCCGGTCCCTTGCCACCGGCCATGGCGGTCACAAAATCCTGGGGCAAAAATTCACGCTCAATGCCGCGAATGCGTATGTTGGGATTTTCCTGTTCAAAGCGCAGGACGGTTTCTTTCCAAAGCTTTAATTCTTTAACCTGGCGCGAGGGCGGCTTGTTCCAAACTTCCAAAACCACCTCGGCATTGGGTGAGACGTCGGATACAAAATAATAATTTTGCAGCCAAACGACAAACATGAATATGGCGAGTACCACGAAAAAAACGATGCCAACTATTTTCCTCAGCATCTGCAACTCCGTCCTTGGGATGAACTTACGTGCGTTTCAACTGCCCAACGCGCCTTGGTCTTCGCCGCTGCGCCTGGACTGCGCGCAGCAAACGGGTAATAAGTCGTTTCTTCGACCCGGTGGCTTTCAAAATCATTCTCGCCGAGGATGGGTTTTGGCTTTAGCCAAAAAATGAAGCTATCCGAATACTGCGATCATACAAGCCCTTTCAGGGAATGTCAAGAAGGGGACCGCATCTATTTCTGGATAATCAACACCACTTCCACACGACGATTCTTCGCTTGCCCCACCGCCGATGTCTCTGGCACCAACGGGTTGCTGGATCCATAGCCTATAATCTCAACTGCGTCCGGACGGATCCCGCCCGAAACCGTTAAGTATTCGGTCACGCGCTGGGCACGGGCGCGTGAAAGCTCCAGTTCCTGACCCTTGGCTTCGTCGGAATCCGTATACCCTTTCACCTGCACCCGGTAGCGCTTGGCATACCGCTTAATGGACTCGGTGGCCTGCTGCAAATTCCTGAACGCATCCAAGGGAATCGAGTAAGACCCCTTCTCAAACGAGATTGAGGTCAAATACAAGGCCAATGACTTGCCCGACTCCTGCGTGCTCAAATCCGTGGCCAAGGGGCGCGGAGCCGATTCCAAAACCGCGCCGCCCTTGTACGTAACCTTCAAACGGCTCTGGAAATACAATCCGCCCTTTACCAACGCGCCGTTGGCATCGCGCCCATCCCAGGCCACGCTTTCAGGCGGAACTCCGGTGGCTCCGAGCGAGCGTACGAGCTCATTGTTCTCGGCGTTCTGGATAATAACTTCCCACGCCATAATTCGCGCCTTGGGTGCCGCCACCAGTGTGAACAACGCAGTTCCTTCCCGTGGGTCGCCGGGCTTGATGATCTTCGGCATGACTTCCAATCCGGCTTCGGGTTCCAGTTTGGTGACCTTAAGCACCACCGTGTCCGTGGACTGATTCCCGGCCGCATCTCTTACCACCAAGGTGGCATCCAAGGCTCCGGCCGGAAGTATGGTCTTGGGCGGCATGGTCCACTGAATGTCCTTGGGCAGCCAATTCTGCCCATTGAACGTTTTGTAGACCGTCCCGCGCCGGTCACGCACGGTTAATTCCCACGTAACGCCGGTCAACTTGTCTCCGCCTTGCACGCGGAACATGACCTTGCGCTCGGACTGACCGCCTAGGAAGATCAACTCCACAGGGTCGGCTTCAACACGGACATGGGGCAACCGGGTCACCAAGGCCACTTGGGCCTGAGTGTAGGCCAAGCGCTGCTCTTTGGCATCGGCCAAGAGCATGCGCGCGGTATACGTTCCATCCGGACAGAGTTTATCCTGGCTGTCCATGCCATCCCAGGTAACGGACTCCGGAATCCCCGAACCATCAAAGTAGCGCACGATGGTGCCTTCGGCATTTTCAATGCTCAAGCGCCAGGCTGCCACCAAGGCCCGTTCGCCTTGTAAAATATTTAGAGAGAAGACCGTGGTATCCGCCACCCCATCTTTATTGGGTGAGAAGAACGGCGGATTGGCCACCAGCGACAACTGATACACCGAGGGTTCAACTTCGGTCTTGGGCAGCGGTGCGATCGGCGCCAACGTGCCCTTCATGACCCTTAGCGACGGCAAGCCATAGCTGAGCGAAAGCCGGTGCGAAAGCCCCAGGTCCGCAATCTGCCCCAATAAGGCATACTCCAATTCCCAACCTTCCACGCGCAAACCCGCACCCAGACTGAACGTACTGGTGCGCTGGTTGTCCAGCAAGTATCCGGCGCGTACACCCAAGGTATCCTGGAACCAACGCTCCGCACCCAGGCGTAACAATCGGGTTTCGGTTCCGGCTTCTTGTCCGGAATGAATCATCTCATAATCCAATGCCACAACCGTGGCTTCGTCCCAACGCAAGGCCGACCCCAGCACCACGCTTTGCGGAATCTGTTCTTTCAGCCCATTGGCCCAGGTGATGCGCGTATCCACATCCTGAATGCGGGCCCCAATCAATACTTGCGGACCATCCTTCACCCATTCATATTTATAGCGCAGTCCCAAATCAAACCCTAAACCTTGGTACTCGCCATGCGAAACTTGCGTGTGCCCAAAAAGCATTTTCAAACCTGTGCCCAAGTACAAGCGATTGTCTTCGGTCAACGGCAAGGCCCCGGCCAGTTCCAGCATGTCTGAGTTGAGCTCCGTGGAGAACGGATAATACATGTGCTGCCAGGCCAGTCCCACGGCCGCATCCGCGGGTAAGGGATACCCAGCGGCAAAGGACAAAGACCGCATACGCCCGTCGTACAGCGAATCCACCGACGAATTAATGCGCAGGGTATCCAGTTCATTCAACCCAGCCGGATTCCACCAAACGGCCGTCTCATCCCCGGCATAGGCCGAGTACGCACCGGCCATGCCCATGGCACGCGCCCCCAAGCCATTGGCCCCACCTTTTTCATACAACCCGGCCTGCACAGTTCCGGTCAGCAAGACACATCCAGCCAACGTCAATAACATCGTTCGACGTAAGCACGACCAGGTTCCCAAGCCTACGCTTAGGAACCCATCGGATGCATCCTTCCTCCCAGAGTGTCTGCCGGTTATCATCGGATCACCGCCAACTTCAGTACTTGCCGTTCTGTTAATCCTGATTGTGGATCACTGGCCAAAATGACCACAAGGTACACACCCGAGGCCAATGGCTCCCCGTTGTGATTCGTTAAGTTCCAAGAGACCACATCGCTGTTGTTGAAATCCAGTTTCGAAATCAATTCACCGGCCACCGAGTACACCTTCACATGGACACTGACTCCAACCACTTGCGTACGCGCCCATACTTGGACATGTCCATGCGCCGGATTCGGCGAAACACGCACACCATCCAGGATTCGGACCGCCGGACGCATAACGGTCAACGCCTTGGTCACCACCGTGCGATGGTTCAAGCGGTCGGTACTGATGGCTTGGATATAATATTGTCCACTGGCCACCAGCTTATTCTGCTCATTCTTCCCATCCCAGAACGCTTCGAACATAGTATCGGCCCAAATACGCAAGAGTACATGCCCGTCGGGTTCAAAAAGCGTGCTGCCCAGGTTAAAGTCACCCACCACCGCAAAGAGCCAGCTGTCCTGCAAGACCCGGACACGTTGCCCGTTGGAATCCAAGACCACCAATTCAAAGGCAATGGTGCGCGCCACTTCAGTGGAGGTTGGAGTCACGGTGAAGGTAGCCGTAATCGTTGAGGTCGGGGTAATGGTCGGTGTCATGGTTATCGTCGGCGTTACCGTATAGGTCGGCGTGATGGTGGCTGTTTGGGTAATCGTCGGCGTCGCCGTGTAGGTTGGCGTCATGGTGGCGGTGACAGAATGGGTGGCGGTCGGAGTGGCGGTGGATGTTTCGGTTGCGGTCGCCGAGGCGGTCGCGGTCGGAGTTTCGGTAAACGTCGGTGTCGCTGTGGCCGACGCGGTCGCGGTCGGGGTTTCCGTGGCGGTCGGCGTCATGGTGTAGGTCGCAGTCTCGGTTGCGGTCTCGGTGGCCGTCGGGGTGGCCGTCGGACTGGCGGTCTCGGTTGCGGTTGCGGTTTCGGTCCCGGTCTCAGTGGGTGTGGCCGTAGCCGTTTCCGTAGGTGTCTCCGTGTAGGTGGACGTCGCTGTGGGTGTTTCCGTCTCGGTGGCGGTCGCGGTAAAGGTGAATGTCTCCGTCGCGGTCGAGGTTTCGGTCGGCGTGGCCGTGGACGTTTCCGTCGGGGTCGCCGTAGAAGTTTCAGTCGTAGTCGCGGTTTCCGTCGGCGTCTCTGTGTAGGTCGACGTGGCGGTTGAGGTTTCCGTGGGTGTTGCGGTTGAGGTTTCGGTGGCGGTCGGCGTGGCTGTCGGGGTTTCCGTATAGGTCGGCGTTTCGGTGGCCGTCGAAGTCTCGGTCGGGGTGGCGGTCGGCGTTTCCGTATAGGTCGACGTTTCGGTGGCCGTCGCGGTCTCCGTCGGCGTCGCGGTTGAAGTTTCCGTGGCCGTGGGTGTCGCAGTCGGCGTCGCGGTCAACGTCGGTGTCGCGGTGGACGTAGCGGTCTCCGTCGGGGTGGCCGTATAGGTTTCCGTATACGTGGGCGTGGCTGTGCAGGTTGAGGTCTCCGTCGGAGTGGCCGTCGAGGTTTCAGTATACGTCGGGGTGGCGGTGGACGTCTCCGTGGATGTCGGTGTCATGGTCGATGTCTGTGTAAACGTCGGGGTGGCCGTGAAAGTCTCGGTGAAGGTCGGGGTCGCGGTGGACGTCTCAGTGTACGTCGGCGTAGCCGTCGAGGTCTCGGTGAAGGTCGGGGTGGTGGTCGAGGTCTCGGTAAAGGTCGGCGTGGCTGTGTATGTGGCTGTAAAGGTTGGCGTCACGGTGGATGTCTCAGTGTAAGTCGGAGTGGCCGTCGAGGTCTCGGTGTACGTCGGGGTCGCAGTGTACGTGGCTGTAAACGTCGGGGTCGCGGTCGAGGTTTCTGTAAAGGTTGGTGTTGCGGTTGAGGTCTCCGTGAAGGTCGGGGTCGCAGTGGACGTGGCCGTAAACGTCGGCGTGGTCGTCGAGGTCTCTGTATAGGTCGGAGTAGCGGTATACGTTTCTGTATAGGTTGGGGTGGCGGTATACGTGGCTGTAAACGTCGGGGTCGCCGTCGAAGTCTCTGTGTACGTCGGTGTCACAGTGGAGGTTTCAGTATACGTCGGAGTTGCGGTGGACGTCTCTGTAAAGGTCGGTGTTGCGGTGTAGGTGGCGGTGTAGGTGGGTGTGGTCGTGGACGTCTCTGTAAAGGTCGGCGTCGCGGTATACGTAGCCGTAAACGTGGGCGTAGCCGTCGACGTTTCCGTAAAGGTCGGCGTCGCGGTATACGTGGCCGTGAACGTCGGCGTCGCCGTTGAGGTTTCTGTAAAGGTTGGCGTTGCGGTGGATGTCTCCGTAAAGGTCGGTGTGGCCGTATACGTGGCCGTAAACGTCGGCGTCGTGGTGGATGTCTCCGTAAAGGTCGGGGTGGTTGTATACGTGGCCGTATACGTCGGCGTGGCTGTCGAGGTTTCTGTGAAGGTCGGGGTCGCGGTATACGTGGCCGTGAACGTCGGAGTCGCCGTCGAAGTTTCAGTGTAGGTTGGAGTCGCGGTGGACGTCTCCGTATAGGTCGGCGTGGCCGAATACGTGGCCGTAAACGTCGGCGTGGCTGTCGAGGTTTCTGTAAACGTCGGGGTCGCGGTATAGGTGGCCGTGAACGTCGGCGTGGTGGTCGACGTTTCTGTATAGGTCGGGGTCGCGGTATAGGTGGCTGTGTACGTCGGTGTGGCCGTCGAGGTTTCCGTGAACGTCGGGGTGGCCGTTGAGGTTTCGGTGTAGGTCGGCGTCGCTGTGTAGGTGGCCGTAAACGTCGGCGTGGTCGTCGACGTCTCGGTATAGGTCGGAGTCGCGGTCGACGTTTCAGTGAAGGTTGGTGTTGCGGTATAGGTGGCTGTAAACGTTGGGGTAGCGGTCGAGGTTTCTGTAAACGTCGGGGTAGCGGTAGCTGTAGGTGTGAAGGTCGGTGATGTCGTCGAGGTTTCTGTAAAGGTTGGGGTCGCAGTCGACGTCTCTGTATACGTCGCAGTAAACGTAGGCGTGGTTGTCGAGGTCTCGGTCGGGGTCGTCGTCGAGGTTTCGGTGGCTGTGTAGGTCGGTGTAAAGGTAGACGTATACGTGGGTGTGGCCGTGTAGGTGTAGGTTGCGGTAAATGTTGGTGTGGCGGTCGAGGTCTCGGTCGGCGTGGCCGTCGAGGTCTCAGTGGCCGTATCGGTGGCCGTGAACGTCGAGGTTGGCGTGGCAGTTGAGGTAAACGTAAACGTGAATGTCGGGGTTACGGTGGACGTCGGGGTCTCTGTGAACGTGGCCGTATACGTTGGCGTTACGGTAAACGAAGGGGTCTCCGTAAACGTCGGGGTCACGGTGGCGGTCTCAGTAATGGTGGCCGTATTGGTGATGGTGTCTTTCAACGTGGGGGTCGCGGTCGGGGTGTCGGTAGAGGTCGGCGTAATGGTCGACGTCTCAGTAATAGTGAACGTGGGGGTCGCGGTCGGAGTGGTGGTTGAGGTCGGGGTCTCGGTAGAGGTCGGCGTTGCTGAATACGTCGGCGTCGCCGTGGCCGTAAACGTCGGTGTCGCGGTGTACGTCGCCGTAGAGGTCTCGGTTCCCGTAGGTGTGGCCGTAAAGGTCGGGGTGGCTGTAGACGTTTCTGTAAACGTCGGGGTGGCCGTCGAGGTAAAGGTCGGTGTGGTGGTATAGGTCGCTGTAAAGGTTGGTGTTACAGTTGACGTTTCGGTATAGGTCGGGGTGGCTGTAAAGGTGGCCGTAAACGTCGGGGTACCGGTAGGTGTCGTGGTCCATGTCGGCGTGGTGGTGGATGTGGCTGTATACGTAGGTGTGTAGGTTGAGCTAAACGTCGGCGTGGCCGTGTAGGTGCTGCTGTAGGTCGGCGTCGCCGTATTCGTACTCGTGTACGTCGGCGTCGCCGTGTACGTCGACGTATAGGTGGGAGTGGTGGTCGAGGTTGCAGTAAACGTGGGTGTCGCGGTGAATGTACTGCTGTAGGTCGGCGTCGCTGTATACGTACTCGTGTACGTCGGGGTCGCCGTGTACGTGCTGCTGTAGGTCGGCGTCGCCGTATACGTACTCGTGTACGTCGGGGTCGCTGTGTACGTGCTGCTGTAGGTCGGCGTGGCCGTATACGTACTCGTGTACGTCGGCGTCG
>CAZSAP010000014.1:0-74879 GCA_964604705.1 uncultured bacterium
CCTGGTTTGCCCGCCTAATGTAGTAAAACCTCCGCCCACCACGATCTTGCCATCCGCCTGCATGGCGAGGGAATAGACACTGCTATTCGCTCCCGGATTAAACGCCGTGTCCAGACTGCCGTCAGCATTGAGCCGGGCAATATAGTTCCTGGTTTGCCCGCCTAATGTGGTAAAACCTCCGCCTACCACGATCTTGCCATCCGCCTGCACGGCGAGGGAATAGACACTGCTATTCGCTCCCGGATTAAACGCCGTGTCCAAAGAGCCGTCACTATTAAGCCTGGCAATCCGATTCCTGTCCTGCCCACCCACAGTCGTAAAATATCCTCCAGCTGTAATCTTGCCGTCCACTTGTACAGCTAGGGAAACAACATTGCCGTCCGCGCCGGGATTGAACGCCATGTCCAGGCTGCCATCCGCATTGAGCCTGGCAATCCGGTTCCTGCTCTGCCCGCCTATTGTGGTAAAGGTTCCACCTACCACGATCTTGCCATCCGCCTGCACGGCGAGGGAATAGACTTGGCCATTCGCGTTTGGATTAAACGCCGTTTCCAGGCTGCCGTCGGCATTGAGACGGGCAATATAGCCACGGCTTTGCCCGTCTAGGGCGGTAAACTCACCGCCCACCACGATCTTGCCATCGGCTTGTAATGCAATGGCCCTGACCGTATTATTCGCGCCTGGATTGAATGCTGTGTTCAAGGAGCCGTCGGCATTGAGCCTGGCAATATAGTTCCTGGTTTGCCCGCCTAGGTTGGTGAAAAAACCTCCCACCACGATCTTGCCATCCGCCTGCACGGCGAGGGAATAGACAGGGCCGCTCGCTCCGGGATTGAATGCAGTATCTGCGGTGCCGTCAGTATTGAGCCGGGCTATACGATTCCTAGCTTGCCCGCCTATGTTGGCAAAAGCTCCGCCTGCCAATATCTTGCCGTTCGCTTGCACGGCGAGGGAATAAACCGCGCCGTCAGCGTTGGGATCAAATCCGTCATTCGCGGACGCGGCCAGGGATTGTTGCGCCGGCTGGGCAAGTAAAAGCAGCGCAAGCAGTGGAATATGAGAAAGCTTTAAAAGATTTGTTTTCATGTCGCCTCGCTGGAGGACGGAGTGGTTGGTTCAACAGTCCGGTCAGAAGTAATTTGACCTAGTATAGCGTGAAATTTCACAAAGAGAAATAAATTAGAATATTTTTCAAAAAGTTTACGGCTACCAACGGTTTCGCTGCCTTTCCGCTTTGCCTGGCATGCGGCCGAGCCCACGAGCCGGTTTGCCCTTATTGGCGGCGCCGGTCACTGCGCCAACATGGACAATGCCGAAGCCTTCAACGAAACGGTCCTGGCGTTCCTGAAAACCGCAAAATAAAAAAGCCCCGGCAGGATCACTCCCACCGGGGCTTGCTGTAGGACGTCTTTACCGTCCGTCTTTTTTCACTTCAATAAAAGGCATGACCTCACTCCCAACATATATGGGCATCTTGCCGTCCCATTTATCAATTGCCTTGATCTGTGCCTCCACCTTGCGCAACTCAATCAAGGTCGGGGTTACGGCCTCGCGCTGCAAGCGCAAGCCTTCGGCCTCGCCGCGGGCGCGGGCCACTTGCTGTTCGGCCTCACGCTTGACGCGCTCGACGTCTTTCTCGGCCTTCTTGGCGTTCTGTTCGGCAATCTGTTTTTCTTCCACAGACTTGATGAACGCATCGCTAAAATCGAAATCCGTGATCGAGAGATCGGTCACGATGATCTGCTTCTCCGCCAGGCGCTTCTTAACCGTATCGGAAAGCTCGGCCGCCACTTCGATACGGCTGGAGATAATGCTCTCCGCCGAGTACTTCGCCAGGATCGACTTAAGCACTTCCTGCGATATGGGCTCGATCACGCTCTGTACATACCCCACACCTAAGTTACGGAAGATGCTGGTGATGGTTCCTTGCTCCACCCTGTGGTTCACCACAATCTGCACCTTGATGGTTTGCAGGTCACGGCTGAACGCTTCGGTTTCAATATCCGCACGCTGGATCTTGATGGTGAACTTCTCAACCGAGTCAATCAGCGGAAGTTTAAAGTAAAACCCTTCCGGATACGACCCCTGAAGCGAGCCCAGGCGCACAAGCACCGCGACCTCACCCGGCTTGACTGTGAAAAACGAACTCAGCAAAACAATGAACGCCACCACACCAATAATAATGTAGCGGGCAATTTTGGGAATGCTTGCGTAAACCGGAATATCCACGGGCGACATAACGACCTCCTTGAAATGTGTATTAAAAACACGAACCGACAAACCAGACTATCCCCCACGAAGCCACCACCCGGCTTCGGTTGTTTTTTTTAAACGATCAAGTCAATTCAATCACGTCCCAAACCCCAAACATCCGTTCAGGGCTGAGGCGATGATATGTCATTTGCGGGTTATGAACAAGGCTTTTCGCCTCAAAACGTGCGTATGTTCACGAACCCTTGCACGCAAGCTATGGACCGTTCACTTAATCACCGCTACTTTGTAGTATGTGTCAAACCCGTCGGTCTTTAAGTGTACAATATAAATCCCGCTGCCCACGGCCTCACCTTTGGAGTTGCGCCCGTCCCAGCGGACTTCTTGAAACGCCTGAGCACCGTACGTTTGGTGATCCACCAAGGTCACGATCTTGTCCCCCACCATATTGTAAACGGTGATCGTCACGGCCGCTGTCTGCGGCTGCGTCCAGCGCACAATGGCCTGCTCACCGCGATTGGGGTTGATTTGGTTATGGAAAATTTTTAAGTAAGTGTTGGGTACCACCATGGTCGCAGTCGGTACTGCCGTGGGGGTAGTCCCGGCTTGCAGTGACTCAGAAAAAAATCCAGACTGGATCGAGTACATTGCAGTACTGCTTTGTTCCACCAGCGTTTCCCCTAAAGAATCATGCAAGATCTTGCCCGACGCCGTACGCGTAGAGCCCGCACTGTTGACCACGGATCGGCTAATCTGATACACCGAATTTGCCGCCCAAGATACCGAAGCCAAACACCAGAACCCTATGACCATCAGCCAAAGTTTTGTAGGCATGTATGTTCCTTTCTATAGTTAGATAAGCTCACGCGCGCAAGGTCACTTTATCTTCATGATCCAAACCACGGACATGTTCACCGGCCTGGTTTCGGGACCACCGAAGTTGGAAGTTGGTTGACCAACCGTAGCATTACCTATCACACTAGTATAGCTTCCTGAATCTACATTAAACGGATTCGTCGGTGCTGTATATGTGTGTTTATGACTTTTCAGTTCATCCAACTGCCCCACTCCTGACATTTTCCCACCACGTAAAAAAACCGGATTAATCATCGACGTTATCGTCGTCCCCCCTGAATCCACTGGAAGTGGATCACCTGTGGCATCACCATTCAAGTTGGGTACATGAGCGTCCTTGTAAGGACTCTCGCCATCGGTCACCAACTGACCGTTGCACTCCACCCACTGGTCTGACAACCCTGGTGTCTGCGGCATGTTTTTATGCCAGGCCATAATGGACCCAACAGGCACATCGTAGTTCAAGGTCATGGGCACACCCGTGAGCGCTTGGCGCGGCGACATCTCCGAATCACTGTTTACCTGGATGCCCAGCCAATACTGGTTGTTAAAGTCCAGATGACTCGCGGAAAACTTATCGATCCCACCCAGCACCACATTGAAATACCCGTTCTTGGTCGCAACCATGGTATGGGTCTCTCTCCACTTATAGCTGTCCAAGAGAGCATTCGCGTCATCGTAGAGCCGGAAGGTCATTACATAGGTGCCATCGGCAACCGGTGCGTTGGTGCTGTCGGTCAAGCGCCCTTGGTAGTTGATGGTCCGCGAAGCACTGGCGGCAAACACCTGCACTGCGGTAGCCAACACAAACAGCAAGATCAAACCTAAACGTTTTTTCATAGCTCCCCCTATTTTATTTTCATGATCCAAACCACGGACATGTTCACCGGGCGGGTTTCGGAACCGCCTATAGCTGTCGTTGTTAAAGTGGTCACAACAGCAGGTATATTATAATTCGCTCCATCATTAAACAAATGGTAAGCGCCAATTCCCATATAATTGTGATTATGACTTTTCAGTTCATCCACTTGCCCCACTCCCGAAGTAGTTCCTCCGCGCAGAAACATTTGCGCAGTATAGGTGTTCCCGGGAGAGCTTACAGTGCCAGAAGCACCGTTCAAGTTTGGAATAACTTGTTGATGAAAAACACTTTCCGGATCATTCAAGGTCTGGCCGTTGCACTCCACCCACTGCGAGGATATCGGCGGCAGATTGACATTGTTGTAGGTTGACATATTTTTATGCCAAGCCGTAATGGTCCCTATGGGCATGTCGTAGTTCAGGGTCATGGGCACACCGCTAAGCGACTGGCGTGGAGACATCTCAGTATCCCCACTGACTTGTATTCCCAGCCAATATTGTTTGCTAAAATCCAACTGGCTGGCGTTAAACGAATTGGTCCCACCCAGCACCACATTGAAGTACCCGTTCTTGGTCGCGACGCTCTGCGGCTCGCTCCACTTGGCATTGGCCAAGGGACCACTGCTTTCTTCGTAAAGCCGGAAGGTCATCACGTAGGTGTTGTCTGCGACCGGCGCGTTAGTGCTGTCGGTCAACCGCCCTTGATAGTTGATGGTTCGGGAAGCACTGGTGGCAAAAACCTGAAGCGTAGACACGAACAAACATAAAACCAGCCAACCTAACATTTTCTGCATGGAATCCCCCCGGATTATTTTTAAAGTTCATGTGCTAGGCCGTGATGTACAACTCGCCCCCAACCTCCCGCCTCTGTTCTAGGATGAGGCACTGTACGCTTGGGAAAGATGAAACATGGAATGGATTTTAGGATTACGTGTGTGGTCGGGAAAAATAATAAGTCATTTGGTGATTGGGAACAAGTGTTTTCGCGTTCGTGGAGGCGCATGGCCAACCGCTCTACAGCAACCAAGGAGAGCGCTCACTTTTGCATTTGCTTGGTGAACGCTCTCCAACGCTGCATCTTCGCGCTTAACGTGCTATGGCCAGTTTTACTTTCCGTGTGCTTTGGCCGGGTATGTTCACCTGAGCCAGATAGACACCCGGTGCGACCGACTTGCAGTCCCAGATCACCACTTGATTTTTCCCCGCACCGAGGCGCGCGGAGACCACGCTCACTGGCTCCCCAGTCAGGTTGTACAACGCAATCTTAACCTCGGCGGCTTGATCCAGGGTCATGACAAAAGTGACCTTATCCTTGGCAGGATTGGGGTACGCTTGGAAGGCTATGGCCGGTCCCCCGACCTGAGGGGTAGCTGTCCGGGTCACAGTAGGTGTGGGTGTCGGGGTGAACGTAGGTGTCGCCGTAGGTGTCATGGTCACGGTGGGTGTGGGACCGCTGACCACCACGTTGTTGGCAAACGTAGACGTGTTGTTGTTCGTATCTGTACTCAGGGCCGTAATCACATCACCGTCCACCGGGCCCGAAGGAACGACGCTCCAGGCCCCACTGCCGTTGGCCACCGTCGCACCTACGAAACGCAAGCTTCCGCCCGGAAGCCCCACGGCTCGATCGGCAAGGAAAACTTCGATTTTGTCATTGGCGGCACTGGTCCCCGAAAACTGACAGGCATTGCCCGAGGTAATGCTCGGAGCGGCCTTGTTAAGGTTGCCGTTGGAGCTCAACAGGATGCCCGCCGAGGTAAACCCACACACGGTGTTGCCAAACAGTCCATTCGAATACGCATTCGCGCCGCTCACCTGAATCCCGTTGGTCCCGCCGACAATCAAGTTCCCCTGGTGGGTGTCGGGCAGACCGATCAAGTTCTGGGTTCCTCCGTTGAATATAATGCTGTTGGTAAACTTGGTGACCGGTACAGTCCCGTCGGCCAAGACATTGAACCAGTTGCCCACGACCGTGTTGCCAGCGGCTGACTGCACGTTGATGCCGGTGTTCGTGCCGCAAAAAATATTGCGCTCGCCGGGTGCCGTACCTCCGATCTTGGTACCGTAACCGTAGAGCAACAGGGCGTCTTGCGTGTTGGCCAACACCGCGGTCCCACTCGCGTTGGTCCCAAAGAAGTTGCCCAGGACTTGGCAGCCGCCGTTGTCAAGAATCAGCCCATCTGTGGAATTTCCAGCGATGACATTACCCAAAGTAGCATCGCTCCCGCCAATCAACACGCCTGTGCCTGTAATGCGGATACCGATGCTGTTGGGCAGTGCCGCAGTTCCACTCGGACTCACGCCAATCCAGTTCCCCTGAATGCGGCTGCCCGGTGCGGAGTTAATGTAAATGCCCATGCGCCCGGGAATACTTTGGCCTGCGATGATGTTGCCGTACTGGTGCGTCCCGTCGGTGTTGGCTCCGCCAATCAAAGCCGTGCCGCCGTAAAGACCCACACCGCAATACGAATTCCCTAAAAACGCGGCACCGCTGTTGTCCGTGCCAAGGTAGTTGCCGGAAACACTGTTTCCCGCGCCGCCATGAAGTTCAACCCCGTTGCCGCCTCCGCCATTGTACCCGTTTCCAGCTATGATGTTACCCTCAGGTGCCGCCGCGGCCCGGTTGCCGCCAATCAAGCTGTCACTCATGTTGTAACTTACAAGACCCACTTGGTTGGCCAGCACAACACTGGAGCTGTTTACACCAATACGGTTCGCCTGGATTTTATTGCCCGGCGAATCGTCCACATAAATTCCATGCGAATTATTCCCGGCAATGACATTGCCCAACCCGGCGCCCGGTTCGCCTATGACATTATTTCGGCTCATCGAAAACCGAATCCCCGTTGCGTTCGCCACGCGGGTACTTTGGTTGGCAGAAAGACCTATCACGTTTCCGTTGATCGTATTCCCGCCCCCGTATTGCACCATGATGCCAGTCCCGGGATTGTGTCCGGAAATAACATTGCCTCCGCCGCCCATGGTGCCGCCCACCAACGTGGCGTACGAGTTGTACATAAAAACGCCAGTGGAGTTAGGCAGAGCCGTGATCCCGTTGCTGGCCAAACCAATATAGTTGCCCTGAATGCGAGTGCCAAACGCTCCGTTGACATAAATGCCCTGGTACGAGTTCCCGGCAATAATGTTGCGCTGGCTGGGGCCGCCACCAATAATCGTGTTGCGCCCGTAGGTCATGATGCCGTACTGGTTGCCCCGCCCGGCGGTGTTGGCCCAGTCTGTGCCTATGCAGCAATGCCGAATCTCGTTGTTGTTGGAGTTTGATGCTATGTACACCCCGCTGGACCCGTCCACAATCGCCAAGTCCGACAAGACGCTGCCGCTGCTTCCCGTGCTTAACACAAACACATCCCGCGTCCGATCGTACGCACCCACGGTGGCCCCCCGTCCTTCCACCGTGATGTTGCTGCCAAAGTACAGTGCGGTAAACACGGTGATGGAGTTCGCCGAGGTGATCACAATGGTGTCCGCGTCGGCATTGGCATTGGCCTGCGCCACTGCCCACGGCATGGATCCGGTTAAGGCCGGATCACACGACCCGTTGGTCACGGTCAGCGTGGCCGCCTGGCTTACCCCCAACGTGCCCAACCCACACACCAAGACAACCAAGCCCATATGAAAGCCCTTACGAAAAGCATTCATGAAAAACCTCCGAGAATAAAATCCAAACCCAGAAAGTATACCACACGAGTCATAAAATAATCCGTTCCCAAACTGAAGTTTCCGCCCTACAGATATAGCACCTCCGCCTTAAGTTCTAGGCTGAGGCTATGCAGCAGGTTCAACGTTCACAGAAGACGCGCGCCAAGGGAAAGCTTTTTTTAAAAGTTGCGTCTGTTCTAGGCTGAGGCGACGAGATAAAGCTTTTTTGAAATCTGTGTCTCCTATGCTCGCGAACCACGTTTGCAAACGGAACACCCATAACGTCTCCCCCTGCGGTTAAACATTCGGACGCGTTTGAAACGGCCGGGGAGCATGTGATGCCGTGTACGGCCAAAGAGGCGGTGCGCAGGCTATTGAGACGCAGCTTTCAAAAAAGCTTTATCTCGTCGCCTCATTTCATACTTAAAAGGACCACAATCTTAAATCTAAAGATTTCACTTGATTGTTCGCTTTTCGTTCGCCTATAATAAACCATACTCAAATTACCTTTAAGGACTTATCCCATGAAACCAGTTACCCAGCCCTGGCGCGTTGGCACCAGCGGCTATTCGTACACCGAGTGGATTGCCGCCGGGTTCTACCCGTCCGGCACCCCCACGGGCAAGATGCTCCCGGTCTATGCCCGCACCTTTTCCACCACCGAGCTCAACCACACGTGGTACCAAATGCCCAAGTCGGACATGATCGAGCGGCAGCGCCAGCAGGCGCCGGCGGGCTTTCGCTTTGCGGCCAAGCTCACCCGCACCCTCACCCACGAGGTGGACCCCGCGCTCTGGCGCAGCCAAGCCGCGGCCTACCGCCAGGGCATTGCGCCCCTGCTCCAGGCCCAGCAACTCGCGGCCGTGCTGATCCAGCTGCCGCCCTCCTTTGACCGCTCGGCCGCGCACCGCCAGTACCTCGGCGCCTTGCTCACCGAGCTCCAGGGCCTGCCTCTGGCCGTGGAGTTCCGCAACGTGGAGTGGCTCACGGACAAAGTGTTTGCCGACCTGACCAAGCGGAAGGTCACGCTCGTCAGCGTGGACGAACCGCAGCTCCCCGGCCTGCTCCCGCCCCTGGATGTGATCACCAACCCCGACCTGCTCTACTTCCGCTTTCACGGGCGCAATGCCAAGGGCTGGCGCTCCGGCAACATGCAGTCGCAGTTCGACTACGACTACTCCCGCGCCGAGCTGCAGGAATGGGGCGAGCGCATGACCGTCATGGCCGGGAAGGCCACGAGCGGGATCATCTTCTTCAACAACCACGTCCGCGCCCAGGCACCCCGCAATGCCCAGACCATGCTCCAGGTGCTCACCGAACACGGGATCGAGGCGAGCTGACATGGAACGCGCCATTGTGCACCTGAACATCGCGGACTTTGCCGTGGCCGTGGAACGGACCCTGGACAGCCGCCTGCGCGGGCGTCCGGTCATCATCGCCCCGGCCGGCGAGGCCCGCGCCACGGTCTACGACATGAGCGAGGAGGCCTACGGCGCGGGCGTGCGCAAGGGGCAGCCGCTCCCGCGCGCCCTGCGCGCCTGCCGCGACGCCGAGCTCTTGACGCCGCACCCCGAACGGTACGAACACGCCATGCGCGCGTTTCTCAACTGCATCCTCCCGTACTCCCCGCGCATTGAAGCCACGGGCGTCCAGGGTCATGTGTTCGTAGACACCACAGGCACCGAGCGCCTCTTCGGCACGGCCATGGACATTGCCTGGCGCATCCGCAAAACCGCCCGCGCCGAACTGAACCTCAACCCCATCTGGACCGTGGCCCCCAACAAGCTGGTGGCCAAAGTCGCCAGCCGCATGGTGAAACCCGTGGGCGAGTGCCTGGTGGAAGCCGGCGATGAAGCCGCGTTCTTGGCGCCGCTCCCCGTGCACCTGCTCCCCGGCTTGGAGGCTGAGGATCTGGCGCGCTTGCGCGAGTACCGCCTGGGCACCATAGGCGATGCGGCGCGCTGGACCCTGCCGCAGCTCGCGCTGCTCTTCGGCACCCGGGCCCGGCATCTCAGCGAGGCGTTTCGCGGCCTGGATGCCTCGCCTGTCCTCCACGTGGGAGAACAGCCGCCGACCGTGGCTGGGGACCACGCCTTCGGCGAGGACACCAACGACGTTGCGCAGGTCCTGGCCGCGCTCCAGCTCCTGGCCGAACACGCCGGGCACGCCCTGCGCGAACAAGGACAGATGACGCAGCGCGTGGGCGTGGTGCTCGACTACTCGGACGGCGTGCGCGTTGTGCGCCAAGCCGCCCCGCCGAACCCTACGTCCAATGACTTCACGCTTTTTGATCACGCCCGCCGGGCCTTGGACCTGGCCTGGACGCGCCGGGTGCGTCTCCGCCACCTGCGCGTGCTCTGCGACCGGCTCTGTTTCCCGCCCGCGCAACTGGACTTGTTCGGGGAGAGCACGCCGGACGAAACCCGTCGCGCAGGCCTGGTCGCGGCCATGGACCGCATCCGCGGACGCTTCGGCAGTGACGCCATCCATCTGGGACGAAGCTTGGCCGCTTTGACATGAACCTCCTGCTGGCGTACTCGCATTTTTCCCTCATGTGGGGTACGGCCTCCCCCGAAGAACTCTGCCGCGCGGCGCGGGAAAAAGGGTACACCCACCTGGCCCTGATTGACCGCAACAACCTCTACGGCCTCTGGCCTTTTCTCGCGGCCTGTGCGCGGGTAGGTGTGACGCCCGTGGTCGGCGCCACCTTGGACGACCCGAACTCCCGGGCCTCGGTCACGGTCTTGGTTGAAAACGAGACCGGCTACAAAAACCTCTGTGGCCTCATCTCCCAGCGCCACATGCACGAACAGTTCCAACTCGCGGAGGCTTTGTCCTCCCACCGTGAAGGACTCTTGCTCCTGACCCCTCACGCGCCCTTGCTGCGTACGCTGCACGCCTCCGGCACACGTGTCTTAGGCGCCCTGCAGGTTCTGCCCGGAGACCATTCGTCCGAGCTGCGCCAAGCCGCGCGTGCGCTGGAACTCCCGCTGGCGGCCACAACCCAGAGTGTCTTCATCCGCCCGGACGATTACGCGATCCACGCCCTGCTCCGGGCCATGGAGGGCAACACCTCGCTCTCCCGCGTAAAGCCGGAGGACCTTGCGCCCCAGAGCGCCTGGATACCAACGCCCGAGGAGTTCCAACGCCGGTTCGAGGTCTACCCCGAGGCCCTGCGCACCACACAGAGCCTGTTGGCGCGCATCACGTTTGACGGCCCGCACCACGGCACCGTGCTGCCGCCCTGGACGAACGCGCACGACCCCAGCGCCGAGGCCACGCTGCGCGCCCGAGCCTACGCCGGTGCCCAAAGACGCTACGGCGAGGATTTATCCGAGACCGTGGTGGAACGGCTGGAGAAGGAACTGCGCATCATTGCCGAGAAGGGATTTTCCAGTTACTTCCTGGTGGTGCAAAACATCATTCAGCGCAGCCCCCGCATCTGCGGACGCGGCTCGGGCGCCGCCTCGCTGGTCGCGTATGCCCTGGGCATTACCAACGTCTGCCCGATCAAACACAACTTGTACTTTGAGCGCTTTCTCAACCCCGGGCGCATGGACCCGCCGGACATTGACGTGGACTTTGCCTGGGATGAACGCGACGCCGTGCTCCAATCCGTGCTGGAGCAATACGCCGGACACGCGGCCATGGTCTGCAACCACGTCTGCTTCCAGCCCCGCATGGCCATTCGCGAAGTGGCCAAGGTTTACGGCCTGACCGACCGCGAGATTGGCCAAGTCTCCAAGCGCCTGCCCTGGCTCTGGCCCGACGAGGAGGCTCCGGATTTGCAGGCCCGCCTGGAAGCCCTGCCTGAACTTAAGACCCTGGACTTCCCGCACCCCTGGCCCGAGATCCTCCGCCTTGCGCAGCAGATCATGGGACGCCCGCGCTACATCTCGGTGCACTCCGGCGGCATGGTCATCACCCCCGGCCCGCTCACGGACTACGCTCCGCTCGAGCGCGCCCCCAAGGGCGTGCCCATTCTCCAGTGGGAAAAAGACGGGACCGAAGAGAGCGGCTTGGTGAAGATAGACCTGCTGGGCAACCGCAGCCTGGGCGTGATCCGCGATGCGCTGGCGCAGATCCGCGCCCAAGGCCTCACGTTCGACGAGACCCTGTGGGAGCCCGAAGACGACGCGGCGACTCAGCGCGCGGTGGCCGAGGGCAGAACCATGGGCTGCTTCTACATCGAAAGCCCGGCCATGCGCCTGCTCCAGCAAAAGACCGTAAAGGGCGACTTCGAGCACCTGGTCATCCACTCGAGCATTATCCGACCGGCGGCCAATGAGTACATTCACGAGTACGTGCGGCGCCTCCGCGGCGGCACCTGGGACCCGCTCCATCCTTTGCTCGCCGATGTCCTGGATGAAACCTTCGGCATCATGGTCTACCAAGAGGATGTTTCCAAAACCGCCGTGGCGCTGGCCGGTTTCAGCCCGGCCGAGGCCGAGGGACTGCGCAAGATTCTGACCAAGAAAGATCGCGCGCACCGCCTGCGCGACTACCGCGAACAATTCTTCACCGGCGCCCGCGCGCACGGCGTGGCCGAAGCTGCGATCGAGGCCATCTGGTCCATGATTCTTTCGTTCGACGGTTACAGTTTCTGCAAACCGCATTCGGCCAGCTACGCGCGGGTCTCGTTCCAGGCCGCGTATCTAAAAGTTCATTATCCGGCGGAGTTCATGAGCGCGGTCATCAGCAACCAAGGCGGGTTCTACAGCACCTTTGCCTATGTGTCCGAGGCCCGGCGCTTGGGGTTGACCGTGCTCCCGCCGGATGTCAACCAAAGCCAGATCCGCTGGCAAGGGGCTGCGCGCCACCTGCGAACCGGCTTGCTCTCCGTGCAAGGGCTAAGCCAGTTGACGCAAGAGCGCCTGGTGCAGGAACGTCGCCAGGGTGCGTTCCGCGATTTCGAAAATTTTGTGGACCGGGTCCGTCCGGACCAAGAGGAAGGACGGGCGCTGATTCATGCCGGAGCCTGTGACTCCCTGGCGCCCGGGCAAGACCGCACGGTATTTTTGTGGGCCCTGGCCAACCGCACACGCTCCCGCCAAGGTGCGAAAGACAGTGGACAGACCGCGGACCTGTTTGCGCCCGCCACGAGCTTGACCCGCCCCCCGATTCCCCCGGCGCACGAGATTGACCGGCTGCGCCTGGAATACCGCAGCCTGGGATTTTTGTGCGACCGCCACCCCATGTCCCTGCTCGCCGGTACACTGAAACAGCACAAGCTCACCCAAGCGCGGGATCTCGGCAAGCACGTGGGGGCGCGCATCCGCCTGGCCGGATGGCTGATCACAGCCAAGGTTGTGCCCACGCGCCAAGGCGCCCCCATGGAGTTTATTACCTTCGAGGATGAAACCGGCGTGGTGGAGACCACTTTTTTTCCCGAAGTCTACCGGCGCTTCTGCGACCGCCTGGTCTGGAACCGCCCGTTTCTCTTGACCGGCGTGGTGGAGGAAGACTTCGGTGCGCTCACCCTGACCGTGGAAAGTGTCTCGCCGCTCTGGCACGAACGCACTTAAACACAGACCACCCCACCGAAACGTCCCCAACATTTTCAACCGAGAAATCCTTGCGCTGACTGAAAATAACCGCTACACTTTAGGCCAAGCAAAGATGACTATTTTTTTCGTTTAAGGAGTCTTTATGAGACACTCGCGGTTCATGCTGCATGTTTGTACGCTGGCTTTGGCGCTCGGAGTCCTGACGCTGGCCACCTCCGGATGGGCAGCCAACATTATTATTGATCACACCAATTGGGACTGGTACGTCACGCAACCGCAGTCGGTCAGCGACAGTGTCGCGGCCCAAACGCTCTTTTTCGCCCATGCGTCCGTAGGCGCCAATGTTATGTCGGGTTTTGCCGACCTGCATGGCACCGATGCCACCAAATACCCGCTGGCCCAAACCAGCGCCAACGGCACACCGCCGGCCAGCACCGTGCCCGGCACGGTTTATGAATACAACCGGGGCAATCCTGTCTGGAGCACCAAGGTCACTGATTTTACCACCTACATCCAAAACGGCTGGCGGACACCCAAGGCGACGTTTGCCATGAACAAGTTTTGCTACATTGATCAAACGGCAGACTGGACCGTGTATCGCGATGCCATGCTGGCCCTGGAAGCGGCGTATCCGGCGACCCGCTTTATTTACTGGACCATGCCCTGCACCACGGCCTCGGATGCCGACGAAGCCTTGCGCGCCCAATTCAACACCAACCTCAGAAACTGGATCGCCACCCAAGACGGCAAACTCCTCTTTGACATTGCCGATATCGAGTCCTGGTCTCCGGCGGGCGTGCACCAGACCTTTATCTACAACACCGCCACGTACGAACACATGTACAGTCCCTACTCCTCCGACGGCGGGCACTTGAACCAGACCGGGTACGATCGCATGGCCACCGGACTGTACTCGCTGCTGGGCCAGGCTACCTTGCCTTTGGTGACAGGCTCCCCCACCGCCACCGCCACAACCACCCTGACCTTTACATCCACACCCACGCGCACCTCCACGCCGACAGCCACCCCCTCGCCCACGCTGACCCGCACGGCGACCGTGACCCCGACGGGGACACTCACAGCCACACCCACGCCCACGTCCTCGGCCACGTCCAGCGCCACCTTAACTCCGGTTCTTTCGGCCACACCGACGCTCACCACGACGCTTACCGGCACCACCACCGCGGTGCTCACCTCCACACCGACCTACACGGCCACGGACGTCTCCACGGTTACGCCTACGTGTACGCCCACACCGGCCCTTAGAAACACCTCCGGCGACACGATCCGCGCCTATCCCAACCCGGCGCGCGGCCAAGTGCGTTTCGACCTACCCACGTCACCCGCGGCGGCGATTGAACTGAAGGTGTTTAATGTCCAAGGGGAGCGGGTCGGAACAAAACGACTCACCGCCGGCGACGGGACCAGCACAACCGTCCTCTGGGATTGCACCGCTCTGGCCCCCGGTGTCTACTTTGCCCACATCGAGGTCGCTGGAGAAAAAACCCAAACCATTAAATTTGCCGTTCGTCACTAACCTCAGGAGACACCATGTCCACTCCCCGTTCCTCCTCGGCTACGATCTATTGGCTCTCGCTCATTGGCTTCTTTGGCATCATGTCCACGACCATGTCCAAAAACCCTGTGCTGCCGCTCTTTGCCCATGCCTTGGGCGCCAGCGATTCGCTACTTGGCGTGATTGCCGCCATCTCACCCCTGGCCGGCATCTTGTTCAGTTTTCCGGTGGGGGCCTTGGCCGATCAGTTCGGGCGCAAACGCATGCTTTTAATCTCAGCGTTGGTGTTCGCGCTTGCGCCGCTGTTCTACTTGCTGATCACCGCACCGGTCTATTTGATTCCTGTGCGTTTTTTCCACGGACTGGCCACTGCGATCTTGGGACCGATCGCTTCGGCGCTCATTGCCGAGACCTATAGGGAAAACAAAGGTTCGCGCTTGGGCGCATACTCCTCGGTCACGCTGGTGGGACGAACGCTGGCACCGTTGCTGGGCGGATTCATCCTGACCCTCTCCCCGGCGCTGACCTCGATCACCGCTTACCGCATGGTGTACGTGGCCGCCTTCCTGCTCGGTCTGGTCGTGTTTGTCTGCTCCTTGATGATCCATGAGGACACGCCCACCACGTCCAATGCCCACAAGACGTTGGCTGCCTTGCTGGCCTCGTTTCGCGCCTTTAGCCGCAACCCGCTCTTGGTCGCCACCTCCCAAGTGGAGATGGCCACGTATTTTTGCTTTGGTATTTTGGAGACCTATTTGCCCCTGCACCTGCATGCCCAGCATGTTTCGGCCGGGCAGATCGGTTTTATTTTTGCGCTGCAAACCCTTTCCATTGCCCTGACCAAACCGCTCTTCGGAAAAATCGCCGACCGCTTTGACACCCGCTGGCAAATTTCCTTGGGCCTGCTCTCGCTTCTGGTCTCCATGGCCTTGCTCCCACTCTGTTCGGGCATGTGGGCCTGGACCGGACTCAGCCTGCTCTTTGGTCTCGGCATGTCGTTTGGCACCGTGGCCACCATGACCTACACGGCCGACATCGCCAGCCGCGAACAGCTCGGGGCCGCACTTGGCGCGCTGAGCTCGGTCATGGACATCGGGCATTCCTCCGGACCGTTGCTGGCCGGGTTCATCATTACGGCCTGGTCCTTGTCTGTGGGTTTTGGGTTTGGTGCGTTGGTGTGCTTGGCTTCCCTGCTCTGGTTTGTGCTGGCGGCATTCCGGAAATCAACGATTGTGCGCACCTAGCTGAGCACAAAAAAAACGGTAGGGGCGCATGTTCTGCCACCCCTACCGATTTAAACGTTCTCTGTCCATCATCTCTGTCCGTGCGGGTTTCTACCCTGGACTATTTAACAATCGCAAATTTCAGAACCGTCTTTTCCTTGCCCTCCACCTTAACCCGGGCCAAATACAACCCTGGCGCTACACCCTGACAGTTCCAAACAACCGGCACACCGGCCGCAGGATTGTAGGTCGTGGCCAAAGAGCCCACCACTTCACCGCTCACGTTAAAAATCTTAACTTCCACGGTCGAGGGTGCATCGACGGCGAATAAAAAGTTTACCTTATGTTTAGCCGGTACCGGATACGCCAGCACCGACTTGCCGTTCAAGTTTGCCACCGACACCGGAGCCGTGGGTGTCGTGGTGGACGTGGCGGAAAAAACAGGCGTCACCGTGGCTGTCGGTGAAACCGTAGGCGTGGCGGAAATGCTCGGAGTGGCAGTTGCCGTAGGCGAGACCGTAGGCGTGGCCGAAACCGTCGGGGTCGCGGTCACCGTGGGCGAGGCCGTGCATGTGGCCGAATGCGTTAAGGTGGCTGTAACGGTGGCGGTTCTTGTGATGGTAGCCGTAGGTGTTTGCGTAGGTGAGGATGTGGCTGTGCGCGTCATGGTTTGTGTAAGGGTGGGCGTCGATGTAGGAGTGGCAGTTGCGGTCCGGGTGGGGGTCGCAGAAGGTGTTAGTGTTGGCGTCGTGGTCATGGTAGCCGTAGGAACTGCGGCTTGATAGTTGGTGGCATAGGCCGACGTGTTATGGCTAGCATCGGTGGCCAAGGCCGTAATGTACTCCCCGTTGCTGAACACGCCGCCTCCAAAAGCCCAATTCCCACTGCCATTGGCAGTCGTAGTGCCGATATACCGCAGACTACCACCCTGACCAGCACGCGATTCTGCTGCAAATATCTGAATATGATCATTGGCATTGGACGTACCCAAAATATTATTTCCAGCGTAGGCTTGGGTGATTGTGGGCGCCGGATAGTCGGCATTGCCCCCGAGGGCAAGCTGGATGCCATACTGGGAAAATGCAGTCACGGTATTTCCATAAAGCACATTACCCAATGTGGTTGCACCTTCCACATAAATACCTACGCTGGTGTTGGCCACCAAATTTCCATTGCTCCCTGAAAGACCAATCCAGTTGTCATGGGCGTTCGTATAAATTTGAATGCCGCCATTCATTCCTGTGGCCGGAGCCAAGTTCGACAGCACTCCGATGTGGTTGGCCACCAATGTATTGCCAGCACAAGATGCCCCCATGAGAACAACTGTCTCACCAAAAAAATTGTTAGCCACATAATTCACCGAGGAGTTGTTAATATGCAGTCCAGCATTGCCATTGCGCCGAACCAAGAGCCCGTCGGCTGAAAGCCCGAACATGTTGTAGGTAATCCGATTACTGGAATTGTTAAGCAAGGACATTCCATAATTGCCATTACTGGAGATGACATTTCCGTAGGTGGTATTTACCCCACCGATCAAGGTCGATGACCCCGATGACGTAAGCTGCATGCCGTATCCTGCATTGGGAAGTGCGTCCACCCCATTAAGCGCCAAACCGATGCTGTTACCCTGCACGGCATTGCAAGCCCCACCCATATTTAATCCTATGGTGCCACTGGCCGCAATCACATTTCCCCGATGACTGCTGCCGGAGGCATTCTGCCCGCCAATCATATTGCAGGTACCATTAATATAAACACCCACGGTACCATTTCCGCGTGCCGCTAAGCCAGTCACATCCGTACCCACCAGATTGCCACACACCGAATTGCTATGCCCGATCACATAAATACCAATCCGGTTGGCCCCGGTGGAGTGTCCGGCAACGACATTCCCCTCCAACGCTTCCCTCACACCGCCAATAATATTTAGATCGCCACCATTGACATAGATACCCATGTTGCTGGTAAACGTGGTGCTGCTGGTATTCAGACCAATCAGATTGTTTTGTACGGTGATGCTCATCGGTCGCGGGCTCGAACCACCGATTTGTACATTGTTGGTATCATTGCCTGCAATGATATTTCCATAGCCGGCTAGCGGCAACCCAAGCCAGTTGCCCGACGAGACACGATTATTGATGCCGCACGAATTGTTGGGAACTTCCGTTGATTGATCCAGGGAAAGTCCAATGACATTTCCGCAAACCGTGGTGCCGGAAGCAGTACTGCTGTTAAAGTAAATACCATTACCCAGATTACCGGAGATAAGGTTGCCTTGGCCCAAGGAACTGTTGCCACCAATTAAGTTCGTAAAGCCACCGTTCACATAGACACCTTGGCCATTGCCGAGCGCCGCTGTTCCCGAGTCATTGGTACCAATCAAATTGCCCTGTATCACATTCAGCATGGCTCCATTGGTTTGAAACTGAATGCCATAGTACGTACTGCTTGCAATAACATTATTTCGTATAAGGTTCTGAGCACTAAAGATAGTTATGCCCGTATCGTTTCCCAGACCACTGGTGTTGACCCAGTCTGTACCGATGCGGCAGTTGGTCACAATGTTCCGGTCTGAGCCATTGAACAGAATACCGGTGGTGGCCTTGCAAATAGAGAGGCCTGTCACCGTGCTGCCTGAAGAACCCGCAACAAAATTTAAAAAGGTAAAACCGATCCCTGCCGCCAGAATGGTATTACCACTTCCGGCAATCAGCACCCGGTCACTGATCGTATATCCGGAATTGGCATAAATAGAGTTGGCGATAGCAAAGGCAATGGTATCAGCTCCTGAATTGGCATTGGCATCCAGGATCGCCTGGCGCAAGCTGCCGGCACCGCTGTCATTGCTGTTTATAACTGTATACGTCGCTGCACTGGCAAAAAGACTTAACCCCAGAACCAATAGACATACCCCCGCCAACCGCCTCAACAGCTTCCCCATATGCCCCCCTAAAATAGAATGTTCAACCTCAACTATTTAACAATCGCAAATTTCAGAACCGTCTTTTCCTTGCCCTCCACCTTAACCCGGGCCAAATACAACCCTGGCGCTACACCCTGACAGTTCCAAACAACCGGCACACCGGCCGCAGGATTGTAGGTCGTGGCCAAAGAGCCCACCACTTCACCGCTCACGTTAAAAATCTTAACTTCCACGGTCGAGGGTGCATCGACGGCGAATAAAAAGTTTACCTTATGTTTAGCCGGTACCGGATACGCCAGCACCGACTTGCCGTTCAAGTTTGCCACCGACACCGGAGCCGTGGGTGTCGTGGTGGACGTGGCGGAAAAAACAGGCGTCACCGTGGCTGTCGGTGAAACCGTAGGCGTGGCGGAAATGCTCGGAGTGGCAGTTGCCGTAGGCGAGACCGTAGGCGTGGCCGAAACCGTCGGGGTCGCGGTCACCGTGGGCGAGGCCGTGCATGTGGCCGAATGCGTTAAGGTGGCTGTAACGGTTGCGGTTCTTGTAATGGTAGCCGTAGGTGTTTGCGTAGGTGAGGATGTGGTGGTTGTCGATGCGGTAAAGGTGGGGGTCACTGTAGGCGTAGCGGTTGGAACTGCCGCCAGGTAGTTGGTGGCATACGCAGACGTGTTATGGCTAGCATCGGTGGCCAAGGCCGTAATGTACTCACCGTTGCTGAACCCGCCGCCCCCGAAACTCCAGTTACCGCTGCCATTGGCCGTGGTCGTGCCAAGATATCGCACACTCCCACCCTGACCAACACGTGATTCGGCAACAAACAGCTGGATATGATCATTAGGATTGGATGTGCCTAAAATATTGGAGCCAGCATAGGCTTGGGTAATAATGGGGGCCGGATAGCCGAGGTTGCCACCGTTGGTTAGCTGGATGCCATGCTGCGAAAATACAGTCACAGTATTTCCATAAAGAACGTTGCTAACCGCCATCGACCCGTCCACCAAAATCCCAACAATTGTATTGGCCACCAAATTCCCGTTGCTCCCAGAGAGGCCGATCCAGTTGTCATGGGCATCGGTATAAACTTGAATACCGCCGTTCATCCCAGCCGCCGGGGCAAAATTGCTGAGTACCCCAATGTGGTTGCCCACCAGCGTATTGCCCGCGCTCGCAGCACCCATGAGATTCATTACCTCGGCACAAAAATTGTTTGCCACGTAATTCCCGAATGAGTTATTAATATGAACTCCGGCATTGGTATTGCGCCGGACCACAAGTCCATTCGCCGAAAGTCCGATCATGTTGTACGTAATCCGATTATTCAAACTATTGAGCAAGGATATTCCATACCCTCCATTGCTGGAGATAACATTTCCGTAGGTGGCATTCACCCCGCCGATCAGGGTTCCTGAGACGGTTGAGTTGATCTGCAATCCATAATTTGTGTTGGGAAGTGCGTCCACTCCGTTCAACGCCAAGCCAATGCTGTTCCCCTGCACGGCATTGCAATCCCCGATAATGGACAGACCCGAACTGCCACTGGCCACAATGACATTTCCCCGATGGCTGCTGCTGGAGGCATTCTGCCCGCCGATCATATTGCAGGTGCCATTAATAAGGACACCCGTAAAGCCATTCCCGCGGGCGGCTGCGCCGGTCACATCCGTACCCACCATATTTCCACAAAGCGAATTGCTATTTCCTATCACGTAAATGCCGATTCGGTTAGCCCCAGTGGTATGTCCAGAAACGACATTGCCTTCCAAATTTTCCACATATCCCCCAATAACATTCTGATCCGCACCGTTCAAATAAATTCCCATGTTGCTGGTAAAGGTGGTGCTGCCGGAATTGATACCGATTAAATTATTTTGCACAATGTTGTTTGTGGGACGTGGTGTTGAGCCACCAATCAGAAGATTGGTGGTATCGTTGCCGGCAATGACATTTCCATAACCGGTGAGCGGCAGCCCAATCCAGTTGCCCGAAGAGAGTCGATTGCTTATGCCGCATGAATTATTCGGAATTTCCATGCTTTGATCCAAAGAGAGCCCGATGACATTCCCGCAAATCGTGGTTCCGGAAACGCTGGCATTGTTCATGTAGATGCCATGCCCAGTGTTGCCGGATATCAGATTGCCTTCACCCATCGCGCCATTGCCGCCGATCAAGTTTGCCCAACCGCCGTTAAAATAAATGCCGTAGACATTGCTAAGCGCTGCTGTGCCAAGCGAGTTCGTGCCGATCAGGTTTCCTTGGATCACATTTCGATTTGCAGCCGAATTCGAAACATTCATGCCGTAGGTGGTATTGCCGGAGATAACATTGTTCCAGATGCCGTTATAAGCACCGGAAAGCATAATGCCCGTACCATTGCCAAGTCCCGTGTTGTCCGCCCAGTCTGTGCCAATCCGGCAATTGGCCACAATGTTTCTATCTGAGTTGTTTAATTGTATCCCCGTGGTGGCTTTGCAAATGGCCATACCGGTCAATGTGCTGCCAGAAGCGCTGGAAGTTAGGCTGAAAAGGACATACCCCAAGCTTGACGCAAGAATCGTGTTCCCCTGTCCCGCCAGAAATACTCGGTCAGTGATTGAATACATGGCATTGGCATATATTGAATTGGCGGTAGCAAAGACAATGGTATCAGCGCCCCCATTGGCATTGGCATCCACAATCGCCTGGCGCAAGCTGCCGGCACCGCTGTCGTTGCCGTTTATAACTGTATACGTCGCTGCACTGGCTAAAGCACTTAACCCCAATACCACCAGACATACGCCAACCAACGTCTTCGCGATTCTACCCATCCGATACCTCCCCCAAGTGAAGCTTTCAGGAAACCCAGCGGTTTCCTGACGCGGATGGTGCCTCCGCAATTTTTTCTCTAACCGAAACGCTTTACCCCCAAATCCCGGTATGGGTGCTCAGGCAAGTCCTCGATATGCTTTCTATGTTAACCTACCGTTGCTACCCAAGTAAACCCTATTTGCCTTCGGACTTGGGAGTCAAGGTGGCCCCCCATTTTTGCGACCATTCCCCGAGCGGTTTGATCAGGGCAAAGACTTCCTGGCCGAGGGGCGTGAGTCCATACCCATCGAGCGTGCGTGCGACAAGATTGGCTTCCTGCAGATCTTTGATGCGGGTGTTGAGGATGGACGGGGAGATCGCGCCGCCCTTGCGTTCGCAGTTGCTTTGGAGCACGCGAAACGTCATGGGCCCTTGGCTCAAGTTCCAGATAATGCCCATGGCCCAGCGGCGTCCCAAAAGGTCGAACAACGCCATGATCGGCGCTCCGGACTTGGAACCGCGTACAGGTTGGCCAGGTTTAGGGATGGGCATGGAACATTGCTCCTTTGCGTAATGGCGTTATGATACCAAACTCAAGGAGCAAAGTTCCAGCTTTTTACCGAGGTTCTTGGGAAGAACGCCTGTGTCTTGACTAAGAACCCAGGCTTCGGTAAGACTACGCATTCCGTGCAGCCAAGATTTCAGCCACGGTTTTCCCAGCCCGTCCTATGCTGTCGTACTCGAGTTCGTGGATTAAAATCGTGAATTCACTTTCGGGGATCTTGGTGATCTCCACAGCCACCGCTGTAAACTTCTGAATCAACTCCCGTTTCTGTTCTTTGCTGCTTTTTCCCATGGTCACTTCGATAACCGGCATGACGCCACCTCCTGAGTGTAGCTACCAAAAGCATAGCTTGATACTATAATAGTAGCGTGCTATGTATTTAATAGCAAGGGGGATTTTGCGGCATTCCGTTTCGCTATTCCGCGTCTACGGCCTTATAGGTCCCGCCGGTGTTCTCCGGGGTCAGGGTGCCTGATTTTTCCAGCAACAGTACTTTAACCCGTTCGGTGCATATGGGACGATGTCGAACGCCTTTGGGCACGATCAGAAACTCCCCTTGTTTCCCTGGAACGGGTTTACACTACATCAACGTTTCCTCTAATTAACCATACTTACAAAATTATTTCCAATTCCTGCTGCGCTTTTTCCAGGTTTTTCCACTTTCCATAAGCCAGGCCAATCCTGTTCCAATGAAATATCCCTATTTTTAAGGCGTAATTCTTTTCGCCCACATAAAAAATCAAATTCCCCAGCCTGTATTTTTTTTCCCCATCCCCACAATTATCTGGTAACATTTCAGCCTACGACTTCGTCTAACAGTATAGTTTGCTAAACCTATGTCCGGATCTCCAGCCGGCTCGAATGTAGCCGATACTCTGGAAGTACCGAAACATCGAAGAAACTTGAGGGAGTGCACCATGGCAAAAGTAGTTTTGGAGAATGTCTGTAAGTGTTACGAAACCAAAAAAGGACCCAAAGAGGTTGTCAAAAACGTGAGCTTCTCCGTGGAAGACCGCGAATTTGTAATCTTGGTGGGACCTTCCGGCTGCGGAAAATCCACCACCTTGCGCATGATTGCAGGCTTGGAGGAGATTACCCAGGGCAGCATCTACATTGACGGCCGCTTGGTCAACGATGTCGCACCCCGCGACCGGGACATTGCCATGGTCTTCCAAAGCTACGCCCTCTACCCGCACATGAGTGTGGCCGAAAACATGTCGTTTGGCCTGCGCCTCCAGCGCATGGCGCCCAAGGATATTGAAAAACAAGTCAAGGAAGCCGCCGAAATCCTAAAAATCACAGACCATTTGAACAAACGCCCCCGCGATCTTTCCGGTGGTGAACGCCAACGTGTGGCCCTCGGACGCGCGATTGTCCGTAAGCCCAAAGTCTTTCTCTTCGACGAGCCGCTCTCCAATTTGGACGCGGAAATGCGCGAGAGCATGCGCGCCGATATCCGGCAACTCCACAACTTCCTGAAGGCCACCATGATTTATGTCACCCATGACCAGATTGAGGCCATGACCATGGCCGATCGCATTGTGGTCTTGAAAAGCGGTGAAGTGCACCAAGTGGATAAGCCGCTTAATCTCTACAATCAACCCTGCAATAAGTTTGTGGCCGGATTCATTGGGAACCAGCGTATGAATTTCCTCAATGGTGAATTGATTAAAAAAGGGGAGCATGTCTTCTTCTCAACCGAAGGTGTTTCCCTCAAGGCCGATGCCTCTCAGCAAGCGTCCTTGAAGAAACATATCGGGGAGAAGGTAACGCTCGGCATTCGTCCGGAAAACATTTACGACAAGATTTACGCTACCGGCGCGACACCCGACAACACCCTGCGCGCCACGATCAACATCATGCTCCCCACCGGCGAGTACGCCTTGCTTAAACTCCTCGTTGGAACGCAGAAGATCGCGGCCAAAGTAAACATGTACGCGGACTTAAGCGAGAACAAACAAATCGATCTCGTCTTTGACATGAGTAAGGCGCACTTCTTCCATGCTGAAGGCGAACAGGTCGTCTGCTAGCAACGGCCCCTCAGAGACGCTGCCTTTACTTCCGCCTAAGCACCCAAACCGAGTGCTTAGGCGGTTTTGTTTTAGCTTCGCTGGGTAGGTACCGTGGCCCGTGTACGATCTAGCGGACATGTTTTCCAATCACGGCCACCAATTCCGCCAGCGTAAACGGCTTTCGCAAGCTGTCTGTAAACCCATAGTCTTGCGGTGTCGCCACAACTGGGTCTTCTGCATACCCGCTGGAAACGATCAAGGCCACATTCGAATTTTGCTTACGTATCGCCAAAGCGGCCTCTTTCCCGCCCATGCCGCCCGGCACCGTCAAATCCAGGATAACCGCGTCAAACGGCTCGCCTTCCCGCTCACCGCGTAAAAACTGCTGCACGGCCTCGGCACCATCATGCGCACCTATCACCGTATACCCATGAATGGACAACATGGCACGAACAGCGTTACGAATGACTTCTTCATCATCCATGATTAAAATCCGACCGTTTCCCTGACGCAGACTGAGTTTGGCTTGTTTTTCAATCTGCACGGGTTCTTTGCTGGCTGGCAGATACAAATGAAACGTACTTCCGTGTCCCAGCTCGGATTCCACTTCAATGCTGCCGTTGTGACGACTCATGATGGAGTAGCTGGTGGCAAGCCCCAACCCACTGCCTTTTTGTTTGGTGGAAAAAAACGGGTCAAATATTCGTGATTGAATATCCTTGGGAATCCCCATGCCCTTATCGGTAATCGAGATCCGCACATACTCTCCCGGAGGCAAGGCGCCATGCTCCCGGGTCCTCAGCGTCACATTGCCAGCCGCTATATGCACCCTTCCGCCGGCAGGCATGGCTTGCTGGGCATTGATCAAGACATTATCCACGACTTGGGCCAATTGATTTTTATCGTACTCAGCATGCCAAATGTCCGAGTCCACTTCGATGGCATAAGAAATATTGGAACCGCTTAAAGCGAAATTGGCCGTTTCTTTTAAGAACGGGTACAGCGGTTCAATCTTCCTAACCGGAGCGCCGCCTTTGGCAAAGGTAAGCAGTTGGTGTGTCAAGGCGCGGGCACGCTCCATGGAGCCCAGGGCTGAATTCAAATAATCCTTTACCCTTGGATCCCGAGCCTCCGTGTGGGCCAGATCCAAATATCCAAAAATCCCACCCAATAGATTATTAAAATCATGGGCGATGCCGCCGGCCAGAACTCCCAGCGATTCAAGTTTTTGATTTTTCTGCGAGGTTTCAATCAAGCGTTGCTTCTCGGTCATGTCCCGAAAGACCAACACCACCCCGATAATCGTCCCGTCTTTGTTTAAAATGGGGGCGCCACTGTCACCGATAATATGCTCGGTTCCATCCTTCGCGATCAATATCGTGTGGTTCGCCAGCTCCACAATGGTCTTTTGCATCATTACTTTCTCAACGGGGTTTTCACAGCGTTCTTTTGTACTTTCATTGACAATGGTGAAAACGTCGGCCAGCGATTTGCCTTGAGCCTCTGCCTGCTGCCAGCCCGTGAGGGTTTCAGCCACTTGGTTCATAATCACGATCTTGCCGCCTGTATCGGTGGCAATCACACCATCGCCGATACTCCGCAACGTGACCAACAGACGCTCACGCTCGGCAGCCAACATGTCCTCCGCGTGTTTGCGTTCAGTGATGTCGCGGGCAAACCCCACAGTGCCTAGGATTCGGGCCCCCATCCGTACCGGAGACTTGTAGGTCTCAAACCATGCGCGCTGCTCTCCGGCTTGCTCGATCGGTTCTTCCACACTTTTAGGTATCCCACTTTCCAAAACCACGCGATCATCGGCGTGATACGCTTCAGCCAATTCACGAGGCCAGACATCAAAATCGGTTTTCCCTACCACCGCATCCGGCGAACCCAATCCGCAGGCTTGGGCAAACGGTTTGTTGACCGCCAGGAAACGACTCTCTGAATCTTTTAGCCATACCAGAAAAGGAAAATTATCAATCAGAGCTTGTTGGTACTCACTGTACATCTTGCGGGCATCCTCTTCATGCTTGCGATGGGTGACATCCCGAAACGATCCCATCATCCGCTTCTGCCCCTGAAGTAAAAACGGAGTGGCTGCAATATCGCAAAAAAAGATGGTCCCGTCTTTCGCTAGAACCGGAATATTGGTGGCCATGACGATTTCGCGACGCACCAGACGTTCAAACTGGTTTATTACCTCCGACAACGATTCCGTCGGGTGAATATCGTCAACCCCCAACCCAGAAATCTCTTCGATAGGATATCCCAACATTACCGTAAAGGAATTATTGGCCGTAATAAATTTACGGGTATCAATATCCACCACCACAATCCCTTCACTCACCGCGTTGAAGAGACGTTTGAAGTTTTCTTCACTTTCATGCAAAGCATCCAGCTGCTGCTTTCGTTCCGAAAGATCGCGGGTAATGGATAAAACACAGGCGACTCCTCCGATCTCCAAGACTCGGGCGGACATGGATCCGTAAAGCACGGTACCGTCTTTGCGGCGGAACTCGGCTTCCAAGTTGTGAATTTCACCCTGGCTACGCAATGCCGCAGTCATGCGCTCCCGGTCCTCTTTGCGCACCCAAATACCGAGTTCCCCAGGCAACGAGGAGCGTCCCAACACATCCTTGCGCGTATACCCGGTCATGGCCGTAAAGCCATCGTTTATGTCGATATACACCCCATCGGACAAGCGATTGAGATTTACCGCATCCGGACTGGTTGTAAAGGCCTTGGAAAATTTTTCTTCACTCAGACGCAACGCTTCTTCTGTTCGCTTCCGCGCTGTGATATCCCGAAAAATCGAATGATACCTGCCATCGGGCATCCTCTTGGAGTGCATTTCCACATCGATGAAGGATCCGTCTGCGCGAATCATTACCCGTTCATTAACCACCCGTTCCCCGCGTTGCAACAGGTCAAACCGCAAGGGCGACCGTGCAAGTGATTCCGGCGTAAACAGTGCAGAAACATGTTTTTGAACCAGGACTTCTTGGGAGCAACCGCACATTTCCTGCATGCGTTCATTGGCTTCGGTAATCTGGCCGTGGGCGTCACCGAGCAAAATTCCATCCGCCGCCAAGTTGACGAGCTCGCGATACATTTGAGCTTCATGTTTGGCTGCGGTATTTTGTACCATGAGAATTAAGATCGTCCCCTGTGGAAGCGACATCTCGAACAGGGTTTCTTCAACCCAGCGCAATTCCCCATGGGCCAGACGATGACGGGTAACCTGAAAAGCGGCTTCGGGTTTCCAGCTTTGCTCGGACGACGAAACTGTTTCAGGGCCCGTATTGACACGAAGGTTGTGAATGGTTTTTGATGTGAATTGTTCAGCGGTGTATCCATAAAAACGTTCAGCGGCGAGATTGGCCTTGCGCACAGAACCTGTCGCTGGGTCCAAGACGAGCATACCTATAGGGTGGTGCTGGAAAAAGTTCTCGGTTGAGATCCCTGCGAACAGGTTCTTAGATCGATCACCTGCAGGAGTCATATCTACCTCCGCTATGTCCTATGCCTGCCAATGCCTTATTATTGGCTCGTACGCTTTGAAAAACAACCTTTTTCCCAGGTCGAAAATAAAAAAAAGGCGTACCCGCTCTCGTTTCGGCAGGTACGCCTTCGGTCTATGCCTAATGCCTACTAGGCTTTATTTTTCTTTTTGTTGTTTATCCAAGACGCGTCCCAAGAGGTCCCCGGCCATGGTCGCACACGCACCCATGCGTCCTCCAAAGGAAAGGGTACTGTACCCGGCTCCATTGCTGTCCCCACGATAACGAATCATTCCAATTTTTTCCATGGAAGCGGCATCATACAACTCAACCTCAACGTCCATATAATCCGTCCCACCGAGCATCTGAATATAATTGCGTTCAATGTTCGTGACAAACGGTTTGGCAATCATGCCTTGTTTGGCATCTTTTTCCAGGCGTCGCGCATTGGAACACTGGTCCACCATGGCGCTACGAAACTTCTGCTGCCAAGCTTCCACATGCTTGTTCCACTCGTCATCGCTCTCCCACTTGGCCGGACGCTTAAACTTATCGAACGAAAGCGTATCCACATACACCGGGGATTTTACATAGCTGGCCTTGGTCATGTCCATCTTGGGCAAACTTGCACACCCGGAGAGCATACCCAACAGTCCCAGTATTAAACACAACCCAACCATTTTTTTCATAAACGTTTCCCCCCTTGGATTTTCAGTGGAACCTTGGATTCCCCTGATTTAGAGCATTCAGGGAAACCTATGGTTTCCCTGAATGCGGACGTTCCATCCGCTGTTCTAGGATAAGGCACCTACGCAACTGTGTCTTCGCGGGTGAGTGTTGTCGTAGGAACGTATTGCGCTCAAGCAGCGCTTTATTCCGATGCTTCGTTGGTTTCATCCTGAGGGACCGCAACCCGTCGGATAAAAATCTTCTCGATCTTCCGGCTCGTGGCGGCCGCAATGGTAAAGTGCAAGTCTTCGTGCTGCACCACTTCGCCTTTGCGAGGCAGATGCCCGAGCAGCTCGGTGAGAAAACCACCGATGGTGTTTACATCTTTCGAATTGGGGAGTTCGCTTTCCAGCATCGCATTGACCTCGGCTATATCCGCCTGCCCACTGGCCAGCCAACTGTTTTCCGAGATACGGTCCACGGGATTTTCTTCCACATCGTACTCATCGTGGATCTCGCCCACGATCACCTCGATTAAGTCCTCAAGCGTCACCAGCCCGGCCGTCCCGCCGTATTCGTCCACCACAATGGCCATGTGAATCTTGCCCTTTTGAAACTCCCGGAGCAAATCCGAGACTTTCTTGGTTTTCGGCACAAAATAAGGCTGGCGAATGATGTCTTGCAGGACAATCAATTCACTGTTTTGAATCAAGGGAATCAAATCCTTGGCGTACACCACACCCACAATGTTGTCGACCGTGTCTTTGTACACCGGCATACGCGAATACCCGGTCTGCACAATCTGGTTGATGATCCGCAAAATGCTGTCGCTGGCATCCAGGCAGTCCATGCCTGTGCGCGGGACCATCACCTCTCGGACTTGCATGTCCCCGAGGCTGATCACACCGCTGAGCATCTGGTGTTCCTGATCCTCGATCACCCCGGTGTCGGCACCGATTTCAATCAACGAGTGGATCTCTTCCTCAGTCACCACAGGCACATGGGTCCCGGGTTTTTGTCCGAGCAACCGTAAAAACACGTTCGCCAACGCCACAATGATTTTCCCCAGAGGTGCCAACAACCGATCGGCCCAGACCAAGGGACGAATGATGAGCAGCGCAATGGATTCGGCTTTGCGTATGGCCAACAACTTGGGGGCCACTTCACCAAAAACAATGATGATCACCGTTACCGCACCGGCCACAATGGCCCCCATTTGCGTACGATTCACGTCCCAGGACTCGGCCAAATGCATGGCAAAAAACGCAGCCACCGTAGACGCCGTAATGTTAATGGCATTGTTTAAAATCAAAATGGTCGTGAGCAAGCGATTCGGGTCGTGTCTCCAGGCTTCAAGCGCCGCACCACGTTTCCCACCCTGTTCAATGGCATGAGCCAGGCGAATGCGCCCCAAGGCCATCAACGCACTCTCGCTGGCAGAACAAAGTCCCGAACACCCAACCAGCGCCAACAAAATCAGAATATCTCCCAACAACATCGTATCCACTAAAGTTCCCTCACTTGGTCAGCCGCGAAGCGGCCAACAATTGCGCATGCATGGACTGCATGCGTTTTTCATCAATAACTCGGTCATGGTCGTACCCCAACAAATGAAGCAGTCCATGGATTAAAATAAAATGGGCTTCGTCTCCCACCTCAACGCCGCGCTCGCGCGCCTGGCGTTCCAAGGTTTCCACCGAGACCACCAGGTCGCCCAACACCCGATCGTCGGGGGGCAACGGGTCACCGGGCCTGCGCTGTTCACGCATGCCAAACGATAAAATGTCCGTAGGTTTGTCCTTCCCACGATAGGTCCGGTTCAATTCACGGATGGCCGCATCCGAGGTCAACACCACGGATAGCTCGGCTTGTTTTAAGTTTAAATGATTGAGACACAGCTGCAGCTGACGGCGGAGGCGTGCGACAGAGACCTTCGGGTGGACGTGATGTTGAACAATCTCTAGCGGCATAGTGTTTTCACTCGCAACCCTCAAGCGTTTAATTCCGTGCACTAAAAAAGGGACCTGAAGCCAGGTCCCTTTTTTAGCACAATGGATACATTGCCCTCATGATCAATACTCGATGGGCAAATGCTTGCGCGGCTTCTTGTGTTTCTTGTACCGCGGAGTTTTCTTGGCATTTTCGATGGCCTGGGCTACTTCCTCGGGTTTGAACTCCTTGGAAATCGCCAAATCCTGGCCTATCTCAATAATATCCGGATCCTGAATCTGGTCGCGGTTGGCCTTGAAAATCAAGGGCCACTGGAAATTATCTCCGTACACATCTTGCTTCCCGGAGATACCCCAAAGCGTGTCACCTTGCGACACCGAATAACGCTGCGGCGCTGCCGGAGCCGGTGTAGGTTCAGGCGTAGCCACGGCCACGGGAGTGGCTTCGGGCTTTACTTCTTGCTTGGCACCGCAACCGACCATCCCAATCAGTCCGCCCAACAAAATCGCGGATACTGAAACCTTCACTAATGAATTTACGTTCATCTGTTTCACCTCCTTTCAGATGAAATCGTCTTTCGCTTGGGAACTTTTCTGTCGATCCAAGTTAAAACGTGAGCTCCACCAAACGTGCATTTAAAATGGGCTCACTTGGCAAACCCGGCACCATGGAGGGTAAAATCGAAGAAACCTCGAGCAACCCAACTTTACCGGATAGTAACGCCCGCTCGTCACTCCGCGAACTAATGTCAATCACGCCCACGGTCATACCTAAGGCGGCTCCTACCACTCCGCCCAAACCTAATCCTATGGTAAAATCTTCAGGCGTTTTGTCCCGGTTGTAAGGAATCACCGCCGCCACCACACCCAGCAACGCACCGATCCCTGTGCCACCTGCAACATAACCCGGCACCGTCAACCCACTGGTGGGCTTGTTCATGCTGATTTCGTAGGCCGCAACACCGCCGCCCAAAACCGCGCCACCCAAAAAGCCATAAACCGCGCCATTGACTAGATATTCAGAATGGTAATTTTTATCCATACCGTAGGCCAACATCCCCGCCGCAAACCCTGCTACGGCTCCGGCACCAGCGCCCCCCAAAAGATTGTTGGCAATGATGGGACCACGCTCAATAGCTTGTACCTGGAGAGACATGAAGATCAAACTTAAGCCCACTGCAGAACATTGAAAAAACCGCTTCACTCCACACCTCCCTGCGTTTGCAAAAAGCCACATTATTGTTTGCAATTTATCACAAACACAAAAGTATTGTCAAGCGCTTGTTGGTTTCATCCACCACCCAAAAAATTGGGCATGCGGGTTTTAGAACACACCCCACCCTAAAAGTTCTCATCTTCGGAAAAATATTCCCCAAAGAGAAACATTCTCATGGTTTTTTCTAACTATGTGAATCCCAAAACACTCTTTGGAACACACATTGCACCCAGAGGCGTTACTTAATTCCTATATCCGGCATTGATGGCCACATATTGGGCGGTCAAATCGCAGGTACGGTACCGGGCCTGACTCGCACCCACACCCAAATCAATCTTGATAACAATGGTTTTAGGCGCCAAAGCCTTGTTGCCCTTTTCCCAGGGCGTGCCTGCATCCACCCCTTTGCGCACCAGGGGCACTTGATTGATGTCCACCCGCACCCGCTCATTCCTTAGTTTAATGCGTGTGGCCCCAATGGCCGACAAAATCCGGCCCCAGTTGGCATCCTGGCCGTGAACCGCGGTCTTGACCAGTTGCGAATCCCCTACGGCTCGGGCCGCGATCATGGCCTGAGCCTCGCTCACGGCACCGGTTACCCAAATATCGATAAATTTACCCGCCCCTTCACCATCTTCTACAATACTCTTGGCCAAGGCATCTGCCACCTCGGTCAGAGCGTCCAAAAAGGCGGTTTTCGCCGCGCCGGTCCTCAAGGCCGTCTTGCGTCCCGCCTGCCCGTTGGCCAGCATGAAGACGCAGTCGTTGGTTGAGGTCTCCCCATCCACACTGATGGCATTGAACGTTCCCCGACAGGCCTCGCGCAGCAACGGCTTCAGCTCGACCCGAGCAATGGCCGCGTCCGTGGTAATCACGGCCAGCATGGTCGCCATGTTGGGATGAATCATACCCGACCCCTTGGTCATGCCGCCGATGCGCACGGTCGTGCCTTGGATACGTACTGTGGTGTCCACGGACTTAGGCTTGGTGTCCGTGGTCATAATGGCCTGGGCGGCCGCCATCCCGTTCTGCGGCTTCAGGCCTTTCCACGCGTGCGGCAATGCGGCCAACATCTTGGGGATCGGCAGGCGCATGCCAATCACGCCTGTGGAGGCAATCAAGATCTCCGAGGGACTGCACCCGATCAAATCCGCGGTATGGGCACAGAGATTCTGCGCATCCACGATACCGGCTTGCCCCGTGCACGCATTGGCCCCGCCGGCATTGAGCAAGACCGCCCGGTGGGACTTGGCCACGCGCAAATGCGCCTGGGAGACGGTCACCGGTGCGGCGGGAAATTGATTGGTCGTAAACAGCGCCGCAGCGGCTGCCGGTGTGTCCGAAACCACCAAAGCCAGATCCGGTTTCCCGCTTTTTTTCAACCCCGCTGACACGGCCGCCGCCTTAAACCCTTTCGGGGCCGCGACTCCGATTTTGGATTTTTCTTGAATGCTCATAATGTGAACCCCGCTTTGGGCAAGCCCATGGTCTCGTCCAGGCCGCTCATCAGATTTAGATTTTGGATCGCCTGTCCTGAGGCGCCCTTGATCAGATTGTCAATCACGCTCACCACCAACACGGTCTGGGTCCGTTCATCCACCGCCGCCGCCAAGACGCAATCGTTGGAGCCCACCGCACTGGACATATCCGGCCAGGCCGCTCCAAGGCCCTGGACCCGGACAAAGGGTTCGTGCCGATAAATCTCCTGATACTTGGCCACGACCGTGGCTGTATCCAGCTTTTGGTTCAAGCGCCCGTAGATCACCGACAAAATGCCGCGCCGTGCGGGCACCAGCTGGGGCGTAAAGGTAATGACCACCTCCTGACCCGTGGCCTTGCCCAGCGCCATTTCCATTTCCGGGGTATGCTGATGCGTCCCAGCCAACTTGTACGGCACCACGTTTTCCGAAACATGGGTGAACATGGTTTCCAGTTTGGGCTTGCGTCCCGCCCCGCTGGGACTGGTTTTGGAGTCGACGATCAAGGCCTTGGCATCCACCCATTTGGATTTCAAAAGCGGGTACGCGCCCAGCACCGCGGTCGTAACAAAACACCCGGGGTTGGCGACAAATGCGGCGTTCACGATCTCTTTGCGGAACAACTCGGGCATCCCGTACACAGCCTTGTCCGCATAATCTTTGGCCGAATGTTCGCGGCCGTACCACTTTTCATACACAGCCGGATTGTGAAACCGAAAATCGCCGGAAAGATCCAACACCTTGACGCCTTGGGCCAACAGTTTGGGAGCCAGCGCCTGCGACTCTCCATGCGGGAGCGCCAAGAGCACCACATCCACATCCGACGGGGTTAAGGCCGCCTGAGCCAAAGGCGTCAGGACCAACTCGCCCACGCGTCCCAATCCGGAATAAACCTCATTGAGTTTTTTGCCCGCAAACGACTCCGACGTGGCCACCACGATCTCCACCTGCGGATGCGAAGCCAAGAGCCTCACCAATTCCGCCCCGGTGTAGCCGCTGGCGCCTACGATGGCTACTTTCACCATGATGCGTCACCTTCCTACTTAAAATTAAACTCGTGAAACCTTCCCGAGTCCCCCTAGAATACAATTAACCTTTGAAAAAATCTTTTCTTTTTTTCACACGCCGGAACTTTCCTTCAGGCAAGAGTGTTTACCCCGCACGGGCTTCATGTTATGCTGCTTTCCAAATTGTGCGCTCCGGGAGGCTTGAGCATGCTCAACGTCAAGGAACTGTTTACCTTTGCCATCTTGTTGGAAGAAAACGGCATCACCTTCTACCGCCACGCCCTCAAGCTGACCGACGATATGGATGCCAAGGTGATCTTTGAATTTTTAGGGGATGAGGAAGTCAAGCACAAGCAGACCTTTGAGACGCTCTACGCCCAGGCGCAAAACCTGCCCGAGGGCGAGACCTTGGGCGACTACACCACCTTGCTGCGCACCACCATCCAAAACGTCATTCTGCGCCCCGAGACGTTTCAAGCCGAGTTGGCCAAGATTAAGGACGTGCGCGCCGCCCTCACCTTTGCCCAGGCACGTGAATCCGAGTCCATTGCCTACTACGGCGAGCTTAAAAAATTTCTGCCCGCATCGTTGCACCCCGCGCTTAACCGGATCATCCAAGAAGAGGGCCATCACTACGAAAAATTGACACACCTGCTCCAGAAAAAATAGTGATCCCTGTAGGCTCAGCGACTCTTCCCCGGTTGGTCAAAGGCATAGCGCAAGGTCCCAAAGGGTGTGCCAAACTCCGTCTTCCCTTTTACCCGAAAATCCAACCGTTGATTCATTAAGGCATTGAACACCATACTTACGCCCTTGCCCAGAGCCTGGTCAAGGTTCAACGCCACGATGCGACTGGCACCGGGTTCCAAATGGGTCGCGTTGGACACATACGCCAGATCGTAGGTTTGGTTGTTCAACACCATGCCCGCTTGGCACTGGTTCAAGTCAATGGGAAAGGTATTGGGATTCTTCACTTTCAGCTTAATGGTAAAGGTTCCCTGGCCAAAAGTCCCTTCAGTCCCCGCAAACCCAATCTCAGGCCAGACGGGAACCGGCAGCACTTTGGTCATCTCAAACGGTATGCGCGCCACCGCATAGTCCCCACCCACTTGGACCGACCCGCGCAGCGCCAGGTGATAGTCGGAACCGGTTTGCCCTTTCGGCACTCGGGTCAGAACGGTCCACGGCACCAAAAACGGGAGCGTCACCTCCTGCTGCCCGCGCGCCGCAAAATCCTGAAAACGATCAAACGTTCCTTTCACGAACAATTGCTGGTTGATGTCCAGGCGGTAGTCCATGGCCTGCAGGGGCAAGGGTACGCGCATCGGACTTTTGATGCTCAGCACCGCTTCCAAACGAATGCCCTCGGGTTGGATCGAGACCGACTCGAGCCGCTCAAACGTGACCTGGGGCGTAATGCTCGAGACGGTGGCCAACTCCGCGCAGCCCGCCCACAAACCAATGCCCACGCACAACCCCAACCATGCGCTCGCTGTTCTCGGGTTCATATGCATCCCTCACTTTTCGTTTCGACTTTGAGGCAAAAAAAATCCCCGGTGAAATCCACACCGGGGATTGAACAACCTCTAAACATACGGTTACTTTTTAAATTCGGCCAGCCACTTTTCAATCATGGCTTTGGCGTCCACCAAGGCTTTCTTGATATCGCTGGGAGTGACTTTGCTTTCCTTGACCTGTTTGAGTATGGAATCCAACTTCTGTTTCTCCACATCCCAGGTTTTCTGCACTTCCGCATTCAACGGGGGTTTCTTGTTCGCCGCGACGGTCATGAGTTCCGCCAGGCTTTTTTCCACCAAGGTCAAGGCCGCGGCATTTTCTTCAATGATTGCCCGCTTGCCCGCCTCCACCTGACCGGCGGCCATTTCAAATCCCAACTTGGCCGTGGCATAAGCGGCCTTGGCTTCTTTGTACGTCTTTTTCATCATCTTCATTTCAGCGGCTTCCCAAAGCTTCATGGCCTCGTTCATGGCCTCGGCGGCATACGTCTCGGCCTGTGCCGCCACCGCATGATTCATGGCCGCTTCCGCCTCGTTACGCGCATCCACCGGTGGCTTGGCGCATCCGACCGCGCCGAGCAATCCCCCAGCCAAAACCAACCCGACAATCATCTTATGCAACGGTCTCATAGGTCCATCCTCCACGATCTGTGTGATGTTATTTCGGATACGCCCCCACCCATTTTAAAACCGCGCCATGCAGACGGTGGGGAAACGCCGTCTTGGGCAAGAACATGAACGGACAAAAGCCCGTGATTAGGTTTATGTTGTTTTGCTCGCATAGGTAGATGGCGCGGGTGTTGGTGACGCCTTGGGCAATATGCTGATGAAGCCAAATGAATTTCACTCCGGCGGCGACGCAGTCTTGAATCGCAGCCTCGGTCTTCTCCGGCGGGAGCAACATGATCACCCGGTCCACGCCCGGCTTGATCTCTCCGATGCGGGCATAGCAGGTCTGACCGTCCACGTTGGTCATCTGTGGATTCACGGGCAAGGCCTCAAACCCGTTTTTTCTCAGATCGTTCCAGAGCCGGCGGCTGTACTCGCCCTTTGAGCGTGAAACCCCTATGACCGCCAGACGCTTCACGGCAAAAAAATCATCCAAGGTTTGCTTTGTCACAATGCTCATGCCCGAACCTCCGTCCCATGGTTTAAATGTGTATGGAATCTAGAACTACATTCACATTTCGAGAGACCAAAGGGAAGAAAGCATAGAGGACATCCGCTTCGCAAAAGGATGTCCGATCTGAACAAGCCTCTCTGAGGCGAGTGTCTTTCTTTCCTTTGGTCTCTCGAAATGTGTCCTTAATCTAACTTAGATCACGTTCATTTAACACTCCGCGCTTCGGCATACGTCACTTTGAACTTCTGTTTCAGGGAATCCATCCAGGCCTGGTAGCGCGACTCGGAGCCTTCGTTCATCAAGACCTGACGAATGCGCCCGCGCACTTCCTCAAACGGCGTCACGCCTCCGTCTTGGCGATCCTCCACCTTGACGATAAAATATCCCCGCGCCGTGGAAATCACCTTGGAGATCTCGCCGGCTTTGAGTGACTCAAACACGGCCTTGTCAAATTCCGGCATGCCCAGTTCGCCTTGCTCAACCCAGCCGACCTCCCCGCCCTTCTCTGCGGTGACGCGGTGCTCCGAATACTTGCGCGCCGCGCTCTCAAAATTCCCCTTGGCATTGAGCTCGGAGAGAGCCTCGCGAATCTTGGCTTGCGCGTTGCGGTCGGCCTTCTCAAACGCATCGGCCGGGAGTCCGGCATCCGGGCGCGCGACAAAAATCTGCGCAATCCGCACACGGGTGGCACGCTTGAACTCGTCTTTGTGCTTGGCGTAGAACTCGGCCAGTTGCGACTCGGTCACATCGGCGCCGGTGGAGAGTTCCTGCATCTTGGCCTGCACCAGCTTCTGCTGGAGCAACTGCTCGCGCACCAGCTTCTCGCGCTGGGATTGCAGATCCTCCACGGTCAGATGCTCGATGGCCAACTGCTTCTCAAATTCCTTCGAGCTTGGGAACTGCGCGCGCAGGGAATCGATCTCCTGCTTCGCGCGCTCGGTCACTTGCGCATCGGAAACCTCAACTTTTTGCTCGCGCGCTTCCAACAGGAGCAACTTCTGCTCCACCAAGCGCTTCAAGTGCTGCTCGCGCGCCAGCTTCAGGCGTTTTTCCAAATCATCGCCGCGAAACTCCTTAACCGCGCGCTCCCGCAACTGACGCAGGGGCTCCTCGATCTCCATGGTGGTCACAATCTCATTGCCCACCTGAATCTCAATACGGTTGGCGGGCACCGGAGTCCCCACCGCCGCGGCCACATGCGCCACCGGAGTGGAAGTCCCGGCTTCCACCGCCTCTGCTCCGTACGCGGCCACGGTCCAGCCGCTTGCCAGCACGAGCAGTCCTAACCCAACGCCAACCTGTCTTTTCATTCTCCACCTCGCACTTCTTTGATCATGATTTTAGCCTTACTTCGCATATCTTCTATCCACGCCTGAAACGCTTGATCGGCTTTCTCGGTTTTCAAATCCTCGGCAATCTTCCGTTTGGCCTCGTCCGCCGGCATCTTCCCGCCCTTGTCGAGTTCTTCCACGAGAAACACATGGTACCCGTACTGGGTGGAGATCGGCTCGCTGGTCTCGCCGGGTTTCAAGCGGAAGAGCACTTGCGAGAACGAACGCGGCAGATCCAGCTCCGTCACCCAACCCAAGTCCCCGCCCAAATCGCTCTCAGGTCCGCGGGAAAATTTCTTGGCCAGTGCCTGAAACTCTTCACCCTGACTCAGTTTTTGTTTTACGGCTTGCGCCTGTTCGGTGGTTTCAACCACGATTTGGCGGGCATGCACCCGCGGCGGACTGTAAAACTCATTGGCATGCGCCCAGTAGAACGAATCAATCTCGTCCTCACCCACGCGCACCGTATCCTCAATCACGCGTTGCACCGTGAGCTCGATCAGCATCTGGCGCGCGATGAGGTCATGCCAGCGCAGCGAGGTAAGCCCCATGTCCTTAAGGGTCTTGCGCGTCTCGTCGCTGGAGTATCCCGCCGCGGCCGCGGCCACGCGCGAATTAATCTGCGCTTCGGGCACGGTCAGCTTCAGGCGCTGGGCTTCCTGCACGATCAAGGTGTCGTTGATCATGCGGTCGAGGAGATCTTCGCGGGTGTTCCCGCTGAGCGTGGAATTGTCGCTGACCGTAAGAAACGCCATCTCGCGCTTCACATCCACGTCGGTGATGTTCGTACCATTGACCGTTGCCAGAACCTTCGGCTTATAGAACAGCAAGGAGAGGTCTTGGAAATAAAACCCCAATCCAAAAATCACCATACCCATAACCAGCAGTATGATTATCCAGAGCAATTTTTTCATCGCAGGAACCTTTGCTTCCGGACGCTAGGCACGCCCGAAACGATTAATGGCTGGTATTGTCCTGAATGGCTACATCGTTCGCGTCGCCGAAAAGTTTCTGGAATTTTTCCTCTTCCACGGCCACCTTGTTCTTCTTCTCCAAAGCCTTGATCAATTTTTCCTCGCCCAGGATCGAACGAATCTGAGCGGCCACGGTGGTCACGGCGGGCACTTTGGCCGCCGGATTCAAGATCTGGAGTTTCTTGGCATAATCTTCATAGTAGGTTTGAATGTCGGCATCGGTTATGTCTTTGTCGGCCGAGCTGTCCTTCTTCAACTGGGTGTTGAGCTCGGTCAAGAGTACGTTTTCATAGACTTGCTTGTCGGAGAGGTCCAACTGGTGCTGGAGTTCGGCAATGGTCATCTTCAGGCGTTCGCGGGACTTGGCTTGGAGGTCCTTGATGCGTTTTTTCAATTCCTTATCCTTGGCCAGACCACGGGCTTCCGCGTCTTGCACCAGGAGGGTTTTCTTCACGAGGTTGTCGAGAATCTGACGCTTGCCCTTGGTGGTGGTGGCCAGCACTCGGTAATTTTCAGGCAGGTTGGCCAGGGCCAGTTTGTATTCACTTAAGGTTACGGTTTGGTCGCCTACGGTTGCCAGGACTTCATCTTTGGACCCACAACCACTCATCATCACCGCGGTGAGACCTACGGCTGCCAGACTCAATACCATCATTTGCTTGCGCATGCACTTCCTCCTTGAAGCCGAGGCCAATTTTAGTCCTGGATCCAGGGACGGATATGTCCCTAGTTGCCTTGAAATTTAAAGGTTTTATAACATATTAGCGAAGTTCGGACAAGATGTTTTTTATGGAGGCCAAAAGCGCGGTCTTGGGCCGCTCCAACTCCAATCCCGTCTGTTCCCCGGGTATAAACCGGATCCGCCTTTTTGTATCTGCCAAAAGCCGATCCACCAAATCGCGTTTCGGTTTGACCCACAAACGCCACTTAAAGTTCAAAGTTCGGTGCCCAACGGCAATTTCTTCCAAACCTATCTCCCCGGCCAGGAGTTTCAGCTCGGCTACTTCCAGGAGACGCTGGGCCGGTTCAGGCACAGGACCGTAACGGTTGGCCAGCTCGCGCCCGATCTCCTGCAGGTCTTCCTCTTTCTCGGCCCCGGAGATGCGTTTGTAAATGTTCAGGCGCATGATCGTGTCCGGTACATACTCCGAGGGGAGGTACGCATCCACCGGTATGGCCAGTTTGACTTCCTTGGGTGCTTCGGTGCGCTGCCCGCGCAGCTCGCGCACCGCCTCTTCCAGGAGCGAACAGTAGGTCTCAAAGCCCACGGCCTGCACTTGCCCGGACTGTTCCTTGCCCAGCACGTCGCCGCTGCCCCGGATCTCCAAGTCGCGCATGGCGATCTTGAACCCCGAGCCCAGTTCCGTAAACTCCTGGAGCGTGGTCAGGCGCTTCTCGGCATTGCCGGTGATGGACCCGCCGAGCGGGTAGAACAAATACGCGTACGCCTGCCGGTCCGAACGCCCCACGCGCCCGCGCAACTGATACAGCTGCGAGAGGCCCATGGCATCGGCCCGGTTGATCAAGATGGTGTTCACGTTTGGGAAGTCGAGCCCGGATTCCACAATGGTCGTGGCCACGAGCACATCTTCGGAGCGGGCCATGAAGCGCTCCATCACGGGCTCCAGCTCGTCCATGCTCATCTGCCCGTGCCCCACGGCCACGCGCGCCTCCGGGACCAGGCGTTTGATGCGCTCGGCCACGGCCTCAATGCCCTGCACCCGGTTGTGGATGAAGAACACCTGCCCGCCGCGCGCCATTTCGCGGACAATGGCTTCACGCACCACTTCCTCGGAGTACTCCATCACGTACGTGCGGATGGCCAGGCGGTTGAGCGGGGGCGTCTCAATGACCGAGATGTCGCGAATGCCCGAGAGCGAGAGATAGAGTGTGCGCGGTATGGGCGTGGCCGTGAGCGTGAGCACATCCACCGTGCTCCGGATGGCCTTCATCTTTTCCTTGTGCTTCACGCCAAAGTGCTGCTCTTCGTCCACGACCAGGAGCCCCAGCTTGGCGAACTTCACATCTTCACTTAAGATGCGGTGCGTGCCAATGAGTATGTCCACCGCGCCTTGCGCCACGTCGCGCAGAATGACCTTCTGCTCGGCCGGGTTTTTCACACGCGAGAGATACTCGATGCGCACCGGGTAGGCGGCCATGCGTTCCTTGAACGTGGCGTAGTGCTGGTCGGCCAAAAGCGTGGTGGGCACAAGCACCGCCACCTGCGTGCGGTCCTGCACGGCCTTGAACGCGGCGCGCATGGCCACCTCGGTCTTGCCGTACCCCACATCGCCGCAAACCAGGCGGTCCATGGGTTTTTCCGACTCCATGTCTTTTTTCAGTTCCTTGATGGCGCGCGCTTGGTCCGGCGTCTCTTCGTACGGAAACGCGTCTTCAAAATCCTTCTGCCACGAGTTGTCCGGCGGGAAAGCGTGCGCCGCCTGGATCTGACGCGAGGCGTAAATGTCGAGCAGTTGCCGCGCCATTTCCGTAACCGCTTCCTTGACGCGCTGCTTGGTCTTTTCCCAGGCCGAAGACCCCAGCCGGTGAATGCGCGGTGCGCCCTCGCCGCCGACGTATTTTTCCACGAGGCGTAGCTGGTCCATGGGCACATAGAGTTTCTCGTCCCCGGCATAAATCAAACACACAAACTCGGTCTCGCCGCCGTCCACGCCCAGCTTGACCACGCCTTGGTAACGCGCGATCCCATGGTCACGGTGCACCGCCAAGTCCCCGGCTTTCAGCTCCAGCAAGTCGGAGATGGGCTGCGTGGAGTACACGCCGCCTTTGACGCGCCGGGGCTTGGGGCGCCCCAAGCGGCGGTTGAAAATTTCCTGATCCGTGAACACCGCCATGCGGCAGGCCGGGTACTGAAAGCCTTCGCTCAAGGCCCCCACGTGGAACTCCATGCGCCCCAGCATGTCCGGGGACTGCAAGTCGGCCGCGCGCTCGGCCAAGATCTCCTTCAAGCGCTGCTCTTCGGCCCGGTTGTTGGAGACCACATGCAGTTCCATGCCCACCCGCAACAAGGCTTGCGCCTCGGCTACGAGCAGCTCCAGATTCCCGCGCAGCGGGTCCGCCCCTTTAATGATCGTAGTCCAATGCGCGGCTGTCTCGTCGTCCACCCACGCGGTTTGCTTCAAGCGCCCGGTCTGGATCAGGCGGCGCTTGAGCAGCGAGACGCCCAAATCTTCAAACGAGCGGAACAACTCTTCGGGCGAGGGGAGCACCTGCTCGCGCTTCTTGTGCTCGGCATACAAGCGGGCCGTACGCGCATCGTCTTCCCCGGCTTTCACGCGGGCCGCTCCAGGAGACTCCACCACCACCAGCGTGTCCCCGGGCCAGTACTCGATAAACTCAGACGTAGGTACAAAGTAAGGCAGGTAGTGTTCAAGCCCAGGGCCGGTCGGGTCTTCCTCAAGGCGCTCCCGCAGCGGGCGCACCAACTCCCGTCCTTTGGAACGTTCCAAATCCGCCAACCCTTTTTTAATCTCCGCAGCCGAAGGCGCAAACACACGCGCCGGCGGAATCGTGGCTTCGTTCACAGGCGCAGGCGAAGGCGTGGAATCATCCCATTGCATGTGGAAGCGGCGAATGCTCACAATCTCCGAACCTTCAAACTCAATGCGCCAGGGCGAGAGATCCGACGGTGGAAAGATATCCAAGATGCCGCCGCGAATCGCGAACTGCCCGCGCGTCTCGATGGTGGGCTCGCGCACATACCCGCGTTCCAAAAACCCTATGGCCAGCTTGTCCATGTCCACATGCTGCCCCACGGTGAGTGTCAGGCAGCGGTCCAGAAGCCAGACCGGATCGGCTATGACTTCACGCGCCTGCTCCACGGACGTCACGACGATCGGGCGCTCGCCACCGGCCAAGCGCAGGAGAACTTCCAAGCGTTCCCCTTCCACGTCCATGTCCGTGAGGGCGTGCTCGTACGGGAGGGTCTCGCGTCCGGGAAAATGAAAGATCACTTCGCGCTCAGGATCAGGGTGCTGGAGAAAAAGGCGGAGTTGTTCATAGAGGTCTCGGGCTTCGTCACGCGTGGGCGTGAGGATGAGCAGAGGCACATGCAAGCGCTCCGCGGCCCCGGCCCAGAAGAACGCCCGCGCCGAACCCCAGAGACCCGTGAGCCACGCGTGCGCGGGCGCCGGATGCGCGTCCACCCATTCGCACAGTTGCGTATAGGCAGGGTCTGAGTTGAGTTTTATAAGCAGAGTGCGTAACGCCATAATACCTTCTGGTCCGCTTAAAGGCAGATCCGCTCGCTTAAGCCAAAGCGATCACACGCCTGTCGGACATGGATAAAGTCCCCCTCTTTGGCAAAGAGGGGCTAGGGGAGTTAGCCAACAAAACACCTACCCTAAAAACCCGACAATCATACCGCAGGAAGCAGCGCGACGGTAGGATTTTTAAAAATTATATTTATCCATTTATCCCGCGCGTAGGGGCGTATTGCATACGCCCCACAATTATTGATCCTTTTCCCCGCGATCTTTTTCCTAAGCACGCGTCTCAACAAACCGGTTGCAAAAGTCATAAAAAAGTTTACACTTAGCGGAGATAAGTTATGAACGAAGAAGGGTCTATAACCATGTCCGAATTTAAAACCGTTATCGAAAGCTTTCAGTCTGACATAAAAAAGCTCGCTGAAGGCATGCAGCATGGCTTCGAAGTGGTAAACGCCGAGCTCAGCTATGTTAAAGCAGACATCCGTGAGCTCAAAGAAAAAACAGATCGCGTTGAAGTAAAAATTGACTCTCACACCGAACAAATCGCCCGTTTGCAGGAAGATGTTACGGACATTAAAAACTCTTTAAAACTAAAAGCGGACCGCGAAGAGTTCGCCAAACTCGAAATGCGCGTGACCAAGCTCGAAAACAAAGTCGCGTAAACTGTCCCAAACTGCCGGCACTTATTAAAAAACCACAAAGGGCCGAATGAATTCATAAGCATCTAAATCCGTTTCAGGATTAAGCCCAGGCCCGTCAAAGGAATGTTTCGCTATGCTTCAGCCGTGTGTGTGTTGCCAGCAGCAGGTTGCTCCCCTTGAGCAACAATCCATTGTCTGCAACCTCCGTCAGTTCCGTCAAAAGCAATTCCTCGTCTGGCGCTGTCCTCTATGCCGCAGCCTGCATCGCCAAGAGCCCATGGACTTGGCGCCCTATTATCGTGACTACCCTATCCATAAACTCGAACTGGATTTCTGGCTGCGCTTACTCAAGGGCAATCTGGTAAGCCATCTCCGCCATGCCGGGCTTACACCCTCTGTTGCATTTCTTGACTTCGGCTGCGGCGCCGGTCTGCTCCTGCGCCTTTTGGCTGAAAAGGGCTTTACCCACCTGACCGGTTACGACCTTTACCACCCCGAATACAACCACCCTGAGGTGTTGCGCAACCGCTATGATTTTATTTTAGCCGAAGATGTCCTAGAACATGTGGATGACCCGCAAGCCTTGCTCAAGCACTGGCATGCGTTGCTCAACCCAGGCGGACGAATCCTTATCACCACGGTCAATGCCGCGGGCATTGATCTGAACAAACCGGAAGCGTATCTCCACAGCCTGCATCAACCTTTCCACCCGCATATGTTTTCCCCGCAGGCCTTGGAGGACATGGCCAGGCGTGAATCGTTTCAGGTGCTCCGTTACTATAAGCGCTTCTACTACGACACGCTGATACCTACCGTGAACTATTCTTTTATGCTGGAATACCTTAAGGCCCAGGGCAATACGTTTGCCGTGGGTCCTGAGGTGGTTGATCTAAAGCTCTTCGTAACCAACCCTGCCTTGTTCTTCTATGCCTTCTTTGGCTATTTTTTCCCCAATCACGGACTCATGATGATGTTGCTGGAGAAAAAATAGATCGCCTGTGTGCTTAACCGCACATGCATCGGCGTGTACCCATTTATCATTCCGTAGGGGTGTATTGCATACGCCCCTCTAATGTTTACGCCCTTTTGTTTTACATACGCCCCACGATTATTCACTATTTCTCCGCGATCTTTTTCCTAAGCACGCGTCTAAACAAACCGGTTGCAAAAGTTTAAAAAAAAGCTACACTTGTCGGAGGCAGCACATGAACGAAGAAGGGTCTATAACCATGTCAGAGTTTAAAACAGTTATCGAAGGGTTTCAGTCCGATATAAAAAAGTTAGCAGAAGCCACGCAGTTCGGTTTCGAGACCATGAACGCCGAGTTCCGCTATGTCAAAGCCGATATCCGCGAACTCAAGGAAAAAGTTGATCGTCTTGATGTGAAAACGGATCAACTCTCAACCAAGTCCGACTCCCACGCCGAACAGATAGCCCTTTTGCATGAAGACGTGACGGACATTAAAAATTCTTTAAAACTGAAAGTCGACCGCGAAGAGTTCGCCAAGCTCGAAATGCGTGTGACCAAGCTGGAAAACAAAGTCGCTTAACCCAAAACCTCCCCTCTAGCATTCCCTATTCTTGTATCCCGTAGTAGGGGCGTATTGCATACGCCCCTACGAATTTTCCATTTTCCATTCTCGATTCTCTGCCCTTCCCGCCTCTGTTTCGTTTGTCATCCCGGACCCCGATCCGGGATCCAGTGACTTTGTTTTCTGTTTTTGAATTTATTGATAGTCCATACCCCACCCTCATCCTTTAACGCCTATGCGCCGTTACTTAACCCAACAAGCCAACAAGGAAGCGTGAGATCATGTCCGAACCCAGTTCTTCCCCAAGCCAGGAAGTACATGTGTACTATATCGAAGTTGCGGCCGCCTGCAACCTGCGCTGCCCTTCGTGCCCGAACGGCAATTCGCGCGATCCCAAACGCGCCCGGGGGCACATGGACCCGCAGCTACTCTCACAGATACTCGAGAAGATCACCCAGGAATCCCCAGCCCGCGTGACCGATCTCTACTTTGTAAATTGGGGGGAGCCCACGCTCCATCCCGACCTCCCGCGCCTGATCGAACTCGCCCGGAGCAAAGGTCTGCCCCCGCATCTCTCCAGCAACCTCGCTGCTGCCTGCGATCTGCGCGAGATCGTGAAGGCCGGCCCCAAATCCCTCCGGATCTCCCTCTCCGGATACGACCCCGAGGTGTACAAGCGCATGCACTACCCCGGCGATGTGTGGATGGTCAAGTCCAACGCGTACCGACTCCGCTCGCACCTGAACTCCCTGGGCTCGGACATGCCCGCGCATTTTTGCTACCACCAGTATGTGCACAACATGGGTGCGGATTTGGAGAACGTCCGGCATCTGGCGGAGGAGCTGGGGTTTGCCTTTGAGCCGGTGCTGGCGTTTCTCGCACCTCTGGAACGGTATCTGGACTACCTGAAGGGGACAGCCTCGCCGGAGGTTCGGAACCTGGTCAACCAACTCCTGGTCCGCCCCGAGGAGGCCAAGGCCGCAGCCTATGAGCATGCGCGCCGCCACCCCGCGCCGGACTGCGGACTGCGCGCCTGCCAAACGGTCATTGATTTCAACGGTCAGGTCTCACTGTGCTGCGCCGTGTACGAAGAGCAGAACAACCTCGGGGTCCATTTTTTAGATGCACCCCACGCCGAACTCCAGCGCCTGAAATACGCCCACCCCCTCTGCCGCATCTGCATGCAGCACTACGGCCACCTCTACTACCTCTATGCCGGGCGCGAAACCCTGGACCGCATTGCCAAGGAACGCCTGCAAGCCTTGAACGGAACCAACGCCGAAAGAGAACTATTCATTCCGGGAATCCGGTAGGGGCGCGGAGGTTTGGTGCACTTTGTGCGGTTGTGATGTGGGTCGTATGCAATACGCCCCTACGAACTTTCCATTTTCCATTCTCTGCCCTTCCCGCCTCTGCTTTGTTTGTCATCCCCGCCCTTGCAAGAGCTTAGATAAAATATCCATCCTTGCGCCTAACGACTCCCTCGGGGATCCAGCGACCTTGATCTTTTATTTTCGATTTTCCATTCTCCATTTTCCATTTTCTTTTATTCTTATTCCCCGCCCCAGGACATGGTGGGAGGGGCTAGGGGAGGGGGCTTCCAGTCTTCCACATTACACGTTCAATCACCCGCCTCAACTCGTCCAACTCAAAGGGTTTGGCCAAGCACGCAACCGCGCCGGCTTGCAGGGCCTGCCTCTCCAGCCGCTCCGTAAGTGCGCCCGAGATGAAGATGACCTTCGGACGCGGGTGGAGGTGTTTCACCATTTCCAAAAAGTCCAACCCACCCAAGCCGGGCATGAGGTAGTCCACAACCACCACGTCCGGGGTTTGCAGGGCCAGGCAGGCAAAAGCCTCGGGCACTGAAGGTGCTACGGACAGGAGGTATTCGTGGCCTAAAGTCAGTACCAAGGCTTCCAAGAACAACTCGTGATCGTCGATGAAGAGAATGTGGGGCATGGGGGTAACACGCTTTCCTTTCTTTCCTCAAGTACGTTACCTAAAAAGTCGATGCTGGAACAGAAGCACAAGTGCGCTTCCGCGTACTATTGGGGGTAAAAAAAATGCTACGCTTTGGCCCATGAAAAACTTGCCTCGGATCGTAGCTAAAAATGTTCAAACCCTGCTCAACGAACGCTCAAAGTCCGCCGAGAAACTCGCCTTTGAAATCGGCATGAGCAAGAGCTTCATTTACGAATTCCTGCGCGGCGAAAAGGACATAACCCTTCACTACATACAGCTTATTGCGGACGGGCTTGAAGTTGAGCCTAGTGAGTTGTTGAAGAAGTAGTTCCGTACGCCATAGCGTACCACTATAGATAATTAAACTAATGAATACAAGTACTTTTCAAATTAAATCAAAAATATCAACATCTTTAATTAGGAGCGCAATATGAAAAAGAGGACAATAATAATTTTGTTTATTATTACTGTACTCTTTCAACAAACATCAATTTTCGCAGATGACTTTACGTATGATAGTAATGAACTCAGAGAAACTATTGAGCAAAGTGAACAGTATAAAACAAATCCATCAAAATTTTTACAAGATGATTTTGGCCTTCCCTTCCTTGCAAGTATCGATTCTACTAATACCTTTTTCTTAGGTCTGGAAGAATTGATTAAATCGAATAAGTATTCTGGAATGCAACGCGAATATTTGCTTTTCGCATATATTTCATATTGCATTAAGCTTGCCGATATCAAGCAAGCACACCTAATCTACAAAAAAGCAATCAGGCAATTTCCAAATTCAAAAATTCTTACTTACTACCGAAGATATTTTGACGAACTCAAACATTTTGAAATAGCTTTACTTACAGTTAAACAAATTAAAAATAAGCCGAAAATGTTATGGGAAACCGCCAGTATTACAAAACAATTTATCGATTCATTTAAATGTTTCTTTATTTCTGATGGGATCTACACTGATTATTCGTTCTATCATAATGCTCTATTCTCTTTATATGAACTTTATCCAAATAGTACATATGCGTCACAAGCCGCATTTATTCTTCTCGATGAAAACGCCGAGCCATTTAATCGGAAATACAAGCTTTACTCTGAGTTAGATAAAATTACGTATTTTAAATCTTTATTAATCAAGTTCCCCAATCATCCATATATTGAAAACATCTATTACTGTATTGGTAACGGTTACTTCAAGTATGGTTGTGAAACTGAAAAGCTAACTGATCAAGATCGATTAAAGTCCCTTACCCAAGCAAAGCAAACATTCCAAACACTCATTCATAAATTTCCTGAATCCGATTTTGTGAGTTCATCTACTGAACATATAGCACGAATTGATTCTATGATTGCTCAGGGTCAACTTTTTCAACCTGATGAAGGTGGCGATTAAGACATTGTTGGAGGCGGATATCTTCTTGCTCCAAACTAACTGATCACTGTACTAAAGGAGGTGTTTCCGTTCAATTGGTTTACAATTATCGGTTTATTCGATTATCCAAAAATTGTCCCCTTACCCAAAATCGCCTAGCCAACTCTTTATTCAGTCAATCCTATTTGCCAAAGCATCGCAACTTGCCATCCCTCTTGCTTCAAATAGCCAACAATTTCTCGGGTTAGTTTGAATCCATTCGCTTTATATAAAGTAAATAGTTTCTCCACCAAAGGATAATACGCTGAGGTTTTATTTTCTTTTAAAAAGAGCTCATAGCTTTGTACTGCTTCTGATCTTATCTTTGGCTTTGAAAACTCAAACACTGGGGAATTATCAATCCCTCCAATATAAATACCAAACATGAACTTAAGTTCTTTCGCCAACGCCTCACGCTCGATAAAATTTGGATGTGCCTTAATAAACTCTTCTCGCCAGATGATGTTTTGACGTAATTTATCCCAACTGCAACGCAGAGCTGCATCTTCAAGAAGGGGGGAACTATTATTCCGCTCTTCCCAATGCTGCCTTGCTAAATATTTTTTCAGGTCAAATTCAAACCCGGCGAGTACTGTTTCTAGTAGATAGTTGCTATCTATTTTATTGAAAATGTAACCTTCACTACCATAAAAAGAAATACCATGCTTGGTCATGTCGCGAAGGACCGCATGTTCAGCTTGATATTTCACTCTCATTTCGCCAACATAACCTGGCTTTACATTAAGCGACCTTTCTATATTTACATCGTGTTCTTGACTAATTGGCTGCTCTTTAGCATGGAAAAAATTAAACGCCTGCTGCATGGTTGGGTTTGAAGAAATATCGAGTTTATGATTACATTCATTTAGATACTTCCGAGCTATGCAGAAGCCTGTTTCCGCCCATTCAGAATTTTTGAAAAACGTGCTTCGGTACAGGGCAGTGATTTCATCAATAGCTTGAAGCGGAGGTTGGGTGTTGGTAATCTCCTCCACCTTCTTTTCAAAGTCACCCAATACGGTCTCAGCCTTATTGTTTGCCCAGACTACCGAAGCTATTAGTAGCATCCAGCTCGTTAAAAAAACAAACCACACTTTAATCAGCATCTCGTCTCCATAAACTGAAGGTGCCACACACTATTTGGAACAAAACGTGGACGGCGTTAACTTTGTAAACGTAGGCACATCTATCCGCCAAACAATGTCTCGAACATATTATTCTGCGGGCGTATGTAATACGCCCCTACACATTTAACGGCGCATGTTGTACGCCTCACGACTGTTTGGTGCTTTGGGGGACGGAAACAACTTAGCAACTTAGACAAGACCTGAACCGTTAAACCCTTTTTCTATGTAGCCAGCGCAGGACTCGATCTATTCGCTTATGCCCCTATAAACGTCTACTTTCAGCTTATACTTTCCATTTTGATTTCTGGTCTTGCATCCGCCAACCAACGTCTCTGACTGCTAGTGGGCGTATGCAATACGCCCTCAGCCGGTTTGCCAAAAGGTGTCCGCTACCAAAATTTCAACAATGAGTGAATTTATTCTACTTTTCACTATCGTACAATGGCAATCTTGCCACTACCCAATTTTTTATACCGACCATTTGTTTTGGTTCGGGCCCGGTAGGTATATACGCCTGACGCAACATTGCCGCATTCCCAGACTGGAGCTACGGTGGAATCACTTTGTTGGATTCTAGCAATGCGTTCGCCACACATATTATATATTTCAGCATCAAACTCAATTCCATCGGTTTCCTGAAATGCAAAGGTCACTTTGGTATGAGCCGGGTTGGGAAACGTAATGACCGGTTTATCAGCTGTGAACGTAAGTGGCCATGACTTGGGAGGAACTTCTTTAACTGTCATTATCCGAATCTGTGGGTAGGATGCATTTTCCGCAGCTTCACTCCACCCCAGGTAAAGTTCGTTGTGGAAGATATCCAGATAAGGATTTTGGGCGTGGATATTTGGGTTAAGGTTGAACGAATTGGCTGACGCTCCAAACAACGCCCAAGATCCATTTTCAAATTTTTGTAAGTAAATATTGTCATTTTCAATCCAGGTCAGATAAATAGTCTGGTCCAGTGCAGTAAGGATCGGCGAAGCGGCGTACGTTTCACTTATTTTTATAAGCGGCGGTAATAATTCCCAGGCCGTTCCGTTATAACGCTTAACAACAATATTCGACGATTCCCGCCAAGTAACATAAAGGCTCTCGCCAATTTCCTTTAGACAGATTTGATAGGCGGATTTATTCTCAGAAATACTGATATCAAGGTTTAACCCTCCGCCATCAACACTCTCCCAGGCCGTGCCATTAAATCGTTTCAAAAACAAAACGGCAGTTTTTTTATTATCAACGTATTCAAGCCACGCTGCATACGGGACCCCTTTATATGCACATATTTTCGGATAAGTCCCGCTGTTGCTCGGATTGTTCACGCACGATCCCCCTACGGCTTCCCAATCTGTTCCATTAAATTTCTTTACATATATTTTTGTAGCGCCATACGCGACTTTATCTTCACACCAGGTTATATAGGGTTGGTCATTAATAATCTGAATATCCGGTTGGCTTGCGCTATATCCATCTAAATTTTTTAGTCCCCCACTTCCCATCAAACTCCAGGAGCTACCATTATAATATTTTGCATATACTTGAAACGGATAGTAATTATTTTCAGCCCATGTGGCAGTAACGCCATTGTTCCAGATAGCAATTTGGGGTTGTGATGCTGTCTCGTCAACATTTACGTTTAAACTGTCCGCTCCAAGAACCTGCCAATCTGTACCGTTATACTTTTTCACATACGCTTGCCAGGACTTAAAATTCCAAGCACCATGCATTGAATGTTCCTGCCACGTGCAATATAAAAACTCATTGTTGCTGCAAAAATCCGGCGAATAGGCTTCTTCCTGTGAATTCATATTCAAACTCATGCTTACTTTCCGAGTTTTTACAGCGGCCTGACACGGCAGTGCCCAAACTATCAACATTAATATCGCTGTCCATCGCGATATATATTTTTTTAATGTTTTGATTTTTAATTGCATAAATAAGCTCCAATCAACCTTTAGATTAGGGGGCGGAATTATTTTATTAGTCTACGGAAATTCGCCTGCTAACGAACTTTTATAAAAGAGAGCCCCTAAAACGAATAAACCAAGTCCGGCCTCCGTCACTAAATATCTAAATGCATCCCCAGGTCGCCACCAAAAATAACCTTCTGTTGGACATCCGTAGCCCGCTCCCAGTCTAGGTATGCGGGCGGGCAAAGTATCGACTGATAGGCCAACGCCATCTGCCGCGCTGCCTCACTGGCCGAAACCTGACCAGTGGCAGTACCCAATCCTGGGCAGGCGAGCACATTTATTTTCCGAGTTTGGGTTTGGTTATGCTGATGGACGGCTAAAAGCGCAGCGCGCATTGCCAGATACACATAATCCGTATGTGCTATAGGCATGGGCACACGCATGGTTGGTGTATGCGCAACAAAGGGATGCTTGGGATCGCCGGTTTCTACCACAAACGAGGTTCCCACCGGCTGCTCCCCAAGGTAGTCCGACACAATCTTCGCCTGAACCCGCTCCTGGAGTTGCATGCCGAAAAAGTCCCGAATCGCCAAATCCACCCCGCCGTCCATAAGGCCAAACGAGTTGGCCGCGCTCACCAAGCAGTCAAACTCCTGTGTTTCAAAAAGGCCGCAAACCACTCGAACGTCAGCGTACTGGGCAAACTCACGCTGCCACGCTTGCGTTAGTTCCAAGTTTGGGGCCACCAGAAGCACTCGAACTTTGTCCATGACGCCTCATGAAATGAATATAAACTCGTTTGTTTGTGTTTATTTTCTATTTTTAACTACTGTACTTACCCTGCTTGACTAGTGCTGCTTCTCTAGAGCTTTTGGTGATTGGTTCTGATGACTGTTTCTCTTGGACTTCTGTGCGACTTATGTAAAACTATAGTTCTTTTGCTGGCTTAATTCAAGAGGTTTGACGTCCTCGGAATTGCCTTGTTCCCCTCCTAGCGTCCTTTATCGTTTAACGTATGATTGCCAGTTTGACCCTATCTATCACCCTACCGTCCACTTCAAAGACCGCTAGATAGATACCTGGCGCAATCCCGCGGCAATCGCAGACAATTTCAGACCGCTGTATCCCAGAGAGACTTCGTGACAGCTCTATAACCTTTTCACCTACTAGGTTTAACAGACGTATTTTAACTTCGATGGGTTTTTCTGAAGAAAACAAGAATATAATTTTGTCCCGAGCAGGATTGGGATAAGCAAAAACATCTCGACCAAATAGATTAGTCCGATTCGGTGTTATAGTAATTGTTGGAGTAACCGTGCGGTTATAAGTAATCGTATCGGTGGGAGTATTAGGGGTTGTCGATGTTGGGTTTATATTTCCACAGTCACTAATACTCCAGCCATATGTATTGACCAGTATATTTCTGGCAGTAACTGCTTCAGCACTACTATATTTGCTACTTCCGGCATTAAAGCTTACATTATTTTTTACACTTTGAGAGCCCCAGCCTGTTAGCAGATTATCATAATTTGCACTAGCGAGAGTAACGCCATCAAACATGTCTGAAGCAGTTGTAAGTTTGGTTACATTCCATCCACCTATGGATTGATTAAAGGTGCTTGCATTTTTAAACATATTACTCATATCCGTCACATTTTCTGTGTTCCAACTCCCAATAGCTTGATTAAAAGCGCTAGCATAATAAAACATAGAGCTCATATTCGTCACCTTCGACGTGTCCCAGTTCCCGATATTTCGATTAAAAACACTGCAGTAAAACATACTTCTCATACTTGTTACCTTTGATGTGTTCCAGTTCCCGATATCTTGATTAAAAACCCTAGCATTATCAAACATATTGGCCATATTCGTCACGTTCCCTGTGTTCCAGCTCCCGATATCTTGATTAAAGGCCCAAGCATTATCAAACATATTGGCCATATCCGTCACGTTCCCTGTGTTCCAGCTCCCGATATCTTGATTAAAGGCCGTGGCCTCAACAAACATCCGCCTCATACTTGTCACTTTAGACGTATTCCAGCTCCCGATGTCTTGATTAAAGGCATAGTTGTCAAAAAACATCCCGCTCATATCCGTCACATTCGCCGTGTCCCAGCTTCCAATATTCTGATTAAACCTTGTACCTTCGAACATACCTCTCATACTCGTCACCTTTGATGTGTTCCAGTTCCCGATATTTTGATTAAAGACGCTAGCACACAGGAACATACAGTTCATATCCGTCACATTTCCTGTGTTCCAACTCCCGATATCTTGATTAAAGGCGCGGGCGAAATAAAACATAAAACCCATATCTGTCACATTCGCCGTGTCCCAGCTCCCGATATTCTGATTAAAACTTGTACGTTCGAACATACTTCTCATACTTGTCACCTTCGATGTGTTCCAGTTTCCGATATTTTGATTAAAGACGCCGGCACCAGCAAACATACCGCTCATATCCGTTACATTTCCTGTGTTCCAACTCCCAATATCTTGATTGAAGGCACTAGCGTCAGCAAACATCTCATGCATATTCGTTACCTTAAACGTTTTCCAGCTTCCGATATTTTGATTAAAAACGTTGGCACTATAAAACATATGGCTCATATCTGTCACATTTTCTGTGTTCCAGTTCCCAATATTCTGATTAAAAACGCCGGCGCCATAAAACATCTGCCTCATAGCTGTTACATTTGACGTATTCCAATTTCCGATATTCTGATTAAAGGCGCCGGCATACAAAAACATGTAGCTCATATTCGTTACATTCGCCGTGTTCCAGCTTCCGATATTCTGATTAAAGCCGGTACTGCCGAATAAACCACTCATATTTGTCACATTTGCCGTGTTCCAGTTCCCAATATTCTGATTAAAATTAGTACTTGCTAACATCCAGCTCATATTGGTTACGTTGCTCAAATTTGGTGTATCTGTGGCATTCCCAAGGAGATTGATGCAACCGGAAAATGCACGTTCCATGCTGGTCCAGATACCTGTTCCCCATTGATCAACGCTGATGATTTTTTTACTATCGCCGGTGTAGTTAAAGTAAATCCTGGGAAAACCAGTCTTCATGCCACTGTTGTCTTTAATGCGGATGGTATAAGTTCCCGCTATGGCGTAATTACAAGTATAGTCCCCGGTTTGCGCGGTGGCTTCATCTGTACCGTCGTTATTACAGTCCACGTTGTAGTTGTAGCCCGCGCCTGTAGTGGGGATTATGAATTGATTGGAAAACGAAGTTCCCGAGTTGTCGGTCTTAACAGTGATAACGAAATCATCAGTGGGTGCAGCTTGTAACACAACAGGAGTCAGCAATACGGTCAAAACAATACAAACTATTTTTTTCATCCTAATTCCCCTGAAGTTTTTTAATGGGGGACGGTGTCAACTTTGCAAACTTAAACCACCTATCCTCATTCACCCCTTATGTCTAAACGCACTGCTTTTTTTGGGCGTATGCAATACGCCCCTACACATTCAACGGCGCATGTTGTACGCCTCACGACTATTTGATGCTTCTGCTGTTTGAAATATTCTGATGAAACTGCTCTAGGACTGCCAGGAGAATCATATGCCTTTTACTCTGGGTGGACAAGTACTTTTCCTCACGTCCCTGCGGTAAACCCGATCTTCCTTTTCTTCGACGCTTCAGGCTCAGGGCGCAGGTCGTCGAGGACCTGAAACACTTCGTCTATTTGCCGATCATGTTTGAGTAACTTCACCTCATGCCGGTTAAGCCGCTCAAGTAGATGCCGTTGGCTCTCTTGACTGTTTCGCAACTGAATAAACGCACGCATTATTTGAACGTTGACCATGATGGCTCGTTGACTTCTTAAAACGCTCGACAACATAGCCACTCCGGGTTCGAGAAAAACAAACGGCAAAAATCCGCCGAAACTTCGTTTGCTTGGTATCACACTTTGTGATACCAACGCTTCTGCTTCAGACTTAGCTAGTTGAAAAACGAAATCCTCAGGAAATCTGTGGGCATTGCGTTTTACTTGCTGGCGTAGAGCAATGGCTTTAACCCCATACAGTTCTGCCAGGTCGCGGTCCAACATAACCTTCTGCCCGCGTATAAGATGGATTTTTCTTTCAATGCGTTCAACCGGGACTAGTTCCGACATACTCACTCCTGATAGAGATTGGGTTTTTATTTGGACAGGAGTGTTGCGGAAAAATCGCAGGTAGAAGATACATTTTGTTCGTATTCGTAGGGGCGTATTGCATACGCCCCTACATGCCGATTTTAAACCCGATCTTCTTTTTCTTTGGCGCTTCCGGTTCAGGACGCAGGTCGTCGAGGACCTGAAACACTTCGTCCAGCTTGTGTTCATGCTGCATCAACTTCGTCTCGTGTTTGTTTAGCTGATTCAGCACAAACAGCTGAGCTCCTTGCTCAATACGGAGTTGAATAAAAATCCGTATTATCTGGATATTAACTTGTATGGCGCGCTCAGTGTTGAGGACACCGGATAACATCGCGACTCCACCTTCAGAAAACGCGTGAGGTAAATATTTACTATGTTCGCCACGCTTTAAGGTCACAAAATGTGACCTTAAAGCATTGAGTTCACTCAACACTAATTGGAACATGAAATCATCCGGAAAACGGTTCAAATTGCGCTTCACCGCTTGGTTGAATACTTTGGTTTCCACCCCATACAACTCAGCGAGGTCACGGTCCAGCATGACTTTTTGCCCGCGGATGAGGTAAATTTTTCGTTCAATGCGTTCAACCGGTACAAGTTCCGCCACTGCAACTCCTGTACGAAATTATATTAATCATTTCGACAGGAGTGTTGCGGAAAAATCGCGTGCGGGTGATGAATTATTATCAAAAGAGGGCAACCAATGTCTCAAGCCAATAGCTAATACAAATTTCTGTTGTTGAAATGAGGTGAGTGTATAGTTCCCCTATAAACCTAAAAAATCACAACGACATTACTTACAGTACTCCGTGACTCGCTGGCAAAATTCTTCAATACCCATGAGTTTATCTTGCCAGATTTTTTTAATATCAATATCACAATGCTTGCACAACGCCTCTATTCTTTCCGCCTCTTCTTCCAACCCCCGATACTTATAAACCTCAATCCGATTAGCCGTTGCCTGGCAAAAAAGTGTATAGGCTTCTTTGTCACGCTTCACAATCCGAACTACTTTTTCCGCTCGAACCCTCTGCATATCCAAAACAGCATCACCCAACACCAAGCCTTTTAAAAAAATCTCCGCATCCGCTTCTTCTGCGCTCTCTTTTTTGGCTGCATCAATAATTTTACGCACTAAAACACTTTGTGCCCTGTTTAGAAGATCAAAACTCATATTGGCGTTTTCCAAGCGTGTTTGTTCTTTCACGTGCTCGCGGAGCTTGCCTTGAAATAAATCTGATAGAACATGTTCCTCTTCTTCCAGTTCCTTTAAAATCATTGTCATTTTCACTGAACTTTCTGAACTTTGTACATCCGGCAATGAGGCGAGGCGCGTGGCCAAGGTTGGATGGCTGTTAAATTCGTTTTCTTCCTCCACCATCGCCTTTTGGATATAGGTATCCAAGGTTTTCCGGTCTTTCTTCAATTGCGCTTGATACTTTGTAAAAATATTTTTATTTTCCGAACCCAGTGTTGCATTGATCTCAGAAAAATGTTCCGAAATTTGTACGATCGTACGCAGCATGCTTTCCACATTTTTCTTTCCATAATGCTTTGCCGCAATCCAATCCGCCCGTAGTTCGCGGCTACGACTTAACATATTATCGATTGTGGCAAAGTAGGTTAAAAAAATCTGTAAAAACACATTGGGGATTAAGAGCAAAAGACTCAATGCCATGGCCCACATACTTCCCCCGCCACTCATTCCCGCAAGGTCCAAAATGGCAGAATGCAAACTCTTGTAAACCGGTACAACAAACCGACTGTACGCTGTATCATTGCCAGAGAAATGTGCAAACTCATGGGCCAATACAGCCTTAAACTCGGCCAAGGCAAGCTGTGGCAGCAGGGGGGCGCCTATGGCCAAGATGCGTTTATGCACCACACCATTAAGCGTTGCGACGCTTCCTTCGGTTACAAAAAAAGTGGGAGCAGCATGAAGTATCACGGCATCCGGAAGTTTGGTCCCGACTTTCCAACATACATCCTGGATGGCCTCAATCAACTTCGTTTTTGTGTGGTAATCAACAACTACCGCCGTCTGCCTGGAGGGTTTATTGAAAAACACCGCTTTCACAGCACGAAAACTCGCCCATGCACTTACCAAAGGCGCGAACGCTATGGCGGCCAGAATGATCACAGGAATTCTGGGTAGTTCCAACATCAAAGCTAAAACAAAAAGGGTAAGTCCCAGAGTCACGATCGAAGAAAGAAACAACGTTAGATAGGTCGCGGGTACCGAGACCAACGATAGCAAAACCAATCCCCAGGATGTTTTAGGGTTCCGGTGGGTGACCTCCGACGCTGTTTTCTGCTTTATTTTTTTGGGAGTTGGAATGGCCATCCATACTTTTATGGCACTGCACGCGCCCACTGCCATAAAACTAAAGGAGGCAACTGAAAATAACAACATAGGAAAGTTTTTATATCCATCGATGACTTCCGTAACCAGAAACGCCAAAAGAAAAAGCACCATCATAACGGTTCCTGCTACCACCCGATAGCGTTGTCGGATCATCCACATACTAATAAACAAACCCACTAAAATCCCTAGCCCATCAATCGTAAAAAGCCGATACGCAATAACCCCCAATCCCGTTCTTCCTGTAAGTTGGGAAACAATAAAGTCTTCGACAATAGCGTAAAAAAAATATAAAAAAAGAAATCCGACTACAAACCGAGCCAGGTCTAAAACCACCATCATTTTTTTCATTTAGCACCTCGCCAATTTCTTTTTTACTTATTGGGAGTTAGACTCATGAACCGCTCTCTGAATTACATTTTATTTAAGAACACGAGATTAGCTCCGACGTCAAAGCATCGTTCGTGTACCCGATATCCTTTCTGTTTTCGAAAGCACTTTCTTTAATCCTCTTCAACATTTTCATCTGTTGTCGTTCAGCCTAGTTTAGCATTTGCCCACCTATGTCTAATCCCACTGCTTTTTGGACGTTTGCCATACGCCCCTACGACCCGATCTTAAACCCGATCTTCTTTTTCTTTGGAGGTTCCGATTCAAGGATGAGGATTCATTTTATGGGTTATCAGTACCACCGATAGAACCAAACGACACAACCCAGACAGGAAAAAAACAAAGCTACTGCAATTGTATACAGTGTACCCATCCAATGCACGCCCTGTTTTAAAACCGCGTGTTCTGGATCACCCGGCTTAACAAACACCGGTACAACTTTGTTCACAGGAAAAATACGTTCAATGCTTGGTTGATTAAATACTTGGCCAAATTGGACTCTATCGCCTTTGTACATCTTTTTACCCACATAGTACCGATATTGTATTTTAGGGTAGTTAGGCCGAATACCAATTCCACCCGACCGTCCATAAGCGAGGGACTGGGCCTGTATTGCTTTTGACTCAAGTATAGTCCCATCAACACGGTTCCATGATTGGGTGTGAATACCTGAAATCACTTGGGTAGTTCCACTAAAAAGCTCATATGCGACAATAAGAAAAAGGAGTCCTGCACAAATCTTCAAAATAAAATCCGAAAAGTCTTTTTCTATAAATTGCATGGGAGTATTCCCCTCCGTGTCATGAAACCGTGACCAGTGTCAACTTTGTAAAGTTAAACACATCTGTCCTTATCCGCCAACCTACATCTGAACCCACTGCTTTTTTGGGGCGTATGCAATACGCCCCTACGACCCGATCTTCTTTTTCTTTGGCGTTTCCGGTTCAGGACGCAGCTCGTCGAGGACCTGAAACACTTCGTCCAGCTTGTGCTCATGCTGCATTAACTTCGTCTCGTGTTTGTTTAACTGGTTTAGCATAAAACCCTGCGGCCCCAGCTCAGCCCGCAAGGATATGAACCGGCGAATGATTTGAATATTTACCTGAATGGCAGCTTCACTGTTGAGAACACTGGAGAGCATGGCGACACCATGTTCCGTGAATACATGCGGGAGATACCTTTGGCCACCCCAACTTGAGGTCACAGTTTGTGACCTCAAGTCTGAAAACTCTTTAAACGTAAGGCGGAACATAAAGTCAGGTGGGAAACGGATACGATTACGTTTAACAGCTTGGTTGAATACTTTGGTTTCCACCCCATACAACTCAGCAAGGTCACGGTCCAACATGACTTTCTGCCCGCGTATGAGATAAATTTTTCGTTCAATGCGTTCAACCGGGACTAGTTCCGACATACTCACTCCTGATAGAGATTGGGTTTTTATTTGGACAGGAGTGTTGCGGAAAAATCGCAGGTAGAAGACACATTTTGTTCGTATCCGTAGGGGCGTATTGCATACGCCCCTACTTGCCGTTCTTTGTACTTGGGGACGGTTTTCGGATAATCGCATAAAACCATAATCGAAAACCAATTGTCCGAAAACCGTCCCTTCGCCCAGTTACGCTCCGGGTTCCCCAATCTGCTTAACCACACCATGCCCGACAAACGCCACTCTCACCTTGGTAAGTTGCGAGAGATCCAGTTCCTGGTTTTTGCTGTCCTCAGGCCGGATCTGCACGCCCCAGGTGGCAAAGGGGCTGAGCATCATGAACTGGTTCTGAAACGTTAGATCTCCCTGATTCTTATCATAGGTTTGATCCCGCAGCCGGTACTCAAAGGAAACCGTCCGCTGGGCATGGGCAAACGTCCAGACTTGCGCATGATCCTCGTTGTACAAATGCGAAACCCCATAATGCTCCAGCGCAATCGTGGCCGTGGCTTCGGGATTGTTGCTCTTGGCCCCTTCCAAAAAGCAATGCACGCTGCGGATCAACGGGCAGACAATATTGGCAAACGGACGCTGGGGCGGACAGTTCATGTTTAAAGGCAGTGTGATCCACACCGGTTTTCCCTGCTTTAACCGTTCGATGTCTTCGGGATCGGAAATGACCACCTCGCGCGCCGGGAACGGCGAAGGGGCGCCGGCCTCTTCCTTGGCCCGATTCAATTCCGAGAGCAGATACGCAAAATGACTCTCAAGCGTGGAGACCCGGTAGTCCACAAAACGCAAGGGCTTGGGAGAAAGCGTGTAGTACTCAAGCGAGCGCGCCATCGAGTGCAAGGTTTCAATCACCAGTGATTTCACCATCAGCAGCGTTTGATCAATATACTGCAGGAAGACCGGCCGCAAGAGATTGGTTTCCTCGGTGATCTGGGTCTCGAGATTGGCGGTCTCTTGCTTGGCCACCTCGATCTTTTTTTCCAGATTGTCCAGCTGAATATACGCCGCATCGTGATTGGTGATCGCGGTGTTGCGCTGGTTGACGATCTCCATGTAGGCGTGCATGGCTTCGACATACGGCTGCGATTCCGGTATACCCGTGAACTGTTTCATGAGCTCATCAAACTCTTCTTTTTTCACAACCAGCTTGACGCTGTCAGCATTGCCTGTGGCCCGGGCTTTGGTAATGGTGTTGTAGGCCTGGGAAAGCTGCTGAATATTCCCCTGCACTTTGGCCACGCTCTCGGCAATGGTTCCCAGCGGCTTGACCCGTTCGCCAAACGATTGCGAATCACCAACCGGCAGCAGGGCAAAAGCTTTAAGCCCCGAGAAAGCCGGCGCGACATTCACCCCGGCCTGGATAATGCAACGGGCAACATTGAGTATCCCCATTATCTGATCGCACTCCACTTTCCGGAGTACGGCCACATGAAAGCTTTGCTGCGCTTTAAAAATCACCATTTCCTGTTGCATGAGCTTTACACCTAGCGCGCTGATCGAATCATGCAGCTTGTGAATGGATTTATTCAAAAGCTCTTTCTGGGGCAGCAATTGCTTTTCGATTAAATCATTCAGCGTGGTTTTCTGCTTATTGAGAAACGCCTTGGCTTTACGGCTTTTGGCTTCTTCCTTCCAAAAGGCATCGGTATCGTTTTCCAAATCCAGAGCGACTTTGATATACGCTTCATACGCTTGCTTGTTCTCGCGAAACGAGAGCGAAGGAATAAAGTTGGGCAGCTTGCCATAATAATCCAAACCGCGCTCTAAATTGAGCAACAGCACATTACACCGCGCATGAATGGCCTGCATCCGCGGTTGGGTGGCCTTCGCCGTGGCCCGGAAGAGATAGGTCAGCACCTCTTCCACGGCTTGAGCATCTTCCAAAGTACTGGTATTCAGGTACAACCGTTCGGCCGCGAAAAGCGCCATCGCGAGCACGGAATTATCCGAAGAAAACGGGCTCAAAAACGATTCTTGTTCCCACAAGCCCTGCCAGAGCACATCATGCGTCACTGCCTTTATATCCACCAACCCGGCCGTGCCCTTGTCCTGGTCCGTGATCACCGGCGTATCGCCCACACCGTCAGTACCACCTTCAGCACCATCCGGGCACTTACCCGGAATCATACGGTTCGGTTTGGCCGGGTCATGACTCATGGATCCGCCAACCCCGCCCTTGCCGCCGACCCCGCCTGCGCCGGGTTTGGCGTCTTCATCGGTTACAAAGGATTGGCCCGGATCGGCGATCAACCTGCCGGCACACATGGGCGAGACGGCCCGCAAATATATGGTTCCGCCATTGCCATGTCGCCCGCGCTTGCCGGCCTTACCGCCCTTGCCGCCCTGGCCGCCCTTGCCGCCCGGGGTGGCATGTTGGATTATGATTATGTTGCAGCGAAATTTTGAACCTGGCTTGGGAATCTGGCGGACTTCCTGATTAAGTCCGGGTGCACCGATTTTGCCCGTGCCGCCTTTGCCGCCGTCTTGCCCGGCGCCGCCCGGACCGCCATTGGCGGTGAGTTTAGGCAGACCCAGAATAGTCTCTGCCAATATGTTAATCCGTCCGCCGGGTGTGCCAGCTCCGCCCTCGCCCCCATCGGTCCCTGGTTTGCCCGGATCTCCGTAGTTTTCGCCCTCGCCCCCGGGTAGGGCTTGCCCAGTTTTTCGCTCACCCGCCACCCCGCTGACATCCAGCGATCCCTCGGTTCCAAAAATCAGATACCGGCAAAAAATCGATATGTTCGCCGTATCACTCGAGCGCAACGCGCTGTTTATCCTGACAATATGTCCATACACCCGCAGCTCCTTCAGGTTGCGGTCAAAACACCCATCCAAAGTTATATCCAGCCCCGAAACCACCAAGGTGTTGGCATTGGGTTTGTATTGGGATTGGATTTGGGTATCAAACAAGTACTGGGTGAGCCGCTCATCCAGCAATGGCGTGGGGTCTTTAGGTGCTGTGCTTGGGGTGGTTTTGGTTTCCATGGCTTCGTTTGACATACTGTGATTCTCCTTGTGGAGTATTGAATTTTCGATTGTGTCTGATTTAAAAATCACCGTACCGATCGCGAAAGGCAAAAGGTGCCAGCCACCAAAACCCCATCCCCGAACACTAGCACTTACTGCCTAATAATCCACGGTTACTTGAAAGCAGTCATTGGCGTCCGTGGCCGTGGCCGCCGTGAGCTTGGCCAGCATTATGGAGTGCACCCCCTGCTCCAGTTGAACGGGAATCTTTTTCAGCGGGAGCGTTACATGCACATTGGCCTGATTGCTAAAAAAGCGGATCTCGCCGATCGGTTTCTCGTCTAAGAGAATTTGGATGCCAATGGCTTTGTTGGCCTCGCTGGAAAACGCTGTGGCAGAAACCATCAACGTGCACGGTTCGTTGCCCTCGGCCGGAAACTGCGCCAGTGCGGGCAAAGGTCCTTGGGTGTCGAGTACTATCTGGTCACGGTTCATGCGTTTTTCTCCTCGGGAAGTAGTGGTGCCGGCATCGGCCGGCTAGTACTCAATGACTGCCTGAAAATAGTCGTTGGCGTCGGTAACGGTGGGTGGGGTCAGGGGCACCAGCTGCAAGGTGTGCGCGCCTATGTCGAGCGTAAGCGTGAAGAGGCGCACCGGCAGGCTCACATGCACGTTGGACAAATTGCAAAAGAAGCGGATCTCCCCCACTTTCTTCCCGTCCACAACAACGGCCAAACCCACCGTGGCATTGGCCGAACTGGAGTACACGGTCGCCGAAACCGACAACGTGCACGGGGCATTGCTCTCGGCTTGAAACGTCTTGGGTGTGTTTGGTACAGGACCGTACGTGTCGATCACAATCTGGTCTAGGGACATGAAAGACTCCTCTCGGAAATGAATGATCTCCCCAAGGGCAAGGTGCCCGAGGGGCGCAACTGAAACGGGGACAGCGTCAACTTTATAAAGTTAGCATCATCGAGCCTTATCCACCAACCTACGTCTCAAACCCGCGGCTGGTTTGGGCGTATGGCAACACGCCTCTGCAGGAGAGACGGTGTTCGGATAAACCCATACCGGCCAACCGACCATCCGAGCCTCATTGAAACTGCATGCCCACCTTTACACCCACCCGCTGTTCTTTGCCCCATTTGTCCATGAAGGGCTTCTCGACATATTCCCGCAGGTAGACCGCACGAATATTTTGCACATCGTTCTTTTGGTAAATAACCGCTTGAGTCAAATCAAAGCATTCATAAAAAAGACTGACATACCCCAGGTTTAAGTTGCCCATGTTGCTGGCGGCCACAGTATAGCCGCGAAAGACAATCGTCTCCACTCCCCAACCCCAGCGGTCCAGCGTGTTGGCGCCACGGCGCGCTCCGCTTTGGCTTGAGGTCCACCCCGTACTGCTGCTGCCCATGTTGGTGAACGAAAACTTGCTGTACACTTTCACGACAGGTGCATAGCGGTGCGGATAGCGCAATATAAGACCGTAATAAAAATCAAACGTATTTTCAGGCTTGCCGGCGCGGAGGTAGTCCAGGCGCGCCGCCCCCGCCTCCAAGGCCGTGACTTCCCGATCCTCTTCTTCGGTCCTGGGGTTGGTCATGTAGTCGCGATTGGTAAGGGCTTCGTATTCCGGAGGCATGCGGTAATACCGGTTGAAATCGTCTAAAAATCCCGGAGCATAGGCGCCGTCGCTGACCAGATTGATGCCGAGCATGGGCGAGAGGATGAGTGCATCGTTTATGAAGCGTCCCGCATTTACTCCGAACTCCAAGAAAAAACCGTGCCCCGCCTGGGTGATGCCGCCTAAGTACGCCCCGCGGTAGCCTAGGTCCAGGTTGAAATAGCCGACTTCATCGTTGGGATAAAATCCTTCTGAGGCAAAATCATCAGCCTGGGTTTGCGGTGGTGCGATTGCAGCGACAAGCGCGAACCAACCCAAAAGCAGGCACAACCTTGTACGGCAACGAATGTTCATTCGCCCTCCTCCCATGACCCACAAACGGGTAAAGTAGATACCTGGGACCTTATTTTGAATCGGAACCAGCGACGGTGTCAAGTTAGTAAGCTCAATCTTTTAATTCGTTGCCACCGACCAAAGTCTCAGCCCCTACTCTCCGTCTCTGTTCTAGACCGAGGTTTAAACTGATTTCAACAAAAAACAAACCGCAAACAAAAGTTTTCAAATTTGCTTTTTGCTATAGTAAGTATGCTTTCAATAGAAAACAACCTTAAAAGGAGAGTAAAGACATGAAAATCACGGCAATGATTCTGGGAATTCTAGCAGGGTTGGTTGGCGCCATGCACGGGGTTTTGGAAATGTTACAAGGCAATGCGGCCACACCCGGACTTCTCATTAACGCAAATCAAGGCGGGCAGTCCCCCATGCCGGCCTTGTCGGTTATTCCAAATTTTCTCATCACCGGAATTTTGGCGCTGTTGGTGAGTGTCGTACTTATGTTTTGGGTCATGCGCCAGTTGCAGAAAAAAAACGGCGTTCCGGTGCTGTTGGGACTCTCCCTGCTTCTGCTCTTGGTGGGCGGGGGATTTATCCCACCGGTATTGGGAACCGCAGCCGTGATGATCTCCGCGTTTGGGATAAAAAAAGCCTAGCTGTCACTCCGACTCTTTGAGTGTAGGGGCGCATGCCCTACGCCCCTACACCCGGAGCTTTCCCCCGCACACTCACGGTCTATGCTTCTTCGCCAGCGAATAACTCACCCGAAAATACATGGCCACCACTCCCACCCACGCCACTGACCCATGCCTCCATTTTTTGCATGAGGCGCGGAGGGAAACATGTTATAAAGTAATCACTCGAGCTTACTTTTAAGCCTAGGCTTGAAGGCGAAGCGTCCAACTTCGATAGAAACATTTACTCCAGGGAAACGTATGGTTTCCCTGGAAGCTCCGCTAAATACACCAAGAGGAAAAACCATGAACAAACATTCTCGATTGAGTAGCCTGGTGATGGCCATGCTCTGCGTGATCCTGTTCAGTAAAATCATGTTGGCGGCCTCGGTTACGGACTTTGTCATCACTGTTAAAACCGACAATGCCGGCACATCCGCCTCCAACCAGTTCATCATCCCCACGCTGGATGGGGGCTACAACTACGATGTGGACTTAAATGGGCTGAACACCTGGCAATATACTGGTATCACGGGAAACACAACCTGCGTCTACAGCACGCCAGGCACATACACCCTGCGCATCCGCGGCACCTTCCCCCGGATTTTCTTCAACAACGAAGGAGACTGCCAAAAAATACTGCGGGTGGAACAATGGGGTACTCAGGCCTGGACTTCCATGGGGAGTGCGTTTATGGGGTGCTCGAATTTAACCCTGACAGCCCCCGATGCGCCAAACTTGTCCAATGTCACTGATATGCGCAACATATTTTACGGGGCCAGTGCCATGAACCAGAACATCAACGGCTGGGACGTGAGTCATGTCACGGACATGGCCGGCGCCTTCCAAGGGGCCAGTGCGTTTAACCAACCGCTCGCCAGTTGGAATACGGCGAATGTGACCATGATGGCCGGCATGTTCTGGGACGCTACGGCGTTCAATCAGCCCATCGGGTCCTGGAACACGGGCAACGTCACCCACATGAGTTACATGTTCTACAATGCCGCGGCGTTCAACCAGCCCATCGGGTCCTGGAACACGGCGAAGGTGCAGGATATGTCGATGATGTTTTCAGACGCCATGGCGTTCGACCAGCCCCTCGGGTCTTGGAACACCGGCAGCGTCACCACCATGCAAAGCATGTTCAATCACTCCGTGTTCAACCAACCCATCGGGTCCTGGAACACGGCCAATGTCCAGAATATGCACATGATGTTTTACAACGCCACCGTCTTCAACCAGCCCATCGGGTCCTGGAACACAGGGCAGGTGCAGGACATGGCCTACATGTTTTCTTTCAACCCTGCATTCAACCAAAACCTCAGCAGTTGGAACACGGCCAATGTCCAAGATATGTCCCACATGTTTGAACAAACCAGCGCCTTCGACCAAAATCTTGGGGCATGGCAGGTCACCGGCTTGACGAATGCCGCTGCCATGTTTTCTCTAGTCACGCTCTCTACGGCAAACTACGATGCCCTCTTAAACGGCTGGGGCGCGCAAAACGTAAACAACAGCGTCATCTTCAACGGCGGCGGAAGCCAATACTCTGCGGGGGCGGCCATGCGCACACATCTTGTCAGTGCAAAGGGCTGGACCATCACGGATGGGGGCGCAGCGCCAACGCCGACACCTACGCCCTCCCCGACGATCACACCTACGCTTACCCGTTCTGTCACATACACCATTACCCCGACAGTGACCGCAACGCCTACAATTACGCCCACACCGTCGGTCACACCCACTCGTACCCATTCGGCGACTGCCACCCTCACAACCGCCGACCCATCCAATCCTTTGTCCAATATCAATTTGGCAGGCAAGGCTTTCCTGGTCTACCCCCAACCTGGGCGCGATCATGTCCAATTTTTGGTGAACCCCGACCATGCGGCAGTGTGCAAGGTGCAACTCATGAATCTCGCCGGCGAACCTGTGGCTGTTTTGGAAGAATCACTGACATCAGGAAAAGCAATCCTCACCTGGAACTGCCGTCAAATCGCCCCCGGGCTCTACTTGGCTCGTATTTCCATGGACGGCAAGGAAATAGGCAAAACCAAAGTCGCCATCGTGCGGTAGGCCTAGTGTGCGAAAAACGAAGACAGTGTCAACTTTGTAAACTTAACTCCATCTAGCCTTTTCCATCAACCAACGTCTCAAACCCACTGCTTCTTTGGGCGTATGCCATACGCCCCTACATGCCGATCTTAAACCCGATCTTCTTTCTCTTTGGAGGCTCCAGCTCCGGGCGCAGATCATCAAAGACCTGAAACACTTCGTCCAACTTGTGCTCATGTTGCATCAACTTCGTCTCGTGTTTGTTTATCTGGTTCAATACAAAGCTTTGCGCCCCCAGCTAGGCCCGTAAGCGGATAAACGTCCTCATGATCTGAATATTGACATCAATGGCGCGATCACTTTTAAGTACACTCGAAAAAATGGCTACTCCACTCTCAGTAAACGCGTAAGGAAGTTTCCGGGTCCCGCCCCAACTTGATGTGCCAAAATGGCATTTCAAGTCTGAAAATTCTTTGAAATTAAAAGGTTTCAAACTGATTGCTAATAGAGATATATATTCCTCAACCAAAGCGTTCCAAATACATCCGCAATGGTAATCGAGAAAAGCGTGCCCGGCGCCATCTCAGTGACGGATGTGAAGTCACACACCCAGCCTTGACCCTCCACAAAGGTTTTGCTGACTTGCCACTGCCTGTACTCTCCGGTCTGCTCCTGCACCCAGACCGAGAAACACGCCTTGGGATCCATGATGCGCAGATACAGCGTTCGGCAATGTTGCGGATCCCAGGGAATCATGGGGCTTTGCACCTTTCCGCCGAGTTGTACATTGCCTTGAATGATTGCATGGCCGGCCGTGTTTTGGATCACGGCATGGAAGCCAGGGTTGGTGGTCTCGTCGAACCATCCGTGGGTGTGCTGGTTATACATGTTGTACCTGGACTCATACCAGTAGGGGGCTCCTGCAGGCAACTCCTCACCTGCGGTAAACACATACAAATCACTGATTTCTATATGTTGCCCAATACCGCCTTCCACCACCAGGTCTATGGTAAAGCGGCCGCTGCCTTGGTTTACTTGCGCCAGGATCTCCGTCAGGTTGTAATCTTTATACCCTGTTTCCGTTGTGCTGTCCTGCAAGGTCCAGGTCCGCCACGCTCCGCCGTCTTCTTGAATAAGAATCTTCCACGCACAAGCAAATGCCCGGAAAGGCACACCTATGCGTAGGTTCACCACGGCGTTGGCCGTGTTGGCGTACGCTATGGGAAAGGTGCGAACCTTCCCCCAGTTGTCACCGTTCACACGGTTAATGTTTGCGGTAATATGCTGGTCGCTCACCGTAATGGTCGCGTTGTAATCCGGGTTATCCGTTGCGTCGAACCAATACCAAGGCTTTTGACCTATGTTGCCGCTTAGGTACGCTGAGTAAATCACACCCCCAGGGCGGAACGTTTTGGCCCTCAGGGCATTGTCGGCTTTGGATTCTTGAGAAGCAACGGGATTTTGTTTTCCACACCCAATCAAACCTACCACCCCCAGTAACCCGCACATCAAAAGAACCATGGATTTTTTCATGACAACCCCCTTGGATGCCTGCATAATTTATTCATCTGCTGAAGCAACAATAATCATTAGATACATTACCCCTACTCATTCTTACATGATAACAAAACACAATCCTCGCCCGCTTGGCAGCTTTGCGGCACCTGGCACTGCCAGCACTTCCCAGTTTTTGCTTGGTTCTACATCGTGACCAGTGGGGGGCGAAGACGGAATTCGTACTTTAAATCAATTGTTCCCAACGATCATGTCGCTCACGGCGCTCACGGCGATAATTGGTAACCTCAAGTCTCAGACCGTCTGGATCTTTAAAAAAGGTGGCCCAATAGTCTGGCGCATATTCCGGATACAGTTTTGCCTCTGTGGCGTCAATGTTGGCCGCCTGCAACTGTTGGGCGACCGCGACGACATCGTCTACGGATTCAACCCTAAGACAAAAATGATGCAAGCCCGGAGCGTACGAGTCATGTAGGCTGGATGTCCGCGCGGGGCGCAACACGTATCCGAAGTGCTGATTGTAATACTGAACATGCGGTTCACCGGAGAGGGCAAAGGCGTTCTTGCGAAACCCCAAAATACGCATCAGCACTTGATCGTAAAACACTTCCGAACGGGCCAAGTCGCTAACCGCGATATAGATATGATCAATGCCGATAATATTCGTCATACATTCCCCTGGGTTGCATAATCTAAGCCGCGATGAACCCAACCACGTGAACCAAAATTTTTTCAGATTTTATTCGTTACGTTCATTGCGACGGCTCTTCACGCATCCATCAACGGCTCAAGCCTGTGGTTTTATAGGCGAACGCCGTATGCTTTCATCCAGTCCTCTACCGCCAATAACATTCGCTTTTTTAGTTTTGTACTCCCTGTGGCACGGGTGTGGGTTCGGGCGCCGGTTCAATCCAGAACCTCAATTTCTGTGCGCTCCACGCCCCTCCGCCCGCTTGCGACTGCCAACGAACGATGTAGCGTTTGCCGGCCTCAAACGTCTGACTGATGGTAACGGAATCGGTCGTGGCATTGCTCTCGGCAATCCCTTGGGCCACACTTCCGCGCTTATGTTCATCAAAGCGCAACGTTATATCGTGTTTGCCGGCCTCCAATAAAAGGCGCATTTCCCTATGTTGCTCAATTCCCAAAACACTCATTTGGCGAAACACTTCCGTCAGCTTCTCTTCCTGGCTCAGTTTGGCATCGATGTCCATATAGGCAATCGAAATTTCCGCAGGCTTAATAAGCACGGCTTGATTTTGTTCAGGGACATTGGGGCGGCCAAAATACAGCGAGCGTACAGGTTCGGAGGCGCACCCGACAAACCCGACGGCACTAAAAACCAGAGCTACGCTTACTATCAGCAAATGCTTTTTCCGCATAACAACCTCCCTATATTTTGAAAGCGTCGTATTTTAAGCCACTCAACTCCTCATATATTTTATACATGGTATGTTATTTTAAGACGCGTTGTGCTTGTGTCAATGAAATATTCGGTTTGGGCGGTATTAATCTATCGGGTCGAGCTGAAAACGTAGGAGGGCCATCCAATGATCGGACTTCAAGCATCCGTTATGCCTTACTATCTCCGTTGGGGTCTTCGCCCCTAAGCCCTAAGCTTTCTCTTCCAGGACGAGGCTGAGTCTCAGCGACGATGCATGGGTTCAAACGAAGTGGCCATGGGCAGCCGGGTCGGCCGGGCAGGGCGTGGCGCCGGAGTGCTGCCCCCCTCGTACGAAGGCATAGGCGCCCTGCCTGCACTGCTGCCGATGATGCCTGCCAGTCTTCGCGCAGCCTCGCGCAGCATTTCAACCTGGGATTGCAACTCCTCCGCCGTCGAGGCAACTTCCTCCGCGGTGGAACTGTTCTCCAATGTGGATTTATTGACCTGCCCCATGGACGTGTTCAACTGGGCGATGCGTTGTGCCTGTTCTTCGCTGGCGAGTGCAATCGTATCCACCAGTGTTTTCACCCGGGCGGCCCCGCTGTTAATTTCCTCGAAGGCCGCCTTCGCCTCATGGCTTATCGCTACCCCTGTATCAATCTTGCTGGAAGACGCCTGAATGAGTTCCGCTGTGTTCTTGGCGGCTTGTGCACTGCGCTGGGCGAGGTTCCGGACTTCCTCGGCCACCACAGCAAAACCCTTCCCCGAATCCCCGGCCCGCGCGGCTTCCACCGCTGCGTTTAAGGCCAGCAGGTTGGTCTGAAACGCGATCTCATCGATGGTTTTAATGATCTTCACGGTCTCATCCGAGGCCTGTTTGATTTCCATAATGGACACGGACATTTTCTCGATTTTTTCACGACCCCTGTCGGCAATTTCGTTTACGGATCCAGACAAGGTCCTGGCCTTGGCTGCGTTTCCGGTATTGGCCGAGGTCATCTCGCTGACTTCCTTGTTTCCCCGCGAAATATCTTCAATGGCGCTGGCCTGGCGGTTGGAGGCTTCGGCCAAAAGCTGGCTGGCTGAAGAAACCTGGCTGGCAGCCGACGCTGTTTCCGAGGCACCCTTCCCCAAATCTTCGGAAATTGAACGGATCTGCCCGGTCAAAATATTCGCAGTCCAGAGCCATACCAAAAGAGCCAACCCCAACGTAGCGACAAAGAGCAGCAGGGCTATAAGTTTGGAACGGTCGCTCACGCGGTGTATTTCCTCAACCGCCTGGTAAAACTCATCTTCATAGGCCCCGACTGCGATCAACCAGTCCCAGGGTGCGAAATAGCGAAAATGCACAATTTTTTTCCTGGCTTTCGATTCCCCGGGATTTTTCCAAAAATACTCGATGGCTCCGATCTCGCCATTCTTCAGTTCCCGCCCTTGCGCGCACATGGCCTGCACAAAGGTCTTGCCATTTTCATCTTTCGCGTCGCGAATGATCTCCCCATCGCGCTCTCCGTTTTTGGAAACCACATAGCGTCCCTCGTCATTGCCCCGGGTGTTAAGCACAAAGGCATATCCCGTGGAGCCTACTTTCAATCCAACCATATGTTGGTACAACCCATCATGGGCCGCCTGTTTTACACCCACAAAAAGCATCCCCACCACTCGAGCGTGCCCCTCATCCCACAAGGGACGGTAAGCCGCCAGGTACCAGTCATCCACCACAAACGCCCGACCAATGTAGGTCTCACCCTTCAACACCTTGCTGAGTACCGGATTGGCTTGACCATCGGTGTTGCGGGTCGGGATGTAGGTGCCTATGGCGCGCTTCCCCTGCTTGTTCAGGACGTTGGTGGCCACACGCAGCATGTCTCCCGGCTCATTCATGCGTTGAAAAACCGTTGATACCGCACCGGTAAGACGCTTGATGGTATCAATCACCGGCAGCTCCTGGCTGGGATCCGACGTCTTTTCCAGGGTGCGGCCTCCCAAGAGCATGGGAGGCAGACCCACGTTGGTACTCTGGGAGTTGAGTTGGTTTACCGCATCCCAGGCTATGTTCCCGCTGCCTTGGGAAATGCCTCCGGCCCGCTGCAAGTAGTCCTCCGCCACGTTCAGGCTATGCTGGAGTTCCTGTTCGGTCATTTCCTGTTTTAATCGGCACATTTCGTAAATGGAATTGATATTGCCGTCCAGCTTCTCCAAGGACGAATCATTGCCGTTACGAACCGCAATGCCGGTCATTTGACTGTTTTGCAGAAAGAGCAGCAACATGATAATCAACAGGGGCACCAACGTTACCACGATCCCTGTGCTGGCCAATTTTTTCTTTAAGTCCCATTGTTCGAAAAACAACATGTTGACCACCCCTTTTAGCGGACCTTGTCTGAATCTCGACGGCCATGCGTGGCCTGGTCCTGCCTCATGTCTGTACTTGGATGCTGCAGAACCATTTTGGGCAGTGTGTTCAAGCAGCACCTGAGAATAGTATCGACGCGAACGGTGGTAACTTGATTTATTTGTAGGCAGCCGGACTGGGAAAAATTCTGGGTCATGCGTGGGAAACCACGGGTCGAAGCTCCAAACAAAATCAGGAGCGAGATGAATGCCTCTCCACGCTCCAGGCTAGGTGGTTAAAAAGGTGATAAACATCGGCGTCTTGTCCTCATGTGCTTGGAATCCACATTTTTTATAAAATTCAATCTCCGAATTGTACGCAATGACGGCCTTCCTCGCATAATCCTTGTAGTCTTCCAACATCCTTTGCACGAGCTTTTTCCCAATGCCTTGGCCATGATACTCGGGTCTGACCAAGAGATAATGAAAATAAACGGTCATCACCTTATCGGAGAGGGCATTGATTAAGCCGACCAAGGTCTCGCCCTCCCAAGCCGAGATCACTTGATCCGAATGCTTCATAGCCTCCACCAATTTTTCCGGATACTTGCCCGACGACCAGTTCACGGAAAGAAATAAATCCTGCAGCGCCTCTTCTGTAAAAACCTTTGTGTCTTTGTATACAATCATGTTCCCTCCAAAAGGTAACCGAGCTTTCAGAAAACCTACCACGTACAATTAATCGTTCGGCCCCAGGTCATCATCGGCCTTATCTTTTCCCTGTGATTCCGCAGGCGGACTGTCGGCCGGTGCTTTTGGAGCAGGCGCATTCGGATCCGGGGCGCCGATGATGGGGTTCCTTCCACTGACGGTACTTGATCCAACTTAAAAAGCCAAACCCACCATTAAACCGAGTTGCGGATAGAGCCCCTCGTATGGAGTGAGTACCGTTCTCCTATATCCCATAACCTTATCCCCGTATCCCTTTGTGTATCCAACCCCAAGGTAGGGGGATATCGTAAATCCCCAAGTTGGTTTGCCAAGAACGAGTTGCCACCCTGCTTTCACTGCGACATTCCAGAAATGCCAGGTTATTTCCCCGCGCGTCGGGTAGGTTTCTTTCATATACCCTACGGCCGACCCAACCCAAAACCCCCGCGGTGCGTAGAAGCGTTCCACCGGGTAAAAACGCAAGAGAACTTCTCCCCCGAGATTGGAATGTTCTGATTCCGAACTTTCCCACCACCCGTCCGTGACATAACCGCATTTGACACTCATGGCCAACGAGGTGTCTTGGCTGAGCAGGTGTTCATATTCCAGTGACGATTGGCCAAAAAACAGTACATCGCCAATTTCGATTTTGAGGTTTTGCTGAATTTCACGTGACCGACCTATGAACATGTTTCTTTTCCGTTCCGTTTTTCCTGGGAGCCCTCCGGAAATTCCGGAAGCGGGTGTTACCTCGGACATGGCGGCGCTTCCGGAAAATGTGTTTGATTCAGGGTCCGCGTCGATTTGTTCCTGGCGTCTTCTTCTTATTTTTTTAATATCGCTTTGCGGCACGGTCAACGTTTGATCTAGTATTTTTATAACCGCCGTATTTTCATCCGTGGTTAACAGGGTCCCAACCAATACCGAACCGTTTTTCAAAATCACTTTATCTTCAGCCTGCGCCGTCACAACCCAAAAAATGCCAAACAACAAAAGCACCCCAACGATTCTCATAACCTACTCCTTAATTGGCTGATAACTCCCTGGCATCCGAGCCTAGAAGAAATACGTTGCGGAAACACGTATGTCATTATAGTCCCAATCACCAAATTCACTTTGCGTATACGATTTGCGTTCGGCAAGTCCGCGCGGATACCCCAATTGCAGGCCAAATCCACCGGTGATTTCCACATAACGCAGCAGGAAGCCCACCCCAAGTCC
>CAZSAP010000015.1:0-74679 GCA_964604705.1 uncultured bacterium
GCCACGCCTTGTACTTTGCTTCCACCCTCGGCTACGGTGCTCGCCTGGTTCGCCTTTACATTTCCACCCAAACCTAAGTTCGTATTCGTTCCGCCTGCAGCCGCATTGATCGCCACGCCTTGTACTTTGCTTCCACCTTCGGCCACGGTGCTGGCTTGATTTGCTTTTACATTTCCACCCAGGCCTAAGTTCGTATTCGTTCCGCCTGCGGCCGCATTCATCGCCACGCCTTGTACTTTGCTTCCGCCTTCAGCTACGGTGCTGGCTTGGTTGGCTTTCACATTGGTGCCTATACCCACATTGGTCACCTGGGCGTTGGATACCGAATTCAGAACCACGCCTTGGACCTTGCTCCCGCCCTCGACCCGGGTGCTGGCTTGATTGGCCACCACTTTGTTGCCCACGCCTACGTTGGTCACGGTCTCGCCGGAAATCGAGTTGATCACCACACCCTGAACCGTACTGTTCATTGCTTGAGTGCTCCCTTGGTTGGCCACCACTTTGTTGCCCACACCCACATTCGTGATGGTCCCGCCGTTGACCGTATTGACAATCACACCCGCGGCCTTGCTTCCGTCCAACGCCGCGGACGCTTGATTGGATATGGATTGATTTCCCACGGCCAAATTGGTCAGTTGCGAGGCTTGCGATTGATTGACCATGACCGCTGCACTCTTGCTGTCCTTCATATACGTAGAGTTCATGTTGGCGATATTTTTATTGCCCGCAGCGATATTGACCTTGCTCTTCGACTTGCCTTGATTGATATTTGCCCCGCTCAGCGTACTGTTTTTCAGTTTCACGGAATCAAGGTTGGCGGCATTCTCGTTCCCCACTCCGGCATTCACCGCCCCGTCTTCTTTGTTGTCATTGACCACAAGTCCGTTAATGGCGGACTCCGCAAAAACCCCGACCGGTTGAAAAAAATTCAGAGAAAGAACAAGTACGATATATCGTTTCATAATGCCCCCTCGGAACAAAGTATAAATTTTTATTGTGAAAACCCCATTGGAACCGGCTAAGTGAGCCACTTTGCTAAAAAATGAAGATACTGGTTAACTTAAAAAAAGCAGAAACGTAAGCGAGTGTACAGAGTTACATTGCAGATTATGCTACTACAGGATCATGTTCCCCGGCATCGGCAAAACCTTTTTTACGAAGTAAGCACGATTCACAACGATCGCACGGACGACCTTCAGGTGTTGGGTTGTAACATGACGAGGTTTTGGAAAAATCCACATTCAGCTCACGCCCCAGCCGAACAATCTCCGCCTTGGAGAGATGCAGCAGGGGAGCCGCGATGCGCAGCTTCCATCCGTCTTGTACTCCGCCTTTGGTGGCCAAATCCGCCAGCCGTTCAAAGGCCTCAAAATACTCAGGGCGACAATCCGGATACCCTGAGTAATCCACGGCATTGGCCCCAATAAAGACCGCCTGGGCATTTAAGACTTCAGCCCACGCCAGCCCCAGGGAGAGAAAAATAGTATTGCGCGCAGGAACATAGGTGGCCGGAATCCCGTCAGCGCCTATCTCGTCCCGGGCATCGGGAACCGGCATGGCCGAGGTTAGGGCCGATCCGCCAAAGGTGCGCAGATCCACGGTAACCACTTTGTGCTCCACCGCACCCAGGGATTCGGCCACCGCCCGGGCGCGCTCAATCTCCACCCGATGCCGTTGCCCGTAGTCAAAGGTCAGCGCATACGTGGCAAACCCTTCACGCTGCGCGTACGCCAGCGTCACGGCGGAGTCCAAACCGCCCGAGAGCAACACCACTGCTTTTTTATGTTCGATATCTTTCATGAATACGTTTACATCCTTATCCGTCAATGCGGCGCATTATACGCTTTCTTATTCGAGCATCCAATTTTTTTCTCACGGATTTAGCGACATCCATCCCAAAAGCAAAACCCTCGCGAGTTTTCTGCGAGGGTTTTAAAACGGGTGGGTAATCAAAAAATGCGTTAGAACAACACGCCAAAACTTATTTGATGCATCAAGCCCAATACACCGAACGAAGAAATGGCGTAGTCCAAATAGGTCTTTTCGCCACGTGCACCGATGCCCAAGGAGAGCCCGCCCACACCACCTAGCTCCGAACGCGTCTTGTTGACGTATCCGGCGCGCAACGCCAGAAAACTGTACTGGTACTCGGTCCCCACATGCGGTGTGATCAAGGCGCTCCCTTGGCGTGAGTAATCCATGTCCGCGGAGAGTGTCCAGCGATCATCCTCGACAAATTGAAAGGGCAATGCCACCTGAGCCCCGGCCCGAACCGTCAGGGGCAGAGAATACCCCGCCACTCCGGAGCCCACGTTCTGCAAGGCCACACCGATCATCATTTCGTCCTTGGTGGTCGCCCACTGCATGCCCACATCCCCAGCCCAGGCTGTGTACAGATGTCCCAAAATTTCATTCCGATAATATTTGGCCACTACGCCCATGGTCAGTCCAGATGCCACCTTGTGTCCATAACCCAGCGAAAGCAACCACGTGCCCGGATGAAAGGTGCCGGTCACTTGTGGAACCGAATCCACTTCCTCGGTTTGCTCCAAGGTCCCGTAGTTCACATACACGGCTTGTACACCCAACCCTCCGTTGGTGCCAATGGGTTGAACATACGCCAATTGTTCCAGTGAGGTATCCTGAAGATAAAAGGAATGCATGCCCTCCAGCTGCGGCATGCCGGAGCGCCCCAACCCCGCCGGATTCCAGGACAACGAGCCCACCCCCAACGCCGAAGCCACGCAGGCACCGCCCCGGCCTACGTCGCGCGCGCCCAACTCCAGGCGCATCTCCGGAGCCCCGCTCCTGCCTGTATCCAAATCGGTTTGATCCGCCCAACCGGGCAACACCGCGGCCAGAATCAAGCTTGCTGCCATCCACACGCCGGTCGTATGTTTCATGGTGTCGTCCCCCTATTTCGCGATCGCAACTTTTTTGAATACATCCACCCATACGCGCCCGCCATGTCCTACAACCTTGACGTGGCAGAAGTAAATTCCAGAAGGAATGGAGGCTGCATCCCAAACGGTTTTCAATATCTCCTGGGGTTGACCAACGCGTTCCTCGGTAATTCCCGCTACTTTTTCACCGGTCAGTTTGAATACATCCAGATTTACAGTGACAGCGCCTTCGGCCAGGTAACCGAAGGTGACCTTGTCAAACGCGGGGTTGGGATAGGCCAAGGTCTCACGCTGTTGGACCCAGGGGGTGATGGTGGAGGTTACGGTAATCGTAGGCGTCGGAGCTGTGCCGTAGGCAAACAATGCAAACTCAGATACTTCCACAGTCGCTCCCGCAGGCCCTTCAACGATCAAGAGCAGGTTAAAGTCACGCACACCGTTCCAGGTAATTCCATTGGCTGCGGCCATGGCCACTGGGTATTCAAACACATACTCGCCGATCAAACTGGAAACCGGACAAGCATCCACATACGCTTTGTCCCTGCTTGTTTCTTGAACCCCAATTTTCCACTTGGCGCCCGGTGAAACACTCTTCACATCAATGCGGATGTATTTGTACCGATCCACATCCGCTCTTACAGCCGGTGCCATAACCACACCGTACTTGGCTTCAGCCGTCCGCGATAAATAAGCATATCCGTTGGTGTATGAATATCGAATATACATGTTCTTTCCGGAGTCAGCGCCTTCATCCAACCACAGATCGGGTTTTTCATTGGGTGCGCCACGACCGCCCGGCACCAACTCAAAGGTTGTATTCCAGGCCGAATAAACCTCCGGAGTGGCTGTCGGCGTGGGAGGAATTCCATTGCTGTAAATCCGAATGTAATCAAGCACCACATAGGCTCCAGGCTGCCCTTCGACAATAACCACAAACTGGAACGTATGTGTCAAATCTCCGGACCCGGTCTTAGCCCAACCCATGACATCCGCAAAATTAAACGAATAGGCACCTATCGTTGTCTTGGATGCCGCTAAATCTTTATACGCACCTTGTCCTCCGATTTCCTGCACGCCCAACTTCCAGGCGGCGCCGTTTCCCACACTGATGACCCCTACTTCCACTTCTGAAAACCGCGACATATCGGCATATTTCGCAGGCGATGCAATTTTCCCCCAGGTGTCCGCGGCCGTGCGTGAAACCTTGACCCACGTGCTGTATGAATCCCCAACGTACGTGATGCGTGCCTTGTTGCCGGCCACATCCGTATCATCTTCCCAATTGGGCGGTTTGGCGCCAAAGGTTCCGGCAAAATGCTCCAACCACAAATTGGTCGTGACGGGAGTATTGGTTATTGTAAACGTGCTCGTGTTAGCAGGAGTAGGCGTGATGGTGGGTGTAAACGTAGGCGTCCCAGCGTAGGGCGTGGATGTGGGTGTATGCGTGGATGTAGGTGTATACGTCGGTGAGTTGGGGTTTGTGGTTGGGGAGGCGGTTGGTGAATTGGGAACAGCACCGTCAAAAATGCGTATGGAATCGATCACAATGGATCCGCCCGTGCCCTCAGCCACCAGTTGGATCCCCATATTTTTGGTTCCACTCCAACCACCGCTTAGGGCTGGAATATCAATGACATAGGTTCCTGCAGACGTTATGGCTGAAGCCGATACGTGCTCCTCCCATGGGGAGGGTATAAAGACACCCACTTTGATTCCACCGGAATTTACGGCCGAGACCACTATTTCGATTTTAGGATACGTTGTAACATCCACATTTTGGGAAAACGAAAGTACTTTGCCCCAAGTCTGCCCAGTGGTTACAGTTACATTGGCATACCCATCGGTCGCTGGGTAATACATCATGGCGTGAAACGATTGGTCATCGCCGTCGTCGTACCATCCCGCCGGTTTGGCCCCTGGAGTCCCGGCGCCAAACCCCTGAGTCCAAAAATCCACCGCCCAGCCTGCCTGCACACCGGCCCAACCGACACACAGCGCCACGCTCAAAAACCGGAGTCCCCATCGCCGCATAATTCCACCTCGTCTTAGAGTCTGATCCATAGTATTAGATGGATTACCCATGGATTTCTATCATACTTTTTCATTTATTTAGACTGAGCTGGGCTTGATTCCGTTTCGATCATTATATACCATATCGCGTTCTTTTAAAACGCTACTTTGTTTCAGGTATCCGGGTTTGACTTGATACATTATTTTGATTCAACAACAGCCATGAGCTTTTTTCCTAAATCCGCATTGGAATATACTCCCGCAAACCCCTGACTTCCGGCTCCTGCTGCAAATAAGGGAAGCATAATGCCTGAATGATCACGGCTGGAAAAGCGTACGTGCTGCTCAACTTTGGGCGAGGAGCCCGGAACCAGAAAAACAGCACCGGTCTCATGATCGGCCGTGACCACCAACAACGTGTCCGGGTGTGTCTGGACAAAGTTCCATGCGGCCTGAACCGCACCATTAAAATCACTTAATTCCGACATCAAATCCCGGGTATCGTTTTGGTGACATGCCCAGTCGATCTGGGACCCCTCGATCATCAATACAAACCCTTTCTCCGAGCGAGCCGGTAGCCAGGCCAACGCCTTGGTTGTTAATTCCGCGCTGGTAAACGAACGATGGTGGGCTTGGGGCAACGCTTCGGGAGCAAACATTCCCAAAATCGGCCTATCGGTGGCTTCCACCCCAGATAATTCACCCACATCTTGAATAACCCAATATTTTTTCTTTTCCAGTTCCTGCAACAGATCCCGTTCGTCTTTCCTGCGACTTCCCTTTGCAAAGGCCGGGACAAAATACGCCCAACCTCCACCCAAGTACAAATCCAACCGACTCTCCGGCAAAAATTCGGCTATTTGCGCATATTGCTCCCGATGGGGGACATGCGCAAAGAAAGCCGCAGGGGTGGCATTGGTGATTTCACACGTGGTGATCATGCCTGTAGCCTTTCCATTTTCCTTGGCGTATTCCAAAAGCGTTTTCAAAGGTTTCCCGCCAGCGCTCCATGACACGGTTCCGTTTTTCACTTTATGCCCAGTGGCCAAAGCCGTAGCCGCAGCCGCAGAATCGGTCACCCAGCCGTCCTCGGGTTTGTTTTCCACCAGCCCAATGACGGGGAATTGCTTAAGTACGGAATCCGGATGTTCCTCCAGCATGGTGGTCACCTGTGCCAGCCCCATGCCGTCTCCAATCATAAAAATAATGTTTTTAATTTGGATGTCTTGGGCCTGCACGATAAGCGGAATCCACAAATACGCGAGAAGAACACAGCCTAGCCAATGTTTGTGCATAATAACCTCACACTTGTTTTTTCTAATAGTTCCCCTGAACTCAAAACAGCGATCCATCGGGTGCCGTGAGAAACAGCTTGGTCGGACGATCCAATCGTGGCTCGGACGCCGGGAGATTCAGGATGCCCGAGGTTTGATACAAGCGGTCCTCCAATTCTTCACGCAACATGGACCCATGTAAATACGCACAAAAACTGGCATAAATCCCCTCGGACGTGCACAAGCCCAAACGCATCTCGCGGGCCCGGTTCACCACTTCACCCGGAAACGCCGCTGGGCGCGCCTCGGTAGGTTCATGCAACCGGTAATGGTTGAAAACCAACAAGCCCTTCCAAATGCGTCCGTCGGACTCTTGGGCAAAAATGGCGTGCCGCAGCAAGACCTGCAAATCGCCTGTTTCGGCTGGGCCGGAACGCCCGGCTGCATCCAACAACATTTTTCCGTGCCGGGTATGCAAAACCAGAAGCTCCGGAGCCGGCGGAAAAACCTTCACCGTAAACTCCATCCGCCGCAACACTTCGGCCAAGGCCTGACGGAGGTTATCCCCATGTTCGTACAACAACGCTTTGCATCTCTGCAGCTCCCGGTAAGCACGAAAACAACGTTTCTGCTCGCGTTCTGCTGCCTTGATGCGCCGCTGAGCCTCGTTGATGCGTTGTTCCAAAGACTCTTCCCCAGGAACATGAAACGCCTCGGCCCACTCGGGCATAACGCTCTTGGCCGGCAACCCTTTGGCTTCTTCCACCAACAAGTCAATGCCTTGCTCACGGGAAATCTTACTCGGCGGAGGAAGCAGGTGCAAATAATCGGAGATGAATTTGATCTTGGGCTCTTCGTGTTCACCTTCGCGTTGGCGTACCCCGAAACACAACGACGCCGCCAAGGGTTTGCCATAACGATTCAAAGCCAGAGGCAGACTTTGCCAAAACACTTCTTCGTCCTCGGCCAGTTTGTCTTCGGCACGCAGGCGTTCTTCAATGTAGTTTAAATTGGCTGTGGGATTGATGTACCCTTCCCACCCGGTCACGTGACGCAGGTAATCCGCAAATTTGACATCCTCTTCGATGAGCATGCTCTCGCCGCGAATTTCCGTAAGGGAAAAGCCCAACGGGGACCACTTGAGGTTGGACCACTCGGGTTCCACCGAACCATCGGGAAAATACAAATACGAGCCAAAGGCTAAAAACGGCGCCAGAATGCAATACACTTCCCCGCCGGAGAGCATCAGGTCAAACACCTGCTGCCGCAAATTCAACAAACGGTCTTTATCGACACGCGTGAGTTTGACCAAATTGACACGATCAAGGGATTCAAGGTTTAAGATCACAACATCAAAATCCGCGAGATTGGGAATCTCATCCAGCCAGCCGACGCAGGTCACCGTACGGCGTTGCGTGGAACCCACCACCAGCACGCGCTTGGCGCGGGAATCCAAGCGATAAAAATCCCGCGTCATCTCATCCAAACGCGCATCGGATGTTTCCGGCAACCCGGCTATGTTGACATGGCGAACCTTACCTTGCATGCAGACTCCTTGCACGAACTGTTGATAGGAACAAGGCCTGCCTTGCCCCCATGCCCAACAGTCTTTATTACATACTTTCCGGTGCGCTGATTCCCAACAAGGTCAATCCGTTCTGGAAAACGATGCGAATCGCATCAATCAAAGCCAACCGCGCCTCCGAACGCGCCTTGTCTTCGGCTTCCAACACACGACAAACTGTATAAAACCGGTGAAACTCCGTGGCCAAATCCCTCAGGTAAAACGCCAGCCCGTGCGGTTCCAAATTGCGCGCGGCATTCTCAAGAACTTCGGGAAACGCCATCAGCGATCGAATCACCGCCAATTCCTCAGCGACCAAAGGCTGCGGCAACGCCACCGTGCTCGTGACGGCCGGCAACGTCCATCCTTCACTCACCGCTTTGCGGATAATGCTGCATATGCGCGCATGGGCATACTGCACGTAGAAAACCGGATTCTCATCCGTATGTTTGCGGGCCAAATCCAGATCGAAATCCAAATGCGCATCGGTGCTGCGCATGAGGAAGAAAAAGCGTGCCACATCACGCCCCACATCCTTAATCAGGTCGGCCATGGTGATAAAGATACCGGCCCGTTTGGACATGGCCACCGGCTGACCGTTTTCGAGCAGGTTTACCTGTTGTGCAATCAAGACGCGAAACGCATCCGGCTCGTGCCCCAACGCCTGCATGGACGCCTTCATACGGGCAATGTACCCGTGGTGATCCGGTCCCCAAATGTCCACCAGTTCCCCAAAGCCGCGATTGAACTTGTCCCGATGGTAGGCAATGTCCGCCGCAATGTAGGCCGGAACCCCGTCGGCCTTGATCAACACCCGGTCTTTGTCGTCCCCAAACTCCGTGGACTTGAACCATACGGCCCCTTCGTGTTCAAAGATGTATCCTCGGGTCTTAAGGTCGTCCATGGCCGCAGCCACCTGTCCGGATTGATGCAGGGTTAATTCCGAAAACCAATTCTCAAATTCCACACCAAACTCAGCCAGATCGCGCCTATGGGAAGCCACCATTCGGGCCACGCCTTCGCTGCGAAAAATCTCTGCCGCTTCTTCCAGCGAGGCGGACGCCAAGGGTCCTGCCTGCGCTTGCGCACAGTCCAACGCACAAGGCAACACGTACTCGCCTTGATACCCTTCTTCCGGCACCGGGACGTCTTCGCCCAGCGATTGGCGCCAACGCGCATACAAGGAACGCCCGAAAAGGCGCGCCTGGTTGCCCGCGTCGTTGATGTAATATTCTTTTTGCGTGTCCACTCCTTGACTGCGCAAAATGCGAGCCAGCGTATCACCCACAGCCGCAGCTCGAGCCGAAACAATATTAAGCGGGCCCACGGGATTGGCCGAGACAAACTCCAACAATAAGCGACGCCCCTGCCCCCAGGTGTCGGTCCCATACAGGACCCCTTGCTCACGCACGGCTTTGACTTCATGCATCAACGCGGCGGGTTGCAAATGCAAATTAACAAATCCAGGCCCTGCAATGTCCACCCGTGCAAGCAACTCGGACCCTAGCGTTTCAAGCTTGGCTTTCAACTTTTCCGCAATGACCTTGGGCGCCAGACGGCAGGGTTTGGCCAGCTTCATGGCGGCATTCGTAGCATAGTCCCCATGGTCCGGGGACGCCGGATGCTCAACATCCAAAACCACCTCGGCCTCGGCAGGAACCACCCCCTCGGCCTTAAGCGCATTCACTGCCTGCAAAAGCACTGCTTTAACCCGTTGACGTAAATACACGTTTGCGATTCCTCATACTTTCAAAAAATGGGTCCAGCCAATCCAACCCGCGTTGTTTATTTGGACCATGTCTCGTGGTCTTTGCCTACAATCACCGTTACCGTGGGATTGTTCTTATCCAATTGCACCTGCATGTCCTTCAGGCCCAGCATCTTAGCAATTCCCCGGGCCCAGGGCAAGTTTTTCGCATTGGTCCGAACCAAGGTCGTGGCGAAATTAAAATTCGCAGCATTGGTTACGTTTTTCATCGAGATCTGCACTCCCTGCCGGACCATTTTATCGGCCAAGGTCTTGCACACACCCGGTGCGCCGCACCCGTTTAAAATGCGTATCACAGGTTGCGCCCCCTTGGGCCAGGACACTTTCACGTTTCTATTCCGCACACCGGTGGTCGCCTTGAGTGTAGTTGAAACCGGAGTCGCCGCCACTTTGGCTTTTACAACCGGAGTCTGAATGGGCGTGGCCTTTCCAAACACCTCGGTGGTCATGGTAATGGCCATCGGCGTACTCTTGGCAACCGGTTTTTTCACGGCAACGGGCGTAGCCGCAGGGACCGGCGTGAGTTCGTTGGCGGCTTCCGGTTCGGCCTCTTCATGTGTCTTTTCAGCCAACTCTGTTGTCGTGTCAGGTTCAGCCGTGCTTGGGGGCGTGACCACGGGTGTCGGTTGGACCTGTGGCGGACGTCCCATATTGGCCATCAGCATTTTCACGCCCGAAGGATCCGCCTGCCAATACGGCACACCCTGCACGTACACGGTTTGACCGGGCAATATGGCCTGGCGCCAGGAATACCCGGCAATGCTTTTCATTTCCAGGGCAAGAAAAACGGCCGTTGAAAAATTTAAATCGGTCTCAATCTGGTGCAAAAAGGCATAAAACGCCTTGACCGTTCGCGGGAGTTGCGTAAAGCCCATGAGCTGGGACACAAACGCTTTGACAAAACCCTGCTGCCGCCGCATGCGGCCCACATCGCCTTCATCATCGCTGCGAAAACGCACATAATTCAAAGCTTGCCGACCGTCCAACAACTGATAGCCTGGGGCCAAGTCAATATGAATCCCACCGGTCTGATCCGTGTAGCGCATTTGCTTGGCAATCACCATGGGGACTCCGCCCATGGCATCCACCAAAGAAATAAACCCGGTGTACCGGACATGAATGACATAGTGGATTTTCACACCCAAAAGGTTTTCAATGGTCGAACGCGTCATGGCCAGCGCATAGGCCCGTCCATTCAGCGCATTGCCGTAGGCATATACGGCGTTGATCTTCAACATTCCCCGTTTCGGCAGAACCACTTGGGTATCTCTTGGGACCGAAAGCATGGAGAGACGTCGCGGCAGGGGGCGCCAGTGCAAGAGCATGATGGTATCCGTATGTTGCGCATAGTCGACGTCATCGGTGCCCAAGACCAAAATATTGACCGAGGCCAGACTGAGGTATAAAACGCTTCCTGCCAAAATGACCAAAAACAGCAAGCGAACCCAAAACCGCCAAGCCGGTTTGTTACCATCCTCTTCCAGTTCAACGTGCTGAACATGCGAACCTGTCATATGAGCCCATAAACGTTTGGTTTCAAGGCGCAAAGAGGTTCCAACAGATTTGCGCTTATACCGGTTGCGATTCAATGCTTTTCTCCCTCACCTGCCGAACGGCAATCATACGCCAGAGCCACGTACAAGCAGATCCAACTCCGGCTTAAACGCGGTTTATTGTAGCATAGTGGTTCTTTATTTTCGCGTAAATTTAATTTCGCGCCAAAACGGGTTGGCTTCCTCGCGACGCAAGCCTTCCCAGTCTCCCTTTCACTTCACTTTAAACAAAAGACCCTGGTGGAATAATTCCCAACCAGGGCCTTTTGACTCGGTTCGTGCACGCGTAAATTCTTTATTCACTCAATTCGAAAAGGGTTTCAAGACCGGCTAATTTTGTGGAACTTTCATGGCCACATAAATGGCCGACCCTTCACGCTCAATCAAGACCAACAAATCCCCACCGGGCTTAAGGGACTTCAAGCGCTGCTTGTAATCTTCTACTTTTGTAATTTTCTGACGGTTTAATTCGCGGATGATATCCCCAGGCGCTAAACCCGATCCATCGGCCGCACTGTTGGATTCCACGGCGGCAATCACCACGCCGGCCAAATTGGACACACCTAATTTTTTGCCCCATTCCCGGGTTAACGGTTCAACCGTTATGCCCAACACATTGTCGACGGAACGCTCTTTTTTGGGCAAGGCCTTTTGACTCAATTTCGCCGGGCGTCGAGCATCGTTTTGATCCCCCAAACGAATACTCAAGTCCATTCGTTTTCCTTCTCTCACTACGGTCACGACCGCCAGCTCACCCACGGGAACTTGGGCTACAGCGCGTTGCAATTCATTGGGTGCGGTGATGCTACGCCCATTAAACTGAACCATCACATCACCGGTTTTTATACCCCCGAGTGCCGCGGGACCGTTTTCCACCAACGAACTGACCAAAATACCCTTGCTGTCCTTAATCCCAAAATGAGCGGCCAATTCCGGCGTGAGCGGTTGAATCACCACCCCCAGCCAACCTCGGTGCACAGATCCGGTATTAATCAAATCCTTGAAAATACGTGCTGCCAAGTTAATCGGAACCGCAAACCCAATACCCAGCGAACCTCCCGAAGGACTGAGAATCACCGTATTGATTCCAATTACTTTTCCTTCCATATCCACCAAGGGACCACCGGAATTACCCGGATTAATCGAGGCATCGGTTTGTATAAAATCATCGTAGGGCCCTTGTCCGATGGTGCGTCCCTTAGCGCTGATAATGCCTGAAGTTACGGTTTGTTCCAGCCCAAACGGACTTCCCACCGCCAGCGCCCAATCACCGACCCGAACTTTCTCAACATCGCCCAATTCCGCCACCGGCCAAATACCGTTCCCCTTTATTTTCACCACCGCCAAATCCGTGGTGGGATCCAAGCCAATGATTTCACCCGGAAACTCACGGCCGTCTTTTAGTTTCACCATGATTTCACTGGCTTTGGCCACCACATGATTGTTGGTCAATACATAGCCACGCGGATCAATAATCACACCCGAACCCAGACTGGTCTGTTTTTGCGTCATCTGTCGAGCGGTTTGCGGTCCGTAGAACTGTTCAAAAAACTCTTGAATTTGAGGATCCATAAACATTTCATCCGGTATGGATTGACGAACAATGCGCAGAACGCTAATGTTCACCACCGAAGGGGCTATTTTTTCCGCAACCGAAGAAAAACTCTCCGGAACCATGCGTACCACACTCTCCGCCCTTCCCCACACGGTCAACCCCATGAGAAAAACCCACATTGCCATGCCCATGGTCATCCAGCGTCTTTGGTTGAACATAATCCCTCCTATGGCATTTCCTTGATTCTATTCGTGCGCCAAAATAGTAACGTGCTTTTCACTCCGTGGCAACCTCTTCGCGAAAAATATAAGGTTTTTTTTGGACCCCGAGTTTGCGACCCCGGTCTGGCCGCACTAAAAATAAACCCCGGTGCGCGCGAACGCGCGCCCGGGGCTTGTACCACTAAGTGCAGAGGTCACCGTTTTTTATCATTGATCACCGTATAATCCGCATCTACGGTTTTATCATCCCCCGGTTTGCCTCCCTCTGCGTTATCGGTGTGCTCAGGTGACTTACCTGAATCCGTGGGACGCGCTTGCTGATACACCTCACTGGACACTTTCTGAAACGCGGTGTTTAGCACAGTCACCGCTTGCTTGATGGCTTCAACATCCTGCCCTTTCAAGGCATCCTTAACTCCACCCTGCGCCTGAACTACGGCTTGTTTGGCCTCGGCTGGTACCTTATCGCCTAAATCCGTTAGGGTTTTTTCAGTTTGATAAACCAATGAATCGGCCTGGTTGCGTGCATCAATAAGCTCGCGTTGCTGGCGATCTTCGGCTGCGTTTTTCTCAGCATCTTTTACCATGCGGTCAATCTCTTCTTTGGCCAACCCCGAACTGGCCGTGATGGTTATCTTCTGCTCACGCCCCGTACCCATATCTTTGGCTTTAACGTGCAAGATGCCGTTGGCATCAATATCAAACGTCACTTCTATTTGAGGAACGCCGCGTGGAGCAGGTGGGATCCCATCCAAGTGAAAGCGCCCGATGGTCTTGTTGTCCCGAGCCAGTTCACGCTCACCTTGCAACACGTGTACCTCAACCGTATTCTGGTTATCCGCGGCCGTGGAAAACACTTCGCTCTTTTTGGTGGGAATCGTAGTATTGCGTTCAATTAAGCGCGTGCTCACGCCCCCCAGAGTTTCAATGCCCAACGAGAGCGGGGTCACGTCCAGGAGCAACACATCCTTCACATCGCCTTTTAAAACCCCGGCTTGGATCGCAGCCCCGATGGCGACCACTTCATCCGGATTCACACCCTTGTGCGGTTCTTTGCCGAAAAATTTCTTGACGGTTTCCTGCACCAAGGGCATGCGCGTCATGCCACCCACCAAAATCACTTCGTCAATTTGATCCACCGTGTAGCCCGCATCGGTCAAGGCCTGCTTCAAAGGAATCAACGTGCGTTCCACCAAAGCACCGGTCAACTGTTCCAACTTGGCCCGGGTCAAAGTCACGTTCAAGTGCTTCGGTCCGGAGGCATCGGCGGTGATAAACGGCAGATTGATCTCCGACTGCAAGGTCGAGGAAAGCTCGATCTTGGCTTTCTCGCCGCCTTCTTTCAGGCGCTGCAAGGCCATCTTGTCCGAACGCAAATCAATGCCCTGTTCCTTCTTAAACTCTTCGGCCAGCCAATCGATGATCACCTGATCGAAATCATCGCCGCCCAAGTGCGTGTCGCCGTTGGTGGCCTTGACTTCAAACACGCCGTCCCCTAAATCCAAAATCGAAATGTCGTACGTACCGCCGCCCAAATCGTACACGGCCACTTTTTCGTTTTTCTTTTTATCCAAACCGTAGGCCAGCGAAGCGGCCGTGGGCTCGTTGATAATGCGCAACACATCCAAACCCGCAATCTTGCCGGCATCCTTGGTGGCTTGGCGCTGACTGTCGTTGAAATACGCCGGCACCGTGATGACGGCTTCCGTGACTTTTTCTCCCAGATAGCTTTCCGCATCGGCCTTGAGCTTCTGCAGAATCATGGCCGAGACTTCCGGCGGAGCAAATTCCTGACCGTGCGCCACCACGCGCACATCCCCGTTTCCAGCCGCCTTGGTCTTGTAGGGCACGCGGCGTTCCTCATCCTTGGCCTCGTCAAAACGACGCCCCATGAAGCGCTTGATGGAAAACACCGTGTTCTCCGGATTGGTCACAGCCTGGCGCTTGGCGGTCTGTCCGACCAAACGCTCACCGTTTTTTGTAAATCCCACCACCGACGGAGTCGTGCGCGCACCCTCCGCATTGGCAATGACCACGGGTTCACCGCCTTGCATCACAGCCACGCATGAATTCGTGGTTCCTAAGTCAATACCGATTACTTTTGCCATGATAAACATCTCCCTCCAAAATAAAGTTCAGATGCTATCTGATATATGCAAAGCTTGTGCCAAAAGTTTCAATAAAATTAAACCATTTTAAAATAAGGATTTTTATCCGTTAGCGTGAGTCTGAGGGAAAACAAAATTGATTAAAAGTGAAACAAACGTTAAAAATTGAAACACAGGCAATTAAGCAGAATCCAACTTTTCAGTTGTGAAACCCAGGGCCGTTATTTAAAGTTTTCCAATTGATAGGCTTTGATTTTGCGCCAAAGAGTAGAGCGACTAATGCCTAAACTCTTGGCGGCCTCGGTTTGGTTACCATCGTATTTAAGGAGTGCGTTCTTAATCTGTTCTTCCTCGGTCTTCTGCAAAGAAACCACATTGTCGGTCTTGGGTCCGCCAATGGCCAATTGCACACGCTGGAAAATCTGCGGAGGCAATGAGGTCTTATTAATCACATTGTTTTCGGATAACAAGACCGCATACTGCACGACGTTTTCCAACTCGCGGATATTTCCCGGATAATCATAATTAATAAGTACGAACAACGCATCGCGGCTGATGGAAATAACATTTTGCTTAAAACGCTCGTTGTACTTGGCCAGGAAGTGTTTCAACAACGGCGGAATGTCCTCGCGACGTTCGCGCAACGGTGGGATATGAATGTTAATGACATTGAGTCGGTAAAAAAGATCCTCACGGAAACGTCCAGCCTTCACCTCTTCGCGCAAATCTCGGTTGGTGGCCGCCAGCACCCGCACATCCACCTGAACCTCGTCGCTCCCGCCCAAGTGGCGAATTTTTCCGTCCTGCAAGACACGCAACAACTTCACCTGCATGGCCGGCGAGATTTCTCCGACTTCATCCAAGAAAAACGTTCCGCCGTCCGCCTGCTCAAACAAGCCGGACCGGTCCGAGGTGGCTCCGGTAAACGCCCCTTTGCGAAATCCAAACAATTCGGATTCCAATAACGTCTCGGGAATAGCGCCGCAATTCACCGCAACAAAGGTTTTATCGGCCCGCGGCGAGAGCCGGTGAATGGTGCGCGCGACCATTTCCTTACCCACGCCGGTTTCCCCGGTAATCAGAATGGATGAGTCCGTCGGGGCCACGCGGGCCGCCAAGAAAAGCACCCGCTGCAAGGCCTCGGATTTGCCCACCACATCCCCGGCGGTCAGAACCGGAACATCGGCCGGGAGCCAGCGTTCTTCCCCGGCGGCTTCGCGTTCCCATTCGGCCAATACCTGTTGCAAGACTTCTGGGCGCCAGGGCCAGGTCAGATAAAAATCAGCCCCACGCCGTATCGCCTCGACTGCGCTCCCCAAGGCCGTTTCGGGAACCACAAAAAGCAAGCGATGCGAACCGTGGGCGCGCAGCAATGAAACCAAATCCATGTCGCCGCCAACGGTTCGAGCATCCAAAACCACCAACGTATATTCCGCAGCCCCAATCTGATGCAGTAGGGCATTTTTCTCCCGCACTTCGTCGCACGCGTAACGATGATGGGGCACTTGTTCGCGCAAGGTATCTTTAAACGCTCGATCTTCAGAGAAAATTAAAACCCGTTGTACGTTCACGAATGTGCCCCTCCTTTATCCGCGTTTGGTGGTTAACACCCACCAGACAAATTTAGGCAACTGCATAATCCGGCGATACCGCCAAGGTTCCTGCAAGAGCCGATACAACCATTCCATGCCTATTTTCTGTACCCACTGCGGTGCGCGCTTCAAATCGCCGGCCAACACATCCAGGCAGCCACCCACACCCACCGCCACCCGCATGGTCCAACGCTCCCGGTAGCGATCCAAAAAAATCTCCTGCCGCGGCTGCCCCAACGCCACCAACAACAATGCCGCCCCTGAGGTGTTGACGTCGTGCACCACCGCCAACTCTTCGTCGGGGCGCCAGAATCCATCTCGGACACCGGCGATCTGCAAACCCGGATGCTCCGACTGCAGCCGAATCGCAGCCCGTGCCGCCACCCCGGGGCGAGCGCCCAACAAATAGACGCTCTGTTGTTCTTGCACACACAGGGCGCATAGCTCTGCGACCAAATCCAATCCGGTCACACGTTCAACGTCCGTGCCCAGCCAACGACGCAAGGCCCAAACACACCCCACCCCGTCGGCTACCGACTGGTCGGCCCGTCCCAGCACCGCAGCGTATTCCGCATTCTCGCGTGCCTGCAACAAGGTCAATGCGTTCAAGGTATACACCAACTGACAGCGCATGGGAGCCCCGTCCCGATTACAGCTCGCCGTCGTTTTCAACCAAGGCACGCATAAATTCCATGATGGGCTGGCGTGCATTTTTATCCTGCAGCGCAAAGGCCAGCGTGGCTTTAACAAACTCCACCTTATTGCCAATATCGTGCCGATGACCTTTTAGCCGTGCGGCATAAATCGGACGCTTGCGGTTCAAACGCCGCAGAGCATCGGTCAATTGGATTTCTCCGCCCCGGCCGGGTTTGGTGCTTTCCAAAAGCGCAAAAATATCCGGCGTCAACACGTAGCGTCCCACAATCCCCAACTGCGAAGGCGCCTTTTCCGGTGCCGGTTTCTCCACCATGTCCTTGACCTCAAACAAATCGGCGCTCATGGCTTTAGGCTTAATGATGCCATACGAACTGGTCAGTTCACGGGGCACGTCCAACACACCCAGAACCGGTCCTTGATAACGCTTCCATACTTCCAGCAATTGCGATATGGCCGGCGGCTGGGAATCCATAATGTCATCCCCTAAAAACACGGCAAACGGTTCAGAGCCCACAAAGCTCTTGGCGCACAGTACGGCATGCCCCAACCCCAGAGCATCTTTTTGGCGAACATAATACAAGTTCACCATGGATGAGATGTCACGCACCTGTTTGAGATCATGTGCCTTGCCATGGGCTCTTAAATTTTCTTCCAATTCGATGGACCGATCAAAGTGATTTTCTATGGATTGTTTGCCTCGGCCGGTGATAATCAAAATATCTTGAATGCCTGCGGCAACGGCTTCCTCAATCACATATTGGATAGCCGGTTTGTCGTACACGGGTAACATTTCCTTCGGCTGAGCCTTGGTTGCAGGCAAAAACCGAGTGCCCAGTCCGGCGGCCGGAATTACAGCTTTGGTCACTCTCACGGCCTGTGCGCGCGGGAGAGGTTTTAGCTTTGCTGATCGAGACATACATTTCCTCCATACTTCACCATGGTTGCTTCGACCTCAAGGGTGGTCGAACAAAGCATTACTTTTTCCGCCAAATCCTTGGACTCGGCAAAGCTCAAGCCACGAATGCACTGCTTCAACTGCGGAATAAAGGCCGAGACCGTAGAAAATTCGTCCAACCCCAACCCGATCAACAACGAGGTCATGGCCGGATCCGAGGCCATCTCACCGCACATGCCCACCCAAATTCGTTCCTGATGCGCGGCCTCAATCACACGCTTAATCAAGCGCAAAATGGCCGGATGCAAAGGATTGTACAGATACGCAACCTTTTCGTTGACTCGGTCGGCAGCCAAGGTGTACTGAATGAGATCGTTGGTACCAATGGAGAAAAAATCCGCTTCCTTGGCCAAGACATCCGCCGTCAACGCCGCCGAAGGCAATTCAATCATGATTCCAATTTCAATATTTTTATCGTACAGCATTCGTTTATGCGTCAATTCGGCCCGAGCCTCATCCAACACGGCTTTGGCTTGCCGTAATTCCTCGATCCCCGAGATCATGGGAAACATAATCTTGATCTTGCCAAAGTGCGAAGCCCGAAGAATCGCGCGCAACTGGACCTTAAACAACTCCACGTTGTTCAAGCACAGACGAATGGCACGCAACCCCAAAAACGGATTCATTTCCTTCGAGGTGTTGAGCGGCGACAAGAATTTATCCCCGCCAATATCCAACGTACGAATGATCGTGGCATACGGCAGACTTTGTTGGGCCACCATGCGGTATGCTTCAAACTGCTCCTCTTCGGTGGGCAATTCGGCACGATTTAAGTATAAAAACTCGGTACGAAACAGACCCACGCCCTCGGCGCCGTACTTCTGAGCCTGCCGGATCTCTTCCGGCAACTCCAAATTGGCCGCGACCGTGAGTCGGTACCCGTCCTTGGTGACCGCGGTCACGCCCTTCATTTTTTTAAGTTTGCGATTCGCCTGTTGGTACTTCAACTGCGCTTGCTGATACTTGGCCAGGGTTTTGGCATCCGGATTCAAGATAACCTCTCCGGCCAACCCGTCGATGATCAACGTATCCCCGTTGACCACATGCTGGGTAATGTCTTTTAACCCGACCACCGCGGGTATTTCCAAAGAACGCGCCATGATCGCCACATGGGAGGTCCGCCCGCCCACATCGGTGACAAAACCAATGATTTTCTCGCGGGGCATGGAGGCGGTTTGCGAGGGTGTTAAATCATGGGACACGATCACAACTTCTTCGTGAATCTCCGAAAGCGGACCTGCCGGTTGCCCTGTCAAATGACGCATGAAGCGGGAGGTTACATCGGTTATGTCCGCGGCTCGCTCGCGCATGTATTCGTCCGACGATTCCATGAATTGTTGCACCAGTTCGCGCGTCGTTTCCTGAAGGGCGAACTCCGCATTGCAATGATCCTTTTTGATCCAATCCTTCGTGGCTTGAATCAAAAGCGGATCCTCAAGGATATGCAAGTACGCATTAAAAATCGCAGCCTCTTTAGGGCCTACTTCTTTCGCGACTTTTTGTTTGATGGACTCGATTTCCTGGGAGGTTGCCGTTACAGCTAAGTCCAAGCGGGTCATTTCCTTGTCCAGTTGCCCTTCGGCGACTTTGTACTTACGCCACTGGAGTTCGGTTTGCCCAATCATGAACACTTTGCCGATGGCAATTCCCGGTGCTGCGGCCACGCCCTTGTACACGTAAGACTCCTCTGAACCAAGCATCCGGCAGGGCCGCAAGCGGCCGTGCCCAACCGTTATTCTTTCTCTCCAAACCGATTCTTCACCAAAAGCGCCAAGGCTTCACTCGCCTCTTGCTCGCCTTCGCCGTCCGTGATAATGGTAATCGTGGAACCAAAGGTTGCGCCCAAGGTCATCAGACCCATGATGCTCTTGGCATTGATGGCGCGCCCTTCCTTGCGTACATGCACCTGACAGCGAAACTTGTTCGCGGTTTCAATAAACCCCGCCGCCGCCCGCAGATGCATCCCCAGCTTATTTTCGATTATAACCTCGCGTTCCACCATAGTCCCCTCATCCTAAATTAAAAAGATACGCGGCGAGCACCGCCAGCACGACCAACAAATAGATCAAACGACTGACCGACCAACCGCGTCGCAACCCCACCACAAACAGCAGGCCCAACAACGCAAGCAATGCGGTATTTAAACTATTCCAACCCGCCCAGGCAATGGGTTGCGTGCGCAACTGGAAAAAAGCCGCGGCCAACACACCCGCCGCCATGCTGGCGAATAAGCCCAACTGCTGTGACACGCGCTGGGGATTTAATTGCCGCAAGTCCTTTACCACTTCCACACCGCGCGCATAGCCCAACCACAGGCCCCCGATCCGCACATTCAAGTGGAAGAGGGTATACAAACTAAAAAACAAGACCGGACCCAACCAGAGCCACTCCCCACCCACCACAAACGCAATCAACACCCAGGCACTTCCAAGCAGGGCCAACATCGGACGCAGGGTGGCCCAAAACAAGGTATCGCCGAGCGCCGCCAGAGGGCCCATCATCCCCACTTTAATCCGATTCGCATCCGTGGAATCGTAGGTGCCGTTGCTGGTCACTTGCTCTTCCAGTTTGGCCACCACCCCGAGGATGATCGAAGCGCAGTATGGATGCGTGACAAAAAACTCCAAATGCCGCTTCAAGGCCTTGGCGCGCGTGGCCCGAGACGGATACACCACCTTTAAAACCGGTGTCAGGGCGTACGCAAAACCCAGGTTTTGCATCTTTTGAAAATTCCAACACGTCTGTAAAAACAGGGTTCGTCCCAATACCCGCCAAAGCACCGCACGACTCATCCGGGGACGCACATAGGCTCTCATGCGTGTTTCTTCCAAGCAATCATAGCGCTGGTGCTCAACGCAACGGCCAACCAGATCCAAAGACCTTGCGGCCACAACCAAAAGGCCAACCACGTCAAGGCGAAGAAGATGACCACCCACCAAGGAAACCGTTCCCGTGTAAACATCTCAACCACCACCGCAAACCCCAATGCCGGCAATGCCCAATACGCCAATTCCAAACCGGCGATGACGCGGTTGGGCAAGGCCAGCATGACCGTTTGCACCAACCAAGCCACCGGCCCCAACCAGACCAAGTACACCACCCAACTTTTCAACCAGGCCGGGATGAGCGACAAGGCATGGTACACACCCAACGGAGGATACAGTCCATGATCGGCTTGTTCCTCCACCCACCCGGCCAATCGATTGTTCACCCCTTGACGAATCAAAGCATCCAGTTGTCCGGCCACTACCCCCGCGGGAATGGCCGCCACCAAGGCGAGCATAATGCTCGGCCCAAACGCATGACCACAGGTCTTTACCAACATGAGGGTCAATGCGGTCGTGACTCCCCCGGTGATGGTATGATCGGGAGGAATGTAGGCCCCCACCGCAATCACACTCAACCACAAGAGTTGAACCAAGGCGCCGACCAAAAAACCCGTCGTCCAATCGCCCATGATGCCGCCAAACAAACCACCCACGATCAGTGGTTGCGAGATCATGAACATGCCGAACACGGCATGATCCAATGCCAAGAGAGCTCCCAAGGTTGCCAAGCCTACAAAGTGATCCAACGCTGCCCTCACGTTTTTATCAAATCTACCCGAACAGAACCCACACCCCAGACTATTGGGGAGTTGATTCTCCGGGGGTTAAATATTTAGCCATATCCACATCGTCGTCGGTGGGAACCATGCGAATACTAACCTTAATGTTGTGTGCCAAGAGCGCTTGAAAACACGCAACATCCTGATCATCAATGGATACCGCCCGCATGATCTGACGCTTGCCCGGTGAAAACCGCATCCCACCCACATCCACCCGCGTTACTGCCAGACCGCTTTCCACGGCGCGCAACACGTCCTGGGGTGTCGAGAACAGGAGTAAAACCCGTTTGCCGTCCAAGGGTGCTTTGCGGCAGGCTTCGGCAATGTCCTCCACCCGGCAAATATGCACACCCAGGTGCGAGGGCGTGGCCAGTTCCATCAAACTGCGTTGCAAGGTGTCCCCTGCCACCACATCGTTGGCGACGGCAATAAAATCCGGTGTCACCACTTTGGCCCACCCAACGGCCACCTGCCCGTGAATCAATCGGTCATCAATCCTTACCAGTACCAAGTCAGCGGCCATCGTTTGCTTCCTCACGATTTCCTTTGGGATTAAGGAGCTCGTTGGCGTCAAACACGCTCTGCCGTCCTTTGCGGTGCGCCAACTCCGCCAACCCCGGCAAATCCAGGGCGCTGCGGTGAGTCAACCCTTCCAACAACATAGGCAAATTCACTCCAGTGACCACCCGCATGGGAAAGGTTTGGGATAATTCCAATGAGACATTGCTGGGCGTGCCACCGAACATATCCACCATGACCAAAAATCCATCGGACGAAGCACCGTCCGATTGAATAATGGCCATCATCTTTTTCTTTAAATCCTCGATACCCTCATGCAATTCCAAGCAAACCGCATCCAGTTCTTTTTGCGTCCCAACAATAATCTGGACCGTGTTCACCAACTCCTTGGCCAACTGACCATGTGTGACGACTATGATATGCACCATACGAACGCACCCCCAACCCCTTCTTTAAATCACGACTAATTTCATAATCACTTTGGCTAAGCGCGACGGATCATGACGGATAAAATCCCCACCCGTGGCCAAACGCGCACGCAGGACCGAAATGTTCCTACGATCCAATTCTTCCACATCGGCATCCGTGGCCATGACCGGCATGGCACCGATGTCCTGATAACGCGAACTTAATTCCTTACTCGGTGCTTCCGTGTTGACCAACACATACTGGATCAAATCCGGACGGGTGTAGCTTAACAGCGTGCGCACATGATCGGCCACCGTCATGCGATCCGTCTCCCCGGGTTGCGTCATCAGGTTGCATACATAAATCTTAACCGCGCGTGAAGCCGCGATCTCATCCATGATTCCGGGAACCAACAAATTCGGCAAAATACTGGTGTACAGGCTGCCCGGCCCTAGAATAATCGCGTCGGCTTGCGCAATCGCTTCCCGCGTCTCCGGTGCCGGATGCACATCCGGCGGCACCAAGCGCAACCGCTTAATCGGTTTGCGGCTCTGCCCAATGCGCGATTCCCCTGCAATGACGGATCCATCTTCCAACTCTGCTTCAAGGGCCACGGAGTCGACCGTGACCGGCAACACTTGCCCACTGACTGCCAAGACCTGGCTGGCCGCCTTGATTCCGGAATAAAAATCACCGGTGACTTCCGCCATGGCGGTAATAAATAAATTCCCGAACGCGTGTCCTTCAATGCCCGCGCCCTGACCCTTGAACCGGTGCTGAAACAACTGGCTCATCAACGGACCGGTGTCGGCCATGGCGATCAAACAGTTGCGCAAATCTCCCGGAGGCAGCGCCTGGTATTCGCGACGCAAGCGCCCCGAACTTCCGCCATCGTCGGCCATCGTGACAATGGCCGACAAATTGGCCGTGTATTCTTTCAACCCCGAAAGCAACATGGGCAGCCCTGTGCCGCCTCCAATGGCGACCAAGCGCGGGCCGCGCTTCAAGCGCAAGCGCTCAAGTGGGGAGACCGACGATTCGCGCTCCCGCGGCGGCAACAAAAAGGTGATGACCGAATACAAGCCGCGACGGAACGCCAGTACGGTGCCAATCAATCCCAGGGTCAGCAATAGAAAATCGATAAACCGCAAACTTTGAATCTGCTTGGCCAGGGGGCGTACATCAATAATTTTAATCTCAAAGTTCCCGAAAATATGACCCATCGACCCGGAAACACCCACGCCAATCACGATCGCCGAAAACACAAACAAAGCGATCCAGCGTTTGAGCCGTATTCCCGGATGGAGCCAGCGCCAGCGAAACGACGGATCCCAGCGCCGAAGGTTGGGACGCTGCGGGTCCTGTGTGTTGGATTCCATGTACCTCACCCATAAAGCGGAGCTTTCAGGGAAACCACTTAGCTTCCCTGACGCGGACATCCCGTCCGCTGTTCCTGCCTATCTCAAGTCGGGGCGCTTTGCCCCCAATCCCCCGCCCCTGTTCAAGGATGAGGCGCGGCCGCGAGGGAACTCCCAGGCGCCCACATGCGGCCTTACGTGCGCCGCGGCAATTCTCCGTTTTGCAGCCACGAGATCAACGTTTTGTTGAATTCCCGGGCCGTGTGATACCCGCTCTTTTTCAAGCGTTGATTCATGGCCGCCACTTCAATGATAATGGACAGATTTCGTCCCGGCCGCACGGGGATAACAATGCGCGGCAGCTCAACATCCAGAATGTTGTACACCAATTCGTCCAACCCCAGGCGGTCGTACTCCTTGTTCTCGTCCCACTCTTCGATGTTGATCACCAACTCGATGCGCTTGCGATCACGAATGGCACCGATACCGAACAAATTCTTGATGTTGATGATCCCCAACCCGCGGATCTCCATGTGGTGGCGGATCAATTCCGGACCGGACCCCATGAGAATCCGTTCCGCGGTCCGTTTTATGTCCACCAGGTCGTCGGCCACCAACCGGTGCCCGCGTTCCACCAGGTCCAGTGCGCACTCGCTTTTACCAATGCCGCTCTTCCCCAGAATCAAGGCGCCGATGCCGTACACATCCACCAAGGTCCCGTGGAGGGATGTCTCCGGAGCGAGCTTGTCCTCCAAATAAATCGTCAAGTCCGCGATCAACTTCGTCGTAGGCATCAACGATTTAAAAATGGCAATGGGTTTGTCGGCCGACGCATCCAACAGTTCCTGCGGAGGTTCCAACCCCTGGGTGATCACAAAACAACACACGTCCCATTGCAGGAGCTTTTGAAAGATTTCATGCACTCGGTCGCCGCTTAGCCCTTGCAAAAACGAGAGCTCCGTGCGCCCCAACACTTGAATCCGCTCAAAGGCAAAGTAATCAAAATAGCCTGCCAACGCCAGACCGGGACGATTGATGTCCGGGACATTGATCTTGCGATGCATGCCGTTTTGTCCGGCCACCAACTCCAAGGACAACTTGTCTTTCTGCTCCATGTACAATTCTTCAATCCGCAAATTGATCATGACAGACTCCGCCCCTGAACATTCAACGCAGGTGAATCCTCTCCCACGCGAACAGTTAGTGTGCTGCTTTTTCTTCTTCCTGAATGACTTCGATCACATCGGCCACGGTCTGGGCCGTCATCAGTTTTTTACGGAAGTATTTGTCCTTCAGCAGGCCCGAAATCCGCGCCAAGGCCTTCAGGTGCGTTCCGGCCGTGCCTTCCGGCGCCGCCAGCAAAAAGAATAAGTACACCGGTTCCCCGTCCAAGGCTTCAAACGAGACCCCGCTGCGGGAAAGTCCGAACGCGGCCGACAATTCCTTGGCCGTATCCGACTTGCCGTGGGGAATCGCAATCCCTTGACCAATGCCGGTGCTGCCCAGCTCCTCGCGTTCCATGAGGATTTGGACCATCTTCTTCTTGTCCGAGACATGGCCGTTTTTAACCAGCAACTCCGCCAATTCCTCGATGACTTCCTTCTTGTTCTTTGCCTTCAAATCGACCGTAATGTTTTTCTCTGACAAAAAATCCATAATACGCATGACACGTGCCTCCTTAAATACGCCGAACCTCGACTCGCTGAAATCGTAGACCGACGCCGCATCCGTCCACCGGACACGGCGCCGGGCAACGTTATTCTTTTACGTACAACTTGTAATTGCCATCTTTCCGGCGGACAATCACACTCAACTGCCCACTGTGAACCTCTTCAAACACCATAAACGGTTGCTTGGACCCCTTCATTTGCAGGGCCGCTTCTTCACTGGTCATCGGCTTCCCGGACCAGGCTTCCACTTCCGCGATCCGGCCCACGCTGGTCTCACGCGGACTGCGCGTCAGCTCCGGCAGCGTGACCTTGGGACTCAGCCCAATGCCCGACTTGCGGCTGAGCTTATCGTGTTGACGCGTCAACTGATGCCCGACCTTTTCCACCAACAAATCGATGGACGAATACATGTCCTTCGTCGTCTGTTTGGCGGCCACTTCGTACGGACCGTGCTGCGCCGTCACCTCAATCTGATGGCGATACCCTTCCACCTTCATGATGACATGGACTTCCGTGTCCGAACCCAAAAACGTTTCCCACTTGCTGAAGCGTTTCCGAATGTACTGCTGAATGCCTTTGGTTACTTCCATTTGACGTCCCGTGATAATGAGTTTCATTGTTCCGTTCCTCCTTTGCGTGGTTACCTCATCTCACCTACCACCCATGAGCCCCGGGCTTAACGCCCGACGTCCACCGGTGTTACTCCAAACGTTTGCGTTGACTGGCGGGAAGCAAGTTCAGTTCCTCACGATACTTAGCCACCGTACGCCGGGCAATTTGAAATCCGCGCTGGTTCAGCAATTCCGTCAAGCGTTGATCGGAAAACGGATGCTTCGGATCGTCTTGGTTGATCAGTTCTGCCAAGGCGGCCTTTACGGCTGTGGACGAAATCTCACCCCCGTCCGCAGTTTTCAACTGACTGCTAAAAAAGTATTTCAATTCAAAGACGCCGCGCGGCGTCTGCGCGTACTTTCGACTGGTGACCCGGGAAATGGTGGATTCATGCAAATGCACTCGGTCCGCGATCTCACGCAGGGTCAGCGGCTTTAGAAATTCCACGCCCTTTTCAAAAAAATCGTGTTGCACTTCCACGATGGTCTCCATCACGCGGTAGAGCGTCTTCCGCCGCTGTTCAATACTGCGAATAAGCCATATGGCCTTTTGCAATTTTTCTTCCAAATAGGTCTTGGTCTCCGGAGACATTTCACCGCGTTGCCGCAGCATTTGGCGATAGGTACGGCTGATTTTCAGTTCCGGAATACCGTCGTCTTTAACGATGATAATGTACTGATCCTCGTGTTTTTCCACGATGACATCCGGCACCACATACTCCACGGTATCGTCAAACTGATGTCGGCCGGGAAACGGATCCAATCCGCCGATGACTTGGATCGCGGCCAGAACCGCTTCCCGCGGTACTTTTTCAACCTTGGCGATCTTATCCACTTGGCGTTTTTCCAAAAGTTCAAAATGAAGTTCCACGATTCTTTCCGCCAGGATGTCGCGTTCCGGCAAATTGCGCAACTGAATCATCAGGCATTCCGTAACGTTTCGCGCGCCGATGCCGACCGGCTCCAAGCTTTGCACCAAGGCGAGCACATCCCCCACGCGCGCCTCATCCACGTCGGCCTCAATGGCTATTTCCGAAAGGGGCGTACTGAAAAAGCCCCGGTCATCCAAATTGCCTATGATCATTTCACCCAGTTGAAAATCCTCATCGGATTTACACACCAAGCGCAATTGCCAAAGCAGGTGTTCTTCCAGGCTCGGACTGCGCGTGACTTGCACTTCGGGAAGTTCGGAACGGTTGTTGTCTTGCTCGTATTTGGGAAATTCATAGCCATCGTCATTGAAATGGCGGTTCCACTCTTCCATATCAAACCCCAGAGGACCCACACCGGCGTCGGTCAGGGTCACTTCCGATGTGTGATTTCCACTTTCCAGGGGGATGGCCTCAGGGCCGGCTTCCAACGAAATTTCCAGCGGGGAGTTTTCATCAACTTCTTTTTCTTCAAGCATGGGATTTTCTGCCAGTTCCTCACGGACCATATCCGTGAGTTCCATGGTGGGAAGCTGCAATATCTTGAGCGCATGTTGCAGCATGGGAGTAATGGTTAGCGTCTGTCTAATTGTTTGCTCGAGTTTGACGTTCAAAACCACATTTTCCCTTCTAGCGGTTTTACCCAACAAGCTATGGATTCCACCAAAGCATCATCAGACGATAAGGCGCTGTCATCTGCCTCACCCTCTTCGATGCAGCTTTTCCTACGGTATCAATCTTGCTACCGGTCACAGAAAATATTTTTTCCAAGCGAAAAATTCAATTCTGAGACAGCTGCAGGACAGTTGATTATAAAATCCCAACCTATATTTGTCAAGAACTGCAGAATTTGTTTAAATTTGAAACATTTTTGGTTTCCAAACTTGTCGGATCAGCGTCCCTCGGACAAACGCGTGGCTAAAATGTCAGGCAAACCGGCTTGATGTATTTTTTCTTGAGCTGCGGAAACATCGTACGCGACTGAGTGAAACGTTATGCGTGCTGGCGCATCTTCGACCAAAACCCAACGGGATTGGGGATTTCCATCGCGAGGCTGCCCCACGCTCCCAACGTTCACCAAATAGCGGCACTTGGGGTCCAGGTCAAAACTCGTCCCTTTGATCCAGCGCAGGGTCCCGGGAACAATTTCTTCGGCTGCGGCCTGAATATGCGTATGCCCAAATAAACAAAGGCTTTCCGGGAACTTCGCGAAGGCCATTTCGTAGCTAAAACGATCCAGCGCATAATTAAACTTTATCGGGTCCATGGGTGAGGCATGCACCAGACGGGCATCGGCTCCAACTTTCACCAGCGGCCACGCCGCCAGAACTTGAAGCTCATTTTCCGAGAGCTGTTGCCGTGTCCAATGGAGCGCTTGTGCGGCCGGCGAGGACATTTCCTGGAGGTACAACTCATGCACCAGGGCTTCTTCGTGATTGCCGCGCAGCAGCACACGGCAGTGCTTTTGCACGCGGTCCAAGCAGGCCTTCGGTGACGCACCGTATCCGACCACATCCCCCAGACAAAAAATATCCTCCACCCCGTAACGTTGAATGTCTTCCAACACGGCGTCGAGGGCGTCAATATTGCCATGGATGTCCGAAATGACCGCTATGCGCATGCCTTGCTCCTTAACCCTCGTGCGATTGCTCGCTACAGCCGAACGGCCGTCAACCGCTCATCGTCCCACGCGACGGCCTCCACCACCTGCATGCCTTGGGCATCGTGCCATTCCAGCTTGGCCTTTTCCCCGCGCGGAACGTCGGAGTAACGTGCCGCGGCACCAAGCGCAAATGCACGCGCCTCGGGATCGTCGGGTGTGGACACAAGGGCCGCCGGTCCTTTGCAGTCAAAGGGTTGAATAAATCCCCAGTCGCCGCGATACTGTTCCAGCCAAGCATTTTCCTGTTCGTTCCGACCGACAATGATTTTGCTCCCCTGCGCCAAGCGGAAATGCCGGCCCAAGCGCAGGCGGGTAATATCCTGATAGGTTAGCGTCTGCCCCGGCTGCATGGTTTTGCGAAAATCCGCAAACCGTCGGGCAAACGATTCGTCGGTCAACACGCACCCACCGGCCGGCTGCGCATACTCTTGAATGCCCAGACGCGCGGCCAATTCCATCTGCGGTTTCCGTGTGCGCCCGGAAAATCCCAGCAAGCGCTGCCGGTCAATCAGCCCCTCGCGTTCAGGTTTGGTCGGCTCCAGGCATAACGCCGAGAGTGGGCGCAGCAAGAGATCGTGGCATCCCGAACGCCGTTCAATGCAATCCAACGCGGTCTTGTTTTGGGACATGGGACGTTGTCCCGAGACCTCGCCGGTTATAAGAAAATCGCCGCCGAGTTCCTGCAAACGCGCCAAGGCTTTGCGTAAAAACAAAATTTTACAATCAATGCAGGGATTGACGTGCGCGCCGTACCCATAGGCAGGCGCGAGCAACATGCGGTAAAACTCCTGAGATACATCCACGATTTCCAAAGGAACACGGGCCTGAGCCGCGACGGCTTCCACATGCGTGACCCAGGGATGCTCGCGCCCGAATTCATCGCAGCGGCTGCCGGGCTGACCGAGGTGAAAAAAGCCCGAATCAAATGTGATCCCGCGGACATCCACACCCAAATCGTGGACCACGCGGGCGGCCAGCAAGCTGTCCAGCCCTCCGGAAATCAAAGCCAAGGCCATCGGTGTCCGCGCCATCTGTTCATGCTCCTTTGGATACAACCCATCCTACTTCCCAAAAACAAAAATCGGCATTGCGCCGAAGCACAATGCCGATTTTGAACCCACTCTATTCCGTAATAATAATCGCTTCCGCCGGACAACCGGTGGCCGCATCTTTGGCCTTCGCAGCCAGATCGCCTGCGGGAGAAGCCATGATGACCTTTGCCAGGCCATCATTGCTCATCTCAAACACTTCGGGCAGATCCGAAAAACACAAACTGCAGCCAGTGCAGAGTGTTGCATCGATGGTTACCTTCATGAGCTCTTTTCCTCCTTTACCAAGGTTTGACCCAAGAACAATCTAATCGCGTTCTCGATTTTTTCCATATCGACCCATGTATTCTGACAAGGTCCTTCGGGCCGGCGGTTGGAAAACGCCAACACCGGCACGCGACCTTTGACATCCTTCACCCCTGCAATCAAATCCCGTTCACAGGCCACGGCAATGACCCCTTGCGGACGCAATCTGCCAATCGCCCGCCGCGCCTCGGTTCCACCCGTAACGGTCATTTGGGTAAATCCATAGCGCCCCTTCAACTCCGCCAAGGCTTGAAAAACAGCTCGGCTGAGACAGCGCGGAACCAAGATCAAAAGACGTTCGGGCTGAGAGACCACCGGAGGCAGAACCTCCAAGCGATTGTGCACCAACATAAACGCATGAAAGACACGATCTCGGCTCAATCCTAGCCACGAGCCCACCATGACGGCCGGAGCGGCCATCCAAGCAATGCCGCCTAAACGTCGCACCCACAAACGTAACTGCGATGCGCTGGTGAGATGCGCCAAAAGCATAAACGTGTACCATACCACCAAATAGACAGTCCAGAGTCCGACCAGCAAAGCCGTGAGAAACGCCACGCCCAAGGCAGCCAGGCGAGGGTACACCAACCACCCCACCAAAAGCCCGAGACCCCACAACATAACCGTTACACAGCCGGCCAACATGACAAAAAACCAGGCCGGTGCCGAAGAATCCCCTGTATCTACTTGTCCATCCCAGTCTTCCCACTCATCACCCAGCTTACGATCGGCTGAGCGTGCAGGCTCCACCGGGGGGCGTTCCTGCTCTGTCACGGGAATTCCTCCTGATCGGTTCAATAACGTCTCCCCGCGTCTTGCTTAGACCATATACACACCGGCGGCGAACGCAGTAAAAAACGGCCCTAGTATAAATCCGCAGCGTACGCGCGTCAAGGCAAAGCACAAAAACTTATTGTCCTCTGGCAGAAGCCGATCGAGCTTATTTTTTCAAGCTCAAACCACCCCCGACACAATTATTCATGCTTCGTGTCCGGGGTGACCCGTGATCGCTTGGAAAAATAAGCTCGATCGGCTTCTGCCAACAGGGAGATCCACCTATCCCCTCGCCCAAAGCAACACCGCGCCTTGCAGCATAAACCAGGCGCCAATCAACATGGCCGCGATCCGGGCCCCCATGCGCAGGGCTTCTACCTTGGCTAAAACGCCGAGTCCGCCCAAGGGCAGAAGGATGATGGAGGTGCCACAGAAAAAACCCACAAACACGGCCAACGCCCCGCCGATGCCACCGGCGCGCACGGCTTCAAACAAGGCCGCCACAAACGGCGGACAAATGTTTAACCCGGTCACAATACCCAGCCACAAAGGCGTGCGTTGGGTACCGGCGCGCGACTCGGCCCATTGGCATAAGGTCCAATGCGGAAAACTTTTCACAAGGCCGTAGGCCAGCAACAACAGACCAACGCCGAAAAACCCGAAGCCTTCCAACCACCGGGTATGCACGGCGGAGGAAAACCAGGCTTGCCCGATCCACCCCGCAACCAGCCCTATAACGGCATACCCCAGCAAACGCCCGAATAAAAAACGGCCTAGATTCCAAAAATGAATTTTTATCGCGTGTTCTTCCGAACTAAAATAAGGGACCAGCAGAGGGAAACATACACCGAAACAAGTAGGAGAGAGCGTTAGTCCCAACAGGAAACCTTGGACCCAGCTCGCGGAACTCACCGTACTTAACGCAGGCCTTGATGCAGCAACTGCGTCCAGATCCAGAGCTTACCTTCTTTATCTTGGTTGAACTGGACAAATTTTTCCATGGCTGGGGCAAATTTCGAATGCTGGCGGAACGCATAGACCGGCTGGGCATCCTCACCCCATTTTTCCAGAATCTCGTTCTTCACCAAGGCATCCAGAGATTCTTGAATGTCTTCTTTCCGTCGTCCCAAGCGCGTGGCAATGCCCGCCGCCCGGTCGGTAATCCCCGGATTGTTCCACAGGAACATCACCAATTCCCAGGTGGTGAGGGAATGAATGACATTTTGGATGAATTCCAATACGTCTTTATCCGGCTTCAACGACGCCTCCCAAAAATAAAACCGTGCCGAGAAACGCTTGCACATGACCGACTCGGCCCGAACACAGTCAATGACTACGATGACGGGAGTATAACACAGTTAAATTTTTGGGCCAAGCGCAAAGTCCGTAGGAACACCCAAGGCCCAAATCAGGCATCATTTGCACGGAGAGTGTCCGGCCAACACCTTGGCCAAATAATACCCTGTATACGATTCCTTTTCCCGCGCCACATCCTCGGGCCGGCCAAAGGCCACAATACGACCGCCCCGGTCTCCCCCTTCGGGTCCCAAGTCCAGAACATAGTCCGCGGCTTTGATAACATCCAGATTGTGCTCCACCACCACCACACTGTTGCCGGCATCGGCCAGACGCCCCAAAACATCCAACAGACGCTGAACATCGGCAAAATGCAGACCCGTCGTGGGCTCGTCCAAAATGTACAGGGTCCGACCGGTGGCGCGCTTGCCCAATTCCGTGGAAAGCTTCAGGCGTTGCGCCTCACCGCCGGACAAGGTGGTCGCCGACTGACCCAGTTTTATATACCCCAGGCCCACGTCCGAGATCGTGTCCAGCACCCGTTTGAGCTTGGGTACCGGAGCAAAAAATTCGCGGGCCTCATCCACGATCATATTCAACACGTCGGCGATGGTCTTGCCCTTGTAATGAACTTCCAGAGTCTCACGGTTGTAGCGCTGTCCTTTGCACACTTCGCATTGCACATAGACATCCGGTAAAAAGTGCATCTCTATTTTAATAATCCCATCTCCGTCGCAGGCCTCGCACCGCCCCCCCTTCACATTGAAGGAAAACCGTCCGGACTTATACCCGCGCACCTTGGCTTCCGGTGTGCTGGCAAACAAATCGCGAATCTCGTTGAACAGACCGGTGTACGTCGCGGGATTGGAACGAGGGGTTCGCCCTATGGGGGACTGATCAATGTTAATAATCTTATCCAAGTGTTCCGTCCCCGAGATTGACTCATATCCCCCGGGTTTGATCCGGCTGTGGTAGACGTGGTGGCGCACCGCCGGTTCCAGCGTCTCTTGAATCAGCGAACTCTTCCCTGAGCCCGACACTCCGGTCACGCAGACAAAGGTGGCCAAGGGAATCGTGACCGTAACGTTTTTCAAATTGTTGGTCATGGCCCCGCGCAAAACCAACTCAGGCCCTTTGCCTTCACGACGCTGCGCAGGAATCGGAACACTCAGGGTCCCATTTAAATATTGCCCGGTCAAGGACTTGGGATCGTCGATCACATGCTCCGGGGTCCCGGCCGAGACCACATACCCGCCCAGGACTCCGGCCCCCGGTCCAATGTCAATCAGGTAGTCCGACTGACGCATGGTCTCCTCGTCGTGTTCCACCACCACCACGGTGTTCCCCAAGTCACGCAGGCGCTTGAGTGTATCCAGGAGGCGCTGGTTGTCGCGCTGGTGCAACCCGATCGACGGTTCATCCAAAATGTACAGCACCCCCACCAGCGACGACCCAATCTGCGTGGCCAAATGGATGCGCTGCGCTTCGCCGCCCGAGAGCGAACCCGTGGCCCGATCCAAGGTGAGGTACTCCAACCCCACATTGGCCAGAAACGAAAGGCGCTCCCGGATCTCTTTGGTGATCTGATGCGCAATGGTCGCCTCCCGCTCGGTCAATTTCAGGGATTGGAAAAAATCCCGAGCCTTGGCCACGGAGAGTTCCGTCACCTCAATCACATTTTTACCCGCAATGGTCACCGCCAGGCTTTCAGGCTTTAGGCGCCGTCCTTTGCACGCGTGGCACACGCAGACCCGCATGAACCGGCTGCTGATGTCGTCGCGAATGTAATCCGATTCGGTTTCCTGGAAAATGCGCGTGGTTCGCGGAATGACACCCTCAAAGGTACCGTTGTAACTGTACGAGGACTCGGGTCCGCGAAAGTTAAAGGCCAAACGTGTCTCCCCAGACCCGTACAGCACAACTTTGCGATGTTCGGCTTTAAGTTTCTTCCAGGGCATGTCCATGGAAAAGCCAAAATGCTTGGCCACCGTGGTTAGCATGGATTTGTAGATATGGGCCGTGGTGGAGTTCCAGGGCAGAACCGCACCGTCGCTTAAACTTACCTCGGGATCAATCACCAACTCCGGATCCACTTCCATTTTTTGACCCAAGCCTGTGCAGGCCGTGCAGGCCCCTTGGGGCGAGTTGAAGGAAAACATGCGCGGTTCCAATTCTTCGAAGGAGAGCCCGCAATCCGCGCAGGCATAGTTGGCGGAAAACAACAGCGTGGTCTCGTCCCGTCCGGCCCGGGTATGGCTCTTTTTCTCCCCACTCCCGGTTTTTACCTCCATGCGCTGCACCAACACCGTGCCCTCGCCGCGCTTCAAGGCGGTCTCCAGCGAGTCCGCCAGGCGCCGCGCCATTTCCGTACCCACCACCAAACGATCGACCACCACTTCCACATCGTGCTTCTTTTTCTTATCCACATCTATTTTTTCCGAAAGGTCCATGACCACGCCATCCACCCGCACCCGGACATACCCTTCCCGCTTCAATTGTTCGAACATCTTCTTGTATTCACCCTTGCGTCCGGTCACCACCGGCGCCAAGAGCATGATTTTCTCCCCATTTGGGAGTTGCATGACCTGATCGACGATTTCCTGAACCGTTTGTCGTTGAATGGGTTTTCCACATTTCGGGCAATGCGGGCGCCCGATACGGGCAAAAAGCAGACGCAAATGATCGTAAATTTCCGTGACCGTGGCCACGGTGGAGCGGGGATTTTTTGAACCGGCTTTCTGTTCAATGGCAATGGCCGGAGAGAGGCCTTCAATCAAATCCACGTCCGGTTTCTCCATTTGCCCCAAGAATTGGCGGGCGTACGCCGAGAGCGACTCTACGTAGCGGCGCTGGCCTTCGGCATAAATGGTATCAAATGCCAGAGACGACTTGCCGGAACCGGATAGTCCGGTGATGACCACCAGCTTGTTCCGCGGGATCACCACATCAATATTTTTCAGATTGTGCTCGCGTGCACCTTTGACAACGATGTTTTCCAAAGCCATGTCGGATGTCCTTTTATGAAAGAATGAATCCACGTAGCATAGCACATCCTGCCCATGGATTGTCAAGGGGGGGCAATCTGGGTGGGGTGCCTTGTGCCACGCGACCCAAGCCACCCCACGTCGACGGTTCTATGAAACCCTGTGAGAAAAAACTATTTGCGTTTTAAGGTTTGCAGCTTGTTCTCGCCCATGTGCCGGGCAAAGGCCTCGTACCCTTGGGCTTGGATCATTTTCAAACACCCTTTGCGGTCCGATCGAAAAATCAGGCCAAACAGCTTCGAGATCAGGTTGTCGTAGGATTTGCAGGTTTCCACGTTGGGATGCGCTTGGCAATCGGCACAGCTGCGGTAGTGGTGTTCCTGGCAGCAGGCGCGCGGACGGCACCAGGTGGCCTTGCTGTTTTGTTTGCACCCCGGACAGGTCTCGTTCAGGTATTTCGGGCAGGCTCCGCAATACAGTCCGCATGCGGCAATCAGGTTTACATCCATTGTTATGGTTTTCATGCCATCCCCCTTCGATCGTTTTCCAGAGTCTAGCGTAGGGGTGTGACAACCGTATGTCAGGGTTGAAAAATAAATTAGGCCCAGCGAGCCGGACCTGAGGCCAGGCGCACTTGATACTGTCGCACGTAGCGCTTATCGATAAAATGTTTTAGCCAAACCGCCCAGCGCCCGTTTAAAACCGTGGACCCTTTGATCCAAAGCGCATCGTTGGGGCCCAAGGATACAATCTGCAAGGGTGTCTGGGTATGGGTTACCTGCTTGAGTTTCCCGCCTTGCAGCACCGCCAGCAAATTATGCAACAAGACCGGGCCTTGTGCGACAGCATGCACGCCCAAACGCATGAGTCCCAAGCCCATCACTCGGGCACAGTCGCCGGTGGCAAAAAACTCCGGATGCTCATGCGATCGCAAGGTGCGCTCCACGACCAAAGCGCCGCCTTCGTCGGTAAAGAGCATGGCTTTCTCCAGTAGTTCCGGAACCCGCACACCCATGGTCACGACCGCCAGATCAAAATCCATGGTCTCACCGCGGTCGAGCACCACCCGTCCGGACTGAACGTGTTGAATGACCGCTTGGGTGCGTACCTGGACGCCCAGCCGTACCAGCTTTCGATACGCCTGCTTCGACGCCGCCGCCGGAAAGCCCGAGAGCACGCGCCCTTTGGATTCCAGCAGAGTCACCTTTACGCCGGCCGGATGGGTGCGTTGTTTCAACAGCGACGCTAAGTTCAAGGCCGTCTCGACCCCCGCCGCACCTCCGCCCAAAATAACAAAGGATAGCGTTTTCTCGGTTTCCAATTCCAGGAGGGTTTCCACTTCGTTGCGCAGCTCAATGATGTTGCGCACCGGTTGCAAAGGAAAGCTGCCATCCACGGGCACATCGCCCTCGCGTTCCAAGGGGATCGAACCAATGGCAAAGGAAGCCCAGTTGTAATCCAAGGTACGCCCGGCGGCCGTGATCAAGCGCTTATGTTCAGGCAAAATGGAGGTCACTTCATCCACGCAAAATTCCACACCGTTTTTTTCCGTGAGCGTCCGCAAGTCAACCCGAAAATCCTTAACCCCGTAATACCCGCTCAACACTTCGGTGGCCATGCCCGAGTAGTACCAATAGATATCCGGCGCGACCAATGTAATCTTGGCCCCTGCGCGTATCAATGTCTGGGCATGTCGGATCACATGCAAATGCGCATGCCCGGCCCCTACCAACACAATATGCTTGCCTGTGGCTACCGACATCATGACTCCTGGTGATTCTTGGTTTGCAACTTAATCCGTCCGCCGCCCAACAAGCGGTCCCCAGCATAAAACGCGGTGATCTGCCCGGGTGTAATGGCCCGCACCGGTGTGGAAAAACGCACGCAGGCTTCTCCGCCGGGCAACACGTCCACCTGTGCCGGAACCGGCGTCTGCCGGTACCGAATCTGCGCCTGTACCCCCAACGACCCGGTGGGTTCGGGAATAAGCCAATTGACCTCATTCAGATGGACCTCGCTGGCCCACAAGGCCTCGTCCCAACCGGCGATCACACGGTTAGTCTCGGCATCCAACCGCACCACGTAAAGGGGTTTCGCGGCCGCCACCCCCATGCCCTTGCGCTGACCAATGGTGTACGCCGGAAGTCCCTGATGCGTTCCCAACACCCGACCGTGCTCGTCCACAATCTCTCCGGGCACAAACGCGTGCGGATTCCGCAATTTTAAAAACGCGGTGTACTCAATGTCCCGCAAAAAACAGATCTCGTTGCTGGTCACCGGCGGGTGCACATGCACCCCGGCTGCGTCCACCTCCGCCTTGTTGTCCACTTTAAAACTGTCACCCAAGGGGAACCAAACGTGTTTGAATTGTTGCACCGGCACCAAGGATAAAAAATACGATTGATCCCGCGCCGGGTCTATGGCCCGGCGCAAAACCGGGAGGCCCGCTTCCTCAGACAGCCTTAGGTAATGTCCGGTGGCATACACCTCCGCTCCCAGATCCAAGGCCCGCTGCCGCATGCGCCCAAACTTCATGGCCCGGTTGCAAAACGCGCAGGGATTGGGTGTCCGCCCCGAAGAAAAATCACCCACAAACGGCTCAATCACCTCGGTTTCAAACGCCTCCCGCCAATCAATCAGTTCCAGTGGAATGCCCAGTTCGCGGGCCACGGACGTAGCGTCCACGCAGGCGCAAGGCGCCTCGCAGTGGGCGCAACCGTGCCCAGGCAGACCCGGGCGTAAGGTTTTGGGTTTGGGGGTAGAAAGCTCCGAAAGATCCGGACAAATTTGCATGGTGATGCCAAACACATCGTGCCCAGCCTTTTTTAGACGCAAGGCCACGGCGGTTGAATCCACGCCTCCGGATAAAGCCACAGCAATTTTCATGAGATCCCATCCAACGTTCTAAACAAATAGCAACCCGACAAACATTTTTCAGGCCACCTTTTTCCGCCGGGGGAATTATAGCGTAGACATCGGGCAAGGCAAGCAAAAATAAAAATAAATCACGACTATTTTAATGCGCGTTTGTCTTTTTCGGATCCGAGACCAGGCATCACATTCAACGCCCGATCGGCCCCATGTCCAACAACGTCATGCCGCAGCCTACCAAGGTTTCGTCTCGGTCCTCCAACTGTCCGGCTCGGGCATGCCCCCATTGCAGGGTCAGATGAACCATTTGCTGGAAGCGGACGGTCTCGGGGGACAACGCGTACCCGAGGAAAAACGTTCCATCCGTATCTCCGCGGTATTCCCCGCGACAGTGCAGATCCAACCCGGAAAACAACCGCCCCTGCTGAAACTCGATCCCGCCTTGTGCGCCGGTCTTGCCCTGCATCCATTCGGGATCGGCATGCACCATGACCCGGGGACCGGCGTAAACCGCCCAGGGACCCCACGCTTTCCGGTACAAAACCCGCACACTTTCTCGGCTGACGTTCACCGAAGGTACATCCTGTTTCCGCATATAATCGCCACCCACATGCGCCGAGTGGTGAAACCCAAAGACCTCCAACTCCCCACCGGCGCACTTTTTTCGCCAAGCGGCTCCACCCATGAAATCCGCGGTTTGCAAATCAAACGAGGCGGTGAGGAAATCAAAGCGCGTAAACATACCGGCCCGGCCTTCAACGGACCAGGACGCATCGGCCGATTTGAAAAAGCCCACATTCGATCCGAGCCCCATGCGGTACAGGCGTGCTCCGGACGGCGTGCCGGCAAAATCCGTGGTGAAGCGAGCGGCCCAGGGATCGGCCAAAGGCTCTGCACACCCCGGCACCGAATCCGTAAACCAAACATCGCCGCTCCATCCCAGGGTGGTCAGCATCAGGAATATGCCAAGACCGATCAGCCCAGCGGACCCACATGGTCGCATACGCCTAACCCTCGTTTCGTTTAGATTCACACCTTGGAATCCAGTCCAGGTACAACTATGCGTCCGCTTATTAACCAGTATCCTCCCACTTGGATAAGAAAGCCTCAGAGGAAATCCTTATCATCCGAGGATTTCCGATGCGGAGCGAAGCGCTCCGCTGTGAGCGCCTTTCGCATCCAAGTGGGAGGATCCACAACGGAGGGATTCGATTTTTCCTGAATTATCGTGGGGCCAGGTCAAACACCGTGGTCAAGGCCACGGCGCCGTTGTTGATCAGTTCCCCACGCAACATAACGCGGTTGGGATCCGTTTGAAGTTTAAGGTGTACGGTGTAGTTGCAGGGGGGAAGCACCTGCGCCATGAACTTGGCGACTTTGACGCTTTTTACATAATACCCGGCCGCCGGTCCTTGTTGGGCGGCATGCCAGAGGCTCTGCAACATATACACCCCGGGCAGAAGCGGATAGTCCGGAAAGTGCCCGGCAAAGATCGGATGTTCGGCGGCGAAAACAAACGTGCCTTCCGCCTCATTGGGGCCGAGGTGGCGCAAGGGACCCTGCCATGCCTGACGGACGTCTGAACAAATGTTCATGGTGCTCCTTGAAAATCCAAATCCGCATCGGCCTGTTCGGCTACCGACGCATCGGCCAAGGTCAATTCCACGGAATCCGACTCGACCTGAAACAGCACGGAGGCGGGCGGTTGCCCGCTCACGCCGGCGGTCTGTTTTTGCCAACGTACGCGTTGGGAAGCGGCCTCACCCAAGAACATAACCCGGGCCACTTGTTCCAAGAGCAGAGCATCAATGTTTTCCGCCCCTTGGCGAAAGCGCGTTTGCGTCCGTCCCCCGGGAGTGGTTCGGATCACCAAATCGTACAAGGTGGCGCCAAACACATCAATGCCCACGGCCCGCACCGCCCGTCCCTGACGCACAACCAGACGCACCAATTTCACCGGTCGATCGTACCCTACGGCCGGACGATTGGTGGTCCAGATGTAATCCGCGGAGAACTCACTGGGTCCCGACCAAATCAATTCAGGTGAGGCAGGCACAACCGTGTGCGTGGTTGGGGACGTGGCGCACCCGGCAACCCCCATGCACAGCAACCACGACATACCCATCCAACGCAAAAAAGCCACGCGGGAGAGACGAGCCCTAAACAACAAGCCAGCTTTACGGTTCGGAATCATGTTCAGACAACCACGCATTCAACAGAGCTTTCAGGGAAACCACAGGCCCCCTGATGCGGACGTTTCGTCCGCGCTTTCTTACTATTTCGGTTGAGGTGCTTCGCCCCCGGGCCTCGGTTCTGAGACCAGGTCCGGCAAGGGTTCATTCACCACAATTTTGGAAAATGCAATGTGCGTGCTGTCCCCGGACCCCTCGGTCAGCACCAGCGTTTGTACCACATCCAAGCGTTCGCCAAAGGTCATGTCCATGCGCGCCACAAACTTGCGCAACCCGGCGTGCTTGGGGGTCATGTGCACGCATACCGGCGGCCCGGCTTCGGTTGAAATCTCATACGCATGTTGCGCCGCAAATGCCTGGCCCGAGAGCCAGTTTTGCAACTGGCGCATGGTCTCGGCCAAGACCGGGTCCGGGGCGTCGCCCTGGCGGCGCCACCGTCCTTGCGCATCGGGCAAAAAACGCGAGGCCGTACGCCCGTCGTAAACCACCGCGGCTTTAAACGGGGCCGTGATCTCCCAGGAAATAAGGTTGGGCTTTTCAAACAACAAACGCCCGCGCGTGATCATGGGCTTGCGCAAAAACGAAACGTGCTTGGTGCTGGTAAATTCCGCGGAAAGGGTTTTAAGTTGTGCGGTTTGTTGTTGAATGGCGGCCAAACGGAGAGCGTCCTCTTGGGTTTCGGCGGCCGCGGAGAGACTCCCCAGACACCCGGCCAGAGCGAACATGCCCGCAACCTGCCACGGACTAAGCTTCATCGCTGTATCCTTCGATGCCCAGCATGGCATCCACGCGCTGGAACACAAACCCGCGCTCGCGCAAACCGGCAATCACCTCACGCACGGTTTCCACCACGCGTTCGGGCCCAAAATCCTTGGTGCCAAAGTAGCGTTCATGCAAGAGCACAATCGATCCGTTCCGGGCTTCCTTGGCTACATGCTCCGCAATCAGCTTGGGCTCGCGATACAAGCCTTCCAAGCCGCGCACATCCCAGCCAATGGGTACCAGATTCAGTTTGCGGAACACCCGGCTCAATCCCGGACGTCCGATGGAAAAGGGCATACGCACCAACCGGGGTTTGGTCCCAATCACCTTGGCAATGGCTGCATTGGAACGTGCCAGCTCATCGCGAATGGCAAACACAAACTGAAACGGCCACCATGCGCTGTGAAAATACGAATGATTGCCGATCAAATGTCCGTCTGCCTCCACCTTCTTAACCATGGCCGGATTGGCCTCGGCGGCCTGACCGACCATGAAGAAGGTCGCCTTCACTTTTTCATCCTTCAATACTTCCAGGAGCTTGGGGAGGACTTTCGGGTCCGGTCCGTCGTCAAACGTGAGAGCCACGCAGCCTTGATCGGTCGCGCCGCGGTTGCAGGAAACAAAATAAAAATTCAGCTGGGGAAAGGTCGAGCCCACGATTAAAATGCATAGGTATACAAAGAACAATCCGGCGAGTAACAACAGGCGGATCAACGGGTCCTCGACTAAAACCCAAGTGGTTCCAGCCAAGCTTAAAGTCCAAAGTGTGGTATAGGCAAACCAGCTCATATCGTCAGTATCACCCACGACCGATTTTCAACGTGCGAGCGATTATAAAGTATAATCACGTTTCTGTGCAGATTTTTTTTAAGGTTTTTGTAAAACATCTCCGGGATCTGCCAGGTTCCCTCCACCACACCCAGCCCGAGTACCAAAGCCGCGGCCGAGGCTGTGGGATATACTCCGGTCCATTGCAAATACGGACAAATTTTCAGTTGCCGTTTTTTTTCCCAAGAGGCAAACACACGTGCGGTAAACGCATCTCCGGGCGTGGTTCCAACCATGGTTAGCGTAACCTGATCCCAGGTCAGCCCGGCTTCGGCCAAGGCTTGGGTCAGGTGTTGTTCTTCCTTTTCCGGTGTATCGGTTTTATGGCGGCGACGCAGGCCGACGCCCACCACGTGGGGAGTCCCTGGAACCGCAGGTCCCACCAAGAGCGCCGCAGCTCCTTCGCCGGGAAGCCAAGATGACGCTCCCGCGCGCGCGTGAGTCAAGCCCATGCGGGTCATGGCCCCGTGCAGCAAGGGGTGCCATTCATCGGTGCCCAACAGCAACAGGCGGTCTTCCTGCCCCTGCGGCAGACGTCGTGAGGCAATGCGTAACGCTTGTTCAAAACTGGTGTGATCGTGCGTGACGGTCAGGTTGTACCCGCGGGCCGGACACGCCAAGGCCACATTCGTGCTCGCGGCATTGTGCACCGAATAAATAAAATTCGCCGGCTGAGGTTCGGACTCGTTGCGCCGGATCATGTTTTCCATAAACGAACCCGTGTGCCCCAGGGAGCCGTAGACCGTCGCCCCAATCACACCCAAGCGCTCAGGAACGGGCAACGCCTGTCCCTGCACCGCGCCCTGCGCAGCCGCGAGGTTCAGCTTGAGCCAAGCACTGAAACGTCGTCCGCCCGGAACGGCCGGTGGCGGAAGTTCCGGCGCCCAATGCCCGCGCACACCGTCGCGTTCCCGTACCGCAGCGCCGGTGCGCAAGGACTCCGTCACTTGCTCGCGCCCCACGCCCAATCCGCTGGCCAAACCCCATCCGTAAATGCCTAACGCCTGCATGCGCACCCTTTCCTTCCGAAATCATTCCGAGCCGGTACTAAGCTGCACCCAAAACCAAAACCTATTTGTGTACGGTCAAAAACGCAGACACAAAACCCACTATTTTTTTACCAACCCCGAGGCTTGCAGCCACTCTACGGTCCGGGCAATGGCGTGATCCGGAGTAATCGCAAACTTAAATCCCAAGTCCTGCTCGGCTTTGGCCCCATTGGCCCACCAATACGTCCCGCTTTGCCGGCGGATATCCAAAGAAAAATCCAGATCCACACCCAACCCGCCGAGAATCTCGGCCACCCAACCTAAGGTTGCAATGAGCGGCAGCGCCACGGTGCGCACGGGCACGGGCTTGGGCACAGCGCCCGCAATCAAGCCACACAAATGTTCCAAGGTAAGGTTGGCGCCGGCCAAGCAGTATCGCGCTCCGGTGCGCCCGCGTTCCAACGCCAAGGCCACACCGCGGGCTGCATCTTCCACATCTAAAATACTGGCGCCGCCAACCCGGGGACAAAACAGGGTCTCACCGCGCAAAGCTTGCAACGCATACCCGGTCGAGGACAAGGCCCCATCGCCAGGACCCCAGAGCATGGTCGGCATAACGGTAACCTGCTCCACCGCCCCTTGCAAGGCCTCGGTGACGGCCGTGTCGGCCGCGATTTTCGAAAGATGATAATGGTGCTTTTGCCGCAACGCCCCGGGTGCCGGATGGTCCTCATCAACGGGAACAGGCGCGGTATGCGCACCCAGAACACCGATCGAGGAAACCTGCAAAAACCGCCTAACCTGCGCCAAACGTGCCGCTTGGGCCATCGCCCGGCTGCCTTCCACATTCAACCGATGCATGGCCGCGCGCCCTTGCACCCGCAGGGAGACCCGCCCGGCCGCGTGCACAACCGCTTCGCACCCCTCCACGGCCGCAGGCAACAACTCCGGGACCAGGACATCGCCCCGTATTTTTTCTACGTCGATCCCTTCCAGCCCGCGGGCGGCATCGCCGGGCAAGACCAAGGCACGCACCCGGTGTCCGCGCAGGACCAACTCGCGCGTGATGGCCGCACCTAAAAATCCCGAAGCTCCGGTAACTAAGATACGCATGGAAGGTTAAGGTTAGATTCTGGAATAATCGGGTACAACGCTCTTCTCCCCGAGCACGGTCCCCGGACGCAGCCGGGCATGACTGCCGATGCGGCTGCCGCTGGGCACCACACAGCCATTCAAGTGGGCGCCTTCGCCAATCACCACATCGTCCCAAATCACGCAGCGTTCCAAAACCGCCTGCGCTCCGACCCGCACGCGGTTGCCCATGACGACCAATTCACCCACCCGGGCTTCGCGGTCAATCAGGCAGCCGTCCCCCATCACGGAATCCGAACAGACCTGCGCACCGCTCTGCACGCGGCACTGTTTGCCCATGCGAATGCGCCGGTTGCGCTTGACCGCCTGCCCAACCGGGAGCATAAACATGCGCCCTTCCAAAATGTCCATGTTGGCCTGCCAGTAGCGATCCACGGTGCCAATGTCCATCCAATAGTCGGAGTTGGTGTACCCCCACACGCGCTCCCCGTCGGCCAGGAGCTTGGGATACAATCCACGTTCGGCCGAGTACGCTTTTCCGGCCGGAATGTGCGCAAAGACCGAAGGATCAAAAATATACACGCCGGCATTGACCCACGGGCTCTGACCTTCGTCCGAGCTGGGTTTTTCCACGAAGCTTAAAATGCGGTGCTGGGGGTCCTGCTTGATCAACCCATACGCCGATGGATCGGAGACCAGCGTGAGTGCAATCGTGGCCTTGGCGCGGCGCTTGCGATGCACGGCCAGCATTTTGGTCAAATCCAAATTGGTGAGGATGTCGCCGTTGAGCACCACGATCGGCTCGTTCCCGTAAACAAACGATTCGCAATTTTTAATGGCCCCGGCCGTACCCAAAGGCTGCTTCTCGGCCGCGTAATGAAACTTCATGCCGTAGCGCGCGCCGGTGCCAAAGGCCTTGCGGATGAGTTGCGGCATATGGCAAATGGAGAGCACCACCTCGCGCACCCCGTGTTGCTTGAGCAGGTGCAACTGATACTCCATGAACGGACGCCCCACCATGGGGACCATGGTCTTCAAACGGTGTACGGTTAAGGGGCGCAGGCGTGTGCCTTCGCCACCCACCAGGATAATGGCTTTCATATTACTTCCCCGCTTTTTGTTTAAAATAATTGGCCGTGGCCGCAATGCCCTCGGCCAGGCTCACTTTCGGAGCCCAACCCAAAACCTCTCCGGCCAGCGATGCGTCCAGATAATTCGCCCGCAAATCTCCGCGGCGCGGCGGACCGGCCAGCGCCTTGAGGTCAATGTGCAGCGCTTCGCCGATGATCCGGTACAGTTCGTTCACATCCGTGGGACATCCGGTGCCAATGTTCAGGGCGATGTTCTCGCCTTTTTCCACGGCCCGCAAATTGGCTTCGACAACATCGCCGACAAAAACATAGTCGCGCACGCACTTGCCGTCGCCAAAAATCGTCGGGGCCTTATGGGCCAGGAGCGACTGGATGAAGATCGAAACCACGCCGGCTTCCCCATGGGGAATCTGGCGCGGGCCGTACACATTGGAATAACGCAAGGCCACATATTTGATGCCGCACTGTGCCGCAAAGAACTTCAAATACAATTCACCGGAATACTTGGCAATGCCGTACGGCGAAGCAGGCTGAAGCGGAAACGTTTCGCTGGCCGGAAACTGCTTGGGCTCGCCGTACACCACCCCGCCGGAGGAGACGTAAATCACTTTCTCGATTTTGTGCTGGCGGCAGTTGGTCATGAGATTCAAAAACCCCACCACATTGGTGTGGGCATCGGCCAACGGATCGTCCACGGAAAGCGGAACCGAGATCTGCGCGGCGTGATGATTGACCAAGCGCGGCTTGAACTCAGCGAACACTTCCCCCAAACGCGTATCGGCAATGTCCATCTGGTAAAACTTCACCCGGGGGTTTAAGTTCTCTTTTTTTCCCGAAGAGAGATTGTCCACCACAGCCACTTCATGCCCGGCCTCGACATAGGCATCCACAACGTTGGATCCAATAAACCCGGCGCCGCCGGTAACGAGAATTTTCATGAATTTGCCTCCACTGGTTGATGCCTGTACAGATCGTGCGTAAGCGTCACGGCTTAATACGCGTCTGTATGGTGAAACACTTCCAAGGCCGTGCGCAGGATGATCTTGACATCCAGCCACAAGGACCAATTTTCCACGTACCACAAGTCATACTTCACCCGTTCTTCCACAGGTGTGTTCCCGCGCAGGCCGTGCACCTGGGCCCAGCCGGTCAAGCCCGCCTTCACGCGGTGCCGGTCCAAATAGCGCGGAATGGTTTTCTGAAACTGATCCACAAAGTGCGGACGCTCCGGGCGCGGCCCCACCAGGCTCATGGTCCCGGCCAGCACGTTGAACAGCTGCGGCAACTCGTCCAACGACGACTTGCGCAAGAAAGTGCCGATGGCCGTACGGCGCGGGTCATCCTTCACGGCCCAAACCGGACCCGTGCCCTGTTCGGCATCGGTGCGCATGGTGCGAAACTTGTAGATCGTAAACGTACGGTTGTCGCGCCCCACGCGCTCCTGCCGGTACAAAACCGGTCCCGGCGAGGTCCACTTCACGGCCAATGCCACGGCCAAAAGCACCGGCGATAGCACCAAGAGACCCGGAACCGTAAACACCAAGTCCAGGGTGCGCTTAAGTATCCGGGCCCACCGGTAGGAAAGTTTGGATTCCTTGAGGGCAAACAAGGGAATGCCGGAAATCTCATCGGTCTCCAGGGGCTGGGTGATGATGCCAAACAAGTCAGAAACGATTTTGAGCGAGACCTTGGCTGTGCCTGATTCCATGAGCAAGGCTTCCAGGCGGTGATGCTCGGTGGCCGGCAAGGCGACAATGACCTCGTCGGCCTGCTCACGTTCTAAAATTTCGGTCCATTGGTCCAGGGTCCCTAACACGCGCAACCCCTCCCACGTGGAATCTTTTTCAGACGCCACAGAGATCACACCCAAAAGATCGTACCCCATGTCGGGATTGCGCCGAATGGTCTCGGCCAAAACCCGGGTGGTCGGAGTCGTGCCCACCAGGATCAACCGGGCCGTCCCCACACCCTGGCGCCGCAGCTGCGCCTCAATGGTGCGCAAGGTACCGCGCAACAAGGCGGTAAACAGAACGGTCAGACCCCAGGCATAAAACACCACCACGCGGGAATACGATTCCGTACGGTAGAAAAAGGTAAGGGTTAAAATCATGCCAAAGGCCACGGTGGTGGCTTGGGTCAAGCGCGAGACTTCATCCACCCCCGAAACCCTGCGGCGGGGCAAATACAAGCCCGCGTATTGGAAACTTAAGAGCGCCACCACCAAGACCACGGGCCAGGCTTGCAGATACCATAAAACCGAGGGCACATCGTGATACACCGGGATGGGCCAGCCGGAAAAACGCAACAGATACGCGCTGCCCAAGGCGAGGCTCACTGCCAGAGCATCGCTCCATACCAAAAGTTGTTTAAAGGTTTGTCCCAATCCCTGCCGCGCCATAGTGGATAGCTTCCTTCTATTAAAAAAATCAGTGACTTAGGCCCCAACGCCCCCCAGCTCCCCTGCTTTGACAAAAAGGGGGCAAGGGGGAGTTCGGTTCTGAAAAGTGTTCTAGTTTACTAAAGACCCGTTAAAATGAAAAGCCTTTTGCCAAAATCAAAGATAACTTCTACTACTCGATTCCAGGCAATACGAGCTTGGCCGCTTTTCTTGCTGCGGAACTCGCACCGTGGGTGCTTCGAGCAGTCCTCGCTGCGAAAAGCGGCCAAGCTCGTATTGCCACTTAACATGCATAAAGACTACTCCATAAAAACAACTTACCTATTCAAAGCATAATGGCAGGACTAAGCAAGCCTTAGAGGAAATCCTTTTCATTAAGAGGATTTCCGATACGGAGTGAACCTCTCCGAGGTGAACGCCTTGCGCAGACCTGCCAGTATGCTCGCAGCCAAAATCACTGTTTCTTCAAGCACGCCGCTATGGTCTTGGCCAATGTCTGCTTAAACACAGGCCGGTCAAACTCCAGCGCACGCCGCCGGATGACCTTTGCATCCCACGTCCGCTTGGCCGCACGCTGCATGGCCTCCATGAGCGACTCGGTGGTGGGTTCCTGAAAAAACACGCCGGTCTTCCCCTCCATCACGGTCTCCCGCGCCCCGCCTACCCCGTAGGCAATGACCGGACGCCCTGAGGCCATGGCTTCCAGCGGGGTGATGCCAAAATCTTCCTCGCCGGGAAAAAGAAACGCCTTGCAGCGCCGGTAAATATCCACCAATTGTTCCGAACTCGCGGGCGGCAAAAAGGTAACCGTTGGACCCGCCAGGCGTGCCAGGCGTTCCCGCTCCGGCCCGTCCCCAACTATGCGCAAAGGTACCTTCAGGCGGTTGCACGCGTCAATGGCCCGGTCAATGCGCTTGTACGGCACCAAGGCCGAGACCACGAGGTAGTAGTCGCCCACTTCCTCGGTGGAGGAAAACCGCGCGCCGTCCACCGGCGGATGCACGACCGTGGCCTCACGCTGATAATATTTCTTGATCCGGGCCGCCACATGGGCCGAGTTGGCCAAGTAATGGTCCACGCGGTTGGCGGTGGCCGCATCCCACAGACGGAGTTGGCTCATGGCCCAGGGAATGAACAAGCGCTTGGCCCATCCAAGCTGGTGGGCGGGAAAGTATTCGTGGTATTGCTCCCAGGCGTAGCGCATGGGCGTGTGACAGTAACAGATGTGCCGCGTTCCGGGAGGCGTGATAACCCCCTTGGCCACACAGTGGGACGACGAGATCACCACATCGTATCCGCGCAGGTCAAACTGTTCCACGGCTGCCGGAAACAGAGGCAGATAATGCCGATAGATCTTTTTCGCCCACGGCAAATTCTGAATAAATGAGGTGGTGACCTTATGACGCCGAATCGTTTCCGAAACTTTGGACGGTTCGTACAAGAGCGTGAAGATATCGGCCTCAGGGTAAAGCTCGCACAACACCTCGAGCACTTTTTCCCCGCCGCGCATACCGTTGAGCCAATCGTGAATCAGGGCGACCTTCATCGTTTGAGGAATCCTTTCTTGTGCAGCAATTCTTCTGCGGCTTCCTGCACATCGGCCGGAGCTATTTCCAGCATGCAAATCGGGCTGCCCAGCCGGCAGGTGGTGACATCCGAGCGGTGTACCGTCAAAGGGGTGTAGCACGGGGCACACGGAACGCTCCGTTTCACAGCCCGATGCCAGGGACCGCGCGGCGCCAACAATTCGGGCGAGGTCGGTCCGTAGATAGAGACCGTGGGCGTATCCACCGCCGCGGCCATGTGGAGCGGACCCGAATCCCCGCCGATGAACAGATCGCACATTTCCAAAAGGGCCGCCAGCTGAATCAGCGAAGTCTTGCCCTCGGCGCGAATCACCTTGGCCTCAAAACGGGCGTTGGCCAAGAGTGCATCGCCCAGCACGCCGTCGGAGGCCGTGCCCACGAACATCAACTGCGCACCGTAGTGCTCGATCAGCGCCTGACAGACGCTCAAAAATCCCGAAGGCGTCCAGCGTTTGGTGTTCATGGTGGTCCCGGGGTTCACCCCGCCGCCGACAAACATGGCCACCAACGGTCCGTGACCGGATTGGTATCCTTGGTCTTGCAAAAACGTTTCCGAAAACTGCCGGGCCTCGGGTGTCGGGGTCAGCTCCATGGCGTCCCCCTCCAAACCCGCACCCAAGGGACGCAGGCAATCCAGGTAGCGGTCCACCTCATGGGCCAAGGGGCGGTACACAACGGCGTGGGTCAGTGAATAGCCCTGCCCTTCCCAATCCCAGCCCAAGCGCACAGGCACGCCCCCCAAAAACGGAAGCAACGTCGCCAGGCCTGAGCGGTGCAGGACAATGGCCGCATCAAAGCGCCCGCGGCGGATGTCTTGGACGGCCTGCCAGCCGCGCTGCATTTTTTGCCAGACACTGCCCGGCGCGTACGCATCGTAGTCGAGAATGCTGTGCACGTACGGATTTACATGGACCAAATCGCGGCACCACGGGCTGACCATGTACGCGATATGCGCGCGCGGAAAATTCGCATGCAACGCACGCAGGAGCGGGGTGGTGAAGAGTACGTCCCCGATGCAGCACAACTTGATCACAAGGATCCGCTGCAGATTCGCCGCCACGATCGGTCGGTGCTTGGCGCGCCAAAAAAGTTTTCCCAACAAGGTGTATCCCAGTCGCTTGAGCATGGTCTCGTCTTAGGGACGATCTCCCTTCCCATCCTGGCGATGCCCGCCGGATTGGAACAAATATTTGGCCGCAGCCAATACATCGGACACCGCGTATTCGCGCTCGGGATCACGCACCACGGCCGACAAGCACCCACGCCCCCACGGGCCCCATTCTTCGGGTTCGTTGGTCTGGCTCCACAACATAATCGTGGGCACACCTTGGGTCACGGCCATGTGCGCCGGACCCGAGTCGCTGCCCACCATCAGGTGCGCCGAGGCAATCACCGCAAGCAACTTGCGCAAATCGGTCTTCCCGGCCAAAACCACCGGAGCTCGCATACAGGCATTGGCCAGGGCCTCGGCCTGAAACCGTTCGTTCGGCGCTCCGACCATGACCACTTCACAACCCAGGCGGCTCAACCCGTCGCAAAGTTCAATCAGGCGATTGGTCGGCCACCGCTTGGCCGGATCTCCGGCCGCCGGGTGCAGCACCACACGCCGGTTTCCGGTCTGCCAAACCCCCTGCCCAAAACGCACTTCTTCCGTGGTGAGCGGGATCGGCACATAGCGTTCCACCACCGGTGTGACGTGCACCAGCTCCGCCAACTGCAAGTTGCGCTCCACCTCGTGCACACCCACGGCGAGCGGACGCGTCCCGTGCAACAAGAATCCGCCCCCGGTAATCCCATACCCGTAGCGGGCCTTGACCCCGGCCAGGAGCATCAACAGGTGATGGCGCAGGTCTCCGCGAAAATCCAAGGAAAGATCAAACTGTTTCTTCTGAAGCTGCCAGGCCAACTGCAAAAACGTCGGTTGACCTGCCGGTACCTCCGCGCGCGCAAACCAGGGAGCCTCCCAGGTTATGAACTCATCGATGCAGCGATCCTGGCTCAACAACTCCCGCCCGGCCTTCGAGGTCAAGACGGTCAACCGGGCCAGGGGGAAGTGGGTCTTAAGGGCCACGAGGCTGGGGCGGGTAAACAAAACATCCCCCAAATGATCCAAGCGGATGGCCAGAATATTTTTAGGATTTTCCACCACGCTCGGGGCCGGACGCAGTCCGCGACCCAGCGTCAGCCCGCGGACCAGCGCATACCCCATCTTGTCCATGGCCGCGGTTAGGACGCAGCGCACGGTTGAGCGAAACACATACGGTCGTTCCCCGCGCCGCCACGTTTTGGTGCTCATGGTTTCTCCCATTGTTCCACGCGAATGCCCCCGTAGTTATTTTCCGAAGCCAACCTGTGCGTAGAGGCAAACCAAGCCTGAATCAGCGACTGTTCCTCGCCTTCGTTCACCAAGACCAGCCAGACCCGCTCTTCCGGCTTGAAAATCGATTGTAGATGATGCACATTCACAGGGTCAATGGGAAAGTAGTTCTGGGTTTCCCCGCTGACCGGATCGTAGGTCCCTGGCAGACCTTGCAGTGCGATGCGCTCGTTCATATAATACGCGAGCGGTGTCTCGTTCCAAGCCGGGAAGACCGCCACGCGTTCCGAGCCCTGCACCGACGTGTTTAGCTGCTGGGCTACGGCCCGCCAGTTGTCGTAGTAACCGTACACAAACCATTGATTGGCCAGAGGCAACCCCAACCCCAGCGCGAGCAAGGGGACCGTCATCCAGGCCCGACGTGAGGAGAGTTGAGAAAAAGCCAGGCCGGCCAAGATCACCAGCATCAGGCCCACCACGCTTAAGTAACGCTCATCAAACACATTGAGCCGGTTCCAGGAATACATGAGCACGATGCCAATGGGCACCAACAAGCAGGTCATGATGAAGCCCCAATGTTCCGGCGGCAGCGAGGCGTGCAATGCCTCCCGGCGGGGAAGCAAGGCCATCAACACAAGGCCCAGGACCAAAGCAAAGGCCGTCAGTACGAGCGCCTTGTCGAGCACACTCCAACAGGCCGTGCCCACCACCACGCCGTAAAACGTATGCAACGGCTCCAACCAACCCACACCCTCTCCCCGCCAGGCCGGTCCGCCCTTGTGCAGATGATCCCAGAGTTTCGGAAGCCAGGGGGTAAATCCGACCAAGATGTTCAGTTGCAGAAACATCCAGCGCATGCGCCAGGGACGCGGCTGCGACAGTTTGCCAATGCCCATGAACAGAAAAAGGTGAATGGAGAAAAACACCAAAAACCCAAAGTAATGGGTGTAGATCGCCGCAAGCATGGAAAGCACAAACCCGGCCGCATGACCTAGGCTCCCACTCCGAAAAAATTTCCAAAAAAAATACAGGGCCAAACCTGAGAACAAGGCCAGCCAGGCGCCCATGCGTGCGGTCCGTGAAAGCTCAATAAAAAAAGGCGAGACCGCAACCAACCCCGCGCTCCACCAGGCGGCGCGGCGCTGGGTCAGGGCCTCGGCCAGCTTGAAGACCACCGGGACCAACAAGGCACCGGCCACGACCGAGAGTGAGCGTACCGCGGTTTCCGAGGTACCGAACAGCTGCATCCATCCGGACAACAGCACATGATACAAGGGGGGATGGATGTCCATGCCCGCGCCGTTCCAAATGCCTTTCAGCGACGCTCCGGCCAGTTTGATGCTGTAGGCTTCATCCAGCCAGATGGAACGAAACGCAAGGCGAAAAAAACGCAACCCAAAGGCTGCGCCTGTCAGCAGCATCAGGCCGCGCCAGGAATCAAACCACGCCCGAAGTTTGCTCATTGCGCTCATGCCCGCCCGCCCTTGCGTCGTCGGCGCTGGGTGTGCGAGACGGTGCGATACACACTCTCCACGCTCCGGGTCATTTTGTCCCAGGAATGTTCTTCGGCCCGCAGATGCGCCTTGCTCCCCAGGCGGGCGCGCAGGTCCGGATGGGAGGCCAGGGTATCCAGCGCCCGGGCCAACGTTTTCACATCCGCGCCCCCGGGAAGCAGCCAGGCATCGTGCTCGTGTTGGAACAACTCCGCGGCGCCCACATTGCGCGCCATCACAATGGGCAAGCGCGCAGCCGCAGCTTCCAAAACCGTGAGCCCAAACGATTCGTATTCGGGCAAGAGCGCATACACATCGGCCGCAGCCAGGACCGGAAGTACCTGGGCGCCGGGGGACACAAAGAACACCCGTGAGGCCAGCCCCAGCGTGTGCGCCAACGCATGCAAGCTGCGGTCAAACGGACCGGACGACGCCAACATGAGCACAATCTGGGTCTGACGCGTATGCCCCAGTGCGCGGATCAAGCGCTCGGCACCCTTCAAGCGCAACGCATTGGCGGTCAAGGCCACCACCACGGCCTGGGACGGCAACCCCCAGTGCGCGCGCGCACGGTTGCGCTCCAGACCTTGCTTGCGTGGATCGTACTGCTCGGCCTCCACGCCTGGATACACCACGTGAAACGGCAAGGCGCGCACCGAAGGGTAGGTGGCGCGCACCTGACGCTTCACACGCTCCGAGACCCCAATCAGCGCCTGAGCGGTCACGAGCGTCCCTTGTTCCAAGGATAAAATCGCGCGGTGCGCCGGACTCAGGGTTTTGCGCAGGCGGTTGATCCAGGTCGGGCGCAATTTCAACGACGCGCGCATGCCGGCATGATGGCACGAATGGGCGGTCACCACATCCCCCCAGGTTCCGTCCGAACCTTGCGTATGCACCACATCGTAGTCCGAGGCCGAAGCGGCCATGCCGGCTTTGTGACTAAAATTTAAAATCGAGTGCCAATGCGGCGTGCGCGGCACCCGAATGGGTACCAGCGTGACCTGCCCGCAGGTCTCAAACTCGCGGGGATCCGTGAGCACACTGACCGTGTGCCGCGTCGCCAGACGGCGTGCCAATTCAAACGTGTAGCGCTCAATGCCCGCTCCCGGGCGGCATCCGCGTGCAATCAACGCGATCTTCATCGCCTACCCCCCAGGATGGATTGATAAAACGCGAAGGTCTTGCGGGCAATGCCTTCGTTGGTAAATTCGGCCAGAGCCCGCGTCCGCCCCTGCTCGACGCAACGGGCATGCAGGGCGGTGTCCGTGTGCAGGCGCGTCAGGCACTCGGCCAAGCGTGCGGCCTGCCCCTCCGGAAACACCAGGCCGGCCTCGCCAATGACATGCGGAATCTCCCCGGAGTCCGAACCCACCACCGGAACACCGCAGGCCATGGCTTCCACCAAGACCCGCCCAAACTGTTCTTTCCAATCCTTGCGTGTTTCCGAGGGCAAGACCAAAACATCCAAAGCCCGCAGCGCCTGCGGAACTTCGGCATTGGGCACGGACGAAACAAACCGCACGCGCGCCTCCAAGCCCAAACGCGCGACCTGCGTCTTGAGTGCCTCGGCCATGGGCCCTTGTCCCGTGAGGACCAATTCATAGTTAAAGTTCAAGGTCGCCACCGCGTTTAACAGCGTGTGCAGCCCTTTCTCTTCCAACAAGCGCCCCAAAAAGCCAATGGTCCAAACCGGATGCGCTGGGGATGCAGCTTGAGGGGCAAAGAGCTTTGGATCCACTCCGTACTGCGGTATGACCGCCACGTTACCGGCATACCCGCGTTGGCGCAAAACCTGCGCGGCCTCATGATTCCCCGCAATGGCCCAACGCGCCTGCTTGAGCATCCAGCGGTCAATCCAGGAAAGGGGAAATTTATAGGGCCGCAAAATGTTTTCCCAGGTAAAAAAGACCACGCGGCGTTTTTGCGCATGCAAGGCCCGCACCGCCTGCCAGCCAATGAGTGCGTACGGTTCTTCTTCCAAATGCAAAATGTCCGGTTGCAAGCGGCGCAACCAGGCAGTGAGTCCCGGCAGGTAAAACCCGCCGACTTTACCCGCCCAGCGCACGGGGAAAATGCTCATGTAGATGCCCTTCTCGTATCCCGGCTTCGGGGCCTCCACCCAGCGGTTCCCCTCGGGCCAGCGCGCCGGCATAAGCAAATGCACCTCCACGCCGAGTTCCGCGAGTCGGTGAAACTTCTGCCGGTACACATCCACCACGGCACTATGGGAAATGACGCAAACTTTCATACACCAACCTCATAACGAAATCATGAATCGGGGCGTATGCAATACGCCCCTACATGTAAACCTACATTCCCCACACCTTGTTTCCATAACCAATCTATCACAAGGGCGTATGCAATACGCCCCTACATGCAAACCGTCAAACCCACCAACTCCCCCTGACTCCCCCTCTTTGACAAAGAGGGGGACGGGGGGAGTTCATCCATACAGTTTCACATGCTGCCCGGCGATCCGCGTCCAGGCAAAGCGTCCGGCCACGCGCCGTGCTCCGGCCTGGAGACGTTGCGCCAATTCCGCATCCTGCGCCACCTGAGCCAATCCGGCCAACAACGCCTTCGGATCCCCGGGTGCCACATACCAAACAGTCTCACCATGTCGGAGTCCTTCCAGCGGAGCACTCGGACCGGTGCTTACTACAGCCAAACCCGCATTCAGCAAGGCCACCAGCGAACTGCGGTTCAAGCGGGCGCCCTCGGTAAAGGGCAGGACGGCCAAGCCTGAAGAGACCCGCAGGGCCGCATGAATCTCCGCCGCGGGCAAGTATCCGCGAAAAACCACACGTGAGGCCAGTCCCAACGTGTGCCGCAACGACTCCACCTCACGATGCGTCGCATACTTGTCCGGATCCAGTTCCGCAAAAACATCAAGTATATTTGCAGGACGCAGCGTTTGCCAAAGTGCCCAGGCACGCAACAAAACATCCCAGCCCTTGTTTGGCATCACACTGCCAAAATGCACCCACGTTTGTTCACCCGGTGTGGGCGCCGGAAACACGTCCGGCGGCACATCGTCAGGATTGATGGCACTGCCCAGCGGAATCACCCGCACGGGTTGCACATGACGCGCAAACCTGCGCAAGGCGCGCCGGTCCGCGTGATTGGTGCAGACCACCGCGTGGGCATCGGTGAGTGCAGGCCAAAGCCTCGCCTTGCCGCGCCAGGTAAACATGGCGTACTCATGCAAGGTGATCCCCCGGCGACAGCTCGGCATCCGCCAGGCAAGATAGGACAGCAAAAACGTGGGCGTCGCCCCGCGCTCAAACCCCAGACCCGGATACTGCAAATGCACGGTGTCCGGCGCGCATTGCCGGAGCAGACGCTCGCAGGCCTGCAAGCCGGACCAGCCCCAAGAGGCCACGCTGCGGTACACGGTCACGCCTGAGATCACCTCGGGTGACATGGAGGTTCCGGAGGTGATCACCGAGACCTTTACGCCCTGACGCTGCAAGGCTTGCGCCAAACAGGCTGTGTAGTCCCCCACTCCGCAATGCGTGGGCGGATACGCGCCGCTGATCAAACACACATGCTGCATAGATCCTCACCTTTAAGGCACTTATCGCTCAAGCGACTGCGTCTTGACGTGGTTCGAAGTGAGGACTGTTTGAGCGCCGGTGGCCAATGACTCTAACCGTCCAACCCCAGGTGCTTACCACCGGCGGTTGCGAGTTCCGCAACAAGAACCACGTCGAGACGCAGTTGCTTAATCCGCAAACATGCATCCGTGAACACATTCGTCACCTACTCACGCTTTGCGAAACACGACCACCACATTCATCATCCAATACGCGCCGTAGTCTTGCTCCCAGCGGTCCCAGAGCGCAGGTGCCTTGGGACGGAGCCATTGCCGGAGCGCATACGTCACATCCAACGGTCCGCGTCGGTACCCGTACCCGGCCGTGCGCACCCATGTCAATCCGTGCTCAGCGCCGGCGCGGATGAGTTCCCCGCGTGTATACTGCCGCTCCCAACCCCAGGGCCAATCGCCCTTCACGCGGTGCCACAGCTTGGCCAGGGTGTACGGGTTCCACGTCTGGGGTACATCCACCAACACAAACCCGCCGGGTTTGGTCAGACGCTGCATTTCGCGCCACACCGGCTCCGGGTCCGGAAAATGTTCAAGCAAGCCCTGCGAGTAGACCAAGTCAAAACGCCCGCCGGGCAAGCCCGTGCGTCGCACATCCGCACAATGCAGGGTAAGGCGGCGCTGCAAAAGGCGCGCGCCCTCGGCCGCCTGCGCCAGCGCGGTCTGAGAAAAATCCACACCCTGTACCCGCCACGCCGAATGCGCGGCCAAGTTCAAGGCATCCAAGGCCGGACCGCATCCCAATTCCAACACCTCACAAGGCTCGGTGACAGGCATGACACCCTCGGCCAGAGCATACAGCGGGACCCGGCCGGATCGACGCTCGGCCAAACGCGCTTCCCAATCCGCCGTTGCCGAATGCGCTTGCGACTGCCACACGTGCTCAAACCGTTGACGCCGCTCCGAACGCGGACGCGGCGGGCGCTGCGCCCAGACCAACGTGGCCCCGATCCAGAGCGCCACGTGCACGCCGCGATCGTGGATCAAGCCGTGATCCAACAGGTTGGCCACGGCCACGCCGCCAATCCCTGCGGTGCAGGCCCAGACAGTGACATACTCTTTCAGTGCGGGCAGGCGGTCCGCACGGCGCGCGAGATGCCGGACCAGCCGAAAGAGTGCGGCCAAGCACAAGGCCAAACCCACGGCACCCAACTCCACCAAAATGGTCAGATACAGATTGTGTGGATGCGTGATGACCCCCACGGGATTCACGCCCCCGCCCCAGGTGGGCGCCAGCCAACGGTACATGCCCGGCCCGATGCCCAACCAGGGTGCGCTTTGAAACAAACGCCCGGCCACCGCCAGATAATCCAAACGGTCCTGCAAGGTGGTTAATTTATATTTCAAAAACGTCGCATCCAACCAACCCTGGTGCGTGACTGCAAGCACAACCAACCCGAGCGCCAAGACGCCGACCAGCCAAAGCGGATTCCATTGGCACCGATGCACGTACGCCCAGCCCATAATCACACCGGCCACACCCAGCGCCAAGAGGCCCGTGCCTGAAAAGGTTAAGACCCAGGCCGAGAGCATCAGCAGCGCGCCGAACATGGCCAGGCCTTGGGTGAGCCTGCGCCGCGGCCAGAAAATTTCACTCAGCATCCAAGGCAGAATCAACGCCAACAAGAGCGCCAGGGTATTGGCGCCGTACTCCCCGGCGGCGCGCACAATCTCACGTTGCGCCCATTGCAGGGTTCCCAAATTCGGATGGGCCGCAGGGCCTTGCCAGACTTGGGCGAGTCCCACACACGCACTCACCGTGCCCGCCACGGCCAACGCCACCCAGACACGTTGCGCGTCTCGGCCGCGCCGGAGCAGATGGACGCTCAACAGCAAGACCGTAATCCATTCCATCCATCGGACTGCGCCTTTCCACGCGGCGGCATGCTGCGCCCCCAAAGCCGAGAACACCACCACGGCGGCAAACGGCACCGCCCAGCCATACACCTTCACCACCGGTCGCCGCCAGGCCTTATGCCGTCCCCAGTGCCACGCCGCACCTGCGCACGCACAGACCAACACCACCTCGGTGGTGTAGAGCGTAAACCCGTTGATCAGGGCCGGTTGCTCGAACGGCGCCACCAAGGCCATCAGGACCAAAACCCAGGCCGGTTCCCACCACGCCAGGAACAAGGCCAAGGCCGCGATCAAGCCGCCGCTCCAAGACGCCTCCGGCGCCAGCAGCCATGCGCCTCCGATCACACCCACGGAAAAAACCGGAAGCGACGCGAACCCAACGCGGGCGCCAGGACCAGGCATCGTCGCGCCCTTAAGGTTTAGCATCTTGAGACTCAGGCTTCGCGGTTTGCGCCGGGAGCGGTTCCACCCGAACCACCAATCCCGAAAGCTCCACCCGCTCGGTGGTCACCAAACACCAGACCCCGGCTTTTAAATTACCGGGTGCACGTGCAAACCCAGGTTCGTCGCGCACCAAGGGAATCTCACCTTCCAACAAAACATCCAAAAGCATATCTTGCTCACCGGACCAGCGCCCCTTCTCATACTGACCCAAAGGCGGAACCCACTTGAGTGACAAAATGCGCCCCACGCGCTCGCCCCGGGAATTCAAGACCGCATCCCCGGCCGAGACCCGCTCCATAACCGCCGGAATCGGACGCGGCAGGCGCACAGTGACATCCATGGGTTGCTTGTACGCGTTGGGCTTCCCGCCCCGGGCCAAACTGTACTGGATCACCAAGACCGCAGCCAGCAACGTCAGGACCACGGCCAGCACATCCCAGCCATTCAACCAGCGGTTGGATTTCATCACACCCTCCGTTTCCAACTCCCCCCATCCCCCTCTTTGATAAAGAGGGGGAGCGAGGGGGCGTTGCAGTCACTGTCTACGCTTCTCTTCTTGCGAACCAATACTTCGAAACGCCCACTCGCCCCGCAGCACCCAGTAGAGCCGCAGCCAGGGAATGATCAGAAATTGCGGCGCCAAGGTCGCCAGCTCACCGGGCGTCACATGCCGTTTCCGGCACTTGGCATAAACCGATCCGGCCCAGCCCAGCAACGCACCCATACTTCCAAGAACCGTTAAAGGCAGGATGTGTGCAGCCAAACCCAAGAGCAGGCCCGGCACACCTAAAAACAAGCCCCAGTAAAACACCGGGAACGCCCGCCCATCGATCCATTTCAATTTTTGTGCATACAGCTTAGGATGCTTGCGCCGCAGCAAGGCTTCATGAAACCCGTAGCGGGCCTCGCGCAGAAACTGGGTGGGTCGCCCGGGCATCACCGGATGCCAAACGCGCGCCTCACGCTCAAACACAATGCGCCCGCCTTGCCCCAACACGGAAAACGCCAGGTCCGAATCCTCCCGGTTGGCCCGCAGGTAGCGTTCGTCAAATCCACCCAAGGCTTGAAACACGCTGCGCCGATAAAACATATTGCAGGTCAGGTAATTGCCCCCGCGGACATTGGCAACCACATGATCAAACACACCTGCCGCGCGGGAGCCGGGTTCCACTTCCGTGGCCCCTTCCACTCCGGCCACCATTGGATCCGCGAAATGTTCACGGGCCGCCGACCACCAGGTCGGTTGCACGATAACATCCGAGTCCACAAACCCCAGAATCTCACCCTGGGCCGCCTCGGCGCCGCGATTGCGCGCAGCGGCCGGTCCTTGCGGGCGCTCGGAGCGCAACACACGCAGCGTGTAGGGATCCTTGCGCAGCGCCAAGTCTTCGGCCGTCCCGTCGTTGGACCCGTCGTCCGAGACAATCACTTCCAGTTCCCCGGGTTCGGCCTCCATGCGCCCTAAAGAGTCCAAGACCTTGGCGAGCAAGACCCGCCGGTTGTAGGTCGGGATAATTACCGACAAACGAAAATGCGCCATACAATCTCCTTCAAGTATTCAAAGCTGTTTTATATGCATACACTCGCAAAACGTTTTTTCAGAAGCTCACTTAAAACATCAACGATACTGTACTTCTATAATAGGCCCCGGAAAGGGAGTCGTTTTTCTTTTTTTTTTAAAGAAACGCAATTTTTAATGCGGCTGTAGCTCGCATTCGCTCGAGTAAACCCTGAAGACGCAGGGTCACTCGTGGCACGCGGAAGGCTACATCCAGGCCTTGCAAAAATACCGAGTACTTGATCACACGACCGGTGCAGGAAGACATAGCGTTTCTTTAAAAAAAAAAGAAAAACGACTCCCTTTCCAGGGCCTTCTGGATATAGCCTTTTCAACGCTTAAATTTTTCTCTCACCCAGGTCCAGTCTTCCGCATTAACGGTCCGGGTGAGCACCAGCGCGCCACCGTACACCAGCGCCCCCAGGGCAATGCGCACCAGCACCGGCCAGGCCGGCAGAAACCACAAGGCCGCGCCCATGAGCGCGCCCGCGAGCAGCACCCCGCCGGCCGATTCCACGGCCAGTGGAAATACCTTGCGGTGGACATTCCAAGCGTACGCGCCAAACAGGAAACATTCGGTCACAGCCGCCGCGGCCGCGGCTCCAGCATAGCCCCACGTTGGGATTAAGAGCAGGTTTGCGCCTATGCTCATGACCACGGCCGAAGCCGCGACCAGGGCATTGACCTTCTGACGCTCGGCCATGATCAAGACATACGAGAAGAGATAATTTAAAAAGATGAACCCCAAGGCCACCGAGAGCCAGGCCAGGGCCAGCCCCGAGGGCGCAAAGGCCTCACCGAACACCAGGACCATCAGCGGACGCGCCAACAAGACGGCGCCGACGACCATGGGCACGGCCAACATGACCAGGAGTCGGATCAAACGCAACACGGCGCGCCGCGTACGTTCCCGATCCGAAACAAACATTTTGGAAAACCCGGGATAGGTGGCGGCCACCAAGACCGCCGGCACCACCATCAACACTTCTATGCATTTATGCGCGGCCCCGTACCACCCCACCTCGGCCATGGGGCGCAGCTTGGTAAGAATCGTGGTATCGATGCGGAAATACAAATTAACAAACAGCGAGGTAAGGGTCAGCGGCAAGGCCTGCCGGAAGGCGAAGGCCCAGATCTCACGATCCCAGGCCAACCACTTCGCCACCCAACCGCGTTGCTTGAGAATCCAAGCCGCGGCCAGGAGCCCGCTCAGGCCCGCGGCCAAGTACGCCACGGCCACACCCAACAATCCCCACCCCAAACTCAAGGCCAAGAGCCCAAACCCCAGCAACGAGAGTTTCTGCCAGGTCATGACCCCGGCTTCCCACTGCATTTGCTGATGCGCTTGGAAAACAGCCGAGATAAATTCCGTAAACGAGTTAAAAAGCATGAACCCGGTTAAGAGCAGCACCGCCTTCCAGGCTTCGGGCGCCGGACCCACGACCCAAAGACCCAGGACCACGGCCAGAACAAACGCCAAACCCAACAGGAGCTTCATGGTCAATACATTCGCAAAGAGTTGGGCCCCGCGCGTGGCATCCCGGCTGAGCTCACGGATCATCAACGGATTGAACCCAAAGTCGACCACAATGATAAACAGCAGGGGAAACGAATACGCAAAATTCAAGGTTCCGAAGTCCGCCTCCCGCAGTGTGCGGGCCACCCAAACCACAAAGGCAAACGAAAGCAGGCGGATCACCATCTCGCCGGCCCCCTTGAAGAAAACGTTTTTAGCCACCGCTTGTCCGAAACTCATGCCGCTCCTTGATCGCATTTCCCTGATTCCACCGCTGAAAAACGGATTATTGTATCACGCTTTTTCCAGACACCGCTGGGATTTTTCCATACCTCGCCCGCCTATCTCGCGTACACGTCTGGCCTAATTTAAAACGTTTAGGACATAAGGGCATGGCTGTGAAAGCCTCAGAGGAAATCCTTTTCATTAGAGGATTTCCGATGCGGAGCGAACCTCTCCGAAGTGAGCGCCTTTCACAGGCATGCCCTTATGTCCTGTGTATAAAACTATTTTATTCTTACTTTTCACAAAACGAATGGGCCAAGGTCCTGCGTAGTGGAAGCTGGGTCCCGCATAATTGACGAGCACGCATGTTGTGCGTACCTATCCGCGGTATCCCAATCGCCGCTTGGCGCCATGCCCATCTGCAACAAGCAGGACCTTGGCCTATTCGTTTTGACTGTTACCGAAACGATTTGTCAATGGTGTGCACATACACGGCGTTTTCATCCCTGCAGGCCACATACACGGTGGCGCCGTCCGGAGAAACAGCCAACGATCGGGGATTTTTTCCAGTAGGGATCACCAACGAGGCATCGGTCAGGAGATTGTAAATTTTCAGGCCTTGCGGAGAGATCGAGTAGATGTATTTGCCCATGGAGCCCAGTGAAAAATCACGCGCATCCTCGCCCACCGAGTAGGTCAGCCCGGCTTTTTGGTTGGGCAGGTCCACCATCTGGACCACACTGGCGGCTGGATACGCATCCCGACCCGTGCACAACACATAGAGCGTGCTGTTCTGCGGAGAGACCAGCAGACGAATCGGATTGGCATGTACGGAAACGCGTTGCGGAGTTACGGTTTGCTCCAGCCGGAGCATGGTCAGCGAATGGCTTTTGGTGTTGGCCACCCAGAGCTTGTCCGTGCCCGGTTCCAAGATCAAATCCGTAGGCCGGGACTCAACCTCCACCGGAGAGAGCGGCGCTCCGGCGAGAAAGGAATAGACCTTGTTTTGTTCCGGACTGCAAAACACATCCTGCTGCCGCTCCGGGTAAAACACCCAGGCGGCCGGATCGGCCGGAAGCGTAACGGTCTTTTGCGGCACCAGGTCCTTGCCTTTGAAGACCCACATCTTACGCGCTTGCTGCCCGAACACCCGGAGCGTCTGCGTCTCCGGGTTAAGGTACATGCGCAGCGCCCCGGCCTCCAACCCCACCCGGGAGACCCGCGCCTGGCGCTTCACGTCAAAGGTCATGACCGAGTGCTGGGTCTCGCAGGCCACGTACAAATACTGCCCGCGTGCATCCAGCATCACCTGCGTCGGTCCGTTCTCGGTCTTGAGCAGGCTCACGCGCTTGCCGCACCCGCTTAGCACCAGCACCAGGCCGAGTCCGACCCACACATACCGTTTCCATCCACTCATGGCGTCGCTTGTCCTTTACTCCTGCGGTTCATCCAAGTTCAAATGCTTCACTTCATGCAAAAGGGCCTCGACGGCCTCCTCGGCCGAAACCTTGCGCAGGGGCTTCCCCTTGGCAAACAGCATAAACGCACCGTCGGGCGCACCGGCAATGCCCACGTCGGCGTGCCGCGCTTCACCCGGACCGTTCACCACGCAGCCCATGACCGCCACGGTGATGGGGCGCATTTCCGTGGCCAGAGCCGCTTCCACCCGCGCCAATATTTTTTCCAAGTCCGAAGTGGTCCGCCCGCACGTGGGGCAGGCTATAATCTCAGCGCCGCGCTTGCGCACGCCGGTGATGGAGAGCAGCTGATTGGCCACGGGAATTTCCCGGACCGGATCGCCGGTGAGGGAGACCCGCAGCGTGTCGCCAATGCCCTCAAGCAGCAAGGGGCTCAGGCCCGCCGCGCTCTTCACCGCGCCGCTTAAAACACTCCCGGCCTCGGTAATGCCCAGATGCAAGGGCCAGAGACTGTGTTGCGCCAAATGCCGATACGCCGCGAGGGTGGTTTGAACATCCGAGGACTTCACGGAGAGCACCAGCGTCTTCACGCCCACTTTTTCAAAGGCCGAGGCATACTCAAGCGCCATGTCGGCCATGACCTTGCCCACGCCGTCGGGCGTATGCACATGCTTGCGCCGCGCTTCAGGGACCGAACCCGAGTTCACGCCAATGCGCACGGCCACGCCCTTGTCCTGCGCCGCACGTCCGACTTCCAACGCCTTGCCCACCCCCATGTTTCCGGGGTTGATGCGAACCTTGGCCACTCCGGCCTGAATGGCCAGATGGGCCAGGGTGTCGTCAAAATGAATGTCGGCGACCACCGGAAGCGGGGATTCGGAAACAATCTTAGGCAGTGCGCGCGCCGAGGCCTCGTCCGGCACCGCAACGCGGACCAGTTCGCACCCCACGGCCGCGAGCTGCTGAATCTGCTTGAGCGTGGCCTTGACCTGCGTGGGGCGCGTGGTGGTCATGGACTGAATCAACACAGGAGATCCATGCCCGATGGCCGTCGTCCCAATGGCCACGCGGTGCGTGCGTTGGCGGTGGAGCATTACGGTTGTCCTCCGAAAAACGGCGTGATCAACTTGCTGATGTCATTGTAGGTGGCAAAGACCATGAGCGCCATTAAAAGCGCAAAGCCCACGCGCTGCGACCCTTCCTGCCACTTGCGGGAAACCGGGCGGCGCAAAATGCCCTCGAGAATAAAGAACACGGCGCTCCCGCCGTCCAAAATCGGAATGGGCAGCAGGTTCAACACACCGAGCATGACCGAGATGCCGGCCAGGAAAAAAAGAAAGTCCACGGGGCCGGAGCGCGCTTCCTGCCCCGCCATGCGCACAATGCTGATGGGTCCGCCCACCGAATCCTTGGCCGCAATCTGCCCGGTCACCATCTGCCCGAGCGAGATCACGATGGTCTTCATCAAAATCCACGTCTGCATGCTGCCGTAGCCGTAGGCCGTGAAAAACGGATAACTTACCTTGTGCTCCCGGTCCGACGACTTGAACTGCACGCCGATCACGCCGACCTTGCCCTGTCCGGGAATCGGCTGGACCATGGGGGTGATGACGCGTTCAAAGGTCTCGTTGCCCCGCTGCACCTGCACGCGCGTGGGTTGATCCAAACGCGGCCACATGATCTGTTGAAACTCAAACTTGGTCCCCACCGGCTTGCCTTCCAAGGCCGTCATGCGGTCGCCGACCTTAAGTCCGGCCATCTCCGCCGGTGTGCCCACCATGACGCGCTCCACCACATTGGTCCCGGTCGGGGCCAGGGTGATGCCGAGAATCCAACGCTGCGTGGCCTTGTCTTGCTTGGGCGTCAGAGTCACAGGCAGCGTGGTTTGCGCCCGCAGAACCTGAAGCGCCACGGGTTTCCCGGGCTGGGTCTTGGCAAAGGTGTTGAGTTGTTCCGAGAAGGTTTCCCAATCGTCCATGGTCTTGCCGTTGAAGCCGGTGATCACATCCCCGGGCAGCAACCCGGCTTGGGCCGCCGGACTTCCCGGAAGGGTGCTCACAATTTGCGGCTTGGCCAAGGGCACGTTGAACCCCACCCAGTAGAGCGAGCCCAGGACCAACGCGGCGGTGATCAGGTTCATCAGCGGACCGGCCAGGAGCACCAGCAAGCGCACCCACCACGGGCGCGAGTAATAATCGCCGGGTTCCACCGGATGCGCATCGTCGTACTGCTCCCCGGCCATTTTCACATACCCGCCCAGCGGAAGCCACGAGATCAAGTACTCGGTGTCCCCGCGCTTGAACCCAAACACCTTGGCGCCAAAGCCCAGGGAAAACTTCAGCACGCGAATGCCCGCGAGCTTGGCCACGGTGAAGTGCCCCAGCTCGTGCACAAAGACCAGCACGCCTAAGGCCACCAACCCGGATACGATCATTTGCAAGACAGACATGTCATGTACTCCTCTGCGGTTTTTCGGGCCCAGGCGTCGGCATCCAAGATGCGCTCCAGGGTCAAGGGCCCCTCGACTCGATGCCGGGCCAAAACACGCTTGATCAAAGCTGGGATCTCTAAAAAGCCAATGCGTCCGTCCAAGAAGGCCTGCACCGCCACTTCGTTGGCCGCATTGAGCACGGCCGGAGCCGTGCCGCCTTTTTTACCGGCTGCATAGGCCAAGCGCAAACACGGGAAGCGTTGGTGATCCGGCGCACCAAAGGTCAAGGTCAACCCCTTGTGAAAATCCAAAGGCTTGACCAACCCCGGAATAAACTCCGGATACGTCAGCGCGGCTTGAATGGGCAAACGCATGTCGGGCGAGGCCAACTGCGCCAGGGTGGAACTGTCCACAAACTCCACCATGGAGTGCACCACGCTCTGCGGGTGAATGGCCACCTCGATGCGGTCAAACGGAATATTAAACAGATGATGCGCCTCGATGACTTCCAGCCCCTTGTTCATGAGCGAGGACGAGTCCACGGTAATCTTGGGACCCATGGCCCAGGTCGGATGGCGCAAGGCGTCGGCCGCGCGCATGCCCGCCAGCTTGGCGGCCGGCACTTCGCGGAACGGGCCGCCCGAGGCCGTGAGGATCAGGCGCTTCACGTCCACGCCCTCGTGCCCCTTGAGGCACTGGGCCAGGGCCGCGTGTTCGGAGTCCACGGGGAGCATTTTCACTTTGCGCTTGCGCGCCTCGCGCATCACGAGATCGCCGGCCACCACCAAGGTTTCCTTGTTGGCCAGGGCAATGTCTTTCCCGGCCCGGATCGCGTCCAGCGTGGGCAACAAGCCGGCCTTGCCCACCATGGCCGAGACCACCAGCTCGGATTTCGGATACACGGCCGCGCGGCGAATGCCCTCGGGACCGGACCAGACCTGCGGGGCGGATTTCATTTTCTTCAAGCGGAGACGGAGTTGGGCCGCGGCTTTCTCATCGGCCACGGCCACGACCTTGGGACGATGCGCGCGGATTTGTTCGTAGAGACGTTCAATGCTGCTGTGGGCGGCCAACACTTCCACACAGAACCGGCCGTGCGTGCGTGCAACCACATCCAAGGTGGAGCGGCCTATGGACCCGGTGGAGCCGAGAAGCGTTATGGATTTGCGTCGGCTCATAGTCCCAGCAACCAACACGCCACAAAATATAAAAACGGAGTGGTGAAAAACGAGCTGTCCACTTTATCCAAGACCCCGCCATGACCCGGAATAAACCCGCCCGAATCCTTCAAGCCCGACCAACGCTTGATGAGCGACTCCACCAAATCCCCGGCCTGCGCCAAGAGGCCCATGCCCACGGCCAGGAGCATAATGCCCGGCAGGGTGAACCCCATGCCCTTGGGAAGGATCGTGCTGTAGACCAAACCCATGACCGCGGCGTTGACCAACAAGCCGCCGACAAACCCTTCCACGGTCTTGCCCGGGGAAATGCGCGGGACCAGCTTGGTGCGTCCGAACCAACGCCCGGAGAAATACGCCCCCGCATCGTAGATCCAGTTCATGGCAAACAAAATCATGAACCACCAGGACCCGTAGGGGAGCTGGCGCAAGCGCGGGAAGAAACTGCCGACCCCGCCGAGCATGAGCAGCGCAAAGGCCGAGGTGCCGATGCCGGAAAAGCCCTTGTCCACATCGCCGCGGAACACTTCAATCAGGCAGGTCAGGAGAAACGCCAGCAAGAGAATCGACGAGATGTTCACCGGGATCGGACCCCACATAAACCCGTCCGGCGCAATCGAGGCCAACACCCCGACGGCCACAATGGCGGGAATCACCACGAACCAGTGAAACGGCAGACCCCGGTGTTCAACCAGCTTGCCCAACTCAAGCGTGGCCAAGATCAGGCTGGCCCAGATCAAACCGTAGAGGGCCCAGGGATTGGACCAAAAAATTACGAGGGTAAAAAACGGCAAAAAGAACAAGGCTACCAACAGTCGTTGTTTAAGCATGCACCGGCTCCACTCCGCCAAAGCGGCGTTCCCGCCGCTGATATTCGGCCAAGGCCTCGATCAGATGTTTCTGTCGAAAATCCGGCCAAAACACCGGTGTCACGACAATTTCTGCATACGCCAACTGCCACAACAAAAAGTTTGAGATCCGCATCTCGCCCGAGGTGCGGATCAACAGATCCGGATCGGGCATGCCCGCGGTATAAAGAAAGGAAGCAAAGGTCTCTTCGGTGAGGGGGCGACGCTTGCGCTGACGGCTCCACGCGGCCACCGCATCCAAGATTTCCTGCCGCCCCCCGTAGTTAAAGGCAAAGTTCAGGTTCAACCCCGTGTTCCCCTGCGTGAGCTCCACACCCTTGTCGATCTCCTTGAGCACCGCCGCCGGGATCTTGTCGCGCTGCCCCAACATGCGGATGCGCACCTGCTTGCGATGCAGTTCCGTGATTTCCTTGCGGAGAAATTCGATCAAGAGCTTCATGAGAAATTGAACTTCGGGGCGGGGGCGCTTCCAGTTTTCCGTGGAAAACGCATAGACCGTAACGTACGCGATCCCCAGGTCGTCGCAGGACTGCACCAAGGTGCGCACCGAGGCCATGCCTTCGCGGTGTCCGGCCACGCGCGGCAAGCCGCGACGCTGCGCCCAACGTCCGTTTCCGTCCATGATCACGGCCACATGTCGGGGCATGCGCTTCGGGTCCAGGTTCTGTGGCCACTTCTCCACGTGAGGCGCCATCGGGTTGCTCCAAAAAAAACCCCCGTACGGGTACGGGGGTTAAAAATCCGGCACCGCCGCGTCAGCGGCCGCCGGCAAGCGGGGTTAAACTTCCATCAATTCCTGTTCTTTGGTCTTGGTCAGATGATCCACTTTGACAATGGCCTCGTCGGTCATCTTCTGAATCTTGATCTCAAAGGTCTTCTCTTCGTCTTCGCTCATGGCCTTGTCTTTTTTCAACGTCTTGATCTGTTCCATGGCCTTGCGCCGGTGGGTGCGCATTTCCACGCGCATGTCCTCGGCCATCTTGTGCGTCTGCTTGACGAACTCCTTGCGGCGTTCCTCGGTCAAGGGCGGAAACTTCAGGCGGATCAGCTTGCCGTCGTTGATCGGGGTGAGCCCCAGGTTGGATTTCATGATTTCTTTTTCAATGGCGCCCAAGGCACTCGCGTCCCACGGCTTGATCTCCAGCGTATGCGCGTCCGGAACGGTGATGCCGGCCATCTGGGAAATCGGCGTCGGCGTGCCGTAGTAGTCCACGCGGACCGGGTCTAAAATCGCGGCCGAGGCCCGACCGGTGCGGACCGTGCTGAACTCGCGTTTCAATACGTCCAAGGACTTGTTCATACGGCTATCGGTTTCTTGTAAAATGGATTGGGGCGTTTCTGGTGCCATAAGTCCTCCGCGCTGAGTAAAAATGAGGTTCGATCGTACGTGCCTATTTCCAGCAACGCCCCCTCACTCCCCCTCTTTAGCAAAGAGGGGGACGGGGGGAGTTGGACATATCTGCGCTAAAAAACCTACTGCACACGCGTCCCGATGCGTTGGCCCAGGACCACGTTGCGGATGTTTTCTTTGTGCTTCAAGTTAAAAACCACAATGGGCAGTTGATTTTCCATGCACAGCGTGATGGCCGTGGTATCCATGACCTTCAGGCGGCGGCGAATCACTTCCATGTATTCCAAATCTTTGAACATAACGGCTTTGGGATTTTTCGCCGGATCTTGGTCATACACTCCGTCCACGTTGGTGGCCTTCAGGATGACATCGGCTTTGACTTCAATGGCGCGCAGCGTGGCGGCGGTGTCCGTGGAAAAATACGGATTGCCCGTTCCGGCGGCGAAGATAACCACGCGTCCCTTTTCGAGATGACGCACGGCCCGGCGGCGGATGTAGGGCTCGGCCACTTTCTGCATTTCAATGGCGGTCAGTACACGGGTGTGCACGCCGGCTTTTTCCAGGGCGTCCTGCATGGCCAGGGCGTTGATCACCGTGGCCAGCATGCCCGCATAGTCCGCGGCCACACGTTCCATGCCGAGCGACTCGGCCGTGGCGCCGCGCAGGATGTTGCCGCCCCCAATGACGAGGGCGACTTCCACACCCATGTTGACCACATCTCGGATGCGCTCCGCGATGGAGCGCACCTCGAGCTGGTCAATACCCATGCCGGCTTTTCCGCCCAATACCTCACCGGACAGTTTCAAGAGAATCCGTTTGTAGATCGGCTTTTCTTTCCGGCGGCTAGGCATACGCGTGGTTTACTCCTCTCCGATTTTGTATCGGACGAAGCGACGAACCTGTATGTTTTCCCCGGTGCGGGAAACGGCTTCCGTGATCAACTGGTTGACCTTCTTGGAAGGATCCTTGATGGAGACCTGCTCCAGCAAGCACACTTCCTCAAAATACTTGGCAACCTTGCCGGTCAGGATCTTCTCCATGATGTCGGCCGGCTTCTTGGTGTCGCCCATTTGCGCCTTGGCGATCTCGCGCTCGCGCTGCAACACCTCTTCGGACACTTCCTCGCGACGCACGTAGAGCGGATTGGCCGCCGCTACCTGCATGGCCAACTCGTACGCCAAGTTCTGGAACTCGTCGGTCTTGGCCACAAAGTCGGTCTCGCAGTTCACTTCGATCAAGACGCCGATCTTGCCACCGGCGTGAATGTAGGCCTTCACAATGCCATCGGCGGCCGTACGTCCGGCCTTCTTCGTGGCCGTGGCCAACCCGCGCTCGCGCAGGTGCACAATGGCCTTCTCGAAATCACCTTTGGCTTCCACCAGCGCCGCTTTGCACTCCATCATACCCACGCCGGTCTTCTCACGTAAATCTTTTACCATGCTTGCAGAAATCTCAGTCATGACTGGTTATCTCCTTATATATAAAAAAGTCTCTCTGTTTCCGGAAGGCTTAGCCTTGAACCGGAGCCGCAGGGGCGGCCGGGGCCGGAGCTGCTGCAGGGGCCGCCGGTGCCACCGTGGCCGCTGCCACAGGGGCCGCTGCCACAGGGGCCGGAGCTACGTCGCCTTCTTTTTCCTTGTTGGCGGCCGCGTTCAACTTCTCTTGTTCAGCACGGTACGCATCGGCGCCTTCGTTGACCGAATCGGCAATCAAGCTTACGATCAGGCGGACGGCGCGGATGGCGTCGTCGTTGCCCGGGATGATGTAGTCCACTTCATCGGGATCGCAGTTCGTGTCCACAATGCCCACGATGGCCACACCCAGCTTGCGGGCTTCCATGATCGCGTTGTGTTCCTTCTTGGTGTCGACCACAAAGATCGCGCCCGGCAATTCGGTCATGGTCTTGATGCCGCCGATGGACTTCTCCATCTTCTCCAAATCCTTCAACGCCAGGATCTTTTCTTTCTTCGGGAGCTTGTCCAAGGAACCGTCTTCGGACATGCGCTTCACGTCCTTCATGCGCGCAATGGTCTTCTTGATGGTCTGGAAGTTGGTCAACGTGCCGCCCAACCAGCGCTGATTGACATAGTACATGCCGCAGCGGGTGGATTCTTCCATGATCGCGTCTTTGGCCTGCTTCTTGGTGCCGACAAAGAGGATCTTCTCACCCGAGGCGACCAAATCCTTCACGTACTTCGTGGCTTCTTTTAATTTCTTAACGGTTTTCTGCAGGTCAACAATGTAGATCCCGTTGCGTTCCCCGTAGATATAGCGGGCCATCTTCGGGTTCCAACGACGGGTTTGGTGACCAAAGTGGACACCGGCTTCCAACAACTGCTTCATTGATACATTAGGCATGATTTACTGCTCCTTACATAGTTTTTCCGCCGCAGTGATCCACCCAAACCGGAACTTAAAGCGCCTTCAGGCAGCTTCAAGCACCTCCGGAACAGTCCTACTGCGTGAGATTTAGGATTCGGAGTTTATATCATAAACCACCAAGAAACCGCAAGGGGGAAATGCGTTTTTTTAGGTTTTTAAGACTTCGCGGCCGGGCGGGCGCCTACTATGAGTTCCACCTTCCCCAGCACCCTGGGGTGACGCAGGGGAAACGGCAGGGGGAGCCACTCGTGCAGCGGTGTCCGGGTCTGGAGCACACACCCTGCTCCCGTAATGGCCCGGGTCAGGCGGGCCGGGTCCGGATAGACGCTCCGGTCGCCAAAAACGTCCATAAACACAAAGGTGCCTCCCGGAGCCAGGTGTTGCAAGACTCCGGCCATAAGCTGATTTTTATCCGGAGCGGTCTTAACCTCGTGGAACGTCAAGCAACTCACGATCCCGTCAAAGAGTCCTAAGTCCGCGGGCAGGTCAGCCGCATCGGCGCGTCGGAACTCAACCCGCCCGGCCAAACCCTCGACCTGAAGATTGGCCACGCACAGTTCCTGCGAGTATTCCCAGTCTTGCCCCCAAGCATCCACCCCCACCAGGCTGGCTGCCGGATGGCTGCGGGCGATCCGGGAGATCAGGTGCCCGCTCCCGCACCCCACATCCAAAATCCGCTTCCCCCGCACCCGCGCGGCGATCAGGTCATGCAGGCGTACCTGATAGTTACCCCCCCGGGGTGAGAACCGAATCCACGCGGCTCCGACCATAAACAGAATGTAGGCAAAAAGCAGCGCACACACCCCGAAAAACACGGCCACCCACAGGTGTTGCCGCAGGGCCCAGCCTGCACCCAGCGAGAGCAGGAACAAAACCACCAGGGTTGCCATGGGCTTGGTGCGGACCCAGGTCTTGTATTTGGGTTTCAGGACATGCGCTTGATGTGACATGGTGGTATGATAGCAAAAGACAGCACAATGTAACGCTTTTTTTCGCAGCCGACCCCTGTGGAGACGCTCACTTCTCCGGCACGCCCAAGGCGTTGGCCCAATCCCCGCTTCCCACCAGATAGGTCACACTTAGGTTCCAATGGGCGTGGGGTTTCAGGGCAAACGGCGCCGGCATGAGTTCCTGGGTGAAGAACCGCTCTCCTTTATATATGCCGATTTGCAGGTCCGGAGTGCAGGTAAAGCGCTGGGCCACATAATCCCCGCTCCGCGTGTCCTGGGCCAGGCACCAACCGGCGTTGGGCGTGTACTGGCTCTTGGTCTTGGTCGGGGCAAAGGTCTCGCGCATCACCCCTTCGGCCGTGGGTACAAGGATGATCTGTTCCGACCGAGCCGCCCCGCCGCCCGGAGAGAGATCCGGATGCGAGTTCCAAACCACATCTTTTTCTTCCTCACCGGTGTTGTGTACGTCGTACTCCACCTGCACTCCTGCCTCGCCTTCACGCACACTTACACGCCGCGTAAGCACCAGACCTTGCGAAGAGCGGCAGGCAAAGCGTACGGTCTTGTGACTCTCTTGGTTAGCCTCCAGGCTGGTGTTCCAAACATTGTTCCAGACTTCCCCGGGCCAGGTCGTGGGAAACGTATCGCTGATGCCGCCGAACTCAGCCCAGTCCTGGGAACTCTTGGCCTCGAGGAGCGTCAAGTCCGGATACGCCAGATACACTTGGTTCCGACCCGAGGCGCGGTGATACAGCGCCAGGATGCGCCCGCCCAGTCCGGTTGCCACCTGCACTTCCACTTGCGCATTGCCCAGTATGTATTCATCCTGCCCGTCGTGGTTAAGGTCGTCCCGGAAGCACCCCACCTGCTTGGGTCCACTCGCAAGCAAGGTCTGGGCAAAGGCATGCACGCCCTGCGCCGGACTGGTGAACCGCACCTTGAGCTTCCCGCTCCCGGCTGTGGGCGCTGTCACTTGAAAAGCCAACTCCGCACTCCCTTGGGCCGGCACCGCGAGCGTGCCCTGCGCGGGCGTGACACTCCAGCCAGCAGGTGCCTCAAGGGTCACGCGCCCTTCCTCTGCCGACCTTTGTCGGGCCTGGACCCGCACACGCAGGGTCCCGGGTTGGCCCGGACTCAAGAGCCGGCCCCCTTCCACCCACACGTGAAAGTCCAGCGGCATGATATTTACTTCCGCCACCGGAGCACGGTAGAGATGTTCGTCTTCCGTCACTTGAAAGCGCGCTTCCACCAAACCCGTCTGCACCGGCGTCCCGCGCGGCACCACGACCTCAAAGGTAAATGCACGCGTCTCGCCCGGAGCCACCCGCACCTCCCGTCGCGCCGGACGAATCCAGGATATTGGCCACGCCCCGCCTGTGTCCAGGGTGAGCACTCCGTTAAAGGTCTGTGCGGCCGTGCTGCTCAGCGTGACCGTAAGCGTTTGGACCTCGTCCGGATGCACGTCCACCCGCGCCGGACTCACGGCCACACGGACCACGGGCGGCGCTTGTGTGTGCCATGCACTCACCTGTTGCAACGCCGCGCTTACCTGCGCAACCTGTTCGCGGCAGGCGGCATACTCTCCGCGCACAAACGCCTCCACCGCCTGGTCCAGCGTGCGCCCCCACGCGACTGCCTCCGGCACGCGGGATCCTGCGCGGCGCACACCCACGCGGGCATCGTAAATGGCTTTGGCCAGCGGCAGGGCCGAAGCCTCCACCTGCGTGTGCCCTAAGCGCCGCGTGTACTCGGCGGTGATTTCCAAATACTGGTACCCGTACTCTTCGGTGGGTTCAATGGTCGTGCCCTCGGCAAAATCGTTCCAGGTGATCAGCTGAATCCAGCGCGCCTGGGCCTGCACACTCTCGTCCCAGGTTTGCCGGTAGGTCTTCCCCTGCGCGCGCTCCAAAACCGTGCGCCCGCCGCCCCAGCCCCAAGTC
>CAZSAP010000016.1:0-72075 GCA_964604705.1 uncultured bacterium
GTGGGAAAGTGGTGGGGGCCGGAGGCGGCGGATTTTTGTTGGTGTACTGCCCGCGGCAAAAGTCAAAATTGGTGGGTGCCATGCGGGCCTTGGGGCTCCAACCGCTTTGGTTTCGGTTTACGCCCGACGGCGCGCGGATCAGTCATGCGCAATGAGTTAGGTATTTGATACAGGGTTTGGGTTTCCTACGGCGTGTGCGGAATTTTTTAAAAGGACGTCGTCCATGCTTCCCTGCCCGCGGAATTAATAGTTACGGCTGTAGCGTCCTACCCTAAGGTTAAACACTGCGACGATGTTTTAGCGTAACGGGACATAGTTTGTTTTGCCCGTGGCACAGAATACGTCAGCAAAAGATGAGGACGTCCTTTTAAAAAATTCCGCACACGCCGTAGGAAACCCAGGCAGTGAATGTGACCGGCGGATGTGAACGAACCAAAGAAAGCAGGAGTATGCATGGTGTCATCAAGCCATAGTCAGGTTGATCACGAGCGCTTCCGCAACATCACGGTGGAGTGGGACGATGCGCACCGCTACTCACCGGCCCCGCGCCATCGTCGGCGCGTGGTGATGAATTGGTTGCGCCGCGTTTCGTACCAGACGTGTTTGGACGTGGGTTGTGCCCAACCGTATTTGCTGCTCGACTTGGCGCGCGCGGGCAAGACCGCGGCCGGGTGCGACATCTCCGAAAAAGTGGTGGCCGCCAATCGGCGTCAGATGCCGGAACTGGAATTCAAAGTCGTGGACGTAGCCAAGGAAGACTACCCCGGAGGCAAGCAGTTTGATTTGGTCATCGCCTCTGAAGTGCTGGAGCACATTGAAGACTGGTCATCGGCCGTAAAGCACATCTGCGCCATGTCCGGCAAATATGTCCTGATCACCGTACCCAGCGGACCCTTGCACGGATTGGACCAGCTCATCGGACACCACCGGCACTTTGCCGGCCCTGAAATGATAAGCGCGTTGGAGGCCAACGGTTTCCGCATCGTCCGCCAACGGCATTGGGGATTTCCGGTGCATACGCTATATAAACTCTTGATTAACCGCACGGCTCCTGAGAAAATTTACCAAGCCTTTGGTTCAGCCAAGTACGGCTTTTTCCAGAAGGCGGTTTCACAAATCCTAAATGTTTTGTTTTATATCAACGACCTGTTTCCGGCCGGGCGCTTGTTTCTTGTGCTCGCGGAGCGGGCGTAAGGAGTCGTTGTCCATGCCCAAATCGCCTTCTCAGACACCGGTGGTCTCCATTGTGGTGCCGGCCCTTAACGAATCCTTGACCATCGGTGAGTTTGTGGACTGGTGCCAGGCGGGCTTGCGTGCCGCCGGGGTTCCGGGTGAAATTTTGATTGCGGACAGTTCGACCGACAACACGGCGGCGATTGCCGAGCAACACGGTGCGCGCGTAATCCCGGCACCGAAGCGCGGATTGGGGCAGGCGTACATTGATGCCTTGCCGCACATCCGCGGCAAATACATCATTATGGGCGATTGCGACCTAACCTACGACTTCCGTGAGATCAAGGCGTTCGTGGAAAAGCTCGACGAGGGCTTTGACTTTGTCATGGGCACGCGCATGAAAGGCACCATTGAGCCGGGTGCCATGCCGCCGCTTCATCGCTACTTTGGGACACCTTTGACCACGTGGATTCTTAACCTGATGTACGGTTCGCATTTTTCCGATATTCATTGCGGCATGCGCGGCATGACGCGTGCGGCGTTGAACAAGATCAACCTGGAATCGCGTTCCTGGGAGTACGCCTCGGAGATGGTGCTCAAGGCCGCGAAGCTGCGCCTCAAATGCGCGGAAATTCCCATCAAATTTTACAAAGACCGCGAGGGGCGCTTAAGCCATCACAAGCGCATGGGTTGGTTCTCGCCCTGGATGGCCGGATGGATCAACCTCAAAGTCATGTTCATGTACTTGCCGGATTTTTTCCTTAAGATTCCGGGACTCGTGATGACCGCCCTGGGACTGGGACTGGTCAGCGTGCTGACGTTTGAACCCATCAAGCTGGGTCCCGTGACCTTGGAATCCCACGGCATGATTCTGGGCATGACCCTGGCCGTGGTCGGATACTCGTCACTGCAGTTGTCCATCTTGTCCAAAGTCGTGTACGACATGAATCCGGACCGAACGCTGAAGTATAAGAAAATCTTTACCTACAACAAAGGCATGTTCGCCGGATGTGCCATGGGATTTTCCGGACTGGGCATGTTGCTCGTGTTTATGGACCAATACATGCGGCTTGGTTATCGGTTAACCCAAATTTCCCATATTGCCCTGTGGGGCCTGCTCCTGGTTATCATGGGTTTCCAAACGTTCACCTTCACCTTGGTCTTTCAGATGCTGGTGCATAAAAACGAATGCGCCCACCTGCCCGAGGAACACGCGTGAAGACGCCGGCGCTTCGCGAGACCGCCTTTGGGCAGAACGCGTCCCTGACCTGGGTTGATCGCTGGGGCACCTCCGCCTCACGGCGTCGGGTGGATCGAGAGTTGCGCCGGGTGTTTGGCGCTCCGCGTCCTCTGGTGCTCGCGGATTTGGGGTGCGGATTTCAAGCCCGCTTGATGCAGGCCTTGACTCCCTGGATTGAGCGCGCCGTGTGTGTGGACGTGGCCTTGGCCCCGGTCGTCAAACAGGCAACGCGCCTGCAGGCCATTGAAAAGCCTTTGGAAAAAGCCCTGCCAGAGCTGCCGGCGCAGACCTTTGATGCGGTGTGCTTGATCTCGGTGCTCGAACATGTGAGCGATCCCGACGCACTGCTGAAGGGGTGTCGGCGAATTCTAAAACCGGGTGGGATCTTGTTGTTGAACGTGCCAACCTGGAGGGGAAAAACGTTTCTTGAATTTTCCGCCTTTCGTCTGGGCTTAAGTCCCAGACAAGAAATGGACGATCACAAAATGTATTACGATCAACGCGATCTTTGGCCGCTTTTGGTACGGGCGGGATTTTTGCCCAGCGCCTTGCGGTTATCCTACTATAAGTTTGGACTCAACCTCTTCGCTGCCTGTCGCAATGTCCAACCTGCGGGACGCTGATCATGCGGCCGTTTCCGACAGCGGCCATTTTGGCCGGCGGCCTGGCCACGCGCCTGCGCCCCATCACGCAAACGATTCCCAAGTCCATGGTCCCGGTAGCCGGGCATCCGTTTGTGCATCATCAACTTACCGGTTTGCGTCAGCAGGGGATCGAGCGCGTGGTGATGTGCTTGGGGTATTTGGGCGAGCAAGTGCAGGCCTTTGTGGGCGATGGCCGTACCTACGGGCTGCATGTGGAATATGCGTTTGACGGGGACCGTCTCTTGGGCACCGGTGGTGCCTTGCGGCAGGCCCTGCCTTTGTTGGGCGAAGTATTTTTCATCCTTTACGGTGACTCGTATCTGCCGATCTCGTTTGCCCGCGTCTGGGACGCGTTTCAGGCTCAAGCTCATCCGGGGTTGATGACCGTCTGGGGCAATGCGGACCGCGGAGATCTGAGCAACGTGGTGTTTTCCGAGGGTCGCATCGTATGCTACGACAAGCAAAATCGCGTGCCTGAGATGCGCTACATTGACTACGGACTTTCGCTGCTGCAGGCAGCGGTACTTGCCGCGTATCCCAAGGGGGAGGCGTTTGATTTGGCCGTGGTGTTTCAGCGTTTGGTCGCTGAGAAGCGTTTGGCGGGCTACGAGGTGAACGAGCGCTTTTATGAGATCGGGTCTCTGCAGGGAATTCAGGAGACCGAGGCGTATTTGCAAAGACACACGGGAAAATAGCTGTAGGGGCAAGGCTTGTCTTGCCCTTATCATTGAATTTGGTGACCAGAAAGGTTAGGTATCGAAGCATGTCCGACTATGTGGAGCAGTATTTAAAGGAAGCCAGTCTTATCTGTCAGACCATTCCCCGCGAGCCCATGACCAAGGCGGTGGCGCTGATCAAGACCATCCGCAGCGACGGGGGGCGTCTTTTTATCTTGGGCGTCGGGGGCGGGGCGGGCAATGCCGCACATGCGGTGAATGACTTCCGGAAAATCGTGGGCATGGAAGCGTATGCGCCCACGGACAATGTTTCGGAACTCACCGCGCGGGTCAACGACGAAGGCTGGGAGAGTGTGTTTGTGCAGTGGCTCAAAGGGAGCCGCTTGGCTTCCCGCGATGGGGTTTTGGTGTTTTCCGTCGGGGGTGGGAACGCCGAAAAAAAGATTAGTGCCAACTTGGTTTATGCCTTACAATATGCCCGTGAAATCGGAGCCAAGATCATTGGCATCGTGGGGCGCGACGGGGGATATACCGCCCAGGTGGCCGATGCCGCCGTGGTGGTTCCGACGGTTAACGCCGAGACCGTGACCCCGCATACCGAAGCCTTTCAAGCCGTGGTTTGGCATTTGTTGGTGTCGCATCCGGAACTGAAGGCCCATGAAATGAAATGGGAGTCTGTGAAGTAGATGGCCAAAGCTGTTTTTTTCGATCGCGATGGTGTGCTTAACCGTTTGGTGTTTAACCCCGCCACGGGTTCGTTCGAATCCCCACATACGCCGGACGACTGGGCCCTTATGCCCGGAGTGCTGGACGCGCTGAAGCGTTTGCGTCAGGCGGGGTTTGAATTGTTTTTGGTGACCAATCAACCCAGCTATGCCAAGGGCAAGACCACATTGGAGAACATAAAGGCCATCCATGCTCGGTTGCACGCTCAGCTGACCGAGGCCGGCATTATGTTTTCGGCCTATTACTATTGCTACCATCACCCGGACGGCATTGTGCCAGACTACTCCGGCCCTTGCGAGTGCCGGAAACCCAGTCCCTATTTTTTAAAGCAGGCCCAGAAAGCGTTTGGTCTGGACATGGCGGCCTCGTGGATGATTGGCGACCAGGATACGGACATTGCGTGCGGGCAAGCCGCCGGGGTCCGAACCATTCAAATTAAAAATCCAGACTCATTGGCACGGCGCGGCATGCAGGTACCTGATTTTGCCGCCGACCACATGGCCGATGCGGTGGATATTGTTTTGCGTGAGGGTGGAAATCAGGCGTGATGACGGGTGCGCCGCGAACGACCAACTCGGCGGGTCGTATTCAATCTTCAGGAGGAACGCATGGCGGGAAGTAAGGTGTTGAAGATCAAGTTGTTCGCCGATGGGGCCAACCTGGAAAACATGAAGCAGCAATACGGGGCGGGGTGGGTCAAGGGGTTTACCACCAACCCTACGCTCATGCGCAAAGACGGGGTTTCGGATTACGCAGGGTTTGCCCGGCAAGTGCTAAACGAAATCACCGATCTGCCCATTTCGTTTGAGGTGTTTTCCGATGATCTGGCGGGTATGGAGCGCGAAGCGCGCATTATTGCGGCGTGGGGAAAAAACGTCAATGTGAAGATCCCTGTGACGAATACGCGCGGGGAATTTACCGGCGACCTGATCAAGCGCCTCTCGGCCGAAAAAGTGGTGCTGAACGTCACGGCGTTGCTGACCTTGGAGCAGGTTAAGCAAGTGGCCAAGGTCTTGCATCCCAAGACGCCGGCGATCGTCTCGGTGTTTGCGGGACGCATTGCCGACACGGGGCGCGATCCGGTGCCGGTCATGCGTGCGGCCGCGGCTTGGCTCAAGCGCAGCCGTCCCAAGGCGCAGCTGCTTTGGGCGAGTTCGCGTGAAGTGATTAACATTTTCCAGGCGCAGGCCTGCGGGTGCAAGATCATTACCTTGACGCCGGATATTTTGAAAAAGCTTTCGCTCCTGGGCCGGGATTTAAACGAGCTCTCCCTGGATACGGTGAAGATGTTTTATACCGACGCGCAAGCCGCGGGGTATCGGATCGGCTAGCGCAACGGGATCTTGAGGGCAGCAGTGGGTCGAGCATTTTAGTCTTTCCATGTAAGCGACGGGTACCGTTTTTTCGGGAGCGGGAAGTCTTTTTCTAAAAAATGAGTTGTCCATGCTTCGTCCCCCGTGTTGCGGTTCACTTCGGCTGTAGCGTCCCGACCGGCGTTTACACACCTGGGCGAGTGTTTAACCTATCGGGTGCCAGTGACGTTTGTCCCGGGCAAAGAAGCCGTTAGCAAGACCTAGAGACTCATTTTTTAGAAAAAGATTTCCCGCTCCCGAAAAACGTACCTCAGAATGATGCAGGTAGTGTTGTTTTCAGAGAACATTGGTGAAAGGATTTTATTTATGGCCACAGACCCGAACCCCCGCCTCGGTCGCGGCGCGGACAACCAATATTACCTTCAGTACAATGCCGAGAGCCTGACGTTTCCGCGCAATGTGTTTCATCAACCCAAGTTGCGGGCCGTGAAGACCTTGGCCGCAGCCCTGCCCGATGGCGCGCGGGTCCTGGATGCCGGCTGCAGCACCGGATACGTGAGCCAAGGACTGCACCCGCGCCTGCGGTTGACCGGTGTGGACATTGAAAAAGAGGCCGTGGAGTTTTGCCGGGCCCACCGTCAGGGAGAGTTCCAAGAAGCCGACCTATCGGCCCTGCCCTTTGAGACCAATACGTTTGATCTCATTTTGTTTACCAACACCATTGAGCACCTGGAAGATCCGCATCCGATTTTAAAAGAACTGGCCCGCGTCCTCAAGCCCGGCGGGAAGATCGTGGTGACCACGGAAAATTGCGCGAATGTGTTCTGGCTCATTCTCGAACAAACCTGGTACCGCGTCTTCGGCGGTCCGTGCAAACCGTACATGCACGAGGTACATCCGCAGCGTTATACCCCAAAGTTGTTGCGTGCGCATATGTCGGAGCATCTGCCCGTGGTCTCGCTGGTCAAGGCCATGTTGGGCATGGAGCTGGTATTGATTGCGGAGAAACGCGCGTAACAGTTCGTTCTATCCAAGCCTACGCAAGGAGATCATCATGGCAGCGAGAGCAAAAGCAGCATCGCGTCCCAGTGCTCGTAAAACCAAAAAACGACCCACCGCATCACCTGTGCCTGCAACCAGTGGAACCTCACTGGATTGGGGGCGTCCCTTATTGTTGACCGCGGCCTTAATTTTCGCCTGGTTGGGGCAGGATCAGTGGTTTGCCCGTCAACTCATGTGGGGCTTGGCCTATTGGGCGGGCGCGGCGGCGTTGTTGGCCATGGCGTTTTGGAAGTCCCCGGCCATGACCGAAGACCCGACACCCGTCTCTAAACGTTTGGAAATCACGTTGGTGGTAGCGGCGGTGGCCCTGGCGGCCTTGGTTCGTCTTTGGCAACTCACACGTCTGCCCAATGGTTTCTTCTTTGACGAGGCCATGAATGCCCTGATCGGGCAGCAGATCAACACCGATCCGAAGTATCTCCCAATCTTTGGTCCCTCGGACGCGCCGGCACCAACGCTCTACCATTATTTTAATGCCTTGGCGTTGCGCATCGGCGGCGTAACCATCTTGGCTGCGCGTTGGGTGCCGGCCGGGTTGGGCATTGCGACCGTGGCCATGTTTTATTTTTTGGCGCGACGTTTGTACTCACGGCCGGTTGCATTGGCCATGGTGGTGGTGTTTGCCCTCATGCGCTGGCATATGAATTTCACGCGCATCAATTTCATCGGTGCGGCAACGCCACTGTTTGGTGCGGCCGCGGCCTACTTTCTTTTACGCGGCATGGAGACCAAGAACCGGTGGCATATGGCACTCTCGGGGCTGGCTGTGTCCATGGGCCTGTACACGTACTATGCGTCCAATTTGGTGCCGCTTGTGTTGGGACCCTACATGGTCGCGCAATTGTTTTGGGACCGCCATTTCGTGCGTGAGCAATGGAAAAATGTACTCGCCTTCTTGGCCGTGTCCCTTGCGGTCTTTGCTCCGCTCGGCCATTTTGCGCTTACGCATAAGGATCAGTTTTTTGCGCGCAACGGCCAGGTTCTCATTTTCAATCATGTGCCTCCGGCCGATGCCATGAAGGCGTTTTGGCTGAATGTGAAAACGACGTTTCTTATGTTCAATTATTTTGGGGACTGCAACGGACGGCACAATATTCCGGAAGTGCCCATGCTGGATCTGGTCTCGGGCATGTTGTTCGGAATCGGTTTGCTCTGGAGCATCCGTTTTTTTTATCGCAAGCATGCGTTCCTGGTCTTGCTTTGGTTCTTGGTTTCCTTGGTGCCCGGCTTTCTCACCATCGAAGCTCCTCAAAGTTACCGCTGCATCGGGGCCATCATTCCGGTGGCGCTTTTGATTGGGTTCGGTCTTGAGGTTGTATGGAGAGGAGCATTGGAGCTGACACGGCATACGGTCGCGCAACGCTGGGTATGGTTGGTTCTGATTCCGCTGGTGGGGTGGATCGGTTATCAAAATATTAGCGATTATTTTGACCGACAAGCGCATCATATGGCGTGTTGGTCAGAGTTTTCCGCCCGCGAAGCGGCCATTGGAACACGTTTGCGTGCCCTGGGCGGAAGCTATCACGGGTACATATCCGCAGGGTCGTTTGACTACCCCACGATCCGGTTTTTAGGGTATCCCAACATGGAAGCCGAACCGTTCAACATGGTGCAGTCCATTCCGAGTCATTATCTAGGGACCAAGAACTTGGTCTATTGTTTGCTTCCCATCCATGAAAACGCCCAGGAACTTTTAAAATTCTATTACCCCCACGGGGAGCTCCGTACCTACAGCAGTCCCTATGATTTTAATCTCTTTACGGAATTCACGGTTTCCGCCGGGGAGTTGCAGACGTCACGCGGCGTGAAGGCGGAATATCGCACGGCCGACGGACGCGTGGTGGAAGGACAAGACGGCATGCAGGAATGGATGATCAAACCCAACGCCGCACCGGTGACCGGACAGGTCGGCGTACGTTGGAGCGGGAGCATTCAGGTCCCGGCCTGGGATGTGTACCAGTTCATGGTGGAGGGCGGAACCTCCACCCGTATTCGTTTGGATCAACGCGAGGTTTCGGCTCAAGGAATTGACTTACCCCAAGGGCTGCACACCATCGAGGTTCGTACCTCGTTTGCAACCTCCCAGGGAGTGCGTGTGGCCTGGAAGCGCCGCGCCGGGGATGTATGGACGGTGATTCCCGGACATTATCTGATGCCGCAAAGTGAAGTTCACGGCTTGACCGGCTCGTATTTCCCCTCACCGGATTGGAAAGGCAATCCGTCGTTGAAGCGCGTGGATCCGTTCATGTCTTTGTTGGGAGCCGATTTCCCGCTCTCGGCACCGTTTTCCGTCCGCTGGGAAGGAACCTTTAAGGTGGAGAAAGACGGCGGGTATACGTTTGGAACCTTGAACAATCAATTTTCATGGGTGTATGTGGATGAAAAATTGGTGGTGGCCAACACCGTGGCCGATGGGTTTCAGGAAGCACCGGTACGTTTAAGCGCGGGCACACACCGCATCCGAATTGATTATCAAAAAAAGGAAGGCGCGTATCCGACGTTCGTCCTGTACTGGACGCCGCCCAAGCAGCCCAAGCAGAAAGTGCCGTTTAAGGCGTTTGAACCCGCGTTTTAATCACGCGCACAGATTTTACAAGCAGTGAAAAATGAGCTATGCTCAATAGGTGGGAAGCGTTCAGCGGTGTAATAAACCGTTTGCGCCCGCGGTCCAATCCGTAGGCTGCGCTGAACCCGGAGGCGAGATGGAAACCATGCATTTGGAATTTGAAATTCAGGAGATCTTTCGGCGCCGTCGGGTGAAGGTGATCGCCTGCGCAGTCACGGCTTTAAGTGCCTTGCTGGGTTTGGGGTTTTTAAGCCAACGGGCAGCCGAATCGATCATGGGCATTCCCATGATGTTTTTCATGTACATTCTGGGGGTGTTTATTATTGCGGTAGGCGCATACACCTTTGTGTTTTGGCGCTGCCCTGTTTGCAATTCGTATTTGGGTCGAGCCATTAATCAACAACGCTGTCACGATTGCGGAACCCGGTTGCGCCGCGCATGAGTCAAGAAGCCCCGTTGGCGAAAACAGAGTTGCCGCGAAACAAAGATGTGGTGCGGGCGTTTGCGCTAAGAAAAGCGCTGGCAGTGTCCGCCGGGGTGGGTTTGGTGTTTGGGTTGACGGCCATTGGCTTTTTTAATGAGAATTCAACCTTGGTGCTGGGGGGACTCACGGCACGAGGGTGGCAACTGGCCGTTATTGGCATCATGCTGATTTTGGCGGGCGTGATGATTGCGGTTTGGCGTTGCCCGGCCTGCTCCTTTTTCTTGGGTATGGCCGGGGAACCGCGTCAATGTCCGCGTTGTCAGGCTCAGCTAAAAAAGTAAAGAGACATAAAGCAGATCAGAAGCAAGCCGCAGAGGCGGCTCGGGGAGAACGTAGTATGACCGATACCAAGAAACAAAAGATTTTCTTTATGGTCGCATTTTTTACCATCATGCTGCCGCAAACCCTTTTGGCATATGTGTTTGTGATGAAGCCGGAATGGGTGACTCAGGTTGAGATGAATCTAAGTGTCCAGCTGGGCATTCCGCAGGCCTTGCGGGGCGTTTATCGTCTCTTGGCTTTGATCCAAGCGCTTAATTGCTATGCCTATGCCGAAAAAACCGAGCTAAAGGCATTTTGGAAATGGATCATGTTGGTTATGATTTTCTTGGTTCCTCCCACGCAATGGGTTGTGGTGATTGCGCTGTTGATTCAGGATCCCAAAGTGCTTTCAAAACCATTGGCGGAAAACCTGGATACCAACATTCGCGAAATCAATGGCTAGCCCATCCGCGAGCGCGCTGCTCGGCATTAAGTCTTAAAGAGTTTGTTCCACAGCGAGGGCTTGGCTTCCAACATCTCATTTCCTATCGGAAACAATTTGCAGGTGGTGCATTTTCCGTTTTGCCAAGGCCAGAACATGGCCACGATGGCGTGCTCGGGAAAGGATTTGCAGAAAAGGGTTTGTTCGTTGCGTATCCCACCGAAAGCTTCGGCAATGCGTTTGGCCACAGCATCGGGCTTGGCTCCGGGTGGTTTTAAGGCCGGTCCGAGTATTGTTTCCAGGCGTGTATGCCAGGTAGGCAGGTCCGGATTTTCAATCACGACATCAATCAACGAGGCGTCGGCAGACCGCTTTTCGAAAACATTCAATCCTTTGAGTGCTTCATGCACTTCGGTTAATTGCATGGAATACTCCTTCGAGGGTGTTGGGTCCCAGGGCGGGTGCTGGGTATGAGTGTACCATGACCGGGATTCATCCGGAGCGGAGAATTTATTTTTTTAAGAACCGTTGAAGGGGGGGAGCGTACGCATGGAGTGTCGTCCTGGATGTGCCGCGTGTTGCGAGGCCATTTCTATATCCAGTCCTTTGCCGGGCCTGCCGCAGGGGAAGCCGGCGGGGCGTGTATGTCCGCTTTTGATAGCCGAAACGCGCCTTTGCTCCCTTTGGGCGACCTCGGACTATCCTCCCGTATGTCGTAATTTTTCCGCACATCCTGAGCACTGCGGGAGTACGCGGGAAGAGGCGTTGGGGCATTTGGCGCGTTTGGAAGCGCTGACGCGACCGGATGGAAAAGGTTGAACCACATGATTATCTTCTCGGCACATTCCGCCGATTAGGCTAAAATAAGCGCGTAGGTTATTCCCGGAAGCGAGGCGTCTATGAACCTTCAACGTGTTGTACGCATGATGCTGTGGTTGATGGTAGGGCTCTCATTGAATGCGTGTTACTTTAAATCCGTGAACCCACTCCCGCCCAGCGCGGAGTTGGATAAGTCCTTGTTGGGGTGGTGGCGCGCCGCACCGGACGAAGATAAAAACCCCGAGCATCAGGGTTACTTTCTATTCTTGGAAGACAAGAATGGCCTTTTTCAAGTGGTGCTGCTGGACCAACAGTATCAATTTGATGAGCAGTATTTAGGCTTCTGCTCCGAGATTAACGGAGAGAAATACATGAATCTGCGTCAGGTAAGTATCGGGGATGGCAAACGTGCGCCTGTGGTGGACCCGCTTTATTATTTGGTGCACTATTCGATTAAGGATAAAAAGCAGCTGGAGATGAGTTTGCTCAATGAACAATACCTGAAGCAAGCCTTGAAAAACAAGCAATTGAAGGGAACCCAAACCAAAGGCGACGACCTGCTTATCACCGATACGTCGGAACGCTTGAGTGCCTTTTTGGCGGCGCAGCCGGTGGCGGAGTTGTTGGATAAAAAACTGACCCCCGCCGAAAAGGTCAATGTCGTCCCTGAGATGCAGGTGCAATAAATGACCGTTTTGGCTTCCGGCCGGAACGAATTACTCCAAAGGAGCGGATCATGAACGTAGGCACTAAAATTGAGAATGTGAATGTGGTATTGAAAGCCAATATCTATTTTGAGGGCAAAGTCGTAAGTCATACCTTGGAACAAAAGGACGGATCCAAGCAAACCGTTGGTTTGATTTATCCAGGATCCTTTAACTTTGGTACAGGCGCACCGGAACGCATGGATATCCTCGCGGGTGAGTGCAAGGTGAAAGTGGCGGGAGAAACCGCTTGGAAGACCTATACGGCAGGAACCTTTTTTGAAGTGCCGGGCAAATCTTCGTTTGACATCACGGTCGAGCAAGGGATCGCCGAGTATCTCTGCACGTTTAAATAAACCGCAGGCTGGCCGCCCCACTAAGCGCTCTCCTGCTGCGGATCGAGAGGACGGCGCTTAGTGGGGTTGAGCGGCTAAAAGTAGAGGCGTATTCCGCCTTGAAGATATATCCCTGAATAATCTGCTTCTTGGTTCTTAGAAAAATCATCGATTTTTTCCATAACATGTCCGTTCTGATCTTTAAGCTCCGTGATTTTGGCGAAGCGATATCCAAAGTCAAATCCAAATGAAACGAATTCATTCACCCAGGTTTCGGCACCAACCATAAATTTTAAAGAAACCGTTGAACCTGTAAAGGAGGTTTTGGACGTGCGGGAAATCATTTCCCCGGAGGTGGCTAGTGTTCCGACCGCAACGCCACCGGACATCATGACGTTTTCCTGGACACATTGAGCGAATTTTAAAAAACCGGCATACTCAACCGCCGGCATGGTCAACTCAAACGGATCGGTTGTGGTGGGCACCCATTCATCACTGGAGTTGTCCCAGCGAGCATTTTGCAAATCACCCTTGGTCTGGGCAAGCAGATAATTGGCTTCGGCGCCAATAATAAAATTATCGCTTAAACCAAACATGATTCCACCACCTCCAGAAAAACCTTCCTTGATGGGTGCGATGTCCTTCCCGCCGAAAGTGGTATTAAAGTGGTTGATTAAATCAATGGTCTTATTAAAATCCTGCATTGCGTATTGATTGTATCCAAGGTTTCCGAAAAGGCCTACACGTCCTCCTGGCGTGGGTTGTGCCCAGAGAAGGGTTGAGAATCCAGAACCGACAAAAAGCAAGAGCAACACAATTGTTTTAAACCGCATACAGCCCTCCGATAAATGAATAAGTACCAATAGCGTATAACCTAAATCACTTACGCATAAAAAGCAAGCAGTTGAATGTATAGATTTAATGTAATTTTTTCGGACCGGAATGGGTCTGACTATACAGGTGCTGGAAGGCTGGAGTTCATGGGAGGACCGCATGAGAGCCTGGATTGGTCGTCAGTCGAAGGTGAAAAATTTGGGTGAGACGTTCCGCATATCCTGTCCCATGTGTTGTTCCGAGGAGTTTTGGCACCTTTGGAAAATTGAAGAGCAGGTCTTAGTTTGGGGACGTCCTTGGCTGCGGTATCCGCGGGAACACTGGTTGGTTTGTCCGATCTGCCTGGGGCGTTTGCCGGTTGTCCCTGGGGCCTTGTCCGAAACAAAGCGAATCGCCTGCCTCCATCGCAACTATTTGGCCGGGGGGCTGCCGGAAAAGGAATACCAGGCGGGATTAAGGCAAAAGTATGTTCCCGCATTCGAAAGCGTGCTGCAGAGCCTGGAGCCTTGGACAGACCAAGTTCAAGCAGCGACGCAGGGCTTGCGAAAAAAAGTGGACACAACCCGGGCTGTTACGGGTCACATTCGATCATGTCGAGGTTGGGGTTGAAAGCAATGTCGTGCAATGAATTTTAAGGAAGGCACAGGTATGTTGACCGTCCATATTTATGAAATCGTTATCTCCTTAAAAATTTCCGGGAAACCCAGCTTTGACCTGATGTTGTCGCGGGCCGGTAACGTGAGTCGTATGGGCACAGGCGCCACGGGCGTGGATGAAAACGTCTATGTCGGTGTGGTTGCCCCCACGATGTTTGAAAATGTTTTACAGGGCATTCCCGTCACCTGGCCGCTTGCGTTTGGGCAGTATGAAACAGCCCAGAAGAAAGGGAATCTCTGTGAATTGGCCGTGATTTTTTTGAACGCGGATCACTCCTGTAAGGAAGGATTCTATTTTAGGTATGGATCCGAATCCCAAGGTCCCCCGCGCGAAATAATGCGATTTATTTTAGCGGCGAAAACCTTGACCGAGCCCTGGTATCAGGAACAACAGTGGTTGGAACAGCAAGCTCCAATGGGGTCTCCCAAACCCTCTCGGCATTAAAAGGTTTTTGCAGGTCGGGAAGCCAAGCGGTTTTATGCGCGCATCTGCACCGAGTGTCGTGTACGACAGATGGGCGTAGACGTCAGGAGCAGGTCATGACATCCGATAGGGATCCTCAATCGTTTAACGCAGTGCCCAATGAGGAAGAGATTCGGGAGAAGGTGCGCGAGACGGTTCGCGACTTGGACGTGGAGGATCCCAAAAGCCGTCAGGCAGTTGAAGAATGGTTGTTTCAAAAATTGTTGCATTTAAAAAAGGACGGCGGCGTACCCGACAAGAGCCGGGCGCTGGGTATTATCCTAGGTGCAACGCAACTTCAGAAAACCGGATTGCCTTCCGGGGCGAGACCTATGTCACGTCACAGGCTTCCCTTAAATTTCCATCCCGAGTACACCCAGGCAGAATTTGCCAAAATAAGTTATGGCCTCTCGCCGGTCTCATTGCAAGATAAATGGTTGATTGCCTTGGTAGGGCAAGACCTTTTCTTTTATCGAACCGGGGCTCAATTATGCGTGTACACCATGCATTTTGTCCCAAGTGCACAGGGTCAGCGCGCGGCCGAGACGTGGGTGGATCAGGCGTTTATTGAGCAAAACGCCTGGAACAGTCCGGCGTATGCCGAACGCTTGTTGGAGTATCTTGTTCAACGGCTGCTGCTCAGCCGTTTGGTAAAATTCCCGTATCCGCCCATGCTGCGTAAATCTTTGGATCGGCACATGTTGCAGCTTAGCCTGGTGGGCGATGCCTTGGCCAACGACGAACATCGTTCGTGAACCTACTCCAAGGTCTTGTTTAAGTTGAACAAGCTTAGGTAGAACGACGAAAAGATAATCTGGATTCCGAGTAAAAAAAGAAAAATCGAGATAATTGCGAGCTTGGTGATCGGAATGCTGATTTCCGTCACGCGAGCCGCAACCTGGTAAAGCAACCCCGCCGTTACGGTTCCGGAAACGACACCGCTTAAGAGAATCAAGGTTCCGGCCAAAAGCCAGCCCTCAAGATTAAAATATTTTCGCGCCCAACGGCTGATGGCATCGTCTTCTTGCAATCCGGTGGAGGTATTAAACATAATGGCATAGACGCCGAAAAAGACAATTTGCAGGCCGCTTAAGGCAAGCGCATTGGCAAAGATGGCGGTGGAAAGCCCAAGCGGGACATGCAAGATGGAGGCGTGTTCGGCAATCAAGAGCCAACCGGAGAGCAAGAGTCCGGCAAAGAACATAATGGAACCGGGCAGCATGTAAAGATACTTGGGCCCGAGCATGAGCATGAAACGCAAGTGTCTCCAGCCGTCGCGGAAGGTATGCAGGTTGGGACGCCGTCCCGGCAAGCCGGCATAGTAATTGATGGGCGTTTCCTGGATGTTCATTTTTCGTTGGGCGGCCTTGACCACCATTTCCGAGGCAAACTCCATGCCGCGACACTTGAGGTTGAGGCGATCCACGGTGGCCCGGGTAAAACCGCGCATCCCGCAGTTGACATCCGAAATGTGCGATCCGAAAAAGAGATTGAGAATCGCGGTAAGCACAGGGGTTCCCACCCAGCGGTGCAGCCAGGGCATGGCCTTGGGTGCAATCTTTCCGCGCAGACGGCTGCCCATCACCAAATCGGCTCCGCCGTTGAGCAGGTCCACGAACTTGGGAATGTCATAAAAATCGTAGGTGTTGTCCGCATCGGCCATGAGCATGTAGTTGCCTTTGGCTTCGTTGATTCCGCGCATCAAGGCCGCACCGTACCCGCGGATGTCGTGGGCAAAAACACGGGCGTTCTCTTTTTTGGCCACTTCGGCCGAACGGTCCGTGGAGCCGTTGTCGACCACGATGACTTCACCCTTGATCTTATGCTTGGCAAAGGTCTCCATGCATTTTTTAACGCACACACCTATGGTGCGCTCTTCGTTTAAACACGGGATAACCACCGAAAGTTCGGGAGTGCTCATTTTGGCCCTTTCCGGAAGCCCATAAGGTTCATCCAGTCGCTGAAATTGGCAATGCGGAGCAGTTGCATAATGGATAAATCGGTAAATATTTTTCGAATCACATACCAGGGACGGAAATAAAAGCGGCGGAAGGCTTTGGTCCGGTAGCGATCCACCTCTTCACATGTAAGGGTGTCGGTGCACATGATGGAGTTACCGCCAAAGTTGTAATCCGACCATTTTTGGGCACGGATCCAGTTTTTGGCTTTCGCCTCTTCGCCCAATTCGGTTTTAGGGTAAGGGACGGCGCAGTAGCACTGCATGTAGTCCAACCCGAGTTCGAGCATGAAATCAATGGTGGCCTCGGCGGTTTCTTTGGTTTCACCCGGAAGCCCGAAGATGAAGTGACCCATGGTGGAGAGTTTGTGCCGTTTGCACACGGCCACGGCGTTGCGGACCTCGGCAATGGTTTGCTTTTTCTTGGCTCGATCCAAGATGGCCTGGCTGCCGGTCTCGACCCCGAGGCCAATTAAATAGCAGCCGGCGTTTTTCATGGCCGTGACCACCTCGTCGTCGATGGTGCCGACCCGCGTGGTCGCCGCCCAGACAATGTTGAGCTTGGCGTCGATGATCGCCTGGCAGAGATCGAGCAAATACTTCTTGTCCATGGAAAAAACTTCTTCCCAGAAAAGGAAATCGCGGATGCCGTATTTTTCAATGCACTCTTTGAGCTCCTCCATGACGTAGGGCAGGGAGTGCTTGCGGATTTTTTGTCCGTAATAGGTTTGCACAATGCAGTACGTGCATTGGTACGGACAGCCGCGTGCGGTGTTGATCAAGGTATAGACATGGTTGTTGTTGGGGAGGCGGTAACGGTTGTTTTTCAACAACGAGCGGTCCGCATGCGGCAGAGTGTCTAAGTTGGCCAGAAACGCACGTTCAGGCGTTTGTTGTATGCCCTGAGGTGTTTTAATCAGTAATCCGTGAATGGCGTTAAAGGTGGTTTTTTTGGCGTGCAACGCGGCCCCGAGCTCGCGGAAGGTTTCTTCGGGTTCGCCCATCATGGCAAAATCCAGAAAGGGATAGTTTGCCATAGCTTCTTTTTCCAACATGGTGAAATAGACGCCGAACGCCATGACCTGAATATGGGGGAATGTTTGCTTGATCTCCTTGGCCACGCTCATGTCCGCATCAATGCTGGGAAATCCGGTGTTGATGACGACCCATTCGGGTTGGAAGGCACGAATATCATTGAGCAGGTCGGTCAAGGTAATGGTCTCAACGTTGCCGTCAACCAGCCGGACCTCACCCCAGGTCTTGGCCATGGCGCCTAGAATCGCCATGGAAATCGGGGGCCAAGCCGTTGCCCACGAGGAGGCTTTTTGCATGCAGCGCCCTTCGCGAATATATTGTTCCTGGCCGGCCAACGTAGGATTGAGTAAATAGGTTTTCATGGGAAGCAGCCACCTTCACTATGCGCACAGGCGCAGGGATGCACTCAACGCGTATATGGGTATTGGTCAAAATGAAACAGGAAAACAGTCAAACGGTTCACATCTTAGCAAACTTTAATCCTTCTGGAAAGCGCTATTCTGGTTTTGCCTTTAAGGCGCGTTACATGCCTTTTGGATGCCGGTTTGTCGCTTGACCCTGTGTCGAGAACATGGTATTGTCGCCTTTATTTATACAAATATGTATTTTTGACTCGTTCGGAACCAAAGCCCGTCGGCCGCGGTCGAATCTCAACTGTGTACGTTCGACTTAGGCTACTGGGGATTTGTTCCCGTTACCATGAGATTAAAGGAATTGTTGACATGAATGTTTTGCGTAAAAAACGATTTTGGCTCGGATTGCTGATTACCGGGGCTTTTTTGTACATGGTGCTCCGACAGATCGACGGACAGGCCCTTGTGCAGGCGGTGGTTCAGGCCAATTATATGTGGTTGATTCCCGCGTTTATTGTTTATATCCTGGGATATCTCATCCGGGCCTTGCGTTGGAAATTTTTGCTTAACACGGTCAAACCGTTGCCCTGGACAAGGTTGTTGCCTCCGTTGATTTTAGGGTTCACCGTGAACAACATTCTTCCGGCGCGCGCGGGCGAGTTTGTCGGGGCGTATGTGGTAGGGAAGCGTGAAGGCATTTCGAAAACCGCCGCCTTTGCCACGGTGGTCATGCAGCGCGTGTTTGATGGATTGGTCATGGTGCTTTTTGCCGTGATTGTGCTGTATTGTTTCAAGCTCCCCATGCATGTGGTGGGCGGCGAGAGCAAGTTTGTGGACATGGTCAACTTGGTGATCAAGGTTACGGCCAGTCTTTTTGTCTTGCTGTTTATTGTGTTGTTCATGATGATCACCTGGAAAGAACGCTTTCTCAAGGTGTTTGATAAGGTCGTTAAGCGCCTGCCGCGTGCCTTGGCGCCCCGAGTGGAGAAAGCCTCGCACTCGTTTATTGAAGGCTTGTCGGTGATGCGAAACCGCCGAGACAGCCTCATGGCGTTTTTGCTCTCGCTGTTGGCTTGGATCGGAGAGAGCGCCGCGTATTATTTCGTGATGCGCGCCTTTGGTTTGGACTTGCCGGTTTACGTTGGGGTCATGCTCATGGCCGTCATCAACTTAGGGATCATGATTCCCTCCTCCCCGGGCTACATTGGCCCTTTTGAATTTTTCGGGGTCGGCACCTTGTTGTTGTTCGGCGTGGACAAGAGCGCTTCGCTGCCGTGCATTTTGGTGATTCACTCACTGGTATGGCTGCCCATCACGCTTTGGGGTTTTTATTACATGTGGACCTTGAAACTTTCCCTGCAGGAATTTGAGACCCAGGCTGTTCAGAAAGAGGCGTGAGGGATACGATGAAGATAGGTATTGTTGGCGCAGGACTGGCAGGACTCACCGCAGGCTTGGAACTGGCCCGTGCCGGGCACAAGGTCATTGTGTGCGAGCAGGCGGCGGAACCCGGCGGTTTGGCCGGAACCTTTCAGTACGCCGGGACGCGCTTGGAAGTGTTTTACCATCATTTTTTCACCACCGATTTGCAAACCGTCGCGCTCATTGAGGAGTTGGGGTTGCGTGAGAAGCTGCTCTGGCGCGAGACCCCCATGGGCATCTATCAAGACGGACGCTTGCTTAAATTTGCCTCGCCCATGGATCTGCTTAAGTTTACACCGCTCTCTTTCATCAACCGCATTCGTTTTGGCGTGGTCATTTTGTATCTCGCAAAATTAAAGAACTGGAAAAAATACGAACAGGTCAAGGCCGAGGGCTGGATCCGACGCGCGTTTGGCGAGCAGGCTTGGGAAAAAGTCTGGGGTCCGCTTATGCATGGCAAGTTCGGGGAGCGCGCCTCGGAGATTGGCCTGCCCTGGTTTTATTCCCGCGTGCATACGCGCGCCGGGAGCCGAGCTCAGGGCATGACCAAGGAAAGCTTGGGGTATTTGGAAGGAAGCTTCCAGGAGCTGCATTCGGCCTTGGTCAAGGCCATCCAAGCCTTGGGTGGAGAGGTTCGTTGCAAGGAGAGCGTGAAGAGCATTCTCACGAAAGACCAAACCGTGATCGGCTGGCGCACCCAGCGCAAGCAGGAAACCTTGGATGCGGTCTTGGCCACCCCGGCCCCGCCAGCGTTGTGGCCGTTGCTTCCCAAAGGGTTAAAAGGCGATTATTGGGAGCGTTTGCGCGGGGTTGAGTATCTGGGCAATGTCTGTGCGGTTCTGACGCTGAAGCGTTCGCTTTCGCCCATCTACTGGATGAACATTCCCGATGTGAAGAGTCCCTTCATTGCGGTGATTGAACATACGAACTTTGTCTCACCGGAACACTACGGCGGAAAACGGGTCATGTACCTTTCGTCGTATTTGCCCGTAGATCATCCGCGGTACCAAAAGAGCGATAAGGATCTGTTGCAAGAGTACTATGCGTACCTGAAAAAAGTGATTCCGGATTTCCAACCTTCGGATGTGGTGGAGGCCAAGGTATTTCATGCGCCGTACGCACAGCCGGTGGTACGGGCCGGATACGGCGATCGCTTGGTCAGCACGACATCTCCGATTGAAGGGCTTTTTCTGGCGAACATGGCGCAGATTTATCCCGAGGATCGCGGCATGAGCTACAGCATTCGGCTGGGCCAAGAGGCCGCTCAGGTTATGGTCGCCTCGCCGGTGGCCGCACGCTGTCAAGCCAAGCCCGAGAAGACGGTCAAACGAGTCACGCGAAAAAAGCGCGGCAAGTAATTTCGAGTCTCGAAGTTTTGAGAGACCATTCTGTTGGAAGAGGATTTGAGTCCCATGAGCAAGCTTAACATATCTGTGTTTTATCCGACGTACAACGAAGAAGCCAACATTGAAACCCTGGTGACGCGTACGGTCGAGACGCTCAAGCAGGTGGCCGGTACATGGGAAATTATCATTGTCGACGATGGCTCCAAGGATCGCACCCCGGACGTGGCGAAGGCCTTGGTTAAAAAATTCCCGGGTGTGCGGCACGTGCGGCATGAAAAGAACCGGGGCTATGGCGGCGCGGTCAAGACCGGGTTGCAGGAAGCCAAGCTGGATTGGATTTTTTTTACCGATGGCGATGGTCAGTTTGACATTAAGGAATTGGCGCTGTTGATCCCGGCTGCGGAGAACGCCGATATGGTCGCGGGTTATCGCATTGACCGGAAGGATCCGCTGCCGCGCAAGCTCAATGCGTTTGCCTGGGGCACGCTGGTGCGCACGCTGTTTGGGCTGCACGGCAAGGTGCGGGACATTGATTGTGCGTTTAAACTGTTCCGCCGCCGCGTGGTGGACAACTGCGAGTTCAAAGCCGAGGGTGCGATGATTTCCACGGAGTTGTTGGTGCGGGCCAAAAAAATGGGTTACCGGTTTACGGAAGTAGGCGTACATCATTACCCGCGCGTGGCCGGCAAGCAGACCGGTGCCAATCCGAAAGTGATTTTGCGCGCGTTCAAAGAACTGTTTAAACTTTACGGGCAGTTGCGCTAGAATAGTGCAATACTAAAAGAATTCAGCCGATCGGGCATCTAGGTATGGCTGCGAAAGACGCTCGCCTCGGAGAGGCTTGCTCCGCATCGGAAATCCTCTAGTGATAAGGATTTCCTCTGAGGCGTTCTCGCTCACACCTAAATGCCCGTAGGATAGTAAACTTGTTCAGTATTCACTAGGTAGAGGCAGTGCGTAGGAGCAGCTCCATCAGAGGTGGGTCGGCCAAGCATGAACCTAAGACATGGGACCAACAAAGGACTTGGAATTCTGCTGCTCGCATGTGCATGTGGGTGGGGATCCGCAGCTTGGAGCGCAGGGCCCGGAACCACCGGGGCCGATGTTCTGAAAGTCAGCCTGGGCGCACGCCCCAATGCCCTGGGCGGCGCGTACAGCGCCGTGGACCCGGACGCGCAAAGTGTGCTCTACAATCCTGCGGCATTATCCAGCATCTCCAGTCCGGATTTTGTATTTCAACATTATGCCGCCTATGAAGAAGTCGCGTACGAACTGGTGGGTTGGGCCCAACCGGTGGAAGAGATGGGCACGTGGGGGGGCGCGTTGTTGTGGCGCCATATGCCCACCATCGACAACCCGGGAGCGCCCGATGCGCCGGTGGCGGCCAATGATTTGGTTTTCACCTTGGGGGCGGCACGTCCTTGGAAAGAATGGATCTCCGACGTACCGGCAAGTCTGGATCGCTTGTCGGCCGGCGGAGCCGTGAAAATCATCTACGGAAGTTTGCGTGAAGCGCACAGCGTGAGCATTGCCGCGGATCTGGGTGTGACGTGGGCCGCGCCCGACGCTTGGAAACTTCCGGTAACGGTGGCGGCCGGTGTGCAAAACGCGGGTGCGCCCGTACGGTATTTGGAACAGGCCGATCCGCTTCCGCTTAACGGTCGCTTGGGCGCGAGTCTGCGTCCTTGGAATTCGCCACGACATAAACTTTTGCTTACCTCGGATTTTATCCTACCCATGGACAACACCCCGAAAACGCTTGTGGGTATGGAATACACGCTGGCCGATATTCTTTCGTTTCGCGCCGGGTATCGTTTTGAAAATGCCGAGAACATCAACGGTCCGTCCGCGGGGATCGGTGTGGCTTTTGCGGCCGGGAACATGAAGCTGCGCTTGGACTATGCGTACCGGCTCACGCTTTGGAAAGCGTACGAGACCGTGGACAACAATCATTTTATTTCTCTGGGTGCCCGTTTCTAATGGCCCGCTCGATTTCCAAAAACCGACTCGTCCGCAGCATTTTTACCCAACTCGCCCCGGCCTACGATTATCTGGATTCGGTTTTGACCTGGAAAAAAGGAACGCAGTGGAGGAAGAAAGCCATTGCCGTCGCAAACATGTCCGCTCCGCGTCGCGTGTTGGATGCGTGCTCGGGCACGGGTTTGTTGACCGCCGAGCTCGCCCAGACCTACGGGCCCAAGACACATATCATTGCCATAGACTTTTGTCCGGCCATGGCCAACCTGGCAAGGCAGCGGCTGAAGGATCTCAATCTCCAGCGGCGGGTGGAAGTAAAGGTGGAGAATGTTGAGATCATGCCGTTTCCGGATGAATTTTTCGATGTGGCGTATGTGGCTTTGGGGATGAGGTTTGTTTCCGATGTAAAAGTTGCGGTGCGTGAATTGCACCGGGTTTTAAAACCGGGCGGAAAGCTGATTGTTCTAGAGTTGTCGCAACCACCCGGAGGCCTGCGTCGCCGTTGGGTGCATTGGGTGCGGGAAAAGTATATGATTTTTTGGGAAAAGTGGGTGCATAAGATCTCACCCATTTTGCTTTATCCCCTGCATGATTCGCTGCATCATTATCCGGATCCAGACAAACTTATGCGTCGCTTGATTCGAGTGGGCTTTGAACAAGTCAGCTACAAGTATTTAAACGGCGGCTTGGCCACCTTGCATCAAGGCACCAAGTTTTTTGTTCAGACCGCTGAGGAACCTGAACCAGCTCCGGTGGAATGAAAATCGTATAGTATATTGAAATTTTTTTTATGAAAAAGCTCACGAAAGAAACCAACCATCAAATAATTCATAAAAGCAATTATTTAGGTACAGATAAGCCCTAGAAAGTCAGGTGAGAAAGCATAGAGGAAATCCGCTTCCGGGAGGATTTCCGATCTGAGCGCGCCTCTCTGAGGCAAGCGTCTTTCGATCCTGACTTTCTAGGGCTTTTGTATAAAGTGAAGATGTCTAAATTACCCGGTCATTGCCGCCGTCAATCGGTACTTGAGCCCCGGTGGTCTTAGCAAAGGCCTGACCTGCCAGTGCGCAGGCCAAGCGGGCCACATCGGCCGAGGTGATTTCCACCTTCATCAAATTATTTGTTTTATATTCCTGTACCGACATACCGTAGTGTTTGGCTCGTTGTTCCAAGACCTCGGACGTCCATAGCTTCGTATCAAAGACCGCATTGGGGTGAAGGGTGTTTACGCGGATTCCATCGCCGGCGAGCTCCAATGCGGCCACGCGTGCCAGCTGCGTAAGCCCGGCCTTGGCTACGGAGTAAGCCGAGGCCCCGGGACCGGGTGCGGGCACATTCTTGGAAGCCACGAACACAACGGCCGGGTCGCAGCCGTATTTTAAAAATGGAATGCAGAGCTGAAGCAGTTGCTGATGGCTGGTCAGATTAAGCCGCAAGCTTTTATCCCAGGCGGAAGCGTCCATAGCTTCAATGGCCTGACTGGGAGGGAAGATTCCGGCATTGCTCACCACAATGTCCAAACCGCCAAAGCGACGGACCGTGGTGTGCACGGCTTCGGTCAACTTGGCCGTATCCGTTACATCGCACACGAGTTCTAAAATTTCCGGGCGATTAAACGTACCCACCAATTCCGGGGCTATGTCCAACGCGGCCACCACGGCGCCTTGGGCCCAGAGGGCCTCAACGCAGGCGCGTCCGATCCCGTGGGCTGCACCCGTGACCAGGGCGATTTTTCCCTGAAACTCGGGTATGTTGGTCGAGGTTTTGAGTTTTGCCTGTTCCAATTCCCAATACTCCATATCAAACGCATCTTTTTCCGTAACCGGCGCCCATCCGCCCAAGGTTTCGGCAGCCAGAATGGCCGGCAACGTGTGTGCGAGGATATCCGATAAGATTTTGGTTTCTTTCACCGAGCGACCCAAGCTCACCACACCGCGTCCACGCCAAACGCCCCAGGCAGGGGCGGGATTGAGCGGACGCAGGCCAGGACAGGCATGGCGTGCAAAGTACGCTTGGTAAGCAGCGGTGTAGTCCTTAACCGCAGGCTTAAAATCAGAATCCAAAATTACCGGGACACGCTTGGTGCGAATGACGTGATCGGGCGTGAGCGGCCCGCGCTGACTGATGTTGGCCAGTTGAGGGTGATTGGAAAAATCAAGCGCCAGGGCATCGGTATCCCAGCGAACCAGCCTGGGTGTTCCACTGGCCAGCGAAACCACCTGACGCAAATGCGCCAGATCCGTTAAAGGGGTACTGGGGAGTTTGGAAACAGGAGACGCATAGGGGGCATGGTGCTTGAGGTACTCCTCGGCCCGTGTCACAAACTCGAGCATGCGCTCATAGCTTTCCCGAGCATTGTTGGAAAAAGTGAAGACCCCGTGATTTAGGAGAATCATGCCATCCCATTGGGACCAATCGGCAGATTGGGTCAGCTCATGAATTTTTTTGGCGAGGATAAAGCCAGGCATGATGTAAGGGACAATTAAAACACGCGGTCCGTATAACTCCCGAATCATACGTTCGCCCTGGGGTGTGTTGGTGAGGGTCACTATGGCATCGGCGTGCGTATGATCCACGAAGGTGTAGGGAATCAAGGCGTGCAAAATGGCTTCTACAGAAGGTGCGGCCATACCAGGATCGGGCATGGCCGAGCGCTGGAGACGAACCATATCCGTATCACTCAGGGCATCAAGCTGGACGGCTTTCTTTAAAGGGGCCAGTCGCACCGGAACCAGTCCCTGCGGCTCCAAGGTTGCCAAGTCCCAGCCGCTGCCTTTGACATACAGACATTCCTCGGGCTCTCCCAGGAGCGACGTGCGCATGGCTTTAACCGAAGTATTGCCTCCGCCGTGCAGGACTAAAGATGTTTCCTTACCCAAGAGTCGGGAGGTATATACCCGCAAAGCAACCGGATCATGGGTACACACACGTGCATCAGCGTCATTCCAAGAACTTTTCATAGGCCCTCGTCAGAATGCATCAAAATAGACAGCGCTCTGATTATCAACTATTTGCCCCTAAGTTTCAAGGTGGGGATTGGCCCGAGGGAGCTATGAAAGTGTGGCAGAACGGTTTAAGGCGAGGTATCTATTTTTTAGCCAGTTGGATATCGCCGTTGCTGGTTTGCAGGGTCAACGCGATGCCCGAATCACGTCCGACAGTTCCTTTGAGACACGTTTCTTCGGAAGCTTGGGTGGAGGTTAAAGGAAAGGCGGTGGTTACCGCACCGTTGCTTGTTTCTGCACTGAATTTAAAGGCCAGAGAGGTAGGTAGGGTTAGGCACATATCACCGCAGGACGTGGTTAAAACATGCTTGCCTTTGGCCGGAGTTCCGGAAAAGGTTACCTTCCCGTTGGAGGTTTCAACGGAAAGCAAAACGTGGTCAGCGACGATGTCGACATCCGCGTTGGACGTTTTAATCGTAAGGGCATCCTTACCGCCCTGAACATGAACCTCACCATTGGAGGTCAGCAGGGATAAACGGCCCGTGGTACCGGAGGCGGTTATCTCTGCGTTGGACGTTTCAGCGAGCACATCGCCTAAGGCACCATTGAGCGTTATGACATCATTGCTGGTGTGCAGTTGCAGTTGGGTTTTGACAGGAACCCAGAGCTTGACCATGGCTCCGCTGTTCGGAACATCGCGCTGATCGGTTCGTTGTGCGCGAATAACCAGACGTGACCCTTGCGGACGCAGGGTCACGTCAATGTTTTTTAGATCTTGGCGCGCCTCTTCTTGGGTAGCCCCCGCGCCGCGCTTGATTATCTCGACCCGGATATTTTTTTCCAATGTAGCCTGAGTTTCGATATACCCGTTGAATGCGTCGACTTGAATTTGAGAGACTGGTGCATTAAAGGTTTCGGAGAGCAATTCATCGGCGGTAACGATGGACCCTGAAAATTCCAGTGCGCTACCTGCTGACGGTAAAAAACAAAACAAAGATGCAGTCGCGATAAATACAAAACGGTTCATGATCACTCCTAGGTATAAGAAGGTGCCTTTCGTATATGTCCCGTTAGACCAACAGTTTGAGTTTTGGTCTTAAAAATGTATAAAAAAATACCCTATGCTGTTAATGCCGATTATATAACACCAAAGGGTTATGTTTTTATTCCTAACAGTATTAAAAAAGATTAGCAAAAAGTGCAACGAAAATAAGCCGATGCGGTCAGATAGCATACGGAATTGGGCGGGCTGAAAGCCCAAAGAAGTCAGATAGAAAAAGCCTATATTTAAGGTATAATACCAGGTTGCTGGCATAGCTGTGCAACCCCGTGGGTGTACAGCCGAACCTGGTTCGGCAGTCGCTTCGACTGAAAGAACCATGAAAGAGGAAGTTTTATGGCCATAACCGTGTTTTTCCATAAACGAGTGATCCCAGTCCTTGCGTTCTGGGTTGCTCTCTGTGTGAGCCTATCGCCCGTATTGAGTTGGGCCAAGAAAGACCCGGATGAGGTTAACATCCGAGTGAAAAGCGGAGGGCGAAGCCAGAAGTTGGCCGAGGCAGCAAAAAAAATTGATAACTCAACCAGCGATAGTCAGAAAAAAGTAAATGATATTTCCTTTGAAGAGTCTGGCGTGGGCGGAATTGAAAAGGTCGACGAGGCCGAAGGAAACGTAAGTTCTTCGATGGGGCGCCGAGTAAACAGCAAAGTAGAAAAAAGCATTGATGCGAACAGCATACAGAAAAAAATAGACGAGCATACCGATGAAAAAAACATTCAAAAGATGATGGATGAAAAAGCAAACCTTAAAGAGGTCCGTGGAAAAGTAGAAAAAGTTGAAAAAGATGTGAATACCATTGTGGAAACCTCAGCCTCAAAAGAAGCGCTCGATGAAAAAATTGGGGATAACACGGATAAAGAGAGACTCAAGGAAAAATTTATGCCCCAAGTCAATGATGGGATAGACCGCGCCAAAAAAGAATCCGATATAAATAATATCAAAAACGACATTAAGCATCGAGCTGAAGAAGACCGCAACAAACATCTGAAAATCGGACGTGATTTTGATTTAGGCAAAGCGGCGTCAGCTCAACAGACCATCATGATGGTCGATCAGCTCAAGACCGACGGGAACATGGATAATGAAGTAAACAATGTCGGCGCTGACAAGATCATAGATGAAAGCATGGGCGAGAAAAAAAACAGCGACAAGAAAGATGAAAAAGAGAAGTATATGCAAAAAGGCAAAGAAGAAACCGCAAAGCACATGAAGGGGTATGGGGAGTCGGCGAAGGAAAAAGGGCAAGAGCGCGGCGCCGAGGCCTTGCATGAGCAAACCGGGGTGGATGTCGATACCATCAAGTCCCTTGGCCAAGCGGTGGTCAACAGCGGCGTGTCGCCGGATAAAGCCGCCCAAGGTAATTTTGACAAGCTGGGTGATGCCCAGGCCGGGAATGCTGAAGGGGTAAATGCGAATCAATTTACGGGCGCGAACAGTGGTGCGGGCCAAGGGTCAGGTTCCTCAGGAGGAACCGAAAGTGCCTCATCCATGGGTCATGCTCAAGCCAATCAGGTGGGGGGGCAATTTCTGGGAAGCGCCTCTTCAGGAAGTACGCCAGGAGGTTCCGCTTATTCTGGAGCCGGGGGAGCTTCCTCGGAGACACCTTCCATGGGCACAGACGCCGCGGGCGTTTCCGGAGCAAGTCAAGGCAGCAAGGGCAAATCTGGCGAGACAAATAACAGCGAGAAACAAAGTGCAAGAGGTACAGATCAAGTAGGCGGAAAAGGCAGTGCTACGGCCGGTGGCGTAGGGACGTCTCAGTCGAGAAAGCCAGGAGAGGAAGGCGGTCAGGCACAGGGCAAGGACCCGAATGCCGGAAAAACCGCAGCGGCTATGAAGGACGCCATGGCCGCTGGTAAAAATGGTGCGAGAGTGTACCGCCCTAAGGCACAAGGGAGCAAGATCGAAGGTGCCGTGATGAACGATGTCACCATAAAAAACACAGCGGTAAATGCCGCGGTCGGCGTGGGGGCCATTGCGCATAGTGATTCGATAAGCATAAAAGGAAGCAAGGTCAAGGGGGCGGTTTTTAATAACGATGCCAATGGAGAGATGCGAATCAATGCGGCCGTAGGCGTGGACGCGGAAGCCAATCAAAACAGTGTGGCCTTGCGCAATTCAAGCGTCACCGGCGCGGCCGCCAACCTGCAAAGAAGCAAAAACACGATCAATGCGGCCATTGGGAGTGCAGTCGAGGCCAACCAAGCCTCCATGAACTTAAAGGAAAGCAATCTCACCGGCGCGGCGGTGAATTTCTCAAGGGCTGAAAATCAGATCAACGCGGCGATAGGCAAGGATGTCACGGCCAATCAGGGAAGCCTCAGCATGGAAAACAGCAAAGCGGTTGGCGGTGTTGTCAATGCGGCCTTGGGGAGCAACCAGGTTAATGCGGCAGTGGGTCAGGCGGTCACCACCAACCAAATGTCCACTCAAATGCAGAACAGCAGCCTGACCGGTGTGTCCGCCAACGTTGTTCAGGCGCAAAACGGCATTAACGTTGGCATGGGCCAGGCCATAACGTCGAACCAAGGCAGCACTCAGTTGAAGAAAAGCGAGGTCAAGGGTGCGGTGGTTAATGCCGCCATGGCGACGAACATGACCAATGTGGGCATTGGTCAAAATGTAAATTCCAATCAAGCCGCTACGACACTGGATAAAAGCCAATTGCAAGGCGTGGCCGCGAATCTGGCCGGTGCAACCAACCTGACCAACGTGGGTTTGGGGCAAAATGTTACGGCCAATCAGGCTGCCACCCAGTTGAAAAACAGCCAAGTTCAAGGGGTGGTGGCAAGCGGAGCCATGGGAACAAACATAACCAATGTTTCGGTTGGGCAGGATGTTAAGTCCAATCAAGCATCAACCCGAATGGAAGACAGTAAGCTCCAAGGTGCGGCCGTAAATGTGGCGGCGGGAACGAATGTGACCAATGTTGGATTAGGGCAGCGGGTTGAAGCCAACCAGGCATCCACACACATGAAAAAAAGCGAGATCAAAGGCGTTGCGGCCAACGTGGTGCTGGGCACTGCAGCGGTAACCAATGTCGGCATTGGCCAGGATGTCCAAGCCAACCAAGGCAGCACCCGTATGGAAAACAGCCAGCTGCAAGGTGTGGCCGTAAATGCGTCAGGGGCAGTCGCGGCAACCAACGTGAGCATAGGCCAAAATGTAAAAGCCAATCAAGCGTCAACCAATATGACGAACAGTCAATTGCAGGGAGCGGCGGTCAATGTTGCTGCCGGCATGGCTGCTACGAATGTGGGTATTGGACAAAATGTGAGAGCCAATCAAGGCGCGACTCACATGGAAAGCAGCAAAGTCAGTGGCGCTGCGGTTAATGCCTCGGGTGGAGCTGTGGTGACCAATGTGGGTGTCGGTCAAAACGTAAGGGCGAACCAAGGATCGACGCATCTGGAGAACAGTCAGGTGCAGGGGGCAGCGGTGAATATTGCGGGTGGAGCCGTGGTGACCAACGTGGGAATCGGTCAGGATGTAAAAGCCAACCAAGGATCGACCCATCTGGAAAACAGCAAGGTGCAGGGTGCGGCCGTAAACGTGGCAGGCGGAGCCGTGGTGACCAATGTGGGTGTAGGCCAGAACGTGCGGGTCAATCAGGGTTCAACCCACATGGTAAACAGCGAAGTGCAAGGCGCGGCCGTGAACGTGGCTGGGGGTGCCATTGCGTCCAATGTCGGCATTGGTCAGAACGTAAAAGCCAACCAAGGATCGACCCATTTGGAAAACAGTAAGGTACAAGGTGCGGTGATTAATGCTGCAGGCGGAGCCATCGCCACCAACGTGGGTATAGGGCAGGATGTGAAGGCCAACCAGGGATCGACCCACATGGAGAACAGCCAGTTGCAGGGTACAGCTGTAAACATTGCCGGGGGTGCCGGCGCCACCAATGTGGGCTTGGGACAAAATGTGAAAGCCAACCAGGGTTCTACCCACATGGAAAACAGCCAACTCAAGGGGACGGCCGTAAACGTTGCTGCCGGTGGCGTAGTCAGCAATATTGCGACCGGCCAAAATGTCCGGGCCAACCAAGGCTCCACAAGCTTGGAGAACAGTCGCTTCGAAGGGAAGGCGGTAAACCTCGCCACGGGTGGTATGGCCACCAACGTTGGGGTCGGAAAAAATGTAAAAGCCAATCAATCCTCGGTGCATGCTGAGACCAGTCACGTCCAAGGGACCGTGATCAACGGAGCCGGAGCCGGCATGCTCACCAACGTTGCGGTGGGGGACAACGTAAAAGCCAACCAAGCTTCACTGCATGCCGTGAACAGTCAAGTCCAGGGAAACGTGACCAACGTGTCCGTAGCGGGAGGCGCCACCAACATAGGCATTGGTTCCAATATCACCGCCAATCAGGCATCGCTGCATGCGGAAAACAGCGTGGTCAAAGGCAACGTCTCCAACATCGCCGGCGGTGGAGCTGTGACCAACATAGGGATAGGTAAAAATATTGTAGCCAACCAAGGCGCGACCCATGTTGAGCAAAGTCAGGTAGAGGGAGACATAAACAATCAGGCTCTGTCCGGTGCGGGTACCAATATCGGGATTGGTACGGACGTAAAAGCCAATCAAGCCGCGGTGCATGCGGTGAACAGTCAAATCAAAGGCCATGTATCCAATAAGGCCACCGGTGGCGTGGTTAGCAACATCGGTATCGGGGGAAACGTCAAGGTTAACCAAGCCGCGCTGCATATGGAAAACAGCTCTGTGCATGGGAACGTGGACAACTCCGTCGGCTCAGGGGTGGCTACCAACATTGCCATGGGCAAAAACGCTGTAGCCAACCAAGGGGCTGTGAAAATGCAAAACAGCCGAGTACGCGGGAACCTGACCAACCGGGCCAATGGGGGGCTTGCTACGAATCTCGCCATTGGCAACAATACGCAGGCCAACCAAGCTGCGGTGCATATGCAAAACAGCAATTTAAACGGTACAGTTGTGAACCAAACCGGCGGCGGAGCGCTAACGAACCTCGCCATTGGAGGCAACTCAAAGGCCAACCAGGCGGCGGTCAGCATGGAAAACAGCACATTCAACGGAACTATTCAGAACCGTGTGGATGCACCCGTCGGACTTAATGTGGCCACCGATGGCGGCAAGGCCAATATGGGTGCGGTGCGCGTGGAAAACAGTCAGTTCAGCGGGAATATCACCAATAACGTATCGGGCAGAAACACCATAAATATTGCCACCGGCGGCGGTGCCGAGGCAAATACGGGTTCGGTGGTAATAAAAAATTCTGGCGGGGGCAACGTAAATAACAATTCGAGTTCTAAGATAGTAGTAAACAGTGTTGAGGTTTGGGGAAGTGAACATGCGGGGCAGAGCGTCAACGTCCAAGCAGGAGGTGGAACGTCCAATAAAAATTCTGTAGTGTTTAAATGAAGTTTGGCAGTGACTCTGGTAAAATACCAGACATATTATTTCCCAATTAGGAGGAAACATGAAAAAAGTGGCTTTGTTAACGGCAGTAGCGCTGGTGGTCTCAGCTCAGGCCTTTGCGGCCGGTAAGAGCGAAATCTCCAAAGGCGGAGTGGTTGAAAACGAGGCGGAGATGCAAGGCGCCGCAGTAAACGCAGGTGTAAATGGCGGAAAAGCTAGCATGGGTTCGATTAAGATGTCAGGAACCAGCGTGGGTGGAACCGTTAAAAACAGCAATAAAATTGAGAATCAGGTGGTTAATGCGGCTGTTGGGCAGGGCGCGGTGGCCAACACGGGTTCCATTCAATTGAAAAACACAAATGTATCAGCCGGCGGCAAGATTGAGAGCAGAACAACCATCAAGGAAAATTCCATTAATGCAGCGGTTGGTGAAAATGCCAAGGCGAACCTGGGTTCGGTTGAAGTAAACGGCGGAAATATCAAAGGGACAGTATCGAATCAAACGGAATTCAAAGGGCGTGTGATTAACGCAGCCGTGGGTAAAGATTCCAAAGCCAGCATGGGCTCGGTTGAATTGAGCAACAGCAATGTTGGCAAGAGTGGTGTTGTAACCAACAAGACAACGATTGGTGATGGTGCTATTAATGCGGCGGTGGAAGGCGGCAAGGCCAGCATGGGTTCGACCGAGTTAAGCAACACAGACGTGAATGGGACAGTAAGCAACCGAGCAAAAATGGGTGAAAACGGTGCGGCCGTCAATGCAGCCGTGGGCAAAGGCAGCGAAGCCAGCATGGGTTCAATACAAGCAGAATAAGCTTGGTGCCATGAGGGGCGCGATGACCAAGAGCGCGCCCCTCATGGCTTGTTTTTAGCAGCAGGTGACCGGTGGAGGCAAACCGATGAACAACTATATATTAAAATTGACTATCTCCCTACTCGGGGCATGCGGGCTGCTGTATAGTTCTTTGGTATGGGCGGGCGACCAAGACGACGACATTGCCAATTTTCTAGATGAGCCGATTTCTGCAGATGACAGTTTGGGAAGCAAAGACAATAACATTAGTTACATTGTATCTACGGCTGTTGGAAAAGCCAAAAATAAAGCCGCACAAGGATCGGGCACTGCAAAAGATACTAATTCTAAAGTCAATTACAACGACGGAACCGGGGATGTAAACGAGAACAGCGTGGTGGTGGAAGCAGGCAGCCGCGTGGATAAAGTATACAACATCATTATTGAAAAATAATCATAGATCGAGACGTGTGGATGTAACAGGAAAAAAGTGAAACGATTTTGGCAAAAAGTGGTCGAATCCTGTAAGCGAAATTTGCAGTGGTTGAAAAGTACGGGTCCTGGTAAAATGTCGGTTCTTTCAGCAAAACGAAAAGGGCGTCTTATAGGCGACCCGTGGCCTTAAGTGAAAGAGGAGCATATGAACTTCCTAAACATGAAAAAAACCGCCAGACTTAAAAAATGGCTTTGGATAGCAGTTCTGACTAACGTAGGGCTGGTTATTTCCTGTGCCAGCGTTGATCCTCGGAAGACCGATATCAAACTTAAAGAAACCCTCCCGGCCATGAAGGTGACTTCTTACACACAGGCTTTAAGTGATTTGGGGATGATGACGGAAATCTACGGCGCCCCTCCTTTAAAGATACAGTGTAACCCAGTGGGGGACAACACGGGAACTTCGGCATCGACCGGTGGTGAAATCCCGCGCGACATTACCGAAATGATGAAAAGCTCCCTGAATGCCATTGGCGGTCGGGTCATTTTTATTCCTTACGATCCTGCGTTTATCCAAAACAACGTTGCCACGGGGTACTCTACGTTTAGTAACAAAACCGTGCCCGATGTGCTCTTGTCCGGTGGGATCACCGAATTTGACCGCGGGTTGGAAACTCGAAGTTCAGGTACAGACGGAAGCTTGTCAGGAGAAATAAAAAACGGCTTGCCCGTGGATTTTCCGGGAAGAGATATGGAACTCCGCTACAGCAATTCGCAAAAAAGCGGCCTGGCCCGAATAACGCTCGATTTTAATCTTTTGGACTATGTGACCATGACCGGTATTTCCAAAATGAATATCACCAATTCGATGGAAGTGTTTAAGGGCAGCTCGGACAAAGAGGTCGGTGTGAGCATGTTTGGGCAGTCCTTTGGTGTGAAGGGGTCTGTGAAGAAGGTTCAAGGAAGGCACGCCGCTGTACGTCTGTTGGTGGAGCTTTCCATGATCCAGTTGGTGGGCAAGCACTTGCGCCTGCCGTATTGGCGTCTGCTTGGAGAGGGTGCCAAGCCGGACAAGTATGTACTCGATCAAATAGCCGAGTACTACCGCTGCCTGACGGATAAAGAGACCATTGCCAATGTTCAGGAGTGGTTGTACTTGTATGGCCACAGTGTCGAGGTTACGGCCAAGATGGACGCAGCCACGAAGAAAGCCCTGACCGCCATGAACAAGCCGATTGACATGCAACGGATCAATTTTGATACGTTCTTGGACATTTATTTAAATATTCCGATTTCAACCGAAGTTAAACGCCGGCGGGACGCTGAGAACTGGAAGTGAGGTTACGGTAGGGAAGAAGAGCACTATTCATTTGTTTAAGGGGGATATATCGGTGATGAAGAAAAGCTTAGTGATGGCGGTTGTGATGGCAGCTTTGATCCCAGTAGGTCAAGGGTATGCCAAAAGCACCAGTACCAGTACCGGGATTTTGCTCACCAACCACACCAGTGTACGTGCAGGAGCCATGGGGGATGCACATACGGCCGTAGCCAGTGACGAGTCTGGAGCTGAAGGCTGGAACCCGGCCAATTTGCTGGGCATTCCTGATCCGCAAATTACAGCACTTTACTACAGTGGTTTGGTGGATGACAAGTACGGTGCTTTGAACTACGCCATGCCGCTGGATAAGAACTTGGCGTGCGGCGCCAATCTCGTGTTTTATGACGGCGGAACGTTTGAGCTTAACTCGGCAACCGACGATACCTCCAGCAGTGTCTCAGCGCAGCGTGATTACCTGGCCACAGTTACCGGTGCGTACAACCTGAATGTTTTAACGGGCTTGGCCATCGGTGCCAACATCAAATTTTTAAGTTCCACCCTGCTTAACGAGTACAAAGCATTTGCTATTGCTGCAGACTTGGGCGCATCCATGGAAGTGATCAAAGATTTGCGCGTAGGCCTGGCCGTGAAAAACTTGGGAACGCCCTTAAAGTATTTTGAAAGCTCAGACCCGCTTCCGTCCTCAGCGCTCGTGGGCATGGGGTATGCGATTCCCTTGGCACCGTCGTTTACGGCCTTGGTGGCCGCAGATGCTCAGTACGATTTGGAAAGCACTGTGCGGGGAAACGTAGGTGCAGAGGTAAAGATGTTTGACATGGTCTCCGTGCGTGGAGGATACAAGGCCGGATACGATTTGGGAACCTTCACCCTAGGCTTGGGTTTCCAAATGGCCGATGTGGCCTTGGACTATGCGTTTACACCGTCCACGGCTTTGAATTCCATGCACCGCGTGAGTTTGAAGTATACCTTTGTCACACCCAAACCTGAAGTGGATGAAGAAAGCAACACGATCAACGCCGTGGCCGAAGAGCCGTATCGTCCGGATGTTTCCGATGTTGTGCCCAAAGGACCGGTGGAACGCGTGGGTGCGGATCTTCTGGAAATCCAGCGCATGGGCGGGCGTGTGTCGAAAGTTATCCTCAACGTGGGTAGCAACGATCAGATCCGGGTTGGCTACCAAGGCTCGATTGTGGATCCCGAGGGGCGTCCGTTGGCAGGCATTATCGTTCGTCAGGTAGATCCCAAGTTGTGCTTGGCTGAAGTTATAGGTCTGGGCAAGGACTTCAATGAATCTGCCAAGGCGGTTATCGAACGCCCGATAAGATAAACTTAGCCCGATGACTTCTGACAGGCCTTTTTACACCACGTAAAAAGGCCTGTTTTGTTTTAGGGCAACTCCCCCCAAACCCCTCTTTGCCAAAGAGGGGGGGACGGTCGGGTGTACAGACCGGCGGGGTATGTAGGGGCAGATTGCATTCACCCCAGCGAATAGGTTGTGTAGGGGCAAGCAGTGCTTGCCCACAGAAAGGATTTCAAACATGAAGATTATACAAAATGTATTCCTGTGGGCAGTAGGTGTTTGCTTTTTATCCACTGTCGCCCTTGCTGATTCTGTGACGTACACGACCGTTGCAGATTTTCAGAAAGCGGATGTAAAAAACGGGATCCTTACTTTTACAGATGATGGGGAAATTACGCAAAATACAGTACTGGATCCAGTTTCTGTGACCATAACAAGCACGTCTTTGCCTAAGGGGTTGTTCGGGCATGCGTCATGCAGCTTTGCTGACACGTTAGTGGTTGCTGGTGGTTTTGATGCTTCAAATTACAGTGCATCGGTGTACTTGAACACAGTAGTGAACAACGATTTAGGTTCATGGACTCTTGGTCCGGATCTACCTGTAGGTACACGTGATCATCAATTGGTAAAAATTGGTAAATATATTTACTGTTTTGGGGGACGTACAAGCACCGGAGTGAGTGACAAGGTCTATAAGAGTGAAATTGATTTTTCTGGGAACACACTAGAACCGTGGCGTAGCGCCGGCAATTTGCCAACAGCCTTGGAGCGGTTTGCACTCGTGACATACCGAAGTAAGGTATATGTCTTGGGAGGGCTCAATGGCACTGCTACCAACAAAGTTTATTCGGCTGAGCTTGATCCAGCAGGAAACCTAATGCCATGGCAGGAGGTTTCAGCACTACCAGGTGCTGCCTATGATTTGGCGGCTGTAGTACACGGGAAAAAGCTTATTACCGTTGGTGGGAACAACGGAGGCTCTGATATAACCAATATATATATGGCGGATATCAACGCAGATGGAACTTTAGGAAGCTGGATGACGATGGGGATGTATACTAAACCAATATCTCGTCACACGTTGTGCAGTACAAGTGTAGGATTATTGGTCTCTGGAGGTTCTTCCTCAGGGGTTATTCAATCAGAAACTAATTCTTGTCAAATTGGAGAGACATATATTCTTAGCGGATGGACAGCGCTTAATCTTGCTGTTCCAAGCATGCAACACACGGCAACTGTTATAGGTATGCAGATGTTTATTTTAGGAGGAAAGTATAATGCTTCGCCTTATACTCGAGTAGTTAGAGTTCCTCTAAGTGATTGTTTAGGTTGGAGAGTAACCTTCAGTACGTATCCGGATAGTGTAGTGAGATCTGCAGCAACAAGTAATGTATATGATTTTGCGTACGTAGGTGGCGGTGCGGATTCAACTCTCGCCGGAACTCAAAATTTAAACTGTGTACGATTTATGTCGGACGGAAGTACTAGTACGTGGAATCTTTCCGGAATACTTCCATATCCTGCGGCGGGTCATGCAATGACGAGTTACCAAAATCGCATCTATGTGGCGGGCGGAAATACACATTCTGCTTGTGGAAACACTACAGCAGTATTTTTTTCTGACCTAATCAGCACAAATGGTCTTGTCACAGGGTGGACTAGAACCACATCGTTACCATTAGCAATGGGCTATTTTTATTTTAAGACAATTACGCATAATGGTAATTTTTATGTTTTTAATGGAACCAGTGTTTTACATACCACTATTAATGCCGGTGGAAGTTTGGGAACTATGTGGACAAATGATACTTCGTTAACTAATACCATCTCACCAAATACAATCCCAATCGTAATTAATAATCGAATGTATGTTTTTTATGATACCACTGGAGTTAGCGGACTTTATGTAGGTGAAATTGCACCTAATGGTAGTATTAGTCACTGGAGGGAAACACTAGCACTGCCAGTAAGAATAACCAATGCTGGACTTGTACAAAGAGATGGGAATCTGCTAATTAACGGATATCGAAGTGGCGGACAATTTGCATATTTAGGAATAATTAATTCTAGCTCAGGTGAAGTGCAACAATGGCAGAGTAAGGAATCGCTTCTTCCTATAATCACAGGTGGAAATACATTTATAAGTACTTGGTATGAAAATTTTTGCTATATCATTGGTCCTGGATATCCTCAAAGCTATTTGCCCACAAAATATAAGATGACAATCGAATTTTCTCCAATCAATTGGCTAGAGTTAAAAAACACTCAAGATATACTGTGGACACATTCATTTTTAGGATTTGATATCGAATGTCGATACCGTATCTTTTCAGAAGGACAATGGGGTGCATGGAATACAATCAGTGGGTTGAGCACCGCACAACCCATTAATCAACAACTTCAATATGTGCAAATTGGCGCTGATATTTCTAAATCCCTTAGAACTGGGACTTTTCAAAGTGTGTCATTAAATTATTCAAATCTTCCTCCTACACCTACCACCACTCCTATAGTTGTAGACAAATGGGCTCTTGGAGATAATCAATTAAAAGCAATTAATAGCCGTATTTACCCGCTCCGCGGCGAGTCGACAGAGATCCGTTGGCAGCAAAAAGAAGACAATAAAGTTTTCATAAAAGTCTACAGCATGACCGGTGAGCTCATGAAAACCCTGGTGGACGGTGTGGAGTATCCTGGCAAGCAGTTAAACAAGGTCTACTGGAACGGCGTCAACAACAGCGGTAGCTGCGTGGGCAGTGGTATTTATATCGTACACATCCAAGCAGGTACCTTTAAGTCCTATGTAAAAGTGGCGGTTATTAAGTAGGAAAAGATAAGACCCAACTCCCCCCAACCCCCTCTTTGCCAAAGAGGGGGGGACGGTCGGGTGTACAGACCGGCGGGGGAGTTGGGTTCCCCGCAAGTCAAAGAAGTTTCCTTCCTTGCCCGCATGAAAAATCTGGGATATAATTAAAACAATGAACTATTTTGCCAGCCTATGAGGTGGGTTATGAAACGTCTTGTTTGGTCACTATTTTTTCTTTTAATCTTAGCCCAATCTGCATTCGCAGCCGCGGTAGGCGAATTGATTGTAAACGGTGATTTTTCGGCACCCACACCAATTGCAGGTGGAATCCCAGGCTGGGTCACTTCAACATCTCCGACTGGAGTAAATCCTGTTGCCCCAAGAGTTAATACATCTTTTGGAAATCCTATGCCGAGCCTTATTCAAGGTAATTTGACTCCAACCTATATTGGAAGCTTTGTCCAGTCTTGGACACAACAGAGTATTCAGGTGCCACAAAATGCTTTGGCGAGTACACTTACATTTCACTACAGATGGCTTTTTGATCCAGCGGAAGTTCAACGTTCTTTTGATTGGGTAGAAGCTCAAATCCAAGGTGTTGTCGTTTACCATGGGGAACCTCCGATCGGGGGTTTTGATAATGTGATAACACCCACCCCCATGCCTTGGACAACCGCGTCTCAAGCGGTACCGTTGGATACCTACGCGGGACAAACCATAAATATTTCCTTTATGACCAATACCAACAACTCGACGCTAAATTATGTTAATGCCTTTGAAATTGATAATGTTTCGTTGCCGTGTGTTACAGCGACGAAAACCGTGACCCCGACATATACACGCACGTACACGATCACTCCTACCTCAACGATTACACCCACACGAACGGTCACACCTACCATCACCAAGACCTACACCATCACCCCCACGATAACCAAAACCCTGACCCTCACACCGTGGACGGTTCCGGCCAACGATGTGGTGGTGTATCCCAATCCAGCCACTGGAAACATCATGAACTTTATGTACTCGCCCCAAGTCGCGGCGACCATTAAGATCGATGTGTTCAACTTGGCGGGCATGAAAGTGGCTCACTTGGAAGACAACAACAAGCCGGCGGTGGAAAACCAAGTGACCACCTGGAACATCACCAACATTGCGCCGGGCATCTATTTATACAAGGTCACCTTTGAAGGCACCGACGGAACGCTGACCAGTACCAAGATGAAGAAATTTGTGATTTCGAAACAAAAATAAGTCTCTGGGTGCGGCCGGCGGTCGCACACGCGCTTTAACAAAACAGATCAAGTAGGGGCGAATTGCATTCGCCCTTTGAAAAAGAATAACGCAATGATCCCTTAAAGGATGCATCCATAATGAACCCTACCAAGCGTATCGTCTGTTTAGCCACCTCGTTGTTGTTTATGTTGGTTGGTTCCCTGTCTTCCCAGGCCGCCGATGTTGAGCAAACCTATTCCTTCTCGCAGATCGCCATGCCCGAATTATTAATTGGGGTTGGCACTCGCGGGACGGCCATGGGCGGCGCGGGATCGGCCTTGACCGATGACCTGGAGGCGCTTTACTGGAACCCGGCGGGCTTGGGCCGTATGAGCAAGACCTGGTTGGAGTTTTCACATGGAAGCTTGTATCAAGAGATGAGTCAGGAGTTTTTAGGGTTTGGCATGCCTCTGGCCAAAGGGCAAACCTTAGCCGTAGGGTTCAACTACCTGCCCTTGGGCACCATTGAAAAAACCGACATCACCGACGATGGGCGCATGATTCGGGACTTGGGTCAACTCAACCTATCCATGATGGGGTTTAACTTTGGCTACGGCGGGCAAATGGAGTCGGGATTTGCGTATGGGTTGGGCGCGAAATATTTTATGGAAAATCTGGGAGATGTAACATTAAGCGCCTATGCGTTTGACTTGGGCATGCAGGTTCCTTTTGAGTCAGGCCTCATTTTTGGCTTGGCGCTACAAAACATAGGCGGGCAAGCCGGGGGTTATGCTCTTCCCATGGAAGTGCGCACAGGGCTCGGGAAGCCCATAAACCTAAATGATACACAAAAAATAAGCCTGGCCTTGGATGCGGAAATTCCCATAGGGGCGCCGGGACAATACCAAATACACCTGGGTGGCGAGTACGATCTTTTTCATATGGTGTATTTTCGTACGGGGTATACGGTCTCCGATGTTAACAGTCTCGGATCGTTGAGCGGCTTCACCGCCGGGCTGGGTGTTCAGGTCAGCGTGTTCAACTTCGGCTATACGTTTGCGCCCATGGGCACCCTGGGCAGCACGCACCGTATTTCGTTCGCGCTGGATTTTACCACCATGGGCGAGAGCCTGAGTGCTTCGGCCGTAGCTTCGGCGAGCGAAGCCAAGCGTAAGCGGCGAACTAAGAAATTACCCACGAATCCGCAAATGTCTTTTGGCATGGCTTCGGGAGCGGGGATTGTAGAGAAACCCAGGCGTTCCGGTTCGCCGTTGGGCATCTCCTCGCCCAGTGAAGATGAGCGCATGATGCGTTCGCTGGTTCAGCAAAGCTTAAATGTCGAAACTTCGATTCGTAATGGCAACGAGGGAAACAAAGAGGTCACGTTTACCGTGCACCGTGTCTCAGGGCCCAAGGTGGCCAAGTGGATGCTGATTGTCACCGATGTTGCGGATAAGCAAATTGTTTCTTTATCCGGGGATGGCATGCCGGATACGATAAATTGGAACGGGAAGAACAAGGCCGGTAAGCCCGTGAAAAACATTTTTGAACTTAGTTACGAATTGGTGTTGGTGGACATCAACAGCTCCCAGGAAAGCACCGGCGGCATGTTTGAGCAAAGTGGCGGAGGCGGGGGTGTGGTGAGCAGTTCGAGTGCGCCTACCGCGAGCGGCCTTTCACCCAATGCCATTGTCTCCGGAGCACGCGGCGGCAACGCAGTGGAAGAATTGAAAAAAGACAAAAAGATCGGCGTGATTTATTTTGAACAAGGCCGCGCGGAGATCACCAACGACGCCTCGGAAAAAATCGGTACAGCGGTGGATCAGATGAAAAAATATCCCAAAGCCAAAATATTGGTCGAGGGCTACTGCGATCCTATGGACGAGAAGGCCGATGCCCTGGTGCTTTCCAAGAGCCGCGCGGATGCCGTGACGCGCTACATGACGGCGTATTATAAAATTTCCGTAGGTCGGATTTTGGTCCGCTCAAAGGGCGATAAGCAGCCTGTGGTGAAGTCAGAAGATGAGCGTCTACGGGATAAGAATCGCCGGGTGGAGATAACCCTGCAAGCGGGGAACTAAGTAGTCGCTGATCCGGCCCGCTATCGCTGTGATCTTCGGTCATGTTTCACGGAGACAGAGGATTTAATAAACGGGTTCTATGGGATTGGTATTTTTTTGGTCAGCTCGAACGAAGTGAGAGGCCTCATAAAATAAATAGGGATTTCTCGGCGTTGCCTCGAAATGACAATATGAAAAATTTCTTGGGTCTGCGTCAGAACACTGCTGGGTTTATCGGGATGACGATCTATTTGAAAAGCACTTTACAACACAACCCTAAGTAGACGGGAGCCACGCGCATGGAACGCAAAGCGTACGTCTCCGGCCGTTTTTATGAGAAAAATCCCAACCGGTTATTACGTGAACTGGAGCAACTTTGGCCGACACCACTCCCGAATGTCGTTCCGTGTTTGGGGGCCATGGTGCCGCATGCCGGATATGTGTATTCGGGCAAAGTCGCCGCCCAGGTGTACGCCCGCTTGCCCCGCGCCGATGTGTATGTTCTGCTGGGACCCAACCATACTGGGAAAGGTGCGCCGGTCGCCTTGGCGTCAGCCGAATCATGGGAGACGCCGCTGGGGAAGGTGCCGATTGAGCGTGCCTGGGCTGCGGCGTTTCTTGACGCGTGTCCGAGCGCACGCTGGGACGATCAAGCCCATGTGCAGGAACACTCTTTGGAAGTACAGTTGCCGTTTTTGCAAAAATCCGGGAAAGAGTTCAGCTTGGTTGCCTTGGCGATCAGCACCTGGGACATAGGTGTGCTTACGCAGATCGGCCATGCCCTGGCTCGCACGTATACGCAACAAAAAAAATCCGCCCTCTTTTTAGCCTCTTCGGACATGAATCATTTTGCGGATTTAAAAACCACCCAGCGATTGGATCGTCTGGCCCTGGATCGAGTCGAAGCCTTGGATCCCGAAGGTCTGATGCACGTGGTTATGCAGGAAGAGATCAGCATGTGCGGAGTGGCCCCGGCCGCGGTTCTATTGATTGCGGCCAAGGCCCTGGGAGCAAAGAAAAGTTCATGCATAGCCTATGCGACCTCTGCAGACGCCTCGGGTGATACCGAGCGCGTCGTTGGGTATGCCGGGGTTTTGGTTTCAGCCTAAGGAGGCGACCGTGTATTGTGTGGTTATGATCACAGTGCCAAACGCAGAGGTGGGTACACGTTTGGCGGAAGTCCTGGTGGAGGAGCGTTTGGCAGCCTGCGTCAATCGGGTCCCGGGCATGCTCTCCACCTATCGGTGGCAGGGTAAGATTGAACGAGAACCCGAGGAGCTGCTGTTGGTGAAAACTCGGCAGGCGTTGTTTGAGGCACTTATCCAACGGGTAAAATCCCTGCATCCGTATACGGTTCCTGAGATTATTGCCTTGCCGATTCTGGCTGGGTCGGATTCGTATTTGGAATGGATAAAACAAGAAACCGCCGATACTCTGGAAAACGAAGCATCCAAGGCTTAAGGCAAGATGTCGTTCCGAGGAGCTTAAGTGGCGGGAAAGTTATAGTTCTTATGGATAGTGTATAAGGAAGATCTCTCGCGAACGCTCGAGATGACAAAGCATACGCATCCGGTAGCAGGTACATTGGAGCAGCAGCGTCAGATTTAGCAAAACAGCGAAGGGTTATCCGCGTCAGCTTAGTATAGGAGCCATACGTGCTCAAAAGAAAGTTGCCAAGAAAAAAAGCCGCTACCGGCTTGTTGCGCGCCCCTGGGGCGTTTGTCAAGGACGTCATGGCGTGTCAAACCGCGGAAGCGTTGGCCCAGACCTTGGCGCGCGGTGGGCGTTTTCTGGTACAAGCCAAACAAGCGTTGCTGGTTATGCCTCCCACCGACGGGTGGGAGTGCATGGTCATGGGCGATCCGGACTACAGTCTTCTTATGCACAGCGATTTTCCCAAAGGGCTCATTCGAATGTCGGCCGAAAGTGGCAAAGCCTATTTGTGGTCGCAACGGGAGACGCACGTCTTGGTTTGGGAAGCGCTTAATCCCGAAACCTTAGCCAAACCCATACACCCTTCAGCCACGTTGAAAAATGCTTGGCCTAAAGACGCCGAATGGCTCCGCTTCTTCCCAACACCGCAGGAAATCCTGATCCTCCCACTTTACGGGACTTGCCCGGCACCCGGCGTACTGGTGTTGATAGGCCCCAAGCGCGCCACGCACTGGAGTCCGAAGGATTTAAAAGCCCTGGGTACATTTGCCCGCATGGCCGGTATGGCCTTAGAAGCGTTTAACCAGCGTCGTCGCTTGGAGCAACGGATCCGGCAATCCTCTGCGGTTTCGGAAATTGCGCAAAATGTAAACACCACGCTGGATCTGGACATTCTCATGCGGCTGGTGCTGTTGGAAATGACCAAGGCCATGAATTGCCAGGCCGGCGATCTGTGGTTTAAGGACGAAAAGCGTCAACCGCTCTTGTTTCAAACCCATTTGGGACTGGCGGCGTTTAAGCATGAAAAACCGCTGGGGGGAGCGTATACGGCGCGAGCTGTAGAAATCGGTGAACCCATTCTGGTGGATGCCCAATCCACAGAGTTGACCCACGAACCCTTTGCGGGAAGTGGATTTTCGGCCATGGTGGTTGCACCGTTGAAAGCCAAGAATAAAGTGATCGGGGTCATGCATCTTATGGCCAAGCAGCCGCTGGCTTTCTCCCGTGACGAGTGGGTGCTTTTGCGCACATTGACCAGCCAAGCTGCGTTGGCCATTGATAACGCCCGCCTTTTCAATGAGACCAAGCGCAAGGCTCAGGAATTGCATGGATTGTACGAGGTCGCGCAGGTGATCAGTGAAATGTCCAATTTGCCCGCGGCCTTGGGTCAGATTGTCGAGCGCGTCGCCAGCATCTTAAATGTTGAAAAATGCTGGTTTATGTTCTACGACGAACGTTTAGGCGAGCTCAAGGCGCATCCCCAGGCCGTAGGTGCCATTGATGAGCAACTGGAAGCCTTGCGTTTTGCCTTGGATGCGTCCGGAGTTTCCCCCATGGTGTTTCGTTCCGCCAAACCGTTTTATTCCAACGATGCCGAACACGAGAGTTTGGTCCAAGCCGAGTTTAAATCCATCTTTAACCTGCACACCATCATGGCGGTTCCCTTGCGGAGTCGGGAACAAACCTTGGGCGTCTTCCTCGCCGGCAACAAACAAGCCGGGGAGTTGTTTACCGGGAACGACGTACGCTTATTTAAAACCCTGGCGTCCGAGGCCACCGTGGTTATTCAAAACGCGAACTTGTTCGACAAGTTGCGGCGAAGTTATTTTTCCATTGTACAAGTTATTTCGGAAATGGTGGATGCCCGCGAGCGTTACACGCGCGGGCATTCGGAGCGCGTCTCGTATTACGCCACGCTGATGGCTCGCCAGATGCATGTCCCAACCGAGCTCGTGGAGGCCATTACCATTGCCGGACTCTTGCATGACATTGGCAAGATTGGGATCTCGGAAAAAATATTGCTTAAACCCGGGAAATTGGATGCCGATGAGTTTAAGAAGATTAAAGAGCATCCGACCATCGGGGAGCATATTTTGGAGAGTGTGGAAATTCCCTGGGATATTTTAGGGATGGTACGGCACCACCATGAGTTTTTTGATGGGCAAGGGTATCCGGATGGATTGGCCGGGGAATCGATCCCCCTCGGTGCGCGCATTTTGGCAGTCGCCGATGCCTTTGATGTTATCACCAGTGAGCGTACGTACAAAAAAGCCATGTCTCCGCAGGCGGCATTCCAGGAACTCAACCGCGTTTCCGGGCATCAGTTTGATCCGGCGGTGATCGTGGCCTTTGAGGCCGTATGGGCGCAGCTCCCGGCCAATCATGAAATTCCTCGGGTGGAGGGCAGTGAGAAGTATCCTTTTCCAGAACACGCCGCCGAGGAATAAGGGGGCGTTTTCGGGTTGGAACATACAGGGGTTAGGTTAAAAAAAAAGCGCCGCAGCTGCGGCGCTTTTGGCTTTTAAGGTGGTTTTATTTTTTCTGAGACAACATGGTGCGTAGGGCTGAGACCATGCTGGCCGCATCCATGCCGTGTTTTTGGAACAACTCATCCGGTTCGCCGGATTCACCAAACTGGTCTTGCACCCCAATGCGCTTAAACGCGACGGGGATTCCGGCTTCGGCCAGGGTTTCGGAGACCGCACTCCCCAAGCCGCCGATGATGCTGTGTTCTTCAGCCGAAAGGATCACGCCGGTTTCTTTGGCCGCGGCGATAATCGCAGCCGTATCCAGCGGCTTGATGGTATGCATGTTGATCACGCGTACGGAAACGGACTCTTGGGCCAGAAGATCGGCAGCCGCGAGCGCTTCACGCACCATGGTTCCGCAGGCAATAATGGTGGCCTGAGTTCCGGCGCGTAGAACTTGCGCCTTACCCAGTTCAAAAGGCTGACCCTGAGTTACGGTTTCCACCTTGGGGCGGCCTAAGCGCAAATACGCCGGGCCCTTATGCTTATACACCGCGCGCGTGGCCAAGGCGGCTTGTGGACCGTCGGCCGGAACCACCACAATGAAGTTCGGCAGTACGCGGGCCAAGGCAATGTCTTCAATGGATTGGTGCGACGCGCCGTCCGGCCCCACCGAAAGTCCGGCGTGCGAGGCGGCGATCTTGACGTTTAAGCCCGTATAGGCAATGGAGTTGCGCAATTGGTCGAAGGTGCGTCCCACGGCAAAGACCGCGAAAGTGGAGGCAAAAGGAACTTTACCCACGGTGGCCAAGCCTGCGGCCCAACCCACCAAATTTTGTTCGGCGACGCCGACATTGTAGAAACGTTCGGGAAATTTTTCAGCAAAGGTACTCGTCTTGGTCGAACACGAGAGGTCGGCGTCCAACACAACCAGGTCGGCGTATTCTTGTCCCATCTCGGCCAACGCTTTCCCGTACGCATCCCGTGTGGCAATTTTTTCCGTCATGAAGAACTCTCCTTAATGCGATAACTTCGAAATCCCTGCGTCTTCACGCGGGGACGCGTACATTGCAGCTTCCGGTCGTTTCCCCCGGAAAAGATAGACGCGGTTATTTAAGTTCGTCCAACGCTTGGCAGACTTGTTCTTGGTTAGGCGCAACCCCATGCCAGCACACTTGGTTTTCAGTAAAGGAAATACCCTTGCCCTTGGTGGTCTTGGCGACAATCACCGTCGGCCGGGTGGTGACTTTTTTAGCCTGATCCAGCGCGTCAAGGATTTGAGCGTAGTTGTGTCCGTCAATGCAGATGACGTTCCAGTTGAAGGCGCGCCATTTGTCGGCAATGGGTTCAACGTTCATGACTTGGCAGACCGGGCCGTCGATTTGCAGGCCGTTGGCATCCACCAGGGCGCACAAGTTGCCCAAGCCATAGTGGGCGGCGCTCATAGCCCCTTCCCAAACTTGGCCTTCTTCCATTTCTCCGTCACCCATGGCCACATAGACCCGGAACAAAGGCGCACCTTTGGCTTGACGGGCCGCCACGGCCATGCCACAGGCTACTGAAAGGCCTTGGCCCAACGAGCCGGTGGAAATGTTGACCCCGGGGGTCTTGTTCATGTCCGGATGTCCCTGGAGCATGGATCCAAACTTGCGCAGAGTAGACAAGGTCTCGGGCGGGAAATAACCGGACCGCGCCAACGTGGCGTACAACGCCGGAGCCGCATGTCCTTTTGAGAGGACAAAGCGGTCGCGCTCGGCCCATTGTGGCTGAGCCGGATCATGCCGCATCTCAGCAAAGTAAAGAACGGTTAACAAGTCGGTAACAGAGAGCGAGCCTCCGGTATGTCCGGACCCTGCGGCACCGAGCATGGAAACAATGTCGCGGCGGATGGTAAGGGCTTTATCCGCCAAAAACGATAAATCACGATTCAAAGGGTATGCCATGAAAACCTCCGAAAATATGGGCCAAATGGTACAAGAATTGCACAGTCTTTGTCAAGGATAAAGCAAAAGCCCAAAAAAACCAAAAGAATCGGGAAAGAAGGTGTGCTATACTTGCACTCGATTTTACTTTTGGAGGCTGCATGACCACCCCATTGGTTTCTACTCCGCGCAAGGCACTTCCCATCTGGGCTGTAATGCTTCTGGCATTGATTTCGGGTATTTTATCCATGGCTTCGTGGCCAAACATTGGGTTGGCTTCGTTCACGGCCTGGCCAAGCCTCCTGGCTTGGATCGCGTTTGTTCCTTATATATATGCGTGGCGTCATATTGGGTGGCGGGGTAGTTTTCTAACGGCTTGGGTTATGGGGTTTGTGTACTTCGTTGGCATCTTATCCTGGATTGTCTTAATCAAGCGCGACACCAATTTGAACAATGCCTTCACCCTGCTTATTTTCGCGTTTTGCGGTGCCTGGTATGTGGGTATGTTTGGGGTGACCGCCAAGTGGGTTTCGGAGCGCTGGAAATGGCCGGATACCTTGGTTCTGCCGTTGGCGTGGACCGCGTGGGAGTATGTGCGCGGTCATGTTATTTTCGGCGGCTGGCCCTGGGGCAGCTTGGGACATACACAATACAGCAACCCGATCATCCGGCAATGGGCCTCGACGATTGGGGTCGGCGGACTATCCTGGATCGTCATGTGGGTCAATGTGCTCGTGGCACAGGAAGCCGAAATAGCTTGGAATGCCAAGCGCTGGAGCCTGCGGGAAGCCGGGAAGCGTTGGTGGTTGCCTGTAGCTGAGTGGCGGGAGCGTTTGCGCGTGCGTCCGATCGTAACGACGGCGGTGCTCCTATTCATCCTGGGGTGGAGCGTGACCGTAGTCTGGACCGTGGTCGACAGTATCCGTTTCGCCCGCGCCCCACAAAAGACCATCGATATAGCCCTGGTCCAAGGGAATGTGGATACCACCCAACGCTGGGACGAGGCCTATAAGACCAGCCTTATGAGCCGCATGACCCAATTGCACGCACAGGCCACGCAAAATCAACCCGATTTAGTGATTTGGGCCGAGTCGTGTTTTCCTGGGATTTTAGGGTATGAGAAAGATTTGAAATGGGAAACCAAGCTTAAGACCTTGATCCGCGAAGGCGGTGTCCCTACGATTCTAACCAGCAACGAATACATCTACGATCTTAACCCCAAGGGGGAACGGCAATACCACCACTACAACAGTGCTTTTCTTTTGGACGGTAACGGTGAGATCTTGGGACGCTACCGTAAGATCAAGTTGGTTCCGTTTGGGGAGTATATTCCGTGGCAGATCCTCAGGAATTTCCTGCATGCGGTGGTGCGCGAACCGATTCCCGTGGATTTTGAGCCCGGGAGTGAATATGCCTCGATTCAGTACGGCGACTTGAAGTTTTCGCCGCTGATTTGTTACGAGGATCATTTTGAAGAATTGGGATTTCAACTGGCCAAGCGCGGCGCGCGCTTTTTTGCAGGGCTGGCCAATGACCGCTGGGCCGGAACGTCGGCCATGAGCTACCAGCATACGGCCATGTCTACCTTTCTAGCCATTGAGCATCGGGTGTATATGGCCAAAGCCAACATGACCGGACCCACATGCATGATCACGCCCTGGGGTGCGATTTCAGAGCCCATAGCGTATTTCAAAGAAGGGGTCAAGTTTGAGACCGTTGCCTATACCCCTGACTACAAGACCTTTTTCACACGGTTCGGCAATCTGGTACCATTTGCATGTGTGGTGATTTTTTTCTTGCTGCTCATACCTGCCTTGTTTAAGAAAGAAATTTTTAACTAAGCGCAGTTTGTTAAAATCTTCAGCAGACTGCAAAAGCAGGGCGTTTACCTTTAAAATTAGCCCTTTTATGACTATTCTGAAAATCCCCTCGGGACAATCCAAATCGTTTTAAGTCAGAATTTACTCATTGCCCGGAGCATAGCCTGAGATAAAAAAACCGTGGCGCAGTATGGTCAGAAAAAAAACGCCAGGAGCTATCTTGTCAGGTATGGTTGTTTTTTAAAAAGTCTTATTTTTAAAGGGTTAATTTTTAAAAATTAACCACGCGTTTTTGACAAACGCGACTGGGGTGCTATACTTAGAAAAACGGGGGAAAGACACTTGTCCTGAACACCGCATCCAATCCTTGCAAACAATTCTCCTCGAAGGCACGCCGGAGGACGATCATGAATTTTTTGCAACCAAACTTCAAATGGTTACATACTCAAGAAAAGATCCTAGGCCGTTGGTTTAAACACGAGTACCGGCGTATGATTTCCTGCCTCCTGGTGCTCACCTTCACGTTTACCATGACGGGGTTGGATTCCCTGGTGGCACATGCCATCGATGCGTATCATCCGGACAATCCGGATCAACAAGACGAAACCGGGAAACCTCCCTCGAACCCCAATGCGGAAAATTATCAGAACCACGCCATGAACACCATGCCGGCAACCCAGAACATGGGAACAAATGGCCCGGTTGTGACCGAGACGCGCATGAATTTGATCAAAGCCGAGCTGGGCTCCATGTTGGATGTGACATCACTTAAAACCGTAGCCCAGCGGGTATCGTCCGGCATGAGCGTAGATACCGCGGTCAACATGTCGTTGAGCAACCAAACCACCATAAAAGCCGATCAACTGATGGATCAACCCGCCGAGCGCCCCGGGGCCCGTCCGCAAATGGATGCAGCGAACGCTGGCGATGCGGCTGCGCGCGCAACCATGGGGCAAGGCCCGGTTTCGTTGGTGGTAAACATGGGCGCTGGAGAAGGCTTGGTTAAGCCTAGCCCTGCGGGTCCCGCGGATCTGACACAGTTGCCGCTTGCGAGTGTCACCGATATGACGAATCCAGGAAACACATCGACCATCACTCCCATGGCTTCAGAAATTAAACCGCAAGAGGCTGGGGTAACCACTGGCAATGACTCCGCCGTGGTAAAAACTGCGGCTGTTGTCGAAATAAATCCAGCCGATAAACCTGCAGGTGATGTGACTGGGGTGAAGGTGGATACCGGCAAGCTAGCAGACACCAATGCTCCCGTGGTGAAGACCGATACGGCCACCAACCCCAAACCTGAAGTTGTGGTGAAAGATGAATCCAAAACCGAGACAGCGTTGGTCTTAGGACAGGAACAGAAAAAAGTAAACAGCGATCAAGCCACCAACACCGAGGCCGATGCCAAGATGATTACCGGCATGAAGCCGGAAGATGCCGGGCGGGTCGTCGCAGCTATGAAGCCTGAGGATGCCGGCCTGCTTTTAACGGGGATCAAGCCCGAAGAAGCCGGGAAAATTTTAAAGAGCATGAAGCCCGAAGAATTAAGCAAAGTGATTTCATCCATGAAGCCGGAAGATGCCAGTAAGATCCTTGGGTCTATGAAACCAGGCGAGGCCAGTAAAATTTTAAGTGAGATGCGTCCCGAGGATGCCGGTAAAGTCTTGAAAGCCATGAAGCCGGAAGATGCAGTGAAAGTGGTTAAGGCCATGAAGCCGGAAGATGTAAACAAAATCGTCACGGCTATGAAACCTGAAGAGGCAAGCAAGATTTTAAGTGCCATGAAACCTGAAGACGCGGCCAAGGTGATCGCAGCCATGAAGCCAGAGGATGCGGGCAAAGTGATCGCGGCCATGAAACCGGAAGATGCCGGTAAGGTGATCACGGCCATGAAGCCGGAAGACGCAGGCAAGATTTTAGGCGCTATGAAACCTGAAGATGCGGGCAAGCTCTTAAGCGCAATGAAACCAAGCGATGCCAGCAAGTTCTTAAGCGCCATGAAGCCGGAGGATGCGGGCAAGATCATCACAGCCATGAAACCCGAGGATGCAGGGAAAGTGATCACGGCCATGAAGCCCGAGGATGCAGGGAAAGTGATCACGGCCATGAAGCCCGAGGATGCAGGGAAAGTGATCACGGCCATGAAGCCTGAAGATGCGGGGAAAGTGATTACGGCCATGAAACCCGAAGATGCAGGGAAAGTGATCACGGCCATGAAGCCGGAAGATGCGGGCAAGGTGATGGCTTCAGTGAAACCTGAATCTGCCGGGAAAATATTGGCGGCCATGAACCCGGAGGATGCGGGGAAAGTACTGGCTACCATGAAACCCGATGCGGCTGGGAAAATCTTAAAAGCCATGAAGCCCGAGGATATTGGAAAGATCTTAAGTGCCATGAAGCCGGGTGAGGCAGGGAAACTGTTAAGCCTGTTGAAACCCGGAGATGCGAGTAAAATTATAAGTGCCATGAAACCGGCCGATGCTGCGCGGTTATTGAGTGCCATGAAACCCGGGGATGCGGCGAAAATTTTAAATGCCATGAAACCCGAGGATGCGGGTAAGCTCTTGAGCGCCATGAAACCCGCCGATGCCGCAAAGCTCATGAGCGCCATGAAGCCCGGGGATGCGGCGAAAATTCTAAATGCCATGAACCCCGAAGACGCGGGGAAATTGTTGGCGGAAATGAAGCCCGGGGATGCCAAGAAAATACTAGCGACATTAAATGTTGAAGATGCCGGGAAACTGACGACAGCCATGACTAAAGCTACGGTTACTGGTGCGTCGGTAACCACCTCAACCGTGGGGACCAAAGATTTGATCGATCCAACCACGGGAACGGTTCTAGGTGATAGCGGGATGAATCCTACCTTGGTGAGTAATCGGCGCGGAACCGTGGATGTGGCCAGTTTGCCAGAAGGCACGATGCCGCGAACGTTTACAGGAAATCCTCCTTTGACCACCTTGGTGGTCCGTGATGGGAACACTGGCGGAGTCAAACTTATGACCGGGGATTTGACCCGGGCGCAGTTGGATATTATTCCAGGCGCATTGACCACTGTAAATCTGAATCCCAATGTGTATGTGGATGGCGATCAGAACTGGGTGCAAGTGTATCAAGCCGCAACTGGGAATGTGAATATCAACTCACCGCCCAACATCGTTCAGGTGGTTCGAGATATCACAACCGTAACCACGGCGGCCAACCAAAATCAACCGGTCACCCTTCCGACCCGTCCTACGGGCACCACCACGGGCTCCAACACAGGCTGGTATCAGCCCACCAATATTGAGGATCGCGGCTTAGATAAAATTTATCAACATCGCGATCAACCCAACGAAAACGCCGGCAAGAAGCCTGGCTGTTTTGCCCAATTCATGGGTTCCACCATTGGCAAGATTTTCATGTTCATTATTTCCGTTATCTTGACCGTGGTCTCCTTTGGCGCGGCCGCTCCTTTCCTGTGCGCCATCATGATTGTGCTCATGGCCATCAACACGTTTGTTCCTCTGCCTAAGTGGCTTTCCATAACCTTAAGCATTGTATGTGCGGCTCTGGGCGGTTGGGCCTCGGCCATTAAGACCATTGCTGCTCAGACCGCGGCTTTGGCCACACAAATGGCAACGTCGTTGGCCACAGGTGCGTATACTACGTTTATATCCGCGGCTTCGCAACTCTCGACGTTGCTCTCATCCACAGGTACCATCATCATGAGCGAAGTAGCCAAGGCTGTTATCGCAAAAGTGATTGTTCTTTTGGTCGCTGAATTGTTGGGTGACAAAGCCAACCCAGTGCTCATGATGTTTGTGGGGTTGGCCGCCAACGTGGTGGCCGGTGGATTTGCTGCTTTGATTAAAGGTGATTCGTTTGGCAAAGGCATGCTGGATACGCTTAAGGGCATGCTTAATTTAAAACCCGAACAGGGTTTTGGTGCGGCTTTAAGCCAGTGGTCTACGTTGGCTTCGCCCTTGGTGATTCAAGCAGGCACTTTGGCTTTGCAGCTCATCATTGCCGAAAAGCTTGAAAGTCAAGGAATGAAGTATGAGGACCGTACGATGCTCAGCAGTGTGATTGCGGCTGGGATCATGGGAGGTGTTTCATTTACCGGGGTCGCCAAGAGCACGGATGCGACCGAGTTCAAATTTTGGCCGACCATGGTTTCGCAAGTTATAGCTCCGTTGATGACCACGGCAGCTTCTACCGCATTTAGTTCGTATGGGTCTCAGGTCTTGGCTGCACCCAAGTCGCAAGGTGGACAGGGTTACAGCACCGCGCAAATACAGATGTTCCAAAACAACATAGGCGAATTTGCCGGTGGACTGGCACCTTTGCTCACGTTTAGCAGCCAAGGGTATCAGCAATCCATCCTCGGTCAGTTCGGACAGGCGGTAGGACAATTCGGTCGCGGATTGGGCATTGGCGGACAAGGACCGGCGCAAAATGCGGGCGTGAGCAGTGGATCCGTAGCGGTGGGTTCGACGGTGGACAACAGTACCAACGGTGTGCAAAACCTAGAAGGACAAAGTGAAAAAGGAACCAAGGCTGTGGTGGTGGATGGCGAAGGGAAGGTCACGAAAGAAACCACGCTGCCCAGCAACATTGCCGATGAGAATAAATCTCTGGCCCAAAACAGCGCGCCGGTGGTTGAGAACGGCCAAGCGTTAAACGGTGCATCGGCGATGACCAATGCTCCGGTCAATCAGGAGGTTACGGGCTCCAAAGGAGGATCGGGCCAAACCTCCAGCAATTCTTTGAGTGCAGATAACAAGCTGCAAAATCAACTAACCGGGAATCAATCCCTGGAGGGGTCCAACACACCGCTTCCTGAGGGTACCAAAGACCTGCCGGGGCAAATGCCTTCGCTGAATACCGAGACGCCGAAAACCGAGAACGGTACAGGGCTTGAACGCCCGCGCGACGAAGGGCGCATGGGCGAGTCCTCAGGGGCTCCGGAACTGGTAAAAGTCGAAGGCGAGAGACAAGTTAAGATACCCGATGCGTTGGTGGATCAGGGGAAAACATCCAATACGCAAATCGGCGAAAAAATGAACGGGGATGTAACCAAAGGGAAAGACGTAAAAACCTCGGGTTCTGGCTCCGAGGGCGGAAAAGGGTTGGAAAAAGATCCGACCAAGGCGTTGGAAAACATTTCCAAGGCGATTACCGAAGGCAAACTTTCCGATGCCTACATGCCGCCCTCCAATGGAGCACCCGGCTCTGAGCCGGTATCAACCGGCCCGATCAAGAGCACCGATGCCAAGAAGTTGGCCTCGTTGGCGCCGGGTGTGGTCAACCAATTGGGACAAATGTTGAAACAATCGAACGGGGCGCTGGGCAAGGATTTTGAAATCGAAGTGTCGCAGTATAAAAATGCGGCCGGTCAAAACGTAAGCATGATGACCGCCACCGGGGCCGATGGAACGACCCTGATCAGTGCGCAGGTTACAGTCGGCGGGAAAAACATAACCACTTTAGTCGCGCAGAAGACCGTCGGCGAGGGTGCGGACGCCTTCTCCCAAGTGAACACCAAAGTGATGAACGACAAGGGGCAAGTGGTCCAGGACTTGAATTTCCGCAGCAAGTATGTGCCCGAGAGCGGGACCAAGGGTTTGGATGGAGTTCCGGGCGCCAACGCCAATACCAGCGGCGGGAAGAATCTCGGCGGCGCGGACAAAGGGAACGAGCCGGGTCGTGATTTGAAGACCCAGCCTTCGGGTCCCAAACTCACACCGCAAAATTTAAAGGCCTTGATGGCCGGAGCTGTTCCGATCATTGGCGAAGCGGCCCCGAATGTGGCAGCCGGCAATATGCCGGGTAAGGTCTTGCCCAGTTCCACAGGCACGCCCGGTGCATCCAACACAGCCTCGGGCAGTGGTGAGAAAACAGCTGGGTATGACATAGTCAATTCAACCGATACCAAAGGCCGACGGACGGTAACGTTTAAAGACGGGAACGAGACCGTAACCCTCGAGTACAAACCGGGTCAAGGGTCGGATCAGGTGGTTCAAGCCAAGGGTGGATTCTTGGGATTGGGCAAAGATTACTACAAGGTCAGCCAGGATGCCAACGGCAACACGGTTATTGAAGGCAAGTACGCCACAGTCCCCGGCGCCAAAGGCAATGTCAGCAGCACGGTGTTTATCCCGGCCAACGATCCGAATCACGCCATCACGTACGACATCCACTCAGGTCAACCCGAAGGCATGTTGGAACGCACACCGGATGGTAAGTGGCAAACGGTCAAAGATACCTATCGGACCAAAGAAAACGGCATGGTCTTTAAAGCCATGTTGGATACCAATCTGGCCAAGGACATGAGTCCGGCCGATTTGACGGCTCGGATCAAGTCCATGCAAACCGCCGAAAGCATTAAACAAAACCCGGAATTTTTTGCGCAGGCCGGTAAGCAGATCGGTGCGAGCCCGTTTACGGAAAAAGGACAGGCGGCGATCAGCGAGTGGCTGAAGAGCGATGCCGGTCAAATGTTTACCAAGCAAGCGGTTATGAACATTATGAACAGCGCCGTGGACGATGCCAACAAACTGGTGATACAAGCCGGAAACAACGAGGCTCGGCTTAAGACCGCCAACGGGACCTTGGCCATGGCGGAACTCGGTCTTTTGCAGCTTCCGAACAAAGACAGCAAAGTCAGCATGGATGATTTCATCAGGCACGCCCAACAAAGTGGCGAAGCAGGATTAATGGTGAAGGCTGCCTCGGCCTTGGTCTCCCAAGGGAAAAACTCCGAAGCACTCACGATGGTGAAGGAAACGTTAAGCGGCATGAGCCTCAAGTCCGGTTCGTTTGCCCCGGGGCAGCGCGAACTGGTGAACCAAGCCACGGATATTTTGAGCAAAATTACGAGTACGCAGAATCAGACGCTGGATCCGGGTACGATCAAGACCATTTCGGATTTTGCTAAGTTAAGCGAGGATCGCGGGCTTATGATTCAAGCCGCCGGTCTCCAGCTGGCCTCGAATCCAGTCGGCAACCAAACCTCGGCCGAGTCACTGATTCAAACTGCACTCAACGGAAGCGAAAAACTTTCCCCGGACGTACGGGGTGATTTGGCCATGCGTGCCCTGGATATTTTGCAAGGCAACAAGAAGACCGATGCTCCCGTATTTGAACAGTCTAAGCAGCTCCTGCAGAGCAGCATAGACGATCAACTCAAGAGCGACAAGGTTTCGGCCTCAAACATGAGCCAGGCCGCGCGCTTGTGTGCGCTGGAAGGGAGGGTGCCGGCACTGGATATCAACATGCAGAGGGCGTCGGAGGCGTTGACCAAGCTGGCCAACACCCCCAATCCGATGCCGGATATCAGCAAACTCTCCAAGCAAGTGGCGGATAAGCTCAGTTTGTCGGGAAATGTGAATTCGCTTATGGAAATGATGGGACGGGTGCAGACGCTTTCCGACAAAATGGTGGCCTCCGGAGTGCAGCAGTGGAGCCTGGGCGACCAGGGCATGCTGACCCGCACTTCGGTCGGGAAATATGTTCTGCGGCAACAGACCGGGGATATCACGACCACCACCATGATGGAGATGAAAGAGAACAAGCTGGTTCCGTCGCGCATTGAGATCAACGACGGGAAACCCGTGCCGCGTCAGGTTCTCATCCCTACTGAAAAAGGTTTTGAGGTCTTGGATCGCACCAATGTCGGGGTGACCCTGCCCAACGGGAAGACCGTTCAGCATGAGATGTTGATCAATGCTAAAAACTCGAGCCCGATTTTGGAACGCGTAGAAGTCGACGGAATGGTCTACGGCGTTACGGTGGATCCGACCAAGCTGGCGTCCACGGCCGTCGAACCTTTGTTTGACCAAGCCAATGCCCACAAACAATTTATAGCCAATGAACAAAAGCACGCCAATTTTACAGAAGAGATGTTTAGGGGACCCGGTGTCCGTGCACTCACTCTGGAAGATATGACCAAATTGGGGTGGAGTACGGAGGTGGCGCAAAAGTATGTTGGCACCATGGCCTTGGTGGCAGAGAACGGGGAGATCGCCATACGCATGGCCGACGGCTATCGGAGACTGGGACAAAATCAGTTTACGCTCCCGGATGGCACGGTTAAGGTCGTTGCGTATGAAACCAAGCTGGATCTGAACAATAATGTCTTGGAAGTCTGTTTTTCGGATGGCGTCACACTTAACAATTTTACCGAAAAGGGATATGACCTGGTCCGCAAAGCCGGTCCCAACGGCAGCGACGGAGTGTTCAAGGCATCCTACCTAAAAGACGAAAAGGGTGAGGGTGAACTCCAACGAGCTGAGCTGACCTTGGAAGACAAGTCAACCGGGTGTGTGGTGAAATTGATCTACGACAGTAAGGGGGATCTTACGAATCGCGCGGACTTGCTCGATCCGGCCAATGCCAAGCGGTTGGGGTATGAAGTCAAGGAAGTCTCGGGTGGATTTGTGATCAAAATGGGTGACCGTGAAATGGCCTTCACCAATACCGGTCGCGGCATGATCAAACCCGAAGGCGGCGGGGGCGGCGGACAGCAGCTGGTCGTAGAAGGCGATCTTGTAAACACGTACAAATTTACCGTGGGCAAGATGAACGGCCAATCCGAAAAACTGACGGTTGATGAAATCACCAAGCAAACCGTAACCCTCTCGATGAGCGGTGAGCAACGGACCAAGACTGTTACGGAGAGTTCGGTATTAGGGAAAGTGGTTGGGCAAACGGAATTCGCGGTTAATCCCGAAGGATTAAATACCAAAGTCGCGACCTCCCAATATGAAACGATACCGAATGGTTCCATGCAGTTTGTTCGGACCGATGCAGTTTCAAAGGTGCAATCGTACAAAGTTGGAAATGAAACCTATAGTACGTCACAGACCCTTAGAGAGTTTAAACATGTTTCGACATCACGGGAAGAAACCATTAACGGTGTTGTGCGTACAGTAAGTGAAGACATGCTTAAACCAGGGTATAAAACCTTTCAGGATGGGAATGTGCAATGGGATAACTCCCGAGGCACATGGAAACCGGTCACTTCTACAAAGTATGAAAGAATTGATAATGGGAGTTTACAGCTGGTCTCTACAGATTTGATTACACCGGCTGACGAATCCGGGAAATTACACAAGACCTGTGCCATTGGGAATGTGCAGTGGGATAACAGTGGTACGTGGCACCCCGTAAGTTCCTCTCAGTATGAGTCCGCCAATGGCGCCATCCGCATGGTTACCACAACACTCAACGGGTCCAAGTCCTACCAAGAAGGCAATACCACCTATGAGTTGTCCGGTGGTTGGCATGCAATGAACCAGTCATATATGCAGGACGGCTTTTTAGTAACCAAGAATCTGGGGACCGGCCAAGTCACACGTGTGGATGACAAAGGCATGACACGCACCTGGGGTGTTGGGGCCGATGGTACGCTTGGGTGGCAAGCGTCCAGCCGTTCGTTCATGCACCAGGGATACCTCGTATCACAAAATGTGGGGACCAAACAAATAACACGCACCGACGAACGTGGGTACAGCTACGCCTGGAGCAAAGGGTCGGACGGAAAAGAAGGCTGGCAGCCGCAAAGCAGGAACTTTATGCTGGACGGATTCATGGTTTCCCAAAACCTTGGCACGCAGCAGCTGACCCGGACCGATGAATTGGGCATAAGCCATACATGGGGACGTAACAGCCAAGGGGAGTGGGGCTGGAATGCTACCAGCCGAACTAGCATGCAGGATGGCTACCTGGTCACCCGGAACCTAGGGACACAACAGATGACACGTACCGACGAAACCGGGATGAGTTTTGCCTGGGGGCGTGGTGAAGACGGGAAATTGGGTTGGCAGCCAACCAGCCGTAGCTTCATGCAAGAAGGTTATCTGGTCACACAGAACTTGGGTACGCAACAGCTGACCCGCACGGACGAGAAAGGAACCAGTTTTGCATTCGGGCGAAATGCGCGCGGGGTCTGGACTTGGGTCGCTACCAGTCAAACCTTTATGCAGGACGGGTACCTGGTCACACGCGCTTTGGCCACCCAACAACTCTCACGTACCGATGAACAGGGAATTAGCTACACCTGGGGTAAATCGTCCAAAGGGACCGTTGGTTGGTTGGCCAGCAGTCGTGCCACCATGCGGGACGGATACTTGGTCTCGCGCAACCTTGGCACGCAACAACTGACGCGTACCAACGAACATGGCGTCAGTTTGTCATGGGGCAAAGATGTCAAAGGGCAATGGACGTGGATTCCAACCAGCAAGACCTTTATGCAAGACGGGTACTTGGTTACGAAGAATTTGGCCACACAACAGCTTTCTCGTATGGATGAGAACGGCGTCGGCTATACCTGGGGCACAGACGAAACAGGAAGAGGAACCTGGCAGCCCGGCAGCCGCACCTTTATGGAAGACGGATATCTTGTGACCAAGAACCTGGGCACGCAGCAACGAACCCGCACCGATGAACATGGAGTGAGCTATACCCTCTCCAACGGCAAGTGGAAGCCGACCAGCTCAACGTCCATGGAGAACGGATATTTGGTAACGACGCAACGAGCCAACCAACAGAAAACCCGTACGGATGAGCGCGGGGTAAACTATACCTTCGGGAAAGACAGTCGTGGGAACGAGCGGTGGATGGAGTCGAGCAAGACGGCCATGGAGGGCGGGCATTTGGTCACGCGGCCATTGACCGGGGATGTGAATTTGCGGCTTGGTACATACACCGATAACAAGGGCATTACGTACAAGGAAAAGGTTGCGGGTAAAGGAGAGTACCTGCCGGACAGCAAAGCGGCCATGGAAAACGGGGTGCTGGTGAATCGACCGTTGAATGGGCCAGAACAAACACGTCTGGGAACCTACACTGATGAAAACGGAGTGACCTGGCAAGAAAGCACGTTGGGGGGAGGCTATCAGCGCTTAAGCGTCAGCCGCATGGAAGGCGGGCATATGGTTACCCGGTCGCTGGTTGGGGACCCGAAGCTACGCGTGGGTACATTCACTGACGAGATGGGTGTTACCTGGCAAGAGAAAATAGCCAATGGCAGTGATTTCGTTCCCAGCTCTAAACGTACCGGTGTGGTCAAAGACGGTATGACTTTGGTATGGACCACCAGCCTGCTTACCGGCGGCAAGGGGCGCGGCACCGACATTTACGGCAATCAGTACGCCATTGACGAGGCAGGGAAGCTTAATCAAGGCAAGGGTGCCGTGGTCATGGCGGACAAGGTCATTGGGGTGGAGATCGTAAACGGGGTGACCGTGACCAAACTGCAGGGCTTGTTCCCAGGCGGCAAGGTGCATGGTTCGGATGCGGCCGGGAACCAGTACGGCATTGACGAAGGCGGGCGCATGGGCTTTGGTAAAGGCGCTTTTGTCATGATGGATAAAGTGCTTGGCGGTGAGGTCATTAATGGCATTACGGTGACCAAAATGCAGAGTCTGGTGCCGGAGAAAGATAAGCCTGAAGGAAAAGTCCACGGTTCGGATATGTTTGGCAATCAGTATGGCATGGATGAAAAAGGCAAGTTGGGTGGCGGATTCCGCATGTTGAGCCGTGCGGATGGAACGATTGTCATTGACGGCGTTACGGTCACCAAGATGTACAACTTGCTGGATAAGTCAACCACGGGCAGTGACATCTACGGAAACCAATACGGTGTAGACAAAGACGGTGCCCTAGGGACGCAGGATCAGTTCCGCATGCTCTCGGAAAATCTCGGGACGGAAACCGTCAACGGCGTAACCGCCACCAAGACCAAGGATCTTATTAACGGGCAAGTGACCATGAAAGACATGTATGGCAACGAGGTCCATACGTTTGGTCAAGACAGCAAGAATTTGGGAAATTCAGTGGTGGCCAACGCGTCGGCTTTCTGGAATAAGACCGTAAACATTTTCAGCGGTGCCTGGGAAATTACCAAGGGGATTTGGACCGACGGTGGGGTATGGGCCAAAGTAGGCGCCGTCTTTGCAGGCATCGCAGCATTCGTAGGCGCTACCTGCGCCTCGGCGCTTTTCCTCGTTGAAGGTGTTTTGGATGTGGCCACAGTTGCGGCCTTCTACAGTATGGATTATTCGCCTTTGGGCATTTCTTTCCGCGCGCTGACGGGCCAGTCCTACAGCGGAGAATTAAAAACCGTATTGGCCTGGGTCGCGGCGCATACCATCCAGCCGGTCATTGAATGGGTTGGGGAAAAATTTGAGCACTGGGCCGAGGCGGCCACGGTTAAAGCTGAACAGTCCCAAGCAGGCAGTTGGGCGCGAGCAGGCTGGGCCGCTTTGGCCGTGGTGTCGAAAGTGGTCGGAGAGAACGCCGCCGTGGTCATCCTAATGGTGGTCCCCTTAATTACCGCGGGCATCGGGGGAGCCATCATTAAAATCGCCGCCAAGGTGTTAAGCCAGGTCATGGCCGCAGCCATCAAGAGTGCGGTGACCATTATTGTTAATGCCGTCAAGACGGTGTTCCACTATGCGGGTCAGGCCATGCTTATCAATGACGGTATTCAAAACGGCTTCGGCGCCATGTTTAAGACCTTTTTTATTGATCCGTTCGGAAAGGTTTTCCACGGACTCTCAGGCAGCTATGGGGACATTCGTTCAACCATTGGCTCTCTCTCTGAGGTGTTGGGGGGGGCTGTCGGTCTTTGGTTTGCGCGTGACATGCTTAAAGGCGCACTTAAGGAGGGTCGGGAAACGCTGAAGGAACAGGCGTTGAAGACGGCGGCCGAAGAAATTAAGGCAGGCGTGAAGGCCGAAGGGTTGGAACCGGTCCGTGCCGAAGGTGGGCCCAAGCCCATGATGGAGCGCACACTGGGTGAAATTATGAAGGAAAAGCTGGGGCTCAACAAAGAGACACTGAGCCGTTCCGAGAAGCGACTCTTGGACAAAATTACCAATTCCGAATGGGCACACATTGAGGTGGGTTCGTTAAAAGTGCCCAACGGCATTACGTTGGGCTCCATGATGCCCTCAGCTCGCATGGAATTGCTGAACTCCTCCCAATTTAAGCTTTCCAAGCTGCAAATTGAAGTGGCAGGCAAGCCGCGGGCATTGGGAGACTTTGTCAAGCCTTCGCAAATGGGCATGGGGTGGCGCTCGCTTCCTCAGCAAGTGGCTCCGGCGCTGGGAGGGCTTTTACGTGGGTTTGTGACCAGTCAAGTGGAGCAGTTGACCAGCATCCGCGAGTCGTTCAAGCAGGTGAAAGAATCCTTGGCTGAGTACAAATCTGTGGCCAGTGAAACTCCGGGACAAAGCCTCCCCGGCGGCGCTGAGGTTCAGGCACGGGCCGAGAGGAATACGGCACGTGAAGGGGAATTTGGCGCAGGGGTTGAGACATTAAGAAATCAAGCCGAGGCGGCCTTGGACAAAGCTGGACAGGCCAAGGGCGAGTTGAACGCAGTACGTCAAACTGGAGATGCCAAAGCCGTTGCCGCGGCTGAAGGCAAGTTTAAGGCGCTGGATGCTCAGGCCAATGCACTTTTGGAGCGTTGGAACAACGCGGACAATGCGTATCGAGAGTTACAGCAGACGGCGGTCGAAGGCGCAGCCTCGCAAACGGCTGGGTCATCCGTTGAGAGCAAACTCGCGCAGGTGAATGCGAAAACACAGAAGCTCAACCAAATGCAAATGGCCGATTTACGCGCACAAGTGAAGGATTTGCCTAAAGACAGTCAAGCTCGCAAACAAATGGAAACGAAGATTGAATCGCTAGAAGCGCAAAACGCTCGTTTGCAAAACGAGACGCAGTTGGAGTCGTCGGTGGACGCATTAAAGGCTAAAGAAGAGTCTCTGGCGAAAAAAGATGCACCGTTGCATGAGCAAGCAGGGTTGAGTGCGGAATCACGTTTGAACCAGGCAGAGGTTAAAGCCATGGAAGCGGAGATGAAAGCCACTGAGGCTCGGCAAAACATCGAAGCGCTTGATCAGCAAATGCGCAATGCGACGACCTTGGAAGCGTTTAATGAGGCGCTTGGCAAGAAGCCCGAAGCCATGGCGCGGGCGGAACGAGCCGAGGCAGCCAAAGAGGACGCTGCCAAGGAAGCCAAAGCGGCGCAGTTCAAGGCGGACAAGCAAGCCGTGAAGGATCTGACCGCAGCGCTGCAAAATGTTTCCCCGACCATGGAAGGGATCGTGGCCCGGGACTTGCTCGATCAAGTGGCCAAGGGGGTTGCCGGAGGAGACGTCCGTGGGATGCTTGGAAAGCTGGCGCAGCTTTTGGGAGGCACCTCACCATCGCAAACGGCCCTCAAACGGGCGTTGCTCAATGAAATGCTGCAGTCCGGCAAATTGGAACAAACCGCCGGCATGTTCAAGTCCTTTAGCGGGCGCTTGGCCCTGCAACAAATGCTTAAAAATGCAGAGACCCGGCCCGTAGCGGAAAAAATTCTCAAGGAGATGACCAAAGGCATTTCCGAGCAAGAGCGTGCCGAAGTGACGAAAGCGCTGGCTTCGGAAAGTTTGAGCACGACATCCGCCGAAGGCCAAGCTGCCCTAAAGTCGTTGTTTGGCATGGAAGGAACCAATTTTGATCCTACCATGACCACGCAAAAAGCCGGGGCCATTGCCCGCGCACGAAGTGCGTTGGAAGAACAATTTTCCAATGAGACAGGCGCCGGGCATGAGAGCGGCCGCTATACGGAAGGGTTGAAAAAGTTTGGGGCAGAAACCACCAAGGCATTGAACCGCCTTGAGGGGGAACTGGGCAGCCGTGGAGCCGTTGACGCATTCACCGGCCGGCTTTCCCAGAAGCAAGTTCGACAATTGGCCGACATGGCTGCGCGCGGCGGTGATGCCGGCCAGATGCTGCAAATGCTCAAGGGCATGCATTCAGAATCCGTGCGCCGCGAGGTAGCCACCGCTTCCTCAAGTAGCCAGGGGAACGGTTCGACGGGCAAGGAATTGAGCAAGCGCGTGAGGGCCGCTTCCCCGCAAAGTTCGGCGCAAAGGGCCATTGATATGGCCGGGCGCCAAGCCGTCATAGAGCAAACCAAGGGCAGCAGCGAGCGCGCACGCACCGCCGAACAAGGCTTTAGCGACCGCGTGGCCAAACAGCGTCAGGCGTTCAAGGAACGGTTGGTCCAAGCCGAAGACGCCGTACGTGGGGCCGACTCACCCGAGGCGGCGACCAAAGCCCAGACGGCGCTGGACCGCATTCGCGCGAATGCCGAAGCATTTGAGGCGCAATACCCACAAGAGATCGCGGGTGCGATTCAGGCAGCGTCGGTCTCAGGTTCCGTTCCCAGTGTAAGCCAAGCCAAGGCTGAGTTGGCGCAGGCGCGGGAGGGCAACCACCCCGGGCGCTTGACTGTTGCCGAGAAAAATTATTTGTCCGCCGTGACTCAAGAAGGTTCTCGGTTGGCGGACCGAATTCAAGCGTGTGAAAGTGATGTTGTTCGAGCGCGCGCGCAAGGAGACCTTGCTGCCTTGGAATCGTCGGGCAAGGCCCTTGAGGCGGCTCGTACGGACGCTGGTGCCTTTGCTTCGGCGCACTTGAGCGAGGCCTCGGCACTGGCGCGCAAACTGACAGGGATGTTGGAAGGTAAGTTGAACACGGAACGACAAAAAGAAGTAATGGATCAGCTGAAGCCACTGGTGGAAAATGCAGAGCGCACCTTATTGCAGGTGAAAGACTTGGGCGAGCGTTTGCAGGCACCCCAGGAAGGGAGTTTGCAAGCACGCGCATTGGAAGGAAAAGTCCTAGAAAAGCAGCTTACCAAGAATGAAGTTCAGCAGCATTTCGAACAGCAGAAGCGTGATTTGGCGATGGCCAAGGTGAATGAAGCCACCACGTTTGAATCGCTTCGTAAAGCCATCAAGGAATACGATGGACTGCAAGCACCTTCGCGTTGGCAAGCCGCAACGAAGTGGGTGGCCTCAGGCGTTCAGCGTCTCATGGGCTGGACCGGAGAAAAGCAGACCTTGGCCCGCTTGCGTATGGACGGGCAAATCAGTGAATCCACATATGGCCAAATTCGCGAGTTCATCAGTCAGAGCAAAACCCTGGAACGCCTACAAAAGCAGGGTTCTCCCAGAAGTGTGGCCGAAGCCGTGCGGCTGGGCGAACGCCAAGCGGCACTCATCCAGGAGATCCAAAACACACCGGGGGCCGTGGATGCGATTTTGCGTGCCGAAGGAGTCAAGACGCGGATTATGGACGGAACCCGCGTTGCCAACAAGGATTTTGGACGCATGTTGGCCGAGGCGGTCCAAACCATTAACAAAATGAAGAGCGGGGATGTCGTTGCACGCCCCGAAGTGATGGCCAAAGTCATTGAAGCGTCGCTGGCGAAATACGAACAGTCTTGCCTGGAGCAACGGGGAACCATACGCCAGCAGACCTTGGACCTAGTCGAACAAGTCCGGCGTTTGGGAGAAAAACCCGATGCCTCCGCGGTGGACAAAGTGGTGGCGGAGTTTATCAAGACTCAGGAGCTCGTTCAACGCCCCTACGCTCCGGGTGAAAGCGTGAAGGGTCTGCTCAAGCAAATTATTGGCGAAGGCGCCAAGGCCGATGCCGAGGCAACCGCCGCCTTGGTGGATCGTTTTGTCGACCTGCAAACGGCACCGCTTAAGCCTGAGAGCCGGGCGCTGATTAAAGCCATGATTGAGGGGTTCTGTTCGGACAAGAAATATTCCAACTTCAATGCCGATCCATTGCAGTTGACGTTGGTTTCACGCAGCTTGGAAATGCATATGCTCAATTTTGAATTGTCAGGAAAAGCATCATCCCTGGCTCAGCGTTTTTCGGGCGAGGCCATGCTTCTGGCCATGGGTGGCGGCAAATCGGCCGCGGTGCTTTCCTTAGTCCTGGCACGCCAGCTTTACAGCCAAGCCCATGGTGGCCGGCCGGCACCTGCCTCGTTCTATCTGACGGCCACTGAAACTCTCGTTGATCAAATTGTTAAAGATGAACCCATCTTGGGTGATTTGGCCGGCGGCAAGGACCCCATGGTCATCAAACTGACCGAGAGCAATGCTAAGGAAATTTGCAGCGAGGGGTTAAAACCGGAAAAAATTTATGTACTCTCGAATGAGGGGCTTAAAAAAATAGTTTTGGAATTACGCAACCAGGGCAAATCGGATGCTGCCATTCGTGAATTTTTCGGGCGCGTAGGTACCAAAGCCTGGGACGAATTCCACTCGGCGTTCCACACCACCGACACCATTTTGGGATCTTCGGGTGTGTGGAATTCACTCAGCGGAAGGGTGCGTGCGCAAATCACCGACAGCATCCAAGGGTTGACCGAGAACTACCTAAAAGTTTGGGACGTCGTGGGCAAGGACATCAAGCTTGACCAATGCTCAAGCAAGGACAATAGCCTTTTTGTGGACCGTGAGTCCGGGCCTGGGCAAGGGATTCGCAATCAGAAAATGTTTAACTTAGAATACAAGGTTCAAGAAGGTCCGTTTGCCGGAAAAACCGTACGTGAAGCTCTCGCGAGCCTCGGGTTTGATGCCAACAGCAGTGGTAATTTCAACCAACTTTCCAAGATGGCGCAAACCATGTTCAACCGAAACGGTCGTGAATATGCTGGGACGGTGATTGACGGGCGGCCTACGTACGGTACGGCTGAAAAAGGCGTGGGGAAAGCCAACACGATTTACGGGGACCACTATCAGAGTGCGTTCCAACTTATAGACATTATGGTGCGGCATTTGGAAAACACAGGCCAACGGGTGGCGGCCGAGTCTCCCTTAATGATGAAGAACGGAAAGTTTATTGAAGCCGTCGGCGAAGCCTTGGCGCATTTGACCACCGAGCGCGTAACCATGCTTGAGGCCGTGGAGCTTATGGGTGCGGGCAATGTGGTGGGGTATACAGGGACGTTGGTGGGATTGTCGGCCACCATGCGCGCCATGGGTAAAAAGATAGTGGAAATTTCACCGGAACCCAAAACCACTTTTGAAAATCAAGTGGCCAAGGGTGAAGTATACATGACCGTGAGAGTGGGGGACAAGGTCATGGTCTTAGAAGGAAATGGGCAAGGACGCGAGTACCGCCTGACCGAACTTTCAGGGCGGGCTGCAGAAACCTACCAGGTGGACCGGGCCATGGAATTGGCCAAGACGAACAAGCAGTTGGTATACACCCACAACGACAACGGCACCATGGGGGCGCAGGCGATTGAGCTGGCCATGAAGAAAGGATATGTCTCTGAAGAATTTGGCGCTCAATTGATTAAAACGGCCCGGGAACAAGGTGTTCAAGCCATGGCGGACATGCTGCTCGAACGAGCTCCCGAGGTAGCCCAAAAAATTATTATCATTTACGAGGGCAGTTCCGGAAAACCCGGCACCATTGAACGGCATTTCATGGAAGCCATGATGAAGAACGACCCGCAAGGCACCGCTTGGAAAGTGGCATTAACCCAAGCAGGTAAGAATGGTATGATTCCCGAGAAGTCGGCTGAGACGCTTTTGCGGACATTGCAGACCCAAGGCATGCCAGCCCTGGTGGAGCAATTGGGGCGCATGAAACTCACCCTGGAAGAGCAAAGCGCATTGAAAACCCTAGCCGAAAAACCATTGGCAGAGTGGGGTAAAGATGTAGCCAGTACCGACGCCATGCGAACTGTGGCCGTGGCCGATATGGTAAAACCGCATCCTGAAGGGAGCGCGCAGGTTATTATTATTGACGGCATGAGCGCCGAAGCCTATGCCAAAGCTGTAGAATCCTTGAAATCCGGAATTCATGAAATGCCTAAGACCATTCAAGCGGTCCTGGAGTCTAAGTCGGCCCAAAACCTTACCCCTGAAATGCGCGCTTCGTTGGAAGTGTTTCTCGCTGCCCATCCCGGTGCCAAACTTACGGATTGGGTAAAGACCGAATGGAACAATAATTCCATGTTGGTGCGACAGACCTTTAAAGCGTTGGAGCGAGAATTCGGCTGGATGCAAGAACGGCACATGTTTGCCCCTGCCATTGGCGAAGGATTAAATATTTTCCACACCGTGGATGGGTTGCCAATTGAGTTGCAGTTTAAGTCGGCCTTGTTCAAGGGCGACCTCTCACCGCACGACGTGTTTGATCAAGCCATGGGGCGCTCGAATATTTATACAGAGCAGAGGGCCACAGGCATTGCGGGTACAGAGCCGGGCGCAGTGCAAAAGACGTACAAGCGCGTGGAAGGAATTACAGGCGTGGACCTGGATGTATTTAAGATTAATAATATCTTAGACGCAGAAGTGTCCGCCTTTGCTGGCTATTTTGAACGTGCGACCCGTACGCTTGGGAATGCCGTGGACGTGCGTCCGGGAGAGCGCCGTTTGGAAATATCCGAGTCTGAAATGAGAGACCTGACACATGGGCGAAGCGGTGCGGAGGGATCCTCGTTCGAGGCAGCCCAGGCCAAGTTGGGTGTTATTCGTGAATTTTTTAACTTGGTTGATGGCACCATGGATGCGTATCTCAAGGAAATTGATACCAACAAAGCCGGGGAAGTCAGCCGCACCAAAGCAGGAGACGTGCAGGTGTCTGAGCGGGTCAATGTGGAGCAAGGCTCACCGGAATATATGAAAGCCATGGCTGCAAAAGTTGAAAAAGACCTTCCCAGCCGCTTGCGTGAATTCCAAGGAGTTTCCGACCTAGTGGCCAGCGCCGACGGGAAGGGGACTACTTCGTTGATGGCGGGACGTTCGCGTGTGGCCGAGGCCATGCGAACGAACAGTCTAACGCTGGAGTTGGCCAAGGTCTTAGGGCAGTCTCAACCGTCGTGGGGCGTGAAAGTGCTGGGAGCCCTCGGCAGCCTCCCGCTGCTTAGTGCCCTCACCTATCGCTGGATGGATGGGTATGCGGCGGTAAAAAGCGCAGTGCAGGCGGACGGATATAAAATTGGCATGGTCCGCAGTTATGCTCAAACCCTGCAAAGCCAGGATTGGCAAACGGTCATGACCTGGGTGACAGACCATTCGGCGCAAGTGAGCGCTTTGCAGGCAGAATCGCCCAACGGATGGTTGGCCCTGGCGGCACGCCAAGCCTTGGACCAACGGGTGGCGGACTCCTACTTGAAGGCGCGCCCCGGGTATGTGCCCGGTAGCATTTCGGCCGAAGATCAGGCGAGCATGTTGACGACCCTTCGAACCTCCAACCATACCGATGCGGTGCAAGCCATAAAGTATGTGGATTCCTGGATGGAAAAACAAAAAATGCTACTCGACCGGGTGCAGAAAGCCTACGAGACCCATGGGACGCAGTGGCAACAGAGCTTTATGGTATCAACATTTGGCGCCGACTGGAAGTTCTACCATGATTTGGGGAACATGTCCATTCGAGACCAGGTCAAAGCCATACATGCGCAGGGAGAGGCTGCGCGTCATGCGTTGGTGCATATAGGACAAGAGCAAGAGCGTTTGGCCGCAAGTTTAAAGCAAACCAGTAATTATTTTTACGATCAAGGCCAGGTTAAATCGCGCACAGAAATGCAGCTGCAGCTAAAACAACTGGAAAGTGAGCAGGCAGACTACATTCAAAGGTATGGAACGCTTCCGCAAGGGCAACCTGTCCAAGCCGCTGAACCCGCGGGCTGGAAACAATTCGCTAATGCTATGCCAACTTTGGCCAAAGCAGCCTTAGCGGTCTTTTCACTTGTGCCCTTGGGGTTAGGGACGGCACATGCCTTGGCGGTTCAGACGGCGCAGCCTTGGCTGGGTGATTCAAGCTATAGCACCCAGGAACTGACGACCGCGCAAGAAGTCCATGGCATTGTCAGTGCTGAAAAACAAGCGACAGCCCATGAAGGTTCGCTCCTCCAGGAATGGAAGAAACAGCTAAAAGGAAGTACGGATCTGGGTGTGGCCGTTCATGCGCTCCAGACTGTTTTAAAGGAACGAGGCATTGAACTTTATGTAGGGAATACGGCACGCAGCTATGGCCACATGTATTTGGTGGCAACATTGCTGTCTTTGGTGGAGCAGGGATTGCATGAGAAGGTGGCCCTCAATGACCTGTTCCGTACAATCGACTTGGCCGATTCCAAACATTTTGGCGGATTGGTGATACCTAAAGATGCGGCTGGATTTCTTGTGACCCAGCAATTTGTTCGCACCTTTATGAGCCAAGTGAGTTTGCGTTTGGCTGAACGCATGCAAGAGACACATCCTGAAGTCATGTCTGCGTTGCAAGTCCTGCCCTATGCTCCGGTTGTAGGCACAACTGAGGCTCGGCGTGATCCGGTTCTTATGGCAGCCACCTTCCTGCGTGAGTACATACTCAACGGCGAAGAGTTGTCCTACAAGATAGACACCTGGGCCGAACCCGGCCAGCGGGCAAAACTTGAAGAAACTTACCAAGCGGTAAAAAACGCCTTGGGTGGGAAAGAATACCGTGAGGCTGATTTAGGTGAGGTATCGCTGGCAATTATGCGCTTGGAAAATGACGGTGGCTTAGCCATGGAGGAGACAGCGCAACAGATCGCTTCCATCAAAGACCATGACGATAAGGTTACAGCCACGCAAGCTTTCCACTTACGTTTTGGGATAAGCTTAGAGGCCTACCACGAGCTGGAGGCTAAGCCGCTGGGATTACGTTTGTTGGATACGAAGTGGCTGGGTGGAGGGGCTAAAGGTGGAGACGTGCGGCGTGATCCATTTAAAGCCATTGATCGGACAAGCTTGAGATTCGCTGCAACCGGTATGGCTTTTGCACTTGCAGCGGTGGGTCTGGCTTTTGTGGCCTGGCCTCTGGCCATTGGTGCAGGCTTGGCAGCTGGAGCTGGACTCTTGGCCTCGGGCGTGTTGCTGGCGCAACGGGATCAGATTGCCTGGAAGGCCAATCCCACGGCCAGTGTTATGGATCAACTGGACCGGGGGAAACTCACACCGGAAATCAAGCAGGCCCTTTTGCAGGATGATAAGTTCATGCTGGCTGTTGGTGGATTGCGAGTTCCAGGGACACGACAGATTATTTCTGAAGTAGCGTACAGCGATGCCCTTTGCGCAGCGATGAATGTGTTTGAAGCACAGTTGGTGGCAGTATCCCAGGATGTGGAAAAGCAAGCTGGATTGGCTCATCAGTTGGTTGGGGTTATGCAGGCCTTGCGGTTTAATGTATCCGCGGACGTGAAGAGCGCCGTGAACAAACTGGATATTCAACTAACGCCGACGACCCAGCCAACCCAGGCGTTGATGGTGAATAATAAATTTTTGAGGTCATTGCAGAAATTAAATAATTTGGGTGTACGCATTGTGCTCCCACTTCAATGGCAACAGGAACAACCCATGAAGTTGAAGACTTCGGATAGTGCAGCTTAGGTGATTTGTAGATAGTTTGATAATAAATGAAGCCCGGGATAGTCTTCCGGGCTTCATTTATTATATATAAGCGCTGGGGCAGAAAGTGCTTGTTAATTTTTATTCGTATCTAGGAAAGGCACATGCTTGAGCAAAAAAGCTAAATTCTGCCTAAAGGGACCCTGGAAAATCATTATAAAATAAAATAATCCTGGAATATTGCCTCGTTTTTTTGACAAGCCGATTATCGATGCTATACTTTTATACAAGGAAGAATTTCCTTTGTTTTTAATTGTTTTATTTTTGCAATTCATTTTTATGCTTCAGGCCGAGGTGCCATGATGAAATCATTACGAGCATACCAAAAGGAGTTCGCACCCATGGGGAAAAGAATCA
>CAZSAP010000017.1:0-24794 GCA_964604705.1 uncultured bacterium
GTCCCCCGCCGCCGAACATGCCCCGGGGTTGCCCCAGGTCCGGACGCCCGGCCCCTCTTGGTTGACCCTGCGCCGCGCTCATGCGAGTTCCTCCTGCGAAAGCTGCGAAGAAACAATTTCACGATACACCCCGCACGACGCCATGAGCGCCTTATGCGTCCCTATGCCGGCCACGCGGCCCTCGTCCAACACCACGATGCGGTCGGCATCCATAACCGTGGTGACCCGTTGCGCCACCAACAGGATCGTGGCCTCTCGCGTCTCGTCTTTCAACGCCGCCCGCAAGGCTGCATCGGTTTTAAAATCCAAGGCTGAAAAGCTATCATCAAACACATACACTTCGGGTTTGCGTACCAACGCTCGCGCAATGGCCAAGCGCTGTTTTTGCCCACCCGAAAGGTTGGCTCCCCCCTGGGCCAAAAAGGCATCCAAGCCGCCGTCCAAGCTTCGGATAAACGTCTCGGCCTGGGCCATGCGCGCCGCATGCATGAGCTCCTCATCGGTGGCCTGTTCTTGCCCAAACCGCAGGTTATCTCGGACAGTACCTTTAAACAGCATAGTCTTCTGAGGCACAAAGCCCAGCTTCTGCCGGAGCACCTGCGTGTCCATCTGTCGGACATCCACGCCATCAACCCGAACGCTTCCGGCGCTCACATCGTAAAAACGCGGCAAGAGACTCACCAATGTACTCTTCCCCGAACCCGTGCTGCCTATGATGGCCGTGACTTCTCCGGGTCCTGCTTTAAACGATACCTGAAACAGGGCCGGTGCTTCGGCTCCGTGGTACGTGAAGGAGACGTTCTCAAATTCCACCCACCCTTTCTTAGCCATTGCAGGTGTTGGCCTCTCGGGAGTCTTCAACTCCGGTTCCATGTCCAGGACCGCGTTGATGCGCACGGCTGAAACCTGGGCGCGTGGAATCATGATAAAGAGCATGGAGACCAGCATCATGGCAAAAAGAATCATGAGCGAGTATTGGATAAACGCCATGATGTCCCCCACGTGCATCTTCCCGGCTTCCACACGGGCACTCCCGAACCACACCAAGGCAATCACCGTCACGTTCATGATGATCATCATAAGCGGCATGATCAAATTCATAAGCTTGGCCAGCTTCAGACCCGTATCCGTAAGATCCGCATTGGCCACGTCAAAACGCACCCGCTCATGCTCGACCCGATCAAAGGCCCGCACCACACGGATGCCCACCAATTTTTCTCGGATAACCAAATTGAGCCGATCGAGTTTTGTTTGCAATTCACGGAAGAGCGGCACGCCGCGCGAAGCCACAAGAAACAGAGCCAGCGCCAACAAGGGAATGGCCACATAAAAGACCACGGACAATTCGCGGTCCCGCAGCACACCCATGACCACACCGCCAATACCCATGATGGGCGCCCGCACCAAAATGCCCAACATCATGATGAGCGTCTGCTGGACTTGATGGACATCGCTGGTCGTACGGGTGATCAGAGAGGATGTTCCGATCTTATCAAATTCATTGAACGAATAACTCTCGACCCGGGTAAAGAGGTTCAAGCGCAGCGCCCGGCTGAAGCCCAGCGCCACACGTGACGAGGCAAAACTGCTGATGAGCGAGCAGACAATGCCGCCTAAAGCGACTGCCAACATAAGGGTCCCGGTTTTGTAGATGTAGCCAATATCGCCCTTTGCCACACCCAAATCCACAATGTCCGCCATAAGCGTGGGCAAATACAGATCGGCCAGTGCTGAGCAGAAAAGCAGAGAGAGGATTAGAAGAATAGTGGGGGTATACGGTTTGAGAAACCGAAACAGCTTAAACATGGTGCAACATACCTTCCTGACGCGCTCCTCGCAACGTCAGGTTACTATACGCGCATTTTGGCCATAAATCAACGACTGGCCACAATGATCCTCATCGTTCCAGCCTAAAAAAAATGGCACGCTTGGCGCAAGGCACTCCTATTTTCGAATTCTAAAGAGCGCCTTGCGCCGCAGCTGGAATATGATCTAATCCAACGAGAACGGTGGGTACTCGTCGGTGATTAAGAGAAACGCATACGCCATAACGCGCAGGTGCCAGCGCAAAACACTTTCGATAAACTTCACGGAATCCTTAGAAAAAGTGCCTGTGAACAGGATGGAAAACCAACCCAAGACGATCAACAACGCCACACCGACCCACAAGAAGAAGAGCAAAAAATAATGCGGAATCGCCAGGAACCATTTCACCAGGGGCATCCAACGATTCAACTCTTGGTCGGCTTTCGGGTAGGTGAGCTGCACTTGAACCCCTTGATCTTCGTCCGTGGACGGATACATATCCGTAACCAAGCACGCATACGCGGCCACCCGAGTAATAAAGCCAGCCATGGCCAGATTCCAATCGAACCACCACTTGGGATATTTGCGGCGGAAGATAATCATAAACGCCGTCGGCAACACCGTGACGGTACCCACGGTCATGCCCTTGCCTCCCCCTCCGAGCAATACCAAAAGGATAATCGCGGGGATCAACATAAAGGGGCGGAAAAAGACGGTACGACGGTTGCGCGGTTGCTCTGGGTACGAAAGGGTCAGGTTGGCGGGATAGGTCTTGGTGTCAGTCATGTATCCTCCTCAAGGAAAAAAGTCTAAATCATTAAAATCCTGAGTTAAGACTCAGGGTATAGCTTACATCACGATCCTGCGTCCCAATCACGCTTACATTGAGACGCATGGGGAGGTACCAGAACGCTTCAAACTCCATATGCACCTGCACGTTGGCGGAGGTCCGGGCCCGTTCCTTCCAGGCCGCCATGGACATGGGGTCAAACGCCGCGCCCCATTCGGCTCCGGTCTCCCCCCAAAACCCGTGAATAAACAAAGGCAGCAGATCCGGGCCGCCGTCAAAATACCAGAGCGGAAACTGATAGGCCGCGGAAACCTTCGCGCCATGAGCGCGTTCGTCATCATGATACCCTAAAGGGAGGGTTTCCGTAAATGAATAAGGAAAGGTTCCGCGACGGGTTGAGGCACGTGCGCCGACCTTCAACGCTTGGTGCTCGAATGGCGAGGGCACAAAAACGTCGGTGCCCACCCACGCCAACTGCCCGTCGTAGGCATGCCCGGAGCACGCCCACTGACCTTCGCCCTGTACGACAACACCTGCGGTCGGAAACATGTCACGGGCCGACTGACGAATCTGCGCCACGCTCAAGCCGGCGGTCATTCCCGAAAAGGTTGTGTCCAGATACGCGGCGTTGTCTCCGCCCATCAAACGGTAGGTGGTGTACTCTCCCGTGGCTTGAACATAGCCCATGCGGTTCTCTGCTTTCAGCCATTGCCAGGTTAGGTTGCTGCTCCCGCTCACACCTTCGGAACGAGCCCACCGCTTCTCCGAATCATCGCTCCCAGTTTTTTTCTGCCACCGATAAAACGGCAAGCTGAAGACCTTGCCTCCCAAGGTAAACCAGGTAAGATCATTGGTGTACGCGAACGATCCATAGGTCTTGCCATTGAGCGGCTGAACCAAAATCGAACCTTCCCAAGCGTGCAATTCCAGCGGATCGCGCCGTGCCGACGCAGCTCCCACCAAAGCTCCGTCTTGATCTTCCCCAAAATTTGGAAGCCAATAGGTGGGCCACAGATGTGGCCAAGGTTGATAGGGTTCCCCTTGGACCGCGACGATTTCTGTTTCCACCGGAGCGATGGGTTGAGCGTGCGGAGCCGACAGCGCCACCGCAGACCAACGCGTGGGATCAAGTGGAAAGGTCACCCATTGTTGATGATTGCCCACCCGGTATTCCGCTGCGGCCAAGTGTGTGCCGTCCGGAGACACCGCCGGATGGAACATGCCCATTCGGGATTGCGTCACTTGCCAGAGTTCACGTGTGGCCAAACGGTAAGCGTAGATTTGGAAAACGCCGGTTCGATCCGAGACAAAAAACAAGGTTTGCCCATCGGGTGCCCAGGCCGGGTCATGATCGCCGGCCGCGTCCCACCCGGTCAGGGGCGTCAACGTTCCCGCGCTCGGATCGACCAGACACACATCTTGCTTACCTGCTATTCGCACCGCGGCCGCCAACTGCTTCCCATCCGGTGACCAACGCGGCGATAAATAAAGCGCACTCGGCACAGCGGGAATCGGCGTGAACCGGCCTGTGCTCGGTTCCAAGACTGCCAATTGCGTAGGTCCAAAACGATTGACCACACATACCAAACGCCCGTCCGGTCCAAGGTGCGGGGACCAACAACGCCCGTGCTGGGTTAAGGACCGTTCACCGCGGGCATCCCGTGCAAAAAGCTCGGCATGCAGCGTGTCATTGAACACCGGCTCCACCACCAAGCGCGCATAATACCACGTCGCGGTACGAGCATCGTAACTCACATCACCGGTTATGAGAGGAGGTGCCGCAACGGTTTCGACAGGCGCGCCTGCCTGTGGCAACTGAAGCAACCCCGGCCCGGAGTCCAAACTGCGAACCGTGCCGACCAACCCTCCATGCAAAGTCCATTGGGGATAATCAAACTGAGCGTGTTCGTCGTGTGTCCAATCCACGGCGCCTACGGTTGCCGCACGGTCAGGTCCATACCGTTCGCCAAATTCCTGAATCTTATCGTTCCAAACATGATCGTAAATGGCATTAACTCGCTGTTTGAGCGAACGCCGCCAAACAAACCCGAGTCCAAAAAAAGGAAAGGCGCTTTGTTGCGCCGTGGCTCGGTCTAAAAAATCCGCGCGATGTGATTCTTCCCCCAAACGCGCGACCAGATCGTATCCTCCCACGTAGTGACGGTCCGAAGGAAACGTGTAACGCGGGGGTGTTCCCAATTGCCCCAACGACCATGGATCGTCGGATAAAAGGTTGGCTGCCAATTTCATGGCATGATACGGGTTGCGCCCGCGTCCGCCTTGCGTGAGTACGGTCTCGGAGTATTCGGCCACGCCTTCGTTCCACCATTGGGGCGATATGAAATTGACGGCATTTACGCCGCCAAACATCCACGTGAGCACCTTGGTGAATCCTTGCGCGCGCAAGCCATGGCACAGATGGGCGTATTCATGATACATAAGGGATTCCAACCAGGATGTATGCAGGGTACCGTCCCACTTGTCCGTGGGACTCGCCAGATAAAACTCCATCTTGGTGTAAATCCCGGCGGAATAGCCATTGGCCATGTCCACATCATCGTTGAGGACCAGGGGAGTCTGTCCGGCAGGTGCAAACCCAAAAAGATTCCGCACCTTGGGATAGGCCTGCTCTGCAATAACCGCCGCTTGCGCGGCACGTTCCGCGATCGTCTCGGGATAAATAATCAAGAAATGGTCGGTAGCGGTTTGGCGCCAATGCCTCTGGGGATCGCGTTTGGCCACGGCCGTCGCCGCCCACGTGAGCATGAAAAGAACAACCAAAAAGATACGGAAGGGTCTCATGACCCAAAAGCATATCGTACTGAATGCTGGCTGTCAACGCGGGAAATGAAAGGCAAAAATGTGGAGACGATCAACTTTCCGGAACAACTTCTGGAGGTTTTTCTGCTTTCGGTAGCGTAAAGAAAAAACGTGCTCCGCGATCTTCGGGAGGCACCGGCGATTGAACACCAATGGTGCCCTTGTGGGCGTGTACGGCCAAGCGGCAAAACGTCAAACCCAATCCGGTTCCAGCATGTTTGGCGATATCGGCTTTCACTCGATAGAATTGATCAAAAATTTTATCCTGGCATTCCTGCGGAATGGGATCACCCCAATTCGTTACGCCAATTTCAATAACCCCTTCCTCCTCGAGAATATCCAATATGATTTCACTCTCCCCGGGAGCATACTTAATGGCATTGTTCATCAAGTTGTTCAAGGTACGCTCGATGGTTTGGTAATCACCCAGTACGTAAGCCTCGGTCATGGTCGGTTCAAAGCGAAATGTTACTTTTTTCCCACCCATGGTTAAGGACATCATGCTTAAGCTTTGATGCATGAGCGAGATCATGTCCATAGGCTCCGGATGCACCTCAAACTCCTTGGACTGCATGCGGGAAATCGTGAGGATTTCTTCGACCATGCACAGAAGTTTGACGGATTGAACATGTGCATCAAGCAGCATTTGCTGCGGTTCCGGAGGAATTTGGAGCCGATTCCCACGACAGAGACCCAAGGTTCCAATAATGACGGTTAAGGGATTCTTCATGTCGTGTACGACCATGTGCATAAGCGCTTCCTTGGAATTGCTCAGCTCGGTGAGTTTAACGTTTTGCTCCTCGGCCGCCTCTTTGGCCAGTGCCAACTCCTCCGTCCTTGCTTGCACCTTCTTGTCCAACGTATAATTAAGTTCCCTCAGTTCCTCGTTTTGGCGAAGATTGTCCGCAATGATTTTCTCATTTTCTTCCCGTCGCGACACAATCTCGAGTTTCAACTGGCGAATATGCGCCTCGTATTTTTTCACGAGCGCATCCCAATTCGTCTGTCCGGACGACTCCGATTCCGGAGGACTGTTTACGTGCTTGTTGTCCGCCATGCGTCGTTCCCTGCCTTTACGTCAAAAAAGGTGAAAGTTCTAACACTTCCTGTTCAAAATCCTCCTGCAAAATATCCACATCGACTGCTTCCAAATTCAATTGTTTCAGGCATACATCCATCAAGGGTTCATCGTCTTCGTAGTGAAATCCAAATCGCGCCTTCTTGACAATGGTGTTGGCAATGTACACCGCCGCTGTGGCCGGACGCTCGTTCTCATGGGCGGCCATAGGGTGATGGTGATGGCAGACCACCGAACATATGCTGTGTGGAAGCTTCCACTTCTCACACAGCAATTGTGAAAGCATCCCGTGATGAATGCCCATGACCATTTCTTCCACATGGGTCAGTCCGTGCTTCTTCTCCTCAAGTCGCTTTAGCACCTCTTGGAAGAGATCTGGATAGAACTGGTACTCCACCAACAATCCCACATCATGCAAAATGCCCAAGGTAAAAAAATCCTCTGCATTCCCCATTCGGAGCCGACGGGAAAGCATTTTGGCACATACCCCCACACCCACCGAATGTTTCCACAATTCGTACCCAGAAAAATTCGGACCCACCATATCGGCCCGAAACAAGTCGTGCACACTTGCATGGAGGGCTAAACTTTTTATCATGTTAAGGCCTAAAAGCGTTATCGCCGCTCGGATGTTGCTCACCTTTGTCGTTGATCCATAATAGGAAGAATTGGCCAAGGCCAAAATTTTCAAGGTAAAACTCGGATCAAATTTAAATATTTTTTCCAACTCCGCCGCACCCGTTTCCGGATTGTTTAACGCCGCCAAAATTTTCGCCATGGTTTGCGGCATTGGAAACGTACGGTCCAGTTTTTTTTTCAACTCGTCCCGATCCACACGTATCTCTTGAACCATAGCACCCCCCGGCAAATAGGTTCCCTTATATTCACTATGGAGTATCCCGTTAAAAGTATCGGAGAAAACGGCTGTAACTAAAGACCTTCTGGGACAAACACTGGCGGAACATCTTGGGCCTAAAAAAAAAGGCCCTTGAGGAGGATCTCCTCAAGGGCCTTAAATTCAGTATTATTTACTGAAAGCTGGCCGCAATGGCAATTTGATGCGTTAGCCCCAAATCGCCGTACGAAACCATGGCATAATCCACCGAGAACATGGCCACTTTCAAACCCACACCCGCGGTCAGGCCTGTAATGCCACCCAACTCTCCGGAATCCTTCACTTTGTAACCCACGCGTGCCGCCGCCAACTGATTGTACCAATACTCCGTCCCAATGTTGGTGGAGGTATATTTGGTATCCCCGAAAGGAACATTGACATCAACCAATACGTTCCAGCTGTCGTTATCGGCGACTTTCAACGGAACCAGATATGCGGCACCGGCCTTCACATTTTGGGGCAAATTCGCATCAGCCAACTTGGTTCCAAAATTCTGTACAGCCAAACCAAGCTGCAAGCCGTCGACGGCGGTTTTGTACAAGGCGCCCAAATCCACCGCTACTGCCGAATAACTCTCCGTATCTATGCTCTGACTAATCATTTTCACGGCACCACCGATGGCCAAGGACGATCCCAACCACTGACCGTATCCCAAGCTGGCTGTCATCACCGAAGGGGTAAATGAACCAACGACTTCAGGCAAGCCGTTGTTATCATTCACTTTGTCCAATTTTCCGTAGTTTAAATACGTGACATTTGCGCCCACGCCGGCACCTTCAAACAGGTTCTGCGCATAGGCCAAATATTCCATCGACGTTTCTTGCAGGTACATATTATGCATGAACCCGGCTTGATACCCTTTCATTTGAGACAAACCGGCGGGATTCCAGGCTGTACAATTTAGGTCATCGGCCTTGGCGACAAACGCTTCGCCCATGGCCACCGGACGCGGACCCAAACCTATTTTCAACTCCGACCCGCCCACTTTTCCGATATCGTAATTCGTTTGTTCGGCCATGGCCGACACCGTCACCAGTCCAAGCAGACACACACAACCTAAAAGTTTTTTCATATACCCGCCTCCTTAGTCTTACTTCCCCCGAATGGTATACCAACAACATTCAATATCCCAAAATAATAATCGCAATGCAGCTTTATGTCAAGCCAAGTTCAAGCGTGACCACCTAATTTGCGTCGTCGAACCACATCGGCCACCCTCAACTGAGCCATGGCTTTTTTCAACGAAATCTCCGCGGCATTTTGCGCATCGCCCTGCACACCCTGTTTTAATTGGGCCAATGCCTTGGCACGCGCTTGCTGCGCCATTTCCACATTGATGTCTTCAGCCGGTTCTGCCGTATCCGCCAAGACAATCACTTTTTCCGGCGTCACTTCAGCATACCCGCCGCCAATAGCGTATATGAGTTCCTGCCCCTGGGTGGTAAACTTCAACATTCCGGGTTTTAAAGCCACCACCATGGACATGTGCCCAGGCAAAATCCCCATACTGCCTTCCGAGCCAGGCAAAACCACAGCCTCCGCGTCTTGTGTGAGAACACGGCGTTCGGGTGTGACCACATCCAGCTTAATTATTTTTTCCATCATTGGCCATCCTTATCCGTTTACCACTTTGAGCTTGGTAGAGCTCCGCACCAACTATACGGCCGCCAACTGCTTGGCTTTGGCCACGACTTCCTCAATCCCGCCTACGTTGATAAATGCCTGCTCCGGCAATTCATCATGCTTGCCGTCCACGATTTCCTTGAACCCGCGGATGGTTTCTTTCAAAGGTACGTATTTGCCGGGTGTCTGGGTAAACTCTTCGGCAACGAAGAAGGGTTGGGATAAGAACCGCTGAGCCTTGCGCGCACGGCCCACCAACAGCTTATCTTCTTCAGATAATTCATCCATACCCAAAATGGCGATAATGTCTTGCAGTTCCTTATACCGCTGAATAATCCGCTGCACACTGCGGGCCACTTGGTAATGCTCCGCACCGACCACGTCGGCCGACAAAATACGCGAGTTGGACTCCAACGGATCCACGGCCGGATAGATGCCCTGTTCCACAATGGCGCGCGACAACACGGTGGTCGCATCCAGGTGCGAGAAGGCCGTGGCCGGAGCCGGATCGGTCAAGTCGTCGGCGGGCACATAAATCGCTTGCACCGAAGTGATCGACCCTTTCTTGGTCGAGGTAATGCGTTCCTGCAACTCACCCATTTCCGTGGCCAAGGTCGGCTGGTACCCTACGGCCGAAGGCATGCGCCCCAACAAGGCAGAGACTTCCGAACCCGCCTGCGTGAACCGGAAGATGTTGTCGATAAACAACAACACGTCCTGGCCTTCCTCATCACGGAAAAATTCAGCCTGGGACAAAGCGGTCAAGGCCACACGCATACGTGCCCCCGGCGGCTCGTTCATCTGACCGTAGACCAAGGACGTCTTTTCCAAGACACCCGAGTGCTTCATTTCCAACCACAGTTCATTGCCTTCGCGTGTGCGCTCGCCCACGCCGCCAAACACGGAAAACCCACCGTGCTCGGTCGCAATGTTGCGGATTAGTTCCATGATCAAAACGGTCTTGCCGACACCCGCGCCGCCAAACAAACCAATCTTGCCACCACGCGGATACGGAGCCAACAGGTCAATAACCTTGATCCCGGTTTCCAGCTGCTTGGTGGACGTGTCTTGGTCTTCAAAGGAAGGCTTGGGACGATGAATGGGATATTTCTTTTCCGTCTTTATGTCCCCCATCTTATCCACGGGATTGCCGAGAACATCCATAACGCGACCCAAGGTGCCGCGGCCGACAGGCACCGAGATCGGTCCGCCCAAATCGAGCACCTGCATGCCACGCGAGACGCCGTCGGTGGACGACATGGCCACACCGCGCACCGTGTTGTCGCCCAAGTGCGACTGAACTTCAATGGTTACGTCCACGGAGACGGTTTGACCTCCCGAGATGTAGGACCCATGAATCTTCAACGCCTCAAAAATCGGTGGCAACTGTCCGTGGGGAAACTCCACATCCACCACCGCGCCGATAACCTGTACTACTTTGCCCTCGCTCATGTTGTAACTCCCTTCGTGACCTAAAAATCCACGTAGGGGCGTATTGCCACACACCCCTACAACGCACTTTAATTGTTGATGGCTTCCGCGCCGCCAACCAGTTCCGAGATCTCACGTGTAATGCTGGCTTGGCGGGCCCGGTTCATCACCAGCGTCAATTCGTCAATCATCTCGCCGGCACTCTTGGTGGCGTTCTCCATGGCGGTCATGCGGGCCGCCTGCTCGGCCGCCTTGGTCTCCAAGAACGCGTGCCACAGGAAATGCTTTATGTACCGCGGCAGCAACAAGTCAAAAACCGCCTCGCAGGACGGTTCGTATTCATATTCTCCGGAAACAGAACATTCCGTGGCCGACGAGGCGGGCGTCTCCAGCTTAAGCGGAAGCAGTGTTTCCTGGACCAACTCCTGCGTCATGATGGACTTAAAGCGGTTGTAAATCACCGTCACTTCCGTCCACTCGCCCTTGCTGTAGTGATCCATGATCTGCTGCCCAATCTCATCCACGTGGTGCCACGACAAATCTTGCCAAAAACCAGCCCACTCGTGTACGGGTTTGACGCCCACACGGCGGAAAAACGCAAGTCCCTTCTTGCCCACACACATCATGTCGGGCTTGCCCTCTTCGGCCTGCAAACGGCGTGCGCAGGCTTGGAGCGGTTGGGCGTTGAATCCAGCGCAGAGCCCTTTGTCCGAGGTCAGCACCAGGACGGCCTTGCGCCCCTGCACATTGATTTTCAACAATGGATGCGCGCTGCTGTTGGCGCGGACCGCAATATCCTGCATCACTTCGCGCATTTTAAACGCATACGGACGCGCATCCAACAACTGGACCTGCGCCTTGTTCAGGCGAGACGAAGCCACCATTTTCATGGCCCGGGTGATCTGTCGAATGTTGCGTACACTGCGTATCCGCGAGCGTATCTGTCGAACGCTGGACATACGTGAACCTCTTATCCTTGTTAATGGGGTGACCGCCGGTCGCCCCTATAAAACAGTTATTTAAAACCTCGCTTGAAGGTCTTAATGGCTTCTTTCAATTCCGCTTGCAACGCATCGTCCACAGCTTTCTTTTCGTGCAGGGTCTTAATGAGCTCCGGACGCTGGTTCCGTAAATAATCCAGCATCTCTTTTTCAAACCGCGAAACATCATCCACCGGCACTTCATCCAAGAGACCCGAGATTCCGGCAAAGATGATGCACACCTGCTCCTCCACGGGCACCGGCTGATATTGGGGCTGACGCAAGACACGCAGCATGCGTTCACCGCGCGCCAACTGCGCCTGAGTGGCCTTGTCCAAATCCGAACCAAACTGAGCAAACGCCGCCAACTCACGGTATTGCGACATGTCCATGCGCAAACGTCCGGCCATTTGTTTCATGGCTTTGATCTGAGCATTGCCGCCGACACGGGAGACCGACAAACCGGAATTGACCGCCGGACGTTGCCCGGAGTGGAACAAGCTGCCTTCCAAGAAAATCTGTCCGTCCGTAATGGAAATTACGTTCGTGGGAATGTACGCCGAAATATCTCCCGCTTGAGTCTCAATGATCGGCAAGGCCGTCATGGAACCGCTGCCCAATTCCTGATTCAGCTTGCTCGCGCGTTCCAGGAGACGGGAATGCAAATAAAACACGTCGCCGGGATACGCTTCACGCCCCGGAGGGCGGCGCAAGAGCAGGGACATCTGGCGATATGCGGCGGCATGCTTGGACAAATCGTCATACACGATGAGGGCATGCCCTCCGTTCATCATGAACTCTTCGGCCATGGCGCAACCGGCATACGGTGCCAAATACTGCATGGAGGCCGATTCACTGGCACTGGCCACCACCACAATGGTCTTCTCCAAAACGCCATGCTCTTCCAACGTCTTGACGACTTGCGCCACCGTGGACTGCTTCTGGCCCACGGCCACGTACACACACACGACATCCGTATTTTTCTGATTGATAATGGCGTCCACGGCCACGGCGGTCTTGCCGGTCTGGCGGTCGCCGATGATTAACTCACGCTGGCCACGTCCGATGGGAATCATGGCATCAATGGCCTTGATTCCGGTTTGCAGGGGTTCCTTCACGGGTTGGCGTTCCAAGACACCGTGGGCGCGACGCTCGACCGGACGCGTTTTCTCGGTCTTGATCTCACCGCGACCGTCCATGGGCTGCCCCAGTGCGTTCACCACGCGTCCCAGGAGGGCTTTGCCTACCGGCACCTCCATAACGCGCCGGGTACGCTTGACCGGATCGCCTTCTTTAATTTTTTCATATTCGCCCAAAAGCACACACCCAACGTTGTCCCGCTCCAAGTTCAGAACCATGCCGAACACGCCGTGCGGCAGTTCAAGCAGTTCCATGGACATGGCGCCGGACAACCCCCAGATGCGGGCAATGCCATCACCGATCTGTAATACGGTTCCGGTCTCTTCCACATCGGTGTGGGCGGTAAAATCAGCGAGCTGTTGTTTGATAACCGCGGTTACTTCTTCTGGTGAGATCTTCATGACGTCAACCCCTTACTGAATAGGTCCTTTAGGTCCCTGAGGACCTATCTAGCTAATTCTCGTGCGAATGCTCGGCCGAAAGCGCTTTGCGCAACTGTGCCAACCGCGCACCCAAACTGCCGTCCAACAACAAGTCGCCCATGACAATCCGGGCGCCGCCTCGCAAGGCAGGATCCACATCCTGCGTCAATTCCACTTCCGCGCCGGCGATGGCCGAGAGTCGTTCGCGCAAGGCCTGCATCTGGTCCTCGGTCAAGGGAATGGCCGACGTGACCGTCGCAGTCTGGCGTCCTTGAAACTTGCGCAACTCCGAGGCGTAAGCCGAGGCAATGTCCGAGACCAACACCCCGCGCCGCTTTTCCACCAACAAGCGCAGGAGCGAGATCGAGAGTGCTCCGACTTTTCCTTGCACCAAGGTCTGTACCGCGGTTTGTTTTTGGTCCAACGACAAGCGAGGATGCAACAGCAAGGCGCGTCCTTCCCCTTGGCCGAATACGTCGGCCATCAGTTGCAAGTCGCCCAACACCTCGTCCAAGCGGTTTTCTTCCTGGGCCAAAAGCAACAAGGCCCGTGCGTATTTTCCGGCAATGACGGATTCCGTGCTCATGCGTTCGGCCTCGCTTTTTCCAAATCGTTCATAAACTGATCCAAGAGTCGCTTTTGCGCCGCCGGATCCACACCCTGACCCAACAGGCGTTCCACTGCCTGGAGGGAAATGTCCGTTATGTGTGAACGCAGTTCCCGCAACAGCCGATCCCGTTCCATGGTCAAATCGGCTTGCGCCTTGTCCATGACGCGCTTGGCTTCCTGACGCGCTTCCACTAAAATTTGCTCTTTAGCTTGCGCGCCACGGGCCAAGGCTTCCTTGATCTCCTGTTGGGCATGTTCCTGCAATTCCGAAAGACGCCGGTGATACTCCGCCTCAAGCGCCTCGATCTCGCGCTTACCGTCTTCGGAACGCTTCAGGTCCTGCTCAATCTGCCCTGCCCGCTCACGCATGTAGTTCGTCAACGGACCCCAGAAAAGCTTCCAAATAATCACCATGGCCACCAAAAACGTCGCCACCTGTACGCTCAATAAAAACCAATTGATCTCCATCATAGGGCGATCACACTCACTCCCGTCTGGCGTTTGCCCGCTGCGCCTGGTTGGTGTTCAACCGGCGTGCAGGTCTCGATCACGAACCGGAACCACGCCGACACTCGGCGGGCCGGATTTACTTCACAAAATAGGCGGCAAACGGATTCGCAAAGAGCAGAATCAACGCCACGACCAACGCATAGATGGTGAGGGACTCAATGAACCCCAAACCGATGATCAACAGCGTTTGGATGGTCCCGCTGGCCTCAGGCTGACGCGCCACGCCTTCCACGGCTTTGCTCACGGCAATGCCCTGACCCAAACCGCAACCCAACGCCGCCAGACCCAAGCCGATCGCACCGGCCAAGGCGCAGGCTGCAAAGAACCAGGTCGAATCCGCACCGGCGGTCTTGGCGACCTCCGCTGTACCTTCGGCCGCCGCCACCCCGGCTGTCATCATCACCAACGCCACGCTTCCTGCCCACTTGCTCAACATTTTTTTCATCGTACGACTACCTCCTTGAAAATCGTTCACCGGTTCCGGGGCGAGCCCTTGCGAGCCTCACTGCTCGGTCGTGAGAACTTAGTGTAACTAGTGCCCTTCGTGAGCCTGAACCGCACCCCCGATATAGACCATGGCCAAAACCATAAACACGAACGCCTGAATCACGCTGACCAAAAGACCCAGCAAAATAATCAACGGGCGCAAGACAATCGGCACCACGCTTAAACATTCCTGGATGATGTTCCCCGACGGCAAGAAAATCACGACCAGCAAGGCCAACACGCCCAATAAAATTTCTTTCGCCAAAATGTTGCCAAAAAGACGGAACGAGAGTGAGATCGGACGCGCCAATTCACCCATGATCTCAATAAAAAACATAAACGGCTTAAGCCAGTTGGGAACCGGTCCAAACCACCGCTTAACGTATTTCCAAAGTCCCAGTTCTCGGATGCCAAAATAATGCGTGGAGACAAACACGATGAGGGCCAGTCCGGCCGTGGTGGAAAGACGGCTGGTGCTCGAGACCAGACCCGGAACCAAACCCATGAGGTTGGAGACCAAGATAAAAAAGAAAAGCATGGCAAAAAGGGGATAATACCGCGGTGCCGTGGGGCCCACCAGTTCGTCGGCAAACTGACAAATGATGCCCAACAGCCATTCAAAAAAATTCTGCAGTCCCTTGGGCACTTTGCTCATCCGGCGCGTACCCAACCAGGACAAAACAAAAATAATGCCGACCGCCAACCAACTCATAATCAAGCTGATGTCTATGGGTAGATGGTATTCAATGCCTTCGGGAATCGCACTCATAACGCGTTTACTTCCTTTCAGTGGCGACCACCCGCTGCCAAACCGCAGTGGGTAATTGAATCAAAGTATATCCGATCAGCACGGCCCAAATCGAGAGCACGGGAAATTTCAACACCAAGAAAAAAATCAAACCCACGGTCGCCAAGCGGGCCAAACTGTGTCCCAACAGCCCAAAGGGATTCTTGTTGCCTGCATTGGGGGTCAAGGTTTGCCGGACCGACCAGCGGATCCAAAAGAAAGCCCCCAGCCCAACCCCGGCACCCAGCCATAAACCCAAGCCCCAATTCCAGTGCCCCGTCAAACCGACCAGTGCGGGAACCACGGCAACGACCGAGAGCAACACACTCCAAAACACCTTCGACGTCATGGTTTCTTCTCTTTGCGCGGCAACATCCGCACGACATGATAAAAACCCGATACAACCCCTAACCCCAAACCGACCAACATAAGCCACGGTTGTGTGTGCAGCACTCTGTCCAACCAAATCCCGAGCGCCGCTCCGATGAAAATACACGCGGCCAGCATGGCTCCGATCGAGCCTACCTGACCCAGCGCGATCCAAATCCCGTGTGGTTTTTCCGACATGGGGGATTATCGGTTAAAATCTGCAGGCTTTAAGTCCTGGAAGAATTTTTTAAATTCAACTTTCTCTTTTTCATACTTCGACTTATCGGTAATGCTGGCTTCGATCACCACTTTTTCCGAAACAAAAATCGGACACTCGGCCCGCAATCCTAAAGCAATGGCATCGGAAGGCCGAGCGTCGATTTCCCATTCTTCCTTATCCCGGGCCAGAGTAATCCGGGCATAAAACGTATTGTTTTGAATATTATGAATAAGTATGCGCTCAATACGCACACCCAGCGTCTCCAAAATGGACTTCAACAAGTCATGCGTCATAGGACGCGGAACATTGATCTTCTCCAAAGCAATCAAAATGGCATCGGCTTCGTAGATGCCTATCCAAATCGGCAGATACCGTTTTTCTTCTGGATCGGTCAGGATGACCACAGGAATTTTAGAATTGGCGTCTACCGCCAAGCCTTTAACACGCATCTCAATCATGGGAGATCCCCCCTCAAAAATCGTCGGATTATACAAAAATGTAACTTTACACACAAGTACAATTCTTACTATTTTTAGTCTCGGCAACTCCTTGTTTTTCTCGATCGTTTTTTATTTTTTTTCAGCCTCCGTTACAATCTCCACTTGAAACGTATATAATTCACATTCTGGTTGGAGCCAGGCATCGGCGGGCAAGCCGGCTTTACCCTCACACAGTTCGTTTAAAAACCGCTTTTTATCCCACCCGGTCTCACGTGCGACTTGAGGCAAAAACACCCCTGACTTTCCTCGGCATTGAATCATAACCCCGTCTTCACCCAAATGAATATGCTCCGCGGAAGCAACTTTAACCAACGGTGTCAGTACAGACACCTCCACTTCCAATCCCTCCAACTCATCGGGCCGAACCGGAACAAAACGGGGATCACGCAACGCGGCCGACTCGGCCATACGGATAACTGTCTCAGCCAAAGGCATGTACCCTTCAATCAGCCCAATGCATCCGCGCAGCCTATGGTTCCGCGTCAAGGTCACAAAAGCTCCACAGTGTTCGGCCAACGCCGGAGAAATCCCTTCCGGAACCTGCGGCAGGGGTTTGCGATGCACGGCTGCATGCAGTGACGCATGGACCAGTTCCAATATCTGTTTACGATCTTCACCAGAGAGCATACGCGCACTCCTTGCCTACCTTGCGTCTTAGGTTGTGACACCGTTGGGACTACACCGGACTCTAATATTGCAGTTCTGTATGCGGATAAAACGCCTCAGCCAATTGCCGACCCAAATCGGTAATCACGTATTGCACCATCTCTTGATCGGTTTTCACGTTCAGCGCGCCTGTGCCTGCCGAGGTCCCCAAAAACGTGGAGTAACTGCTCTCTTCACGCCCACCCCAAAGGACTTTGCCGGTTTCGGTATCAATCAACCGAGCCGTCGCCGAGCCCGTGGCCACACGTTGGGCGTTGGCCGGAGTAGGCTGAATGTCGCCGACGGAAACGGAAATGCTCCCTGTCATAATCGCGCGCACGCCCAACAGCTTGCCCACGGCAATGGCCGATTCCGGATTTACCACGCGCTCACGTGAAAGGTTCTGTTCGCGCAACAAGGCATCAATCCGAGTACGCTCCACCACATCCATCGCCGGTGCATGCTTAAGCAGGTTCACCACCACTTCGTCGGCCACTTGATTGCCCACCGTGGACAAGAAGCTGTCGGTCTCAAACGGCAGAATCGCCACCCGGTTGTACTTCGCCACATCCACCACCGGCTGCACCAACACCCGATGTGCGCAGCCTGTGCTGCCCAACCAAACCACACCCACCACGATCAAGCCCAAGCCGTTCCGCCATAGTTGTTGCATGTCAAACTCCTTCATTCCTGTACTGGAGTAATTATAACACTGTTGGAAATAAAATGTTGATCACCCAGGGTAAATTTTGGACGGGCGGCCACCTGGGTGGCACGTACGGCTTATCCCTCCGAAGGTTCCGGCAACATCAAGCGCAATCCATCGTACGCCAGGGTCACGCGTCGGGGCATGGTCGCTTGCGTCTGCTTGTACCCCAATAAATGACAGGTATGCGTGAAGTAGGTGTGACGGGCCTTGATCCGGCGCGCCTCGGCCAAGGCCTGCTCCACGGAAAAATGGGTTTCATGCGGTTGATACCGCAGTGCATCCAACACCAAAACATCCAAGTTCTGCAAATGCGCGTAGGTCGCCTCCGGAATCCGGGATACATCGGTAATGTAGGCAAAACTTCCCAGTCGATACCCGAAGACCCGCAATTTTCCGTGCCATACGGGAAGCGGCTCAACCTTAAGCGTCCCCAAATGAAAAGGACGAGTCACCGCCTTAAGATCCAAGCGGGGTTTGCCCCCGCCTTGCTGGGTGTTACGAAATGCGTAATCAAACCGTTCCCGCAGACGGGCCAACGCGGGTGCCGGGCCATAGATGGGAAAATGCTTGCCTGAACGCTCCGAAAAAATCCGCACATCGTCGAGTCCGCCGATGTGATCCGCATGGGCATGGGTCAATAACATCGCATCCACATGGTGCACGCCCTGCGCCACGGCCTGGAGGCGGAACTCCGGTGCCACGTCAATCAACAGCGTCTGCCCGTGTGTCTCGATCACCACCGAGGCGCGGGTACGCTTGTCCTTAGGGTCGCGGGAACGGCAGACCGCACAGGCGCACCCGATGACCGGTACGCCATGACTGGTGCCTGTGCCTAAGAAAGTGATTCGCATGCACTCTGCTCCTTACCAAGTTTCCTTGTCCCTTTGGGGATTTGGGTATACTAGATCCTGAACGGCGGCTTGTAAATCATTTTCCACTACACCGCTCTTTTTATTCAGGAAATCCTTGTCAAACACGATCCTTCTACTATATGTTACTGTTCATTTCGTACTGTGTCAAAGGAGTCGCATGTCGCTTCGCAAGATTCTGGGTATCGCCGGGTTTGTGTGGGTATGGTCCGTTCCCGCAGTTTGGGCCTTTACCAGCACAACCGTGATCGGAACCAACGATTGGAGCCTCACGACCACCTTGGATGAAGCCTATGCCAGACATACCTACGATGAGGCGCAGGTTCATTACCGCGACACCACCTTGCACCATGACATCCTGGCATCCCTGCACTATGGGTTGACTCCCGGGTCGGAGCTATTCTTAACCACCCCTGTGATTTCCTTGGGTCAAGCAACCATCAACCATGAATCACCCGGACAAAAGCCGGCTTTTTTTAGTGTTGTCGGCGGGGGCGCGCGCATTCAGTGGCTGGAAGATTCCGGCACGACTCCCGCGTGTATTTTGGAGACCGAGCTTTCGGTCCCTACCGGCCCGGCACGCTTCCGCGACTATGTGAATTACCTTGATCGCGGCGCTTCCCCACTTACCAGCGCCCGTCAACAAATGCTCCAGTTGACTGTCGGGGGTGTAACCAGCACCTACTTGGATCCTGTGGAGCTTCGTCTGGGGGTACATTATCTGACTCCAAGTCACACGACTTTTGACGTCAACGGCGTCCGACACGCCGTGGATTTTGGCCAAAGCCTCAAGGCCGATGCCGGCCTTAATGTGACTCTGGGAAAATCCCTCTCCGTGACCCTTCAAGGCGAATGCATTTCTACATCGGCCTCGGTCTGGCGGCGCAACGGGCAGAACATTTTAGATGTGCCGAACACCTCAACCGATGCCCTAAGTTTACAGACCCATGCCATGACCGGACTCTTTTTGCATCAAGCCCTGGAAGCCTACGTGGGTCCGGCCATCACGCTTTCGGCCCAACCCGGACTGGACATCACCCTCGCCTGCCAAGCCGGCGTTACGCCCGACTCGGACACACTCCGCGTACGCCTGGATGTGGTTAAACTTTTCAAGCATGTACGCTTCCAGCCGAAAAAACGCGCCTCGGGAAGCCAGCGACGTTCGGCCAAAGACACGCAGGCCCTTTCCCGCCGCCAACAATCCGATGAAATTCTGGCATTGTTGGATCAAGCCGACGAAGCACTTCATCGCGATGACCTCGCCGATGCGGTCGTGGCCTGGCGCGAGGTCTTGCGACGCAATTCCAAAAACGCACGGGCCTTGCGTGGATTCCGCGATTACCAAGATGAAATCTCCGACGCGGTCAAACAACTCTATTTGGACGGCATGCAGGCCTACGTGCAAAACGACTACGCCGGCGCCATTGAGCAATGGCAGGAAGCCTTGCGTTACGCACCCAACGACGCCAAGGTGCAAAACTCCATTGCCCAAACCCAAAAAAAATTGGAAAGCATCCGTCAAATCAAGCGTCAGACACCCACACCGACCACACCTTAAATCGGCATCTCGCCTGGCCTGGGCTTGCCCTCATTCCGCGCATCCCTCTTCCCTACATTTTCCAGCTTGCATGCCAAGGATTTTTGCTCTATGGTAGTCCGAGTAAGCCCAACTCCACGCGAAGGATCTCCGTCCATGAAGTTTTGGTTTGTCCTACTTGGTCTGCTCGCCTGGCTGCCACTAAGCGCCTTGGCTGAAGAAAGCGTTCCGGTTCAGGGTAGCCCTTCGTTGTGGTCCAACATCGGAAACGAATGGATCGAGGTCGCTGAATCCCCCCTCGACGGAACCCTCACCGGTTACTTGGTGGCGGCGGGCCTGGGCGGGGCCTTGGCCGTAAGTCTGCAACACGACGTGACTTGGTATCGTGCAGTGCAGGATCGGCGCGACCCCACTCAGGACAAAATCATGCCGGTGGTCACGCTGTTGGGCGATGGTTGGTTTCATGTCGGCGCCGCGGCGGCGTTGTACCAATTCGGCGATACGCGTGAGCAGCAGGTCGCCGCCCAGTTGGTGGAAGGGCAGATCAACATTGCCCTGCTCTCCCTGGTCAGCAAATGGGCCTTCTCCGCCTCCCGTCCCAACGACGACGACACTCAGCGCCGTTGGTTCACCGGCACCCTGGGTGACTCCAGTTTTCCTTCCGGGCATTCCCTGACGGTCTTCTGCAGTGCCGCCATTCTCGGACATGCCTATCACGCCGAATGGGTGGCGTATCCTCTGGCCGCGGCCGTGGCCTATTCGCGCGTCTACAACCAAAAACACTGGCCCTCCGATACTGTCGCCGGTGCCGGATTGGGTATGCTCATCGGCTATGCCGTGGTCGCCTGGCATGAAGGCCTTGCGGAAAAAGATCCAGCCATCCGCTTCACAGCCGTGCCGTCTGATGACGGTGCCCAATTTCTCGTCACATGGTGCTACTAATGCGTCCCTTGCGCTGGACCCTACGGCCTTGGCTCCTGCTCGGATGCCTCGGGTTCCTACTTGGTTCCAACCTTCCTTGCGCGACCGCGGCGGCTACCCGTGATGAATTTTTATCGGTTTTCGATTTTTCCGGATACATCCAAGGACGATTCACGGCCCATGTCTATCAACCCGACTCTGCCCCCGGAGCCTTGAACACACTCACGCCCCCGGATCGCGCCGGAGGCGAAGCCACCACCCAAGCCTTGATCAAGCGCTTGGAGTTCAATCTCAACACCTCGCTGCCTTGGGAGCACTGGGGGCTAAAAACCACCACCACGGTGAATGGATCGCAAACCGCGTTCAAAGATATCTACGCCACCTATGCTCCGAACCGAACCTGGCTGGCAAAACTCGGCCGCTTCCGTGTACCCTTTGGATTGGACCCACAATCGTCCTCGCGTGACATGGATACGGTCGAGCGTCCCATGATCTACAGTTATGGCAATTTCGGTTGGGTCGCTCCGCTGGGTTTTGATTTTGTCGGCGACCGAGATTACGGAGTCCGCTTGGATTGGACGCCGCCGCCAGGGTTTGCCAACTTCGCCCCGATTCTGGAAACCGCTTGGGTCTGTGGCAATGGGCACGATGTAACCCTCCGACCCGGGTCTCAAATCATGGCCCGGCTCGCGGTGGCCAATCGCGTCCGCTTTGAAGAGCTGCGCAACGACGTGATCGCCGGTGTTTCCTATTCGTACGGAGCGAATCGCTTCAGCCGGCGTACCGAGGCCTATCTTCCGATCGGCCTCCCTGGCGATTTGGATCAAGCACCCGAACAAGCGGTCCAGGCTGATGATTTAGGCTCGCGAGGCGAAGTTCAAGTTTTAGGTGTGGATGTCTTGCTGCGCATGAACAATTTGGTATTAAAAGGTGAAGCCTTGACCCGCAGGGTCAAGGGTTTCGATGCCCAGGGATACTACGCCACGGCCATTTTGGAGTTTGGCACCTTCGGTATCCCAGTGGATCTGGTCGCACGTTGGGAGGAGGCCATTTCCGGGTACGCCGATGGCATCCACCTTCCAAACCAGTGGTACCAAGGCATTACCGCAGGCTGTACTTGGCGCCCAGCAAAAACCTGGCGCATCCAAGCCAACTACCTGATGCTGAGTATCGACAATGTCCCGCATGGATTTCCCGGGGCCGATGTAGGTGTGTTGCAAGTAGAGTGGCTGTTCTAGTCAGCAGTAGGGATGTTCTTTTTTTGTGCTTCGTAAGGCCCTCTCCATCTAGCCGTTTGCTTCAAATTTTCCTTCTACCCCAGGAAAATTATTCCGCAAACCGGCAAAATATTTTTATGAGTAGGCTGAGTACGCAGCACAAAAAAAGAACATCCCTACTGCTGACTCAAACGATTTAGTAAATATCGCTATGGAACTATGGTTGTGAAAGCCTCAGAGAAAATCCTTTCCGCGAGGATTTTCGATGCGGAGTGCCCCTCTCTGAGGGGAACGCCTTTCACAGCTATAGTTCCATAGCGATATTACCTTCTCCCTGAGGTGACGTTATGCCGAAATCCAAAGTAGCGCTGGTGCGCTGTGACTCGTACGAACCGGCGGTGGTGGAAGCCGCCATGCAGCGCGGATTGGACTTGATCGGCGGAATCTCCGCCTTTATCCGCCCCGGCGAACCCGTGCTCTTCAAGCCCAATCTGCTCACGCCGGACCCTCCGGAGCTCTGCGTGACCACGCATCCAGCCATACTGCGCGCCGCGGCTCGCCTCTTTCAGGCCGCAGGCTCGGCCACAGCCTACGGGGATTCCCCGGCCGTAGGCAGCCCCGCAGGTGTGGCCAAAAAAACCGGACTCAGTGAGGTGGCCGATGAGCTGGGCATAACCTTGGCTGATTTTGTCACCCCCGTAGAGGTTTCGTTTCCCGAAGGGCATCAGAATAAGAAATTCGTTCTGGCCAAGGCCGTAGCGGATCGCACCCACGCCCTGGTAAATCTGCCCAAAATGAAAACCCATGGCCTCATGCGCACCACCGGCGCTGTAAAAAATCTCTTTGGGTGCATCCCGGGTCTGCTCAAAGCGGAATTCCATGTGAAATTGCCCAACGCGCATCCGTTCGGACGCATGCTGGTGGACCTGAATTTATGCGTTCAACCGCGCTTGCACATTATGGATGGCGTCATGGCCATGCAAGGCAACGGACCGCGCAGTGGCACGCCTTTGGCCGTGCATGCCTTGCTGCTCTCGGCCGATCCTGTAGCGCTGGATGCCACCGTTGCACGGTTGATGGATATGGACCCACTCGTCCCCCCCACAGCCGCGTACGGCCTAGAATACGGGTTGGGCACCTACAAGTCCGAGGACATTGACGTGGTAGGGGATTCCATTGAGTCGCTTCGTCCCAAACGTTACAAGGCGGTTAAACTACCAGTCCCAGAAAAAGATCCCTCAGGAAAGGTTCAGTTTTTGCGCCAATGGCTTGTTCCGCGCCCGGTGATCAAACACGCGCGTTGCACGCGTTGCGGGACCTGTGTACGCATGTGCCCGGTTCAGCCTAAAGCCGTGGACTGGAAGGCCGGAGACAAGACCAAGCCCCCGGAGTACGATTACCCGCGTTGCATTCGTTGCTACTGCTGCCAAGAACTTTGCCCGGAACGTGCCATTAACATTCGCACGCCGTTGTTGGGCCGGCTCATCCGACGCGGATGAACCTGAACCCAGCGTTGGTTCTAGGATAAAAACTTATGCCCTGAAATAAAAAAGAGGCTCGGCAATTACCGAGCCTCTTTTTTATTTCTCCAGATCCTAACCTTTACTTTAAAGGAAAGGTTAACACAATGGACTCGCCTTTATCGGTCTCAATCCCTTCCTTGGTTAACGCCGAGATCGAAAACCGCCATGCTCCGGGATCCATGGTTTTTAAATACATAAAGTTCGCATCCAAGGGAGTCTCTTCAACCTTCACCATATTTCCGGCCGGCCCCTTCCCCCGGTATACATAATACTTTCGCATCATACCCTCGTTGTTCCAGTACAGCATAACTCCGGTGCCGACTTTCACAAACGAAGGTTTGTCCGGCGCTTTCCGCCAAGCGGCTTCTTGTTCCCGCAGCGTGGTCTTCATTTTATCGGATTCGCCCTTGACCGCTTCCATTTCTTTTTTCAAATTGTTCATTTGTTTCTCAAACGACTGCTTGGTCAGTTCGGCATCTCCGGCCGACATTTTTTTCGCCACGATCCAAGCCGGAACCGCACCCAACAACGCACCAATTAAAATCCCGACCATAATCGGGAAACCCCAAATCACTTTGGCCGGCGCGGTGTCTTCCTCGTCTTCCTGGGCTTGGCGAAGACTAAATTCCGCCCGTCCGGTCCCTTCTGCCCGCGATCCATCGTGCGCATGAGCATGCGCTGAAACTGTGCTCTCGGTCCGGGAAGCTGCCACGGCGCGAGCCGCGACCTCTACACGCGATTCCGTTTCTTCTTCCATCACAGGTGCCACGGGACGCGATACCACTTCCGCTTCCATCACGGGCGCCACGGGACGCGACACCACTTCCTCTTCCATCACAGGCGCCACAGGCTGCGACACCACTTCCTCTTCCATCACAGGCGCCACAGGCTGCGACACCACTTCCTC
>CAZSAP010000017.1:24894-68659 GCA_964604705.1 uncultured bacterium
CGGGCGCCACAGGCTGCGACACCACTTCCTCTTCCATCACGGGCGCCACAGGCTGCGACACCACTTCCTCTTCCATCACGGGCGCCACAGGCTGTGACACCACTTCTGGATTAGTCGTAGTCACGGCCTCATCCGCAGAGAACGTTTCAATTCGCGGCTCTTCGGTGGGTGGTTCAATCGGTTCTGACATTTCCGTTGCAGGCATGGTGGCCACTGTATCCCAGGTCAGATGCTCTTCAGGGCAGGCTGTTTCCAACGCCGGGGTCACATCGGTGTGCCCCTCGTGAGCCATGCTCATCTCAACTTCAGCGGCTGTGGATAAGGGTTGTGACTCAGGCACAACCTCGGCCCGCATATAGTCATCCGGCACTACAATCGTGGATGCATCTTTAACTTCCGCTGGAACTTTTGTTTTTTTCTTTTTTGTAACTTTGGCAACGGGTTCAACCTCGGGATGCAGACGCTTACGCCCGCGTTTCTTTTTAATGGGTTCAGCTCCCGCAACGTCTCCGGCTCCAGTTTCAGAAACAGCCTGCGGTGCTTCAGGCGTTGGTTGGATCTCAGGGGCAGCGACCTCTTCAACCACTGAGGCCTGTGGTGCAACCGGTTCCCAAGCAGGAACAGTTTCCGGAACAACCTCGGTGGATTCCGTAGGGGCAGGAGTTGCCCAGGCCGGAACCGATTCACTAAGCGGGGTACTTTCCTGAACAAACTCAACCGGAGCCTCTGCCGCGGTAGTGTTCCAAGCTGTGTCCGCAATGGTTTCAGATGCGACACTCTCTACCGGAGCGGGTGTTTCCCAGGTCGGCACGCTCTCGCTGGCACTCTCTACTGAAGCGGGTGTTTCCCAGGTCGGCACGCTCTCGCTGGCACTCTCTACTGAAGCGGGTGTTTCCCAGGTCGGCACGCTCTCGCTGGCACTCTCTACTGGAGCGGGTGTTTCCCAGGTCGGCACGCTCTCGCTGGCACTCTCTACTGGAGCGGGTGTTTCCCAGGTCGGCACGCTCTCGCTGGCACTCTCTACCGGAGCGGGTGTTTCCCAAGTCGGCATGTTCTCACTGATATTCTCTACCGGAATGGTACTCTCGTCTGAAATCCCGGTTTCTGGAGCAGGCTCTTCTTTCATGGCTTCGTCGAACAACGCCACCAGCTCCGAACCTAATTCCTGATGTAATTTCTGTTCTCCGTCTTCTTGAACAGGCATTGTCTCGGGTTCCGCCGGGGTCTCAAACGAAGGCAATTGAAAATCCGGGCTTTCCTGTACAGATTCATAGGTCACTTCCGGCGTGTTTGCCTCAACGGGCTCAGCAGGCGTATCCGCCACCCAGGTGTGCGCCTCAGCCACTTCAGGGTTACCCTCTGTACTCGATGCGTCGGTTGTTTCCGTTACTGTCTCGGTTGGTTCGGTGGGGGTGAACGTGTACTCAGGCACCGTTTCCGGTGCCACGCTGGCGGCCTGGTAGTTCAACATGTTCATAACCGCATCGGAAACAACCGCAGGTTGATTGGCCGCGCGGGCGAACAAGACCTCGCACATTTCATTGAGTCCGGTTTGGTATTCTTCGGGCATGGCGTAAATCTGTGCAATGCCGTCCATCATCATTTTTACTTCGCTGAGCTGTTCTACGGTAGGATGATCGTAATTGTATCCGCGTTCCCAGAAGATGGCACCTAAAAATCCCGCCAGGTGCTGTTGCAAACCGGCTTCATCTTGCTTGAGACCCACATCCGCATTGCCCTGCAGTTGGTTCAACCGGCTGATCACGAGATACGCGGTTACCATACCGTCCCGGGCGTCATTGGCTGTGATCCCACCTTGCGTCAATAATTGACGCAACCGTTGCAAATATTCTTCCATGTACTGTACCTCCGGTCAGCGGTTCAAACCTTGCCTATCTTAGTATATTCCCCGTCGCAGCGCAACCAATGAATCAAAAAGCTTGCAAGCATTGACTTTTCCGGAATTCAACCCACGCACCGACGCCTGATCAGCGGGCCGTGGCCGTAAGGGACTTGGGGTCGGTCATAAGAGCTTTTTCCACACGGTAGCGAAGCAGCGTACGGTACTTGCGCGAATCCCCCCGTCCGAAAAAGCCCGGACCTTTTAGATACTCTTCTTCATGCATGCCCACAATGACATAGCCTTGCTCGGTTATGAAATTTTTTAGCTTCTCCAGAGAAGCAACCGACTCACTGGGAGGACCAATATGCAAAATTTCCGCGACTGTGCCGTATTCCCATACGGTCATTTCCGGCTGCGGGTGAACCCGGCGTTCCGAATCCGGCAAATGCTTGATCGACGGCGGTATCGGCAAGGCATACAGTCCCCGCCATTGGGCACGGGGAGTCTCCGGCGGTTGCGGCCAACGCACTCTCGGCTTTTCTAAAACCAATTCTTTATGCTTGGCTTTCAAGGCATAAAACGCCTTAAACAGCGCTGAGAGGGCATGTTTCCCGACCACATCGGGATCCCCGTCAAGCGTCACCATGATCATGGTCTCGGACGGACGTTCGGAAATGTGCGGCATCATTAAATATTGATACACTTGAAAATCATGGGTATGGGGTAAAAAGTTCCAAAAGACCAGCACGCCCCCGGCCATGACCAAAAGGGAGAAAGTCCACTTCATGGCGTACACTCCTTTTTCAAACGAAAATGTTTCTGAGCCGCAGCCAACACCTGCTGGGCGGTAAGATCAGGAACTTCACCTGTGGGAGAGTGGACCAAGGCATGCTGGCACCGGTCGTAGGGATGCCACTCGGCTTCCGGCTCATCGGTCCAAAGCGTGAGGGTCTTGGCGTGCATGGCCACAGCCACATGCTTGGGTCCCGAGTCGGTGGTCACCACACCTCGACTGTGTGCGAGCAAGGCCCCGGCTTCTTTTAGCCCGCGGGAAAAAATCGGTAAAGGAAAAGAGACGCCTCGCACAATCTCTGCGCACAGGGCTTGCTCTTGGGGACCGGCGAGCAGCACCCACGATTGATGATAGCGTTTTTGCATGAGGGTCAAAAATTCTGCGGCCGCGGCCGCGGTCCAGCGCTTGCGCACCTTGCCCGCCCCTGGAACCAATACAAAATATTGCCGCGCCTTAAGTTTGTGATCATCTAAAAATTTCTTCACAAAGGCATGATAGCGTGGCTCCACGCAAAACTCCAAATCCGTCCCGACCTCAGACAACCCTAAGGCACGCACTGCGTCCAAATCACGCTCAATGGTGGATTTGGCTTCTTTAGGTGCATGAATCGGAATGGTCGCCAGCGTATTTTTCCCACTGTGATTGTGCACCACCCGGTGTGGAATCCCCGCCGCCCAAAGCATCCAGGCTGTTCGCGGAGTCGCATGCAAGGCCACACCCAGGTCGAACTTGCCGCTGAGCAGACGCAGCAGGAATTGCGCATGATACAGGGGATTTATTTGCGACTTGTCAAACACAAGTACCTCGTCCACATCGGGATTACCGATCAAGACCTCGCGCCCTTGGGGTGAGACCACCATGGTAATGCGCGCCTGCGGAAACCCCCGGCGCAACGCGCGCAAGGCCGGCGTGGCCAGCAGTGTGTCACCCAAGGCCCGGACCTTTATGACCAGCAGTCGACGTACGATCACACGCGCTTCCTCCCCACTCTTAAAAGGTCCTCCACGGCGTCCATGACACGCTCAACGGAAATACCCAACATGCATTCCAAACCGCGAACACACTCGTTGCGCACACACGGGGCGCAATCAAGGGGCTCGGAGGCACGAACCGTCCGACTCCGAGGGCCAAACGGTCCGGTCTCATTTGGATCGGCCGCCCCTTGGAGCACCACGACCGGAACGCCCTGCGGATAGGCCAAGTGCATGGCGCCGGAGTCGTTGCTGATTAAACAGTCCAAATGTCGCGTAATCGCAATGGCTTCCCGTAAGCCGGTGGTACCTGCCAATATCCGTGGTTTGAAACGCGCCTGCTCCACCACACGCTGGGCAATGAGGGCGTCCGAGGCACTCCCCACCAAAACCACCGCATAACCGCGCTCGGCCAAGCGGTCGGCCAACTGGGCATATCGCTCAACAGGCCAGCGTCGACTTAGCGCCACCGATCCCGGGGCCAAACCTATGATTTTTTTTCCAGCTGGAGCATTCAAGATCTCCGCTGCATGTGCAGCTTCCACCTCGGTCACACCCAAGGCAAAGGAGAGTGGGGCCTCAGAGGCCCCTGTTGCACCTGCTGCTTCCACCAAACGCAAATAGGTTCGCGGACGTGCTTCGCGCTGTGTGCCACGGACCCAAGGTACGCGCGTGGTCAAAAGCCACGAGCGGTGTTGCGTGGCATACCCCACGCGCTTCCGGCTTCCGCTCCAAAACGCCATCCAGGCCGAGGAAAACGAATTGGGCAATACCAGGGCCAAGGCATAGTTTTCATGGCGTAACGTCCGGTACACTTCCCCTGGTCCGGATTGCGGATCATCCAAAAATACAATCCGCGCCACATCGGGGTTGTTCTCCCACACCGGTGCAACCCAGCGCTTGGCCAAGACATGCACCCGCGTGTTGGGGAAAGCTTGTTTCCAGGCACGCAACGCGGGTGTGGCCATGACCGCATCCCCCACCCAATTGGGGCTGCGGAACAATATGTTTACATCCTGGTAATACATTCCACCCATAACGCCCTCTTGTCCTTCTGACACGATCCATCTTCCGATGGCGCATCTTAACATATTTGGCCTTTTTGGCGAGGCATTTCCTGCAACCTGATCCAAGAATACCTTCCCCCCAAGACTTAAAATATTTCATTTAACTCCTTAATATAGCCGACCCATCTCCGACACTATTATCATCTGCAACCATTTCAATGCGAAAGGTGGATCACCATGTTCAAGGTAAGCTTTAGATGGATGGGAATGCTTGGATTGCTCGCAAGTGTCTGGACTTCAGCCTGGGGTGTCGGTATGGACAACAATGCCGTAGGCAGCCGGGGCATGACCATGGTCTCGGCCTTGACGGCCGTAGCCGACGATGCCAGTGCCGTCTTCTACAACCCTGCCGGTTTAGCCATGATCCCGGATGAGAAATTCAGTTTGGATGCCTACGTGTTAATGCTGAACACCGACTACAACTCAACCCCCGCAGGCGGTACCAAACTCAGCAGCACGGACCCCGCGGTCATACCCGGCTTGTTTGTATCCAAAACCTTTAAGGATTTTGGCGTGGGCTTCGGTTGCTACATCCCGTACGGCGGGGCGTACTTGCACTACAAAGACTATCCTATGCCCGGTTATGAGTACAAAACGTACATGGGTGTCTTTGCCTTTGCCCCTTCGCTCGGCTACAGGCTGCTTTCCAATCTTTCAGTGGGTGCCACTGCCGAAATCTATTATGGGCTGTACAGCACCAAATTCGACGCGATGCAGACCGAGTTGAACCTAAGCGGTTTAGCCGGGGTAGGAGTTAATTTGGGAGTGCTCTACCAGCCGGCGGAAACCTGGAACCTGGGCTTGACCTACAAAGCGCCTGCCGTCTTAAAGTACAAGGGAACCACCAAGTCTCCTTATGGCACCTTTGATAGCGACATTCAAATGAACATGCCGCCTTACCTGAAACTGGGGGTCGCCAAACACCTGAGCTCAGACCTGCTCTTGGCGTTTGATGTTTGGTACATGATGTGGAGCAACATGGACAAGGTCACCTTCACCACCAACGGCAATGCCACGGAAAGCAAAACCAATTACAAAAATTCAGTGATGACCAATCTCGCGGCCGAATACCGCCTAATCCCGGCTCTGACCTTGCGCGGAGGTGTGCGCTATGTTCAAGGCGGAACCAAAGACGAAGGCATCTCGGCCATGAACATTGACTTGGACAACATCTCGGCCGGCTTGGGTGCAGGCATTACCCTTACCCCCGGACTGGATCTAAACCTTTCTGGATTCTATTCGTTCAGCTTGCCCAAGGAAGTGGATAACGTAAAATACGCCAATAAAGTTACAGGCTTCCTCGGGGGCATCACAGCCAAGTTTTAACGCTCTGTCTTTCCCAAGGAGCGGTGGTCACACACCGCTCCTTTTTTATTCCCTCTTTTAACTTGCACCCATTCACCGCATCCCTTACATTGATCTTATCTTATTCAAGGTGGTTTCCCTCGTGTTGCGTCAGGTAGGCATCGTCCTTATCGGAATAGCGTTAACCTCCAGCGCGTGTACCCCCACACCGGGAGTGCCCATACAGCCGACGGCTATGCCTACCGCTCAGGTTCCGTCCACCTTTTTAGGCTTGTACAACCAAGGGCGCGCATGCCTGCTAAAAAAACAATACCCTGAAGCCGTAAGCCTGCTCACCCAAGCTTTGAAACGGGCACCTCGGTCTGAACAACCGCTCGTACTTACGGACCTAGGCTATTGTCATCTCCAAATGCTTCAATTCACCCAGGCCCTGGATGACTGCGAGCAGGCACTCGCGCTTGACCCTAAGTATCACTACGGTTACTACTTGCGCTCCTCGGTGCATGCGCAAATGAATGCTTTTGATAAAGCAATTGACGATTTGGAGCACTGCTTGGTGCTCAAACCCGACGATGTCATGACGCTGAAGCTGTTGGGCTATGTCTATTATATGAAAAGCGATTTTGCCACGGCGTTAAGTGTGTTCGACGGCTTGGCTCAGCCGGGGGAAGACTGGGTCTATGTACAGAATTTCCGAGCTAAAATTTTTAGAAAACTGGGGCGAGACGGGGATGCTTCGGTTGCATTGGAAAAGGTACTGGACGCAGATCCCACCTATGCCGATGCCTACTGTATGATGGGCTTGATCTGTGAAGATCACAAGGCTTACCAAGATGCCATTGACGCGTATGCGCTGTACCTTAAGTATGTGAACCCGCGCGACCCGGATAATGCCGAGTGGATCCACAACGCCAAGCAGCGTATGCGCAAACTGCGGTTTAAACTTATTTTCAATCTCAAATAAAGACACCTTGCGACAAGCTCAAGGTGTCGCCTGCGTTTTCCGCGACCGCCTAAAATTCAAAGCTCAGGTTTAAAAACGGTCCGCCGTAGACAATGGCAAGCGAAAAGCTTTCGGGTTTGGGTTCGGGAAAATAAAGGTCTTCGTAGCGATACCCCAACGCCAGTTTCAACAGCGGCAACGGAGAATACGCCGCATAGCCTTCCCACCGGTAACGCAGTCCTTTGGCCTCTTCCCTCATCACATCGCCATAACCCGTCACTTCGGTCCGATTGTTCACCACGGGCGATCCCAAAATCTCCCCGCCCAAACTCAACCCCAGCGGCAATCCGACTTTTCCGCGAAGCACATACACCCAACCGGAGTATTGGATTTTATAATCTCCCCAGTTGCCGGGACGAAGCACGACCCCGTTTTGTTGAAAATCACGAAAGTGCTTCACCGCGCTCACCTGTTGATACCCCACACCAAAATCCAGCTGCGTGCCCAATCCCTGTACAATATGATAATTTAATTGTGGTAGAAGCTGCGTGCCCTCGCCATCAAATTTGGTCAACGTTTCTTCGCTGTGCAAATACATCGTGTTTGGAAGAATGGTCAAACTACCGTAATCCAGTTCCGCTTGCAAACCCCAAGCCAGATCCTTGGCCACACTGAAGGAATAGAAGTTAGTGTCAAATTTCCCCCACACATGCCCCCGGGCACCAGGACCGGGTTGCTCGTCAAACTTAGAGGCCCCGGCCAACCAGGCATCGGCCTGCACGGTCCACCCGGTCGCCACATCCCACGGTGAGAGCGCCCAGCTCAAGCTGCTTCCGGTAAGTCCCAGAACCAAGCAGCATACGTACATACTTACCCGTCTTATCCGATACCGCAACATAGTAGAGCTCCTTTTCGGACGGACACGGCCGTCGCAGAGGGTTTAAAACGCAATGCCCAAGAATAATTTCCAAGCCACATCGCTAACGGCAAAATCATAATACTGGCCACGCACCCGATAGCCATGATCATAATAATCGTAACTCGTGCCGTTGTAGGTCATGTAGGTGGAGGTGATATCCGCGCCAAAATAAAAGACCCGCCCGATAAAAAAGCGCGCTCCGATCCCGCCGTCCACACCGTACCCCGAGGAACCGATATTGCGATAGTAGTCATGATAATAGGTACCGCCAACCAAACCAATATGCAGGTAAGGATCCACCACACGATTTTTCAGAATGTGAAACACACCGCCGATGCCGTACTGGGGTCCGAACAAACCCCAGGTGCGCGTTAACTCATCCGTGCTGCGGTCGGTGGCTTCCCGATGATGACCCTTGAAATCCGAATGCAGGTTGAGGCCGAAGAAACGGCTGGGGGAGACTTCATAATTGATGAACAGCGAATGCAGCCTTCCGGTTTCATTGTACCCCGGCCCTTCCAACGTAGAGTAAGCAAAGCCACCCACCGGAGCTCCGCCGATTTCAAGGTAATGATGTATGTTACGCCCGCGCGGGCGATACCCATCGTCGTCATACTCGCCCCAGGCGGTTGTGCTTCCAACCAACACCCACATACATACAAGCGCCGCCAAGCTATGTTTCCAGGTACGCATACCAACGCCTCCTTAATCCAGGATACTGAAATTGTAACAGCCGTACCTACCCCGGGTCAAGCTGGAGGAGGCGCTCTTCAACACTACTTAAAAACAATTATTTCTTGCGCTTGAAAAGCGTGGAGCTTATGTATAAGCTTCGTCTTTTACTGTAGTTTCTCCGATTTAAATCTGACATAAAATTCAAACACGTTTATCCTAAACAGCATCACTTCTTATCCTGTACTTCAACATTAAGTTCATTTAAAAGGAACGTATACTTATCCATAGCTTTATTGACAACTGTATCTACATTTCCGCCCTGATGTCCTATATCATCATACACAGCAAGGAAAACCTTATTCCGCCAAATAGGGTCTTGCATTTTAGCCACCATTTTGAAAGAATGCATAAGGGCAACAGTAACATCCTCCTTGCCCACGGTAAACAAGATGTCAGGATACGTTTTGTACCCTTTGACATTGTGATACGGAGAATATCGAAGCAAATATTTAAATTCATCTTCATTCTCAGAGGTTCCGTATTCGTCCTTCCAGATGTCCGCATAGTTGAATCGCTGATACCGTAGCATGTCAAGTAACGCGCTTTCACAAACCACGACTTTAAATAACTCAGGGCGTTGCATCATGGCTGCCGCAACCGTCAACCCACCATTGCTCCCCCCGAGCGCAGCTAAACGGGTTGGATTCGTATAATGATTGGCGATCAGCCATTCAGCCGCACCAATATAATCGTCTATGGTATTTTGTTTCTTCTCTTTCATGCCTGCCTGATGCCATTTTTCCCCATATTCACCACCGCCGCGGAGATTGGGGTAAGCGAACACCACACCTTGTTTCATTAAATGATAACTATAGCCGTTGAACCCCGGTGTCTGCGGATGGTTAAACCCACCATAACCTTCTAAGATCACTGGATGCGTTCCATTTTCAATCAGATTTTTTCTTTGCACTAAAAACATTGAAATCGGGGTATTGTCTTTGGAACGATACCAAACCTGTTTAACTTCCAGATCAGAAAAATCACAAAACCGCGCACTACTATCTTCTTTGATCAAGGTCAGCTTGTTTGCTTTAAAATCATACGTATAGGTGGCTGGAGGATGTAAAAACGACACATAGTCAATATAGACAGGACCTTTTAGCCAATACCCATAAACTGAGGCCGTCCCCATGCCGGGCAAGGGGATCTCCCTTATAAACTTACCGTTAAAATCATATATTTTTATTTGGGTACACGCGTGTTTAAGATAAACGGCATAAACATGCTGATCTGCAAAAATCACACGTTGCAAAACAGATTCTTGCTCAGGCAGAAATAGTTTCCAATAAGCCTTTGCCGGATGGTTAACCTCTGTAATAAATACCTGTCCATTCGGTGCCTGGGAATTGGTTTGAATGAAAAGCTTATCTTTATAGATATCACCATAATAATAAGCCTCCAGTCCTTTGACGACTGGCATCACTGGACCTTCTGGGTTCAAAGTTTGCACGAACAATTCATTTTTACCGCCATTTTGTCCACGGTATAGCATTAAATAATTTTTGTCTTCCGATAAAACAACACCATGGATATAATCTTTGTGCGTACGATCATAAAAAACCTTACGATCCTCGCCAGAAGTTCCCAAGCGGTGATGATAGACACTGATCCAGAAATCTTTATCCTCCGTAGTTTGACCAACATTTTTCGACCCATTCGTACAATAATAAAATCCCTTACTGTCGCCATCCCAATCACACATGGCTTGCCACGAACCCATTAATTGGTCAGATAGCAACGCCTTCGTTTTGACATCTATAATCCGAATGACACCATCATGATCTCCTCCGATCGTCTCCACATACGCCATATAACGACCATCGGGAGATGCGTAACCATTATCGATATAGTGATTATTTTTCCATAGGTTTGGATTAACTAATATTTCTTCAGGTGCCGAGCTACTAGCTCGGGTACAATACACCTTATATGTTTCGCCAACATTTTTTCGCCAATAAAACACCCTTTTGCTCTGAAGAAGTTCCAATCTTACACTTTCTTCATTTCGACCTGGGTTTTGAAACTGTTGTGTCAGCCATCGTCTTTCTTTTAAATTATCTAAAAATTCCCTGGATGCACAATTTTGTTTATCTACCCATTTTTGCAATTCCTCGGATTGACTATCTTCCATCCACAAATATTTATCTTTTATTTTCACCCCATGGAGCATATAGCTGGTGGCCGTTGTTGGGGAACATTCCGAATTTTGCGTAGCGCCTCCATCCACGATGACCCACTGGGCTTTAGCGATAATATTTGCCCGCGCCTTTCCACCTTTGTTGTACTTGCTGTTTCCAGCATCAAACATAACACCCGCTTTGAGTTTTTGTTTGTTCCAGCCGATGAGCAAGTCATCATAGTTCTCCACAGACAACCCAGCCTCTTTAAACATGAAGGTAGCCTGGGTCAACCCGGCAATATTCCAGTGCCCGATAGGTTGATTAAACGATGCGGCTTTATAAAACATGGATGACATATTCACCACTTGGTGTGTGTCCCACTGACTGATATTTCGATTGAATGAGACTGCCTTGGCAAACATTTTCACCATACTTTTCACACGACCCGTATTCCAATGCCCAATAGGGCGATCGAAGGATACTGCTCCATAAAACAGAGCTTCCATATCTTCCACATGGCCAGTGTCCCATTGGTCCATTCCTTTGCCCCATAAAAACAGACTTTGCAGCAACTCTAAAATCTTGGCCGTTCTCCTGGCATCGCTTCTGCTGTAGCCTCCATTAAATACCAGAGCATCACAAAACATCGATTGCATGGCGGTAACCTTGCGGGTATCCCATCTGCCCAAATCTTGATTGAAGTAAAATGCTTTCCGGAACATAAACGCCATATCCGTTACATGGCTGGTATCCCACCGACCGATTCCACGATCCAATAAAATCATCCTGCGAAACACACCCAGTATTCTTGCTAATGTACCAACGCTATATCCATTATCTTGCCCCGAATTAAATAGCGTAGCCTCATTGAACATGGAGCGCATAGTCACCACTTTACGCGTATTCCATTTTCCCAAGTCCCCGTTGAAGGACGCGGCCTTATAAAACATAAAGGACATGTCGCGTACGTTGCCGGTCTCCCAATGCTCGATGCCACCGCCACCCTTAAATAATTTTGCGCCACTGAACATCCCGTGCATATTGGTTACACTGCTTACGTCCCAACGCTTTTTACCCAAGGTGGTTAGGGCTGATGCGTCCCGGAAGGTGTTGTTCATGTCCGTTACCCCACTCAAATCAGGCGCATCACTTGCTTTAATCACTACGTTGGCGGCTCCATCAAAGGCGTTTGCCATGCTGCTCCAATGCAGTCTCCCCCACTGGTCGACCGAGAGTATCTTTTCCTTGTCTCCGCTGGTAATAAAAAAAATTCTAGGAAAACGTCCCCGAATCCGTATGGTGTAAATACCTGCTTTACCAAAGTCATGGGTCACATTGCCCGTGATGCCGAGTTGCTCAAATGTTCCGTCATTGTTCCAATCCACATCGTATACATACCCACTGCCCACAGTAGGGATGGTAATGGACGTTGGGCTCGAAGTCCCTTTATTGTCGGTTTTCCAGGTGGTAATAAAATAATCCGAGGTGGCTGCCCATGTGACTGGACACAAACAAAATAGGACACTTACGCATATGAAACTCATACGCAATAATGCCGTAGTATAATTTAGGAATGTTCGGTTCACGGTAAACGCCCTTTTTCTGCTTTCCCTGGCTGCTATCTTCACTTCACTATTGCAGCTCTTGAGGTAGTTAGACCTGATATTTAAATTTTTCTCTCATTAATATCCGCTAAACTAAACTTGAAAACGTCACAAGACAATGATTCCCATAATTTATATTTAAACAGATACCAGAAATAACCATAAAAGGACACTTCAGTAGGCAGCATTGAGCCCTGCAGAGATCCATGATCTCTGGGTGCACTATTTTTTTCGCTTGAAAAGCGTGGAGCCCACCGGCAGGGTCTCGCCCTTTTGGCGATAGGCGTCCCAGGCTTTGAGTTCGGAGGCAAAGATATACGCAGCGGAAAACACATGAAACAAAAATCCCGGCAGGCCGTCGAGGATGCCGCGTTTGTTGAGGTAGGACTTGGTGAAGCGGTGCACCGGCTTGAGGACAAGGTCGTACCCCGTGGGCTTGCGCCCCTGAGCCACAATGCGTTCGGCCTCGGCCGTGGTGTACCGGTCGAATTTTTCAAAGTAGTGTTCCAGGTTGCGGTACGAGTAGTGCAGAATGTCGCCCTGCACCCGCCCCACCGGTCCCTGCACTTTCACGCCGCGATGAATCCCGACTTCGGGGTAGCCGCCCAGCGCACGCTTGAAAAACCGCAGATGCAGATCCGGATACAACCCGCCGTGACGGAGCCATTGTCCAAAATGAAAGTTTTTAATCGGCACCCAATACCCGGCCAACGCGTGGGGGTCTTGGGAGAGTCGGGTCAGTTCCTGCGCGAGCTCAGGCGTGGCCCGTTCGTCGGCATCCAGGATAAAAACCCAGTCACCGGTAAGTTGGGAGAGCCCGTACACCCGCGCCGGTTCCGGGTAGCCGTAATGCTCGCGAAAATAGCGCAGCTTCGCGCCGGCTTTTTTGGCCAGTGCTACGGTGTTGTCCGTGCTCTCGTTGTCCACAACCACGATCTCGTCGGCAAACCCGAGTGTGGCCAGACAGGCTTCGATGTTGTGGGCTTCATTGTAGGTATGCACCACCGCGGAGATGCGGGGGCGTGAGGTGCGGGCGGAGGTCATGCTTTCTTGGCCACGCGTTCGTAAAGCGCTTCGTATTCGTTGAGCATACGCTTTTTGTCAAACATCTTACGTACGGCCAGGCGTCCGCTCTCGCCGATTTGCATGCGGCGCATGGGATCGGCCAGGAGAAAGTTCACGGCCGCGGCAATCGCGTCGGGGTTTTGCGGCGGAACCAACAGCCCGGTCTCGCCGTGCTTGATGAGCTCCGGAACACCGCCGGCATTGGTGGCCACCACCGGTATGCCGCGGGCCATGGCCTCGATGACAATCAGGCCAAACGGCTCACAATCGCTGGGCAACACAAAAATATCCACGGCCGAAAGAAAGCGCCCCACATCCTGTTGGAACCCTGTGAAGTCAAGCGCGTGGAGCATACGCAGGAACTGCCCACGCACCCAAATTGAGATCGAAAAGGAAAAATCCGGAGAGTAGGCTTTCCCGCCCAGCAGAAAATGCACGGTGGGATTTTTGGCGCGCACCATTTCGCAGGCTGAGAGGTAATATGTAAATCCCTTGTTGGGGCGCCAGACACCGGTGCTGCCCACCACGGGAATATCCTGGGCCAGGCTGAGTTCCTCGCGCAGCGTGGAGGGATACTCACGGTCCACTTCCACATTGGTGGCACATAAAATTTTCTGGAGTTTTTCTTCCGGCAACTGATACTCGCGCGCCAAGGAACGCACGTATTCCGAGATGCAGACAAAGGTATTCGTATAGGGTGCCAGGCTCCGCATGCAGCGGGCCACATAGCCCTTGCGTCCGGTGCTCATGGCGCCACCACCCATACCATGGGCACCTTGGCCCATTTGGCAGCATAGGCGGCCAACTTGGCCTCCTGCAAACCACTCACATGGACCACACGAATGTTAAGGGTCTTAAGCAAACGGTAGGTTTTCAAAATCGCCGGCACCGAAACCGCAAGGTAGCGCCGTTTGCCTTTTCCGAACGGAATGATTGTGGGGGTCAAGGCCCGCTTGCGCAGTTCTTCGGCAAACGCACCGTCTTCACAGCACAGGACATGCGGTATAAAACGCGTGCGGTCCAAGCCCTCCAGGATCGTGAGCAAATGGACCTGCCCGCCGCCAATCGTGCCGTGATAGTTCACGAACAAGATCGGAATGGGCGTGGACGTTGTCTGAGTTGTCGGCATTGGTTCCATTCGAACTCCTTTAACCGGCGCGCTGGATCTGATTGAGTTCCCACAACTTGGCATGCTTGATCAGTGTGTTCAAGGCCGAAAGCGCACAAAGGGCAAACCCCTGAAACCCATCCCGCCACCCGGCTTTTATGACATACATTTTAAAAAAAGTCCAGCCCGGATCCAAGCCCAAGCGGACCCAGGAGGTGCGCTTGCCCCGCTCGGCCCGATCTTGCGCAGCTAAGCTGGTGTACCGGTTCATCCTCTGCAAATACTCGCTGCAGGTGGCATACGAGTAATGGTCCAACGCGCCGCTCAGGTGTCCCACCGTCCCTTGCACCTGCAAGGCTTCATGCACATGTTTGAGGGTAAACGCCCCGCGCCCGGCGCGGAACAAGCGTAATTGCCAATCCGGGCTCCATCCGCAATGGCGAATCTCCCGACCTAAAAAATAATTGCGCCGCGAGACCCAGTACCCGTCCAGGGCGCCGGATGCACTCACGGTACGGGCGATTGCGGCGGCCAACTCCGGACTCACACACTCGTCGGAATCGATCGAGAGCACCCACCCGGACTTCACGCCTTGGATCAAGCGGTTCTTGGTTTGGGCATATCCTTCCCAGGCAACGGTTTGCACCTTCGCCCCGGCCCGCTTGGCCCATTCGGCCGTACGGTCCGCGGAGTCATTAACGCCCACGATCACCTGGGCGCAAAAACCCAGGGCCTTAACGCAGGCTTCAATCGTCCCTTCGGCGTTGCGCGCTATGATGACTGCGGTTATGTTCAGCTTCGGCTGTGCCTTCATGCTCACCTGTTATCTACGAGACCTCTGGAACCCTTGGTTTGCGTTTACGTAAGGCCTTTTCCATCAGGCTCGTCGCCTGCACATTTTCTTAACGAGAGAAAATGATTCCGGCAACGAGCAAAAGATTTTAAGTAGTAGGCTGGGTACGTAATCTCAAACCAAGGATTCCAGAGGTCTCCTAAATTAATAACCTGGTTATTGTAGTGGATCGTCGGCCAAATCGCCAGTGCAATATATTGAGTCCAGCTTTTACTTTTTGCCCTGCAGCAGGATGTGCGCGGCTTCCCAAACCTCACCCGGCGAGATCTCGCGCAGGCAGGCATGATGCCCCAGGGGGCACGCTTTCGAACCGTGCAACGAACAAGGACGGCAAGGCAACTCACAGGAAAACAAGCGCACGCGCGCTGTTTCTGCGGGGGCAAAGCCAAACTCCCGAACCGTCGGACCAAAAAACGCCAACACGCGCGTTCCGGCCGCAACCCCCAAATGCATGGGCCCGGAATCGTTGCATACCAAAAGGGGCGCCTCTGCCAATAGGGCCGCCAACAAAGGCAGAGACGTTTGCCCGGCCAAGGTGACCGAATGAGGCACTTGCCTTTGAAGCGCGGCGAGCACATCTTGTTCGGCCGGTCCGCCGATCCAAACCGTTCGCACACGGCCCTCTTTTTGGAAACGATCGGCCAAAGCTGCGTAATGTTCCACCGGCCATTGTTTGGTAAACCATTTGGCGCCCGGCGCCATGGCCACCCACGATGCTTTCGGTTGTATCCCGGCGTGCGCCAAACAGGCACGTGCCTCGGCCCGCAGGGTATCGGAAAGCGCCAGTTTTGGCGCATCCAACTGAATCTCAAAGCCCGCACGGCGGGCGGCTTCCGCGTACCACTGAGTGACAGATTCCTTGGGCCCCAGCGAGGACCACGCATTCCAGAACATGCGGTGACCGCCGGGATGCACCAACAGCCGTCGCGCTCCAGACCGCTTGGCGTAGCGCAGCACCGGGCCGGACCCGGATGCGCACTGTTTGATCCAGCGGCGGGCGCGCAGGGTTCCATGCCAATCCAAAATCACCGGGTACGCCGCGGTCACATGCTTCGGATCGGTCATGACCGCATGCACCCCGGGAAATAATTCCACCAAGGCTTTATACTCCGGCTTGGTCAATACCGCCACACGGTGCCCCGCACCGGCGAGGGCACTCACCACCGGCTGCGTCAATACCACATCGCCGAGCGAGCTTAAACGTACGGCCAAAATGTCGGTCATGGGTTAGGGTTTCTTCTTCAGTTTAATCGACTGGACCAATTTATCCACCCGCGCCTGGAGCTTCATGCCTCCGGACTGAATGTCAAACGCCACTCCGAGCGACCAACCCTTGACAGTCCAATCGGCGGGCCAGGCGAGGCGCACGGCATCTTTGGAGGTCGTGACTATCTCTGATTTGAGCGAAACCGCGTGGTGGAAAATGCGTTTGCGCTCGGCGTCCGTGAACCAATGGTGATCCGCAAAGGAAAAATGTCCGGTCACGGTAGCGCCTAAGCTCTCGAGCGTCTTTTCAAACGCTTCGGGACGAGCGATCCCCGAGACCGCCAACACCCGCCGGTTGGCCAGAAATTCCGGCGATTGCTTTTTCTTGCCATCCAGGGAAATTAAGTTCGCGGGTGTATGTTGCGCATTTAAAATCAGGGCCTCAGGAGCCAAGCGAGCCAGACGCGCCACCAGGGCCTCGGTACGATGTTGGTCCGCACGCGTGACGATAATCACACCGGCCTCTGCCAAAGCCCCTACGGGTTCGCGCAAGCGTCCGGCGGGCAGCAATGCTTCCCCGCCAAACGGATCGGCCGCATCCACCAGGACAATATCCAGATCGCGATACAGTTGGTCGCGGCGTTGGAAGCCATCGTCTAAGACCAAGACCTGGCACCCCAAGGCCTGGACGGCCTGCATGCCCGAAATCCAACGATCCTTGCCCACGACTAAGGCAACACCAGGCAAACGCTGCGCCAGTAAGTACGGTTCGTCTCCGGCTTCATCCACCGAAACTTCCGGCCCCTGCCCTTTGGAAACCACCAGGGTGGCCGCTCGACTGCGCCGCTTATATCCGCGGGATAAAATACCGGGCTTCAACCCATGCGCCAGTAAGAGACGACATAAATACGCCACAGCTTCGGTCTTTCCAGTTCCTCCGGTAGTGATGTTCCCTACGGAAATCACCGGCACCGGCAGGCGCCAAGGCGGAAGCTCGCGCAGACGTGCGCGCCTGCGGGCCACCACCCAGCCGTACAACCAACTTAAAGGTACAAGAAAACGATTCATACGGGCCACTCCGGCCAATCGTCCAAGGCCACACCTTGGTTGCGATTTGTGTTTTGTGAGGCAAACGAAGAAAGGTTCTCCGTGCGCCAGTTCTTTACTTCGCTTCCCCAACGCTTTATCAGCATGAGCTTTTGCAACAGCGCGGCGGTCTGACCGGACGCGCCTCGGTGCGCATTCACGGCTTGGCGCGCCAGCTGCCCGTGCTGCCGGGAAAGTTCCGGATCCCGCAAATAGTTTAAGACCATCTGGGCTAAGTCATCGGCTTGGCGCACCACAGTCCCGGCCCCACGCTCCAACAACACCTCGGCCCCTTTGGTAAAATGCTCGGTGTACGGACCAAAGAGCACGGGCACACCGGACCCCGCCGGCTCAAGTGGATTGTGTCCGCCCAATGGAACCAAACTCCCGCCGACAAAAGCCACGCGCCCCAACCCGTAGATCTTCACCAGTTCCCCCATTGTGTCCAATACGATAATGGGGAAATTTAACAACTCACTGCTTACCCGGCTGCGATAGGTAAACTCCAAACGCCGGGACAAGAGCAATTTTTCAACTTCGTTAAGACGTTCCAAATGACGCGGAGCCAGGATTAGAACCGCATCCGGGATCTGCTCGCGCACTTTGACAAAGGCGTCTAAAATGATTTCTTCTTCCCCAGGGCGTGTGCTGCCCGCCACCCATACCGGTTGCTCAGACGAAATCCGCAATTCTTGGGCCAACGCACTGGGAGTATCCACCGTGGCCGAATCAAACTTGGCATTGCCCGTGACTTTCACCCGATGCGCATTGGCCCCGAGTTTTAAGTAGCGTTCCGCATCGCCGTCGCTTTGAATGGCCAATAAATCAAACCGATCCAGAATCTCACGCAACCATAGACCCAGACGCTGATATCCACGGAAACTTTTTTCCGACATGCGCCCATTGACCAACGCCAACAGGCAACCTTGTCGCTTGGCTTCATGTAAAAGATTGGGCCAGATCTCGGTCTCGGCAATGACTAAAATATCCGGTTCCACTCGACGCAACGCCCGCTTAACCGATCCGGAAAAATCCAAGGGCACCAAAAGCGTATGGGCCACCGCCGGGATTTTTTCCCGAATCAAATTGAACCCATTGAGGGTCATGGTGGATACGACCACGGAAAGATTGGGGTGCCGTTCCTTAAGCGCCGTCACAATCGGGGCCACGGCCGAAAGCTCTCCCACGCTGGCGGCATGAAACCAAACCCGGGGATGCGGCAAATCGGCCAACGCCTCACGCTGCTCGCGCGAATAAAAGCCCAGACGAGACCAAAAGCCCTGACGCAGCTTGGGCGCAAACGGCAGAGCGCACAATACAATGGGCCAAGCCAAAATCGAGAGGCTGTTAATGATCAGATTATAGTAAAAATACATACTTGCTCCTAAAGGCAATCACGGTTCACAATGTTCTTAACGCAAGACTCTCGTACAAAGGATCCTATAAATCGTAGGCATAGACGATAGAGGAAAAATGTCCTCATTTTTCCGATCTCGAGGTCGACCCTCTGCGGTCGACCGTTCTGGTCCTGCGATTTATAGGATCCTTTGTACGCCCGTTATTGTATATCAGCCTCCGCGTTCCGTTCCGAAACCGTCGGCTTCCGCTTGGCCGCCTCCGGCAACCCCACTTGCATAACCGCTTCCGCGGCCCGACCCGCGGCGCCAGGTCCACCCAACCGCTGCCGTACTTCGTTCCACATGCGGCGTTGTTGCTGCGCCAGCATGGGCTGCGTCAGCAACGCCACGGCCGCTTGCGCCAAGGCCTGGGGGGTCACTTCCTTTTGCAAAAACTCAGGTGCCACCTTCTGGTTGGCCACGACATTGGCCAGGCCAAAATAGGGCAATTTCACAAACCAACGCGCGAGGCGGTAACTGAGCCAGTGCATGCGGTAGACAATCAGCATGGGGACATTTAAAATCGCCGTTTCCAATGTGGCTGTACCCGAGGCCACCAACGCGACATCCGCCGCGGCCCGGCAGGCGTACGGGTCCTTGGTTACCAGATCCATGAGGAACGCCTCTTCCCGCATGATTTCTTCCACCCGCGGGCGCGAAACCGTCTTGGCCAGGGGAATAAAAAAACGTGCGTTGGGAATCTGGGCTCGAATCAATTTTCCGGCCCGGCACATAATGGGCAGGAGCATTTCGATTTCTTGCGCCCGACTCCCGGGCAGCAGTGAAATCAACGGACCTTCATCGGCGCCGATAAGATTCGTGTGTGCCTTCGCGGGATCAATCTCCGGTTTGGCCATGTCCAAAAGCGGATGCCCAACAAAGGTCACCGGAATGCCGGCGTCGGTGTACAACGATTCCTCAAAGGGAAAGACCACCAACATACGGTCGACGATTTTTTTAATGGTTTTAATTCGCCCCCGCCGCCAAGCCCAAATTTGGGGGCTGATGTAATAGACCACGGGAATCCCCAAGGCCTTGGCCTTGGCCGCAATGCGAAAGTTCATATCCGGAAAATCAGTAAGCACCAACACATCCGGACGACGGTTGACCAAGAGGCTCTCCGCGCGTTTCAACACTTGATAAAAATCGCCGAGTTTCTTCAACGCCTCGGTAATGCCAATCACGGCATGTGAAACCAAATCCTGAACCACATCCACACCCGCGACGATCATCTGACCACCGCCAAAACCGTACGCCTCTAATTCCGGAACACGCTTGCGCAACTCACGGACCACATTCGCGGCGTGCATATCCCCTGAGGCTTCCCCGGCCACCAACATTACCCGCAACGAGCTCATGCGCGCCGTCCTCCTCGATCCCGGATCTGTTGGCAGATCTCCAAGGCCAAAGCCAAGGCTTGTCGCCCCTGTTCCCCGGTCACCACCGGCTCGGACTTTTCACGCACGGCCTGCACAAACGCACTCAGTTCCACTTTCAAGGGTTCCTGCTTGCCAAACACATGATGTTCCCGATCAATCAGGCGCATCAAGTTCTGTTCATCCGGATCGCGATCGGGCTTGAGACTAAAAATGACCAATTCTTGTTTTTGATAATCGATGCTGATGTAATTCTTGGGTGAAAAAATCCGGATCTTGCGCTTGGCGTCCGTGGTCACGCGTGAGGCCGTAATGTTGGCCACACACCCATTGGCCAAAGTGATGCGCACGTTGGCAATGTCCTCATGCGGGGTGAGCACATTGACGCCCATGGCATCCACGCGTTCTACCGGTGCTCCGGCCAAGTCCAAAATGATATCCAAATCGTGGATCATCAGATCCAAAACCACGCCGATGTCCATGTTGCGTTGGGAAAAAGGGCCCAGACGATGCACTTCAATAAACTTGAACGGACCTTCCAACTTCTTGAGCGCCTGAACCGCCTCGTTGAAGCGTTCGATATGCCCGACTTGCAAAGTCAGCTTCTTCTCACGTGCCAGAGCAATAAGCTCATCGGCCTCTTCCACAGTGCGTGTCATGGGTTTCTCCAAGAGCACGGACAACCCTTTTTCCAGACACGCCTTGGCCACTTCATGGTGCGCAAAGGTGGGCACAACCACCGAAACAATGTCGGCCTGGTCCAGCAACTCACGGTACTGGTCTGTGGCTTTTACATGCAGACGTTTCCCCACTTCTTGGGCTCGGGCCAAAGACGCATCGGCCACGCCTACCAACTGGACTCCCGGAATCTGTGTGTACACACGGGCATGATGTTGACCCAGCGATCCCACGCCTATGACAATAGCCCTTAACGGTGTTGCTGTTTCCATACTTCCTCCCAAAACGTCTCTCACCCGCACCATCCTTGCAAGCCGTGCGTTTGTCGGCGTATACTCTATTAAAATCATTCCGGTTTTGAAAGCAAAAAATCACTTCAAAAGCGCTCATCACACAAGCCACTTTGGCCGCGAAGACTGTTTAAAACCGGCAACATAAATCGGCCTTAGCCTGCTCCCGCGTGTTTGCGAAACTCCTTAAACTGACCTGCAACCTTCGGGGAAACCTGTACTTTTAAGATCATCTGTTTCTGACCAAAGGTTTCCTTCACCAAGCGTCCGCGCCGCATTAACAACACGCGTACATCCGAACGCTCGTATGGAATCTCAAACGTCGAGAGCGGCCAGCCTTGCGTCAAGCGCTCGGTCAACACGGTCTTCAAGCGGTCCAAGCCATCCCCGGTCTTAGCCGAGATCTGAATCGCCTCCGGAAACTGATGTGAGAACCGCCGGCGCAGCATGGGCGAAACCTGATCCATTTTATTAAGCACCAACAGGGTCAACTTATCCTGGGCCTCCAACTCCTTCAATACCGCGTCCACCGTGGAAATCTGTCCTTCCCATCCTGGGTGAGAGGCATCCACCACATGCAGCAACACATCGGCCGAGACGACTTCGTCCAAGGTGCTGCGAAAGGCCGCTACCAGGTAATGCGGCAAACGACGGATAAACCCAACCGTATCGGTCAACAGTACTTCCAGTGAAGGCGGCAGAATCAGCTTGCGGGTGGTCAGGTCCAAGGTTGCAAACAATTTATCCTCGACCAGGGTCTCCATGCGTGTAAGTGCGGTTAGAAGCGCGGATTTTCCGGCATTGGTATACCCCACCAACGAGACCAAGGGCAACGGCACTCCGGCGCGATCTTTACGCTGCAACGCGCGCGTGCGTTTCACGGTCTCGATCTGCGCTTTCAATCCGACAATGCGTTCGCGCACCCGACGCCGATCGTACTCCAACTTTGATTCACCCGGCCCCTTGCTTCCAATCCCGCCGCCCAAACGCGAGAGCATGACACCTTGCCCCGTCAAGCGTGGCAATAGGTACGATAATTGCGCCAACTCCACCTGCAATTTCCCCTCGTGGCTCTGAGCCCGCTGCGCAAAAATATCCAAAATCAATTGTGTCCGGTCAATCACCTTGACCTGCAGAAGTTCTTCTAAATTTCGCTGTTGGATGGGGCGCAATTCATGGTCCACGATGACCAGATCCGCTTTGAGGTCCTCACAGGTACGCTTGACGTTCTCGGCTTGCCCGGTTCCGAGAAAGAGGGTCATATCCGGACGTGGACGGGTAAAGGTGTGCATGCCCACCACTTCGCCCCCGGCTGTGGCTGTCAGACGTTCCAATTCGCTTAAGGATTCGGCAACATCCCCAGGACCCCCCTGGTACTTGATCGTGACTAAATACGCGCGTTCGGCACTCATGCTGGGTATTATACCCTTTGCCGCCCAATTCTGCCCACTTTTTGTAGACGTTAATTTTCCGCCTATGGTAATATGAGGGCCTACACCTTTACACTCCAACTTTGCATGTCTGGCGTGGACCTGGCGCTGAGACAGATGAACACGTTGGAATATCTACCCATTGAGTAACCGATCCGGCTTTAAATATGAGCGGATTTTTCGGTTAACGTATTAAAGAAACGGTTCCTTTTTTCCGATTCTGGATTTATGGGAATCCTCCTGAGGTGTTGCATGCCGGCGATTGTTCGTGTGTCCGTACTTCTCCTGACTCTGGCATGGGGCGCGGCTTTTTCCGCATACGCTGAATCTTCACCTACGCCCTCCCTACCCACGCAAACTTCCGAAACGACTGCGGTGGCTCCCAATGTGGCTATTTCCAATGTAACTCAGAGTTCCTTCCAAGTTCGTTGGGAACCCATCGCCGGTGCCTCACGCTATGAATTTTCCTACGGAACCGATCCCAATGCCAGCAACCGCGGCACCATGTTCCTGACTACCATGACTCAGCAGTTCACCAACCTCTTGCCCAACACCACCTATCATGTCAAAGTGCGGGCGATTGCAGCCGGACGCGCGGGTGCCTGGAGCGCCATTAAATCGGCTTCCACTCAAATCCCGGTGATGAACGATCTAACGGCCGACGATGTGCGCGACACCACCGCCCATTTAACCTGGTCCGGAATGTACAGCGACTTGCCGGACACGGTCTATGAAATTTCCTACGGAACCGACCCGGATGCCAGCTCCGACGGTGTGATCAGCAGCCTAAAAAATTTCGCAACTTTAAAAAGCCTAAGTCCCGAGAGCACTTATTACATTAAGCTGCGCGTGCGTAATCCTCATGTGGTTGGGCCGTGGTCCATACCTATTTCCGTGACTACCCTGCCCTTCTCTCCGGGTGTCGCACCCACCGAACTCGCCGGCGTCCCTCAAGAAAACGGCGGTTTGAAACTGACCTGGCGAGCCTTGGCCGATGCCGACAGCTACGATGTGGCGTACGGGACCGATCCTGTGGCTGAAAACATGGGCATCGTTCCTTCACCCACCAATCAATTTGTCATCCAATCGGCCCCCAACACACGCTACTACTTCAAAGTTCGCGCTGTTATAAAAGGCAACAGCAGTCCCTGGAGCTCAATAAAAAACACCCTGACCTTGCCTTCGGCTCCTCGTGGACTTATGGTTTCCCGTCAAAGCTCCAACACGGCGGTCGTGAGTTGGAAATCCCTTTCGGGCGCCAACATTACCCGTTTTTATCATATAAGTTGGGGCACCGATGCCCAAGGAATCAATTTGGGTGTAACCGTCACCACCAATTCTGAATATGTATTGGATGGACTTAAGCCCGACCAACGACACTACGTACGTGTACGTACCGCCAACGCCACCGGAACCAGTGTTTGGAGTGATATTTACTCCTTTAAAACCCTCCCTTCCGGCGTTACGCAATTAAAACTGGTAGATGTCAAACACACAACGGCGAAAATTGATTGGCCGGAAATTGATAACGTTATGGCCTATGAACTTTCCTTCAATCCGGTCACCGCCAATGAAATGCAAAAAGCCTTCTCCTTGGAATTTGCCAAGCCCCCGGCTGAATTACGCGACTTAAAGCCCGATCAAGCCTATCAGGCAAAAATTCGGGTCTTGTTTCAAAACCATCAACCCGGGGCCTGGTCCAACTTCATCAACTTCACAACCTTTGCCATACCACCGGCACCTACGGCCGTAATGGTTTCAAGCATTGGTGGCACGTACATTCATCTAACGTGGACTCCCATGGAGACCATCAGCACCTACGAGGTTGTGGTAAGCCCGGATGAACTCTCCGAACAGGGAGTCAACCAGATCAGCAACCAACCCGAGGCCAAACTCAATTCACTTCCAGAGAACACCCTTCTATATGTGAAGGTGCGTTCACTTAATATGGGCGGACCCGGTCCTTGGTCTACACCCGTGATGTTCTCGACACTGCCATCAGCCTCGCCGCAGAACCTAAGTGTTTCGCACATAACCTCCACAGAATGCTTGCTGACCTGGAATCGCATTCCAGGTACGGCCATCACGACCTACGAATTGCGCTTTGCTCCTGACAAAGAACCCTGGCGCATTATTTCCAACTACCCAGCCCAAACCTTTGGGTTGGAAAAACTCATTCCCGATACGGATTATCGAACACAGGTGCGGGCGAAAAACCCAACGGATTTTGGACCTTGGTCTTCCGAAGTCTCGTTTCACACGCCCCCACTCCCCCCCAGCGACGCGCCGAAAGATTTGCGTGCCGAGGACATTACGGATATTTCCGCGCGTCTGCTTTGGAAAGCATTGCCAAAAATTTCGGGTTACCGTTTGAGTTTAGGAACCGATACCGATGCCAGCAATCAAGGTGTTGAAACCTTGACCCAGACCGAGTACACCTGCAAGGGTCTCATGCCTGAAAAAAGCTATTTTGCAAAAGTGAAAGCGTTTAATACTACGGGGGATGGTCCCTGGTCTGAAACTGTATTGATTTCCACACGCCCCAGCCCCCCCATTTCCGCTCCTGAAAATGTAGAGGTTATGGATATTCTGCCCACAACTTTCACTTTGGTCTGGAAGCCGGCGCAGGATGCCTTTGCCTATGAAGTCGGCATCAGCACCGATCCCCGTGTGGAAACTGCTGAAATTAAATCCGTATCCGCCTTTTCCTATACCTTCGCGTCCCTACAACCCAAGACCAAATACTATGTGCGGGTTCGCAAAGTCAACCGGGGCGGTAGCGGACCTTGGTGTCAGGTTAAAATCGTCACCACGCTTGAGCCTTAATTTTAAATTTTAATCACAAAAAAAAGCCCCGTGCCCGCCGCAAACATGTGCGGGGACACGGGGCTACTCATTTAATGCGATTTACATCTTGGTTTCCGGAAGTTTAAAGCGGCTGATGTTTTGCTGCAAATGCTCCAACAATTGATTCATTTTTTCCAAATCTTTGGCCATGGCCGACGGCAACTTCTCTTTCTTACCCGTCTCCCCAGCTGACAAACGACCTGTAACTTCCGACAATTGCTTAATCAGGGCCGCATCGGACGTGATGCTTCCACGCAGCTCGGTAATCATCTCGTTCATGGTATCGGCTACGTTTTTAAATTCATCGGTTTTACGCAATCCGATTTTTTGTGTGAAGTCGCCCTGAGCCAAACCTTGCAAAGTCTTCTCAAAACGATAGATCGGACCGGCAATGGAGTGTGAGGCAAAAACCGAAAACACAGCGGCCAGAACCAAAAACATTCCCAAGATAATCAGCATCAATTGGTTAACGGTGGCAAACAAGGGGGCAAATTGGGCCGCAATACGCGGGATGTTATAGAACTCATCCATAATGCGAGCCCAGGTGGTGTAATACACGGTAAAGGAAATAATCAGAGCCATAACCATGAGCGCAAATAAATTTCGCGCTATGTACCGGAACTGGAACTCTTTATTGATTAGATAATTGCGACGGCGCCAAAACCAACCTTTGTTCATGTTCCCTCCTATCCGTGGGTCGCGGAAAAATTAGTATGCTGTATATGAAATGCCGCGTGTGTCGCGACCGATTGAGTTTACAAATATTTGTCCACTCTCATAATTGTAATACCAGCCCTTGCTGAACCCTTCAGGGATTCCTGTCCCGTAAGTAATCTGATCACCCCCGGGGGAGACTCGGCTGTTTTTCGGATGCAATGGTTCCACCGGAGGTACGGCCGCAAGGTACCGACCAAACTGGCCTTTGGTGGTTAACTCACGGGGAAAAATCCCATTATGGTCCTGGTAGTACAATAAAATGGCCTGCCGCAAATCGTTGAGTCGTCCCACGGTGGTACCCTCGCGGGTTTTCTCCACGAGGTTGGCGAACCGTACACCGGCGACGCTGAATAAAATCACCAAAATCACAACGGGAATCGCCACTCCCTGCAGTCGGGAAATCCACTTGCTCTGTCCTTCCATACCCGGCCCCTCCTTGGAAAATAATCTATACTCTAGTTTCGGCGGCAAACGTGTTCGCCTTGATGCTTTAAAGCTTCAGCGTAGAAAAAAAAGCCTGCAACGCTGTATGAAGGTGTCCGTTGCTGCCTAAAAAAGCCCGACCGTTTAAATCCAAACCTCGTCCCTGAAGTTGGGTAATGCGCCCCCCGGCCTCCTGAATTAAAAGCGCACCCGCCGCCACATCCCATGGCTTAATGGACAAATCCCAGAAACCATCGTAACGGCCGCAGGCCACATCCGCCAGATCCAACGCCGCTGAGCCCGTACGTCGAATCGCCTGGCTGGCAAACGAAAGCGCCTTAAAGGGAGCCAAGGGCAGATTTTTCCCCCGTCGACGTTCATGCGGAAAACTCGCTGTAACCAGCAATGCCCGGTCCAGTTGTCGGACCGAGGACACTTGCATACGCCGATCGTTGTTCCAGGCTCCTTGCCCCCGACGGGTAAAATACAGTTCCTTACGCCAAGGATGATAGACCGCCCCTAACTCCAAACGCCCGCGGTAGACAATCCCGGCGGAAACCGCGGCATGCGGTACCCCGTGCGCATAATTGGTGGTTCCATCCAATGGATCAATGATCCAACGGATTTTACCACGCTCGGGAAGGCGTTCCCAAGGATTGCCACCGCCGCCTTCAACCATCTCTTCAGAAAGAATTTCGTGGTCCGGAAACTGTCGACGGATGGTTTGTATAAAAAGCGCCTCAACGGCGTGATCCATTTCCGTGACTAAGTCAATAGGGGTTTTGTAATCGATGCGATGAGCGTGTGTGAAGTGTGTGCGCAGCATCGCTCCTGCGCGCAAAACAGTCTTGGTTAAAACTTTGGAAATGCCATCCCACATATGTCGCCATCCCGTCGCCTGCCGTGGAAAACGTGGTTCGGTAACAAAATTTTAGCATTGCCTCCATAGGGAGTCAATCAAAAGCACCGTCTTCTTGCGGAACGTGCTAAGGCTCGCTGCCCATGCAAAGCCTCATTTGTCGGAAGCTGGAAAAAGTGTAAACCGCAGATTGAAATACCCCAACAGAGCCCAACCACGATCCCAATGGAGATACGAAATATCAAAATTAAACAAACGGTCCACGTGCGTGTTGATCAACCAAGGATGCAACTCTGAACGAAACTGATCGTCCGTGGGGACCAATAATTCCACAGCCACGTTCATGCGACGCACAATAGGAAAATCCAAACCCGCATACACCACATTGCGGGTTGACGTCGGTTCCAAGTACTTGGAAAGGTAATACACGGCATTCCCCTCCGTGCCCCACATGTACCCGCCATGAATACCCCAATTTCCAAATGTCCGGCTCATTGCTAGATACGTACCCCAGAGCGTGTTAAAGCTGGACTTGCCGGAAAACGTAAAGCTCCCGCCGGTCGAACTCTGCTGCCCCGCGTAGAGTGAGAGCGAACCCTTGGCGCCACCGGCCACGGCCAGAGGAGCGGTTTCTTCCGTGAGCAACGTATACTTGGCGTCGGCCGTCAAGAGCCACAAGCTGATTGGATCCAAATACAGGGGCTGGGAGGAAAGCGTCTTATCCTGGTCCCCGTACAAGGTCCCAATGTAATATGTAAATTGCATGTCGGCATTCAGCCCCGTGTCGTTGCGTCCAAAACCACGGTAGGCTGTCGACATTAAGACCAACCCGCTCCGACTGCGGAAACGGGCATACGCAGTTACCGTGGTGCTGGCCTCCCCGGTTGCACCCCAAGCATCCACGGCGGCAACTTGATAGGCGTACGTCTCTCCGTAAACCCCGGAATCATCGTAAAATTCATTTTTCTTTATAATTTTTTTATTGATCCACTGCCCTTCGGCACCCATGGAATTCGAACGGTACACCGCATACCCAACGACCGCGTGCGAGGTAGGCTGTACGGGCGACCAGAACACACGGGCACGCTCTTCCTCCAAGGACGATTGTACGTGTTTGGGTGTATTGGGCGGTTGCGAGGGAACCAGTTGCATCCGTTCCAACGCAGACGCGGCCAACGATACGCCTTGTGGATCTACCACCCATACCGTGTAGTCGTAAAGAACTTTGGGTGTTACACTCACATCACGATAGGTATTGGTCGCCATGGGCAACGCAGTCAGGGGTGCGGCTTCATGATCCATGTCACTGCGCATCAACATGTATCCGCCAAAATTGGTCCAGCTGGACGCAGTGTTCCCCCAGGATACGACAATTTCCTCAGCCGTAGCACTAAGCGTTAAAGCCAAGGCATCTGCAATGGTTATGGTTTTTTGTGCTGTAAGAGTAGCGCCCAGAGCGGTGATGGTGGATCCCCCTGCTTGAGCCAACAAAGACGAAGTCAACTGAAATGTGGTCGCAGTATTACCTGTAAACGAAGATGCGGTAGTCGCTGTATTGCCCGTTAGCGCGACTGGATGGGGGGAGGTACGCGTGGCTGCATTTACACTTGCCATGGCTGTAGCTGTATTGGTTGCTGAGGTTGCCTGATTCTTCTGAGCTAACACTTTAAGGGCTTTTTCCAAAGGCGTTAATTCCCTTGCCCAAAGCGTGGTCACAGAAACACATCCCAACAAAACCAAACATACCGTCCAACTATTTTTCATAATGCCGCGCCACAGTCTTGGGTATTGGAAACTTTAAAAAATTGGCTAAGAGCGATTTGCCGACCGTGGTTAATATGGCTTCGGGATGAAACTGAACCCCTTCCACCGGATACTCTCGGTGACGCAAACCCATGATTTCACCCTCTTCGGTCCAAGATGTGACCACCAAACATTTGGGAAGATCCTTGCGGTCTACGAGTAGCGAATGATACCGCGTGGCAATAAAGGGATTGGGAAGTCCTTGATACACGCCCTTGCCATCATGGTGAATCATCGACGTTTTTCCGTGCATCAAGCGCTTGGCCCGGATAATCCGTCCGCCAAACGCGGCGCCAATGGCTTGATGCCCAAGGCATACGCCCAAGACCGGAACGCGAGGCGCAAAGGTCTTAATGGCGGCCACCGAAATACCGGCCTCGTTGGGCGAGCACGGCCCGGGAGAAATCACGATCCGCTTGGGTTTAAGCTGGGCAATGCCCGGCAGATCAATCTCGTCGTTGCGTTTGACCACCAGGGTCTCACCCATCTCACCGAGATATTGGACGAGGTTGTAGGTGAAGGAATCGTAGTTATCAATCATGAGGATCATGCGCGACTCACCTGCTTTTTCAGCTTCGCCGAATGCGGCCAACCGTGACTGGCCAATTCCAAGGCCTTCACCAACGCATTCATTTTATTCAACGTTTCCTGGTATTCACGCTCGGGTTTGGAATCGGCCACAACGCCCGCCGCGGCTTGCAAATGATAGGTTCCCTGGATGTACACCATGGTGCGAATGATAATCGCCGTATCCAGGTTTCCGCAATAATCAAAATTCCCTACAGCCCCGGCATAGGGCCCGCGCCGCGAGGTCTCCAGTTCCTCAATGATCTCCATGGCCCTGATTTTCGGTGATCCTGTGACGGTCCCGGCAGGAAATCCGGCCGCCAGCACATCAAACTGATCCTTCCCAGGTTCCAGTATGCCTTCCACATGCGAGACAATATGCATGACATGGGAGTAGCGCTCGATGACCATCAGTTCCGGCACATGCACGGATCCATATTTCGAGACCCGGCCAATGTCGTTGCGGCCCAAGTCCACCAACATAATATGCTCGGCGCGTTCTTTGGGGTCGGCCAACAGCTTCGCTTCTTGGGCTCGATCGGATTCTTCGGTATCGCCTCGGCGGACCGTACCGGCAATCGGACGTGTGGCCACTTTATTGCCCTCACGGCGCACCAACATCTCCGGAGACGATCCAATCAACTCACATTCGGGAAATCTCAGATAATACATGTAGGGCGAGGGATTAACGGTACGCAAGGCCCGATAGACGTCAAACGGCTTGGCCGGCGATGTCCCTGAAAGGCGCTGCGATATCTGCACCTGGAAAATGTCACCCGCGCGGATGTACTCCTTGGCGCGCCGGACATTGTCCAAAAAGCGTTCTTTAGTGGTATTGGATTTGAGGGTAACTTTTCCGGTCTTGGGCTTGGCCGACGCAGGCAAGGGCTTGGCCAACAACGCTTCCAAATGTCGAATCTGTTTCAAGGCATTGGCGTACGCGCGGTCCGGACTTCCGGTAACATGCACATTGCTGACAATCTTGATCACATGCTTGACGTGATCAAAGACCAGTAAATTATCCGTAAAGATCAAAAGGCCTTCGGGCAATCCCAACTCATCCGGATTGCGATCGGGCAGGCGTTCAAAATACCGAACCAGATCGTAGGCAAAATAGCCGACGAGCCCGCCGTGAAACCGTGGAAGCCCCGGCAAGGAAACCGGACGGTATCGCTGCATCAGTCCGCGCAGCGCCGTCATGGGATCCCCGCCGTGTGAAAGCACGCGCATCTTGCCCTCTACAAAATGTTCCACCACACCGCCACGGATGGCTACGGTTTCCACCGGATCTGCTCCGAGGAATGAATACCTCGCCATCTTTTCTCCGCCTTCGACACTTTCCAGGAGAAATGCGCGCTTGGCTTTTCCAGCAATCTTCAAAAATGCAGAAACGGGCGTCTCCACATCAGCTGGAATCTCCGTGTACACGGGGATCAAATTTCCCTTACGACACAATTGCTTAAAGGTCTTTAGATCGGGGGTGAACATAACAGGTTCCTCTTCTTTACCCGGACGCGGTGTCCTTAGGCTTTGTACGTTTGCTTGGGATCAAATACTTTATCACCACTTACGCGTAACGATCCATCTTCTTCCACCACACGATAAAAACAGGAGCGATAGCCATCGTGACAAGCCCCGCCTACTTGTTCGATCTTGATCAGAATCGCGTCCTGATCGCAATCCAAACGGATTTCTTTGGCATGCTGCACATGTCCGGAGGACTCGCCCTTTTTCCATAATTTCTTTCGCGATCGGCTGTAGTAATGCACAATTTTAGTTTCCAAGGTCAGGCGCAAGGCCTCTTCATTCATAAACGCCAACATTAAGATTTCGTTGGTATTGACATCTTGGACCACGGCGGTCAACAGGCCGTGTTCATCGTATTTCATGCCTTCGGGTATCTTCATAATTTGCTCACTCCTCGTTTTTTCAACACCGGGCGTCTGTCGGAAGTAATCCGCACAGGCAGGCCCTGTCGTTTTAAATAGTTTTTAGCTTGTCCAATGGAATATTTCCCATAATGGAAAATACTGGCGGCCAAAACCGCATCGGCTGCACCTTGTTTAAGTACTTCCGCCATATGTTTTAAAGTGCCAGCGCCACCACTGGCAATGACCGGAACGGTCACGGCCTTGGAGACAGCCCGTGTCAGCGCAATATCGTATCCATCCTGGGTTCCGTCTCCGTCCATGGAGGTCAACAAAATCTCACCGGCACCCAGGGATACTCCGCGTTGGGCCCACTCCACCACATCCATCCCGGTGGGGGTTCGCCCTCCATGAATGAACACTTCCCACCCCTTGGCACGCGCCCCCTGACGACGGCGAGCATCAATGGCCAACACGATGGTGCTGCGCCCAAAAACCTCAGAAGCACTCCTGATTAATTCCGGAGACTGAACGGCCGCTGTATTGAGGGACACTTTATCCGCCCCGGCGCGCAACAAATCCCGTATATCGGCCACAGTCCTTATGCCTCCCCCAACCGTGAGCGGGATAAAGATCTGCTCGGCACACCGTTCGACCACATGGATCATGGTTTTGCGGCTCTCGACACTGGCGGTGATATCCAAAAACACCAATTCATCGGCCCCGGCCTGGTCGTACACACGCGCTTGTGCCACTGGGTCTCCGGCATCGCGCAGCTGTACAAAATTGACGCCTTTAACCACGCGACCGTCTTTAACATCCAGGCAGGGTATAATACGCTTCGCCAACATAGTTTATTCCTTGGCGTTGGCCAGAGCAATGGCCTCTTTGAGATCAAAGGCACCCGTGTAAAGGGCTTTCCCGATCACCACTCCGCTCACACCGTACTTTTTGAGATTTTTCAAGTGCTTGATGTCTTTCAAAGTCCCAACGCCGCCGGAGGCAATGACTGGAATTTTCAAAGCGCAGGCCATGGCCTTGATGCTCTTGAAATTGGGACCGGCCAGCATGCCGTCACGCTTAATGTCGGTGAAGACAATGTTTTTTACACCCATGTCTTGCATCTCACGCGCAAAATCAATGGCGGAAATATCCGTGGTTTCCTTCCAGCCCTTTACCGCCACTTTGCCGTCGCGCGAATCAATCCCCGCCACAATGCGCGAAGCTCCGAATTGCTTAATCGCTTTGGCCAAAAAGTCGTGTGTCAATGCATTGGTGCCCAAGATTACACGCTTCACACCCTTGGCCAACAACTCCTTGATCAAATCCAGGTCGCGAACCCCGCCGCCGAACTGAACCGGGATTTTTACTTCCTTCACGATTTGATACACATACTTTAGATTTTTAGGTTCACCGGTCAATGCTCCGTCCAAGTCCACGACATGCAGATACTTGGCACCTTTAAGCTGCCAGAGTTTGGCAATGGAAACCGGCTCCTTGGAATAAACGGTCTCATCACGCACATCCCCCCGAATCAAGCGAACGCAGCGTCCTTTACGTAAATCAATAGCGGGAAAAATAATCATGTTCTCACCTCGTCTGGGCCAACATGTTGGCCAGATTACGATATACCAGCAACCCTGTATTTTGGCTCTTTTCCGGATGGAATTGAATTCCACACAACCGATTCCGCCCGACGGTGGAGGCAAACGTGACTCCGTAGTCGGTCGTGGTGACCACGTCTTGCGGATCGCTGGGAACGCAATAAAACGAATGTACAAAATACATGTACGACTGGTTTGGAACGTCCTTAAAATAAGGATTCTTGCTTTTAAAGGCAATTTGATTCCACCCCATGTGGGGAACCTTAACGGTTTTGGAAAAGGGCACCACTTTCCCAGGCAACAAACTCAACCCTTCGTGCCGTCCAAACTCTTCGGAATAATCAAACATTAGCTGCATGCCGAGGCAAATACCCAAAAAGGGTTTTTCTGCGGCCGCGGCTTCTCGCAACGCGCCAATCAAACGTTGCCGAGTCAAATGCTGCATGGCCTGAGCAAAGGCTCCCACACCCGGCAAAATCACAGCTTTGGCCTTGCGGATCTCCGCTGATGTCTTTACCAACTTCGGTGTCAGCCCCGCTTGGGAACAGGCTTTTTTCACCGAGTGCAAATTCCCCATGTGATAATCAACAATGGCTACCATACTTACCCAGCTTCTTTCTATAAAATGAAAATCTCGGCTACGTTCGGACCACTTCGCAGAACACCCTTCCAGCTTACGTAACGAGATCGACCTGACGTTCAGTCCCTCGTTTACAAAATACCTTTCGTACTGGGCACACCCAAAACTCTGGGATCTTTCTCAACCGCAATCCGCAGTGCGCGTCCCAACCCCTTAAACAAGGCTTCCACCACATGATGCGTATTGCCTCCGGCACGCTGCGTCACATGCAAGGTAATTCCAGCAGCCTGTGAAAACGCCCGCAAAAACTCAATGACAAGTTCTGTGTCAAATTCCGCAAGCCGACGCTGACGCAATTTTAAGCCGTAGGCCAAAAATGCCCGGCCGGAAATATCCACAACCACCTCAACCAGAGTTTCATCCATGGGCAGCGAGAAAAAACCATAACGCGTGATCCCCCGTTTGTCTCCCAACGCCTTTTGAAACGCTTGCCCCAGGGTTAAACCCAAATCTTCAACCAAGTGATGTTGGTCCACGTCCAAATCACCTTGAGCCTTAATGTCGAGATCAAACAAACCATGTGCCGCAAATAAAGTAAGCATGTGCTCTAGAAAGGGAATTCCCAAAGCCAAGTGAACCTGTCCACGCCCGTCTAGGTTCCATTGCACGCGAATCTGAGTCTCTTTGGTTGTACGCTCAATCTTTGCCCTGCGCTGCACTTTGGCCATGGTATCCCGCCTTAGTCTATGCGTTTAATGCTGCACGGCAGGCATCCGCCAGCCGATCGTTTTCTAATGCTGTGCCTACCGTAATGCGCAGACAGTTTTCCAAGCGCTCAACTTTCCCAAATCCGCGTACAGCAATGCCTTGTTGCGCCAGTGTCTGCTTCAAGTCCGCCGCTCTGGGATGTCGGACTAAGAAAAAATTCGCCTGACTTGGAAAAACCTGCAAGTCCGGAAGGACACGCAACCGCTCGGCCAACCGAGTGCGTTCTTGCTGGACCGCTGCAGCCTGGGCGCGCCAAACATCCATGTGCTCCAATGCTTGACAGGCTATGTACTGCGCAATGGCGTCAACATTGTATGGCAACCGGACGCGGTTTAACATCTGTATGATCGCAGGATGCGCAACTATGTACCCCAGACGTAAACCCGCCAAAGACATAGCCTTGGAAAACGTATTCAAAAGCACGGCCTGCGGATACCGATCCAACAAATCACGCAGGCTCAGATTATCGTTGAACATACGGTACGCTTCATCAATGACAACCAGGCGTTCCGTGGATTGCAACAGCGCTTCCACGTCAACCCGAGCGAACGCATTCCCCGTAGGGTTGTTGGGTGTGGCGATAAAGGCCAAACGGCTTTGCGTATGATTGAGTTCAGCCACCAACGCCGGAACATCCAGCGACCAATCTGCCTGCAACGGCACCCCAACCGGAGTACCTCCGGCTGAAAGGGTCAGCAACCGATACATGGTAAATGTTGGTGAAGGAAATATCGTGCGCGTTCCCGGCCCACCGTACACGGTCAAAAGATCGCGAATAATTTCATCCGAACCGTTGCCCACCAAAATGCATTCCGGTGAAACCCGCTCTTCCTTTGCCAACCGTTCGCGCAAACGCACCGTTTCCGGATCCGGGTAGCGATTCCACATCACATCACGGAGTCCAGCAACAATGGATTGTTTTAAATCGGCCGGCACATCGTTCGGACTTTCGTTGGCATCCAAGCGAACTTCAGGCCAGGCTGGTTCGGGTTCATACGGACGCAACTGTTGAATCTCACCCCGGACCAAACCATTGATTTTATCCACACAAGTCTGATCGTCCATCACACATTCTCCATCCATACATTGCCTTGCTTACATACGCACACGAATCGATTGTGCGTGTGCCTTTAATCCCTCGGCCTCGGCTACGGTAGCGGCTCCCGCCCCCTCACGTTTTACACCGACGCGCGTATACTCAATGACGCTTGTGTAATGCACAAAGTCCCTTACTGAAAGTGGTGACGCCGAACGCGACGTTCCCCCGGTAGGCAGCACGTGATTGGGACCGGCGGTATAATCCCCCATGGCCTGCGGTGTAATCGAACCCACAAAAATGGCCCCGCTGTTTTCAATATCTTTAACATACGCGGCCGCATGCTTAAATTGCAGAGAAAGATGTTCCGGTGCATATTCGTTTGTCATAACCAAGGCTTCACGCAAAGAACGCACCTGGATCAGTTGAATCCCCGTGTGAATCCGGCTGAAGGCCGGGTATTCCTTGACACGTTGGGCCACCTGCAGGCGCACAGCCGCAAGCAATTTCGCAGAAGGCGTCAGCAAAAGAGAAACCGCACCCGACCCATGTTCGCATTGTCCCAATAGATCCCAAGCCAGTGCCTTGGAATCAGCGGTATCGTCCGCCACAATTAAAATCTCGCTGGGACCGGCCAAGTGGTCAATCCCCACTTGACCCACGACCTGCCGTTTGGCTTCGGTGGCAAATATGTTTCCCGGTCCAACGATTTTATCCACCCGAGGAATGGTTTGGGTACCGTAGGCCAAGCTTGCAACGGCCACAGCTCCGCCCACACGAAAAATATCTTTGACCCCCGCTATGTCTGCTGCCACCATAAGGGCGTCCGCGATGGTCCCATGTTCAGACGACGGAGTGGCCATAATGATGTCTGGAACCCCTGCTACCGCCGCCGGTATGGCGTTCATCAAGACCGTTGAAATCAACGGTGCATTTCCGCCCGGAACATATATCCCCGCGCGTTCCAAAGGACGACAGCGTTCAAAAACCTTGACCCCTGCACGTCGAATCGAAGCGCGCTGCGCCGACACTTGTGCCAGATGATACTGACGTATATGATCGGCACATTCTTCAATGGCTTGCCGAACCGTGGGATCCAATCGTTTGGCCGCAGCCCTGCGTTCGGCGCGTGACACTTTCAGGGTAGCGGGCGAAAGACGTGCACCTTCGAGCTTCTGAACGTACCGCACGACAGCGCGATCACCTTGGGTACGTACATCCTGACAAATGGTATGCACGGCCTCTTGCACCGAAACCGGCCGCCCAAACACCTTAAGCGTCAACGCATCGTTGCGCACACGGGTTGTATCGAGATTATCACGTTTTAAGAGGGAGGTCCAAAAACGTTTAAAGGTGGATTTTTGGGTAGTTAACATGCGCATAACGTCATTGCTCCGCTAAACTCAACAACTCAAATGAGACCCTTCCCAAAGGAAGCTCCAGAAGAAAAGCATCATACCATGCAAAACCAACGCCTCGCAAGCCAAAAGGCATGCATTGGGCCGGCATCAACCTGTCCCATCCAATTAAGCCCCAAGATGTTCTACGCTTCAGGATCCCTCTCGCGTCTAATTTTAGCTCCCAAACTCGCCAATTTTTGTTCCAAATGCTCATAGCCTCGGTCCAGATGATAAATACGCGAGACTTTGGTCTCGCCTTCTGCCATAAGTCCCGTCAGAATCAGCGCAGCCGAGGCGCGTAAGTCCGACGCCATGACAGGCGCGCCGGAGAGAATATTGCCGCCCTTGACAATCGCCGTATTGCCTTCGATTTGAATATCCGCGCCCATACGCTTAAGCTCGGCAACGTGCATAAACCGGTTTTCCCAAATCGTCTCCGAGATTACCGAACGCCCCTCGGCAAAACACATAAGCGCCATCCATTGCGCTTGTAAATCTGTGGGAAAACCTGGAAAGGGGTGGGTTACAATATCTACTGCGGTTATTTTTTTCTTGCTCCTGCGTACACGAACCGTTTTATCGCCAATGGATTGCATCTCCACTCCAGCCTCAATCAGCTTGCGCTCCAGGGCGATAAGATCTTCCCCAGGAAAATCCTCAATGACAACATCACCATCTGAAATGGCCGCGGCAATGACCAAGGTTCCAGCCTCAATCCGATCAGGAATAATCCGATGTGGAACGGGACGCAACATTTTCACCCCTTCAATCACAACACGATTGGTACCGGCTCCTTGGACTCGTCCGCCCATGGCATTTAGAAACTGTGCTAGATGGATAATTTCTGGTTCACACGCGGCATTTTCAATAACCGTTTCTCCTTGGGCCAGAGACGCCGCGAGCATGATATTTACAGTTGCACCAACACTCACCACATCCAAATAAACCTCGGCACCTTGCAGTCCATTTGGCGTATGTGCATGGATATAGCCATGATCCATGTTGATTTCAGCCCCCATGCATTTCAAACCCTTGAGGTGTTGATCAATGGGACGAAGTCCGATCGCACATCCGCCAGGTAAGGCCACACGCGCATTTTTAAAACGCGCCAACAACGGGGCTAAGACATAAATGGAAGCTCGCATGGTTTTAACCAGCTCATACGGCGCTGCCTTATCTTCAAATCCAGAAGGATCAACCGAGGCCACATTGTTTTGTATGTCCGCTTTGGCACCTAATAGGTTTAGCATCTGACACATGGTCTTTAGATCTTTAACCTGGGGCACATTTTCAATGCAACTGGGCCCATCGGCCAACAAACACGCCGCCAAAATTGGCAACGATGCATTTTTGGATCCGCTAACCCGAACGTTTCCTTTGAGCGGAACGCCACCTTCCAAGACAATACGATCCATAGCCACCATCCTCGTGAAATTTGTGGAAGTATACCATGATTTTTAATGACTCAACACTATTTCCCCGCGGGAAATAGTAACAATTCAATAAAAAAGCCGCCCCCGCGATTGCTGCGGGAGCGGCTTTTTCCAAAACTTCCTGACTATTGCTGGTTCTGAACTTGCTTTAATTGCAATTGAGTCGGATCCAGTTTCTCACCCACCATACGGTGATCGCTGAAAAGTTCTTTGGCAGATTCGAAGGCCATGGATTCCTTCGCCGTATTGTCCTCGGTCTTCTCAAACCGAGTAGATCCGCCACCGACTTTGCCGGTCATTTCACCGGCTGCGTTAAACTTGTACAAGCTCTTCTGGCCGTCACGGTCGGTAACGGTCATGGTCACACCCAGTACCTTGCCGGATCCGTCTGTCATATAATCATACTGAGTGGTTCCATTGGCATCGGATTTAGATACCAAACGCCCACCTTCATAAACCTTCTTCACCATCTCCGTACCCTGGGCATTGCGCGAGGTAACTTCCACGCTGTTATCCTTATAAACATAGGTTTGGGTAACACCGTTTTGTTCCTTCGATACAAGTTTCCCAGTTTGATTGTACTTCAATGTACTAACACCTTCGTTGGTGCGTTCTTTCACCTCAGTACCGGTAACATTGCCTTTGGCATCCAAGGCATACGCGAAAGTACGGCTGACACCTTCGCTGTTTTCCGACAGGAGATGGCTGCTGTTGTCAAAATGCTTGACCGTCGTCTTTCCTCCAGCAATGCAGGTTTCAGTCTTACCCGAGGCTTCATAGTTGAAACGATAGATCTCACCACTCTTACCAATCGCTTCCACAATGTTGCCGTTTTCATCACGTACAACACTGGCATACTTCTCAGCTTCCTGTTCTTTCTGAGCTGCAATCTGCGCATCTTTGGACGTTCCCTCGGTGCCTAAAATCGCAACCTTCACCGAGTCAAACGTAGCACCTGGAGCCACAAGATTTAAGATCGCTCCTAAGATTGACTTCTGATATGTGTCACCAAACAGGGCTTTATAAGCATCGGCCAAAGCACCCATAAGAGCTTTGGTTCCTTCACCCGATCCAGCCAAAGCATTGGCGATCTGTTCCGGTGTCATCTTCGAGAGCGCCAAAATAAGCAACTCGTCAAGCTTCTGAACATTCTGGCCTTTCAATTGCGCCGTCAGTTGCGTCTTCAACTGGGTCGTGGAGGTATCGTCCTTACTAACTTGTGTAGTGGTAGATGCAGCTTTCACCACAAGACCATTTCCAGTTGCGGGTGCATTGGACGCGGTCACATTGGCCGGACGGGTTGGATTGGCGTCTGGGTTCGTAACATCGTCGCTCCAAGCACCCGGATCGGCGGTTGTTGCTCCAAACGGTTGGAACACCTTCGATCCATCACTGGTAATATCGGAAGTCCCGCTGGTTCCCGCCAGTGTGACACCCGAAGCTTTGCTGCCCACAGAAGTGGCGACTTGACCGGCAGCGGTTGACGCGATCCGAATGCCATCGGCCTTGGTTCCTACCGGCGAAGCTACGACGGTGTTGTTGTCTTGGGTCATCTTATCCGCAAACTTCTGTGCTTCGGTTCCATCTTCCAACCACATAAATCCATCACCGTTCTTACCCCAATCTTCTTTGGTGTAAGAGTAGTGTTTCTCGTTGTGGTCGAATACTTGCACCGGGGTAGTCCCTGTTTGGATCTGTTTGGTTGGATCATTTGGATCCGGGCCATATACCGGCTGCTGCTCTGTACGGTAGATCGCAACATCCCAAGATTTAAGATTCAAAATCTTATATCCACAGCTACCATTGTAGAACACATTGTCCGCTTGACTGAAGCTGTATGTAGCTGCAGGCGGAGCCGATGTGGTATCCCCTACGCTGGATGTACCTGTTACAACTGGTTTATAGCGATTCTCTTTCTTATACTTCTTGGCTTCAAATTCCATGTTGGAGAATACCGCACTAGCTGTACCATCTTCGTTAACTGTGATCTCTACGTCTGCATAATTCTTAATATTCCCAGAGGTGAGGTTATCCGACTTCATTTCACCCAAGGTCTTCTGATTGCGGGTATCGGACTGCGACTTATACGACCAGGTCTCTTTCTCTTTTTGATTCTTAACCAACGCCGTCTTAATGAAGTTAAATGCATTGGTTTGGTTCATAGCCACCAAGTTACTGGCGTATTTCTGATCAACCTTCGCTCGGGTGGCTTTGAGTTTCTCACCCTTGAAGTAGAAACCATACGTATCGTAAGTAACTTCACCAGTCCAGGAGGTACCGCCTGCCGTAAAGGTTTCGGTCGCTGTCTTCCAATAGGATTTGTACTTGCTCGTCGATGAGTAGCTGTGAGTGACATTGGAAGCATCGGTCCAAGACTTCATGTTCCAATACTGGTCGTAGACCATGGAACCATCCTTGGTCGAAGTACCACGTATTTCAGAGACAGTATCACCGGAGTAGGTATACGAGAACGTTCCAAATCCACCGGTAGTAGCTGTACGCTTATGCGTTGCAGGATCCCAGGTAGTAAAACCCTTATCATCCGAAGATCCAGTTGTACCATCGCTCCCTATGAAACTATAAGCTGTGGTAATACCGTCCTCGCGGGTACCAGTGGCGCTCGTTACATAGGAACCATCGTTACTGTAGGTAATGGTTTCATTGAACGAATTGCTGTTGGTCATGGCACGTTTGGTCATGATGCCCGTAGTTGTATAGTCTTCTGTGCCGTATCCAACATGGATGCCATCCAGGCCCGAGTAATCAATCGTAGCCTTGGTATGGAATTTCCCTGAAGGAACATCTGTATAAACCCAGTGCATGGTGCTGCCACCGTTGTTGGTACGACGCCGCTCGATCCATGACGATTGATAATAAGCCCCTGCCATGGAAATATGCTCACTGCCTTGATTGTCAACAACATCTGCTCCACACGGCTTATTTCCATCAAGCATAGTGTAGGTAATGGTGGCACTCTTAACAAAGTAGCCGTTGTTGTATGTAATAACCTGAGTAGTCGGCAGGTATTCTTTATTGTTTGCTGTGGAAGCCGCATCGGACTTAGTAACCAGTCCATAATTTTGTACCACTTGAGATACTGGACCACCTTGACTGGAAGCAAAAGTCGTTGTGCTGGAAGTCGGGTCCGAATCCCAACTCCCGCCATTACTGGTAGCTGTCGTGCTAAACTTTGTGAATTCCCACGCACTGCTGGCCGGGAAGTCTCCGTCCGAACGATTGGTCCAAGCTGCATCTTTCACACCATGAATATCAAACCAAGTGGTCTTATTCCCATCGTAACCCGATTCCACATCATAGTGATTCAAACCATTCAAGCTCCAATAGTAGTGAGTCTTATAATTGTCAACCCATTTGCTATGGTGTCCATCCTGACGTTCTTCATGTGAGGTTGTATACTTGGACCGACCATTTTCAAACGTATCCGTGGTTGTATTGCCATTCTTATTATTTGAACCCTTCGTGCTTGTTAACCACCCGGTCGATGAATCGTATCCCGTTGTGGTTGAATAGTTCCACATATCTTCTTTCTTATTGTAGCTGTTGGTTTTGGTAGCCGTACCATATGTTTGTTCATACCAGGTATACGAGTAATCGCCATTGCATTTGTTCGTGGTCGATGACTTGTTCATACCATTGTATTCATTGACATCATAAGTCGTTGTTTGACTTTGATCTCCATTGGCACCGTAGACGTTCTTTGTCGTTGTACTTCTGCAGAAACTGCCCGTATCATCAAAGGTTGACCAAGTCTGACTAATCTCAGTATCTTCTGTTGTTTTCTTAGGATTTCCTGTCCATGAATACTCAGTCGTATGTGTCCAAGAATATGTAGAACCTGTAGCTTGACTAAGTTTGTTGTATCTTAGCGTCCACCACGAGCGCCCCATATCATCAAAGTACTGATTGGACCATTGCGTCCCGCTCTCACTGTAGCTACGTTGCTGTATACCCGTATCTTCATTCCATTGCGTGGTCCACGCTTCACTGGTACGACCCAAGGTAGCACCTTTGGTAGCAGTTGATTTTGTGTATGTGGCAATACCCTTCATATTGTACGTACTCGATGAATCACTTGCAAGACTGGTTGATTTCGAACTAGTCTTAACACCCCACTCGTCATACTGAATATCATATGTTGTTGAAGTTCGTCCAAAGGTAGCACCAAACTTATTCGTCGAGGTAATCTTTGTGGCAACGCCACGACTCTTACTGTCATATTCGGTAACACTGGTGGACATATGGCCATTGTTAGCACGAGAATACGCACTTGCTGTAGTCTTGGAAGAAAATCCTGTATCTGCATCACTAATAATATCCGTGTAGGTGTACGAGGTAACACCATAAAAAGACCATGCTTTACTGTAATCTCCCATACCATTGCTATCGTTGTATGTCTCCGTTGTGCCGTTCAAGTTATAGGCTGTATTTTTAAGGCTGATCCCGTTGTCATTTGGAGTATATGTTGTATAGGTTTCACGCGCATAGTTAAAGGACAACCCGCTGTTCATAAGCGTCGTTCCGTTTACTTGGCAACCTGTTGAAGCATCGTAGCTTGACCATGACTGCGAATAGTAATGCCCGGGTTCTCCGGTCAAGGTATACGATTCCTTGTTCAGACCCGTGTAGCTGTCCACGGTATATGCGGTCTGCACGTTCTTCGTGGCCTTGGTTCCATAGACATTGGTGGTCTTGGAGCGGTAGAGCACGCCGGTCATAGGATCGAAATCATAATTAACAGAAGTGCTCAATTTGCTAGTGGTTGTTGTCTTGATATTCATACCTGTTGTTAAATTAATACTGTCCACAATCGTGGTAGAATCCTGCCCATACGTTGGACCACGTTTATTGTGCGAGACCGTCTTCATGGTCACTCCGTAGGTTCCACCCGTCAAATACGCATCCGTGTAGCTGGTGGAGGTACGCGCCGGTGGCACCTCTTTTCCAGTGGTCGTTGTTGAGGTCAATGTCAACCCCGTGTTCTTATCCACATTGAATGTGGTCTTGGAGAAGCGTTCGTTGACCACGCCGTAGTTGTTGGTGGTCTCGCTGC
>CAZSAP010000018.1:0-54396 GCA_964604705.1 uncultured bacterium
GGGTTTGGGTGGGATTAACTTCAACGACCCCTGGGCTGCCAAGTCGCTCGGCATTGTGGCTCTGATTTTTATCATCTTTTCCGGGGGCTTGGATACGCGTTGGGAAGATGTCAAACCCATTGCCACGCGGGGTTTGTCGCTGGCGACGATAGGCATTTTAACCACCACCGTACTCATTGGTTGGTGTGCCACACTGGTTCTGCATTGGAGTTGGCTTGAGGGTTTGTTGTTGGGGGCCATTGTTTCGTCTACGGATGCTGCTGCGGTTTTTTCAATCTTGCGTTCGCGCCATATTGGCTTAAAGGGACATCTGCGTCCACTGTTGGAGTTTGAATCCGGCAGCAACGATCCGATGGCGGTCTTTTTAACGGTTGGGTTATTGAGCATCATCGGGGCGCCGGATAAGTCCTTGCTTCATTTGATACCTGCGTTTGTCTTGGAAATGGGTGTGGGTGCGTTATTAGGATACCTCATGCCCAAGATGATGCTGTTGGTCATCAATCGTATCAAGCTGGAGTATGAAGGTTTGTATCCGGTGTTGACCATTGCGCTGGTGTTGTTGACCTATGCGGTTACTGGGGCCTTGCACGGCAACGGCTTTCTGGCGGTCTATATGGCCGGGATGGTTTTGGGCAACGACCGCTTCTTGCATAAAAAGACGCTCAAGCGTTTTCATGAAGGTTTGGCTTGGCTCATGCAAATTGCCATGTTTTTATCCTTGGGGCTCATGGTGGATCCTCGCCAATTGGTCCCGTATTTGGGGGTCGGGCTTTTAATTTCACTCTTTCTCATCTTCGTTGCACGTCCGGCCAGTGTGTGGCTCTCGTTGCCTACGCATTTTTTTTCCCATCGCGAGAAAGGCATGATTTCCTGGCTGGGCTTGCGCGGCGCCGCCCCCATTATTTTGGCAACGTTTCCTATGCTGGCCGGAATTCAACAGGCCAATGCCATTTTTCATCTGGTGTTTTTTATTGTTGTGACCTCCGTATTGATTCAAGGTACGACCTTCCCACTGGTAGCCCGGTGGTTGGGTGTGGATGCCCCCTTGCGCTCCAAACACGCATATCCGATTGAGCTTGAAGAGGTTGAAGGCATTGATGCGGACATTGTGGATGTCATGGTGCCGTTCAGCGCCGAGGTAGTGGGGAAACGGATTTTTGAAATCGGCATTCCCAAAGACTGTTTGGTGGTGTTGATTTCCAAGGGGGAAGGGTTTGTTATCCCCAACGGCACTACGGTTTTGGAAGGCGGCGAAGTCCTTTTGGTGCTGGCCAGCAAAAAGGATTTGGCGGACCTGCAACGGATCATCGGGCGCCAGAAAAAAATAGTCGAATGAGGTCTTCAACGTTCTGAACGTTTCTTAAAAAAGGTTCCTGGCTAGAATGTCCTAAAAAAAATATCGGTATACTTGGGAAATTAAAAAGAAGATGATTCCTCACGTTTATTTATGGAGCCATGGAAGCCTTGAACAATCTCGCGTTGGGTCGGGTCTGAAAAATATTTTTTAAGCGAGCGCATAAAGCGCTAGATGGCTGACAGCGGTGGTGAGGACCGCGTTGGCATTGGGCTCAAGCGCAGTCTGTCGCACCCGCACCCGCCACTCGTCTTCCCGGGCGGGCAATTCCACGCGAAACAGAAAACTTTCAGATTGGAAAAAATTCCTGTGCGCAAGGACGCATCCGTCCGCCACCAGTTCCAGAGCAAAGCCCGAGTCGCCTACCAATTGTGCATACACGCGCATTACCAACAACGTCGGAACGGCCAGGGCTGATTTGGGAAGTCGAAGTTCGCTCTCAGGTGCGGCACTGGCCAACGAGCGCAAGGTGTGGGTGAGTCCGTCCATGGCAATAAGCGGGAACTCGCCTTGCGCCAGGCGCCAAGCGGTCTCGGGAAAAAGTGTGCGCAGTGTGGCAATGTCGGTCTTTTGCAGATCCGGCAGGCGGGAGGGCTGAGTCAGCCAGGCTTGTACGTGCGCCGGAAACCCATTGAAGATACCGTCGTGGCACGGATGCGAGTCATTAAAGGCCTGAGCCAGGGCACTTGGCGTAGTGATTTTTAGTGAGTCGGGGGTTGTTTTTTTTCGGGCGACAAGTTGGAGGGGCGCTCCAAAGAGGTGGGCCAAGGCGAGTATGTACGAGTCGTTTTCCTCGCTCGGCAACGCTTTGATCTCCCGTGCCGCTCGTTGCGCAAAAGCATGAATTTCAGTTTCGCTTGGGAGGGAACGGCCCAGGCCGAGTTCACGCGGTGTCAACAAGGGACGTAGCGAATCCAAAGCGGTCAACCAGGTTTCTTCAATCTCCGCTGCGATTTGCCAGGCGGGAAATAAACGCTTTTGGACCAGTTGGGTCTCCCAGGGGCCCACGCAGGCCGCTGTGGCCAGAAAGACCGACTCCATGTCACACTCGCTCTCGATGAGTTCAATCAGCGTGGCCAAGGGCATGCATTGATTTTCCACCATGCCGTAAAGCGTCTCAGGCCTGCTGCCCAAGTACGGTTCGGCCAAGGTGGTCAACAGGCCGAGGGCCTGCAGTTGTGTTTCCAGGGGTGTGAATTCATGCAAGCGGTTGCAGCGAAACCGATAGAAGCAGAGCGACCGGAGAATGGGTTCGTTTTCCAAGAAAAGCAGGCCCCCAGGCGCAAGCACGCGCATGAGTTCCCGCAGTACCTGAGGATGGTTCCAGGTATGGTGCAAGGCGGAGCATAAAAACACCAAAGTAAACGAGTGGTCGGCAAAGGGCAGATGATGAAAGTCGCCGATCACGAGCCGCGGATTGCCCGAGGCGGTGCCGTCGGGTGCACCCAGTGAGCGCCCGTGGCGAAGTGTGTCCGGTGAGAGTTCAAAGAGCGTAACCTGCGCGCCCCATTCCTGGGCCAGACGGTAACCGGTCGTGTGGGCATAGCAGCCGACTTCGAGAATGTGCAGGTTGTTTCCGCTTGGCAAATCATGAGTGCGAATCAGTTGTGTGACTTCTTGAAAATGACGCTCGCTCTCGGCTGGAATTCGGGGATCTTCAATGAGGGCATGCCATGCCGTCTCACCCAAAAGCGGCCAAAATTCAGGGGCTAAAGATAAAGGCATGCGCGTGAACCTCCCGGTTGGTTCAACGGTTCTCGGGGCCCTTTTTTTCGGCCATGAAAATGATTTGCCCACCGTTGCCCAGATAGCCATGCGGCAAACTGTAGTAGAAGAGCACATACGCCTCGGAAAAACCCGCAGATCGACAGTCCGCCAAAACATCCCAACCGAAATCATGAAACACCAGGGAGCCTTTTTCCGATACGGGATTGCCGTGGTATTGTTCCGGCAACACGTGGCGAAGTGTGCCGTTTTCTAGGATCGCGCGGGGGCGGCTGAGTTCAGCCTGGGGGTAAAACGGAATGGAAAAGACCAAGCGACCTCCGGAGGTCAGCACTCGCGCCGACTCCGCCAATGCCCTTCGGTAGTCGGGCACATGCTCCAGCACATCGTTGGAAATGATGAGGTCCATGGAGTTGTCCGCAAAGCTCAGGGCCATGGCATCCTCATGCCGAATGCCGTTGATGGTTTCGCCGGAGCACTTGTCAAATCCCAGGTATTCACTGCCCGTAAGCGGGTGCCCCTTTAGGTGTTTTTGGGCGGCCTGGAAAAACGGGGTGACTTGCTCATAGAGGTAGATGCGCAGTGAAAACGGCGCGCGGCGTATGACTTCTTTTTTGATCCAGGCCAGGACAAAGCGTTGGCGGTTGTTTAACCCGCAACTGGGGCAGATGAGGCGTTCGCGGTAGTTGGGTGTCTGCTGGTCCGAATAGAGCCAGTCAATGGAAAAGAAGGCTGGATGCTCGCATACTTCGCACCAACCCGGAAGGACCCATTCGTTTTGCAGAGAGCCGGCTTGAGTCACCGTGGTTTCCATAAGCAAAAGTTGCTGGCGTAGGGACTCGGTATCCGAGAGCAATTCGGTTTGAGTTTTAAGTTTGAGTTGGACCGGCGTTTCGGCCCATTTGTTGGAAAAAAGCATGCTCCCCCCTCCGCGCGACTACCTGTTGGTTAGTCTCGGCGGAAGGAGGAGTGACTTAAGGGAGGAATTAAAACGCGAGTCCCACGGAAACACCGGCCCCCAGGGTCGCTTGCCGCACGTTGGGGTAATTCACCCCATCCAAAGCGGCACCGCCACCCCAGTAGCGAACCGAAGCAAACGGCGAGATCACAAAACCAATGGAATGACCGAAGAGGAATTTATAGCCAATATCAGCACCCACGGCATACAGGAGTGCAGTTGCCGTTTGGTTGTGATAGTGGAACGTGGACTGGGTAAAATCAACAGCCGGACCGAACCAGAGCCCTTTGGGGGCACGTAAACGGGAAATGGGGAAGTACCGTAAGCTGGCGCCGCCGCCCACTCCGTTGGCGGTCCAATCGAGTGTGGACCGGTCAATGTAGTTAGCGCGAAACGCATATGCCATCTTTCGTTCGTATACATGTTCGAATTCCACATTGGCCATGCCAAAGTAAAGTCCCAGAGGTTCCACGGTTAAACTGTTGCGTGGGTAGGCACTGGCTAGACTTGACAGCAAAGCCAGCACAAGGCAGGTAATGCTTGTGATTCGTACGAGATGCATAAAAATATCCTCCTAAATATAACTTTTCATGTGTCGGTATTTATAGCATAATTGCCTAGAGTTTTCTAAAAAAAACAACATTTCGTAAAGCAACGCATGCCAGGCGAGAGGGTGAAACACTCCTAAGGAGATAGAGCCGGAATTGCGAGCAGAACGAGTGGGGAATATAACCCTTTGCGCTTCAGTATTTGTAATGGTTATACCGAAACTACGTAGAGCGCAATACGACCCACGATTACTTCAGGAGGCTGGATACGCATGGACCGCCCCGACATCGTCAGCACATCCGCCAACACCGTTGCCAAAGAAAGCCGGCAATACCCGCGCAAGAACATTCGTCTGGAAGTCCGCTGCCAAATTTTACGGCGCGGTGTGGTAACCGAACCTGAGATTCAAGAAACTGTGGATTTGGGTACGCGCGGTGCGGGTATTCTTTCCAAAGTGGGGATGGATGTGGGCGGGATGCTGATGTTGACGTTGTACCTTCCGCCTTTGGCCATCTTGAAGAATCAACGTTCGGAGGCTTTGATTCCGGCCAAGGATTGCCAATCGGTAGCGGTGCTTTCACGGGTGATCTGGAACGAACCCGAGGGCGCTGGGTATCGTTACGGCGTTCAGTTTTTGGATCTGGAACGCGACCATCGCCAACGGTTTAAGCGGTTTTTGGTGGATCTGGGTTTGGATCAGTTGTCCTCTCCGTGGTACACCTAGTAGACCACCTTTTTCTTACCTGGCAGGCGGCCTTTTCTTCTCTTGATTGAAATATTTCTTTCGCCCCCTTGACGTTGCTGGAGGTTTGTGGCAGGATGCGGGGCCTGTGCGCACGATGTCACACCATTTTATTCCTAACGAGGTAGTATGCAGCCGCAGTATGCCATCACCATTGCTCAAGAATTGAATGTCAAAGTATTGCAAGTCGCCAATACCCTGGCCCTCTTGGCCGAAGGCTCGACAGTGCCGTTTATTTCGCGCTATCGTAAAGAAGTCACCGGCAGTCTGGATGAAGTCGCCATCACGCATATCCGCGACCGGGCTGAACAAATGTTGGAACTGGATAAACGACGCGAAGCCATCATGACCTCGCTTAAGGAACTTGGAAAACTCACCCCTGAACTGGAGAAGGCCGTGGCTTCGGCCGAGACCATGGCGGTCTTGGAAGACATTTATCTCCCGTATCGTCCCAAACGCAAGACGCGCGCCAGTGTGGCCAAGGATAAGGGCCTGGAACCATTGGCCGTGGAGCTGCTTAAACAAGAAAATATTGATCCCGTGGCTTTGGCGCAGACGTTTGTGAATGCCGAGAAGCAAGTGGCCACGGCCGAAGAGGCTTTGGCCGGCGCCCGCGACATTATCGCGGAAATGGTCAATGAAAATGCGGAAGTGCGCGGCAAGCTGCGTGAGTTTTTCACCCAGGACAGCAAAATTTCCTCCAAGTTGATCAAGGGCAAGGAGGTCGAGGGTGCCAAGTACAAGGACTACTTTGAGTGGGAAGAGCCCTTGGCCCCGATTCCGTCGCATCGTTTGTTGGCCATGTTGCGCGGACGCAATGAGGATTTTTTAACCTTGAAACTGGTGGGCATTGAGGAAAAAGCCTTGAACTATCTGCGTAGTCATTTTGTACGCGCCCAAAACGCCGTTTCGGCACAAGTGGATTTGGCCGTCGAAGATGCCTTCAAGCGGTTGTTGCAAGTCTCGTTGGAAGTGGAGACCGTGGTCGCCGCCAAGAAGCGGGCCGACGAACAGGCCATACAGGTGTTTGCGCAAAACTTGCGTGAGCTCTTGCTGGCATCGCCCCTCGGGCATAAGCGCGTCCTGGCCCTGGACCCGGGATTCCGAACAGGGTGCAAGCTGGTGACCTTGGATGCCCAAGGGAAGTTTTTATTCAACCATGTGATCTATCCGACCTTTGGCGGCGCCCAGATGGAACGTGCGGCCGTGGAAGTTAAGGTCTTGTGCGAAAAATACGAGATTGAAGCCATTGCCATTGGCAACGGCACCGCGAGCCGTGAGACCGAGGAATTTGTGCGTTCACTCGGCTTGAACATCCCGGTGATCATGGTCAACGAGAGCGGGGCTTCGATTTATTCGGCCTCGGATGTGGCGCGTGAGGAGTTTCCGGATCAGGACGTGACCGTGCGCGGCGCCATTTCCATTGGGCGGCGCTTGCTGGATCCCCTGGCGGAGCTGGTGAAGATCGACCCCAAGTCGATTGGCGTAGGGCAATACCAGCATGACGTAAATCAGCGTGCCCTGAAGCAGAGCCTGGACGATGTGGTGATCAGCGCCGTCAATGCCGTGGGTGTTGATGTCAACACGGCCAGCAAGCAGTTGCTTACCTACGTTTCGGGATTGGGTGAAAAATTGGCCCAGAGCGTGGTTGAGTTTCGCAATCAAAACGGAGCCTTCAAATCCCGCGAGAGCTTGAAGAAGGTGGCCAAGTTGGGGAGCAAGGCGTACGAACAGGCGGCCGGCTTCTTGCGCATTCCGAAAGCGGAGAACCCCCTTGATGCCAGTGCGGTGCATCCGGAACGCTACGAGTTGGTAGAGACCATGGCTCGGGATCTGGGTTGCACGGTTAAGGACCTGATGGCCGATAAGGCGCTGCGCAACAAGATCGATCTTAAAAAATACGTGAGCGAGAACATTGGCTTGCCCACGTTGACCGATATCATGCAGGAACTGGATAAGCCCGGGCGCGATCCGCGCCAGCAGTTTGAAGCGTTTAGCTTCGCCGAAGGCGTGCATGAATTGGAAGACTTGCAACCGGGGATGACCTTGCCGGGGATTGTGACCAACGTGACCAATTTTGGCGCGTTTGTCGATATCGGCGTTCACCAAGACGGACTGGTGCATGTGAGCGAATTGTCCGATACGTTTGTAAAAGATGCGAATGATTTTATCAAAGTCGCCCAACGCGTTCAGGTCAAGGTGTTGGAAGTGGATTTGCAGCGGCGGCGTGTGGCATTGACCATGAAGAGTGATTCGACTCCGCGGGCTCCGCGGGGCAGCGGCGGCGGTGCCTCCTCGGACGATCGCCCGCGTGGCGGCGGGCGACCCGGCGGTGGCGGTGGCGGGGCGCGCAAGCCCGAGCCTGTATTCCAACACGAGTGGCAACGCAAGCTGGCGGAATTTAAAAAATAGGTTTGCACTCAAGGATGCGTAAAAAAAGCCCCGGGGATGTCCTGGGGCTTTTTTTTTGCCCGAAGATGCCGAGACTAAGCTTAGTCCGAAAGAGCACACGCTCGACAGCGGGTTTAGCCATGCGTAAGGAGTCGTTCATGACACAACCACCGATTCATACCTGTCCGGTGTGCGGCGGCATAGGGCTTGAGCAACGGGATGTGCTTTGGCCGGAGTTGATTGCCGCCTGGGAATTAGCCGAGGACGACGTGCGCAGGATCAATCGCCAACAAGGTGAGTGCTGTACGCATTGTCATTCCAATCTGCGTTCCCGCACTTTGGCCGGCGCGTTTCTCGAATGCCTGAACTGGCGAAGCACCTTGAGCGAAATGTGCCAAGTGAGCCAAGGATCGTTGCTGCACATTCTCGAGATCAACCCTGCTGGGAATCTAAGTTCGTATCTTGCACGCTTTCGGCATCACCGGCTCGTTGAGTACCCGGAATTTGATATGCAGAAACTGGCATTGGAATCGGAAACCTATGATTTCGTTATTCATTCGGACACCTTGGAACACGTTCCAGACCCAATCGCGGGCTTAAATGAATGCCGCCGCGTTTTGAAACCCAACGGTTGTTTGTTGGTTACGATCCCGATTGTGCCCACGCGCCTGACCCGGCGCAGAACCGGGCTCCCGCCTTCGTACCACGGCAATGCCACCGCCTCACCGGAGGATCAGAAGGTTATCACCGAATACGGTGCGGATTTTTATTTGGATTTTATTGCAGCCGGTTGGAACAAACTTTCCTTGTATACCTTAGGCACACCGGATTCACTGGCGATCATTGGAATGAAGTAGTTTGACCTATTCGAACGAGCGGTTCATGGGGCAACCTTGAGCAAGGCGCTCGCCTCGTGATAGGCTCGCTCAGCATCGGAAATCCGTTGCTGTTGCGGATTTCCGATGATGCTTGCTCAAGGTTGCCCCATGAACCGCTCGTTGTAACTTTTTCCGAGAATGAATTTTCAATGTGGCAGGATGATTTCCAAATCCAGACGGTCGCTGAACTGGAGGGTGTCATCCGTCTCGTGATACTTAAACCCATAGTTGGCCGCAAACTGAATCAAGCGATCTTTGATCCAGACGCGCATGCCGGAGGTGCAGGTGCGGCAATAGACCGGAAGGTCGCGTTGGAAAAGCATGGATTCGCGCAGCATTTGGTATTCCACACTGTTCCAAACCTCTTCCAGTGGCTTGTTGGCAATGGTCTCGTCCATGGGGTAGTTGTGGAAGCAGCAAGGTTTCACGGTACCGTTGGCATACAAATAGGCAATAAGCCAGGGGGCCAGGCAGTAAGGCAGACGTATGTGTTCACGGTGCCCCAGACGACTTCCGAGCTCGCGTTCGCGCGTCAGAGCCTTGTTGGTGTCCGTAGCCAGTTGATGCTGGTTCGGCTCAGCCGGCTTCGCAGGCGCCAAGGGCCACCAGGGGAATTCGGTCAGTGGGGCCAGCGTGGCGGCAAGTTCTTCGAGTTTGGGCAAAGGTGGCCGGGTGGCAGGTACAACCTGTTTCAGCCGTTGGAGCAATTCCGCCTTGGGCACGGGATGGTCTTCTGCGTCTGAAATAAACTCGGTATCCTGGATGTTGCTAACCACATTGACGCCCGGGCATTCGGCTTCGATGCGCCGGAACTGCTCGAACATAACCTGGCGGTCACTGGTGCGCAGGCGCAGGAAATGCAGCGCACCGTCGGTATAAATGGGGTTGAGCGCCAAGTAGGTCACACCCAGTCGCTTGGCCCATTGGGCCATGCCCAGCAATTCGTCCACGTTCAGACGCGAAAGTACGATGTTGAGCAGGATCATCTTGTCAGGGTAGAGCTGTTTCAAATGCCGGATGGCTTCGAGGGTTTTTTCAAAATTGCCGCCGAGACGCAGGGTTTCAAAGGTTTCCGGGTTGTCTCCATCAAAGCTTACGTCGATTTCATCGATTTTGGCCAGTTGGTCCGCGTGCTTGGTCACCAGGGAAGCGTTGGTGTTGATGGTGACATGCGTGTCCGGTGTTTTATGCGCCAGCAATTCTCCCAGCATGGGATGCATAAGCGGCTCGCCGGTGCCACCCAGGGTGATTTGCTCGGCCCAAGGCAGGCAGCTATTCAACTGGTCTAAGGCCGTGAAATAACCCGGGACAAAGGCGTTGCCCTCACTGTGGACCTGGCACATCTTGCATTTGAAGTTGCAGACATTGTTTTGATCCAAGATCAGCCAACGCGGCGGTGCGGACATGCGGGTCTCGCCGAGGAGTATTTCCAAGAAGCCGATGTTCTTCAAGGTGCGCTTGATCGAGGCTGGCGGAGGCGCGAAAAAATCCTGTTGGGTGCGGGCAAGTGCACGTGACACATGCGCAACGGCAGATTCGTTCCGGAAGGTTCGGATGCACAAGTGGTTAAGCGCCTGCATGAGCGGCTCCATGCGGGTTTTCCATGCTTGAAATGTCTGGCTGCGTTCGGCCATGAGGACGCTGTCGGTCATGGGGTTGAGGTTGAAGAGATCTTGAATATCCTGCGGCGTAGGGGTTTGGCTTGCATACTGACACTGCCAGGTTTCGAGCTGGGCGGAGAGGGCCGTCAGGTTGGCAGGTGCATCCTGGCAGGTGCCCAAGTAATCGACCAGGTATTGGCGCGCCCACAGTAGCGTGGCGTAGGAGTAAGACTTCATCCAAAGGCATTCACGCAATAAATCCAGCCAGGCACGGGTTTGTTGTGTATGCGTCGGGCTTTTTTCCAAGGTACCTGTAGACACGTTCGTAGCTCCTTTATACGCACCTATGAAGTGTGTGCAGAATCGAGAAGGCCCAATTTCTGCATCTCTGGTTTTCTGGGAAGAGTATCGGAACGTACTGCGTTTGGGTTGATACCCGTCAGGATTCCCTCTAGTTTTAGTGAGACCGACCGATACTTTGACTGCAGGAAAAAAGTACGCCAGACAAGGTGATTCGTTTGGTCTAGCCTTAGGCATTCCTGGAGGGGGATCCATGGGTGAAATGGAATTTACCGGTGAACGTTTTTTATCCAATCTCGATTATCCCGAGATTGCCTACGAGCATTGGCATAGGTATCTGTATGCCTCCTCCTGGGTGGCGGGCAAAGAGGTGTTGGACATTGCCAGCGGGGAAGGGTACGGCAGTTTTTTTCTGTCCCAAAGCGCCCAGCGTGTGGTGGGGGTGGATATCAGCCCCGAGGCGGTCCTGCACGCCACGACCCATTACCTCAGTGCCAAGGTTGAGTTCCTGGTCGGATCGGTTGCGGCCATACCTGTTCCGGGTGAAGGTGTGTTTGATGTCATTGTCTCCTTTGAAACCATCGAGCATGTGGGGGCCGACGATCAACTCGCATTTCTAAAAGAAGTGAAACGGCTGCTTAAGCCCGGCGGCGTGTTCATTGTCTCTACGCCCAACAAATACCTTTACAGCGATGCCCCGAACTATAAGAACGAATACCATGTCCGGGAATTTTATGTGGAAGAGTTCAAGGCCTTTTTGGGGAATTATTTCGCGCATACGGTTTTGCTGGGCCAAAAGATCTATCCCGCCTCGGTTATCTGGACGCTCGAAGGGGCAAGTGAACACTGGCGGGAGTTTCGCATCGAGCAAACCGGGCGTGGGCTGCGCCCCACCGAGACCCCCAAAAAGGATATCTACGATATCGCGGTCTGCTCGGATCAACCTGTGGCGGGCGCGGACAATGCGCTGCTTTTGGATTTGAGTGAGCGTATTTGGCGCTACCGCGATGAGCAGATGCAGCACGTGCATCTGGCGTACCAAAATGCCCAAAAGCAATTGGAGGAAAAAGAAGCCTACATCGAACGCCTGCAACGCATGCTGAAGGAGAAAAACATCCAGCTGCAGGACGAACATTCGTCGGCCGCGGAGACGCAACCTCAGCCCATCGAGCCGTTGGCCACCGAGGTGCCGCGCGGGTTTGAGGTAAGCGTGGTGATTCCCTTGTACAACAAGGTTGAGTACACGCAGCAGTGCCTGGAATCCTTGGAACAAAACACCCCCTCGGGCAAGTACGAAGTGGTCTTGGTGGACAATGCCTCAACCGACGGTACTGGGGAATTTTTAAATTGCCTCGAAGGGGATGTCATCATCGTACGCAATGAGAAAAACGAGGGGTTCGTCCGTGCGTGCAACATGGGCGCGCGAGCATCCTCGGGCAAATATGTTTTGTTTCTTAACAACGATACGGTCGTCATGCCTGGATGGCTGGACGCGCTGCTCGCCGTTATGGAGAAAGATCCCCAGGTGGGCGGTGTGGGCGCCAAGTTGGTGTATCCGGATGGACGTCTGCAGGAGGCGGGAGGAATTATTTTTAATGATGCCAGCGGATGGAACTTTGGCAAATTTGACGACCCTGCCAAAGACAGCTACAACCGGTTGGTGGAGGTGGATTACTGTTCCGGAGCCTGCTTGCTGGTACGCAGAGATTTGTTTGAACAACTCGATGGATTTGACGTGCGCTATGTTCCGGCCTATTACGAAGATGTGGACCTGTGTTTCGGCATCCGCAAACTCGGCTACAAGGTTATGTTCTGTCCGGACTCGGTGATTGTTCACTTTGAGGGCATTACAGCCGGGACCAATCTGAACACGGGGTACAAGCGTTTCCAAGTTATAAATCAGGAAAAGTTTGTGCAAAAATGGCGGACGGAATTGCAAACGCATGAACCGTCCCCAAATGTTTCCGGGAAGACTCCGGTCACGGCCGATCGCGCGCGCTTGCGTACGCCCAAAGATACTCGAACGGACGGGTTGCCGAATCTGGTGGGCATGAATGTATTGGTGGCAGATCCCACCTGGCCCATGCATGACCGGGCCGCCGGGTGCTTGCGCCTTTTCAGCATTCTGAAAATCCTGCGCCAACAAGGGTGCGCGGTCACCTACATTTCCCGCGACGGAGGACCGGCGCATTACAAGCAAGAGCTGGAAATCATGGGCATCAAAGTCTACGGCCCGGATCCGGTTCGCTTGGCCCGACGCGGGCAAAAGATCAAAGCCGATCCGGTGGATCTCAAGGCCATTTTGGAGGAGAAGTTTTACCATGTGGCGTGGCTCTCCTTCTATCATATTGCCGAGAGTTACCTCGCCGACATCCGCAAGCTTTCGCCCAAGACGAAGATCATCATCGACAATGTGGATATCCACTATCTGCGTGAAACACGCCAAGCCGAATTGCATCAAGACGCGGAGCTGCTTAAAAAAGCCCAACGTACCAAGCTTGAGGAATTGGCCATATATAAGCAGAGTGACGCCATGGTGGTGGTTACGCAGGAAGAACAACGCGTTCTCGAAAGCGAAGGTGTTGCGGTTCCCATGTTCGTGGTTCCCACGATTCATGAGTTGGCACCCGAGAGCGCTCCGTACGAAATGCGCAGCGGTCTGCTTTTTGTGGGGAACTTCAACCATCTTCCGAATCAGGATGCGATGGTGTTTTTTGTCAAGGATGTGCTCCCGAAGATCAACGCGGTCATACCCGAGATGAAGCTCTACATCGTGGGGGACAACCCGCCGGAGAAGATTCGGCAGTTGGAAGGGGATCACGTCATCATCACCGGCTACGTGCCCAAGACCAAACCCTACCTTAATCTCTGCCGTATTTCCATTGCCCCGCTGCGCTACGGTGCGGGCATCAAGGGCAAGATCGGCGAAGCGCTGGGACATGGGCTCCCCGTGGTGACCACGTCCATCGGAGCCGAGGGCATGGGGTTGGTGCATGGAGAGACCATCCTGATTGCCGACGAGGCCGACACCTTTGCGCAGAATGTGATCCGCCTTTATGAGGATAAGGGTCTTTGGAACAAACTGGCTCAGGCGGGACGACGGTTTATTGAAGAACGTTACACGCCCGACGCCCTCACACCGAAAGTGAAGGCGGTCTTTTCCTTGGTCGAGGAAAAAGCACAGGCCGAACTGACCAGTTTGATCATCCTGACGCACAACCAGCTGCGGATCACGCGTGCATGCCTTGAGAGTGTGCTGTTGCATACCCGGGAGCCGTTTGAATTGATCGTGGTGGACAATGCCTCCACCGATGCCACCGTGGAGTATTTGCACAGCTTGGAAGCTCAACTGAATTCGGTTCCGCATGAGTTTTGCAGAGGCCTGACCGTCATTGAGAATGCGGTCAATGCCGGATTTGCCGGCGGGAACAATCAGGGCATGGCCGTGGCCAAGGGCGCGTATCTGTTGCTCATGAACAACGACGTGGTGGTGACGCCGTATTGGCTTACGCGCCTGCTGGCGTGTGCGCGCCGCAACCCCAATGTGGGATTGGTAGGGCCCATGACCAATTATGTTTCGGGTCCCCAAAAGGTGAACAACCCGACGTATCGCCTGGATTCCTTGGACGGCTTGGATGAGTTTGCCCAAACCTATGCCCGGGAGCATGCGGGGGAATCCGAGAGTTGCTGGCGGGTGGTGGGTTTTTGCATGTTGGTCAAGCGGGCCGTGGTGGAAAAGATCGGAGGGTTGGACAATCGTTTTGGCTTGGGGAATTTTGAGGACGACGACTTTAGCCTGCGTGCGACCCTGGCCGGTTTTGAATCCTGGATTGCGCGGGATTGCTACGTGCACCATTTCGGGAGTCAGACCTTCGCGGATTTAAACCTGGACTATACGGCCAGTCTGAAACGCAATTGGGAGATTTTTAAAAATAAATGGAGCATTTCCGCCGACATCCCCTACGGAAGTCAGGTGGACTTGTCGAACATTTTACGAGACGGGTTTAAGGTCAAGCATTATTGCACCTTTCGCTGACGCAAGGATGGGTAGAGCACCCAGGAGGCTTTGGCATCATGAGCAAACGGCATCATTCGCACCACCCACATCCCCAGCCACGCAAGATTGTACCTTTGGCCCATTCCCAATGGAAGCACGGTCGCGCACGCCTCTCGTTGTGCATGATTGTGAAAAATGAGGAAGCCAACATCGTGGCCTGCCTGGAATCCATCAAGTCGGCCGTGGACGAGATGATCGTGGTGGATACCGGCTCGACCGATCGAACCGTGGCCTTGGCCGAGGGGGTGGGCGCCAAAGTTTTCCATTTTCCCTGGACCCAGGATTTCAGCGCCGCCCGGAACGAGTCCATCCGGCATGCCACCGGGGATTATATTCTGTGGCTGGATGCCGACGACCGTATGGATGATTACGAGAACCGAAAACTGGCTCAGCTGGCGGTGCATCTGCCGAGTGAGAAAAATCGCGCCTATTACTTGGTGGTGAAAAATGAATCGTCCGAAGACGGCGATATTTATTTTTCCCAATTGCGTCTTTTTCCCAACATTCAAAGTGCGCGTTTTGAATGGCCCATCCATGAACAATTGTTCAACCCGCTCAAGAATGCCGGGGTGGAGCTTTTGAAAACCGATATCGTGGTTCGGCATACCGGGAATTTTCATGCCGAAGACGTGGTGCGGAAATCCAAGCGCAACCTGGAGATTATTCAACACGCGTTGGAAAAGGATCCGGAGAACGCGGTCCTGCACTTTCAGGCGGCACGTACCTTGGCGAATTTGCAGCGTCAAGCGGATGCCCTTGGGCATATGAAAAAAGTGATGGGCAACCCCGAGATCCGTCACCGCCACCGACAGATTTACCTGGAGGCCGGAATCCTGAGTGCACGATACCTGGCGGAGATGGGACGCAGTGCCGAAGCCGAGGCAGCCTTACGGGAATTGGACACGCTGTTTCCCAATCAACCCCTGGTGCATTTTTACTTGGGTGAGAACTTGGTGAAGAACGAAAAGTACGCCGAAGCCGTCGATGTATTGAAGAAGACCCTGGAGACGCCGCTGGAAGTCGGCTTTTTTCCCGTGAACCTAAATGTCATAGGCTTTCAACAGTATTACTATCTGGGGATTGCGTATCAGCATTGCCAGGAATATGAACTGGCCAAGACCATGCTTGAGAAGTCGTTGCCGCTTTCCACCGACCCCACCATCAGCCAGCAGGCGCTCGGAGTGCTGGCCTTGCAAAGTGGGGATTATTCCGGCGCGGCCGCCTATTATGAAAGCATGGTGAAAAATCAAACCGCCCATGCAGGGCACTTTACCAACTTGGGGCTGGCTTACCGCCGCATGAACCAGAGCACCAAAGCCGAAGGTGCGTTTCTCAAAGCCTTGGGACTGGATCCGGAATGCATGGAAGCTTTGGCCAACTTAGGCTATTTGTATTTGGATAACCGGGATTACCCAAAAGCCCTGAATTGTTTCTCGCAAGTCGAAAAGGTGCACCCGGGTATGGAGGATGTGCGCTTGGCTTTGGTGGAGTTGAATTTTCGAATTCAGGATTTTGATGCACTGGTGAAAAACTGCGGGCTGTTGCTGCAGAGCGTGGAACGAACGTGGGATCGGCCTTTGGACGGGCTCCCGGATTTGGCCCATCTGCTAAGCGTGCTTGGGGATGACTGGAGCGGGAAAGAACGCCCGAGCTTGGCGTGGCTGGCGTATCGTGTCTCCCTGGTGATTTATCCTACGACCTCGGTCTTGGCCAAAGCCTGGCCGCTGGCCCAACGGTACCGTGAGACCTCGCGCCTGATGGACACGTTGCGTGAAAGCCTGCCGCGGCTGGTCAACGATCCTATGGAACTGTCGCGGATACAAGAATTTTTAAAAGAGATTGAGTCCGTTCCAACCGCCGTTTAGGGTATAATGTTTCCGGGTCCTGTTCTGTGTTTCCCGGACGGCCGGGAGGTCCCGTATCCTCCAACGCGAAAAGGCCACGCCCTATGATCCTTGCGCACCTTTCGGATTTTCATATTTCACATTACGGTGTCAGCATGACCAATTTCAAAACCGGGCGTCGGCGTGTGGCCAAGGGGCTGGGCTGGGTGCCGTTTTGGGAAGACGACGGCTGGCGGATTGATGTCCGCCTGGCGGCCGGGCGCATTCGCCTGCACGATGCGTTTCGCTTGATTGACCGCGAGGGTTTGGTCCACCGGGTGTACAAGGTGAAGACCCTGCTCTCGGTCTCGGATATTTTTGACGATCTCCGCCGTTTGCGCGATATCCGCACCCTGACGCACTGCGATTACCTGGCCGAACATTTTCCCGATGAAGCCGAGACCGCACGCTTGCTCCAAGCCGACCCGGGCAACGGGAATGCGCGGTTTTGCGCCGTGGCGCATGCCTTGCGTCGCGACAAGCCCGATTGGGTGGTGGTGACCGGCGATCTGACCGACGACGGTCGCGGCTACGATCTGGTGGCGGCCGGGTTGGCGCCGTTTTTGGAGCGCGGGCGTTTGATCTGCATTCCCGGGAACCATGATCTCTATCCCACGCCCCCTCTTTGGAACGACCAACATTTTGTAAAAACCGGTAGGGAGAAGCAACGTCGTTGGGCCGACTTCGCGGCCCGCATGGGCGTGCCCACCTCCGGCAGCTACTGGTACCCCCTGGGCGAGGGTGTTTTGCTGGCTCATTTTGACAGTTGCCATCCGTCCTCTGTGCCCGGAAGCGCCTCGGGAATGGTCCCGGTGCATGAACTCCACCAGATGGCGCATCGTTTTCGTGAAGCGGGCACGGCGGCGTTGAAACTGGCATGCCTGCATCATCCGGTTTCACCCCTGCGCGTCAAGGGTCTGGGCTTGGCCGCGTTTCATCCGGGCATGCGACTGCGCAACGCCAAACGCGTTCAGGAGCACTTGAAATCCATGGGGTTTGCGGTCGTCATGGACGGTCATCGGCACATGGGGTACCAATACCAAGTCTCTACCGGGCCCATGTTCTTAAGTGCGCCTTCGGCCACCTACGGTTGCCGCCTGGGCGCCAAACCCTTTTACTGGCGGCTGCACATTAAGCATGCCCAAGTCAAATCCATTCAAAAAGCGCCCATTCCACTTTTGGCTTCTGTGGCGGCGCGGGCAGGAGAAGAATGAGTTCGGATCATGCCGTGACACTCCCGCCACGCCTAACCCCCGGAGCCTTGGTTGCATTGCTCTCACCGGCGTCAACCCCGGCGCAGGACCAAGGTGTCGGACAAGCGCAGGAGAGTTTGGAAGGTTTGGGGTTTCGCGTGAGCGTCGGGGCGCATGCCCGAACCGTGCACGGTTATTTGGCCGGGACCGATGACGAGCGTATGGCGGATTTGCGCATGGCCCTCGAGCATCCGGATGTCCAGGGGATTTTTTGCACCCGGGGTGGATACGGATGCCTGCGCTTGCTGCCCATGCTGCCAAACCCAAAGGCTGTCTTGCCCAAAGTGATTGTCGGTTTTTCCGATTTGACCACCCTGCATCTTTTTTTTCAGAAGCACGGATACCCGACGTTTTGGGGTCCGATGCCGGGCACGGGGTTTGGCTTGAGCCCGTTCTCCGCGCAATGGCTGCAAGCCGCGGTCATGTCGGACCGTCCGCTGGGGATCCTGCCCGTAAGCATTCAGCCGGATCAAGATGCCATGCATCCCGGTGAGGGGGAAGGCACGCTCACCGGTGGGACGCTCTCCCTGATGGCCGCCAGCCTGGGCTCGACCCACGAGATTGAGACCCGCGGGCGGATTGTTTTTATCGAAGACACCGGGGAAGAACCGTACAAGTTGGACCGCATGCTGACGCAGTTGTTAAATGCCGGGAAACTTTCAGATGCCGCCGGGTTGGTTTTTGGCATTTTTACAGACTGCGGACCAGTGACCTACGATGCGGCGCACAGTTTTACCGTGGCGCAGGTTCTGCATGACCGCTTGGACTCTTTGGGGCTGCCGTATTTCACAGGGTTGCGTATGGGGCATGTCCGCGATCAAGTCACTCTGCCGTACGGTGTCCGGGCCCGGATGGATGCGGCGGCTCGGATATTGGAAGTCCTCGATCCTGCTGTGCGTTGAGCCTTCCCATTTTCCACATTGTTTTTTTTACCCAATAGGATTATGATGCACCTGTTTGCGGCGTTTGCAAGAAGCATCGTCAAGGAGGCAGTCGGACATGTTCCAGTGGGCAGATGTGTTGGTGCAACTTTTTTCCGGCCTCTTGGTTATCGTTTTTATTGGGTACATGATGTATTTGACGTTTTTTAAGAAGCGCAAAAAATAATCCGCGAGGTTCTCTATGGATTCTGAAAAGAAGCCGAAGACCGCGTTTGATTGGGCCGACATCCTGGTGAAGATATTTTCCGGATTGTTGGGTGTGGTGTTCATCGTTTTCATGATTATGTTTTGGTTCAAATAATCCTCCGGTAGCGTTGTGGTTTCAACCGGATTTCCCCCAACTAAAGGTTATCATGGCGCAGTCGCAAACCAATGATCCAGTCGCACACGAATTGTTTCGCACACCCTGGAGTTCCTTAGACACAGCTTGGTTGGTGGTCGTGGTCGCCCTGGGTGTGACGCATGCCCTGTGTTTCACCACTGCCTGGGACGATGCCTTTATTTCGTTTCGCATTGCCGAGCATTGGGCCCAAACCGGTGAATTGGCGTACAACCCAGGACAGGTTCAGCCTGTGGCAACAAATTTTTTTTGGGTCGTGTTACTGGCCTTGGGGAATAAACTAACCGGGCTCTCTGCGGTTCGCTGGGCTCAGATGCTGGGGAGTCTGGCAGGGGTTGGGATTTTGGCCACGGTGTTTATTGCGGTTCGCGCTTGGATCAATCGGCGCGCGGCTGTGATCGCGGGTGTGCTTTGTGCGTCGGGCGCTGCGTGGGCCGCCTGGCCCCTGGCCGGCTTGGAAACTTCGTGGTTCACCTGGATGGCCTTGGGGGGCGTTGTAACGGTCTGGTTTCACCTGCATACCTCACGCCGGAGGTGGTTGCTCGTTTCAGGTCTCTTCTGGGGGTTGGCTACCTTGACCCGCCCGGAAGGCGCCCTTTGGTTTGGATTGAGTGTGGGTGTATGGTTGGTTTATCGCTGGCGCGAATGGCGCATGCTTTTGCTCTGGCTGGGAGCGTACGCCGTGGTTTTGGTTCCGGCCCTTGGGTTTCAATGGTGGACCTTTCAAGCGTTGGTGCCCAATGCCTTTTATGCCAAGGTGCACGGGCTGACCAATGCGTCCCGGGGTTGGGCCTACGTCAAAGATTTTTTTCAAACCTATCGTTTGGTGTATGTGCTTCCGTTTATCTTGCCCGCCTTGGTGCGCGCAGACGTGCGCCAGGCGCGTTGGCACCTCGGTGCGCTGTTGGCCGGCTGGGGACTCTGGGTGGTGGGCGTGGGCGGGGATTTCATGCCGTATCACCGCTTCTTAAGTCCGGTCTGGCCGCTGCTGTGCATCGGGTTGGGTTGGGGATTGGATCAACTGGAAACTACCTTGGTGCAATTGAAACCCTTGGCCCAAGGCGGAGCCAAAACCGTGGTTGTCACCGTAGTGGCCTTTCTGGGGTTGATGTTTGTACTCCCGACGTTTGTGGGGACACATCATGCCACGGCCCTAACCTGGGCCAACGAAGAACGTGATCGCATGCGTGTGGGGCTCTGGTTGGGCGATCACTTTTTACCCACGGACACGGTGGTGCTCAAGCCTGCGGGCATCATCCCGTATTATTCCGGGCTCGTGGCGTACGATGTGTACAGCCTGGTGGACCGCGAGGCGGCCCGGGGCGGAACCTGGGTGCAGGAAAACTGGGTGGGTCACCAGCAGGTGAACATTCCGCGCTTGCTCGACTTGCGGCCAACCGTGGTTATTTTGGATGAACATTTGTATCCGACGGACCGTTTGCCGGAACCCGGAGGCGGGGACGACGCGGTGGAGCATGCCTGGCGGGCCGATGCGCGTAGCCGTGAGTTCACACCCACGCGCGCCGAACTGGAACCTGGGCGTTGGCTTCAATACTTTGTGCGAAAAGGACGTCCATGAATCTCAATCCTCCCTGGCTCAAGGAATTCATGCTCACCTTGTCCGCGGAAAAGGGACTTTCACCGGCCACGCTCTCGGCCTATCGTAGCGACATTCAGCAATACTTGCTTTTCTTAGATAAACAGGGCCTGGCGTTTGATCCGCACCAACCGCCTTCACGCGAGGTCTTGCAGCACTTTTTGGAGGAATGGCGTCTTCAAGCCAAAGCCTCGGCCACCATTGTGCGGGCCATTGTAACCTTGCGTTCGGTACATCGTTTCTTGAAAAACGAAGGGTTGACCACGACGGATCCCACCGAGGATTTTGAATCGTACCGTCTCTGGAAAAAATTACCCGACGTGTTGAGCGTCGACGAGGTTGGAACCTTGTTGCGGGCTCCGGACTTGGAGTCCAAACACGGGCTGCGCGATCGGGCCATGTTGGAGCTGCTCTACGCCACGGGTTTGCGTGTTTCGGAATTGGTGGGCTTGACCCCGGAGCAGATTCATTGGAAAGAAACCTATCTGCGCGTGATGGGGAAGGGGCGGAAAGAACGCGTGGTCCCAGTGGGGCGTACGGCGTTGGCCATAACCGAACGGTATCTCAAGTCGCGGGAACAGGTTGACCCGAAGGGGGCGCTGTTTGTGGCGCGTGGAACCAAGGGGTTTTCACGGGTCGGATTTTGGAAGCTGATTCGACGTTACGCCCAACAAGCGGGCATCGAGAAGGAAATCTCGCCGCATACCCTGCGGCATTCGTTTGCCACGCATTTGTTGGCCGGCGGGGCGGATCTGCGCATTGTGCAGGAGATGCTCGGACATGCGGACATTTCAACCACGCAGATTTATACGCACGTCGATCGTGGACGCTTAAAGGAAGTGCATCGCAAGTTTCATCCAAGGTCGTAAATGACCAGGTGCCGTTGCCGCATAGGTTCGAAAGACGCTCGCCTCAAGTGAGGCTCGCTCAGATCGGACTTCCGTTGGCGAAACGGATGTCCTCTATGCTTTCTCACGCATGCAGCAACGGCACATATATAAAACCAGAAAAGGTGAACCATGCGGATTGCGTTCTCGGAATTCTCAGCTTCCAACCGTCGTATGCTTGAGCACATCCGGCGGATCGCGGACGCGCAAAAGGTGACGGCGTTTTTGGTCGGAGGACCTGTGCGGGATGCCTTGCTCAAGCAGCCGTGTGGGGATTTGGATGTCAGCGTGGAAGGGGATGGCCGTAAAGTAGCACGTTCCCTGGCGCAGGAGACCGAGGGCGTGTGCACCGAACATCCGCGTTTTGGTACCGCGCGCGTGACCTGGGAAGACGGAAGGCACGTGGACATGGCCACAACGCGTACGGAAACCTACGATCATCCCGGGGCTTTGCCCCAGGTAGCACGTGCCAGCATTCAGGCGGACTTGAGTCGGCGTGATTTTTCCATCAATGCCATGGCTGTCTATCTCAATACCCCGAAACGCGGTGAGGTTTTGGATGTGTTGGGTGGGCAAGACGATCTGCGGCGCAAACAGTTGCGTATTTTGCATGCAGGTAGTTTTCAAGACGACCCGACCCGCATGTTTCGCATTCTGCGTTTTGCGCAACGCTTGGGGTTTTCCGTAGAGTCCGGAACACAGAAGGCTTGGCAACGTGCCTTGGATGAAAACGCGCTGAGAACCTTAAGTCCGTCACGCTGGTTTCATGAAGTGGAATGCGCGTTGCGTGAGTTGGATGCCTTTGCGGCGTTGCATGCCTTGCACCTTTCAGGGATCTTGGAACAAGTACTACCAGGTATATGTTTAAGCGATAAAGCCCAAGGGAAATACGCCGAGCTTTATCTGCAGCATCCCGACCTTCACCTCCAAGACGTGGATACAACACTGGTGCGGATGCTGGCGTGTTTCTCGGCTACTCCGCGCTCGATTTTAGAACCGGTACTGCATGCGGCGGGAGTGAATCACCTTTGGCAACAAAGCTGGCATTGGCATTGGAGCCATGCGCAGGACCTGGTGGCGCGCTTGCAAGGCCCGCGTCTTGCCCCGTACACCTTGGTGACGGAATTGCGCAGCGCCTCCGTTGAAAATGTCCTGGTCTTGGCAGCCCAATGTGGGGCCAAAGCCAAAACATGGTTGCTGCCTTACTTGAATCAGTACCGGACGTGTAGTCCGAAACTCAAAGGCGGCGATTTGAAGATGTTGGGGATTAAGCCGGGTCCTGAGTTTGCACGGGTTCTGGAAGCGTTGCTCAAGGCACGCTTGGAAGGTGCGGTCACGACGCAAGCCGATGAAATCCGTTGGGTACGTACCGAGCTCGTTGAGAGTGTTGGTGCCGGTACAGGGGTTGACGCTCCACGTAAAAAACGGTAATCTTCTGTTGGATTAACATTTATTTAATTCAAGGTGATGCATGAAACCTGTTTCCAAACAAACCGTGTCTCAGAAAAACCATGTGGCCGCCACTCGGCCGGCCGATAACCTCGATGCCTGGGTATGGCCTGTCTCCGAAACCGTATTCTTAATCGGCTTGTTTGTGGTGGCTTGGTTGGCTAAGTTGATTTGCTTGGGGCAGTACGCAACCTCCCCAGATTTTGCCTACCCCGTGGGCGATGCTGAAACCTACCTCAACCAAGCGCGGGCCATTCTAAGCACGGGAAAATGGCTGGGGGATACAGTCCCGTTTCAAACACCCTTGTACCCCATGTTTGTGGCCGTCTGTTTGGCCATGTCCAAACAAAGTGTGTTCTTTGTGCGCCTGGTACAGATAACCCTGGGTGCGGGGCAATGTGTGTTGATTTATCTCCTTGCGAAAAAATGGTATCCGAACACCCGTTGGGTTGCAAGCTTAGCCGGTGTACTAACCCTTGGCTATGGATTGTTAACGTTTTTTGAAATCGACTTATTGGGGATTTCTTTGGCCCTGTTCATGTCCAGTGTGACCCTGCTGAGTTTGATCCGGGCTCAGCAAACCGGTAAGGTGCGCTGGGCGGGTTTGGCCGGGGTGGCTTTCGGGTTGGCGGTTTTGGAACGCGCCAATTTGTTGCTCTTCTTACCGGTCGCCTTGTGGTACTTGGCCAGCCGGTTTTCTTTGGATTTTAAGACAATGAAAAATTGGGCCTGGAAACCCACATTGGTTTTTTTTGTAGGTTCAATACTGATGATTTTGCCTGTGACCGTACACAATGCCCGTGTGAGCGGTGACTTTGTCTTGCTCACATCCAATGCAGGTGTGAATATGTTCCTGGGGAACAACCCCAAAGCCCAAGGCGTTTTTTACGTACCGGAAGAAACTGGCTTGACCAATTTCGGTATGGATGCATCCATGGTGACCGTGGCTGAGAAAGAACTCGGACGCTCGCTAAAACCCTCGGAGGTTTCACGTTTTTGGTCACGTAAGGCCTGGGTCTTTTGGCTGGAACAACCCGGTGCGGCGCTGCGCCTGTACGGAGAAAAGCTGCGCATGCTCATGAGTCGGGAAGAACCGCCGAACCATTTGAGCTATGAATTCATGCGGCGCCAGATGGTGACCTTTTTAGGCTGGCTGTTTGTAGACTTTGGATGGATCGCACCTTTGGCGGCATTGGGATTGTACTTCCAAATTCGCAAAGGCTTAACCGCAACCACGTGGCTGCTGGTCGGGTACCTTGTGGCCTTGATACTCTCATTGCTTCCGTTTTTCATTACCGACCGGTATCGACTGCCTTTGGTACCCATACTGATTCTGTTTGCGGCCCTTGGAATTGTGGAAACACTGCGCCTGGTGCTGGCCAGACAGTGGAAAGATTTAGGGTGGGCTGGTTTGGTGTGGGGTGTGACCCTCTGGCTTGTCTTGTCACCGACCGGGCAGCGGTTTTCGTTTGCGCACACACGCACCATGCTCGCCGGGCGCTTGGTGGACCGCAGTTACCGTGAACCCAAAGCCGGCAATCCGGACATGATTAAAGCCATTTTGGAATTTAAGCAAGCCCTTGAGGAGTCGCCACGCCACATCCCGGCTCATTTAAGGCTGGCGGGTGTGTACCAGGCGATTGGTTGTTTCAATGGAGCTTTGCGCTTGGCGGAAAAAGTGGAGCGCATATCGGGACCTGGTTCGGCCGACACGGTCAAAACCAATGCGCGCAATGCCTTGACCCATGCAGGCAGTGATGCGGTAGCCGAGACTGCGTTACCCCAGACCCTCTTCGAACAAGCGCTGGCTGCAGAAGCCGCTGGGGATACCCGATTCGCCGAACGGCATTTCCGGAAAATCCTTTCCCAAAACCCATACCATGTACCTGCCTATGAGCATCTGGGGAACCTCTACCTGAAACGGGGAGAAAAAGCCATGGCCGTGGATGTGCTTCGCGACGGTGTGCGCCGCAACCCGGGTGTGGTACCGCTCCTGGATGCCCTGGCCGAGGCTGCCTTCCAAAACGGAAACATTGCCGAAGCCACTCGCCTTAAGACACAAGCCGAACAAGCGCGGCAGAAGAACGAGTAAGTTTTTTAGAGGGGAGCCCATCCTAAGGGGTGACCCTAGGCCTCTGAAAGACCTAGATTGAAATCTAGGCGATGGTTGTATACGTCTTTAAGACTTTCTGGGGATGATGGACGCTCACGTTGCTTTCTTGTTTTGGGCGTTTCTTCTTCCAGTTCTGCGGTTTGCCTTCCGATACTTCCTTTGCGTTTATCGTTCTTTGCGCTTGTTATTTCAAAGGAGCCTAACTATAATGAAAAAGATTTTTTCATCAAACCCAAGCGGGGTGATCGCATTGAAAATCATTAAACTATTATTAAGTTGTCTTGGGCTTCTTACGCTCACGGGATTGTCGTATGGGCTTGACGGATTTGATTTACAAATTGCGGGTAGTACTACCATTACTGCTGGGAGTTCTTTAACTGTTACAATCCGGGGGCTTCAGGGTGGAAGCACTGATTCGAGTTACAATGGTACTGCAACAGTATCTGTTTCACCTAATCCAGGAACAATTTCAACAGGAACCGGTACACCAACTACGTTGCATTTTTCGAGTGGCAACTGTACCGAAACAAGTTTAACGTTGCGAGGGGCAGGAAATATTCGGATCACCATCAAAGACAATGCAAGTGCGGCTCAAACCACCTTTGATCCAGTTACAGTACAACCTGGAACACCGCACCATCTAATTCTCCTTCGGCATAGCCCTGAGATCCAAGAAGTTTTGACTCCTGGCATTGCTCCAGGGTGGAATTATCATGGGGTTACCATAAGTGCGGGAGTACCGGTGGCGGTCTCAGCAGTTGCGGTTGACCAATACTATAACGCATGTACTGGCACCGCGTTTACATTTGGTTTGCAAATTCCAACATCACCGTATTACTCGAATAATAATGTTATCGCTAATACCATAACGGGTTTTGCATCTTTTGCGATTTGGACTCCGTCATCTTTAAGCAGTACGGGTGAAAGGTATGATTTTTCACTTAGTTCATCTCCTCTGTATCAAGCCTCGTTGACAAATTTGACCAATTGGATTTATGCGCCCAACAATGCCTATATGTGGATCGATGCACCGAGTACGGTTGTAGCTGGCGTTCCTTTTTATATTACGGTGGCCGCAACCAGTTTGAGTACCCGTACGGCACCTGCTACGTGGGTGAACTATTCATTTAGTTTGAATCCGAAACTGGTTGACGGCAGTGGAGCTGTGGGGCATGGAACATTGACTCCATCCTTAATTACTTTGAGTGGTGGTACGGCGAATCTTTGGTGTACGTACCCATCGGCTGAGCGTATGCGAATTGTTCCTGTATGTGTTGACTCGGTTTCAGGCAAAACGTTTGTCGAAGGGTTTTATCAGGTTATAGATGTTGTTCCTGCCGCGCCTGCCGCGCCTTTGACCATCGCGGTCTCGCCCGCGAACCTTCAAGCGCAAAAGACAGCGGTTATCTCTGTAACCGTACGCGACGCGTATCTCAATCCGGTTCCAGGAGCTGCTGTGAATTTTGATAAGATCTCTGGAGCAGGTGACTCGTCCATTAGCGCTCCATCGGCGCAGACAGACACAAACGGTTTGGCGACCATCACGTTTCAGGGCGGAATCGTTAACGAAATTGCGACGGTCCGCGTCACGGTGGGGAGCATTGTTCAGAATGTGAACATCAACATTTCCGTTGCGCCGCCCTCGGGTGGAGAAATGATTAATTACCCCAATCCCTTTAATCCGCTTTCGCAAAAAACCTCGATTAACTACTATTTGAAAGCCGATTCAGAAGTGGAAATCAAGATTTACGACGCGTTTGGTCGTATGGTACTTAGCAAGAAAATAGCCGCCGGTCAGGGAAGCGGGGATTATGCCACGGCAACAGCCAGTGGAGGTTCCAGTTTCATGTGGGACGGGTGCAATGGCGAAGGGCAGAAGGTGGGCAATGGGATCTACGTGGTCAAGGTGATCGCGCGCAACAGTGTTGAAGTTCAGAAATTTACTCGCCGCGTGGGGGTGTTGAAATGAGCAGCATGCGTTGCATACGATACGGTGTTTTAGTGATGGCCCTCTTGGGCTTGACGGGGATGGTTCAGGCCGCGTCCGATGGCGACTCCGGGCAACCGGGTGCTTTTTTAACCTACGGTGCTGGGGCACGGGCCATGGGCATGGGGCGTGCGTTTGCAGGTTTGGCAGATGATGCCACAGCGGTATACTGGAATCCGGGCGCTTTGGCCAGTATTCCCCAGAATCAGGCGATTTTGCAGCATGTGAACTTGATAGATCAAAATACCTACGAATATGTTGGGTATAACCATATTTTTCCATATATTGGGACTTTGGGGTTAGGTATGGTCATGCTTAACCAACCGGAGGCTGAAGAGCGTGACACCTACGACGTGGTGGGAACCACCTTTAAAAATCAACAAATGGGCTTTTTATTGGGATTTGGTTCGGACATCACTCCGACATTGGCCGCAGGCGGTACTCTGAAATTAGTCACTCAGTCCATGATGGGGTCTTCAGGGTCTGGGTTCGGACTTGATGTGGGTATTATGTACCATCCTTATCCTATGCTTAATGTTGGGTTGGCGTTTCAAAATTTGGTTGCTCCCAAAATAAAACTGAAAAACGACTCGGAGACCTACCCTATGAATATGGTCGTAGGTATTGGGGCCAAATTTTTTGGGGACATGCTCAAGCTGGATTTGGATCTTTCGAAGAATTCAACCCAGGCTTCGATTAAACCCAGAGCCGGTTTGGAAGTATCTCCGATTCGGGATGTGTTTTTGCGCGCAGGTGTGGATGATACTGAAATTGGCTTAGGGGCTGGATATCGGTACAGTGATTTTCAGGTTGATTATGCTTTGGGTTTACAAACCGTGGAAATGATGCATAAAGTGGCGCTGTCGTATTATTTTGGCGGTTTTGAGTTGAAAGTCAATGCCGAACCCAAGAGTTTCTCGCCGGTAGGTGTAAATAAAGTCACGGTATTTAAGCTTCGTTGTCAAACCAAATTTGAGGTACGGGTTTGGGATCTGGAGATTCGAAATGAAGCGAATTCTTTGGTTAGAAAATTTGCCGGGGAAGGCACTCCGCCGGATCATATTGTCTGGGATGGATTGCAGGACAATATGAATCCTATGCCCGATGGCAAGTATAAAGTAGTACTAATTGTTGAAGATTCTTCGGGCAAGGTCAACCATTCAGCAGATTCGTTTGTAAATATACAAAGTATATTACCCTTGGGGGTTTCACCTGTGGAGATGATGGAGTAGGGTCGGGGAGGCAGTCAGGAACTTTATCCGTTTGACACGATTCCAAGTAGATGATAAAATCTACGAGGATAAATATAAGTAAAATTGACAAAAAAATTACGAGGCATAAAAAGGGGGAGGCGAAGATGACGCAACAGCAGCAACAAGCACCGTCGTTCAAACGTAAACAAATTTACATCAACATGGATTTGCAATTTAAGTATTCTTTGATCCTGGTGTTCACCATGTTCATTGAAATGATTATCGTGGGTGTTGCCCTTCTGTTCGTCTTTTCACAGCCGAAACCCGATGTTCCGGGTGCCAATATTTACTTCATTTACAAAGCCGTTCTAGCGATTATTGTGTTTCTTACGCTCTGCAACATTACCGTCGGTGTATACATGTCTCATAAAATTGCCGGGCCGCTTTTCCGGTTTGTTATGTGCGCACGTGAAGTTGCCAATGGTAACCTTAAAATCATGGTAAACTTGCGTAAAGGCGATGAAATGCGTGAGTTGGAGAGCGCGTTCAATGATATGACTGAAAAATTGCGCGGCGTCATTCGGGAAGATCGTCAGCGCCTTACCGATATGGTTGCAGCAGCAGACCTAATTGAAACCGAGATTGGAAAATCAAAGGTCGATAAAGAAAAGATATTGGAAGAGGTTAAATTTATCCGAGACACAGCTCCGAAAGTCGACGCGCACTATATTATTTAAGCTAAGTTACTTAGTCGTTTTTTAGGCTTGGAAATGAATGGGGCGAATTGGACCTGGCAACCCGGTCACAAAGTGAGTAACTTTGGGGCTCGGTTGCTGTCGCCTTTATATATGAAGGTAATTTCATCGGTGAGGTGAAGGTCATGATGAAGCGACTCTTGGCAATAGGTGTTGGGGCGTGCTTGGGTGCCGTCAGTACTGTTTGGGCAGGCGGACCCGGAACAACCAACGCTAATTTCCTCAAGGCAGGTCAAGGAGTGCGCCCCATTTCAATGGGCGAAACGTATATTGCACTGGGAGATGGGCTTGACACCCTTTACTGGAATCCTGCCGGACTCAACCAGATTGCCTCACCGTCAGCCACCTTTATGCATAGTTTTTGGTTCCAAGACATTGGGACAGAATATTTAGCATATGGAACTCCGCTGGGTCCTTTGGGAGCCTTGGGCGGAGGGCTTACCTACATGCATACCGGAAACATTGATCAAACGGTAGAAGACCAATATGGCAATTACGCCGGAACCAATGGTACCGCTTCAGCCAGCAGTGTTGCTATTATTGGAACATACGGTCAGAAACTGTCGCGATTGCTCTTGGTGGATAGTCCTTTTCTGAAGGATGTTTTGCTGGGTGCCAGTGTACGCATTGTCTCTGAAACCATTGCCGATAAGAATGTATTTGGTGGCGGGGTCGATGTGGGTGGGATCTGGCGGCAAACCGAAGAACTCAAGCCTACGGAATTAACCACTTCCAGCGGTGTGGGATCCGGTCAAGAAGGGAAGTACGCGGTACGTGACCGCGGATGGCGTGCCGGTTTTGTGGCCCAAAATTTAGGCGCTACGACAGACAACCTAATGCCCATTAATTTCCGTGCGGGCATAGGCTATGTGGAACAAGAATTATTCTCGCCTCTCGGGCGCGGTACCATTGCCGCCGATGTTTTGATTCCAATTGATAATGATGTGAAAATCAGCTTGGGTGCCGAATATGCTCATATCAGTGAAAATACAGAGTTTGCTGCGCGGGCGGGATATAAAATTGGTCCTGAAATTAAAGACTTGGATTCAACAGCGGGGTTTACTGCTGGGGCAGGAGTTGCCATTCAAGCAGCCCTGATCCGTTATCAGGTGGATTATGCATTCGTACCGTATGGAGAATTGGGCACCACCCACAGAGCCTCTTTGACCCTAGCGTTTTTGCCTGATGCCAATCCTGTCAGAGCTGTAGATGTATCCCCCAAAGTAGTTGCACCTTTGAAAGCAGAACCTTTGGCAGCGACCATCCCCTCAGCCCCAGCTAAGAAAGAAGAGATAAAAGCTGCGGCCGTTCCTCCGGTTGTTTCGGTACCTGCGGTTGCACCTCAACCCGAAGGATTAACCTTGGAGACTGCACCTACGGAATCCAAACCCGATTCAAAGAAGTTATTTAAAGATGCGTTAGATCGCCTACAGAACAAAGTGAAATTTGGTATGACTCCAGGTATTGATTTCAAAAAAGGCGACAGTAAATTTACCGATAAATCCAAAGCCGTGCTCGATCAGATCGGCCCGCTTTTGGAGCGTTATCCGGATTGTGCGATCACTGTGATCGGGTTTGATGCAGATAAGACTCTGGCCGAAGAACGAGCCAAATCTGTTCAAAAGTATCTTTCCATGTCCTATCGGACGAAACCGGATCAGGTTGTAGTTAAAGCCGGTGATCCGACCAAACAACCGAAAAATTCATACATTGCATTTGAGCCCTTTGAAGGTAACCGGTAAACGGTCGTGAGACACGAGACTTCTCAGAGAAGGAGTTGAGCGTATGTTGACGTGGCGAAGAATTATGATGCTCGGTTGTATATTGGTTGGCTGCGGCATTACGCTTTTTTCTCAAGCAGATACGTTTACTGAAACGTTTACCTCGACTACATATAAAGATCCGAGTTCGGCAGTGACTACCGCGAACTGGGATACCACTCTGCACGAAGTTAGATTGCCTTCGACATACGCGTTTACGCAACCCTCGGGTACGGTGGTTTGGGGAGGTCAGATCAATGCTATTGCCCAAAACGGAAGCTACTGGCTCCTGGGTGGCAATGGGGCGAAAATTAATCGTTACAATGGAAGTACGTATACGGATTTAAGCAGTAGTTTGGAAACATATCAAGGGAAAAACATACGAGCGTTGGCATACGGTAGCTCATTTAGCTATTGGTTGGTGGTGGGTGAATCAGGCCGTATCAATAAATACAATGGTAGTTCCTTTACGGATCTCTCTGCAGGGTTAAATTGGGGTACGTACAATGCGTTGGCCGCGGCTGCGGGCAGTGGGAGCGAGAATTTTTGGTTGGTCGGCGGCGGTGCCAGTGGTGTGGGAAAACTCTCTAAATATAATGGCACTTCTTTTTCAAGTTTGGATAACTGGCTAGGGGCCTACGGCAATACGTATACGGTCAATGCGATTGGATTCAATGGAACGTATTGGTTGATCGGCGGTACGGGCGGCCGCTTGGCCAAGTATGTCGGTGGAACATTTACGGATTTGACCTATTCGCCCAATCTTAATTTTGGCAGCGATGCTATTTATACAATCACATGGAACAGCGGCACAGGCAAGTGGTTGATTGGTGGTTCCAACCAAAAATTGGTAGCGTACGATGGGACCACGTTTACAAACTACACGAGTTCGGTGGGGAGCTTTAACAGCATCAATGCCATAGCCCATAACGGCAGCTATTGGCTCTTGGTTGGTCAAGGTACGGGGTCAACGTCTATTGTATATTCGTGGGATGAGACCACGTTCCGTGACCAGTCCGCAAACCTATCCAGCATGGGCAGTGGTATTCCGCTCTATGCTGTGGCCGGTAATGGTACAGAATGGCTGCTGGGCGGCGCGCAAGCGAAGCTTAACAATCATACAGGTACTGCATCCTCGACCACGTATAACAATCGTTCCAATCTATTAGCCGGTTTTGGTTTGGATGATATTTTTGCCCAAGGGTACAATGCTACAGATGTTGTGTGGCTATTCGGTGGTGCCAATCGGCACTTGAATAGCTACAACGGGTCTTCTTTTACGGACATTTCCAGCGGGCTCTCAGGCTTTGCAGCCACGGATGCCATTAAGGCCATTGCTTGGAACAGTGCGGCCAATACATGGCTCCTGGGTGGGTCCAATGGTCATGTAAATCGTTACAATGGAAGTTCTTTCACGGATTTAACCTCATCTTTGGGCTGGGGAGCTGGCATTACCGTCAACGCCATTGTCTACCAAGGCGGTGTATGGTACATCGGTGGCGACTCGGCTCACTTGGCGAGTTACAATGGCACCACATTTACCGATCTTTCGACGAACATTTCGGCGTTTGGGTCCCAACCGGTACTTTCACTTGATTATGTGAATGGTCATTTATTGGTGGGTGGTGGCAATGGGTACGTAAGTTGGTACGATGGTGGCACCTGGACCGATATACGTGCGGATTTAAACACCAGTTGCTGGGGTGGCTATTACTCGGTTAATTCCATCACGAACGACGGCGCGGTCTTTTACTTAGGTGGGGATTCTGGGCATGTGGGTGTGTTTGATCCTACCGCTGTTTCGTTTGTGAACTATTCGAGCACACTCGCATCGGTGTTCGGGAGCAACAATGTATTAAGCGTATGCTGGAATGCGCCTGAAGCCTTCTTACTCATTGGCGGGCAGAATGCCAAATTGGCCAAAATGATCGTGCCGGGCGGGGATGTTGAAAACTACACATCCAAACTTATTAATTACGGTACCTCGAGCATCAATGCAATCACACCGGGGTTGGATTCGTTTTTCTTGGGTGGCGTTGGCGCCCAGTTGAATCGTTACGGTCCGGTCTATGATAGCCCAAGTTGGGCTCAGTCAACAACGGTAGCTTCGTCTACACAGAATTTTTATTCGGTCACGCTAACGGCCACCGATAATGTTCCAGCCGGGACGCGCATCAATTATTGGCTAACCGCCAATGGGCAATTGGCCGATGCACATTCCAACTGGATTCAAGCCACACCCGGGCAGGCCGTTATCTTTACCAATCCATACGATGGATTGCGTTTGAAATGGAAAGCTGAATTGGTTTCGGATAGTTCCACAAGTTCACCCCGCATACTTCAAATAAACCTACAATATGTGATTCCACCCACAGCGACTCCGACTCGGACACCTACTCATTCACCCACGTACACTGCAACTTCAACCGTCACACGAACCGCTACATTGACCGCGACACCGACACCGACGTTTACGGCTACTTACACGATTACGCCTACGCTTACCGCGACGCCTACGATTACGCCTACGTTGACGCAATCCGCAACCTACACCGCTTCGCCAACGGTTTCTCCCACTTCGACAAATATTATTTTAAGTGCAACCATCACTCCAACCAGCACCGTGACCACAACTGGTACACCGACTTTAACAGCGACGCCCACGGCAACTTTGTCAGCCACGCATACCGCTTCGGCGACCATTACACCAACTCCCTCGGTAACCCCGACACTCACAGTCTCCGCTACCTGTACAGAATCTGCTACCATTTCACCCACCGCCACCTGGACCGCCAGTCCGACAGCTACGCCCAACCCGTTATTTACATTTTCGTATGGTTCGTTGATTATCCCCATGGACACCAATGGCACTCGGGCGAACCAGAACTACGGCATGTGGCGCGCCTACGGTTTGGTGTATTATCTGCTTTCCAACGGAGTTCCTGTTTCTTGGGCCATCAAATCTCCAAAAGTGTATGAGGAAAATGATTTTACAGCGTTGCAAACCACCGAATTGATTGGCAATCCGACATATCCTGCAGGCACGGTGTACAATAATGCGGAATATAATGGAGGGCCGTTCTTGATTGCTGCGGCGAATTCTACAACGGCCATGACCTTGATCAACCGTTGGAACACAGGCACGGTTTGGAACGGCACCAGCGCCACCAATGCCAGGGTGGTGGTGCATCAGTATACCAACGCCGTCACTCCATTAACGGCGCCCATTTATAGGCGTATGCGCGCCGCACCGTCGATTTGCGTTTTCCAAAATGATCAAGGAAATGCCACCGGTGCGTATACCTATTTGAACTATGCGCGCATTCCTGATTCACGTGGGAACACCGCGCTGACCTGGACCAACACATCTCCGGACTCTTTATTGGCAGCGTCATTGGCAGGAGCCAGTACCACCGATCACCATGATGGTGGTTTGTTTTTGACGACTGGAGGGTTACCCAAATACAGTCAGTTCATCAACATGCATTGGGATCCTGCTCGTGCCTACACTGCCACATCGGCGAACAATGCCGAAACCATTCGTGAGTTGGATACATTCTTGAATTATCCCAGTTCGCATGTGTATGCCCAGTGTATTTCTGTGTACACATTTGAAAATGATTTGACTGCAGCCGGAGTATACGGCGGGTACGGTCATTGGTTAACTACCGGGGGTATGAACTACACTGCGGCTGGGATCACCTTGACCGCGATCAATCAGGAAGTGGCGTTTTGGCCTTCAGCCCAAGCCACGGGGATCTGGACCACAGCTACGGGCGCTCAAACCGCGTTTAATATGGCTACAGGCAGCCAGTTCTACGGTGGTACCTCTAGCGTTATTCAGTTCAACATGTCCTCTACCGGGAATACGTATCCCAATATGTATATGAGCGGTTACTATAAAGGCATTACAGGTTGCGGACGTGTTTCCTACATGTGTCAACATACATCTCCCAATACCTTGCCATACACCAGCAATGTGGAAGCACCGGCTATGCGATATTTCTACAACTCACTTTTTATGTCTCCTTCAACCTCGGAAACCGTGCCGGAAATGTATTTGACCATGACTGCGCCCGGAGAGTGGGAAGCGGGTTCGCAGATGACCTATACCATCACGTATCAAAATCTCTCAGGCATTGCATACAATGTGGTCCTTACCGATCCGATACCTGCCAACACGACCTATGTTTCTTCAACCGGGGGTGGTGTCCCTGGCGGCGGTGTGGTCACTTGGAACTTGGGGACACTCAACGTTGGCGCTTCGGGGAGTTTTACGGTAACCTACACCATGAATGCTTCGCCCGGCGGCTGGGACAATCAAGCCAGTGTGGCCTACAGTTCAGGTCCTACGCATTTTGGCGCACTCACACAAAATATTCATACGAGTTCTGTGATTTACACACCTACGGCTACGATTACAACGACCAGTACGCGGACGCCTACCTATACACAAACGCCAACCATGACGTCCACCGCCACCATGACCCCGACTCAAACGCCGACCTCGACCATTTCCCCGACCACGACTCCCACCGCGACAGGTACCATCACGCCGTCGCATACGGTGACCTCGACGATTACGCAAACGGCGACCATGACTCCGACGATTACCGTAACCTCGACCATCACTGAGACTTCGACCATTACAATGACACGCACCAACACGCCGGTTTACAGCCCGACCACAACGCCTACCTTCACACCGACGTCGACGGTTACTCCGACGTTAACAGCATCGGCCACGTATACGGCCACACCTTCTGTGACACCCACGTCGACGATCACCCGTACGGCAACTGGAACGCCCACAGGGACGCGTACACCCACGTTCACTTCCACGCCCACCATTACCCAAACGGCAACACAGTCGGTAACCTCCACGGAAACTCCATATTTCACGGTGACGCAAACGGTAACAGTAACGCCCACGGCAACGTTCGACCGAACATCGTTGACGGCCACACCAACTGTGACAATGACGCCCTGGGCCGAAGCAGGCAAGATTTATGTTTATCCTAATCCATTTAAGCCCGATACTGCCTCCGGACATGTCTTGAAGTTCGATAATTGTCCTGAAGGTACGGAGATTCGGATTTATACGGTCACTGGGGAATTGGTGAGGAAATACGCAGATGTTTCTGGGAAGCAGACATGGGATGGTAAGAACACCCAGGGTTCGGACGTAGCTTCCGGAGTTTACATGTATGTTGTGGTTCAGTCTGACGGATCCAAAACCTTGGGCAAGGTATTTGTCGTTCGTTAGTGGCGTAGGCTATCATCCACGGGGGAAAAGGGGTTGAGTCTTGATGTTATCCGGAGTAGGTAAAACATGGACTTGGTTGATATGTCTTTGCCTCGGATTATCACTTGCGGCTCAAGCTGATACCTTTACAGAAAGTTTTACCTCCAGCACCTATGAAGACATGGGAATTACCAGCGCCCAGTGGGACACGGTGGCCAATGAAGTTCGGTTGCCCTCCAACTATTCCATCTCACAACCGGCCGGTCCCATTATTTGGGGCGGACAAATCAATGCCATTACTTACAATGGAAGCTATTGGTTGATTGGTGGCAACGGTGCCAAGCTCAACCGCTACAACGGTTCCACGTGCACGGATATCAGCAGTCAACTGGATACCTATCAAAGCAAGAACATACGCGCTCAGGCCTACGGCAGTTCATTTAGCTATTGGTTGGTGGTGGGTGAGTCCGGCCGTATCAACAAATACGACGGCAGTAGTTTCACGGATTTATCTTCGGGCTTAAACTGGAGCACCAACAATGCTTTGGCCGTGGCCGCTGGCAGTGGGAGTGAGAATTTTTGGCTGGTAGGCGGTGGCGCCAGTGGTGTTGGCAAGCTGTCCAAATACAACGGCACTTCATTTACCAGTTTGGATAATTGGCTGGGTGCCTACGGCAACACCTATACGGTTAATGCCATCGGCTTCAATGGTACCTACTGGCTTATTGGCGGCACCAACGGTCGTTTGGCCAAGTATGTCGGCGGTACATTCACGGATTTAACGTACTCGTCCAACCTTAATTTTGGCAGCGATGCGATTTATTCCATAACCTGGAACAGCGGTACCGGCAAGTGGTTGATCGGTGGGTCCAATCATAAATTGGTTTCCTATGACGGTTCAACGTTCACCAATTACACCAGTTCGGTGACCAATTTTAATGCCATCAATGCCATTGCCCATAACGGAAGTTATTGGATGTTGGTTGGGCAAGGGACCGGTTCGGCTGCAGTGGCCTATTCCTGGGATGAATCGTCGTTTAGGGATGTTTCTTCAGGGTTGGTGAGTATGAGTGGAGCCATACCCTTGTACGCGGTTGCGGGCAATAGTACGGAATGGCTCCTGGGCGGTGTTCAGGGTAAGATGAACAACCACACGGGGAACGCATCGTCAACCACATTTAACGATCGATCGGATCGAGTGGCGGGATTCAGTCTGGATAATATCTACGCCGAAGCCTACAACACAACTGACGCGTATTGGATTTTTGCGGGAGCCAACCGACATCTCAATCGCTACAATGGTGTGACGTTTTCCGATATTTCGAATTTGCTATCTGGATTTGGCGTGACCGATGCCATTAAAGCAGTATCGTGGGACAATGTCTCCAATACGACCCTCATCGGTGGTTCGAACGGACGCTTGAACCGTTACAATGGAACCTCGTGTGAAGATCTCACATCCAGCTTGGGCTGGGGAGCAGGCATCACCATCAATGCCATTCACAGTTACGGCGGAGTTTGGTACATCGGTGGTGATACCGCCCATTTAGCCAGTTTTGACGGAACCACCTTTACCGATTTATCGAGTTCGCTTACGGGGTTTGGCACAGAGTCGGTTTTGTCCATAGGGTATGCCAATGGCAATTGGTTGGTCGGCGGCAACAACGGGTGTTTAAATTGGTTTGATGGTTTTACCTGGACCGATATACGCGAGGACCTCAACATCAGCTGTTGGGGTGGCTATTACGCGGTGAATTCCATTACCAGCGACAGCAGTGTTTTTTATTTGGGCGGGGCTTCTGCGCACGTAGGGAGTTTTGATCCCACCGCCGTGACGTTCAATAATTACAGCAGCCTTATCAGCGGTATCTTCGGCAGCGATAATGTGCTGACCGTCTGTTGGGATCCGATCCTAGGGACCCTCTTTGCCGGCGGGCAGAACGCCAAAATGGCGCGCTTAAGTTTGCCTTACTCCGCTGAAAATTTTTCCACCCAGTTGGTCAACTACGGAACCTCGAACATCAACGTCATTGCTTTTGGCTTGGATGCCTTTTTTATTGGTGGTACCTCCGGCATGCTCAATCGGTACGGCCCGAGTTATTTGAGCCCGGCTTGGGCGCAATCCACTCTGATAGCCAGTTCCACACAAAATTTTTATGCGGTTACATTAACGGCGACCGACAGTGCTCCGGCTGGGACCACCATTAACTACTGGTTGACGGTGAACGGACAATTATCGGATCCGCACAGTTATTGGATCCAGGCTACACCCGGAGTTGCGGTTATTTTTAATAGCCCCTACGACGGTTTGCGGTTGAAATGGAAAGCGGAACTGGTTTCCAATGACCCCAATGTTTCACCCCGTATTTATCAAATCAACCTCCAGTACTACATTCCGCCCACACCTACACCCACTATGACCGCGACCCCGACCTACACCGCGACCCCGACTGAGACCCCGACCTATACCGCGACATCGACGTACACGCCAACCGCGACCCCAACCTATACCGCAACGCCGACAGCCACCAGTACCTCCACGGCTACGCCAACCCAGACTCCAACGTATACGCCGACCGCCACACCGTCGTACACCCCGACCTACACGACCACACCGACCTATACCTCGACGTATACACAAACCTATACAGCTACGCCGACCTATACGCATACGCCTACAGCCACACCGACCTTTACAGCGACGTACACGACCACCCCGACCTTTACTGCAACCTATACGACGACACCCACTTCGACCATAACACCTACGACCACCCCGACGTTTACCCCGACCTACACCGCAACGCCGACATTTACGTCCACCTACACAACGACACCCACGTTTACCCCGACCCATACTCCGACCTATACCCATACCCCAACTGTGACGCCCACGGCGACGGCGACGTACACCGCGACTCCGACATCAACATTTACGTTTACAGCGACCCCAACCTCAACCTCTACGGCCACCTATACGGCAACACCGACGGCAACTCCGACCTTTACGGTGACGCCGACCTTGACTCACTCGGCAACCTCCACCACAACTCCGACCGTAACACCTACACCGACGGACATTATTTTGAGTGCCACCATTACACCGACATATACCATTACCGGGACCAGTACGGTTACACCGACGCTCACGGCTACACCCACCATTACACAGACGTATACGGCTACCTCAACACATACACCGACCTATACGACCACACCTACCGATACCCCGACCTACACCGTGACACCCACAGCGACGCCCACGTACACAACGACACCCACATACACGCCAACCTACACAGCCACACCGACGGCGACACCAACCTTTACCAGCACGTATACGCCGACCTATACAGCAACCTATACCTATACGCCGACTGCGACACCGACCTTTACGTCCACGGCCACACCGACGTTTACGTTTACCTATACGGTAACTCCGACAATGACCCCGACCTTCACCCTGACCACGACCCCGACATCAACCTCTACATCTACGTATACATCCACTCATACCTCGACAGTGACCTTGACCGCAACTCCGACCCACACTTCGACGATTACGCCGACGGTCACACCGACTTCGACCTTTACGGGCACCTATACGGAAACCCCAACCTATACAGCAACGCCTACCTTGACCGTGACACCGACACAAACCTGCACCGCATCTATTACCTTCACGTTGACGATCACAGCTACGCCTACGATCACCATGACCTTAACCGAGTCTGCGACCTGTACCGAATCGCCGACGGCTTCACCGACCTATACCTGGACAGCCAGTCCGACGGCCACACCCAACCCTGCGTTTACGTTCTATAATGGTTCTTTGATTATTCCTATGGATACCAGCGGTTCACGGGCCAATCAAGCCTACGGTATGTGGCGCGCCTATGGCTTGGTGTATTATTTGTTGTCCAACGGGATTCCTGTGCATTGGGCCATTAAATCTCCCAAGGTTTACGAAGAGACTGACTTTACACCCAGCCAAACCACAGAGATGGTAGGTAATCCCACTTATCCTGTGGGGACGATTTATGCTTCGCCTGCATACAACGGCGGACCGTTTATTATTGCGAACTCAAATTCGTTTGCCGCCATGACTTTAATTAATCGTTGGAACACAGGGACGGTTTGGAACGGGACAACTGCCACCAATGCCCGTGTTGTGGTGCACCAGTATTCAAATGCATCCATTCCATTTACAGCTCCGATCTATCGAAAACTGCGTGCCGCACCCTCGATTGTTGTATTTGAAAACAGCCAAGGGTACGCCACAGGCGCCTACAATTATTTGAACTATGCACGCATTCCTGATTCGCGCGGCAATACCGCCTTGACCTGGACCAATGCTTCGCCGGACACATTAACCGAGGCGCAATTGGCCGGAGCATCAACCGTGGATCATCATGACGGCGGTCTTTTCCTCACCACCGGAGGCTTGCCCAAATACAGTCAGTTCATTAACATGCATTGGGATCCGGCGCGCGCATATGTGGCTACCTATCCCAATGGGGCGGAGACCATCCGTGAATTGGATACCTTCCTAAATTACGGCAGCTCGCATGTTTATGCACAGTGCATCAGTGTGCAAACCTTTGAAAATGCCATGACAGCGGCCGGTGTTTACGGCGGCTACGGTCATTGGTTGACTACGGGCGGTATGACCTACACGGGTTCAAGCATTACCCGAACGGCAATAAACCAAGAGGTGGCCTTCTGGCCCAATGCCCAAGCTACCGGCAACTGGACCACGGCTACGGGTGCGCAAACCGCTTTTGGCATGAACGCGGGCAGCATGTTCTACGGTGGTACCTCCAGTGTTATTCAATTCAACATGTCCTCAACAGGCAATACATATCCGGACATGTACATGAGCGGTTACTATAAAGGCATCACAGGGTGCGGCCGTGTCTCATACATGTGCCAACACGAGTCCCTTAACACCTTGCCTTATACCAGCAATGCCGAGGCTCCGGCCATGCGGTATTTCTATAACTCGCTCTTTATGTCGCCGACCACCTCGGAAACTGTCCCGGAAATGTATTTGACCATGACCGCACCCGGGGAGTGGCAAGCAGGTCTGCAAATGACCTACACGATTTCGTATCAAAATTTATCAGGCATTGCCTACAACGTGGTTCTCACGGATCCTTATCCGGCCAATGCCACATATGTTTCCTCAACCGGTGGTGGTGTGCCCGGCGGCGGCGTAGTCACTTGGAATCTGGGAACGCTGGCCGCTGGAGCCACCGGAACCTTCACAGTGACGTACACCATGAACACATCGGCTGGCGGGTGGGATAATACTGCGAATGTAGGCTATAAGAGTGGACCCACCCAGATGTGGGCCTATACCAGCACGGTGCATACCAACTCGGTAGTTTTCACGCCGACGTCCACCGTCACGACTACCTTTACTCGGACACCGACTTATACAAGTACCAGTACGAGTACGCCCACGATTACACCTACATCCACGCAAACACCGACATCCACCATTACCACGACCCATACACCCACGGTAACCCCGACCTCGACATTCACACCTACGGAAACACCCACGTCGACCATTACCAATACCGAGACACCCACATCTACGGCGACCCCAACCTATACCGAGACCTCGACGATCACGCCTACCGATACGTCTACGTCCACCATGACCCCGACCTCGACCTCAACCGTGACGCCAACCTTTACTCCGACATTCACATCGACGTTTACGGCCACATCTACCTTTACTTCCACAGTTACTCCGACGTTTACCCAGACCAGTACCGCGACTCCTACCTATACCATGACCGCTACGTTTACACCTACGTCGACCATGTCCTCGACGTTTACGTCCACCGTGACCTTGACCGGGACCCCAACCTTTACACCGACATATACTGCGACACCGACCTATACCTCTACAGCCACCCTGACGATTACCACGACGTCCACGGCGACGCCAACCAGCACCTATACCTCTACGGCTACATCCACTTCGACCGACACCCCGACAATGACCCCGACATACACTATTACCGTGACGTCAACCTACACCGCGACGGTAACTCCCACCCTGACCATCACGGAGACCTCGACGATTACGCAAACCATGACCCATACACCGGTCTTTACCTCAACGATTACACCGACCTATACCGCCACCCCCACGTTTACACAAACGTATACGGCCACCCCGACCTCGACGGTGACACCGACATTCACCGAAACCTCGACGGTCACTCCGACCTTGACGGTAACACCCACGTTTACGCCGACCTCGACCTTTACATCGACGTTCACTTCAACCGTGACGCCTACATTTACACCGACCTTTACGGCTACGGAAACACAGACGCAGACTTCGACCACAACGCCTACGTATACGGCCACGGTGACATTGACCGCCACACCCACGCCTACCGAGACCTATACCCAAACCGTTACGTCTACCGCGACCCTTACCGCCACGGCTTCGGTCACGGGCACAGCCACACCGACGGCAACTCCGACACAGACGATTACCTTGACCGCCACAGCTTCGGTGACCGGAACATATACGGCTACAGCCACTCCAACCATGACGGAAACTCTTACGGCCACAGCCTCGGTCACTGGAACGCATACGCCGACCGCGACACCGACTGCGACCATCACCGCGACCTTGACACCTTCGGTGACCGGGACATTCACCGCAACTGCGACACCGACGTTCACCGTAACCATGACCTCCAGTATTACAGCCACCGGAACCGAGACCGCAACCGCAACCGTAACCACGACGGTCACGCAAACACCGACCATTACCGTTACAGCTACGATTTCGATAACCGCAACCGAGACCCCGTACGTCACGGCCACGTATACCTTCACGGCGACACATACCCCCACGATTAACCTTGCGGCGTTCTACACGGCAACGTCTACACCCACACCTACGGTCACGGCTACCTCGGTCATGACCACGGGTGAAATTTACGTGTTCCCAAATCCGTTCAGACCAGGGAAGGCCGCTGGACATACACTCAAGTTTGACCAATGCCCGGCCAATTCCGAGATTCGCATTTACACGGTGACGGGCGAGTTGGTTCGACGGTACACGGGTGTAAGTGGCCGTCAGACTTGGGACGGGGCCAATGCCCAAGGCTCGGATGTGGCAACAGGCGTGTATTTGTACGTGGTTGTGAAACCCGACGGGCAGAAAGTCATTGGCAAGGTCTTCGTCATCCGCTAGTTTCTGATTGACTTGCCCAAAAGAGGCATCCGGTTTATTCCGGATGCCTCTTTTTTTTAATGGTAATGTGTTCGAAATTGGTTATAATCTTCCCAATTATTTCTGGGGGTTCATTGATCTTGCGGTTTTTATCGATCGGAACGTTAAAAAATTGGTTGGTCGTAGGATGGGCAGTCTTAGGAATTTCTTCCTGGGGTTTAGCCGGAACTTACAATGAAGACTTTTCAACCAATTTTTATAAAGATGTGGCCAATACGACCGCTGATTGGAGCACTCCGGCGGGTCGGGTTTATTTGCCTTCCTCGTATCAATATTCTCAACCTACGGGTATTGCCAACTACGGTGGTCAGATCAATGCCCTGGCCAACAACGGCTCGTATTGGCTGATTGGTGGCAATGGTGCCAAGCTCAACCGTTACAATGGGGTGGCATGCACCAATTTGTCCACCGATGTTGTTGGCTTTGCCGGGAACAACATTCGCACGGTGGCTTGGGGCAATGCCCAATGGCTGGTGGGTGGGAACAGTGCCAAGCTCAATGCCTACAACGGCAGTTCGTTCACGGATTTATCCGGGAGTCTGAGCGGTTGGGGAACCAACAACATTTTAACCTCGGCCTACGGCGGTGGAACAGAAGCATTTTGGCTTTTTGGTGGCGGTACCAGCGGAGTGGGGAAACTGACCAAGTACAACGGTACGTCGTTTACCAACTTGGATAATTGGCTCGGCGCCTACGGAAATACGTATACGGTTTATTCCATTGCGTTCAATGGCTCGTATTGGCTCATTGGCGGCAGCAACGGCCGCTTGGCCAAATACGCAAGCGGAACCTTTACGGATCTGTCCTTCGGTTTGATGGGATCGGGTGGCGGGCAAGGCAACTTTGGGAGCAACAATGTCTATGCCCTTGATTGGGACGGGGGCCAGTGGTTGATTGGCGGATCGGGCGGGCGCTTGGCCACGTACAACGGCAGCACCTTCACAGATCGTTCCGGCAGTGTTAATTTCAACAATGTGTATTCACTTTATCATGACGGCAATTACTGGATGTTGGTAGGCAACGACACTTCCGGGAACACCGCTGTCTACTCCTGGGACGGAACCACCTTTCGCGACCAATCCACCAGTACGGTTAATTTAGGCACCGCCTTGCCCATGTATGCCGTGGCCGGCGATGGGACCACTTGGCTTATAGGCGGCGCCCAGGCCAAGATGAACGATCACACCGGGTCCGCTTCGTCCACCACGTACAATGACCGTTCGGCCCGTTTGGCGGACTTGGGCACCAAGGATATTTTAGCCTGCACCTACGGCAGTGCGGTGGGGTATTGGTTGGTGGGCGGTAGCGATAAAACCTTAAACACGTACAATGGGGTTAGTTTTGCCGATATTTCCAGTGTGCTTACGGCGTTTGGGGGTACGGATAAGGTTCAAGCCATTGGCTACAACGGGAGCTATTGGCTCATTGGTGGAACCACCGGAAAGCTCATGCGGTACAACGGCGTCAGCGCCTCGGATCTTTCCTCGGCCTTAGCCTTTGGAACCAATTCCGTAAACAGCATTTGTTGGAATGCCACGGACAGCGTCTGGATGATCGGTGGGGACGGTCCGCGTTTGAAGACCTACAACGGCAGTTCCTTTTCTTCGGAATTATCCGGAAGCATGACGAATTTTTCAGGCAATATTCGCGCCATCAGTTATTTGAGTGGGAACTATCTCATCGGTGGTACAGGTTCGAGCCTGAATCTCTACGATGGATTTTCGTACAGTGATTTATCCGCGGATTGGGGCAGTGGGGATGTTTTTTCCATTGCCAACAACGGGACGTATTTCTTGGTAGGCGGTGCCGGCGGGAGCTGCCAGCGGGTGAACCTATCATGGAGTTTCTCAAACGTCGCACTTACCAATTTCGCCTCCAATGATATCAAGTCCATTGGGTACAATCCCATCGGTGGGTATTGGTTTATCGGGGGTAATTCCGCCAAGTTGAACCGATACAACGGGACATCGACAACAGATGAATCCGGAAATTTGATCAAGTTTGGGTCCTCCATCATCAATGCACTGGGCTGGTCCGATACCTATTGGCTGATTGGGGGGAATGAGGCGCGTTTGAACAAATACGCCCCGGTTTATTCCTCGCCGGCCCAAGCTCAGTCCTATGCCGTGGCGTCTACCGGCAGCTGGTGGATCAGTGCCACCCTGACGGCCACGCACGTGCTTAATGGTCAAGCAATCAATTATTATATGTCCGCCGACGGAGGCGCCCATTGGGAGGCTGTGACCTCGGGCGTTCTGCATACGTTCTCCAACGTAGGGACCGATTTACGCTGGCGTGCCTCGTTCTCTACAGCCGATGCGGAAGTCTCACCATACTTGGATGCACTCACGATTCAATACACCGATCCGACACCTACCAGCACTCCGACCCCTACCTACACCATGACGCCAACCTATACACCTACGGCCACACCGACCCGAACATCGACGGCAACACCTACAGCATCTCCCACGTTTACCTCGACGCGGACGGCGACCATGACTTCTACTGTAACCCCAACACCTTCGTCGACTCAGACCAGTACACCGGCAACCACACCTACCTATACGGTAACACCCACGGCAACGTTTACCCGGACCTCTACGTCCTCGCCAACCTCGTCGCCAACCTTCACAGCAACGGCCACTGTCACAGTGACACCTACGTTTACCGGAACGAGGACAAATACACCGACCTTTACCATGACCTCAACGATTACTCCGACGGCAACTCCGTCGTTTACCCGTACCGGTACACCTACTGCCACAGTAACACGTACGTTTACCGGAACACGTACAGCCACACCTACGTTTACCATGACCTCGACGACCACGCCCACGGGCACCCCCTCATCGACTCGGACCATCACGCCGACTTCAACAATCACGCCGACGGCTACGCCAACCGCCACACGTACGGCTACACGTACGGCCACAAGCACGCACACAGCCACGCCGAGCTACACGCATACACGTACAACCACACCTACGTATACGATAACGCCAACGGTAACCCCTACATCGACCTTCACCGTGACACCCACCGTTACATCCACACGCACAGGCACCCCAACGTTCACCGTGACTCCGACGTTCACCCCGTCGTTTACGCCTACGGCCACTCGTACGGCCACCTCCACGTACACAAGGACCCCAACGTTTACGGCCACCTCGACAGTGACAAGTACGTTTACCGGAACACCCACGCGCACATCCACCTCCACGTTTACCGTGACACCGACCTTTACGGCCACGCGTACCGCGACCCCAACTTCAACACAGACCTCAACCTACACACCTACGGCGACTGTGACGCCTTCGTTTACCTTCACGGCCACGCGTACCATAACTCAGACATCTACAGCCACACCGACATTTAGCGCCACCTCCACACAGACTCCTACGTACACCGTTACCCAAACCGCCACCCAAACCGCCACGCCCACCAGGACCTATACGGCCACCGTAACGCGTACCTCCACGGCGACCGCATCGCACACACCTACACGCACGGCGTCACCCACGGCGACGTCAACGGCCAGTGTGACGGCAACCTCCACACACTCAGCCACATACACGGCGACAGGAACGCATACTTCCACACGGACAGCTTCGCCGACGCTTACAGCCTCCATTACAGTGACGCCCACGTTTACGGCTTCTGTGACCTCGACCATAACCTCTACGGTGACAGCTACCTTTACCCGAACCGCTACACCGACGCATACAGCCACTCCCACGATCACGCGTACGGCCACAGCTTCGTTGACACGGACCGCCACGGCCAGCATTACCTCTACGGCCACACAGAGTGTGACCGTCACGTCCACGTTTACGGTTACTCCTACGGCCACTGCGACTTCCACAGTGACAGTGAGTGCTACCGCGTGGAATACGTTTACCGTGACACCGACCTTTACTTCGACCGCGATGGCCGGAGCCCATACACCTACACCTACGGTCACCTCCACACCCACTTCCACGGAAACACCCATTGGGGATGTGCTGGTGTATCCAAACCCCTACCGCCCAGGCAGTGCAGTCAACGGAACCCTGAAGTTCAGTGGTTTGAACAGTACAGACAAGATCCGGCTCTTTACCATCACAGGTGAAAAAGTATTTGAAAAGTCTGGGGTGTCCGGACGCTGGGAATGGGACGGTAAGAACGACGAAGGTGGCGCCGTGGTTACCGGAGTCTATCTCTGGATGATCAACCGAGACAATGGTGAAAAATTTACGGGCAAACTGTTTATTGTCCGCTAATATACAACCCCGTTAAATCAGTCCAGTCCTTTAATTGATTTATCTTCCGGTATGTGCTAATATTTAACCATTGCCATTCAAAATATCTGACATAATAGTTCGATTGTGGCCACCGGAGGAAAAGCATGTCCCTTAAGACGGGTACTCAGTTTTTCTTATGTGTTTTTTTCCTTTTGGGTGCAGCCACGCTGGCTCAAGCGGGAGTGTATTCGGAGAATTTTTCAACCAACACCTACCGTGACGCAGGCAACACCTCTGCGGACTGGAACACAGGCTCGTCTCGCGTTATTCTGACCTCATCATATCAGTTTTCCCAACCCACTGGCATCGCCAACTGGGGAGGACAAATCAACGCGTTGGCCACCAATGGAGCGTACTGGCTTATAGGTGGCAATGGCGCGAAACTTAACCGTTACAATGGCACCTCCTGCACAAACTTATCCACGGACATCTCCGGTTTTTCCGGGAATAACATCCGGACAATTGCCTGGGGCAATTCACAGTGGATAATCGGCGGGAACAGTGCCAAACTCAACGCCTACAATGGCACCTCGTTTGCGGATTTGTCTGGAAGTTTAAGCGGATGGGGTACTAATAATATTTTAACCGCCGCGTACGGCGGCGGGAGTGAGGCCTTTTGGCTGATCGGCGGTGGTGCGAGCAACACGGGTAAGCTATCCAAATACAACGGTTCGTCATTTACCGCACTGGACAATTGGTTGGGAGCTTACGGAAATACATATACAGTATATTCGATAGGGTTCAATGGGTCGTACTGGCTGATCGGCGGGAGCAACGGCCGTCTATCCAAGTATATGGGGGGAACCTTTACGGATTTGTCCGGGGCGCTTACAGGGTCTGGTGGAGGACAGGGCAATTTTGGGAGCAACAATGTGTATTCCATTGCCTGGGACAGCACGCAGTCGCTGTGGCTCATTGGCGGCTCGGGTGGCAAGCTGGCATCGTACAACGGTTCTACGTTTACAGATAGGTCAGCCTCGGTCAGTGTTTTTAACAATATTTATTCGCTCTACTACAACGGGAGTTTCTGGCTTTTGGCCGGCAACGACACCTCAAGCAACAGTGCGGTTTATTCTTGGGATGGCACCACCTTCCGCAATCAATCCTCCAATTTGAGCAATATGGGCACAGGCGTTCCGATCTATGCAGTCGCCGGCGACAGCACGACGTGGTTGTTGGGTGGGGCGCAAGCTCGGCTCAATGATCGCACCGGCGGTGCCTCGGCCACAACGTATACGGACCGTGGCAATCGTCTTGCGGATTTTGGTACCAAGGATATTCTTACCTGCGGGTACGATGCCACCGACAGTTATTGGCTCGTTGGCGGAGCCGATAAAACGCTCAACAAATACAATGGCGTTTTGTTCACCGATGTCTCAAGTGTGTTGTCCGCGTTTGGCAGCACCGACAAGGTGCAGGCGGTTGGATACAATGGGAGCTATTGGTTGGTGGGTGGAACCTCGGGAAAACTCATGCGCTACAACGGTGTGAGTGCTTCGGATCTTTCCTCGGCCTTGGGATTTGGCACCAATGCCGTGAACGCGATTTGCTGGAATGCCACGGACAGTGTTTGGATGATCGGCGGTGATGGTGCCAATCTCCAAATGTACGACGGGGCCTCGTTTTCCAATCCAACAAGTTCAAACACCCTGGCGAGTCAAAACTTTACCGGAAATATTCGCGCCATCAATTATGCGGCCGGAAATTGGCTGATTGGCGGTACAGCCTCATCCCTGGTATTGTACGATGGGATGTCCTATATAGATTTAACTCCAGATTGGGGCGCAGGCGATGTTTTTGCTATGGCCAATAACGGAACGGATTTTTTAGTGGGCGGGGCCGGCGCCAAGCTTGTTCGGATCAACACGTCCACCTGGTCGTTTACATCCATTGCCTTGACCAATTTTTCCACCAACGATGTCCGTGCCATTGAGTACAGCAGTGCCGGAGGGTATTGGTTTATCGCCGGGACGACCGCCAAACTGAACCGGTACAACGGCAGTTCCACCAGCGATGAATCGGGCAACCTCATTAAATTTGGCACCTCGACGATCAATTGTTTGGGTTGGTCCGGGGAAGCCTGGTTGTTGGGAGGCAATGGCGCGCGTATTAACAAATACGCCCCATGGTACACCACGCCGGAACAGGCGCAGTCTGTCACCGTGGCTACGACCGGCACATCATGGATCAGTGCTACGTTGACCGTGACCGAAGTTTTAAATGGTCAAACGCTCACGTACTATCTATCGCCCAACGGTGGTACGGATTGGGAAGCGGTCACGCCGGGTGTTGCGCATACGTTTGTCAACGCCGGTACGGATTTGCGCTGGCGGGTAAGTCTTTCAACCGCGGATCAAAATGTATCGCCTTACGTGACCTATCTGGCAATCACCTATACGGAACCCACGCCGACGGTGACCCCTACGCCTACTGCCAGTTTGACGCCCACACCCACGGCCACGCAAACCGCAACCCCGACCCGCAGTGCGACCCACACGGCCACACCGACCTTGACGGCCACGCCGACGGCCAGTCCGACGTTTACGTCCAGTCCCACATATACCTTCACACCGACGGCCACGCCGAGTGCCACTCCGTCGTTTACACCGACCCATACGGCCACACCCACACTCACGGCGACACCTACGGCTACGTACACACATTCGCCCACCGCCACAACGACCTTTACCCCTACCTATTCACCGACGTACACGGCGACACCCACGGCTACCCGAACCGCGACCTCAAGTGCTACTCGGACCCCGACGTACACGGCAACGCCCACGGCCAGCCCCACTTACACCGCCACCCCGACCATGACTCCCACGTTTACAACCACGCCGACCTTCACGCCCACGTACACAGCTACGCCGACCTTTACCTCCACGGCCACACCCACCACGACGTTTACCGCGACCTATACAGCCACGCCGACCGCGTCTTCGACCACCACCCGAACCTCGACGCCGACGAGTTCGCCGACCGCAACTCCGACCGAGGCGGTGGTGACACTCACAGTCGCGGCTCCAGCCAGTGCCACAGCGGGACAAAGCTTTGGTGTCACGGTGACGGCTCTGAATCAATGGGGCTATCAAGCGTGGACCTACCGCGGAACCATTCATTTTACCTGCACCGATACCAACAGCACGGTTCCGGCCGATTACACGTTTACACCCGGAGATGCAGGACAGCACTTTATCCCAGGCGTGACCTTGCGTACGGTTGGGACGTGGCGCATCACGGCCACGGACACCGTGACCGGAAGCATAACCGGGTATGCGGATGTCAGTGTAGGCGCGGGTGCCGCGGTCTCGTTCCGTATTTCCGCACCCGCCTCGGTCAATGCCAATACGCCGTTTTCCGTGAGTGTGACCGCGTTGGATCAATGGAACAATGTGGCCACGGGTTATCGCGGAACCGCTTTTTTCACAGCCACGGATTCACGCGCGTCCCTGCCGAGTGATTACACGTTTAGCCCAGCGGACAACGGTGTGCATTTCTTTACCAATCAAGTGGTCATGCAGACCGCGGGATTCCAAACCGTTTCGGCCACGGATACCGTGAGCCCGGCCATTACAGGTCTGTCCAACAACATCAATGTGCTGTACGCAGTGGTGGATCACTTTGAGATTATTGCCCCGGCCAATGCCAACAGTGGGATACCGTTCTCGGTCCAGGTTTCGGCCAAGGATGCGTCGAACAACACGGTGCAAAATTACTACGGCACTGTCACATTCACCTCGTCGGATGCGGTGGCGGGGCTGCCGGCCAATTATGCGTATCAGATTTCCGACTTCGGCGTACGTGTGTTTTCAGTGACCCTTAACACCGGGTCCACCGCGGGCATTAACCAGTGGCTGCGCGTACGCGACTCGGTGGCCAATACGGTCACTGGTACAGCCAACATCAATGTGATCTCAGGTGCGGCGCTCTACTCGCATCCCATGCTGCTCACCTCGTACATTCCCTCGGCCAGTCAGTATGGGTATACGTACATTCAAGTGGTGAACAACGCGGCCGGTTGGACCATTCCGCCCAATACGTTCTTTGAATACGATGTGTACATCCCAACGCAATCCGCCTCGTTTTACTGCGGCATCGAGATTCGGACCGATGGTGGTGATTTGCGCGACTACAACAACGCGGGCAATTTCCTTGTGGACCAAAATTTTATTCGCCTGCATCCTTCGTTTGACTTGAGCAAGTACGCCAAAGGGCAGTGGTACCACCGCCGGTTTGATTTCAGCGCCATTGCGGGACGTCAAGTCAACAGCATGTTCCTTTCGCAAGATACTGGGAACAGCGGTACCAACGGCGCGCCCTCGAACAACGCCGGTGTCTTTAACGCCTACTACGATAACATTCGTTTCACCGATGCTTCGGGAAATGTGATCAACGCCGTGTTTACCGACAACATGTACCTGCCTCGCGCCGGTGAACTGGCTTCCATCGCCGGATCCAATGCCGGGGGCAATACCGGATCTTCCTGGAGCGGTGGTCCGGCAACGCCGTACAACAACTACGCGTATGTGGTGAACAACCTTCTGGTCAGCGCCAATCCATCCACCAACATTTTAGCCGACAACACGGCGGTCTCGTATTTGGCGGCGACCATGACCTGCGCCAATGGCACAACGCCGGTTGGGTATGCGTTGGTGGATTTTATCCCCAGCCGGGCGCAGGATACGGTTGCCATGGGGGGCATCACTCCGCCCAATACGCTTCCGGTTACCGATTTTACGACCGGATTGGTCACCGCCACGGTGAAGTCCACCTTGGTAGGCGCCTCGCAGATCACGTATCAAGCCGGACCTATGCAGCAATTCCTGAATGTAAATTTTAGTGCCGCCTCCGCGTCACGCCTGCATGTTCAGCCTCCTTCGTTGAACGTGCTTACCAACCAAAGTGCCAGTATCAATGTCCAGACTGAGGATGCCAGCGGAAACTTTGTGTCATATGCCGATGCCCGCGGCGCCACGGTCACTTCCACCTCTGGAACCATGCAGTTTTCCGCTGACGGCAACACCTGGTTGTCCAGCATTTGGATCTCAATGGTAACTCCGGTGAATCTGCTTTTCCGGGATGGAACTGCGGGTTCTGCTACCATCACAGCCTCGGCGCTGGGGTTGACCAGCGGTACAGCCCTGGCTGTGGTTAACAATGCACCGGCGGATCATCTCCAAATTTTGCCGAGTACGTCTTCAACCATTGCCGGTGTGGCTATGAATTTGACTGTGTTGGCCAAAGACGCCTCCAATAACAATGCTTATTCCTCAGCCACGTATACACTGACCTCGGCCTCCACCACCATGCGCTTCTCAAACGACAACGGGTTGACTTGGCAGAGCACACTCACCACCAATCTGAACAACGGGGAAGATTTTGTGCTGTACCGCGATACGGTGGTCTCAAACGCGACCACCATCACTGCCACCTCGGTGGGCATAGCCAGCGGTGTAGGGTATGCCACGATCACCGCGAATGTCCCGGCCATTTTGACCGCCTGGCCTGCACTCAGTGCTGTGGCTCCGGCCGGTGCCAGCACGACCATTACCGCGCAAGTCACGGATGTCTATGGAAATGTCATTACCAACAAATGGGTGGGGTATACACCGGTAGGCACGACCACGGTGAATTCTACAGGGAGCAGCACCAATGCCTCGGGGATAAGCACGACGCTGGTCTTTGCCAACCATACCGGAGACAACTATGTGGTGGTTTCTTCGCCTGGGCTCATGTCCACGACCGTGGATGTGTACGCCGCCAACACGGCCAATGCGTTGCTCTTCTCGCCCAAGCCCATGTCGCTTGCGGCGGACCACGCTACAACGTTGGTTATTCGGTCTGTCAATGGCGGTGTGCCTTCGCCGCCTCCGGCAGGCAATGACCAAGTCTTGTTGTACTCGACCCCGCATCCGACTCAAGGGTATACGATGCTGTTTTCCATCGACGGTGGGAATAATTACTACACCGATGTAACCAAGACACTCGATGCCAGCGGCTATGGCGCGGTTTTGATCAAAAACCACTACCCGCAAACCTACACGGTGACGGGACATGAAACTACGGGGACTCTGACCAATGACACAGATACGGTCACCGTGGCCACGGGCTATTTCTTGAGTGTGTCACCCACTTCCGCCGTGGTGGTTACCGCCGGGAATACCGTGGGTGTGATGGCCCAGATTGTGGATCAAGATGGGAACAATGTAAGCACGTCCGGTGTGCAGGTGACGTTCTCGAGCGGCAACGGTTCCGTGAATCCGTTTAATACCACTACGGACTCCAACGGGCGTGCGTACACCACGCTTACGACATCCTTGCTTCCGGGAATTCCACATCAAGTGGTGGCCACAGCGACCAGCCCAAGCATGAGCGGGACGTCCGCGACCATCACCACCGCGCAACAGGTGTCGTTTGCGATCTCGGCACCGTCAAATGCCATGCAGTCATGGCCGTTCAACATACAGGTGCGCGCCAAAGACGGTACAGGCGCGACTGTGACCAACTATGTGGGAACCATTCATTTCACCAGTACCGAAGGTACAGCCACGCTGCCTGGGGATTATACGTTTACCCTTGGCGATGCGGGGGCGCATACCTTCGCGGTAAGCTTGAATGCCCAAGGGTCGTGGAAGATTACGTCCACGGATACTGGGAATGGCGCGATCAACGGAACATCAGGGTATATTGTAGTGGGCCCGCCGGCCACACGTACCTCAACCGCCACCCCGACGAACACCCCGACCTCCACCATCACCCCGACAAATACACCGACCTATACGGCTACGCATACACCGACCTACACGGCCACGCCGACATTTACCTCGACGTATACCAGCACGCCGACCCACACGCCGACCTTTACGGCCACCTCGACCCATA
>CAZSAP010000019.1:0-54372 GCA_964604705.1 uncultured bacterium
CCGTGCCCGAAGGGTACGATGTCCCTTCAAAGGCCCAGGTCAGATACGGCAACACGAACGTCACCGTGATCAGCAGTGAGATGGTTTTAAGTATAAACTTTCTTTGGGGTCGATGCCAGAATTGCATTAAGTGGAATTCCTCCGGATTGAAATACGAGATTATTTTTTTCATAAAGTTACGCATAAGGTTAATCCTCCGTCCATCCCTGTTATGGAGAAAAAAAGTAGTAAATTGGTTTTTGCCTTGTAGTGAGTATAGCATGTGACTTTTCCAAATGCAATTCAAAGTAATTCAATAATCCATTATATTTAATTGTAAATTAGCTCGCGTGTCATTTTGATACACGCGTTCTTTAATTTTTATTTTCCAATATATATAACTAAACCTGACATAAATATTACGGAGTATTTTTAGATGTTTTTTAGAGTTTTTGCAGGTTCGGAATTATACAAGAGGCAAAAAATACTAATCATTTCATAGAAAAAACACATTCCAATAAAAACCAAATTTCATCAAATTAATCTTATAAATAAACATTTTACAGCAAATAAAAACAACAATTAACACATTTATGCACAATTAACATTCACTAATTTTTATCGCCAATTTCGCTCATAAATAGCCGATTCCGCTACTTTCAGTTCCCTCATGAATGCAGACGTCTATTTCTTCCTCCGGGAGAGTGCAATCCCACTGTGTAGGAGCATCAAAAAGTTGCACCCCGGAGGAATCGATACCGGCATTTCCATGGGGCGAATGCCTCACCTACAAAGAAACCGGTACAGATTGGGAAGGTAAGCGGGAGTGGCACATATAAAAACGCCAAAGCCTAAGGCGGGGTTTGAGGCCCACTCACCGAGTGGGCCGATCACCAGGCCGGTCCTCTGCGACCGGCCGTCCGCTCTAGGCTTTGGCGTTTTTATACGTTTATCTTCGTTACGCGGCTTGAGCTGCGCTACGGAACATACGCCGACGATGATTTTCCAATTTCTTCGTATCCACCTTCGTCGCCAGCTTACTCAACATATCCACATAGGTACCAAACGCACCCTTGCCACCCACCAACATCAGCGCATTGGGTACATAAATCGCTTTTCCAGCCTGAGCAGAGCCCTTATCCCAGCTCCCCAAGACTTGTGCATTCAAGACTTTCAAATTTCCTGCCAATTCACTGAATGCCGCAACCGAGGCCTCAAAGCCCAGCTGCGCCTGGGCCGCTTCCGTGGCGTGTCCTCCCTGTTGCAAAGCTGCAACCTGGTTGGCTTCGGCTTTTAATGCCCGCAGCATGGACTTCACGAACGCCTGTTCACGAATACGGCTGGTCGGATTCTCCGCGTAGCGCAAGAACGCCTGCGCCACCGGACTGCCTTCCTGCTGTAAAAGATCCCGCAGCGTAGATGCATTTAGTGACTTGGCGGCATTTTGCAAATACCCCAAGGGATCGGCCCGCAAGGCCCAGCGCTGAGCCTGGATGGTATTGAGCGTATTGGCTGCCCTGCGTAAAACCGCGCCCACAACTCCAACCTTAGGGGCGCTGATGAGCACCTCACGTTCTCCGGTGTACACCTTGGCCTGCATGTCACGCGGTAATTTCGCCGCCATGACCGCAGCTACACTCACTTGCTCCCCGGCCGGAGCATTTACTTCATAGACCTGCGTTTGAGCCAGGTCAATGCCATCCAAGGTCACGGTGCTGACATTCCCCGTGGCCACCGCATGGTTCATGCGTGTTAAATCCTCACCCAAGGTAAGCACCTGACTGCCGAGCGCCCGGTTTTGACGCAAGGTCTCGCCCAACAAGGCCGCCCCTACCTTGGCATCCATGGCCCGCATCTCGCCAGCCGGAGTCTTCGCCAATACACGCAAAGCAACTTCCAAGGTTGTGATCCGTTCCAACAACCCTTTCATTTCCGAGAATTTAAGCATGCCATCCAACGCCACTCTCTGAGCCGTCACCTGCGCCAAAAGCGCCTGATAGGTTTCAGGCATGCCCATCACATACGTGGTCTGCCCTGCTTGCAGGGTCTGGGCTTCGCTGCCGCGTAATGGATTCAGGCTCACGGCATCCTGGGCAATCAACGCCTGCATCAACTTCTGGATCACCACATCCCGCTTGGCTTTGTCCAAGGTTTCACTTTCCTTGGCCAAAGTTTGCAAAACCGCAGCCTGCGTCCCAGTTTGACCCTTCAGGTTCTCAACCACACTCAGCAAGGCCGAGAGACTCGGCTCAGCGCCCTTGGCCAATTCGCGGGCCAATGCTTGCTGAACCGTCGTTTTGCTGCTGTCCAGGCTTTGTTTCTGCACAGCCTGTGCTTCACGCATGTACTCTTGCGCCAACGCCACTATGGCCGCACTGTCAATTCCGAGTTTCTCATGCTTCCCAGCCACCCACTGATCGGTGGTCTGGCCGCCCTGCAGGGTGTCCACGATCCTGCCTACTCCCACGCGCTCTTCTGTGTAGTTCACTTCACTGCGCAACCCAGCGTAGTACTTGTTCGCCTGCTGTCCTGCAATAACCCCAAACAAAAAGGCCTGCGCGCGATAGTTCAAGCGTGCGAACGCAGCTCGCATGGAGCCATCGGCAACGGGCATGGGCTGGCTTACCGTTGCCAACAACACATCCGGCACATAGACGGTCGCCCAGACACCCTGGTCATTGCTGGATTGCTCACCTTCGGTGTAGGTACCAAGGAGCGCTCCTTTAAATAAACGCTGGATCAAACCACCTTGCTCAGACAACCCTCTAAAACGCAGACCTTTCACGCCGTATTCCTTGGCCGCGTCTGCGTCCGGTACCACCAACAACGTTTTCATGGCTTCGAGACGCGCGTTATCATCGGCCACTTGGGCTGTGACCCCAGTGCTGGCCAAAGCGGTTACTGCACCCACCAACAAGCTCATGCCCACAAGCACTACCGCGGCCAAGCCCTTCACCACACCCTGCATATTCACCGAGGTCTGGCTGTCGTTGGCAAACAACACCACCTGCAACCCACTCTGCAATAATCGCAAAGGCATAAAGCGCAAACCGCGTACGGGCTCGTTGACACCTTCCGGCAATACGTCGCGCAAGCGGTTAAGCTCCTGCCGAACCGCATCTTGCGTTTGTGTACGCTGACCCTCGAGCGAAAACACCATGACTCCACCGGCCGACGCCAAGCGGCGAGAGGTTTCCGAAGCATTCGTACTCAGGGTACTGTTCCCACCCAGATTTTCCGAAACACTTCCGCGATTGACCACCAGAACCGAAGTCTGGGCTCCGACACCTTGTCGAATATTTTGCACATACCGATCGACATCTTTAGGATTCATGCTGGCGACATCCAACGCGACATCCAGATTCCCTGGCAAGCCTTGATACAACGAGACTTCGCGGGCGTCGTTGCAAAGACTGGCATGCACGCGGTAGGTTTGCCCTTTGGCTACAATTTCCACGATATTCCGATCCTGTTTCAATCCCTGGTCCAATGCACTCTGCAACCCAGGGAAGCCCGAGAGGACTGCTTGAATCTCAGGAAGTGCATCAAATCCGACGGGCTGGCCACTGGTGCGCATGCCCTCAACCGAGGTCAATTCGCGCAGCATGACCGAAGGCGCCCCGGGCCGAATCACCAAAATGCCATCCACCGGTTTATCTTGAAGCACGATGCGCGTGCCCATGACCACACTGATCTTGCGGGCATTGGCGAGCGTCTGCAATTCTTCCAGCATAAATTCCACACGCGCGGGATTTCGAGTGGATAAATATTTTTCCGGGAATACGGCCAAATCCGCACCAGCCCGGCTCATGGCCTCAAGGTTGCGTTTCGTACCATCCCACCAGGAAACAAAGTCACCCTTGTCCGGATGCAGCAACTCATCCTGAATTGCGCTGATTTGCAATCCAGTCGTGGAAAGCGGCCCCAAGACATTGACCGGCAAAACGGTTCCGTTAACCGGGCTCCGCAATTCCACCTGACCCCATGCTCCTGGCGCAGCTTGACTCCGCCGACCCTGAGCGTCGTACTGACGCACCCGATCCAGGACCGCCTGGTAGTCCAACGTGGCCACACCGGCGCGCTCATCGGCCGCGCCGTAGCTGATCAGCAACGAGTTCCCTTGCTTGATCATGCCGGTTATGAAGATAACCGGAGATTTGAACTTGCCCGGCTGTTCCCAGCTCTCAACGGGTACAATCATCCGTTCCGAACTGCGGTGTTTAACGATCGGGAACCCGTTCGGCTGCTCTTCCAAGATCATAAACGACTGGGTATAGCCCCGTTCGGCATCTTGCTTCCCATGGTACGAAAGCAGCCACTCGGTCGGAGAAATACGCAAGGGGGTCGTGCTGGCCCCGATTCGGTCGGCTTCCCAATCAAACGTCGGAGTGGCCAAGACCGCCTGCTGAACCGGACGCGCCAAGCCGTCAAGTGTCTCGGAGGCAGAAAGAATCATCGAGGGTTTGTTGACACCGTCCAACCCAACGTATCCATCCTGGGAGCTCGGCCGATGCAGGCTGACGTAGTGTGGTTTGCCGTTGATCATCATCTTCTCAGGGAAGAGCACCACATCGCGGTCCTCACCCAAAACCGGGTTGGTCAGGGGCGCCACATACGTAAACGCCTGTTCATACTTCCCGGCCGCCAAACTCGCCAAGTCCACCTTGTATAAAATATTCACGGTCACGTTTTCACTCGCCGCTTTTCCGTATCCGTGCTTCTTATCCCGCACCCAGTCCGGAGCGCTCTGCGTGGGCGCGTCGTTCTCCCAATACGGTCCGGGCGGGAACATGCGCGCCGCCACGGTCATGTACGCTTCTCCGTTTAGCCAGAAAAGGCGCGGATCCTCCACCCCGCCGTTGGCATGATCCACCACGGTTTGCCCGGCGCTGTTTTGCACGGTAATCTTGCCCGCAGTGTAGTTCAGTTTAGGGGCCAAGGCCGGACGCGTGAAGTCCGCCTTCCAGGTTTTTCCCTGGTCGTCGCTGTAGGCATAGCCCAGGAAAATCGGGAACGGCATCGGTTTGCCCGGAAGCTGTTTCTGCACGTACGGCCCGGTTGCGCGGAAGAGCATGTGAATGCGCCCGGTCTGTGCGTCCTGAATCACGGAGGGATTGAGCACCATCTCAGACGCCCACTCGGATCCGGCTTGCGGTTCGAGCACCAAGGTGCGCGAGGTAACCACCGATCGATCTCGGGTGGTACTCCCGGCTTGCGTTGCGGCTGTATCAATCGTACGGAAGAGCCGAGTCAAGCGTTGTACCCCGGGCAACAAAGCGAGCATACCCACAAGCTCGGTTCTAAAGGTTTCATGGAACTTCACGGCTTGAGCGGCCCAAGGCGCCTGTGTCTCCAAAACGCTCATGGCCGGATGCAGACGTCCATCGGACCAGGCAATCGCCTCGCGCCGGGCGTACTCCGCACGGGTTTCGGCGGACATATCCGGTCGTGTCTGCTCCATGTGTGTATCCAGCGCACGCTGCACGGCGTTGGCAATGCGTCCATACTGCACCGCACCTATGGCCACATACCCGCCGAAGAAAAAGCCGAGTACCATAAGCGGAATCCCCAGTGCCGGCAACAACAGGGTACCCGAAGCCACGCCCGCCCCCAACAAAGCAAACGAGGTTACTGCCGAGACGGCTCGAGCCGCATATCCTGCCGCTGCGCGGAAGGGATGCAACGGACGCGTGGTTACCTGCAAGCCGCTGTTGTTCAGCCATAACTGAGTCAACGGCAGCTTGGCACCGGCAATGCCCAATTCCAGCTGGAAGGACTGACGCCCCTGCAACCCAAGATCGTTGAGGTTGTATTGCGCCACCCCGTCTTTGATGCTTCCCGGCTCGATCTTGATGTAATTCCCATCCGGTTGAAGCAAGATCAGGTACCAGGAACCGCCCGTGATTTTTTCCACATTCACTTCTACAACTACATTTTCCGTACTGAAATTCACATCAAAGACTTTGGGCAAAATCACCGACCCGAACCCTTCCTTACGGTTGGGTTGCGACTGCACCACCATGCGCTTGGGTTGGAACGTGATCTTGGCCCCGTTGAACTGAAACTGATTGCTCAGCTTGTACAAGGTCGTCACCGGTCCGGTGCTCCGAGTCACACTGGGGACAAAACGCCGCAACGGCTTCAGATTGCCCCAATCGGTGCCTTCAAACTGATTGCGCAACGTGCCGGCATGTGCCTTGGGTTGACCTTCTTTACTGAAAAAGCCCCATTCGTGCACCTTGTTGTCCCCTGGATCCACGATGGGATGCGTGAACGCTTCCCAGCCCAGAACTCCGGCCACATCCTGGCGACTGGCAATGTTAAGATTGTTGCTGAGCTTGACCGTGTCCGGTTGGGCACCTTCTACGCCCATTTCTTCGACTACGATCGGCTTGTCGGTCAGTTGCCGGATCTTGGAAAGGACCACGCCCAAGTTGGCGGTCTGATCGTTGTGGTGCAACACCACAAGGTCCACATTGGGATCTTTGTCCAAATTCAGCCAGGCAATGCCGTCCGGTGTCGTGGTTCCGACGGTCACCAATTGTTTGGCCCCCAGGTCTTTCTTTATGTAACGGGCCAACTCATGGGCCCAGGTCTGGATGGAACGCCCCATCAAGGAGTCTTGTCCCTTTAGGTACCAGTGATTGTCGTTTTCATTGCGCAAGCTCCAGTACAAAATGGCCGGATGATCTTTAAACCGCCCGACCACACTGCGCAAGTGTTCCTTCTGGGCCGCCAAAGAAACGTAATCGCGCGGACCGTCCATGAGTGTAACCGTGGTCTTCATGTTCAGGCTTTGGACTATGTTGAGCACATCGGCAAAGGTATCCAAGACCTTGGTATTCACCTTGGCGCCGCCGAGCTCATCGTAGTTCAGGAAGAGCCGTACCGTGTTGGCGCCGTGGTCCTTCAAGATCTTCAATTCCTTGCGAATCAAGTTCGTATCCGCGCCTTTGAGCCAATGCCCCCACTGCGTCATGCTGCTTGGGTAGTAATTGTACCCGCGCAGTTTCACCACTTGCCCTTGGTAGTACAATTGATTGGTTTCCGCACCCCGGGTTAGGTATCCGCTTTGCGGCGTGGTCTTGGGCTTGACCCACTCCTTGCGCCCCATCTTGTCGGCGGTGGTTGGATCGGTCTTGGTCTGCGGGAACGCCGGTGAGATCATGCCCGACGCGGCCAGGAGCAAGAGCGAGTACATAAACGTCGTGCGCGTCCGCTTGGCCAGATTCATCACGGCAAACCCACCCAAGGCCATAAGCAACGAGGACACATACCAGGCGGCCCCCACCAAACCCACGCCCCCTAAAAACATAATATTCTCTAGGACACTGCGAATCTTGGCCAACATGGAAGGTTCACGCGTTCCACTGGAAGGCCCTTGCGGTCCTTGCGGCGTTTCCGCCTTGGCCAGCAAACGCACCTGCCGCTCAAACCCAAACTGGCTGCGCAGCCAGTAGATGGGATTAAACTCCAGGGTTGCCTTGCGTACCAAATCCGGACGCCGTGCAGCCACATGCTGCATAAACTCCAGCAACGGCAACATCGTATCGTCTCCAAACATGGCATTGCCGTGATCCGCATGGAGTGGCGTCCCAGGTATGTTCGCTGTATTGGTCAGGTGCAACCAATCGATCATGTCGACATTTTTTTCAAACGCTTCAACAATCGACATATACGCAGCTCTCCGAATGGGCTGCTTGGCCTCCGTGGTTGCCGCTTTCTCAAAGGCCTGGTATTCAGCCTGATGCGTCTGATGGAACCAATGCCACGGATCAAAGACCAAAGCCAGGGGCGGCACGCTGCCGCGTGTGGCCGCGAACTGTTCACGCCAAGCTCGAACCTGCGCCAGCGAGGTATCAAACTCTACGGTCTCCCCACGTAACGCCTTGCCCATTTCCTGAGGCTCGATCAAGAGCACTAGGTTGTTCTTAGCCGCCGTGTCCATGACGTACAACATAGCTTCATCGTTCGAGCCAAAGTTTCGCTGACTTTGCACAAACGTCAGGAAACGTGAAACATCCGCCGTATGCAACACCATGCGCGCCGGCTGCGCTCCAGCCCAAGGTGTCTCAAGGCTTTGGAGCAACGTCTCCTGCCCAAACGGACCAAATGACGCATGCATGCTGTTGATGACCGGCTGGCCTTTTTCTGCAGCACGAAGTGCCTGTTCAGCTTGCGGCCAGTCCATGAGCATTTCCAACCGCGTAACACCCGAAAGCCCGCGCGCAACGAGCATGAATACCCGCAGCAAGGGAGCGTAGAACGAGGCCACGGCCGAACGCATCCAACGCCCTCCCCGATTGAGAAAAATAAACGACATGGTCGAGAGCCCTGACTGAGTAAACAACTCGCGTAGCATGGGGGTATTGGCCTGCAACAAATCCTTCTCCGAACGCAGATTGTCTGGAGAGACAGGGTAAACGCCGGGCACGGCTGCAGGAATGGCTTGGATCCGATTCTCAGCCACGCGGGTTTGCGTGGCGCGCGCTCGGAAACGCTCAAAGGCCATACGCGGCGAATACTGCGCCAAAGCATAGACCCCCGGCAACAAGGCCAACAACCCACCGACTTCGGTGGCAAAGGTTTCATGCACCTTCACGCGCGTCGCAGCCTCAGGCGCCTTTTGCTCAAGCCAGCGCATCGCCGCTTGATTCAAACGCCCATCGGACCAAGCAATGGCCGTGGTTAGGGCGCGACGCTGGCGATCCGAGGCCGACAGCTCCGGATCGGTTTCTTTTAAGCTCTCAGCCACCGCGGTTCGCACGGCACGTCCCAGGCGCAAGTATTGTACCGCGCCTACGGTCAGGTAGCTGCCAAAGAACAAGCCCGCCACCATGGCCGGTACGGCCACGGCCGGCAACAACGTCCCGGCGGCAAACAACGCGCCGGCCTGGAGTACGGCCAATCCCACGGAAACTGCACCGGCCGCGTACCCGGTCAAGGCCTTAAAGGCATGCGCTCGCGCTACATCCCCCTGAGCGACAATGGAATGCACCTCATCGGTAGCCGGTTTGGCGGCGGCTTGAACAAACGAGGCGCCTATGGCTTTGATGCCCTGCGTGATCTTGGCTTCATCCAATTGTGGATATCCCCGCACCAATCCCTGCTTGCCGCCAAAGGCCTCAAACCCTTCGGACGTGCCCAGGCCTTTCAAGGACTCAGGGGCCGGAGCTTTGGGATCCAACCGAACCCATTGGAGTTCGCCATTGGGCAGGGTGCGCACCGCGTACGGGGCCCGGGTATCGGCCGCCGGTGTGCTCCCAGGCGCAAACGCGGCCATTAATTCGGGTGCTACCTCCACCGACATGTCATTGAAGCGTAAATTCCCCAAATTCACCATGTAATCCACATGCCCGGGCAAGGCCACGGTCCACTCTCCGGCCTTCACCCGGTGCCAATATACGTGCGCAACGCTGCCGTCGGCAGCGTACTTGACCGAAAGTTGAATGCCTTCCCCTTCGGTGACCTGTTTCACATCCAATTTGTTGCCCTGGAAATGTCCATCGCCGGTGCTGGCCCACTGGGTGGAGCCCGGGAGGCGGTTGGTCATGAAAAACGTTTCGTGAATGGTGCTGGCCTTGCCGGTCTGCGTCATGGTTTGCAACGCCGACGGAACCGCCAGGAATCCATGCAGCATGGAGTACAAGACCACGCCGTCTCGGTTCGCCACGGTGCTGTCCAAGATCGTGTTGGCCATCTTCTTCATGGTCTCCACGCCGCGGTCGTAAATGCCGGCCACGCCTTCTTTCACCGAACGTTCGCCCGTAAACTGGGAGGCATCCACATAACTGTCTCCGCGATTCTTGTCGGTCGCGCGCAGCATGTCGGGCGCCTGTTGAGTGACCCGCAAAGTCTCGGCGCCCGGAACTTGACGTGCGATCCAGGTCAAGAGGGTGGACGACTGGGCCGCCAGCAATTGCAGCATGCGCGCCTGTTCCGTCTCCTTGTTAAAGGTTTTGCCCTCCTCCATGATCATCCGGTAAAACGCCTGAACGCGCGGCAAGAGCGACGGCTGCGCCGTGACCTGTGCCTGCAACGCCCGGCTCACGTCAACCAGTAGATCGCGTTGCTGCGCCTCGTTCCACCCTTCCAGCATCAACGTGGCCAGCACACTAAAATCCGGCGTCTGTGCAGTCGTCAAACGTTGCACCACATCGGCGACCCGTTCGGCATGGGAGCGCTCTTGCGGTGTTTGCATGCGACCGATCAAATCTTCAATCATCTGATCGCGAACATCTTCCGAAATGGTATTCCAAGGTCGACTTAAAAACAGCGCCACCTGTCCAGCGGGAAGATCCAATTCCTGCGCCAGGGTATAAATATCAGCGACAGTCCGAGCGGCCATCCGCTCCTGGGTCGTTTCATCCATCGAGAGGTCCCCAGAGTAGACATTGGTATAAATCCGCAAATTGGTCGCCAGGCGTCGGCGCTGCAATTGCGCCAAATCGTCGGCTGTATACGGCTGCAGTACTTCCGGCAGGAAGGTATTGGCCATTCCGTTGGGAAGTATGACTTGCAAATTTTCCGGAACCGACATGAACCCTTCCGGGAGCAAGTTCAAAAGGGATCGGGGCCCTTCGGTAAACGGGGTTTGCTCAAAATACGGCATGTTCGCCGATGCACTCTCGGATAAAATACCCGCCGGTTTCTTCTGAAAAAGCAAATTGGCATCGCCAATCCCGGTGATGGGCCCGAGGGCGCGTCCAGGATCGCTGCGCAACCAAACACTCACCTTCCCCCGCGGTTCGACCCGCAGGGTGTATTCCCACTTCCCGCGATCAATGCGGTAATGCACCATGGTGCCCACCGGCATTTTCTTCAAGTCCACCCGATGCACGCGCATGGCGTTGCCGGGAAGCACCCGGGTCTCCCCTTGGAACAACGGCGAGGTGGTTTGATCGGCCACAACATACGTAGCCCTCTCGAGGGATTGTACATCGCGCGAAGTGCGCAAACCACGGATCGCAGCCCACGCCGCGCCGAGTAAACCCGAGACCGCCGCGCCCAACCAGCTGGAGAGAAACGTAAACAAAACCGATCCCAAGAGCGAGAGTCCGGTCAAGAGGAAGAACGTACCGGAGTAGAGAACCCCGGGTTTCGCATCTTTTTCAAGCGCGGATTGCGGTGACGCTTCCATACTTGTATTCGAGAACAAATCCGGATTGGCCGCCAGAGCCCAGCGGAACAATTCCATTTCTGGGATAAATCCCTTGGGATCCAAGAAATGCTCACGCTGTAAGGAGGCCGGCAGCACCAAATCGCCGTTCTGCGAATTGCCCCAATAGAAGCGCGTGACCAGTCCTCGCACCGGATTGACCAACGCGACCAAGCGGGGTGCCAAGGCGGAACGGATCTCGGCTTCCGATTTGCCGTCTGCGATCATTTGGCGAATCTCGGTTCCGTAGGTATCCATGGCCAAATGCCAGGGATTGAGTGTCACTCCAATCGGAGCCTTTTCCGGCGCTACTTCCGGATGGCGCGCCAACCAGGCCGCGCGCAGGTCCAACACATGCTGTACAAGTCCCTGCATGTAAGCTTCGCGGGAACGCCCGGTAAGCTCCATGCGGTTTTCCAATTTTTCACCGATGGTGGTTTCGATTTGGAGCGTGACCTTGGCGGCATAGGCCCGATCCAAAAATTCCAATTCCCCTTCGGACACCGGAGCCCGTTCAATCACGCGGTCCAAGTGCGCATCAAACGTACTAAATTCTTCGGTGAAAAGCTTACCGCCTTTTTTCAGCGCAAAATACTCATCAAAATTAATGTAGTGAATGGTCAGTCCGGTATTGGCCGCAAACGGAGAGGTCAGCACGCGGTCAATGTCGGGTATCTGGTTTTTCCACCAGGCGTGGTGAAACGCCACGGGCTGCGGCAACTCGCCGCGCGCCACCATGCCCAATTGTTCCTGGTTGGAAAAAAGTTCAATGCTGTGGGATCCGGTAAAATGGGTGTAGTACCCCATGTACATGCGCATCACGCGGTTAAGGGCCGCGCCATCCAACACTTCTCCCACCGAGGACAAAGCCACCAGAGAAATACCCGAACGCGGCATGACCGCCTTGGCCAAATCCGCATCGGACATCGTATCAAACTTCTGTTCCGCCACTTGAATCTGCAGATTCTGCGGAACCGCCGGAGCGGGTTCCTTCAGGTGAGAACCCAGGACCATAAACCCAATAAGCAGTAACCCCACAGCCAGCGCCAGAGTGCGGTCAAGGGTTTTGTAGCGCGTAGCCCGCACCTGTGAACTGCGCGTTTGCGCCCAGAACCGGAGGGCCGAAAACCCAGCCAAAGGCAATCCTACAAAAACCAAGGAAGCCGCAATCAGGGATGTACCCAAGGTCAACCACGCCACCACCCCGGCCCCCAAAGACGCCACACCGGAAAAACCTATAATGCCCGTCGCCAAGAACTCCGAGAAACGCGTGAAGGAACGCACGAGATTGCGTAAGGTCTGTACGCCCGGCAGCATGGCCAGCATACCGCCCAACTCGGTCTTAAAGGTTTCATGAAACTCCACCTGCCGCGCAGCCCAGGCACTCTCACGGCGGAGCGTATCCATGGCCGCGCGATTCACAGTGCCATCGGACCAGGCAATGGCCTGTGTCCGCGCCAAAGCCGTAAGTTGCGCCGAGGTCATGTCCGGATAGAGCCCGGCCAAATGCGTACGCATGGCGTGCTGTACGGCGCGACCTACGCGCATGTAATTCACCGCGCCCATGGCCAAATATCCGCCGAAAAATACACCCAGCACCATGGCCGGAACCGCCAGCGCCGGTGCCACAGTACCCAAGGCAAACAACGCGCCGGCTTGGAGCACACCCACACCCACACTGGCCACGGCACCCACATAGCCCGCGACCGCCTTGAACGCGTGCCGGGCGGGACTCTGGGCAAAGTGGGCCTCCAACAATTGATTCAAAACCTCTTGCCGAACCGCTTCCCACTGCTCAGGGGCATTGCGTTCCAGGTCCGAAGCGCGCTGCAAAATAGCCGTATAGTTGTTCAGCGTGCCGTCAAACGCCAAACCAACCTGTTTGGCCAACATCTGAACATACTGATCAATTGCTTGTTGACGGAAACCAAACCCCGATCGATTCCACGCATGCGTGAACATCAGCCAATCCAGACCAAAGCGTGGCGAGTTCCGCAATTGATACCAAACCATTTCCATCTCATCTTGTCCCAACACTTTGGCCAGCTGTTGGTTCTCCTCCGAGTCGGCCAAGGCTTGGGTGATCTTCTCCACAACCGGAGCATACTGCGCTTCTTTGGCAGCCAAGCGCGTATTGACGTCTTTAATCTGCTCCATCATGCTCAAATGAACCAACCCGAGATCCGAGAGCATGTCCAAGTTCTGGAGCATTTGCGGGGTGATAACCAACCCAAACTCGGGGGTATCCAAAATATTGAATTGGCGTTTAATCTGGGGAATGTCGTTAAGAATATTAAACAATTCATCAATTAAATCCCGGCGGGTTTCCAACATCGGACCCATTTCCTCGGCCAACGCCAATTCCTCAGGATTTAAAATATTTTCCAGAGAGTGCCGTACCAAGGCGCGGGCGGTCTGCCCCCGGGTGAGCGCGGTCCGGCGCCCCATGATATCCACCCGATTGCTCAGAGCCGGCAGAATGGTCTGAACCGCACGGGTCTCCAACTGATCCAAGAGCACGGTCACCACATTGGCCTGAGCGGGTGTGAAGACTTCATCCTGCACCTTATGCGCTGACATTTTGTACATGTGCACCGTGACAATGCCTTCGTACGCATGGGCTTTTACCACCCGGTAAAACCTGGGCGTCAACCGAAAGCCTGTGGCGGTGAATTCGGCTTTGCCCAGAGCATAAAAACCATGTTGAATCAACGTCTTGTTGATGGCGGTCAGCTCGTTCATCTGCCCCTGGATATTGCCCAGGTCCGAGTATCTTAAAAATGCTTCCAATTGAGTATCCAAATCCGCGGCCAAACCCTTGGCTTGGAAGAGCAAACCCGACTCTCCACTACGCTGGCTTACAGGCGTGTCCAAATATCTCTGGAACCGATATAAAAAGCCCTCCCAAAGTCCGGCCCGATAATCTTGCTGATACACTTGAGCATTATCCACATCTTGAACTTGAGGCAATGTGGTCGAGATACGTTGGGCGAGTTTCCGAACATAGGTTTCAAAGGCGCGGGCATCAAACCGCGAATGTACAAAATACGCCACCACCCCTGCCCCAAACGCCAGCCAGGGATGATGCGAAGCAATAAGTTGAGACATGACCAAATACGGACTCAAGGCCAGGAGCGACTTCAGTCCGCTTTTTACGCGTTCCGCAAAGGTGCGCGGCAGAGCCAGCAACTGGTCCACCCGCCATTGTGCCAGCTGGTGGGCCAGCACGAAGAGCCCCAGCACGCCAGCCATGCCCAGAGACATACCGGACATCCCCAAGGCAAACCCCACGGCCAAGAGCGCCGGAATTTCATAGTTCAAACCTTCGCGCCCCCACTGCAAGGCCTTCCCCAAGTTCTGCGGCGCCCGCAGCATCGAAGCCCAGAACCCTACCGAGAGCGGGGTGTCCATCGCTGGCGCTTGCTGGCCCAGCCTTGTACCGGTACTGTAAATAGCCCCACCGCCTTTGGGCAATGCGTTCGTTTTGCGAACTGGAGTCACTGCAGCCAAGGTTGGCAAGTGCTCACGATTCTGTTTGAAAATAAACGCCATAAGTGCCGTAAAAAACAACGTACCGCCGCGACGAGCAAAATTTTCAGCCTCCAACTTCACTTTGCCTTCTACCTTGGCATCCATCAACTCCACAGTAACCCCAAGCGCACGCCAACGTTCCAGCAGCTGCGATTGCGGCAACATGGAACCAGAAATCCCCAAGCGAATCGGCTGGGCAATATCCACCTGGGAAAACTCACCACGCCCCAAGGCTCCGGTCAAATAAACTTCCGGCAACGTCTCTCCGTAAAATTCAATCAATTCGCGCATGACGCGCAAGACCTGCGGCTGGGTGCGATCCAAGTAGTCCAAGACCTCGTCGGAAACCTGCGTGAGTGGCTTCCCGCCCGTCAGGCGCAAGGCCTCGATTTCGGCCAAGGTAAGCTGCTCCAAAACGCCATTGCGCTTTTGAAACGCACTGAACAAGGTCCCAAACCCCACCATGCTGCTGCGCGCTTCCAGAAAAAAGCCACCTTCATTGAGCTTCTCCGCCATCTGTGCGCGGACTTTCCGCCATTCCTCGGCCGGAAAATGCAACGCCAAATTACCGGCACGAATCACATCCACCGCTTGTTTCGGACGCTCGGTCCGAAGATCCATTTGCGCCAATTCCACACCGGCTTGACGATACGCCGGGTTCATCCAAGGGTTCACGGTTCCACGGTCGGATTGGAAAAACGATTGCGTATTGTTGCCCACTTGGGATAACAGATTACGCCGCAACTGGTGGAAACGCGCGGCTTGTTCCGGCCATTTGGCAAAAACCGCACCTTCCAAACGCGGTGCCAAATTCGGACGCCCTTCATGGGCGACAAAAATGATATTGCCCGCTTCGTCAAACACAGCCTGCAAATGGTTTTCAACGTCGTTAACGATCATGGCCGGGCGCAACCAATCGATGGCCGTGATCCCCACGGTTTGTGCATGAGCATTGAATTTCCCAGCCGTATTCATGGCGGTTTCGGGCAGCACGCCCGAACCCAACTCGAGCATGCGCAGAGAGGCTCGGGGCTCGCTTTGGCGGCGCAGATTCAGCATGGCCTCCACGATGGCGTCGGTTTCATCCAAGCGAATGGCGTTGGTATCCATCAATTCAAAAAGCTGCCCTTTAAAAGCAAACAGCTCGGCCTCGTCACGCGTATACGCATGCGGAACGGCTTGGGCATAGCGATCAAACTTGAACTTGGCTTCCATATGTTTCAGGGTTATGCTTCCGGAATGCAGTCCGCGTAAAAACGCCGAAACCACTTCGTCCGAAAGCATGATTTGGGCAGGAAAATAGCGGTGGAACAGATCGCGGACTTGTTGGGCCGTGGTTTGATCAAGATCCAGATTAAGTCCCGCAGCAGCATTGAGCTCTTCGGTCGTCAACCCCGTCACTTGCTTGGTGAGATCCGAAGCCAACTCATGGGTAAAGCCCGCAACTTCCATGCTCTCATGCAATAAAATCGCGGCCAAGACCGAGGGGCGATCCTGAAGTCGTTCGTATACTTCACGGGTGAGATACACGCGTCCATCGGCATTGAATACCCCCAACTCATCCAAGTCCGAGGTATGCTTAATCTGTTCTGGAACCTTATCTAAAATTTCAACCTGAAGTGTAGCTGGAGAAAGACGCTGCAAAAGAGCTTTCTCCGTGGTATTGGCGTACCTATCCAAAATCGCCCAATAGCGCTGCAACTCGGCTCGGACCGGAGGGCCACGCTGTGTATCCACGTCCAGGCTCACATTGGAGACTCCCTGCAAACGTAACATTTCAGGAATAATCCGTCCCCACTGACTTGCGACCGAAGCCATGGCCTCGGTGATCAATTGCCCCGGTTGCAGCAACAACAGACTAATCATGGCCGAGAGCACCATTTTTTCCCAAATGCCCTGGGCTTGGGCGCCTCGGATACTCCCTACAACAAGATTTTGCGCAGCCGCATCCGCACCGGCCGTACGCGAAGCCAAGCGTGCGGCGATCTGGTCGTCACTCTCGGCGGGCCACAACTGTTCCAACGTGTTTTTCTTACGTGCTTGCCAATCCTGCAACGATCCTGCCAACAAGCCTTTCACCGGAACCGTCTCCGGCATGGTGCCTGCAATCTCACTCCCGCGCTGGGCGAAATGTTCCATCACCGCAACCAAATTTTCTTTTAGCCGCACATCCAAGTTGGAAAGATATCCAAGCATGCGGCGCGACGCAGCCAATTCACTCTTCAAAAAGAAGGTATAGGTCCCCACCACGCTGGCTTTCATGGGCCCAACTTCCCGAACCAAAGCCGGGACCACCTCTTTCTCAATCATCTCCGGCGTGCCCAAGAAATAAAAACTGGCCTGATCCGACACTTCCAACATCTGAGCCATGGAATAGAGATTGCTTACCGTGCCGACAGGCATGCGTGAAAGCGCTTCAACAAAGGCAATTTCAATACCCAGGAAACGTCGGCTGGCAACAGCGGCTTCATCATCCCCGGTATACTTGGCATACTCGGCGTTTAGCTGTTGCAGCACTTCCGGTACAGTGTCGGAGGTTAATTTCTTGGCAAACACCGCATCCGCCAGTTGCATGCGCGTCCTATCCGCAAGCGTCTTGGCTTCCGATGCGATTTTCATGCGGTTCACGTCCGAGGGAAAATCGGTTCGCAGGATCAGCGCCTCGACTTCCTCAAAGGGAATCGACCCCAAAAGTCCCTGGATCGAATCCCGCAATTGGGATTTTTCTTGCGCGGACATAAGTGTGGAAAATTCAGTTTCTTGCGGTCCCACATTACCTACTTGAGGCAAACCCAAGACGTCGCGTAACTGACGCAAGGTTTCCGCCACCAAGGCGGGTTTGCCCGCCGAACGCAGATGGAAATCATGGAGCAACGAAGCCAGAAAGAAAACTTTGAACGAGCGCGCCGCCGTTTCCTTGGCCCCGGCCAAGAAACTCTCGGTCATGATAAGACCGGCGTAGGTCACACCCAGGTTGTGGGTGTGGCTGTGGTAGTAATCATCCAAATGCATTTTCTGATACAGGGCGTTGATCTGATTCATGGCCTTGAACGCGGTTTGGGCATCCTCGGTCGCAACTCCATTGGCTTGCATGCGACCGGCGATTTCTCCCGGCAAAAACTTCTGCATGGCTTCCAAGCTGGTGTACGGTCCGGTGGCTGGATCTTTCGAACTGATTCGAAGCTCACGTCCAGACGCCCGTACATCCGTGGTGTTTTGAACTTCTGACGTGTTAGGCCGGCTTAGATCCAAACGTACCTGCGGAACCGTACCCGGAACCACGAACAACGAGGTCGCACTCAAGATGTACGCCCGCATGGAACCCGAGAGCAGACGGTTGTGCACATTCACGGTATGTACGAGTGCGCCCCATTGGGGTAAACTCAAAAGGAGAAGGAGCAACGCCGCAGGAGCGGCCCAGGTCATAGAGAGGAGCCCTGCCGCCAGCAAGCCTAAGGGAAGGCCCACACCCAACAAGGTGGTGCTCACAGCCAGAAACGCGCGCACCATATTCCCCAGAACATACGAGCGGCGCGTGGCCTGATCGGAAAGCGCCAAAGGCAATGCGATCCAGTCCAGGCCATGAGCCAGCACTTCACTGACCAAGCCGTTCCAAATCGCATGTCCTAGCGGTGCGCGCTTGCCCTCGGCCTGCGCGGTCTGCGCCGCGAGCGCATACCCGGCCAACGACTTGCCAAACGCACGCAAGATCCAATCCACCACGGTCTGCGCCCAGCGGTGCGCGTACTGTTCATGGGCGCTTACCACGAACGGCGCTTGAGCGATGACTTCCGTTGGCTGGGCCGGGTTCACCATGGCCCCCAACTGTGGACTGTACGCCCCCACGGGTTGATTCAGTTTGGCAAACATATTCAAACCATGCTGCTGGGCCAACGCCCCCAAAATCCAACCGGTTTTGGCTAAACTCCAAACCAAAAATCCTCCGGCAAAGATCGAGATCAACGGCATGGAAAGAGCTACAAGCGCAACGGTGCCTGAGAAAGCCACCGCCGCCAACGCTCCAGGCAAAGCCAGCGGTTGGAGATCGTCTTTCTTCGGCTTTTCTTTTTTCGTCCCTTCGGAACGCGTCATGGCAATGGAGAATGTGGTCTTGCCCTGGGCGTACTCCGGCGCCAACAACGCACCATCCCATTTGTTTAGCTTCGTCTGAATCTCGCCGAGAGCATTGCCCTTCCCGGAAACACTCGCATTGTCGTAGCCGGCCACAATGCCTTTGCCATCCAAGCTTTGTACAAAACTTTCAGTTTGGAAGCTCTTGGCAATACGTTCTTTCTGAAGCGCAGTTGGTTCGGCGTTGTTGGTAATATCAATGCGAACTTGTTCGCCCACAAAACGCACGTTCACCTGTATCTCGGTTTGCTCATCACCCAGTTTTTCCAAGCGGGTTACTTCAGCCTTGGCAGCAGCAAGTTGGTCGTCGCTCACATGACGCTTATTAAACGCTTCCAAACTACCGTACGTCTGTTCAAACAACTGGCGAAACTTTACTTTGCGGGCATTGGTGGTGATTTCGTCAAAGGCAAAAAAGAGCACCTTATACTGGGATTTGGGATAACCCCTTTCTACGAGTTGCGCCTGAACATCTTCCCAAAAAGCCAAAAGTTCATCTTTGTTGGAGGTAGCCTTAAACGTCCGGCTGAGTGTGGGTGCTTCCGGCAGGGTTGCGGTCGTGGTCTGTTCAGAAAGACTGGGTGTGGACCACGTTTTTTCAATGGCCGGCAAGCGGGTCTCACCCATATGTTTGGCCGAGAAGCCCTTGGCGGTTACGCGCATGGTCGCGCGCTCGTTGTTACGACGGAAGATGCTCTTTTCACTGTCGTAAGTCACCTGCACCCCTTGCGCCTGGCCATGGGTTTTCAGATAATCCACAATGCTCTCGTTGCCCTTCACCTCAATGCCCTGCGAATCCACACTGTGGTCAAAGTAGATTTCGATGTTCGAAATATTTTGTCCCTGGATTATATCCCACAACATCTTGGCCTGCCGTTCCCGTGTGGCAGGATGCGAAGGTGACAGATGCGCCAAAAAGAAAAGCTCTTTGTTGTCTTTCGTCCGCGCGCGCGCAATGACGGCACTGCAAGTGTACAGCGGCAACTGGGTTTGGATCATTTCGCTCGCTTTGAGCTCCGCGACGACCATCTCATTCTGGTCAATTTCCCCTGGCCCGGACAAAATCTTCGGATTGTCCGTGACGTAGGTGATGTCTTCGATGTTCCGGTGATCTTCAAAACTGAGTTTCTTATAATACCGGGTTCCGGTGGCATCCGGCTGGACCAAGGTCATGGGCTGAGCGGGTTTCTCTTCGCCCATCCTGGCCAGCCCTTTTTCCATGGCCGCCTGATTGGTGGTCACATCCACGTTCTCCCGCGTCGAGGCCAGGGTGTCGGTGATGCGCGCAGCCTGACGCGCTTCTTGCGCCAGTTCCTTTAATGTCCCTTCAAGCTGAGCCGCGGACCATTCTTGCGGGAGCAATTCGGCCAGACGCAGTTGCTTATCGTTCTTGCCGTTCCACCACTTGTAGTTGATGGTAATACCGTTTTCCTTGAAAAACTGCGCCACTTTGGCTTCTTTGTCCAAGGCCATGATCTCACCGTCGGCGCGCACGCCCAAGATGTTGGTCTTTAACACCTGGACAATCTCTGCTTGATGCATGTTGGAATCCGCGTGTTGGGCAATCTTTTGCCCAAACACCTTCTGGGAAACCGTGTTCTTCTCTCCGTACATCAACAGACCCAAGGCGTCGATGTCCCCCAAACGCGGATCGCTGTAAACCTCGCCTTTGCCTTGCGTGCCCACTCCGTCCATATCGCTGACGTACACCCTACCTTGATTGTCGGCCAAGAAACTCCCTTTGCCTTCAATCTCCACAACGGTCATGGCCCCGGCTTGAATGGAGGATCCATACTTGGCCCGGACCGCCTCGGTCAATGGGATCATGCCGGACTCCGGATCGGTTTTGGCTGCAATGTGCATGGGTTTGGCCGTAACCTTATGCCCCAACACAATTGAGCGTAAGGCGCTGATTTTCGGGGTTTCAACCGCAAAGGCACGCCCGCTCTTTTTGGCCACAATGGCCAGGTATTGCTTAAAGACATTTAAAAGCTGTTCATCGCCGGCTTCGCCTTGATGCCGCAGCTTGGTGACCTCGGTCTGCAAGGCATGCATGTCGGCTTTCCATTTTTCGCGTTGAGTCCGCTTAGCCTCAGGCACAATCTCCGCCACACCCCGATCCAACAACGCCTGAGCCTTCGACTCCAGTTCGCTGGCCACCTTGGGATCAAACAGAGCATTCAACACTTGCTGGGGCTGCGGGGACTGCAACGCCGCTTGAATTTCGGGAATATGCGAGATGACCTTGCGGTTGAACGCTTCCAAAGCACCGCCAAACATTTTCTGATACTCGGCCAACCGGTTGGCCAACTGGTTTGCGTTCTGCCCACGTGCGGGCGCGCCCAAGCGTGTCTGCAGCGCTTCCACCTCGGCATGATTCCCTAAGATATTGGCCAAGTCACGCGCCGCGTTATCGATTTCGGCCCGTTGTTCGGAAACGGTACCCTCACGGTACTGCCGCAGCGCGTTGGTCAAGGCAGTCAAACGCTCCGGAGTGGCCTGGGTCAACGCCTGCTGCAAGGCGTCACGCGTGGCCTGGGTTGTTTGCGCGTTGCGCGTGAACTCGGAATCCAACAAGGCCAAAACATCCTTTTGTACCGGCAGCATGCGATAGAACGGCACGGTCTTCATTTTGCCCAGTTCGTCCATGGTCCGTAAAATTTTCGAGAACGCCTCATCCACTTGGCGCAAACGCGCTGCATCGGCAGACAAGGTGCGGACCACGTCAAACAACTTGCCCTTGACCGTACTGGTTTCTACACGAACATTGTAATTTTTCACACCTTCCAAGGTGTGGATGTTCACACTGATATTGGCCCCTAACTTGCCCGTTGCTTTCGAGGGAGAAAGTTCCGAATACACCGCGTGCATGGCAAACAACTGGGTTTCCAAGGCGTGGATCTGTTTGAAAAAATCCTGATTTCCCACCAACAGCTGCCCAACCGCGTCTTGGTTGACATCGTAGCGCTTGGCAAGATCATCCATCTTTTCCAAGGCACTGCCATTGATGGTTCCACCGGCTTGTTGATAGGCCTGAAACGTTTGTTTAAAATACTCTTCCAAGGATGTGCCCTGAGCGGCAATCGCCAAGGTCTCGAGCCGCTCCCCAAAATCCGCCGCCCGCGTCATGACGCCGGCCACGGATATGAGCGTGGTTTCCGAAACTTTCCAGTTCAGTTGTTTTAAAACAGCCAGCATTTCCTGCTGCGGCCGAATGGCCAGTTCCCAAACACTGGTCAAATGGTCGCGTTTGATCTCACCGGTCTCGGTACGCAGATCCGAGAGAATGCGCTCGCTCTGGTTTTTTCCGTAATATTGCCGGAGCATCACAATGTCATCGGCACTAAGTTCGGTCGGCCCTATGGCTGATTTGGAGGGGGTGAATCGTCCCGCGCCTTGTTGCACCCACGAACGCACGGTCTCCGCCACGCTGCCCAGGAACGCACGGATACGTTGCAGAAAAGGCGTTTGTGTTTGGCTGGCCACGGCCGCCAACTGCATGCCTTCCACTTCACCTTGGTTGTTCAACACCAGGCGTTGGTGCACATTGGTCTGCTCACGCATGATCTCGGCAATGCCCAGTGAATATCCGGCCGCGATCTTGCCCATCAGCCCGGCCAACAACTCCCCTTCCCGGCTGCTGTCAATCCCTAAAATGTGTCCGCTCTCGTGCCCCAACATCTTCATGATGTTCAGCAAATAGCCGCGGTCTGAAAATTTCTCCACCTGATTGCCGTTGATGTAAATTTTGTTGCCTTGCACCTGAGCCACACCGTGCACCTTGGCATCCATGGTGTCCGAAACCAAAACCTCAAAGGCCACCGTGGACTTGGCTGCGGCCAGGCGCGACACCGCACTGGTCAAAAGACGCGTCACCTCGGCGTAGGCGCCCAGTTCCTTTTCCAGGCGGGCCTTTTCTTTGGTCAGTTCGGCCTTTTGCGCCGCAACCGAAGCATCCGTCATGCCCAACATGCGTTCCACCCGCTGCAGGCGAATGCTCTTGGTGCTCTTCTCAACGTCCAGGTTGCGCAAGGTCGCTGCCACTTTATCTTGGAGCGACTTTTTATTAAACACCACCTGCTGATTGTTGCCCCGCACCTGCATGCCGAGCAGCTGCAAGCCCTGAACCACACTCTGCACCACGCGCGGGTTTTGATAATTGCGGAGCGGAATCGCCGTCTCCAAAAAGTCGACATTCAACTTGGACCCTTGGGCGGCCTGCGTGGCCAGGCCCTTGGCGCCAAACTCAAAGGTTTGCGCTTGCAGCTGCACCGCATCCCAGTCTTCCGCTGTCCATTCGGCCTTGCTGCGAAGGTGGGTCGGTACCAGCTGGGCCAACATATCGGCGTACAGTGCGAGCCAGGCCGCAACTTTGGCGTCCCCGGCTTTCATCAACGATTCTTTGGCTTGAGCGGCTGAAATCCCGTAACGTTTGGCAACTTCCGGAGCCACCTTGTCCAAGGCCGCCGGATAAAATACCGTGAAGTCAAACACATCGGAAGCCCGCCCTAAAAGCCGGACCTGTTGCAAACGTTGGATGAGGGCGTTTTTAACCTCCGTCAAATTGGTTGCCTGGCTGCGAATGGCCTCGTCGGCCTGTTTGAGTTCCTTGGCGAACTGCGTGTCGCTCTCGCCCCGTCCGGCATTGTCCACGTTTCTAAAATACTTAATATCTTCGGACGTAAACAAACGCGTTTGTCCCGGAAACACATCGCTGACATTCCGACTAAACCACGCGATGTCTTTTTCCTTGGATTTTTCATCCAACGCAAAGCTCTTCACCCCCGCGGTTTGGTTTTGCGTCCGTTCCAATTCAAACTTCCGTTGTTGCAATACTGTGAACACATACCCCATGCCAGCAAAGCGGCTGGTGGGCTGGAAAGTATTGGCGATTTCTTTGACGAAAAAATCACGGAAATTTGCGATGAGGCCATCAACCTGTTTCAAACTTTCGGAATTGGCAAGAACCTGCTCATGTAGGTACGGCACCACCGACTTGCGCAATTGTGTGGTGGCATCGCCCACTGTAATCTTCTTGCCTTGGGGTGTGGTCTGATAGTAGGCAAAAAACTTCATCATGGGGCTCTCGGCCTTGGCCAAGAAAAAGGCCTCGCGGGCATTCACAATCGACGGCAGGGTCAGCTTTTGAGCCACAGCCCACTTGACGAACTGAGAAACCAAGTCGGCGTTTACCACCGTACTCCCATCGCCTTTAACCGCGGACCATTCTTTGAATGCGACGGTCTCAAAGGTGCCTTTGACCCAGGCACTTATTTCGGTTTCGGATTTGGCCGCAACCCCAGCCAAGAAATTCGCATCCAAATTTTTGTTGATGTAGTAGTTGATCAAATCGCGCCCGATTTTCCCAGTGGCTTGTGTGCCCAGGTAGTCGGTCACCACTTTGTCCGCGTATCCTGTACCGCCATGGGCATCCAAGTCCTGACGTTGGTCCGCTATGGCTTGGACCGCTTCATCCAACGTCTTGCCTTCCTCCACCATCATGGCCAGGGCGTGTTTCACATCCATGCCCGTAAAAAAGCCCAGACGAACGGACAACTTGCCTTGCAACGCACTCAAGCCTTGTGCCACCCGTGTGCGGGTCGCGTCGTTCCACCGTTGCGGCAAGGTCTTTGCCAACTCCGCCTGCGTGAGCACGGCTTGAGCCGGACTGAACAAAGCCATGTCGTTGATAAAGGAACTTGCGACGATATTCTCCTGCTGCAAGGCTTGCACATCCGCGTTGTTGGTTTTAACCCAGTCACCAAACTCCGTCGCCGATTGAGTAAACGCCGCTTCCAACAAATTCCCCGAATTTTTCGGTTCCAGCAAATTCAAACTAAAGTGCGGCACCACGTGTTGCAACCCGAGCACCGTACCTGCAGCCAAGCCGGCCATTTTCAGAGCCGAAGCCACATCTTGACCCAGGCCTACCCCCAACATCAACACACCCAGACCCGTGATCAACCCGGCCAACAAGCCGAACGGCGTTTTTTGGGTTAGATCTTTCATGAACTCAAGCAGGCGCGCCTGTTTCTCAGGACCGTGCACGGCGGCAAAGCGTTCTTCCAAGCCCTTGGCACCCAACAAGGTGGCCAAGGAGATGCCCAAGGTGATCGGCCATTCCAAGAAAGGCATCACCAAGTCGGCCGCACGCAGGAAAATATTTTTGGATGTCCCGGTTTCAACTTGGCGTCCCAACCCGATCGCCTGCCCCATCCGGCTCGCCCATGCCTGCACACTGCCCAAGGCCACCATGGCGGTGCTGCCTGTGGCCACAAACGCGGCCATCGGATTCTGGAAGAACGTACTCAACCCCGCCATGATTCCACGGGTTTGTTGGGTACCCAAAATACTCTTCTCTTGTCCGGCCACCACGGTGTTGTCCACCAGCACGGCTTCGGTCTTGCCGTCCAGACTGACTTTCGCGAGGTTCTGATCCAGCGCCACGCCCTGTCCTTCGGGACGAACAACCAACGCGAGCGTATTCACGCCGCCCAAGCTCATGGGTACGATCATGGTTTTGGTGCTTTCGTTTACCTGGGCTTGTTCCCACAACGGCTGGATCTGCGCATTCACGTCCGCGTTCTTCACCGCGGCGTCGTACGCGGCTTTCACATCCGCCAACTTCGCGCCGGTTTGCACCGCATCCCCGAGTTCCGCGCTCTTCAACACCAAATCCATCAGCTTGGCAAAGGTCTGCACGGTTTCCGACTGCTGTGCCAACTCATCGGCGCTCAAGACGTTCTCAACTTGCTCCGCCTGTGGGAATTCCGGCGCCAAGGCCAAGATGTTTTGATTCTCAGCCAACAGTTTTTCCAACGGAGTCTTGCGGTTGCGCAACAACGAGTAATACGGGTTCACCAAATCTTCATGGGTGATCTTGGGTTGAACGGACAGATAGGAAATCTTGCGGGCCTTCAACACATCCAACACGCCTTCGGTGTGGAACCCGCCGGTTACCAACACCGCCACGCCGGTTTTGGCCTCACCCATACGCTTAAGCGTGTTCTCCACAAACACGGTGCTGCGGGCATCGGCCAATTCGTAAAATTTCTGAACCTTGCCAATGTACTGATCCAACTCTTTGACATCCGGATCCACCGTCAATTCTTCAGCCACATCGTGGATCCGCACAAATTCCAGAAAATTCTTAACTCTATACGCTTCCGGATTTTTTCGATACTCTTTTAGTTCTACCGGCTTCACGGAGATGTTCAGCATCCGCTCCAACACATCCAAGCGGTGCTCCAAGGCATCCAGTTCGCGCTGCGCAGCGTTGGTATATAAACGTTCGCGGAGCTCACGATTGAGATTGTCCAATTCTTCGTACAACACATCGGGGTTCACTTCCCCGAACAACGCCGCCTTCTTGGTCACGTACATCGCGACATTCGGATACTTGCTTAAGCTCAGGCCCATTTTTTGCGCCTGGTTCCAAACGCCGACCGCGTACTTCAGCATGGGTATTTCACCCTCGCGGTTGGCCTGTTTGGCATTATCCAGTTCCAACAATTCCGGTGTGTAGATCTCGGGCTTGAGTTCTTTAAACACTTCCCGCAGATCGTACACATACCCTTGCGCCTCGTCGTTTAGAAATTCCGAGACCACGCGTCGGCTGGCCGCATACTGTGAAGCGCTTTCAATACCGTGCAACACCACGTTCTGCTTGCCTGCGGCCGCATAATATTCCGCACCGGTAATCTTCCCCTGCTTCAGGAAGTACTGCCCCACATTCTGTTTCACACGTGCGTTCGGAAATTTTTTCAATTGCGCAACGTTGACCGGTGCCGAGGCACCTTCTACGGCCACGACTTTCAAACCATGTTCCTGCGCCAAGGAACCGATCATGCCGGCGATGTTGTTCTGTACTTCCGCGTTGCAATGCAAATCCTGCACGTGAATCACCAACGAACCTTCACCCTGATAGGCCGCTTGTACCGTGCCCATGGTTTTGGGAATGGTAACAATCTTGTGGTTGTACAAAACCGAGGCCGTTCCTTGAGGGTACGAGGTCCCTTCAAAGGCCCAGGTCAGATACGGCAACACAAACGTTACCGTAATCAGAAGAGAGATGGTCTTGGTCAGCATGCGGCTCTCACGTTTTTGCCAAAAGCCTAATGACAAAATACGTTTGGCATACTCACTCAAAAAGGGGAACAGATTCATAAGCAACGCTCCGGAAACGAGGTTTAATTGCATTTCGACTTAGCGAAAGTATATCATTTTTTGCCTCTGGACACAAAAATAAAGAACTAATATATCATTATATTTAAATGTTATTTCTTAGTATGTTTCGTTTTGAAACACAAAACCATCATTTAAACTTTTTAATAAAACTATTATTTTTAAAGGGTTTTACATGAACATCCAAAATACCTGAAATGAATTTTTAGGGTGATCCTGAAGGTAACTGAGTTTTCTGATAAATTTATGCAAAAACGATCTTCTATTGTATTCAATTTTGGTTAAGACTTTTAAAAAGAAAAATAAAATCCTGTAGCTTCTTAAAAATAACCAGAGGCGTTACACATTAATGGAGTTCTGGCTCAAGCAGTATGTTGATGGTGACTTCGATAATCCCACGTGGTTTTTCATAAAATTGCTTGCGGACGACACCTACAGGCGGGTACGCTCCCGGGACATATCCGCTTTTAGGAAACCAACCCCGATAAATGACATAAAAAAGATCTTCCAACTCCTGGGGTGTCCCTTGCAAATCGTACTCAACATAATTCCCCGCCGGGATCACACCCTCATGGACCGGCCCCTGAAGCTTAAACTCATCCGGTATAAATACGCCCGCATCGTAGTAACAACGGTTAGGATGGGTGATCGTAGGGTCATCCAGCATCATTCCAACACATTGGGCTCCTTGGGCGAATAAATTATGCTGCTTGGCCCAACGAGAAATACGCAGCCATAAAAGCGTGATCGCCAATGGATCTGTGCCTTTGACCATACCGCGTACATACGCAAACCTTCTAGGCGGATACGTGTGAAAACGGACGTTTTCTTCCAGATGCTTCAGCCGTTCATGATAGCCAGGAAGAATTTTCGTTTCCAGGGAATGACCTATTTTCACCAATTCCGGATGCTGGCGTATGTGGGTAGGAGTCATCTTGTAGCGTTTTTTTAAATTTTTGGATAAATCGGATTGATTTGAAAAGCCACATTGATAGGCAATCTCTTGGACCGATGCTGTATTGGCATGCAGCATAAGCACAGCCTTCTCCGCCCGCAAACGCCAAATAAAATCATTTAAGGTTTCACCGACATACTTACTAAAAATGCGATGAAAATAAAAATTCGAAAACGAGGCCTCCTTGGCCACCTCATCCAAGGATAATTTTTTTTCTAAATTTTGACGAATGAAATTGATCGCGCGGTTTAATCGCGTCTCGTACTCCAAACTGAAGTAGGTTTTAGGAGAAGTCACTGTTGCCTCATTGCTGTGTTGTCGCTACTGGTTGTAACGTTCGGTTACAGTCACTTGCTGCCCAGGAACATTCGTAGCAAAAACATTCTACCATCCCAAATTCAGAAAAACAATTTATTGATTTATTACGACCCCATTGCAAAACAAACATGTTACAGATCAAGGAAGGCACACGGCATTAACCTGCATAAGAAAGACAAAGCCTAAGGCGGGGTTTGAGGCCCACTCACCGAGTGAGTCGTTCACCAAAAAATAAAGCGGTACAGATTGGGAAGGCACGCGGCGTTAACCTGTATAAGAAAGACAAAGCCTGAGGCGGGGTTTGAGGCCCACTCACCGAGTGAAACAATCACCAAAAAGTAATGCGGTACAGATCGGGAAGGCACGCGGCGTTTGAGGAGCATTCACCGAATGCTCCGATCACGAGCTCCACCCTCTGCGGTGGAGCATCCGCGTCCTTCCCAATCTGTACCGCTCAATTACGCGGCTTGCGCAGCGCTGCGGAACATGCGGCGGCGGTGCTTCTCCAGCTGCTCCGTATCCACCTTCGTCGCCAGCTTGCTCAGCATGTCCACATACGCACCGAACGCACCCTTCCCACCCGTGACCAGCAAGGCATTCGGCACATAGATCGTCTTCCCGGCCTTGCCCTGCACGGTTTCCCAACTCCCCAACACCTGCGCATTCAAGACCTTGAGGGTTCCCGCCAATTCACTGAAGGCGACCATGGACGTCTCAAACCGAGCCTGCGCCTGCATGGCTTCAGTCACCTGGCCTGCCTTCTCCAGCGCCTCCACCTGCTTGGCTTCCACCTTCAAGGCTCGCAGCATGGACTTCACAAACGCCTGTTCACGAGTACGGCTGCTCGGTTTCTCCGCATACCGCAAGAACGCCTGCGCCACCGGGCTCCCCTCGTCCTGCAGCAACCTCTGGAGCGTTGACTCATTCAACGTGGCCGCCCCCCGTTGCAGATACCCCAGCGGATCGGATTGCAACGCCCAGCGCTGCGCCGACGTTGTATTCAAGACACGCGCCACGCTGCCGGCCACGGTTCCCAGCACGCCCGCCTTCGGGGCACGCACCACCGCCTCACGTTCTCCCGCGTACACCTTGGCCTGCATTTCCTTCGGCAGCTTGGCTTCCATCACTGCCGCCACCGTAACCTCTTTGCCCATGGGCGCATTCACTTCGTACACCTGCGTCTGCGCCAGATCAATGCCATCTACAGTCACCGTGCTCACCTTCCCGGTCGCCACCGCATGGTTGACCCGCGTCAAATCCTCACCCAAGGTCAGCAACTGGCTGCCCCAGGTTCGCGTTTGACGTGCGCTTTCACCCACCAACGCCGCTCCCAGGTTGCCTTCCAGCGCCAGCATCTGCCCGGCCGGAGTCTGCGCCAACTGCTTGAGGGCCGCTTCCAAGGTCGTCAACCGGTCCACCAGTCCCTGCAGGCCCGCCTGGTTCCCCAACGCGTCCTTCTGCTCGGTCACTTGCTTGAGCAAGGCCTGATACGTTTGCGGCATGCCCATCACATACACCGTCTGCCCGGTTTGCATAACGTGGGCCTCCACACCGCGCAACGCATTGCCCGGCGTATCCTCGGCAATCAAGGTTTGCATCAACTTCTGCACCACGATATCCCGTTTGGCCTTCTCCAGCTTCTCGGCTTCCAGGGCCAATGCACGGTATACGTTTGCTTGCTCACCCGGCAGGCTCTCCACCACCTGCAGCAGGGCCGAGAGGCTCGGCTCAGCACCCTTGGCCAGTTCCTGCGCCAGTGCTTTCCGCGCCAGGCTCTTGGCGTTTTCACCACTTTGCTTTTGCACAGCCTGTGCTTCCTGGAGGTACGCCTGCGCCAGAGCCACCACGCTGGCACTCTCGATCCCAACCTTCTCATGCTTCCCTGCCAACCATTCATCGCTGGTTTGACCACCTTGCAACGTGTCCACGGTCTTCTCAGCAACCACCGCCTCCGCGGAGTAGTCCACGTCCTTGCGCAACCCGGAGTAATAGTTATTTGCCTGCTGTCCGGCGATCACACCGAACAAGAAGGCCTTCACTTGGTAATTCAAGCGGGCCATGCTCGCCCTGAACGTACCGTCGGCCGCAGGCATGGGCTGACTCACGGTCTCCAACAAGACATCCGGAACATACACCGTGGCCCAGACTCCCTGATCGTTCGAGGTCTTGTCCCCTTCGCTGTACATACCCAACAGCGCACCCTTGAACAGACGCTGGATCAGGCCGCCTTGTTCCGACAACCCGCGGAAGCGCAGACCCTTCACGCCGTATTCTTTCGCAGCGTCGGCGTCGGGCACCACCAACAGCTTCTTCATGGCTTCCAGGCGGACACTGTCGTCAGCGACCCTCACCGTGGTTCCCGTGGTGGCCAGGGCCGTCACGGCACCTGCCAGCAGGCTCACACCCACCAGCACCACCGCGGCCAAACCCTTCACCGCACCCTGCATACTCGCCGAGGTCTGCCGGTCGTTGGCAAACAGCACCGCCTGCAGCCCGCTTTGCAGCAGACGCATTGGCAGGAAACGCAGTCCGCGCACCGGCTCGTTCACGCCCTCCGGCAACACCTCGCGCAAGCGGTTCAACTCGTGCGTAACTTGCTCTTGTGTCTCCGTGCGTAATGCTTTATTAACCGCTTCGCCCTCGACGACACTCACCGTACGCGTGACAGCCACGGTACGCGAAAGATATCCAAGCGCCGATCCGCCTACCACCAGTGCCACTACGGCTGCAATACCCAAAGCCGCAGCCCCACTTAGTCCCAACAACACCGGCAAGGCAAAAAACGCCGCCACTCCCGCCAGCACACCGAGGCCAAGGCCCACCATGGGTGCCACATCCGAAAACCCGCGTAAGGCAGACGTGCCTTGGCGGGTGATCCCCTGCGCTTTTAGATGCGTGCCGCTCCCGACTCGCCGAATATTGGCAATGGTGGTTTCCGATGAACGGCCATAGCGCTCATCGATGATAATTTGCGTGATGGCACGTTCCACCACTTTGGGGTCTGCGCCTTCAAGTTCCAAGACCATAAGTTCTTTAATGTAATCCGGGCGCACCTGTTGCAGTGTCGGATAGGTCTTTTTTATGGTCTCGTAGGTGAGGCGTATTATAAGCAAGGCCTGGCTTGCTTCTGCATCCGTAAGGCTCATCTGATTTTTTAAGAACGCGCCATCATTGTTAAGAAAGCCGCCTAGGGAAACCTCGCTTTGCAGCAGTTGGATCAACCGATCCTTTAAGGGAAGCTCAACCGTTGTATTGAGCCGTCGGATACTTTGCGGAGCCACCTCGTTTGGCAGCGCCCGGTTGATAAGCCACAGCGCCAGGCCACCCATACCCAAAGCCACACCCGCCGCCACACCTAAGGCGGCCACACCGGTAAGCCCAAGCAAGGCCGGGGCGAGCAGCCACAGGACCACTCCCGCAATCACTCCCGCGCTAATGCTTACCATCGGCGCGATCTCGGAAACGCCTCGCTGGTTCCGACTGCCAAATGAACGTGGGGCCGATTCGGATACGGCCTTGGCCAACACCTGCTTGGCCTGCTTGGCACTCATCCCAACCAATTGCTTTTGCTGATCATACGATAGGGCCCGATACACGTCTTCCAGACGGCTAAGTGTCTCGCGACTCCCCCAAACACTTGTTTTGTCCCACATATTTGCAGCTTTTAGCTCTCGCTCCGCCAGTTCCCGCCACAAATGCCAGGAGTCCGCTTTCCCCAATTCCCGTACGGACGTTTGAAAACGCACCCAAATTCGCTCAGACAATTGTAAGGTACTCAGCGTCTGGGAAGAAGATCCAGCGATTCCAATAAGTAGCGCAAATATACCAAAAAAGCCGCCAAACACCACCCAACTGACATGACCTAGCCCCATGCGATCGACTGCCCACCCTATTCCGGCGACGGCCAAAATCCATTCCCAAAACGCCACAAACATCACGTACCCTGAACGCAAGTCCGGAGTCACCACATCCCCGGCGTTGATAAAGACACCCAAGGGGTAGGTAATGCCAATGAGAATCAAAGGAATGACCACCAGCGTGCTGCCCGCAGCCGCCACCGTGGCCGCCACGGCAATTCCCAAGGTGACAAGGACAAGTCCAACGGCATTGGCCACTCCCTGGCGCTTGCTATAAACCGTCTGCCCAAGATTCCAGCGCGCCACGCCATAAACCAGCGCCAACACCAACACACCGGCAACTATGGCAGGCGCCAGCGCCACACCCGCATTGATGGCCAATAAAACCCCCACGACAACAACTCCAACCGCAGCGACTGTCCCCAAGGTTTTTACATCAACCATACCCCGTTCAGATCCACGCCCAGACGGCTTACTTTGTAAAATATCGGACGCTAAAATGCGTTCTTGGGTGGTGACGATCCCTTCGGCATCAGGAGCGCTCAACACAAAAAGCTCTTTTGCCAGCTGCAACTTGCGCATGAGTGCCATGGCTGAATCTTTCTGGTTACCCTCGACATAGACCGCACGGGTCCCGTTTCGACCCAAGAGGTCCGCCGCTCCTTTTTCGTCGGTTACATTAAGCGCCTGGACTTCCCGGCCTACGGTCTCTTGGACCACCACACCGGATGTTGTTTCCGGGCGGGGAATCCGATCCGCTGGAATCCAGCCTTTTATGGCATATCGGCCCTGGGCATCCTGATCGGCCTGAAGCGCCAAATGTCTGTACTGTCCCGTCTCCTGCATAAGACGGACAACGGCATCAAGATTTCGATAACTGCTGTACACGAACTGGGTTTCCGGGTTCGCTAAAACGGCTTTGGCCGTTTCAATATCCTGAAGATTTAAAGGACGGTATAGAATCTGATACGCCGTTGATTTCTGAGAGGCGTTTGACTTATCGGAATAAAGCATGCCCGCCGCTTGCGGATCAATGCTGCCCAAGCGCGTTTCAGCCCCAATAATCGCGCCATCAAACGGGGACCGATTTTTTGCACCGGAAATGTGTAGAGGAATTTTTTCACTGTCGTTGGCCGCCTCCTGGCTCAATGCGTTCGTGATGGGCAAATTCCCCCAGCGCATGGTTTGTTGTTCCTCGAGGGTTTGTTCCACCTTAATGTTCGGAATTTCTTCCGAAAGTGTATATTGAATCTCCCGTCCCTTCTCGTCTCTAAGGAACAAATGGGAAAAATGTCCGGTGGCTTGCATGAGGGCAATCGCTTTCATGCGGTCGGCGAAAGGCACTGAGATCGCCTTCGTTTTGGGATTGGCCAATAAGACTCTGGCGGCATCAAGGCTTGAAAAATCCAAACGCACCCGATGCAACGCCATTACTTTTGCAATATAACGCTTGGCAGGTGTATTTTCACCGGTACGCAAAGCGAGTCGATCTTCAGAGCTTAAGTTGGTTTTGAGCTGCTTAATCAACGTGGCCGGTAATGTTTCAACAACATATTCACGGTTCTGGGCATCCAAGGCAATAATGTCCATATTTTTATAGATGCCCAACTCATGCATGAGCTGGATAGCCAAGGTACGGTCATCCCACGCGGCTGAAACCGCGGACACCTTCGGGCTGGTCAATAGGCTCCGAGCTTGCTTTAAATAGGTAAGGTCCATACGTGACGAAGCTGCTTTCTGTCCCGTAGCCTTAGCCTCCTGGCCCTTACCCTTAACCAACGGCACAACGTTGGGGACAACAGCGCTGGTGTTCCCTACTTGTTCAGCTTCAGACGTTCGACCGTCTTGGGCCGAGATATTTAACCGCGTCATTAGGACGCGTACGCCCGGCAACATGGCGAGCAAGCCGCCCAACTCGGTTTTAAACGACTCATGGAAAAGCACTTGCGCCGCCGCCCAGGGATGCGTGGCCTCTAACTTCTTCATGGCAACATCATTCATCCGTCCGTCGGACCAGGCAATGGCTTCCGTGTTGGCCCGCCGTGTGAGTTCGCTCTGCGAGAGTGTGGGTTCACTCTCCCGCAAAACATCCGACATGACGTCCCTAACCGCCCGCCCGACGCGCACAAAATTCACCGCACTGAGTGTCAGGTAGCCTCCAAAAAACACGCCCAACACAATGGCCGGGATAACCAAGGCCGGCGACGTGGTCCCGAGCATAAACAAAGCAACACCTTGAAGCGCCGCCAAACTGCCGGAAACAACCCCGCTGAGTATGCCGGTTTGGGCACGGAAGGGATGAGCGACCGTGCTGTCGGCTACCACCTCTAGAATTTGTTTCTGGATATCCTGCTCTATTTGACTTTGGAGCCACTGTTGCTGCGACTGGGTCTTGGTATTGACGCTTACGGCCAACTCGCGAATGGCGTCGTAGAGCGGAGCGAAATCCTTTACGGCTTTGAGGGACACCTGCTCGTTGTCCACCATGAGCGTCTCATTGGGACGCAACTGCAGCTTGCCGTCGGCATAGATCGGGGTACTCAAGGTGGATTCGCCCTTCATCGATTGCCGCAGGAGGTTTGGAATTTTAATGTTTTCGGCACCCAGGACGCCCGTATCCCCCAACTTCGCCCAATGCGCATTCAGCTTGCCCAACGCCATTTTAGCCTTTACTCCCGCGGCTTCGCCATCCGCCTCATAACTGTTACGCAGGCCTTGTTGACGTTCATCTTCGGCTGCATTATCCGAATATCCCGAATACCCCACATGGTGCGAGGCATTTTCGTAATTATCGTAGCGTTCTTTCAGACTGTCCCGAACTTGCGTCGCGTACAACAAAAGCGGTTGTACCTGACTTTGGTTAAACGCGGCCAGCTTATCGTGGCGTTGGCTTTGATTTCCAAAATCCGATCGCTGTTCACGGAGTCGTGCGTCCACCCGTTGACGCAGCCCTTGGTTGACGGTTTCGTACAGGGCTTTCTCAACTGCGGTTTCCGCTTCCAAGGTTTTCAATTCGTCGGCCGCCGTGGTTGCGATCGTTTGGTTGGTTCCATCAAACCAATTCGGTGAGGTTGCACGAAATGCCTCAAGGTCCGTCTTGTACGCATTAAGCGTATCGGTCTGAACCCTTACTTCCGTATAGAGTTGATTGAGTTCAATGGCCAACGGCCCTTCCCGACGAGTCGTTTGCGCCTCTTGTTCGAGCGATTTTAAGGACGCGCTCCAATGCCAGGTTGCGTAGCCACCGGGACGGTATGCCTGATTCGCGTCCAGTGTATTTCGGTTGATGGCCAGTTCCGCTTCCATAACCGCCATCCGGTCATACGCGTGCTCCCGCTTAAGCTGCTCCAATGATTTTTCGGAGCGATTCAGCAAGCGCTGCCATCCCAGGCGCTCGGCTTCGGCCATCGCCGTCCGGGTTCCGGCCAATCGAGCCCGGGCTTCATCTCTTACTCGTAGGAGTCCGCGGATGTCTTTGTTCGCTGCTAACTCTTTTATGTGTCCAATGCTCTGCGCCGCGGCAGAACGATCCCACTCCGCGGCCCGGTTCCACTGCATGTAGCCGTAGGCTCCCATGGGCACCAGCGTCACGACCAACATGAGCGTGCCCACCAGACGCGTGCCGTTGTGCAGCCAAGAGCGGATAAACGCCTCCATGGCACGCAACTCGCTTATCCCCAAGCTATTGGAAAGCCAAAATTGACGGTTCCCCTTACGTGCACCGGCCGGCGCAGACTCCTTTGCGGTTGAATCCTTGCGCGAGATCAGCCAGGCACTCAACACACCCGCAAGTAGCGCCACACCCAATACGCTTCCGACCACGGACAAACCCGTAAGCCCCGCCCAAGCGGTTAAAACATAAAACGCACCCGCACCCGCGAACACACCGGCCGTGATTCCCACCAGGGGTGCAATCTCTGAGTAACCCCTTTCAAACCCGCGCCCGCCCGGCGCTTTAGTCTCCGTCGGTGCAATGAACCGCTCTACGGTCTGCACCAACCCATCCGCATCCGGTGTCCCTATCACATACAATTCCTTACCGGTCTGTATACGGGTCATAAGCTGGATCGCAGCGTTCTTCTCTGCGGCAGTGACATACACCACGCGCGTAGCCGCATTGCTCAGTACTGCCTTGGCCTGTTCTGAATTTTGCACCACCAGCGGCACAACGGCTCGGTCGGGCAACATGGTTTCAGCGGCGCCCTGACCGGCGACGGCACGAGGAATGCGATCGGCAGGGATCCACCCCTTCATGGCATATCGGCCCTGGGCATCCTGATCGGCTTGCAAATATAAGTGATGGTAATACCCGGTCTCCTGCATCAGTTGAATGGCTTGATCTTTATCACGGTAGCCGGTGTACACTGCTTGGGTTTGCGGATCCGCCAATTTCGCCTTGGCGCCGGTGAGGTCTTTAAGGTTCAGGGGCATTTTCGGGTTCTTATACACCTCGGCCGCCTCGCCCTCATCCAAGGCCTTGCGACGCGCTTGTTCCTGGTCAAACAATTGTTCGCGCTGGTTTGTTGTCAACACATCGGTCTGCCCTGCAGCCTTCAAGGCCGTTTCACGTTTCGCCTGCCACGTTCCCAGCTCCAAGACTTTTTGTTCTTCTGCCTTTTCTTCAGCCGCTTTTTGCGCGTTGGCAACCTGAGCCAGCAGAGCCTTCGCCTCTTTGAAACTCATCTCCGCGAGACTCTGTCTTTGGACTGGTTCCAGTGCTTCAAAGACCGCAGTGATTTTCTTGACCGCTGCACGATTTTTGCTGTTATCTTGCGCATCCCACAGTTGAGCGGCTTTAAGCTCGCGTTCGGCAATATCCTGCCAGGTTTTAAAGCCGGAGGCTTGGCCCAGTTGTTTTACTGCCGTCTGATACCGAACCCATACCCTCACGCTCAACCGGGCCGTGCTTAGATCACGGGCGGAAGTGCTACCGAAAAGACCGATGACCGCAGCCAGTATTCCGGCCAAGCCCAAAAATATGCTCCACCATACGTACTTCTCGCCAAACAGACTGGCCACTTGCGCCAAGGCCGCAATGCCGAGCAAGCCTTCCCAAAACCCCACCATCATGGCATACGAGGAACGGTATTCCGGAGTGATCACATCCGCTGCGTTCAGCGAGGCACCGATCGGCAAGGTTATTCCCAGTGGGATTATGAAAAGTGCCACCAATCCCCAACCGGTCAAAGCGGCCCCGATGCCGAGTGCAATCAATGCCAAGCCACTGGCGCTGGCGATACCAATCCATTGGTCCGAGACAATTTTATTTCCCCGCCAGGCCGCAAGGCCATATAGGATGGCCGCCATCACCACTCCGCCGATGATCGCCGGGAGCATGGCCACACCGGCATTAAGGGCCATGAAAACACCCACGCCCGCCACCCCTAAACCGGCGATCGTCCCCAAGGTAGTAACATCGATAGCTCCGCGTTGCATCTGGCGTTCCGTGCTCCTCAACCCCATTAAGCCTTGCAGTGGTTTTTCCAGTCCCGAGAAACCGCTCTTCAACTGGGACAAATAGGAGCGCCACCCACCCGGCGCCAACATGACCGTACTGCCCGTGGCGACCAAGGCCGCCACCGGGCTTTGCAGGAAAAGATTCGCACCGACTAAGGCTCCACCGACTTTGTGCACGCCCAGAATATTTTTCTCCATGCCGGCCAGCACCGTGTTCTCCACCAACACGGCCTCGATCTTCCCATCCAAGCTCACGTGGGCCAAGCTCCGGTCAATGGCTACGCCCTGCCCTTCCGGGCGGATCACCAACGACAGTGCCTGTGTGCCGCCCAGGCTCATGGGCACGATCATCGTTTGCGTGGCTTCATTCACCTGGACTTGTTCCCACAACGGCTGGATCTGAGAATTCATGCCCGCATTCCTCACCATCGCTTCGAACGCCGCTTTAACGTCGCTTACTTTGGTGCTCGCCTGTGCCGCGTCTCCCAACGCCCCGCTTTTCAGGACCAAGTCCATCACTTTTGCGAAGGTCTTTACGGCTTCCGGTTGCTGCGCCCATTCCCCGGGTTCCAAGGGTTTTTCCGTCTGAATGGCTTGCGGAAAGGCCGAAGCCAATGCCAAAATGTTCTGGTTTTCAGCCAACAATTTTTCCAATGGGTTCTTGCGATTCCGCAAGAGCGAGTAGTACGGATTTACCAAATCTTCATGCGTGATGGCGGGTTGCACCGACAGGTACGAAATCTTACGGGACTTTAAGGCTGCCAAGACGCCATCGTTGTGGAAACCACCGCTCACCATCACGCCGATGTTGGTTTTGGCTTCACTCATGTGTTTGAGGGTGTTCTCGACAAACACCGTGCTGCGCGCATCGGCCAACTCGTAAAAGTGTTTTACTTTTTCAAGGTATTTGTCCAGATCGTACACTTCCGCATCCAGTCTCAGTTCCCCACTCGCGTCGTGCGCTTCAATAAAGTGCAAGAATTCCGCCACTTTGAAATCGCCGGAATGCTCACGAAACGCCTTCAATTCCTCAGGCTTAACGGAGATGTTCAGCATCCGTTCCATTATGTCCAAGCGGCGTTCCAGAACATCGAGTTTGCGTTGCGCCGCACTGGTGTAGAGATGTTCGCGTATTTCGCGATCCAGACTTTCCAGCTCTTCGTACAGTGTATCCGGACTCACCTCGCCGAACAGAGCCGCTTTTTTGGTCACGTACCTAGCTACGTTGGGATACGCGCCCACATTCACTCCCAGCTGCTTCCCCTGATTCCAGACACCCACCGCGTACTTCAACATCGGCACTTTACCTTCACGGTTATCTTGTTTTTGCTTATCCAAGCCCAGTAATTCCGGAGTGTAGATGGAGGGTTTCAGTTCCTTGAACAGCTCGCGCAGGTCGTACACATACCCTTGGCTCTCGTCGTTTAAAAACGCATTCACCGCATCTCGGCTGGCGGTGTACAGCTCCGCCTTTTCAATCCCCTGCAGTGTCACTGGATGTTCTGCCGTGGCCGCATAGTATTCCGCACCCGACATCTTTCCTTGCTTCAGGAAATACTGCCCCACGACCCGCTTCACCCGTGCATTGGGAAAGGTCTTCAACTGCGCCAGATTCACCGCTTGCGAGGCGCCTTCCACGGCGATCATGTTCAAGCCATGTTTCTTAGTCAAAGTCCCGATTATTTTCGCGATGTTGTTCTGTACTTCCAGGTTGCAATGCAAATCCTGGACGAGGACAACCAACTGCCGGTCGCCTTGGTAAGCCGCCTGAACCAGGCCCATTTCTTTGGGGATCGTTACACGGCTTTGATTGTATAAAACCGCCATGGGTCCGACCGGATAGGAACCGGCTTCAAACGCCCAGGTCAGATACGGCCACACAAACGTCATGGCCACCACGAGTGCAATCGTCTTTACGATCGTTTTATTTAAGAATGTGCTTAAAAACATGCTGTCACCTCCAGGATGGTACAACGCCAAGCCCGTTTTCACGTCCAACGCTTTGTCTTCCGGGCTATTCGGAGTATAAACCGCTTTAAAATCAGAGGTTTGTTTAGGTTTGCTTTCAATTATTCCCTGGCTGCGCGCAATTATTCCCAGCTTGCTTTTTGAAATGAATCCAGTGATTTAAATGATGCTTTCTAGGGTCAACGGAAATGGGGCATTCGGGCTTGAAAACCTTGATTAAACTTATGCCAGAGGGTTAAGCAAGACATTAATTTCAGCCGTTAGTAGGCCGCGGGGCTTTTCAAACATGTGCTTATGAATAATCACCAACGGCGGGCAATCTCCAGGGATGTATCCGCTTTTCGGAAACCACCCGCGATAAATGACATAAAAAAGTTCCTCTAAGGTTTGAGGCGTTCCTTCGAACTCATACACCAAATAATCCCCCTCCGGAATCCACCCCTCGGACACCGGCCCGACTAAGGTGAAATCGTTAGGGATGATCACTCCCGCATCGTATTGGCAACGGTGGGGAGCCGTCAAGGTTGGATTGTCCAGCATCATTCCAATGTTTTGCGCCCCTTGATCGTATAAATGATGCCGGCGCGCCCACCGCGTCACGCGGAGCCACAACAACATAATCGCAAGTGAATCAGACCCTTTGGTAATGCCGCGAATATACGCGATCCTTCGTTCCGGAAAGGCCTGGAACCGAATATTAAAATCCAAAACCTTTAATAGCTCATGGTACCCTGGAACAATTTTCACCTCATTGGTTTTACCCAACTGCACCAATTCCGGATGCTGGCGTATTTGGGTGGGGGACATTTTATAACGTTTCTTGAGTGCCTTGGCCAAGTTGGATTGGTTGGAGAAACCACACTGGTAGGCTATTTCTTGAATGGGCGTGTCATGAGAGTGCAGCATATTTACAGCTTTTTCTGCCCGAAGTCGCCACACATAATCAAACAAGGTTTCACCCACCAAGTCGGCAAAGATCCGATGGAAATGAAACTCAGAAAACGAAGCCACCTTGGCAACTTCGGCCAATGCCAGATTTTTATTTAAATTCTTACGAATAAAATCAATCGCCTTATTGATTCGTGATTCGTACACGAGATTAAGCTCAGGAAGACGTGGACTCACTGCTGCCTCTGTTCTAGGTCAATCCCATTGATTGCCGTGACGTTTACAATGATATTCTATCAGTGCACCCGTTTTGAATCCAGAGCAATCTTAAGTCCAGAAAGCACGCGGCGTTGACAGGTATAAGCAAGACAACGCCTGAGGCGGGGTTTGAGGCCCACTCACCGAGTGAGTCGTTCACCAAAAAATAAAGCGGTACAGATTGGGAAGGCACGCGGCGTTAACCTGTATAAGAAAGACAAAGCCTGAGGCGGGGTTTGAGGCCCACTCACCGAGTGAAACAATCACCAAAAAGTAATGCGGTACAGATCGGGAAGGCACGCGGCGTTTGAGGAGCATTCACCGAATGCTCCGATCACGAGCTCCACCCTCTGCGGTGGAGCATCCGCGTCCTTCCCAATCTGTACCGCTCAATTACGCGGCTTGCGCAGCGCTGCGGAACATGCGGCGGCGGTGCTTCTCCAGCTGCTCCGTATCCACCTTCGTCGCCAGCTTGCTCAGCATGTCCACATACGCACCGAACGCACCCTTCCCACCCGTGACCAGCAAGGCATTCGGCACATAGATCGTCTTCCCGGCCTTGCCCTGCACGGTTTCCCAACTCCCCAACACCTGCGCATTCAAGACCTTGAGGGTTCCCGCCAATTCACTGAAGGCGACCATGGACGTCTCAAACCGAGCCTGCGCCTGCATGGCTTCAGTCACCTGGCCTGCCTTCTCCAGCGCCTCCACCTGCTTGGCTTCCACCTTCAAGGCTCGCAGCATGGACTTCACAAACGCCTGTTCACGAGTACGGCTGCTCGGTTTCTCCGCATACCGCAAGAACGCCTGCGCCACCGGGCTCCCCTCGTCCTGCAGCAACCTCTGGAGCGTTGACTCATTCAACGTGGCCGCCCCCCGTTGCAGATACCCCAGCGGATCGGATTGCAACGCCCAGCGCTGCGCCGACGTTGTATTCAAGACACGCGCCACGCTGCCGGCCACGGTTCCCAGCACGCCCGCCTTCGGGGCACGCACCACCGCCTCACGTTCTCCCGCGTACACCTTGGCCTGCATTTCCTTCGGCAGCTTGGCTTCCATCACTGCCGCCACCGTAACCTCTTTGCCCATGGGCGCATTCACTTCGTACACCTGCGTCTGCGCCAGATCAATGCCATCTACAGTCACCGTGCTCACCTTCCCGGTCGCCACCGCATGGTTGACCCGCGTCAAATCCTCACCCAAGGTCAGCAACTGGCTGCCCCAGGTTCGCGTTTGACGTGCGCTTTCACCCACCAACGCCGCTCCCAGGTTGCCTTCCAGCGCCAGCATCTGCCCGGCCGGAGTCTGCGCCAACTGCTTGAGGGCCGCTTCCAAGGTCGTCAACCGGTCCACCAGTCCCTGCAGGCCCGCCTGGTTCCCCAACGCGTCCTTCTGCTCGGTCACTTGCTTGAGCAAGGCCTGATACGTTTGCGGCATGCCCATCACATACACCGTCTGCCCGGTTTGCATAACGTGGGCCTCCACACCGCGCAACGCATTGCCCGGCGTATCCTCGGCAATCAAGGTTTGCATCAACTTCTGCACCACGATATCCCGTTTGGCCTTCTCCAGCTTCTCGGCTTCCAGGGCCAATGCACGGTATACGTTTGCTTGCTCACCCGGCAGGCTCTCCACCACCTGCAGCAGGGCCGAGAGGCTCGGCTCAGCACCCTTGGCCAGTTCCTGCGCCAGTGCTTTCCGCGCCAGGCTCTTGGCGTTTTCACCACTTTGCTTTTGCACAGCCTGTGCTTCCTGGAGGTACGCCTGCGCCAGAGCCACCACGCTGGCACTCTCGATCCCAACCTTCTCATGCTTCCCTGCCAACCATTCATCGCTGGTTTGACCACCTTGCAACGTGTCCACGGTCTTCTCAGCAACCACCGCCTCCGCGGAGTAGTCCACGTCCTTGCGCAACCCGGAGTAATAGTTATTTGCCTGCTGTCCGGCGATCACACCGAACAAGAAGGCCTTCACTTGGTAATTCAAGCGGGCCATGCTCGCCCTGAACGTACCGTCGGCCGCAGGCATGGGCTGACTCACGGTCTCCAACAAGACATCCGGAACATACACCGTGGCCCAGACTCCCTGATCGTTCGAGGTCTTGTCCCCTTCGCTGTACATACCCAACAGCGCACCCTTGAACAGACGCTGGATCAGGCCGCCTTGTTCCGACAACCCGCGGAAGCGCAGACCCTTCACGCCGTATTCTTTCGCAGCGTCGGCGTCGGGCACCACCAACAGCTTCTTCATGGCTTCCAGGCGGACACTGTCGTCAGCGACCCTCACCGTGGTTCCCGTGGTGGCCAGGGCCGTCACGGCACCTGCCAGCAGGCTCACACCCACCAGCACCACCGCGGCCAAACCCTTCACCGCACCCTGCATACTCGCCGAGGTCTGCCGGTCGTTGGCAAACAGCACCGCCTGCAGCCCGCTTTGCAGCAGACGCATTGGCAGGAAACGCAGTCCGCGCACCGGTTCGTTCACGCCCTCCGGCAACACCTCGCGCAAGCGGTTCAACTCGTGCTGGACAGCATCTTGTCGTTTCGTTATTCCCTGCTCACCCACCAAAGTACTGTACGATGGTGTACCCGGACCCTGATGATCCAGCCGTGGTATATCCTTGGCCGGAATGGCTTTCACCACCGTGATTTGGCCGTCCGGAGTCCGTTCCAACAAAATTAAATCCCGGTAGCGGTCGGCCTGTTGCATGCGCTGAATTTCACGCAATTCGTCTTGCGCATTGACGACCAAACCAATGATCGCATCGGGCCGAATAAGTATTTGATTCTCCGGCCCCTCCACCTTGACAGCCTCCTGCGTGGCCAAATGCTTACGGTCAAAAGCGCGCATATGCAACACGACGGCAGGATGGGCCGGATTCACGACATAGAGTCTTCCGCGCAGGTCATCATTCTCGGAAAACAACCAACGGTCGGCAGAGTAAGCGGCACCGGTAACCGCCAAGTTACGGCGCCACTGAGCGCCTTCGGGGGTGGCTTTCGTGCGACCAAAATAAACACCGGTATCCGACCCAGGCAATACACCCAGATGGTTTTCAAACCCGGCAGACAATATGTTCTTAGGTCCATTATCCTGGGAGGCATGCCAGAACAGGCCCACTTCGTTCAAGCGGACATCGGCCTCTTTCGGGTCAGATGATTCCAACACCTGCGTGCGTAAGGGTTTTTGTTCAACGGCAGGTGCGGTTGCGCGTAAACGCTCCACCACAACCCACGGAACGGCCGCCAAGTCCAAGGCATGCGCCAATACCTCGGCCAGCGCGAGATTAAACACCCAGTGCTGCCATGTGCCGGGCTTATACGAAACAAGATCTGCACCCAGGGCACGAAGCACGCGTTGGGTCCAGACATGCGAGTACTGTTCATGCGCCAACACAATCAGCGTGGGCTGAGCCAACGGCTTACCCTGAGCGTCCAAGACTTCTCCTGTGTGCGGATTGTATGTGGCTACTGGCGTGGACCAGGTCCGCTCGGCGGCAGGCAGGTCTCGCCATTGGATCAAGGTGGTCCAAGCTTTGGCTGCACCGGCAAGGGTGTACGGCAGCGCGATCGCAAGCACCAAAGGATGCGCCCACGCCAAAGCCAACATGCCGAAACCAACCCCAAGCGAACCCAACGCACCCAAAAGATTCAACGGCTGCAAACCCGACATGTTTATCCGGGCCTGAAACAATTGCCGACCCGGGAAAAGGGGCGGTTGCAATTGCATCTCGGGTTCTTCTTTGAAGGCAAATTCATTGAGCCCAATGTTCCCATCTTGAAAGCCCCGGTGCCGGAAAAAGCCGCCGGATACATGCATGCCCCCCGGCGCCAAAAGCCCTCTAATTTCATGCGCCGCCCGCCATAATTGGGCTGCGGTAAAAAACTCATGGTCGTAGACCATGGCATCCATGACCAACCTCATTTTCCCACGAAGCTCCGCGGGCATCTGCAGCGCATTTCGCCGATGAACCACAATCCGATCCTTTAATCCCGGCATGGCCCAATGACCCAAATCACGGTCAATCTGCGCGATGACGTTTTCATTTAATTCCACAAGATGCACTTTCCCGATTTCAGGATGCATTTGGAACAACTCCAGAAGTTCAATATCCGAGTGTCCCGGTCCGACCAACATGACTTCAGCTCCGCGTAAATCAAGCTTTTGCAATTTCAGATATTCCGAGACTGTATCCACGAGGGTCGTGGAGCCTTGCGTCACGGGTTCGATTTGCTGATTGCCCCGGATCTGATCGATGGTCTCATCCGAGACCCAACTCCCTACCGTCATGTTCTTGAGCTCAGGAACAACCACGGCGTTGGAGGCGTTCACTTCCACCAACGGTTTTTCTGTTTTGACTAAATCCGACATCCCCGAGTTGACGCGCACGTCCTTTTGCGGTAAAGCCGCTCGGTAGGCCACCCCCAAACGTCCTTCGATGAAACGAGGGTTGGTTAGAAAATTATTAACCAGGACCCTGGGTTGCGGCACAAACCGCAAGCCCATCCAACGCCCGGCCTGGTTCAACCACGTGTCCAGGTAATGCCAATGCCGCTTGCTTAGGGCGACTTCACCCGGATGGGCGCGAATGTATTCGGCTGAATTCAAATAATAATCATTGATCAGGAGCATACCGCCGCCCGGATGAAGATGCGAAAGTATGGGCGTGAGTATGGCGCCGGCCGTATCGTTCCAAAGTTTCTGACCTGCCAAGTCCAGCGGCGTCCCCACGTTAGGGTACTCCCGACTTTGGGCCATGGCCTTCACGTCCAATTGCTCCAGGCTGCGTCGCATCTCCATAGGGACCGCCACACTTAAAACACCGAAGAGTGAAATCCGGTCGTAGAGTTGCCCTTGCAGTGACTTATCGGTATCAACAAAGCGAACCGACGCGTCGAGGCCTAAATGCGCCAAGAGCCTACGCTGCGCCACCAAGGCTGCCGGATCGATATCCAGCAACGTGGTTTGAATTCCCAGACGCGCCAAGATGGCAGGTAAGAAATCTTGCTTGGATGGCCCTACGACCAGGAAATCCTGACCGCGCTTAAGTTCAAAGGTTGCCAGGCGGGCCGCATTCTGGCGCATGAGGCTGTCAAAATGCGCGTCTTCATCCTGTTCCTGATAATCGTTTTCCGTGGTGGCGACAAACTCCGTTTTGGCCAACCCCTGTTTCACCCATTCGTAGGCCTTGAGAATCTCAGCCTCGGTGAACACCCCCTGGGATACAGTGAGCGGCCTATCGGCTTGAGAGGCAACCTGAGGAGCACTCGATGCCTCGGTTGCAGGCACAACCAAAGCCCAAGGTGTGCGCTTCATGCTTGCTTGAACTCGCTTAAAATACTTAAAAAGAACGCTCAGATAAAACGACTGCAGGTTGGCGGCCGTAAACGCGGCATTGAGGCTCAGTTTCTCACCCGGCGCCGCAGCTTCATTGACCACCACCTCGATGCCCAGGGCTTTCCACTCCGCCAAGTGCTCCAAACGCGGAACGGCACTCACATTAATGTTTATGCGTAAAGGTTCCGTGGGTTTCCAGGCATTGAGCTCACCGCGTCCGACCGCGCCTAAAATGTCCACTGTGCCAAGTGCATCCCCATAATCCACCCGCAACTCGCGCAACACCTTGAGCAAAGGTTGTTGCACCTGTGTGAAGCGCCGGTATTGTTCATGCGTTAGCCCGGGCACCACCTCACCCAAGCCCAGCGCCTGAACCGCCTGTGCATCCAAAAGCGTGAGTCGTCCCTGTTGTTTCTGGTAGACGGCCACAAGCATGCCGGTATTCTTGAAATCCGTATTGGCCTCGAGGTAAAACCCGCCTTCATTAAGCCGGGCGGCCATCTGTTCGCGGATTTTGTCCCACCGTTCCGGAGAAACATGGAACTGCACGTTGCCGGCGCGGATAAGATCCATCTTCTGCCCCACCGGCAACCGGGTCACGTCCCCTTGCATGAGTGTAATGTGCTGTCGCGCATACTCGGGATTGGCCCAGGGATTCAACATCCCCAATTCGGAATCTTGGAAAAAATGTGAACCCCCTGCGGATTCTTTCGCCAACAGCTCGTTGCGCAAGGCTTTAAACCGCTGGGCCTGCTCCGGCCATGCATTTAAAATGATCTTGTTGGCTTTCGGTGCCTGAAAAGTCCATTGGCCATTGTCGTAGGGAATAAGCGAAAGAATATTCCCTTCCTTGTCAAAGGCTGCGTACATGCCGAAGGTTTTGTCCAATACCAACGCATCGGGACGGACGAGATCCGTACCCGTGAAGGCCAGATTGGCATCTTGGGCCAAAAGCGTTTGGGCCGTATCCTGGGTGGTAAGCGGAAGCATGCCCACACCCACGTCCAACAACTGCAACGTTCCTGAAGCACCACGTGCTCGTAAGTGACGAAGCATCGCACCCAACACGGCATCGGTGCTGCGCAGACGTCCCTGCGTGGTATCGGTTAGGGCGTAGTTGTTGCCCAAGAAAGCAAACTCACGCAGGTCGTCCGTGGTGTAGCCTCCGGGACGAACCCGGCTGGCGCGATCGAACTCAAATTTTTTCCAAACTTGCTCCAAGGTTAAGCTGCCTGCCACAATGCCTTCCGCCAAGGCATCGGCCCAGGCCGGGAACATAATCGGGTCACCAAACACCTGCGTGTAGGCCTCTTGAATCGCTTGCCGATACGTGTCCATGGCCTTACGGGTACGTTCCGCCTCCGAAACCACAATCGGAGTTTGCTTGAAACCATAAATGGCATCCGCATCCGGGGCGAGCAGATAGTTCCAAGGGCGCGCGTACTCGCGCAGGGCTGCCATACGGCGTTTGAGATCCGCGACATGTTCCGTTCCTACGGTCTCAATGTAAAGCGGCACGACCGACCGCAGCGAGCTGTCTTTTAAATAATAAGATGTATTTCTAAGGAGCCGGCGGCGCGTGTACCCAAGTTCGGCCATGTCCTCTACGGTGGCGCGCACTTGACTTATAAACTCCGGTCGCGCGTAGTAGGCACTGGCATAACGGTACGCGCTGCGATATTCCGGATCGCTGTAAAACTGGTTGATAATATGCGTTGAAAAGACCTCGCGCAACTGCCAACCAATCACGGAATTTTGAATAAACATATTAATGTAGCGATCCACATTGGGGTCCTGGATCGGGTCCAAGGAAGTCTCAACATCCAACCCAATCAGGTTATGCGGAGCCTCCTTGCCAAAAAGGAAATTGTCGGCTACAAAATCGCGCATCCCCAGGAGGTAACCCAAGGTAAAGTAGTGAACAAATTGAATCAAATGATGTTGGTTGAATGCATCTTCGATGTGTTGCCGATCCGAGGGTGTGCCCGGCGACCATCCCTCCATGGCCTCAACCCACCCGTAGTAGCCCACCTCGTCGCGTTGCACATCAATGCGGTAACTGGGCAAACCCGCGGCCTGGTACAGACTCATGACTTTGGCTTCCAAGCGAACCGGATCGTACGGTTTGTAATACAGGGTGTGGCTGGTTCCGGTCCGCGTCCCTGTGACCGTGACCCTCCGTGCTTGATCCACAATGATCTCGCCCCGCTGGATCAGGTCTTTGCTCAGGCGGGTGACGGCCGCATCAAATTGCTCGTTGAGTTGTTCGTCTTCCGTCTCGTAGGCAAGATCGCGCTGAAAGCGGAAGGTGTGCTCCTGCAACTCCACGCGACCGTTACGCAATACTTGGAAAGCCACACGCGCGTGCAAAACCCGATCCTCACCCGGGCGTTCCTGTCGCCACTCAAGCTCACGCAGCACAATGCCTGTGTGCAAGTCACCCACAGCTTCCAGTTGGCGAATCCGCACCGGCTCTCCAAAACGCGCCTCCAAATAGCCACCTGGGGCAAACGCCTTTTCAAAACGTTGCGCGAATAATTCCGCAGGCAAAACACTCTGATCTTTCGAGGTTAAGGTATCCGCTTCCGGCCTATCCGCAATCGAGGCCTTACGCATGCCGCGGAGCCATCCGGCATCAACGGCTTGGTTCCAAGCCCAATGCCCTGCGATGCTTGAGAGCAGAGCCATACCGTGCATGACCCAAATCCCGACCCCAGGCGCTACGTTGTGCAAGAGCACCAGGACCCCCAAGTAGATGGCCGTGAACAAAGTGGCATGCACCAGGTGCAGCGCAAACTCAACGGCGTCGCTTCCCCGCACCACCTCACGCCAAGGTACGCCCTGCCGGGCCCGCGCGACCCACACTCGCACAAGATGCGCACCGGCAAACACCACCGTGCTAAAACCCAACATGGTGCCCAAGGCCGGCCACCCCAACGCCCATAAGGCCGGGACGCTCAACCCAGCCATCAGGGATGGAACACCAAACACCAATCCGCGAAACACGGGTTCTTCCCAAAACGGAGCGATCTTGGCCGCCAAACCATCGCCCAAAATAGACGCCGAACCAAAATATTTTTTAGGGACGGAAAACGTCCCGGACAAACCTTCAACCTCGGCTTGGGACGAAACCGGAAACACCCCGCTGCGGATTTCCTCCGGCGAAACCGTTGAGACCAACGGTTTCATAACTTCCGGAAAATCATTGATCCGCGCTGCCGCGTCTACCACCGCACTCACATTAATTTTAACCGATTCACTTAAGCCCAATCGTTCGTTCACAAACGTGCGGTACTCGTTTAAATCCACAACCTGAACCAGCTTGTCCAACGGCAGGTCGTGAATAATCGAGGCCAGATCATCACCCAGCACATTGAGCGCATCCCGGTCCGCTTCGGTGCCGACGGACTGCAACTGCGGAAGCAGATTCTCCCATTCCCACAACAAAGCATTTTTCCGAGCCAACAACGTCAGCATCTTGCGCGACGTTTGTTCAAACGCGTGCATGCTCTCAAGATCCTTGGCCACATTCCAATCCGAACGATTGACACCTACATCCACCCAGCGAACCACGGGTTCTACTTGGGTTTCGGTTGGGAGCTGCACCAACAGGTTGGTACGATTGGGATCTCCATGCACCTCCCCCCGCGCATGCATCTGTTCGAGCTGCTCTCGAGCCTGGGTTAAAACCTGTTCCAACTGCAGACCGGAAATCCGACCGTTCCACACCAAATCGGAGAGCTTTTCCCCCCGAATGTACTCGATGAAAAAACCAACGGGACGCCCCTGAGCATCGGTAACCAACGCGTACACCTCTGGGACCAAGGGATGTCCGCGGTAAATCGCCCCCTGCAAACGCAACATATGCCGAACATCTTCGAGCATTTTCTGGTAACGTTCTTGTTTATCGCGCTCACGCAGGTCATTAAAACGACTCACTCGTCCGGCCACCGGCAAGCGTTGGACAAACGCACCTACGCGCCCTTGCGCCTCGGCTTTATAAACTTCAGACGAGAGCACACCTTCGCCCAGTTTCTCTCCGATGCTCATATCCTCTACCGAAATCCGTGGCAGGTCGATGTCCAGTTCCGTACGCGGAGCCGCCGCCAGCAACGCAGCCACATCCTGCTGCAAGCTGGATTCCGGAACATTTTTCCAATTCCGTGCTAAAAACGCGGCGACAATTCCCGGGGCAATCTCGAGTTCCCGAGCGGAAAATTCGATGGCCGCCTTGTTGACTTCAATATTGGGATGGGTCCCGTCCCGATTGACTTCATCCCACCATAATTGGGCATCGGTTTTAATGCGTTCCAGCAAAAGCTGCATACGCCCCGTAGCAAGATCAACCTTGGAGTATGGTAGCGCAACGGTTCTCGGCAAGGTCAGACCTGACTCGGGCAAAACCACTTGGATGCGTTGCGGAATCCCCGCCTGCCCTTCCTGCAAGGCTGCGGCTAGCAACGTGCGTGTTCCAGATTGCCCCGAAGTATGCCGGAACCTGGGCATGACCACGGCCTGGGTCTCGTCCACGCCCGTAGGCGCCAAACCCGCTGCACTCCATTGCTCCAAGGGAATCACAATCCGCCCCCGGGTGTTACTCGACCATAGGCTTACCTGCCGGTCCGGTTCGATCCGAAGGGTGTAATCCACGTGACCCCGATCGAGTTGAAAATGCACCATGGAACCGACCGGCAATTGGCGGACATCGACCCGGTGCATCCATTGTGAATGCTGAAACAGATTTCCCTCGGGAGAATAATACGGAGAAACACTTTGGTCGGCCACCCTGATCATGGGGCGAACGGGCGAAATCCATCCATCCAACCACATGGGTGCGGTTGTGAAGATCACCCCAACAGTGAGAGCCAAGGCCCAAGGCAGAGCCAAACTCCCTAAAACCATCAAGCTCAATGGCAGGATCACGCCTAACAGAGTCAACCCTATACGGACGATGTTTTTTACACGTTGCGGACTTTCCGAGTGCGCTTCAAGCGCGAACCATAAAGCACCTACGGCATCCCAGGTGTGCGCGAGCCCCTCGGCAACAAGGCTGTTCCAAATACGATGTTGCCACGGTATGCGCACGCCTCTTTGGCGCGCCAAATCCGCAGCCAAGGCATATCCCGACAGCGAAGCGCCGAAGATTCCCAAAACCTTGTCCAAGGCACCTTGCGCCCAACGATGGGCATACTGATCGTGCGCCCGCACCAACCAAGGTGCTTCAACCGTGACTTCTGTGGGATGCTCAGGATTTACCATTTGCCCCAGAACCGGACTGTACGCGCCTATGGGTTCAAGCAGGCGAAAGCCCATGCGTTTTCCATATTTAGTCCATAACTGGCTTAGCACCCAGCCGGTTTTCACCAGACTCCAAGACCAAAAGCTCAGAGCCAACCAAGACCAACCCGGAATACCTGCCGTGAGTGCCACCAACCCAGTGGAGAGAAACAAGCCAATGGCCGTGGCGGCCAAACCTAGGGGTTGAATTTTGGTATAGCCTGAGACCAAGCTTTCATACGAGACTTCCGACAAGGTTCCATCCGGAGCAAGGGTATGCAGCAACCTCAATTGGTTTAAATGGCCCGCTCCTTCGAGCATGAGCACCGTGCCTTCTGTGCGTAACCGTCCCAGATCCGTACGCACCAGCACGGCTCCGGCCTTAAGCAGCTGCAAAGCACGGAAATAACCGTCCTCACCCACAAACCAATTTGAGGTCCGGCCTTGGGCATCCTGACTCCGATCGGCGAGCCCTGCCTGCACCGGGTCCACACTTTGATACAAGGCCAGATCGTTGGGGTAGAACTGAACCCACAACATATTTAAAACCAACCGCAGCAACCGCTGTTCTGGATGATACGACGTTTTGCCTTCCGCCTCCAACTCGGCCTTAAGCACTTCGGCAATCTGCACAAAGTGCCCCTCTTCCGGATGCTTCCTCCGTTGTTCGTCCATGGCCTCTTCCACGGCCAGTTGCAGTCCTTCTAAATTGGGGTAGTGATTGCCCATGAGCTTGGCCACTTGTGTTCTAAAATATCGCAACCGTTCCGGTTCAAACCAACCTATAACCCGCGAATCTTCCAAGTACATATTGATGCGCCCCAACAGCGCCGTGTAGTCATCGCGGCTTAGCTGGGAACCGGCTTGGGTCTGCAACGTATCCACAATGTCCGGGGTGGTAAGAAACTGCAAGGGCTGCATGGACGTGACATCCACAGCCCGCGACATGCCGAGACGTTGCAACCCTCGTGCGGCCAACACTTTAATGCCCGTGGCACTTAAGCCTGTCATTTCCAAGCGCAACGCCAAACGCACCAGCTGCGCATCCAAACGTTGCAGCATGCGTTCGGCCGTGAGCAAGGTCCAGGTCTGCCCGGACCCACGACGGTCCTCAAACGCCCAACCTTGGGCAGAGGTGTGCACCAAGGCTTTATGCTCCACATCTCCGCCCCACAGACGTTGTCCGACATTAATCATCCAGGGCATATTGTCATGCCCGAACATGACGCCTTGGAGTTCGTACCCATCCAAAAACCTTTGCACTCGTTTGGTGGAAGACAAACGTTCCACCCACTCGCTCTCGCGGACTGTGTAAATACGTTCCATCTTATCCATGACCGCTTCCAGCGCCATTTTTCGGACCGAGTTAATGGTTCCGCCTTTGCGGATCTCATCTTGAAGGCGAGCCAATTCCTGTTCCGCATTGTCCAATTCCCAAAGTTCAAATTTAGCATCGCCTTCTTGGGAAACCGGAATACCCGCGTGCACATGCAAAACATCTTGGTCATCGGTGTAGGTAAACCGCTGATTGAGCAGCATCCATTGCGCCACCTCCGACAGGGCGGCATGCGCCTTTCCCTGAATCTGAGTCCGCACCCGTTCCAGCGCATTCCAATAGGTGGCCATATCCTGCGCTTGGTTGGCCTCACGAATGCGTGTTGCCTGTGCGTCGATACCAAACTCCGCCAAGGTCTTGCCCCCGCCGTTAAGCATCCAAATCCCCAGTTGTTCAATATCATCAAACAAAACAGTACGGATGAAGGACACATCGTGATTTCCCAACAACAAGACGAGTTTCTCTCCCATTACGGTCTTAAGTTCTTTAAGCCGGCGATAGGTTTCCAGATTTTGTTCCCCGCGGTCGAACAAATCTCCATGCACAATTACCCGATCCACCCGACCGCTTCGAGCATCGGCCAACACCCGATCCAAGAGCTCTGGATTCCCATGCAAATCAAAAACATTGAGAACTCGTTCCACCTGTCCGGTGGCCATACGCTCCCGAAGCCGCTTCACTTTATTGAAAAGGCCCACATCCGCATATTTCAACCCCACATGGTTGGCCAATTGGGCATGCGAAAATCCCGTAATCCGTTCGACCTGTATTTCCACTTGGTCGTGTTCGAGTCCGAAGGATTCCAAAGTCTCGTGCAGCAACAACGCGGCGATTTTTTGATTGTTTTCCAAACGGCGCAACAGCTCAGCAGAAATGTAAATCACTCCGGCGTAATTGAACACACCCAAGTCAAGCGCGTCGGCATTTTTAAACACAAACGAACCTTGGTCTTCCCGCATGAGCACTTGAATGGGTACGTCTTGAGCCAGTCCGCGGATGACGCGTCCGGATTGCAAATAGCGTTCCAATTGTTCGCGAATGCGGGCACTGCGCCCCGCATCCCATGCTTCGAGCGTGATTCCCCGTACGCCCTGGGTGACAAACGCATGCGCCAGCAGTCGTTCCGGCAGGCCCGAGGCAAATTGCGCTGTTTCCACAGACCACTGGCGTATGGCCTTACCTGGTTCCAACACGATCGACAAGGCCATGGCGGCTTCGGAGAGCATGCGCTCGATAATCACCTCGCCGTATTCACCAATAAACGCGCCCCAAGGACGCTGCGCAGCTCGCCATTCCCCACCCTGGCCAGATTCCAGCACAGGGAGCGTCCGTCCTGCAGCTAACCCGATCGTGGCCATGACCCAATTGCGAATTTCAAATACATGTCCGTGACGAGATATCCAAAGCGCAGAGTGGCGTGAGTAATCCCAAAGTTTTTTTAGGGCAGATACTCCACTCAGCCTCAGCACGCTCTTCTCCATGCCGGCCAAGACCGTGTTCTCCACCAGCACCGCTTCGGTCTTCCCGTCCACACTCACTTTGGCCAAGTTCTGGTTTATCGCCACGCCCTGACCTTCCGGACGGATTACCAACGACATCGTACTCGCGCCGCCCAAACTCATCGGCACGATCATCGTCTTGGTCGCTTCGTTCACCTGCACCCGATCCCACAAAGGCTGAATCTGCGCATTCACCTGCGCGTCCTTGACCGCCGTTTCGTACGCGGCTTTCACATCCG
>CAZSAP010000020.1:0-50224 GCA_964604705.1 uncultured bacterium
CCGTTATCCCGATGGTTAACCGCGTTGACATAGACCCTCCGGACGCATCTTGAATTCGATGAGTGCCTCTTCCTCTTTTTTTACTTTTTGATAAGTACTCTCAAATTGACGTTTTTCCAAGGCATCAATAAACGGACGGGTAAAGGCACAAGCGGTACACTCCACCTGACAGGCCACTTTACCGTTTTGTGAGAATAAAATGTTTGCTGTTCCTACGGCGGTGCGCTTCTCAAGGTTCCAGTCCAAATGGGAAAAATTCAGCACCCCTTCCACCCGGAGCGGGAATAGGAAATTTAAATAATTCACTTGCAACTGCTTTAAGATGTAGGCATTGCCCAGTGGCATGCTGGAATCCAATTCGTATTTTTGGAGGGCCAATGCTTCAAACGAGGCCATGTAAAATTGACGGGCCGCTTCCACCAACAGAAGCCCCGGAATATGCTTCCCGGTTGTATGGTCCTGCATCTCTGAACAGTTCTCATCAATGGCCAGATCAATCACAAACCGATGTTCATCCACCCGATCGGGATAGCTGATCAAAACATTGCGTGAGTCATGCTTATGCACATACTCAGGTTTTATTTTTATTGAGACCACTTCGTCGAGCTGATACTCCTGCTCTTGGCGTCTGAGCAATCGCCGCAAATGTGAGATTTGGTCTTGATTGAGTCCTTGCCCGATATAATACTTTTTCGCCACAATCCGGCCTTCCTTCAACCCGGTAGCCAATTGCGAGTACGTTAACAAATCATCTTTTTGACAAAAGCTTTTAAATCGGTCGCCTACCACATACACCACAGGATACTGTCTTGCACATTGTACTGCTTCGTGTCTACTTGCAGCCACTGCGATACCCTCCCGTTTTATGTGTAACGTTACATTAAACTACGGTGATTGATGCGGGTGAGCGTGCGGACGAGGGGGGACGTATCCGATCTGGGAATTAAATCAAGTGTGAAGCACCCACTTTCGGCATCCTTGCCTCAGAGCGCAACGTAGTCACCTACTCCTCGACGCACAATCCCGCCAAGGATCGAACCTTGCTGCAGCAACGAATGCTGTGGCTATCGCCTCCCGGTAAAAACAGAGTTAGGTGCATAGACCTAGTGTCGAAACGTGAGCTCATTTATGGCAATGTGATATTGGGAAATTCAATCAGACATACGCTTGCTCGAGAGCACGGACAACCACACAAAAAAACATTTCAGGCCAAGCTGGCCAGTCTCCTGTACAACTTGGCCTGAAATCACACTCGAGACTTATGTATTCATGGCCTCCAAGAAGGCCTTGTTGCTCTTGGTCTTGCTCATCTTATCGCTCAACAATTCCATGGCTTCCACCGTGCCAATGGGGTTCAACACCTTGCGCAAGATCCAGATGCGCGCCAAATCCTCAGGCGAAATCAGCAACTCTTCCTTGCGGGTTCCGGAACGATTGACATCGATGGCCGGGAAGACACGCTTTTCCGAAAGCTTGCGGTCAAGCACGAGTTCCATGTTGCCCGTACCCTTGAATTCTTCAAAAATTACTTCATCCATGCGGCTGCCGGTATCGATGAGCGCAGTCGCAATAATGGTAATGCTCCCGCCTTCTTCCAAAGCGCGGGCCGCACCAAAAAAACGCTTGGGGCGCTGCAGGGCGTTGGAGTCCACACCGCCGGAAAGAATCTTGCCTGACGGCGGCACCACGGCATTATGCGCACGACCCAGACGCGTGATGGAGTCGAGCAAGATAACCACATCGCGTTTGTGTTCGGCCAAACGTTTGGCTTTCTCAATGACCATGTCCGAGACCTGCACGTGGCGTTCTGGCGGTTCGTCGAACGTGGAGGAAATAACTTCGCCCTTGACCGAGCGTTGCATGTCCGTGACTTCTTCGGGACGTTCATCGATCAGCAGCACGATCAGCCAAATGTCCGGATGGTTGGCCGTAATGGCATTGGCGATCTTTTGCATGAGGATGGTCTTCCCGGTACGTGGCGGCGCCACAATGAGACCGCGCTGCCCTTTGCCAATGGGAATCAACAGATCCATAATACGGTTGGAAATATCACAATTGGGATGTTCCAGCTTCAGGCGCTCGCGCGGATGAATGGGTGTGAGGTTATCAAAGAGAATCTTATCGGCTTGGGCTTCGGGTGTTTCGAAATTGATTTGCTCGACTTTCAGCAGGGCGAAGTAACGCTCGCCTTCTTTCGGTGGACGAACCTGACCCGTGACCGTGTCGCCGGTACGCAGGTCAAACCGCCGTATCTGGGAGGGCGACACATAGATGTCATCCGGCCCAGGGAGATAGTTGTAGTCCGGGGAACGCAAAAATCCGAATCCGTCCGGCAATACTTCGAGTACGCCCTCGGCGGTGATTTCACCATTCTTCTGCGCTTGCGCCTCGATAATCTTAAAAATAAGCTCCTGAGTCTTGAGCCCCGAGACACCCGTAAGCTTTAATTTCTTGGCCAGGGCATTTAACTCAGAAATGCTTTTGTGTTTCAGTTCTACGATGTTCATGCGTTCCCCTTATGGTGAGTTTTTCCGCAAACAGCCGTGCGGAAAGAATAGGTGGTCCCTTCCGGTGAACGGAGGGCCGGTTTGAATGGTACAATTAAATTATCGGTTAAACTTGGCAAACATTGACTCCCGATGGACGACTTTTTTGCATCGATTCATGTCAGAGTGGAATCCCCAGTTGATTGAAAAATGACGGCTAGACCATGCCCGATGATCATTCCGTTCGGTGGGTGGACCCAGTATATCAGTTTCGAGATGGCTGTCAAATATTTTTTTCCTTTAGGATTCGTGTAAACCCTACCACCATATCCCGCCCTGACCGTTTGGCCTGATACAGGGCCGTATCGGCGGTAGTGATCAGGCTCTCCTGGGTCAAGGCATCTTCCGGATAGGTGCTCACCCCGGCTGAAAGGGTCACCGTCAGGGAGGTCCCCCCAAACTGGATGGGGGTGGCCTTGACCACATCATGGATCACAGCCGCGATTTGCAAGGCCTTGGCCTTGGTCGCATTGGGCAGGAGAATGGCAAACTCTTCTCCGCCGTAACGCGCCACCAAGGCGATGGGGCCGGCCCCGCGATGCAAGCGCGCCGCCACTTCACTTAACACCGCATCCCCGGTCGGATGCCCATAGTTATCGTTGACGCGTTTAAAATGATCCAGGTCGACTAAAATCAGGGAGAGGAAATGCCGATACCGTTCTGAACGGTGCAATTCCTCCCGGAGACGATCTTGAAAATGCCGGTGCACGTACAACCCGGTAAGGTTGTCGGTAATGGAGAGGGTTTGTACCTTGCGGTACAAAAAGGCCTTGCGGAGCGCAAACACAATCTGCTTTCCCAACACCGTCGCATGGTTAAACTCCGAAGCGGTAAAGGCATTGTCGCGTCCTGAGGCGATCACCAAAAGACCAATCAGGATTTCATGCATAACCAACGGAACAATCAGCACCGCCACGGTGTTCTCGGAAAAATGCGGTTTGAACCGAGCATCGCGCCGGACATCACGAACTTTGATGGGACCAAACGCCTCACCCAACCAACTCTGGAGGACCTCCGGCGCAAACGCCTCCGGCAAGCCTTCATCCGAGATCTCATGCCCTTGCGAAGCAAAACGCTTGAACATCCCGGTCTCTTCTTCGGGCAAATAAAACGCCACCCGCGCCTCCGCCTCCATCACCGAACCAAAATGACCCGCAAACGTCTTCCCCACCAGGGTGCGGGCTTCGTCAATGAGGGTTGCCAAATCCAAGACCCCCATCAGGGTTTTGGCGGTCTCGTAGAGCTGGGTCAAGGTTTTTAGGCGACGCTCGTGTTCTTCAATCTGTGCATGTATGATCCGGGCCTTGCGTTCAACCCGCAACAGTTTGGTTTCCTGAGGAATTCGGGTCTCGCTCTCACTTTTCAGCCACAGATCATACGCCTGTCCCAAAACCACCGTCAGTCCAAACACCAATCCAAACGCCAATATATCCACCGTCGCCTGGGAGCGCGAGAGCCAGTGCAACATATGCCCACCGGCCACAACCCCCACACCTAAAGCGGTCATGACCACAGCTCCGCGTACGCTCTCCCAAAAACCCGCTAAAAGAATCAGGGGTAGAATCAGCCAGGCAAAGCCATTGCCCATGCCCAAATCATGACTCAAATACACCAACAGAAAAACCATCAAGGCGCTTAACCCCAAGATGCTCAAGTGCCGGCGGCGGAGGTTCATTCCATCAGACCTCCCGGACATAAAATGGCTCGGTTGCGCCCCTCGCGCTTGGCAAGATAAAGCGCCTTGTCCGCCGCCGCGATCACGCTCTCGGCACTTTGGGCATGTTCCGGGCATCCTGCCACACCAATGCTGACCGTCATGGTCAAGTGTTCCTGCAAGACCGGGAAAGAACGTTGGGCTACATGCAGGCGAATGCGTTCGGCCATAATCATGGCCGAGACACTGGGGGTGTAGGGCAACAACAACGCAAACTCTTCTCCGCCAAAACGACACAAAATATCGGTCACGCGCGCTTCTTGCCGCAAAAGCTCGGAAATCTGCATTAAAACCTGATCACCGCCCACATGCCCAAGCCGGTCATTGATGCGCTTGAAGTGATCCAGATCCAAAATAATCAGCGAAAACGGTGTGTGAAATTCCTGAAAGCGACGAATTTCTTCTTCCAAACGTTGATTGAAAAAACGGCGAAGGTAAAGCCGGGTCAACCCATCGGTGATGGAGAGCTCTTGGGTCCACTGGTAAAGGCGGGCGTTCTCGGCAGATGCCGCGGTTAAATCCGCCAGAATGGTTAGCAGCCGCGCATCGTCTCCGGTGAACATGCCCGGGTACACACTCTCGCCCCGCAACAAGCCGCACACACGCCCGCTCTCCGAGAGCATCGGCGCCATGATGAGAGAACGCAACGTGGATTGTGAGGGATCCAACCGAAAGCGAAAATCCTTTTGCACATCACTGATTAGGAGCGTCGTGCGATGCTGGGTGGTCCAAAGCCCGAACGTATCGTCCAAAAGACTCTCGGCGGCAAAATCACTGGGCAGCGAACGCAGCAAAGGTTTCTGCGCATCGGGCGGAATATAGGCTGCGAGGTAACGCCCGCGCTCCGGCCCAATAACATCTTGCAGTTCCTTGATCACCATGTCCATGAGTTTGGAAAGTTCCAATTGGGAACCAAGAACGCGCGAGACCCGGTTAAGTAGAAAATACTTCTGCATTTTCTTTTGGTTGGAAACGGTGATGACCAGATCCGATTTGTACTGTTCGCGCGCCAACACCAAACGTTCATCCACGGAGGACAAGTATTCGCGATGGGCCCGTTCCTCATGGTGCAGGCGGTATTTGTACAGGCCCAAAACACCCCACCCCATGGCCAAGATAAACACTTGAAACCAGAGTTGTACCCGCAGGGCACTCTCGGGTTCGCGTAGGTCGGCGTACAAGTAAAAGAGCATGGCCAAGACAAAAATACCGACGCCGTACACGGTCCGGACCAGACTGATGGCACACCAAATGGCCGGAACCGCCAACAACAACCACGTCACATGTCCGGCGCGCTGAATCTCCCAATACATGACCAGCGGGATCACCAGCAGCGTGAACACCAAACTCCGACGCACCCAGTTGTTTTTATTCAACCAAGGCCACATGATTAATCGACCGTCCCCCCCGAGGCTTTAATGAGCAGTTTGGGCCAAAGTCGCTCGGCGCCCTGTCGCAATTCCTGATCCGAGCCCATGTTGGGCAAGACAAAATCGGCCAATTGTTCAAATACATCGTCGGTCCACTGAGCACGCACACGCGCGCTGGCGTCTTCCAAACTCAAGCGCTTGTGATCGGCCAAACGCTGAGCACGCAACCCACCCGGGGCACGCACCCACAGCACCGCATCGCCCAACCCGCGAAACGGACGCTCGGGATACACGGCCATGTCCAGCACCAGCGGACGTCGGCTCAATCGGCGGTGCAACTCAATCTTGGCGTCCAGCACCTTGCGCAAACGCGGGTGTACAATCCGATTCAAGGCTTCAAGCGACTTAGGATCAGAAAAAACCGTAGCCCCCAAGCGGGCGCGCTGGATCACCCCGCGTGCATCGATCACCCAAGGAAGTTCGGTCAAGGCACGCCCGTGCAAGTCGCTAAACTCACTGGGTAAAAAACGTTTGCCCTCACTCCAACGCCCCACCCAGCGCACGCCACAGAACGTTTTCAGGACCTCATGCCAGACCGGTTCCCCGGGACGAAACAAGGGACGGGCCAAGCGGTCCACATCCACCACCCGGGCATGTAACTTTTTAAAGACGGCCGCCACCGTGCTCTTGCCGGCACCGGTTCCACCGGTGAGGACAATCACCGGTGCGACTGGAGACTTAGCCATGATGCATGCTCCTATCGGTTTGCACGAGCGATTTATCAAAAATCCGATATCGTCGGTACTCCCGCCCACCCATAAATTCCGAAGCTTGGATCACCGGCAGGTTATTCTCCAAAAGCCAACTGTTCTCACACAAGGTGTATCCCTTCGCTTGCGCGTATTGCAAGGCTTGATAATATAAAACAGCCTCCAAACCACGCAAACGAAAACCGGATTTAACCCCCAACAACATCAGGCGGATGGATTTAATCTTCTCACGTCCGGTCAAAATCCGCAGCCAGCCCCAGGGCCACAAACGCCCCTGCAACGCGGGCAAAAGCTCGTGGATATTCAGCACCGCTACCAAGCAACCCACCACCTGTCCGTCCACACAGACAAAACGCACCAACCCCGGGTCCACCACCGTACGGAAATCCTCAGCTATATGTCGAAACTCGCGTTCCGTCAGCGGAACAAATCCCCAATTCTGTTCCCAGGCGGAATTGTACAGTTCCAACAGCAAATTCACTTCCTGTGAAAACCGACGCATATTCAAGGCTCGCGTGGTCACTCCCTGCTTGGCCTCCACGCGCTCACACAAGCGCTTCAACCGTTCCATGGTTGCCGGTGTGCGCACATCCATGACATGCGCCACCGCATCCATGACCTTCTCGAACCCCTCGGCCTTAAACAACTCTTCGTAATACGGCGGATTGTACATCATGTCAATCATGGGTGCACCCGGTTCTCCGCCCACCAACAAACCTACGGTGTGATTGGTGGAAAGATTGACGGGACCGCGCATAACATCCAGCCCGCGCGCGCGCAACCAGGAGGCGGCTTTCGAAAACAAACCGCGTGCGGCTTCAGGGTCCTGCTCACACTCAAAAAAACCCACAAACCCCACCCGGTCTTCATGCACATCGTTATGCAACCGATTCTCAATGGCTGCAATGCGCCCCACATCCCGCCCGTCACGTACAGCCAGAAACAATTGCATGTCCGCATGCTCAAAAAACGGATTGCGGTCCATCAAAAGCGCATGTTGGGATCGATTGAGGGGTGGAACCCAGTTCGGATCCTTTTGATAGAGAGAAAATGGAAACCGAATAAATCGCCGCCGTTCGGCCGGCACATGCCGGTCCAGCGGCAGAATGGAAACCATTGAATGCCTCCTGTCCCTGATCAAGCAGGGATCAATGTGTGGCTATGTCCATGACTTTTTTTACATTGACCGGGATGCCGGCCACGAAAACCTGAAACAGCAACCGATTCCCCACGGCCGCCCCCCCGGTTCTGCCAGCCCGTCCGAGAACAGTGCCACGGGTGACGGCCTGACCGGGTTTCACCAAAATGGTCTGCAGATGTGCATAGAGAGTGACAAACGAATATCCATGATCGATCAAGACCACATTGCCCAGCATGGGAAATTTTTGCGTCAACAAAACACGCCCTTCGGAAGCGCTCCTCACATCCCAGGTATTGCCGTGGGCCAGAGGTTCAATCTCCATACCTTCAATGGTGACCGTATCTTTCCCATTATAAATACGATTGGTCCCAAACACCGCACGGACTTGTCCACCCAAAGGCAGAATCATATCCTGCAAGCGTTCGATTTTGGTTCCTCCGTTAGCCAAAGCAGCCTGGATGGCTTGGTAGTCTTCATTCCATTGAATACGGTTGAACGACTTATTTCTAACCTTATCCAGTTCGGACGAATGCACAATAGGCACAACTTGAAACGGAAACGTTTCGCGCAATTCCTGTCTCAAGCCGGTGACTTGAAAAACGGTGGTCAAGGTATAGTCCCCGGGAACCGTTTCCCAAGGGACCGCAATGAATGCAGAAAAAATGGGGTCTTTAAATTCTTTACGTTTGAAAAGAGCATAACTTTTTTGCTGGAAGATGACTTTGCCCGAACGGACATCCGGAGGAAGTTTAAAATCAAATTTGATCACATCGCCCGGCTGGGCTTCTTGTGTTGGTAGGATGAACTCAACTTTTCCCCGAACCTGTTCCTCCAACGAAGCGCATCCGGCCATACTCAGTGCCGCCAGACACACCACTACCAAACTACGTGCCGTCCCCCACGAACCACGCATAGTCCCCCCGTGTCAACGTCGAAAGATACTACCATTGTAACGACGGATTGGCGGGCGTCAAGCGCTTTTTAAGGGGTGGCCTGACTGGGAATAAAAAAAGCCCCCAGAACCCTAAAGTCCTGGGGGCTTGACGCGAGTATCTAGGTACGCTTAACGAACCAGCATAACTTTCTTGGTCTGCTGGATCACCGTCTGTCCGTCCGAATTCTTAATGCTCACGCGTGCCAGGTACATGCCCGGAGCAACACCGGCAGCTTCCCATGAGGTTACGACCGTCTGTCCGGCTCCGCCGTTTTGTGATTCACGGATATGCGCCACACGCTCGCCGGTTAACTTATACAAATCAATGGTGATCACAACTTCCCCGGTCACGGTGTAGGCAAACTTCACACGTCCCTTGGCCGGGTTCGGGAAGATTGTCACTTTCTCAGGCTCGCCGAAAACAACGGAAGTCGCGGTAGACGTTGCAGCGATCATAGGTGTCGAGGTGGCGACCACCACCGGTGTCGAGGTCGAGGTGGCGGTTAACGTCGGCTCCGGGGTCGGAGTCTTGGTTGGGGTAAATGTAGGAGGTATCGATGGTGACATCACCTCTAGTTCCGCTACCTTGGCCAAGGCATCGGATTCCTGTTCAAATATGAATACAGTGCTCTCATCCACACTGGCGGCGCTTACCCCACTCTTCAGCGATGCGTAGGGAGTGACCACAAAGATCACATACGACCGTCCCCCCAGCGTGCCATTGTCAATACGGATGAGATTAATGTCCCAGACCGGAGTACCGGCTGTAAATGCCGCCACGGTTGCTTCACCTGACGGACCGGTCACCAAGGTCACGTGCTTGGATCCTCCGAAGCGCCCGGAACCTGCCAGTACTTGGTAATGCAGCGAGATGTTCGGCTGTACGGTCCCATGATACAACGACTGCGCCAACACGTTACGGGTTTGCTTGGCTTTCATCAGCGACGACCCTTGCGGCCAAGCCTTCACCATTTGCGGTGTAAGCAATCCTGGCGTGGAGGTGGCTGTAGGTGTCGCTGTATTCACCGGTGTAATGGTAAACGTATGGGACGGTGTTGCCGTTGCCGTCGGCAGCGGTGTCTCGGTATAGGTCAAAGTCGCGGTCTCGGTGAACGTCGGTGTGGCCGTCGCTGTCGGCAATGGCGTCTCGGTCGACGTCACGGTGGCAGTTTCGGTATAGGTCGGTGTGGATGTTGCTGTTGGCAGCGGCGTTTCGGTCGAGGTCACGGTGGCTGTTTCAGTATAGGTCGGGGTGGCCGTCGCCGTTGGTAACGGCGTCTCGGTCGAGGTCACGGTCGCGGTCTCAGTAAATGTCGGTGTGGCCGTGGCTGTCGGCAGCGGCGTCTCGGTCGACGTCACAGTCGCGGTCTCAGTAAACGTCGGGGTGGCCGTGGCTGTCGGCAGCGGCGTCTCGGTCGAGGTCACAGTCGCGGTCTCAGTAAACGTCGGGGTGGCCGTGGCTGTCGGCAGCGGCGTCTCAGTTGAAGTCACGGTCGTGGTAAGAGTAGGTGTCGCGGTGTTTGGCACTTTATCCAAAATACCATCGCTGTTGTACCTCACAAGAGCAATGCAGTTAACCCCATTTATTACACAATAACCAGTAGCTAACAGCTTACCATCCGGTTGCTGTAAAACACCATACGCATACGCATTACTCCCAATGGCTGTGGTTACAATTCCAGTTTGATTAAAACTCGAATCCAAACTTCCATCGCTATTATATCGAATCAACGTAAAGACATTTTGGCCGGTACTATTACTGTATCCAACACCGACCAACTTCCCATCTGCTTGCAACGTTAGATTAGTACCATACATTGCACCACTTCCCACCGCGGTAAGCACTTTTCCGGAACCGTTAAAACCAAGGTCCAAGCTGCCATCAATATTGTAACGAACCAATCCCAAAGATACTTGGTTTTCAATATAACCAAATCCCGCAACTACGATTTTCCCATCGGGTTGCCTTACAAGATGCCCTCCAAAACAATCACCCGAACCAATTTGCGTCTTAATGATGCCGGTGCCATTGTCACCGAAACTTGTATCCAAGCTGCCGTTGTCCAAATAACGAACTAAAACAAACCTAACTCCCGTTCCATCTCCATAATTGTTCCCAGAAACAACAATTTTCCCATCCGGCTGCACTACCAGCCCGAATGGGTTATCATATTGTCCACCTACATCGGTCAATACTTTTCCTAAGTTGCCAAAATTCGTGTCCAGAGATCCATTTTCATTCAGACGCAACATTGCGTAGTTAAACGAATTATTGCTCCAACCTTGGCCTAAAACCAGTAATTTACCCGATGGAAGTAAAAACATTTCATTAATTCCGTATGTGCCCGAACTGTTAGATAAAGAGAAGACCGCAAAACCATTTACACCATATGCCAAATCAATGGCCCCATCACTGTTGTACCTTGCCACTGTAAAAACATTAGTGTTCGACAATCCACCCGCGATAATTTTTCCATCAGGCTGCAAAACAATTTTTAAAATTCCATCCTTGCTTCCGTAGGACGTTACAACCACACCACCCGTCCCAAAGCTTGTATCTAAGCTCCCATCACGATTGCAACGAACCAGGACGAAATCGTATGGATTCCAAGAAGAAGCACCCGTATTAATGTATCCACCTGTAACGATTTTCCCATCAGGTTGAACAATCGAAGAATATGCCATTGAATCAACACCGAGTGCGGTTGTTATAATCCCGGTATTGCCAAACACCGGTCCAGTCGTCCAAGTTGACGTAGGCGTAAATGTCGGTGTAGCAGTGGCTGTCGGCAGCGGCGTCTCGGTCGAGGTCACAGTCGCAGTAAGTGTAGGTGTCACGGTCGGGGTATGCGTCGGGACTGTGTAGCCATAAATCCGAACCGAGTCCAGCGTCACGCTGGCACCCGGGGCGCCTTCGACACTGAGCTGCAAGGCCAGGTATTGAACATTTGCCAGGCCCGTCAGACTCGGTAAATCCACCGTGTAGGTTCCGGGTGCTGAAATACTCGCCCCGGCTCCCTGAGCATCCCAGAAGGTGTTGGTGACTTGGTTGTACACGCCGATACGTAGTGTCGCGCCTTCCAACTGGGAAACGACTACCTCCAGCTTAGGATAGACATTAACATCGATGTATTGCGAGAAGGACAAGACCTTCCCCCAGCCATCGCCATTGGCATTGGCTACCCTTAGTGTCGCCAAGGAATCCGTGGTCGCATAGTTGATCGTCGCTGACGGAAGCACCCCTTGACGGATATCGTACCAACCCGCCGGTTGAGTTCCCGCAGCACCTACAAAATGTTCCACCCAGGCGTCGTAGGTTTGCGGCGTGGCCGTGGACGTGGGTGTAAAGGTCGCTGTGGGCGTGAAGGTTGGGGTCGGAGTCTCGGTTGAGGTCGGGGTGAACGTCGGTGTAAAGGTATGGGTCGGTGTGGAGGTGTATACGCCCACACTGTAGATCTGCACGTGGTCAATCACCGCACTGGCGTTTTCCGCGCCCTCGACGATCAACTCCACGGCATAGGCCTGCACGCCGCCTTCGCTCGTGACCGTCGGGATGTCAAACGTGTATTCGCCCGGAACCGATAGGCTCGGCACCGCGCCCAGGCAATCCCAGCGCTGATACACCGGGTTGGAGCGCGAAAGCCCCACGCGTACCGTGGCGCCGTTGAGCGCGCTTACATTCACCATGAGTTTTTGATATTGGGCCAAGTCAACGTTCTGGGTAAAGGAAATCACCTTGCTCCAGCCACCCGCATTGGCCACAGTGATCGAGGCCAGCGAATCGGTCGCCGCATACACCATGTTCGCGGCCGGGCCCACACCGTCGGTCCCATCGTACCAACCCGCTGGCTTGGTTCCCGGTGTCCCCCCTATAAAGTGCTCACTCCAGAGTGCCACTACCGGCGTAGCTGTGTTGGTCGGCGTGGGTGTTAAGGTGGGCAGCGGTGTCGGGGTCAATGTGGGTGTGTATGTGGCCGTGGGCAACACTGGTTCTGTAACCTTCACATAGTCTAAAACCAGGTATGCCCCAGGCGCCCCTTCGATGGTCACTTGTATGGAAAATGTATTCGTCCCCGTCAACCCGGTCAGCGCTTGATAGTTAAACCGAACCACGCCTGAATCGCTACGGCTGCTGGTATTCAAATCCCAGTGCCGCCAAGCACCGTTGATCTCTTGAATGCCGATCTTCCAGGTGGTTCCCGGGCTCACTTCAGCAATGGCCACTTCCACATCGGAGTATTGATTGACATCTCCGGTTAGGGCCGGTGAGAGCACCTTGCCCCAGGTGTCTTCGGCCGTACGGGTGATGGCTGCATGCGAAGCCAAATCGGCATAGGTGATATCTGCGTGAAATGAAGTATCATTGGTGTTGTCCGACCAGGTCGCGACCTGATTGCCGGGTGTGCCGACAAAATCATCGGACCATAAATCCGCAGCCGAGGCACCCGCAACCAGTGATAGTGAAAGGAACATACTGAGAAAAAAAGATTGGCCAAAACGCATGAACATACCCCCCTTGGTACGTATCAGGAATGGGACGTGGTGCGTAGACTGTGTGTGGATGTGTTTTGGAAAGAATCGCGTTAAGTATATCGAAAAGTTTTAGCAGCTGCAATAAGAAAAATGCTTTATCCGAGGGTGGATTGAAATCCCCGCAAGTCGTTCATCCACATAATCCAGGCGTCTTCGTTGTTGTCGTTGTAATACTTCTTACGCATGGCCACGAGTTGGAAACCGTATTTTTGGTAAAGCTTCTGAGCTGAATCATTGCTGGCACGAACTTCCAAGGTGGCTCGTTCGGCGCCCAAGCGGTACGCCAAGCGCATGGTGGCAAACAAAAGACGCTCACCGATCTTGCGGCGCCGGAACGCGGGATGCACAGCCAAGTTGGTGATGTGAGCTTCTTTCTGGATCAGCCAGAAACCCATGTACCCGACCACATGGTCCTTGCAACGGGCAATCAGGTAATGCGCCATATCGGGGTTTTTAAACTCATCCTCGAACATGGTCCGAGTCCACGGTGTGCGGAACGAACTCTGTTCTACCCATAAAACCCCGTCCAAATCCCCTAAATTCATCTCACGGATGTCAATGGACAACGACTCCAGATCCGAAGGCTCCAAAGGATCCAAAGAGGGGTCGTCGGGTTTGTTGTTTCCCAAATGAATCATCCTTGCGGCTCCTTAGCGCCCTTCGGCTTGCTGCTTGGCTTTCATTTCTTCGGCCTGCGTACGGCGCAAATACAACGGGGTTACACGCTCGGGGGGCGTCCCCCCGCTGGCCAACAGAGGCGCCGAGAGTGCGGCCACTGCGACCGCGCTGGGCAAACATTGCGGAGACTGCACCAAGCGAAACGACACCCCTGCAGCACCGCTGTTCAGCTTGGCAAAAAACTGTTCGGCGCCCGGGCCGGTCACGGTCCATTCCCCTGAGGGAAGTTTCGGCAGCAAGTCGTTTAATGAAATCAATGTCTCCGGCAACAGCGCCCGCAAGCCTTGGGCCTCACGTTGATACACGGCGGCGTAGAGCATCTCTTGGCGCGCATCTTCCAATACCAAAACACGTTCACTCTCCGCGCCTGTGGCTACGGCCAGAAAACTGGAAACGCCGGCCACCGGGCGCTGCAACGCCTGCGCCATGCCCTGGGCCGTGGAAATGCCCACACGCAGACCCGTGAAGGTTCCTGGACCCAAACCCACCGCGAGTCCGTCAATGTCCTTGGGTGTCAAATCCAGCGACTGCAGCACGCGTTCGATGTGCGGCAAAATCGCTTCGGCGTGTCGTGTCCCAGGGACGTTCTCCTCCAGCGCCAGCGTCTTGCCGTTCTCCCACAGTGCCACGGACAAACGCGCCGTGGATGTATCCAAGCCAAGAATCTTCATGGTTCCATCTCCTTGGCCGCAGGCGCTTTGACCGTAATGCGCCGGGCCTCCTGCCCCAAGATATCGAAGGTGATGTCCCAACGCTGGGAAGGCATGAGCGACATGGCTTTCTCCGCCCATTCGATAACCGAGATGCCTCGGCCGTAAAAGTATTCTTCATACCCAATGTCTTCCAGTTCCATGGGATGATTCATGCGGTAGAGATCAAAATGATACACCGGCAGAGTTCCCCCGGGATATTCGTTGACCAGGGTGAAGGTCGGACTGGATACCGGCCGGAGAACCTGAAGGCCGCGGGCCAGGCCTGTCACCCAAGCGGTCTTACCTGCGCCCAGGTTGCCGTGCAGGCAAATCACGTCGCCGCCCTTGAATTCCGCAGCCAAGGTCGCGCCCAAGGCCTCGGTCTCTGCCACTGAGGTGGTTTCATACACACGTGGTTGCATCTGTACGCGTACGCTCCCTAACACCGTTATCATCCTTTTGTAAGCGTGCGATTGTGTTCCCAGCCGTGCGGCAAAGGACATGCTTTGCCCTCGGGCACAATCAACGTATATCCCTGACGTTCAGGCAGGACTTCCCCGATCACCGTACTGTGCATCCCGGTCTTCTTCTGCAAGGCCCGGCTTACTGCATCGGCGCGCTCCGGAGAGACGGCAAACAAAAGTTCGTAATCCTCTCCACCTTGCAGGGCCAACGACCACGCCGGTTGGCGCAAACGGGCGGCGATCCGCCGAGTCTCGTACACCACCGGAAGCCGATCCGCATGCAGTCGAATGCCCACACCGCTGGCCTCGCCCAAGCGCCGCACATCTCCCGCCAAACCATCGGACACATCCAGCATCGCATGCACATGCCCGCATTGGGCCAGCCACCGCCCCTCGGCTAGGCGCGGTTCAGGCTCACGCAAACGTTGCGCGGCGTACGAACGCACCCGTAGTGGCGAGGCCGCGCGCGACAACTCGGCCAACCCAGCTGCGGCCGCACCCACATTTCCGGTCACCAACAACCAATCCCCGGGACGCGCACCGCTCCGTGTCAACATACGCTTGGGGGAGACGGTTCCCTGCAGAGTTAGTGAAAGCATCATAGGCCCGGAGGAGCGATTGGTATCCCCGCCCACCAAGCGTGCGCCGTGCCGCGCAAGTGTATCCACCAACCCCTGCACCACCCGCAACACGTGCTGCGTCGTCACCGTCGAGGGCAAGGCCAGGACCAAGTGGGCCCGTTGGGGCGTCCCACCCATGGCGGCAATGTCCGAAAGATTCACGGCCGCCAGCTTGCGCCCCACGGCTTCGGGACCTGACCATTTCCAGGACCAATGCACATCTTCCACCAGGGCGTCGCACGTAACCAACTCCAAGTGCCCGGGCGAGGGCCGGTGAGCCGACGCATCGTCGCCAATGGTCAAGCGATCTTGGCGACCGGGGCCTGCGCTCAAACGCCGGATCTCGGCAATCAAGTCAAATTCATTCCACGCGCGCGCGCGGCCCTGCACGGAGGAGGCCACGTTACTGCGGCTGACCCCAGGAACGTACACCCTCGCCGGGCTTGCCCGCATCCAGACGATTCAAACGTGACTTGGCATCGTCCCAGGTCGTGGACGGATATTTATCCAAGATGGTTTGATAGGCCGCACGCGCCGCTTTCAAATCGCCCTTCAGTTCATAACACTGGCCGATGTGCACCAACGCTTCGGCGGCCAAGAAGCCGCCGTTGTAGTCCTTGACCAAACCTTCAAAGGCCGCAATGGCCTCAGGGTATTTTTCTTCCTTCTCATACGCCTTGCCGATGCCTAAGCGCGCTTCGGCATCCCAATCCGACTTGGGAAACTGCAAAGATACTTCGGCAAAGGTTTTCGCCGCATCGGTAAACTTATAAGCCAGAAGCTGCGCCTCCCCGATCTGCAAACCGGCCCAGGCTGCCAACACACTCTTGGGATCCTGCTGCCGCAACTGATTGTACAGTTCCACGGACTTGGCCCAATCCTGGCGCTCACGATACAAGTCGGCCATGGCAATCACAGCCTGGCGGATGTTTTCATCCGACGTCTTGAGTTTCAAAATACGTTCGTATTGACGAATGGCGGCATCGTACCGTTTGGCCAAGGTCAGCTGTTGACCCTTGTTCAAATAGCGTTGCACCAAACGCTCCGGATTTCCCCAGCCCGTGGAATACCCCCAGAACTGGATCAACCCTGCGACCACCACCAGCGTGCCCAAGGTCAGCAGCCAAAAACGGCGGGACGACTTGAGGGTCACGGGCGCGGCCGTTGCCGACGACGCCACAACAGGATCCGCGGTTGGCGCCGGAGCCGTCACCTCAGGTACAACTTGTTTTACTGCTTTCTTCGTGCGGGCCGGGGCCTTCGCCTTGGCACTCACACGCTTGACGCTCTTCGGAGCCGATGCCCCTGCTGACTTGCGCACACTTTTTGCCACGTTACGTTCCTCCCTGAAGTCATGTTTCTAAATGAGCTTTAATCACCTTACATCTATGAACTTCACACCGAACCAATTGCAGGTTCGTGCAGCGTAGGCCGGATCAAGGTGCCGTAATCCACGTCTCCCCGACCAACACCGTACCGTCCGGCGCAATGCCCCGTGCCAGAGCCCGATACTTTCCCGGTTTCCAAACCGCATCCACGGGAATCTGCGTGGTAAAGGTCCACGTCTTGCCGCCGTCTTTGGTCTTGAGCGGCAGCTTCGGGGAGCCGGGCACATCCAAACTGCCCTGCATATCCCGCGTACCCTCGGGTGCTTCCACCTTGATTTTCACCACATCCCCCGGATGCAAGACCGAGGGCGTGACCGTACACACCAACAGGCCGCTCTTCACCGGCACGCTCGCACACCCTGCCAACAACAGCAACCCGATCAGTCCCAACCTGCGAGAGATCATCTTATACCGCCAAACAATCCAGCGCGGTTTGCACCATCACCGAGGTTCCCACGACCAACCCTTGTTCATCAAAATCAAATTGCGGATGATGCCAATCGTGCGTAAACCCCTGGGCGGCATTTTTACCACCCACGCGAAAAAAGCACGCGGGCACGGCCGAGGCAAAATACGTAAAGTCCTCACCGGTCATGGCCGGGTACGGAAGTTCCACCACGCTCGAGGCGCCCCACACACGTCGGGCCGCCACCCGCACAGCCTCGGTGGTATCCGGATGATTATACAAGGCCGGATGCCCCGGCTCCAATTGAAAATGGCATTGTGCGCGGTAGGCCCGGGCAATGCCTTGCGCAATCCGCGCCACCCGCTTGGGCAATTCACGGCGCAATTCCGGAGTCAAGCTGCGCAAGGTTCCCCGCAGGGTTACGCTGTCCGCGATCACATTGAACGCGGTGCCACCCTGAATCTGGCCTATTGTCACCACGGCCGGCTGGAGTGGATCCACCTCACGCGCCACCAACGCCTGGAGTCCTACCACGATGTGCCCGGCCACCATCACCGCATCCACACTGCGATGCGGATACGCCCCGTGTCCGCCCTTACCCTTGACCGTGAGTGTGAAAACGTCGGCCGCGGCCATCACCGCGCCCGAACGCACCGCAATTTTCCCTACATGCAATGTGGCATCCATATGCCCGGCCAAAATCATGTCCACATCCGGATTTTTCAAGACGCCGGCCTTGACCATGGCCACTGCGCCGCCCGGAGGCGATTCCTCACAGGGTTGAAACAACAGCTTCACGGTTCCGCGCAACGAGTCCCGGTACTTGGGCAACAACACCGCCGCGCCCAGGGCCAACGTGGTGTTGCCGTCGTGCCCGCATGCGTGCATGACTCCCGGCACCTGCGAGCAGTACGGTGTGCGGTTTTGCTCGGTTATGGGCAAGGCATCCATGTCCGCGCGAATGGCCAGATTCTGGCCGCCGGGTTTCCCACGGAGCAGTCCCACCACGCCGGTTCCCGCCACCCCGGTTCGAACACTCCAGCCGTGTTGTTTCAGCACACCGGCCACCAAGGAAGCGGTCCGCTTTTCCTTAAACCCGAGTTCGGGTTGTTGGTGAATGCTTCTGCGCCATTTTTGGAGTTGCGGAAAAAGCGCGCGCGCAGCCTGCCGCACGTGCTGGGAGATCCCCTGGCTCACGCTTCCTCCTTGGCAATGGCCCGCACCATGTCGGCCTTACCCACAATCCCCTTGAGTTTCCCGTTTTCCAACACCGGGAGCACATGGCATTTTTTAGTCTGCATGATGGTGGCCATTTCCTGAAGATCCGTATCCGGTTTGATCGAAATCACTTTTTTCGTCATGATGTCCGAGACATGCTGGCCGACGATTTTCATGAGTTCCTGTTCGTACTTCTTCGAGCTTTCCAGATAAATCACGGCATCAAACAAGGTCACCACGGTTGGAACATGCACCGAAGCATCCCGGAAAATGAGATCGCTCTCGGTCACCATGCCCACGAGCGTCCCTTCTGAGTCCACCACCGGGACGCCGCTGATTTTATGCTTGAGCAGAAGCTCCGCCAATTTCTTGATGCCGGTCTCAGGCCGTACGGTCACCACTTTCTTGGTCATGATATCTTTCGCTGTGATGTTCAACATAGCCCCTCCGCAACAGTCTCCGCCTCGAAGTTACGACGAAGGAATTTTGTAACTGTACTTGATTCTTTTCGGTTTGGATGTACTGAGCTTAATGCGAAAGTCTTGAGAAAATCCTTTCGTCGAAGGATTTTCGATCGAAGCCCGCCTCTCTGAGGCGGGCGGCTTTCGCATTAAGCTCAGTACATCCAAATTGTTTATTTAAAGCATTGTTTAAAGCGTCCCAATGGCCTCAGGTATCCGCTCGGCCACATCCCGCGCTCGTACACCCAATCCGTAGGAATTTTTACCAGCCAAGTCTCCGGCAACGCCGTTGACATAGGCACCCAAGCCCGCCGCCTCTTTGGGTGGTACCTTCTGCGCCACCCAGGCGGCAATACTCCCGGCCAACACATCCCCGGTCCCGGCCGTGGCCAGTGCCGGCGAACCGGAACCATTGACCCAGACCGAGCCTTCGGGCGAGGCCACCACCGAACGGTGCCCTTTTAACAACACCACGGCCTGATACCGCTGCGCCAAATCACGCGCCGCAGAGATCCGGGTAGCCGTCACCACCTCAACTGAATTTTTCAGCAACGCGGCGGCCTCCCCTTCATGCGGAGTCAGGATCAACGTCGTCTTTGCGGAAAATTCCCGGGTGGAACGCCAACCCACCAACGCCACCAGCGCATCGGCATCCACGATCACAGACTTTGGTCCCTGCATCCGCCCCAAAAACGCACGCACCAAAGACACGGTTTGCGGATCACGTCCAAGACCCGGACCGATCACCACCGAATCAAACTCCTTGGCAATTTTTAACAAAGGGATCAGAGCGGACGCTCCCAAAACGCCTTTCGGCGTGCAGGAGAGTGGATGCGCCAGTTCTTCCACCAAATGCGAACGCAAAATGGTGTCCAGGCATTTCGGATAGGCCACAGCCGTGTATCCAGCACCGGTGCGCACCGCCCCTTGAGCGGTCAACCACGGTGCCCCGTGATACTGCATGGAACCACCGATCACCAGTACCTTCCCAGCCGACCGTTTATGTGTGACCCAAGAACGCCGCGGCATCCAGTCACAGGCATGTTCTTCATCGACAAAAATCAATTCCGCACCGCGTTCGGTGAGGAGATCCAAGGGAAACCCCAGAGGTTCCACGGCCAAACGGCCAACATAATCCGCCGCAGCCGCGGTCAACAACCCGCGCTTGGGCAAACCAAAGGTGATGGTCCAATCCGCACGCACGGTGGCGGGTGAAGGTTCACCGGTATCCGCATTGAGTCCTGAGGGAATATCCGCAGAAAGCACCCGCACCCGCGAAGCAGTTAGGGCCGCAATCGCATGGGAAAAAGGCGGACGGGTGGAGCCGGAGAGACCAATGCCCAACAACGCATCCACCACCACATCGGCCTTGAGAAAATCATCGATCCAGGCATCGGGAAAAATCCCCTTGGCCGAACGTATGCATAATTTCAAACGTTCCAAGCGTTTTAAGTTTTTTCGGGTCTCGGGAGCCAAAGGCGAGGTTCCTTGCAAGAGCAACACCGTTACCTGCGCGCCCATTTTCACCAAATGCCGGGCGCAGACCAAACCATCTCCCCCGTTTTTCCCGCCCCCGGCCAAAATCACCACCTGGGCATCCACGGGGTACCCCAACACATCTTGCACCCAGGTGGCCAAGCGTTCTCCGGCCTGCTCCATGAGGGCCAGCGCCGGAATGCCAAACTGCTCGGTGGCCGCCCGGTCAATGGCTTGCATCTCTTTGATTCCCACGATTTTCACGCGCGCGCCTCCCCAAGGCAACTAAGAAACGAAACGTGAAAATTATATCATGCCCTATTCGCTGGCCCTATAAAAAAGTCTTTTCATCGAGAAACAACAAATTCCAAAATTAAAAAATACCCAATCATTCCAACAATTCCCAAGGGCACTCCTATTTTCGCCCATTCCTTGCTACGGATGGACAATTTGTTCGCACAAATGATATTCGGTATATTCCCGGGTATCAACATCCCGCCTGAAACCAAAAGACCCAACAACAAATAGCGTATCATTTCCAAATTCATTTTCGGTCCGATTTCAGCTGCCGCCAAAGTAGCGTTGTCCAACACCGCCGAGGTGATATTGAGCCAGTATAAAAAGGAAGGACTCATGTTCAGAAGAAATTTTTCCACCAGCGGATTAAATCCGGTTCCCAGCAGCACCAAGGCAGCGACAAAAAGGTACACTTTCCCAGTTCGTATTAAAACATCGGACAAGGTTTCGGCTCTATCCTCACGCAGTCCTGATTGGACACCTGCCCTCGGGATTTTCTGTATACCGACCCACATCCCCAGACCCACAACGGCCGGTATCACCCAAACACCTAAGAGTTTCGCCAAGAAAAAGAAATCTGCATAATGAGGTTCGCCCTTTAGCTTGGCTACAGCAATCGTGGCCAGCGGTTCACCCAAAGGAGTTAGCACCGCACCCAGTCCAATGGCAAAGCATGCAATCACAACAACTTTGATTTCAAAGGTCCGAGGCAGTTTCAACACGGAGATAATTTCCGCCAAAGCCAAGGCGGCAATTATTGCGGTAATGAAACTGGAAACCAAACCGAGCACAACCACAGTCAAAAATACGACAGGTCCATATCCCAGTTTGTCCACCATAAGGGTTATGCTTTTCCGCAAATATTTTCGCGTACTGCGAAACAAAATCCCGGCAACCAATACGGCCGTAGAAATCTTGATGGGTTCAATCAAGGTTTCATGAATAAGCGCCCCGCTCCAAAGCCCGGCAAGGCTTACGGACAGCACTCCCATAATGAGTAGAAAAATTTCAAGTTCTTCTTCCACTTTCTTGGAAAAAAAAGGTAAAAACAAAACCATGCCCATCACGCCTATTAGTCCAAAGAGAATCCAAATTTCCTGATCCATAATATTTTCTCCATCCTTTAATTTTCCACAGTTGCATTCAATCCATCTGAATTTACCTTCATTACGGCAACACGATGATATTTTGATTAGGATGCTGGAGGCCAAGAAATAGACTCATATACTCCTTCATATGCCGAGTGATTAAAAAATTCCTGCGAACATGCTCTTTCCCCTGCTTCCCTAAAACGGCCGCTTCCTGGGGATTATTCAAAACCCGGCGCAGGTAATAGGCCGTGCCTTCCAAGGTATGCGCGAGCCAGCCGGTTTTTCCATGGAGTATCTGTTGGGGGATTCCTCCCACGGCGGTGGCAATCACGGGTCTTTCTTTCCACAACCCTTCAGTCACCGTCAAGGCAAACCCTTCCCGGAGTGATTTTTGCAAAATGACCGTACTCCCTCGTTGCAAGGCATTAATGTCCAGATCTGAAAAAGGCGGCAAATCCAAAATGTGGATGTCCACATCCTGAGCCGCCGCCTCTTGCATTTGGGGCAAGATAAATACCGATTCCGGATCATCCGACGCAGCACCCCCGGCCAAAAGCAATTGAACCTCCGGATGAGTTTTTTTAACTTGTCTATAAACCCTAATGACACCGAGCGGATCCTTGAGCTTGTCAAACCTTGAAATCTGTGAGATCAAGGGTCGATCGGGATCCAATCCATAGCGCACCAAAACGCCTTGAACAAACGCTTCCGGAAGCGCTTTGTTTTTATCGGCCAACGGATCTATGGACGGAGCTATCAAATATTGCGGATGGGGCAAGGTTTGCGCAAAACTCGGATGGGAGTACACCGATGCGTCATACCCCACAATGATATCATGCAAAAAATCCCACGCCGGTGGATACGGGGAGGAAATATCAATGTGGCAACGGTAAATCCACTTTTGCGCGGTCCGCTTGCGCATTCGGATCAAACCTGCCGGCTGAGGATCGTGGATAAACACAACTTGCTTTTCCTCCAGCACGGCTTGCAAACGTTGAATATTGGCGGCGGTAATCTCCCAGTAGATGTCCGTCATTTCTCTCGAGAGCGGCTCCGGACGACCATGCAGTGCATTGTGCAAGGTCTTGGTCACTTCGAAGAACTTCAAATTTCCTTCCATCAATTCCCAAGAAATATCCAAGCCCAATTCATTCATCAGCGGAATGATATTGCGCAAGATTTCAGCCACACCACCGCCATCACGTGTGGAATTAACCATGACAACCGAAAGCCCACGCAATTTCGCAGCAATCCGCTTGACCAATTCATGTTCCACATCCCCTATGATCGTGCGATACTCGTTATACGGTGAAGCCATAGTGATTCCTCGATTTTTTCATCAGGAGTTGGATGAACCGCGCCACTTTTGCAGCAACATACGAATAGCCGTGCTGGTCTCAGATTCCGCCTGACGGGCCAGTACCTTTTCCACAACGGCCCGCAGCTTGCCACGACCCAACAGCTCAAGAATTTTCCCGCGTAATGTTTCCATATCCGAATTGTAGGGATCCAACTGGGAAATAGCGTGCGCCTCGTCTGTGAGGCTAAGCTCATGGGCCAGCCATTGCGAAAAATCATTGCGAAAGGTTTCCGGCCCTTCCTGATGCAACGGCGCCTCCACCAAATGATAGAACAAGCCCCCCACATCCGCCTTACCTAAGCCAGCGACAAATGTTTCTAAATCAACGGCCTCAATCCCCGTGGGTAGCACAATACTGGTTGAACGGCAAAAGTGAAACTCCAATCCATCCGGCACCGAACGCTCCCAGCGGCGAGACTCGGTCCAGCAGGGTTCGAGAATACCCAGCAAGGCCGCACGCAAATCCCTGATCGTAGAAAAATCCCGCAAATCCAGCGCCATCATCTGCTCGGCCAAAGCCACCTCGCGCAAATTATCACTTAGCCAAAATGCAAAGTCGGAATGCGTTGTATCTGGCAAGAAATGCAACAAGCGTAGAAACCGATACGTATGATGATAAACGGAGGAGCCGTCCACCTGCTGAATGCCCGCATAAAGCTCCGCCAAATTTTTCGCCCGAATTCCGGTCAACTGCACTGCCTGAATCGAGGTCATAAAGACGAAAGGATGCGGCATGGTCAATCCTTTGTAAGCGGTTTGTCATCTTTTAATAATTCAATTAAAAACTCACGTGCCAAATCCTTGCAACCCAAACCAAACGCAATGGCCGAAGCGGCCCCCAAGGTCCCTAGAAAAATCAGCACCAAGGTCGTGACAAATTTCCCCACCATCCCCAATTGCTGCAAAGAAAACATAGCGGCCACACCAAACGTGCCCCAAGCAATAATTTTTCCCCAAAAATTGGGATGTTGGATACCCGAACTCGCCAAAGCCAATTGGGCGAGGACCGACAAGAACATAGCCATAAGAAATCCCATGAACAAAATCAAAATGAAGCTAAATACTTGTGGAACCATGGCCAAAAGTGAATTTAATATGGTTTCCCCGGCCGTAACTCCGAGGATTTTCACTGCCAACAGGATGGTTACGAACAAAACAAGATAGTAATTAAAGCTCGCGGTGGTTTCAGAAGGCTTCTGATCATGCATGCTGTGTGACCAAAGACGAAACAACCAAACATTGGAAAGCTTGGCATCCAATCTTAGCCACCTACAAATCTTGCTGGTTAAAACTTTTAAAAACCAAGCCAAAATCAATCCAGTGATTAACACCAACAATGCCGCCAGCAACTTGGGTGCAAACCGGTACACTTCCAACCCTGCATCCTGCAACGGCGCCAGCCACACTTGCCATGTTGAATCCATACGCTTCGCCTCCTTGGAGTATATGCCTTTTTAAAACCCTATCAGAGTACTCAACGTGCTTATCAAGCCATCCACTTCTCCTACCGATTTCAAGCGGTAGGCGGCTTGAGTTTTCCCAAGTCCCACCTTAATTGAAACGGCTCTTGAACCAAGTTCATTAACAACTTTAAAAGCATCTTCATCCGTAGCATCATCTCCAACATACAGACAAAAACCCGAAGACCTCCAGCCCGGCATTACGTTTTCAGACAAGGCTTTTACTGCGCCACCCTTATCTCTTCCTCCCACAGGACGAAACTCAAGGCATTTCTTGCCTTCACGACTAAGCAGCGGAAGGTCTGCAACCGCCTGCTTGGCCTCCGATAGCAAGTCGTGCTGATATTCACTTCTCACCAACCGATAATGTACACTCAAGTCAAATTCCTTATCTTCCAATAAGCAGCCGGGATAGCATCGAACCACCGGCATGAGCAAGATGATTGCCTGTTTGGTGATGGCTCGCCAACGGACGAGCTCAGCAGTGGGTATCTTAAGCTTCGCACACGATGCTGAGAGCCCATGATTCCCTATATAAATCAGCTCGGACAATCCGATTTTTGTTTTCAAATCATGCAATCCGCGGCCACTCACCACCGCGACCTTGGTTTGGGGTTGTCTCGCAATCCTCAGCAATCCAAGCTTCACGCTGGGTGTCAAGTCCGCCTGTTTCGGAGTCGCGGCCAGAGTCGCCAAGGTCCCATCAAAATCAAACATCAGCAACTTGGGACGTGCCTTGAACAACATTCCCAACCGAGAATCCAATCGGCGCGGGGACAATCGACGCGTAAACATGGACTTACTTAGTTTCCGTGCCATTATTGATTTGACTATCCTCAGCCAAGCGAATAACGTCATTAAAAATTGCCTGCGCCCAGGTAAAAATATTGTTTTCGGCTACTGTCAACCGCATGCGCTCCAAACGGGCTTTTTGTTCTTCCAACGGCATGCTCAATGCCTGGTGCATCATTTCCGCAAAGCTCTCGGTGTCATAGGGATTTACCAAAAGCGCTTGTTCCAATTCTCTTGCGGCTCCAGTAAATCTCGATAAAATCAAAACACCCCGATCGTTGCTGGACGCTGCCACAAATTCCTTGGCCACCAAATTCATGCCATCGTGCAGCGAGCTTACAATGCACACATCGGCCAATTTATAAAAAGGAACCAGCACGTCAAAATTCTGCTGTCCCTTTAGGAATTTCACCGGTTCCCAATCTTCGACTCCATACTTCTCGTTGATCTCAAGACAGCGATTTTCTATGCGTGTAACCACCGACTGATAATCTTCAATGTGTGTTCGGCTCGGCACACCTATTTGAAGGTACGTAAACTTCCTAATGTATTCCGGATACTTTTCAAACATCCGATCCAACGCATCCAAACGCTCGGGAATCCCTTTGGTGTAGTCCAACCGATCCACACCCAGCCCGATTTTCAGACCTTTCAGCCGCAACTCTTTCATGACGTCGATATTGGCTTTTCGACTGACTGGGTTTTCCGCCTGATCGTAAATCGCATTAAAATCAATCGAAATGGGATAGGCACTTAAACGATTGGTGCGTTCCTTACGGGTAACCCGCATTTTCTCCCAATCCATGTGCGTTTCCAGTTCTTGATCCACGGTATGGGCGAAGTTCATAACATGGTACTTGAGATGAAACCCTAAAATATCGTTGGCCAACAAGCCTTCCAACAGTTCTTTTTTCCAGGGGCAAATCCGGAAAATTTCAGGGTTCGGCCAAGGAATGTGCCAGAAAAGCACCGTGGTTAAATCGGGGCGCCTTTCCTTTACATACTTGGCCACCATGCATAAATGATAATCTTGCAAAAATACCACACTGCCGGGAGTGGCCTCCTCAATAATGGCATCGGCAAATTTCCGATTGACCTTTTGATACGTCAACCAATTTTGGTGAATGAACTTTGGTCGCACATAACACACATGACAAAGCGGCCATAAGGCCTCATTGGAAAAACCTTCATAATAGCCGGCAACTTCTTCTTTCGTTAACCGGATTCGCTTGAGGGTGTATTTGGGTTGATTCGGTGGAACCTGGATCATGCCCTTTTCATTGGTAACCCGAAAATCCGCATTGGCATCTCCATGACAGATCCAAGTTGCCCCGGAAGCAGACGCAATCGAATCTAAAGCCACAGTCAACCCACCCGCTGAACGAAACCAACTTATTCCATCACCTTTAAACACGTGTGCATACGGTTCCCGGTTGGAAACCAGAATCAGCTTCCGGTTTTTTAATTTTTTTCCCACCATATCCACTAAGTTTTCCCGAGTGACAATATGCGAAAAAGCCTCTTTCTTTCCAGTTTTTTCCGCCGCCCGCTTGGACGCTTCGGTAATCTTACTCATGGCGTTCTCAATAAAATCATGCATGTCTATCCTTATCCTCCTTAAACAAAAAAAAAGCCATTCAAACGCACGTATGCGCTTGAATGGCGGCCCGACCATCAGAAAATCCTCCGGGAGCGAGCTCCCGAACCCATTTACTTTTATAATAACCTGACGCTTAAACTTTAACTCATACTCCTTTGAATGCCAACCCTTTTCCCTTTAATTCACAAACCTTCTTTTCGTTTGGCCTCGCGCTGACGTTGGATCTCAAACAAGGCAATGCCCGTAGCCACCGAGGCATTCAACGAATCCACCTTGCCGCGCATGGGTAAACGGAGCTTCATATCACACTTGTCGCGGGTCAGGCGGCGCAAGCCCTGCCCTTCGTTCCCTACGACCAAGGCAATCGGACGGTTCAAATCCACGGACCACAGTGGGTCTCCGTCTTCGGAGTCCAAACCCACCACCCACAAACCCGCTTCTTTGATGGACTCCAGGGCATTGGCCAGATTCACCACCCGCGCCACAGCCAAATGCTCCAAAGCTCCGCCCGAGGTTTTTTCCGAAACCGGGGTGACTTCCGCACTGCGGTGTGTGGTAATGACCAAGCCTTGTGCACCGGCGCCCTCCGCACAACGAGCAATAGCCCCCAGGTTGCGCGGATCTTCGATTTCATCGCAGACCACAATCAACGCCTGTTTTAAATCCGCCGACGCGTCTTGGAGAATGTCGTCCAAGTCCGCGTACTCTCGTGCCTGGAGCATGGCCACGACGCCTTGGTGCACCACGTTTCCGGCCAGTTTGTCAAACCGGTTGCGTTCCATGTACTCGATCGGTACGTCCCGCGACTCCGCGGCCGACTCCAACTCGCGCAAAACCGCTCCGTGTCCGCCGCGCGACATGATCACTTTTTGCACCTGAGAATTCTCGGCCCGCAAGGCTTCCAACACCGCGTGCCGCCCGTAAATTTTCTGTAAACTCATGCCACCCTCTTGTTTGCCTGTAATGTTGCCGGTATCACCAGCATGGCACTTGAAGCCATTGCCATTAAAATAGATAAAACTATTTTTTGTCCTTTGGATCAACCATACCACTCCATGGATTCACAGTAAACTTCGGGAGAATTGAACCCGTACTATTTGCACTTGTCCCGTATGGCATATCTGACACTAGCCATCCTTGATCTGCAATTATTTGGCGTAACTCATCAGCTTTTTTCCATTCTCTTTGTGCTCGTGCCTCATCACGTTCTTGAATCATTTTCAATACTTCAGGTGGTTTTTCCTCAAACTTCAACTCGACACCATATATCGAGAGCATATCTAAAAGATTATCTTCAGCTTTTTTCAGTGCGATCTTACGTTGAGCCGTCCACTTAAACTTCTTGTCCGCTAGAATTTTTTTCACACTATTCGCAAGAGTATATATTTGCCCAATAGCACCTGCGGTATTAAAATCATCATCTAAATATTGTTCAAACTGTATCATCGCTTGTTGACGTGAAACTTCAAACACTTCTGCTTCTGGATCACTTATATCTTCCGGAAATTTATCAGCCATTAATAATTCGCGCAACTTTTCAATCGTCCAAACCAATTCTTGATAACTTTCTCCAACAACTGCAATATTCTCATGAGAAAAGTCTAAAGGACTTCGATAATGCGCAGATAGTAAGAATAGCCGTATAACATGATAGTGATATTTTTTAAGAATATCTCTAAGTAACCAAAAATTCCCCAGCGACTTGGACATCTTCTCGCCGTCGATTTTCAAATGCCCGTTGTGAAGCCAATACCGCGCCAAGGGCTTGCCGGTGACCGCTTCACTCTGGGCGTTCTCGTTCTCATGATGCGGAAAGACCAGGTCCTCCCCGCCGCCATGGATGTCAAAGCTCTCACCCAAATATTTCATGGACATGGCCGAGCACTCAATGTGCCAGCCCGGACGTCCTTGCCCCCAGGGCGAGGCCCAGGACGGTTCGCCGGGTTTGGCCGCCTTCCAGAGGGCAAAATCCAAGGGGTCCTTCTTGCGCGGATCCACTTCCACACGCGCGCCTTCTTCCAATTCCTCAATTTTTTTCCCCGACACTTTGCCGTAAGGCGCAAAACTGCGCACCGCGAAGTACACATCGCCCTCGATCACATAGGCATGTTTGGTCTCGATCAACTTCTCCACCAAGGCAATGATCTCCGGAATGTGTTCGGTGGCCTGGGGAATAATGTCCGCCAGACGATTGCCTACCGCGACCACGTCTTGCTTAAACGCGGCCGCATACTCTTCAGCCACCTCAGAGGCTTTACGCCCTTCTTTATGGGCGCGGTTGATAATCTTGTCATCAATGTCCGTGATGTTCTGCACAAAGGTAACCTTGTACCCGCGACGCTCCAAGACCCGGCGCAAGGTGTCGAAGACCACAAAGGCGCGGGCATTCCCCACATGGAAATAATCGTACACCGTCGGTCCGCACGCGTACAAGCTGACTTCCCCCGGACGATTCGGAACAAAATCCTCTTTCCGGCGGCTTAAGGTATTGTGAAACTGTAAGGCCATGATCCTCGTTCCTTCCTCTTGCATTAAAGATTTCCAGGCCATCCCTGGCAACAGATCACAGGTCTAGGTCAATGGGCGAGTGAAGGTGAAGCGGCGTTTGAGGAAAAAATCTCTGATTTTTTCCGATCACGAGGCCGGCGCTCAGAGGCGTTGGCCGCCCGCCTCAACTTCAGTCGCCCATAACCGGACGCCATTAAATCGAGTACCCCACTGTACTCAATCCCCACCCTTAAATCCAGTATTTTTCTGGCGCACGGTAGGCTCAGCGGGAGTAAATGTGGACACTCATTTGCGCCGTGGGTAGATACTTAAGTCCGAACCAACAGATCAGCAACACCAGAAATGAGACCGTCAGGTACATGTAAAACGGTTTCACCACCGCGGGATGGCGTCGACGCAGATGCAAGTAGGCCACATAGCATCCCCAGGATAAAAACGCCCAGGTTTCTTTCGGGTCCCAGCTCCAATAATGCCCCCAGGCTTCCTTGGCCCAGACCGCACCAATGAGCATGCCCACAGTAATCAAACCCAACCCCACACTCACCAATTGATCCAGTATGCGCAAGGTCGCACCGTCGCGCTGCGTCTCGCGCGGCTGGAGTCCCGCATGCACGGCCACCAAGGCGCACGCGGCCAACATCACGTACCCAATAATGTAGACCGTGACATGCGGCACGAACCAGATGCTCTGAAGCGCCGGCATCAAGGTTTGATCGTAGGCATCGGGGTGCGCCAGTGAAATGCCTAGAAACATGCAGGCCATGCCCAGGCTGTACGGACGCAGCCAACCTATGTTCCAGTACCGGGCCAATCCCAGTCCCAGCCAGGGCAGGAGCACCGCATACCAAAGGCGGGTCTCGCCCAAGGTGCGCAAGGGCGGACGCTCAAGCACGATCCAGAGCACCACCAGCCACGCGGTCATTCCGCCGGTTCCAAGCCAAATCAAGCCTTCTGCGAAACGCTGCATGCCGGGCGAATGCGGACGACTCCACGCCAATCCTTGGCCCAGAATCCACAGAAGCATGACGCACCCAGCGACCCAGGGGAAAAAATGCCAGATCATGCCTTCCCTCCCCGAACCGGCGAACGCAGGGCCAGCCCCAGGGAAATCGCCCCCAAAGCCAGCAGGGCGATGCCAGCATACACACCCGGGAGCCAGGGATCGTACACGGCTTCGAACACACTGTAGTCGGAAAACTCGCCCATGGTTTCATCGTACCCAAACTGATACAACCACCAACCGCGGATGCGCACCGGATGATTGACTTCCACACGACTCGTGCGACGCTGCCCGTCGGGCGTGAGCAATTCCAAATCCGACTGGAACGAACGCGGTTTGGCCGGTTGCAGGCCCAAATCGCACCCCTCCAAGGACATGGGCGCACCCGCTACCCTGGCATTGCCGCCAAAGACCCAACCCGTGCGGGAGGTGGCTTCGCCCTGACGGCGAACCTCCACGCGCACGGCGGGCACGGCACCCGGCATGTACACTGGGCGCACTTCGTCTCCCATACGCACCGCATGGGCTTTCACATCCAGAATGGAAATCTCCCATTGACGTAAATGCCCGTGGGCACCCGCAACCACCCGCATTGGCACTTCGCGTTTTTTCAAAAGTTCAGTCGTGCTCCCGGATCGAAAGAGTGTCAGGCTGGGGGGATAGGTTTCCATGGTAAATTTCTTCAACACCACGGCAAACGGAAGTTCGCGGACTTGACCCTCGGTGGTGGACCCGTAAACCACCGGCCGCCCCAACGGGGCCTTGATCTTTACATGCAGTACATCGCCGCTGCCAAAAAACGCACTGGCCAAGGCCACCCAGAGACCAAGATGATTGGCATAGAAACCCCAATCATGCCAGCGGAAGGTGCGTAAACGGCGCACCGTGGTCACTCCCAGTGACAACATGAGCCAAAGCATGCCGAGTACAAACATCCAACTATGAAAGATGTGATTCAGACCCAAGAGGTGTAGCCCGCGCAGCGGCATCTCGGGCGTTTGCGGAACCAAGGTCGCGATCAAGGCCAAAACCATAACGTACGCCAGGCTCACGACGGCCACCGGCAGGCTGCCCAGCCATGCGGCCCACGCGTATCGTGACGCCACCGTGCCAATGCCCACCGCTAAACCCGCGAGCAGGACCAGCACCACGGCATTCCAAGGCCACTCCGGCGCCAAGACCTCACGCCCTCGCGCGACCACTTCCAGGGCCAATCCAATCCCCATCCATCCGACCGAGAGCGTCACGGCCTGAGCGTAGCTCCAAGGCATGGTCCAAAACGAACGGGATGATTCACGTGAGGATGGCGGTGTTTGTGAAGCGAACATACATCAATAGTCCTTCCAACCCAGTTCAACGCCGACCTTGAAGTCATGCGACCCACAAGGCCCGCGAGCTGATTACTGCGTATCGTTCGATTGTGCGTTCCACTTGGGAAGCAGGTCGCGCTTGATTTCATCCTGATGTTTATGCAAAGCCGCCATGTCCAAGCCAATGTACTTTTGAGCCATGGCTTTGGTGGACAAATTCGGCATCGGTACTTCGCCGTGGAATCCATGTCGTTCAAACAGGCGCGCCAACTGCAAGCGGGCCTCGTCCGCTTTTTCCAAAGACGTTCCGAGAATACGCGCTGACTCCAACGGTGCATGGAACGGTGCGCCATGGCTGGCGGCCACGTAATCGCACCGCCATTGTGCATGCCGGATCAAGGTTAAAATCGGCTTCATCTCAGCCTCGGTTGCGCCCAGTTCCCACGCCTTCTTCGCCTCTATGTGTGCACGTACCAATGCGGTCTCCGCACTGTGCTGCAACTCCAGCACCTTATCCTGGCGCTCGTAGACATTGTTGCGCAAAGTCTCTTCCGATTCCCGGTGACACACCTGACAGGTGTTGGAAATATCGTTAAGCGGACTCTGCAGGTGGTGATTGGAAACTTTAGTGCCGCCCTCCACCTTATACGGCATGTGGCAATCTGCACAGGCCAACCCGCGTTGGGCATGGATGCCGGTTTGGAACAATTCCCAATCCGGATGCTGGGGTTTGATCATGGGTGTCCGGCTCAAGCCGTGCACCCAGTCTTTGAATTGAGCTTCATCGTAATATTTTTCAATGGCCTCCACGGTTGTGCCTTGGTCCCAGGGAAAGGTGAGATACTTGCCATCCCCTTTAAAATAATATTCCACATGACATTGTGCGCATACCAACGAACGCTTCTCCTGTAAACTGGCTTGATCCACATTTTTCCCCTGGCGTGCAAACGCCTCTTTTAAAGCTGGGCGGGAAATGCGCAGGTTCATGCTCTTGGGGTCATGACAATCCAAGCACCCTATGGAATTATGCACCTTGTCTCCGAGGTGAATCCACTTTTCCTTATAAAACTCAGCCACACCCATTTTGTTCATTAGCCCCGGGATATCCGAACTCTTGCAGGTCCAACACGTGCCGGGATTGGTCTCATCCGTGCGCAGGATCTTTTGGACATCTTCCACCGCATGGGCATGCCCGCGGCTCTGGTTGTATTCGCGTGAAAACGGATACCCGGCCCAGAGCACCACCCAACGCGGATCTTCCTCAAGCATGTCGCGCTCCACGCTGCCGTTGTACTTACTCCGAAAAGCGCCTTCGCGGGTCTGCTTCCAAGTTTCAAACTCGCGCGGGAAATTTTTCCCCCACACCGCACTGTTGGCCTCCCACTCGGAAACCGGGGTCACCCATTCAAACTTTTTACGCGACTCCGCACGCCGCTCCATGATGGTGGTGGCAAACACCCCCAGTAAAAACACGCCCCCCAAGGCGCCCAAAAACAACGCCCACCCCACCCAAGGTTTTTTCTGGACCAAGTCGGTCAATTTGGTAAACGGAATCATGGTTGCTTCTCCTTTTCCTGCGTGCGTTCAGGTACGGCCGTCGCGTATCCCGGAAATTTTTCTTCAACCCATCGGGGCAACAAATGGGGTAATTCAGGTACCAAGGCGCCGGAAATGCCCGCCAAACTGTGGATACGCCCATGCGGTACTTCGCGGTGGCATTCCCAACATTTCCGTTCCTGCTCGTTCTTCCAATTCATGGTCACGTTGTGCAGCAGCGTACCATGGCAACGCAAACAGTTTTCCTGAACCACCTGCTGCCCAGCGGAACGAATCTGCATAACCTGCGGCTCCGCATACATTGTAAATATCGCTGAATGACGCATACCGTCCATGGCCTTGAAAGCATACTTCGCCGCCAGTGACGAGTGCGGAACGTGACAATCGTTGCACGTGGCAAAACGCCCGTGACTGCTCTTTTTCCATCCGGAATAGGCAGAGTCCATAATATGGCAGTTGATGCAAGTGGCCGGCGCATCCCCCATGTACGAAGTGGCATTGGAGATGTAGATCACCAGAAGTCCCAAACCCGCGCCCATGCCCGCCACCAAAATCAACGGCACCCGCCACTCCGGCGGAGGCATCAGCCGATCCATCCAAGGTTGTATCCATGCCCAAACCTGCTTTAGCATGCTCACTCCTGCCCAAGGGTACCTGCATAAAGGTCAACGGCCGCTTTTAAAATCAGCGCATGAAGCATCGGTTGCTACCCAAGCTACACTGCTAGAATCATAAAATAAAAATGCCTGAATTCCCAGTGTTTATTGCATCCCTGACTTTTTAATCCAAAAAAAAAGGGCAGACCCGCTTGGGTCCGCCCTTTTGAAAAATCAAATCCAACTTACTTGGTTTCTTTGGCCTTTACGGCTTTGGCTTTTTTTGGAGCAGCGGCTTTCTTCGCCACTGTTTTCTTAGCTTCTGCCTTCTTGCCTTCATCTTTCTTGGCCGGAGCTTCCTTCTTCAGTTTTTCACGCTGCGCCGCACGTTCCGCCTTACGCTTATCTTCGGCGGCTTTGCGTTCTGCTTTCTTCTTTTCCTTCTCCGGATCCTTCACAACTTTGGCTTTCTTATCCTCAGCCTTGGCATCCTTGGCCTTCTTCGCGGATTCCTTAGCGTCTTTGGCTTTCTTGTCCTTCTTTTCTTTCTTTTCCTTGTCGTCCTTGCCTTCCAAACCTTCTTCGCCTTCAACTTTCTTTTCCTGCTTGGTATTCTGGCCGACCAGTTTCTCACCACCGGCTACCCAATCCACCAACTCCAACAAAACAACAGGAGCACCATCACCGGGACGCATACCTACGCGAATAATGCGGGTATATCCACCCTGACGATTACGGTACACCTCAACGAGCTGATCGAAAAGGCGGTTCACAATGTCACGACGGCTGACCAACGCAAATGCCATGCGACGATGATGCAAGGTGCCTTTTTTGGCCCACGTAATCATGCGCTCCGCAATGGGTTGCGCTTCCTTGGCGCGGGTAATCGTGGTCTTAATGCGCCCGTGCAACAAAAGAGCTTCCACCAACTGCCTAAGCATATGTTTACGATGCCCTGATTTAACCCCTAGTTTCCGTCCCTTATTACGATGTCTCATTGCCGGTTCCCTTTCCTTCAAGACTGGAGGGGCGCGTGATTCGCCACCCCATCCCGCTTAGTTTTTCTTTGAGCCTTCGCCGTCCGCGAACTTGATTTCCATGCCCAGGGACAAGCCCATTTCAGACAAGATTTCTTTGATCTCATTCAAGGACTTACGTCCGAAGTTGCGATACCGCAACATTTCCGCTTCGCTCTTACGAACCAAATCACCAATGGACTTGATGCTGGCCGTCTTTAGGCAGTTGCCGGAACGAACCGACAATTCCATTTCCTCCACACTGCGCGAAAGCAACTCACGCAAGCGCTCTTGTTCTTCGTCGACTTCTTCCACAACTTCTTCCGGTTCTTCTTCAAAGTTGATGAAGATCGTCATATGGTCTTTCAAAAGTTTGGCCGCATGTCCCAAAGCGTCTTCCGGGCTAATGCGTCCGTCCGTCCAGATTTCGACGACCAACTTGTCGTAATCGGTGATCTGGCCCACGCGGGTATTTTCAGTTCCAAGCTTCACTTTCGTGACCGGGGTGAAGATGGCATCCACCGGAATGGTTCCAATTGGCTGATCTTCATGGCGATACTTATTGGCCATGACATAACCGCGACCAAAATCCACTTCGATCTCCATCTCGAGCTTGGCATCGCGATCCGAAAGAGTCGCCAAATGCAAGCCCGGATTGATGATCTCCACGGTTCCGTCGGTTTGAATGTCCGCCGCCGTTACTTCACGCTCGCCGGATACATTGAGCCGCAACGTTTTCGGCCCGTCTTCATGCATTTTGAGCTTGAGTTCCTTCAAGTTCAAAACGATGTCCGTGGTGTCTTCCACCACGCCCGGCAATGCAGAGTACTCGTGTACCGCTCCGCTGATACGCACCGATGTCACCGCTGCCGCCTGAATGGACGACAACAGGATCCGACGCAACGAATTTCCAATAGTTACACCAAAACCGCGTTCAAACGGTTCAGCCACAAACTTCCCGTACGTCGGGGTCAATGAATCTTTATCATATTCCAGCCGCTCGGGCTTAACTAAACTTTTCCACCTCATGCTCCACACTCCTTTTTCAATCCCGTCCGTAACGGCGGGCTACTTGGAATAGAGCTCGACAATCAGCTGTTCCTGAATCGGCAAGGCCATTTCTTCCTTGCTAGGAACCTTGGCAAACACTCCCGAAAACGCCTCGTGATTAACGGTCAACCACGTGGGAACGCCGCCCCTGCGAGCCACAGTCTCAATGGCCTGCTTGATCGTTTCCAATCCCTTGCTCTTTTCGCGGATCTCAATCTTATCGCCAACCTTTACTTCAAAAGAAGCAATATCCACCTTACGACCGTTTACAATCACATGGCCATGAGCTACCATTTGACGCGAGGCCAAACGGTTCACCGCAAATCCCATGCGATAAACAACATTGTCCAACCGACGTTCCAACAACTGCAGCAGGATTTCGCCGGTTACACCGCTCTTACGGCTAGCGGTTTGATAGTATCCCCGGAACTGACGCTCCAAAACCCCGTACATACGACGGAGCTTCTGTTTTTCACGCAGCTGTTTACCGTAATCCGAACCTTTGCTGCGCGCGTCACTGTGCTGTCCGGGCGGAGTGTTCCTCCGCTCGAATGCGCATTTATCGGTCACGCACTTATTGCCCTTGATGAAAAGTTTCATTCCTTCGCGCCGGCATTGTCTGCACTCAGCGCCTACGTATCTAGCCATCCTCTACCTCCTTATTGCCCCAGGGAATTACACACGACGCCGTTTGGGCGGGCGACATCCGTTATGCGGGATCGGAGTGACGTCTTTAATGACGGTTACTTCCAACCCAATACCTTGCAAGCTCCGAATCGCGGATTCGCGGCCGGAACCTGGACCTTTCACATACACTTCAATGGCCTGCATGCCGGCGTCCATCGCCTTTTTGCCAGCGGCCTCCGCTGCCATTTGAGCTGCAAACGGAGTGCTCTTGCGTGAGCCTTTAAACCCGACTTGTCCCGCGGACGAGTGGGAAATCACATTCCCGTCTTTGTCCGTGATGGAAACAATCGTGTTGTTGAATGTCGCTTGAATATGAGCCATCCCTAACCGGGGTGCCCGTTTGACCTTCTTCTTCGTACGGCCGGTTCCGGTTCCTGTTCCTTTGGTTACCACCGTTATGCCTCCTTCATGCCACTCAGGTGAGCGACTTAATTACTTTTTATCAACGGTCTTACGACCGCTTCCGACGGTCTTGCGCGGACCCTTGCGGGTGCGAGCGTTGGTGCGAGTGCGTTGACCGCGCGCCGGCAAACCACGGCGATGACGCAGTCCACGATAGCAGCCAATGTCCATCAAGCGTTTGATGTCTTGGCTAACCGCGCGGCGCAGATCTCCTTCTACCTTAAAGTCCTGATTGATCACCGTTTGCAAACGGTGGACTTCATCTTCCGTTAAATTTTTCACCCGGATTTCTGGTGAAACATTGGCCGCTGCCAAAATGCGCTTGGCTGACGTTGTCCCAATCCCGAAGATGTAGGTCAACGCGATCTCAATGCGTTTGTCTTTTGGCAGGTCAATACCGCTGATACGAGCCATATTAAACGATCCTCCCTCGAACGTCACTCCGATTCTCCCGGGGGAGAACCTGGAATAAATTTGGTTTAGCCCTGGCGCTGCTTGTGCTTCGGATTGATGCAAATAATCCGAACCACGCCCTTGCGCTTGATGACTTTGCACTTCTCACATAAAGGTTTAACAGATGCACGTACTTTCATAAGGTTAACTCCTCGCTTTCCAACTCTACTTGAATCGATACGTAATGCGGCCACGAGTCAAATCGTAGGGTGAAAGTTCAATCGTTACTTTATCTCCTGGCAGGATGCGGATAAAGTTCATGCGCATTTTCCCGGAAATATGCGCCAACACCTGATGCCCATTTTCCAACTCTACCTTAAACATGGCATTCGGGAGCGCCTCTAAAACTTTGCCTTCAATTTGAATCGAGTCTTCCTTCGGCTTGGCCGGAACAACGTCTCGTTTCACTGCCGGTTTCTTCGAGCGTTGTTGGTAATTCGTCCTCGGTTTGTTCATTTCGTCAATACCTCCGCTTGCCCGTTGATCAAGGCAACCGTATGCTCAAAGTGTGCGGATCGTGACCCATCCTGGGTCACCACGGTCCACTGATCCCCCAGGACCCGTACTGCGTATCCTCCGGCATTGACCATTGGTTCAATGGCCAAGACCATTCCGTCTTTCAACCGCACGCCCTGGCCCGGAGCTCCAAAATTCGGAACTTGCGGATCTTCATGCAACTGCCGTCCGATTCCGTGCCCTACAAAATCCCTTACCACGGAAAACCCTTTGCGCTCCACATGCGTTTGTACCGCATGGCCAATATCCGATAGTCTGTTTCCTGCAACTGCCGCCTTGATACCCAACTCCAGCGACTCCTGCGTTGCCTGCATCAATCGCCTTGATGCATCGTCCACTTCACCCACAGCGTAGGTCCAAGCTGCATCCGAGTACCACTCTTTATATTTCACACCCATGTCCACACTTAAAATGTCACCGGGTTGCAAAACTCGCGACCCCGGTATACCGTGCACCACTTCATGATTAAGCGAGGTACACAGTGTGGCTGGATAGCCTCGATATCCTTTAAACGCGGGCGCTGCCTTCTGACGAAGTACATATTTTTCCGCCCAGCGATCCAACTCACCCGTGGTTACTCCGGGCTTGATCATTTCTGCCAAGCCACGCAACACTTCACCGACGATCTTGCCACCGGTCCGAATGTACTCAATCTCGGCCGCGGTCTTCAACGAAATCACGAACTAAGCCACCGCCGCCTTGATGCGCGCCACAATGTCGCTGATCTCGCCTTCGGCTTTCACCGTACGCATGATCCCGGTCTTTTCATAGTAAGCAATCAACGGGGATGTCTGCTGTTCGTAGACTTCCAAACGGTTCTTGATCGTATCCTCGTTATCATCCGTACGTGTAAACAAGGTCGCGCCGCACTTGTCGCAAATACCCTCTTGTTTGGGTTTCATGTTTGTGTTCACATTGTAATTGGCGCTGCAACCGGGGCACATACGACGCCCGGTCAAGCGACGAATAATCACATCCCGCGGAACATCAATATTGACGACCGCATTTAAATTCAAGTTTTTTTCCTTCAGCAGCACATCCAGGCTTTGTGCCTGCGCAATAGTACGCGGAAACCCATCCAAAATAAAGCCTTTTTTAACATCGTCGGCATTCAATCGATCGGAGAGCATGCGCGTAACCAGCTCATCCGGAACCAACGCACCCTTGTCCATAAAAGTCTTGGCTTCCTGACCCAACGAGGTTCCTTGCTTAACGTTGGCACGCAGGATATCGCCGGTCGAGATCGTCGGAATTCCCATTTGCTGACACAGTTGTGCCGCATAGGTTCCTTTGCCTGCTCCAGGTGCTCCCAAGAAAATTAGACGCATTGAAAAACTCCTTTAATAGGCCCTATCTGACCTATTTGACTTATCCTAGAATGAAGCGGTACGGCCTTTTAACTTGCCCGACTTCATAAATCCTTCATAATGCCGCATCAGAAGATGTGACTCTATTTGCTTCATGGTATCCAAGGCGACACCCACAACGATCAACAACGTCGTACCACCAAAATACCAACCGATGGACATACGCTTGGCTAGAAAATCAGGGATAATGGCAATGGCCAAAACCGCCAAGGCACCACCCAGCGTAATACGCGAAAGCGTCTGATCAATGTATTCTGCGGTCGACTTTCCAGGGCGTAAGCCAGGAATAAAGCCACCGTATTTTTTCATATTCTCCGCCACATCAGTCGGATTAAACGTGATGGCGGTGTAAAAGTAGCAGAAGAACACAATCAAAACTGCATACAAAATCGTATACAACGTGCTCCCGGGCGACATATATTGAATCAAGGTTTGAATTAAAGACTGACTTGCACCTGCGCTATTCGGATTCTCAAATAACTTGGCAATGGTTGTCGGCGTGACCAACACAGAACTGGCAAAAATAACCGCGATAACACCCGAGTAATCAACTTTCAAAGGCAACTGGGTGGACTGCCCCCGGTACACCTTTCGACCGACAATACGTTGTGCGTATTGAACCGGGATTTTTCGATAGGCTTGTTGAATGGCAACAGTCAATCCAACCAAAGCCAACATAATCGCAATGAAGATTAAAATTTCAAAGAGACTAACCGAACCGGCCTGAAATAAGGACCACATGGATGCGGCTTCTTGCGGAATGCGGGCAACAATACCGGAAAAAATAAGAATAGACATTCCGTTGCCAATACCACGCTCGGAAATCTGTTCACCCAACCACATGATAAATATGGTTCCGCAGGTAAGCGTCAACACCGTGGTGATCTGAAAACCAATGCCCCAGTTCAACACAATCGACTGCCCACCGGACGGATTCACATTATGCAACATGTAGGTCATGCCCAACGACTGGATAATGCAAAGCAGCACCGTGCCGTAACGCGTGTACTGGGTGATTTTCTTACGTCCTTGTTCGCCTTCTTTGGATAAACGTTCCAAGTAAGGAACCACGGTGGTCAACAACTGAATGATAATCGACGTTGAGATGTACGGCATGATCCCCAACGCGAAAACGGAAAATTGGCTTAACGCACCGCCTGAAAACAAATCCAGAAATCCCAAAACACCGCCGGCCTGATTTTGGATCAACGCGTTCATCGCAGCCGCGTTAATGCCCGGCGTGGGAACGTGCGAACCGATACGGAAAACGAAAATCATGCCCAACGTGAACAAAATTCGTCGTTTTAACTCCGGAATCGAAATCGCGTTCTGGAAGGCACCGATCATGCCAACACCTCTGTTTTTCCGCCCGCAGCGGTTATTTTGTCCACAGCAACTTTGGAAAACTTATGCGCTTTTACCTGCACGCCCTTGGGTGCATCGCCCACGCTCAAGATCTTGACCAAAGAATTCTTGCGGATTAAACCGGCCTTGTATAATACTTCCGGATCCACGGTGGTGCCGAGCTTGGCCAGATCCTTTAAGTTTACCACTGAATACTCTACACGAAAACGATAGTTGTTAAAACCACGTTTGGGCATTTTCTGGGACAAAGGCATCTGACCGCCTTCAAATCCCGGAGCCGTGTGGCCACCGCTGCGCGCTTTTTGACCTTTCGAACCGCGACCTGCGGTCTTGCCCCATCCGGAGCCAATACCCAAACCTTTGCGATAGCCAACCTTACGGGCGCCACGCGCCGGTGATAATTGATCAAGTTTCATGGATAGCTACTCCCCTTTCACTAGGCGCCGATGTTTTCGACTTTAAGCAGGTGCCGCACCTTGTAAATCATACCGCGAATTTCCGGACGATCCGGAAGAATGTGTGACGTTCCGCGTTTTTTCAACCCTAACGCCCGGACCGTATTGCGCTGGGGCTCGGTGGTCCCGATAATGCTGCGCTCGAGAGTGATTTTGATTTGTTTCTCGCTCATGCCTTCATACCCTCTTTCTCTTTGGCTACCGGTGCCAAGTCAAACGGGGACTTTCCGCGCATCTTGGTAACTTCTTCTTCGGTCGTCAAGGCGCGCAAACCGGCAAACGTGGCATGCAAGACGTTGTGCGGATTGTTGGTGCCAATGATCTTGGTCAACACATCGTGAATACCCGCCACATCCATGACGGCGCGAACCGCGCCACCGGCAATGACTCCGGTACCGGGGGCCGCGGGCTTCAAGAGCACCTTGGCCGCTCCGTAGACGCCCAGGATCGGATGCGGGAGCGTCACGCCTTTCAAATTAATCTTCACCAGGTTCTTTCTGGCTTCTTGGACAGCTTTGGCAATGGACTCCGGCACCTCGGTTGATTTACCGATGCCGTAGCCGATGGTGCCTTGACCATCGCCCACCACTACCAACGCGGAGAAATGGAACCGGCGTCCACCTTTGACCACTTTGGCCACGCGGTTAATTTTGACGACGCGGTCTTTCAGTTCCAGTGAATTCGGATCAATTTTTTTCAAGACGATCACTCCTTAAATCCCATCCGGGGGATTAAAATTCCAAACCCGCCGCGCGAGCCGATTCGGCCAACGCTTTGACAGCACCTTGGTATTGGTTGCCACCGCGGTCAAACACGACCGTTTTAATGCCCTTTTCAATCAAACGCTGGGCGATCAACGCCCCCATCTTCTTGGCCGCATCCACCGTGCCGCGCGACTTCAAAGAGGACTTAACGTCTGCTTCCAACGTACTGGCCGAGACCAATGTCTGCCCGGCCATATCGTCAATAACCTGTACAAAGAAATTCTTCTGACTTTTGAACACGTTCAGACGAGGACGTGCGGCGCTGCCGGAAATCTTCCGACGCAAACGCGCGTGCCGATCTTGCCGCTCAGATGTACGCGTACTTTGAACCTGCATAGACAGCCTCCTTACTTCTTACCGCCGGCACCAGCACCTGAAGCACCGGACTTACCGACTTTGATACGTACACGTTCACCTTCATAACGAACACCTTTACCTTTATACGGCTCAGGCTTACGTACGAAGCGCAGTTCAGCTGCCACCGCGCCGACTTTTTCCTTGTCGATTCCCTTGACGGTGATCTGTGTTGGTTTCGGCGTTTCAATCGTAATGCCCTGGGGTGGTTTATAATCCACTTGGTGCGAGAACCCAAGGAACATGGTCAACATGTTATTCTGTACTTGAGCACGGTAACCGATACCTTGAATCTCAAGACGCTTCTCAAATCCTTGAGAAACACCTTGGACCATGTTGGCTACCAGGGTCCGGGTTAAGCCGAACAACCCCTTGTAGATCCGGTCGTTGCTCTCGGGCTTTAGCACCGTGATGGATTCTGCTGTGAGTTCCAACTTCATCCCCGGATACAAGTCCCGTTCCAACTTCCCTTTCGGGCCGCTGACCGAAATATGCTGCCCGCTGATCGTTGCAGTAATCCCCTTGGGCAGGGGGATAGGCAATTTACCAATGCGCGACATAAGCGCTCTCCTCCCTTACCAGATGTAACACAGCACCTCGCCGCCAACGTGCGCGCGACGAGCCTGCCGATCGGTCATAATACCGTGCGAGGTCGACAAGATGGCGATTCCGAGACCGCCCAACACTCGGGGAATGTTATCGGCCGAGGTATACACGCGGCAACCCGGCTTGGACACTCTCTGAACGTTGTTGATAATCCGTTCACGGTTGGGACCGTATTTCAAAAAGACCCGGATCATCCCTTGCTTGTTGTCCTCAATGACTTTGAAATTGCGGATGAATCCTTCATCCTTAATGAGGCGTACGACTTCCTGCTTCATCTTAGACGATGGAATATCCACCTTCTCATGAAACGCCCGATTCGCGTTGCGAACTCGAGTTAGCAAATCCGAAATAGGATCGGTCATTGACATGAATGCTTCACCCTCTCTATCCAATAAATCGCGGTAATCGGTTAAACGACTACCAGCTGGCCTTGATCACGCCAGGAATCTGGCCATTGCTGGCCATCGTACGAAAACAAATGCGGCAAATCCCGAACTTACGAATGTATCCCCGCGGGCGACCACAAATCTTACAACGATTGTATTTGCGGACTTTGAACCGTGGTTCCTTTTTCTGCTTGTTAATCAAGCACAATTTCGCCATAAAGCCTCCCGTTTAACGCTTTGCAAAAGGAGCGCCGAATTGTCGCAAAAGCTCTTCAGCTTCCTTATCCGTCTTAGCCGTGGTCACGAACGTTAAATTCATACCATGAATGCCCATAATCTTATCGAAATTGATTTCGGGAAAGATAATCTGTTCCTTGATCCCGAAATTGTAATTGCCGCGACCATCAAACCCACGGGGAGAAATACCGCGGAAATCCTTGATACGGGGCAACGCGACGTTAATCAGGCGATCCAAAAATTCGTACATCCGTGTACCGCGCAAAGTGACGCACGCACCAATCGGAATGTTCAGGCGTAATTTGAAGTTGGAAATAGCCTTTTTCGCGCGTGTCAGCACTGGCTTTTGGCCCGTGATCAGGCCCAATTCTTCCGCCGCCGCTTCCAACACCTTGATGTCGTCAGTGGCTTTTCCCATTCCAACATTCAAGATAATTTTTTCCAACTTCGGAACTTCCATCGTATTCCGATAGGAAAATTTCTCCATCAACGCCGGAACAACCGTTTTCGTGTATTTTTCTTTCATGCGAACCATGTGTACAGTATCCTCCGTCTGGGGGCCTTAATGGGACCTAGTCCAGCATTTCCTTGCATTTGTGACAAATACGGACATATTGCTCATCGTCGCCTATGCGTTTGAACGAGACTTTCGTCACCGCATTGCACTTGTTGCAAATCAATTTCAACTTCGCCAAAGCAAGCGGTGCTTCCTTCTCCAAAATTCCGCCTTTGGGCATCTTCTGGGTAGGGCGGCTGTGCCGCTTGACAAAATTGATCTTCTCAACCACGGCTGAGCCTTTTTTCGGATAGATCTTCAAGATCTTACCGCTCTTACCGCGATCTTTTCCAGAAATAACCGTTACTACATCATTTTTATGGAGCTTGGGTTTTACCTGCATACTGCCATCCGCTTCCTTTCTCCAGCCCTAAATCACTTCGGGGGCTAGCGAGATAATCTTCATAAAATTCTTTTCGCGAAGTTCGCGCGCCACCGGGCCAAAAATACGCGTCCCGCGTGGATTCATCTGATCGTTAATCACCACCACTGCATTTTCATCAAAGCGGATGTACGAACCATCCGGCCGGCGGTAATTGGAGGCTGCACGCACAATCACGCAACGTACCTTGTCGCTCTTCTTGACCTGGGCTCCGGGAATTGCTTCCTTCACCGCACCGACGACAACGTCTCCGAGTCCAGCATAACGACGACGCGTACCGCCTAACACTTTGATGCACTGGATAAGCTTGGCGCCTGAATTGTCGGCCACCTTGAGCATGGTTTGAACTTGAATCATAGCTGGGCGCCCTCCTTCAGCACATCCCCGGCTTGGACTTTCGCCCGTTCCACCACATCCACGAGGGTGTGATATTTCTCAGCCGACAACGGACGTGTCTCACGGATACGTACCGTATCGCCGATGTGAGCCGTATTGGCCTCATCATGCACCTTGTATTTTTTCGAAACGCGAATCGTGCGTTTGTATTTGGCGTGCTGGATCAAGCGTTCCACCTTCACCACGATGGTTTTATCCATGCGGTCGCTCACCACCACTCCAACTTTTTCCGTAGAAGACTTCAGCCTTGACATTGGCTTCCTCCCAACCTGCAAATGATATCGCTACTTTTTCTTATCTGTGGCCGCTTTGGCTTTCGGGGCTTGTGCCACCGGGGCCGCTGCCACAGGAGTCGTTCCCTGCTTGTCCAGCTGCTTGAGCAAGGTCAAAATCCGGGCAATGTCCTTACGCATCGTGCTCAATTGCGCCGTGTTCTCAACTTGCTTGGTCTGGATCTTTACTTCTGTCTTGAGCATCGCATCCCGCAGTTCATGCAGTTTGCGTTCCAAATCCGTGCGTGACATTTCGCGAAACTTTTCGATTTTCATTGGCCTACATCCCCGTTTCTTGGCGCGCCACGAATTTCGTCAAGATCGGCAAGCGGTGCGAAGCCAAGGTCAAAGCTTCCCGCGCCACTTTTTCGCTGACGCCGTCAATTTCGAACAATACACGACCTGGCTTCACGACTGCAACCCAGGCCTCCGGAGCACCTTTTCCCTTACCCATACGGGTTTCCGCCGGTTTCTTGGTAATCGGCTTATCCGGGAAAATACGAATCCAGAGCTTCCCGCCACGCTTAAGATGACGGTTAATGGCCACGCGGCAGGCTTCGATCTGCGCATTCGTAACCCAATCCACTTCCAACGCCTTTAAGCCGAAACTTCCGAAGCTCACTTTATTCCCGCGTTGGGCCATACCGCGACGTTTGCCGCGCTGTTGTTTACGAAATTTAACTCTCTTTGGTAGAAGCATTTCGCTTCCCTCCTCGACGTTCTTCAGCGGCCTTGGGTAGGTCGACGTACATCCATACCTTCACCCCAATGGTGCCGTACGTGGTGTTGGCAGTTGCCTGGCCGTACTGGATATCCGCACGCAACGTGTGCAACGGCACGCGTCCCTCACGGTACCATTCGCGGCGGGCAATTTCAGCACCGGCCAAGCGGCCTCCGCACATAACCTTGATGCCCTTGGCGCCCATGTCCATGGCCGTTGTCACCGAACGCTTCATGGCGCGGCGGAAAGCAATGCGGCGCTCCAGCTGACGCGCGACGCTCTCAGCCACTAAGTTGGCATCCAGCTCGGGTTTCTTCACTTCCAAAATATTCACATGAATCTGCTTGTCGGTCAGACCTTGCAACTCTTTGCGCAGGCCCTCAATCTCCGAACCTTTCTTGCCGATGATGATGCCCGGCTTGGCGGCGTAGATGGAGATGGTGGCACGCTGTGAGGCGCGCTCAATTTCCACTTTGGAGATGCCGGCATGACCCAGCTTCTTCTTCAAGAATTTACGCAGCTTCATGTCCTCGATAAGCAGCGAGGAAAAATTCTTTTTGGCAAACCATTGAGAATCCCACGTACGTGTGATCCCCACCCGAATGCCGATTGGATTAATCTTCTGACCCACGCTAGTCCTCCTTATGCCCCTTGGGATGGATTGGCCGATTTACCGTCCGAGACCACCAAGGTCAAATGCGTTGTGCGGGCATGAATCTTACTGGCCCGTCCCATGGCGCGCGGTACAAAACGTTTTGCATTGCGCAAAAGTCCTGCAAAGTCCGTGCGAATCTCTTTGATGAACAAATTGGCCGGATCAACTTCCGGATGACGGCTGGCCGCCGCCACGGCAGACTTGATCGCTTTGGCCAAAATCGGCGAAGCAGCTTTCGGTACGAAACGCAAGATGTTCAACGCTTCGTCCACTTTCTTACGCCGCACCAACTCGGCAACGATGTTTACTTTTCTCGGCCCAATCCGAAGATGCCGGGCCACAACCTTTTGATCCATAATATCCTCCCCAACGTCGATCCCAGGCTTCCACTTCACCATCCTGGGTTGTCGAAGCGACCGATTCCTACGTCGTAGCAGTTGATTTTTCGGTCTTAGCGCCGCCGTGCGCCTTGAACAAACGGGTGGGAGCAAACTCCCCCAATTTGTGTCCGACCATGTTTTCCGTCAAGTACACCGGCAAGAACTTTTTTCCATTGTGCACGGCCAGGGTATGCCCGACCATTTCCGGAATAACCACGCTCCGGCGCGACCAGGTCTTCACAACCTTCTTCTCTTTTGCCTGGTTCATGGTATCAATTTTTTTCATGAGTTTGGGCTCTATAAAAGGACCCTTTTTCATCGATCGTGACATTCGTTTATCCCCTTCCTACTTATTCCGACGCCGAATGATCATACGGTCACTGGTTTTCTTCGGACGACGGGTCTTGTAACCCTTCGCCGGAACACCCCAGGGACTAACCGGATGGTGTCCGCTCTTACTGCGACCTTCACCACCACCCATCGGGTGATCGCAAGGATTCTTGGCCATACCGCGTGAACGGGGCTTAAAGCCCAACCAACGATGACGTCCAGCCTTGCCCAACGTGATGTTTTCATGCTCACGATTTCCAACCTGGCCGACCGTGGCCAAACAATCCAAATGGATCAAGCGCATTTCGCCCGAAGGCAGACGAACATGTGCATAGTCGCCTTCTTTAGCCAACAACTGAGCCGCACTTCCAGCCGAGCGTACCAAACGTGCCGGTTGGTTCGGCTTCAACTGTATGTTGTGAATCGTCGCACCCAACGTGATCTTGCTCAAGGGCAACGAATTTCCCAAGGTAATATCCGCATCGGGTCCAGACACGATCTGAGTTCCAACGGCCAAACCTTCCGGAGCAACAATATAGCGCTTCTCGCCATCGGCGTAATGCAGCAAGGCAATGCGCGCGGTGCGGTTTGGGTCGTACTCAATGGCTGCCACTTTGGCGGGAATGCCCGCCTTGTCACGGTTGAAATCTACCAAGCGATAGCGACGCTTGTGACCACCGGACTTGCGACGTGCCGTATAATGCCCGTTGACGTTATGACCACCGCTCTTGGAAAGTTTCCGCAGCAGTGACTTTTCGGGAGAAGACTTGGTAATCTCCGCGAAATCATATCCGGTCATTTGACGACGACCCGGGCTAGTGGGCCGATACTGTTTTAAAGGCATAGCGATTTCTCCTTTACCGACTCAAAAACGTTTTATACACCTTCGTAAAGCTCAATCCGGTCACCCGGCTTCAACGACACAATGGCTTTTTTCCAGGACCGCTTCTCGGTAACACGAGCGCCGAAGCGGCGGTTCTTGCCAGGCATGGTGACGGTATGAACATCCAACACCTTGACTTTGAACATGGTTTCCACGGCCTGTTTGATCTCAATCTTATTGGTGCGCGTATCAACTTCAAAGGCATACAGATTCGCGTCTTTCTGGCGCGAAAGCTTCTCCGTCAACAGCGGACGTTTGATTACGTTGTATGTTTTCATTTGCTCAAAGACTCCTCTACTTTGGTAACACCCGAGCGTGTCATCAGGAGCTTGTCGCAATCAATCAAGTCGTAGGTATTGATGTTTTCAGGGTTCAAAATACGCAACCCCTTCAGATTGCGGCTGGACAAACGAATGGCTTCATCTTTTTCACCCAAAACCAACGTCGTCTTGCCGTTGGAATTCAAGGTCTTCAGCACCGAGGCCATTTCTTTTGTTTTGGAAGCCGACAACTTAATCGCATCCACGACCAGGATCTCACCATCGGCGAGCTTGGCGGTCAAGGCGCAACGAATAGCTTCGCGCCGGGCTTGCTTGGGCAAATCCCACGAATAATCACGCGGCTTGGGCCCAAACGTAACACCGCCTTTGTACCACAACGGTGAACGGCTGCTCCCTGCACGTGCACGGCCGGTTCCCTTTTGCTTCCACGGCTTCTTACCACCGCCGGAAACCTCTCCGCGCGTCTTGGTTGAGGCCGTACCGCGACGTACATTCTGCAAATGGCTCTGCACGGCTTCCCAGAGTAAGTGTCTATTGACCGTCACGGCAAAGACTTTGTCCGACAAAGTCAGATCACCGACCGGTTGATTTGCTTGGTTAACAACTTTAATCACGGGCATAATTATTTGTTACCTCCCCGCCGACTGGCCTTGACCATGACCAAGGAGCGATTGGCGCCCGGGACCGCCCCGCGGATCAACAACAGATTGCGCTGTGTGTCAATCTTCACGAGTTTCAGACGAATCGCCGTTTTGCGCTCCGCCCCCATGTGTCCGGGCATTTTCACACCCTTGATGACGCGCGAAGGATCGGACGAGGCGCCGATCGAACCGGGTGCACGATAGAACATGGAGCCGTGACCGTGGTCGCCGCCGCGATTCTTATGGCGCTTGATAACACCTTGAAAGCCTTTACCTTTGGAAACACCCACCACATCCACCCAGGTAATGCCTTCCAACACTTCTGCTCCCAAGGTCTGACCCACGGTAAACGCGTCACCGCCTTCAGTTCGCATTTCACAAACCGTCCGGAAGGGCTTCACGTTTTGCTTGGTGAAGTGTCCCAATTCAGGCTTGCTGACACGCTTAGGCTTCTGCTCATCCAAGCCAATCTGAATGGCCGAGTAGCCGTCTTTTTCCTGGGTCTTCACTTGAGTGACGGTGCAGGGGCCGGCCAACACGACGGTTACCGGAACCAACTTGCCATTCTCATCGAAGATATGCGTCATACCGATTTTTTTTCCGTAAATACTCTTCATAGCGTACCCCCGTTCAAGGTTTGAGCCGCACGTCGCGGGCAAAGCGCCCCGGAACAACCACTCGGTCTCAAACATTCAACTCGTTGTTTAAAGTTTGATCTCCACATCCACACCGGCCGGTAAATCCAGCTTCATCAGCGCATCGATCGTCTTCGGGGTTGGATCCACGATGTCGAGCAAGCGCTTGTGGGTGCGAACTTCGAACTGTTCCCGTGACTTTTTATCCACATGCGGACTGCGCAAGACCGTCACTCGGTTGATGCGCGTCGGGAGCGGAACCGGGCCAAACACACGTGCCCCGGTCCGTTTCGCCGTATCGATCACATCGCTGGCCGAACGATCCAGCAAATTGTGATCGTACGCTTTCATGCGGATGCGTATTTTCTGCTTCTCCATAATTTCCTCCGGTCCAACCTATTCCAAGATCTCGGAAACCACGCCCGAGCCCACAGTGTGGCCGCCTTCGCGGA
>CAZSAP010000021.1:0-50019 GCA_964604705.1 uncultured bacterium
GGTTCCGATGTTTACGTGCGGCTTATTACGTTCAAACTTCTGCTTAGCCATGTTCCGTCCTCCTTAAAAGCATTATGCAAAAAATCGTGCAAAACCTTGAACATTGAACACTCCGAGCAACCTCACTGCAACCGATCAGCGTCTTGCCTAGTCGCTCCGCTGCCCAGCTGCTCCCAAAATTTTGCACAGCAAAATTTTAATGGAGCCCAAGATCGGGATTGAACCGACGACCCCGTCCTTACCAAGGACGTGCTCTACCAACTGAGCTACCTGGGCGGAAAAAGGTCATAAAAAACCTTTTGAAAAATAATGGGTTTTAAATCTAACAAACCCCACCAACAGTGTCAATTGTTTTTTTAAAATTTTATACAGGTATAAGGAATGCCCCGCGATTCCCCTAAACCTTTCAAAATCAAAACCAAACCCGATTGTTATACCCGAACCACGCTATTTTTTCAAGCAGCGTTTTATTTCAGACATACTTTCTTTTCAATTATCGCCTGGCACGCAGTTGCCGGTCGGATTCACGTTTGATGTCTCGTTCTTTGAGCGTTTCCTTCTTATCGTAGGTGTGTTTGCCGCGCGCTAGGGCCAATTCGAGTTTCACTTTTCGATTCTTCAAATAGATGGCCAACGGGACCAACGTCAGCCCTTTTTGCGATACTTTTCCGGCCAAACGCACAATTTCCTGCTTATGCATGAGCAAGCGCCGCGATCGTGTGGGTTCAGGATTCTGGCGATTGCCCTGCGGATACGCATTGATTTGTAAATTCAACAACCATAATTCTCCGCTTTTAACCATGGCATAACTATCCTGCAAATTCCCCTGACTGTCACGAAGCGACTTGACCTCACACCCCACCAGTTCCATGCCCGCTTCAAACGTTTCTAAAATCTCATAGGCATGCCGAGCCTGACGGTTGCTGATCAGCATTTTAATCGGTTCGCTCTTTTTCTCTCCCGCGGTCTGCGTAACCGCGATTTTCTTCTTCTCACTCAACGCCGTTTCCTCCGTATATTTCGCGGTGGACGTGTAGACCTAGGACGAAACGATCCCTGCCGCCGCTTGGTACCAGCCTCCGCGTAAATGGCAAAATCCACAAGACCTTCTTCTTTATTCACACGCATGACCTGAACGGTCACCGGATCGCCTAATTTAAAGGTACGTCTATGCCGCTCGCCGATCAACCGGCGTTCGCGTTCGTGAAACACATAATAATCATCCCCGAGACTCCCCAACTTTACCAACCCTTCCACAAACACATCGTTAAGTTCAACAAAAAAACCAAAATTGGTTATGTTGGTAATGGTCCCGGAAAATACTTCACCCACGCGTTCCTGCATGAACTCCGCTTGTTTCACACTCACGGCTTCACGCTCGGCACGTTCAGCCCGCCGCTCGGCCTCGGACAACTGCGTGCCCCAGCCCGGCATGCGTTCGACCCAGCCGGCCCGTACCTGCGGTGAAAGAACGCCAGCCAAACGCGCGGTCAACACGCGGTGCACAATCAAATCCGGATAACGCCGGATGGGTGAGGTGAAGTGAGTATAGCATGAACTTGCCAAACCAAAATGCCCAATGTTGCGGGGTGTGTACACTGCCATTTTCAAGGAACGCAACAAAACCATGTTCAACAACGTAGCCTCAGGCTTGCCTTGCCAGGAACGGAGCAACTTCTGAAACGCCAGCGACGCCTCACGTGGCGCCCCGGATTCAAACCGATATCCGTACGCCTTGACAAATTCCATCAGTTCCTCGTATTTATCCCCCGAGGGTTGGTCATGCACCCGATACAACGCGGGTGTATCGGTACGCGTAAGGAAGCGTGCGACCGCTTCATTGGCCGCAATCATACAATCCTCAATCAACCGGTGACTGGCCAAACTGATTCGCTTGGCAATGGTCTCCACATGCCCATCGGGACCAAGAATAACTTTCGGCTCCGGTAAATCAAAATCCAAACTCCCGCGTTTTTCACGGTCCCGACGAATGGCGTGGGCCACTTGGTTTAAGCGCAGCAACTCCGGCTTAAATTCCGAAGCCGGCAGCTCCCCGGACTTGCCTGAAATCACAGCTTCCACCCCGTTGTACGTCAAACGCCCCTGACTGTGGATAACACTCCTGAAAAATTCTGTATGGGCAATCGTTCCGTCTGGTTCTACATCCATGTACGCTGAAACGGTTAGTCGGTCTTTCCCCGGAACCAAACTGCAAACACCACAGGAAAGCGGCTCGGGGAGCATATGCAATACTCGATCCGGCAAATACACGCTCGTGCCACGATCTCGCGCTTCCAGATCCAACACGGAATTTTCCTGGAGATAGTACGATACATCGGCAATGTGCACCCCCAGCCGCCAGCCCCCGCCGGGCCGATCCTCGCAGGAAACCGCATCGTCAAAATCGCGGGCATCGTCTCCATCAATGGTGACAATCCGCTGGGCGCGCAAATCCAAACGCCCCGCAATGGCTTCAGCTCCAGGTTCACGCGAGATGCGACGCGCTTCCTCAACCGCTTCCTCGGAGTGATGCTCGGGCAAATTGTATTTTCGTACAATCACGGTAATATCCACACCCACCCGATCCGGCGCCCCCAATACTTCCATCACTTTACCCCGACCGGGCACATAGCCTTCGGGCCAGGCTGTAATTTGAGCGACTACTTTTTCACCGGGCCGAGCATTTTTTTGATCTTCCGTAGGAATTAAAAAATCGGGTACAAACGCCAGGCCATCCGGACGCACCAAACCCACTTTCCGTTCCAGGCGAAACGTCCCCACAATACGCTCTCGTCCTCGCTTGATAACCCGAATGACTTTCCCCTGACGACGAGTACCGGTGCTGCCAGAGAGCACACGCACTTCCACGGTATCATCCGGCAAGGCTCCCAATAAATCCGAAGCCACAACATAAATATCCGATTGTCCCGGTTCTTCGGGAATCACAAAGGCGTAGTCGGCCTGTTTCTGAACCACCCGGCCGGTAAGGCCCGGTCGCCGCGACTTGGTCTCGCCGGGTGCAAACAATCCACCCTTTATCAACACGACTGCCCCGTGCTCCACCATGGCATGCAATTGATGTTGCAAATATTTTCGCGCCGAAGAAGGCAGACCTAAGGCTTTGGCCAAATCCCGCAGTGAACGCGGTTCTTCCTGCAACGATTGTAAAATTAATTTTTCATCAATACGATCAGACGGTGCGGCTTTGGGTGGCATGAGTACATCCTAAGTAGAGCATTAAAAACACCCTGGTCCGAAAGACAGGTTGTCCCATCCTTCAAACCAGGGCTTAAAACCGGGTAACCGGCTACCGCAACACAGCGACTTTGCCGCGTTGCGTCCCACCTGACTCCGTGGTGAGAATGAAAATGTACACGCCCGAGGCCATGGGTTTCCCAGATTCATTGGTCAAATTCCAAAGTACGAACGTGGTTCCGGCGGGTTTGGTCAGGGTTCGAACAACCCGTCCCTCTATATCGTAGAGCCGAATCGTCCCAGCCGAAGTGTCAAGCCCGGCAAACGTTACTTCCGCTACCGGATTATTTAAGGCCCGATAGGGATTGGGATAGACCGTCAATTTCCCCGGAGGCGGTACCCGTGTCGGCGATGTCGTGCGCGTCGCTGAAACAGTGCAGGTCGGAGTCACCGACGGAGTCGGACTAATGGTGGGCGATACCGTCTGGGTGGGAGATCGGGTGGATGTTGGCGTGATGGTTACCGTCGGAGTAACAGTCGAGGTCCGAGTAATGGTCGGCGTCTGCGTTACCGTCGGTGTATGGGTAGCCGTGTAAGGCGGAGTGGCGGTGGAGGTTTGGGTAATCGTCGATGTTCGAGTGATGCTCGGCGTTATGGTTACAGTGGGTGTGGTGGTTGCCGTCGGAGTTGCTGTATACGTCGGGGTCGCTGTCGGAGTCATGGTAATGGTCGGTGAATCGGTAGGCGAGCCTATGGGTGAGGCCGTAGATGTGGGTGAGGCCGTTGGGGTGGCCGTGCGGCTGGGTGTGGCCGTAGGTGTATGCGTGGCGGTCATGGCCAACGTGGCCGTACCGGTCGGTGTCGCTGTGGTGGGTGTCCCGATGAACTGATCGGCTCCCACGTCCCATGTACCGGTACGTGAGTCTTGATCAATATCGTCCGAGAACGCGAGATTGGCATCGGCCGAAAGGTTGGTGCCCGAACGCATGGCACTGGTATCAATCATGGCCAGATGGAAATCACCTCCGGCCGCATTGGCAAAGCTTACCGCAACATCATTCTTCGAGTTTGCACCCGGAGCGTCACTGAGATCAGAAACATTATAATCGCTGCTGGTGAAACTACCCAAAAATCCTGTACCGCAATTTTGCGTAATATTATTTATGCATACGACCGTACCGGACGATTGATTCACACCCACTTGAGCGTTGTAAATGGTATTGTTATACGCATAAATGGTCCAATCAGGATCCCATTCTGCAATCGCGGAAAAAGATGCCTGACTACGAAAATTATAGAAAATATTGTTCCAAACATAGGCGACACCGGAATCGTTGTTGGGAATGACAAACCCACCTGATCCAGTATAGCCTGTGTTGGACGTAATGCCGCGTAGAATACAGTGCGAAACATAGATTTCAGCATTTGCCCCAGTGGCACCCACACGCACGCAACGCTGACTGTTATTATCCATACTGTTTAAATATATTTGTAACCCTTCAAGCCGAATCGCCAAATCCTGAAGGTCAATACACGATGCATTCCCTACCTGCAGCCGATACGCTCCCGTGCCCCAAGTGCCGTTGTGTCGTTGGGATGTTCCCACCTCGGTTGCCCCCACCGGTGTGTAAATTCGCACATAATGGGTTGAGTCCAAGGTCCAACCGTTCCAAACCACACCGGTCGTATCCGCTCCGTCCCCATAGCACGCAATGTTCCATTGCTCGTTGTTGGCCACGCAATCCCTATTCCCTCCGTCAAAATTGCGCAAGCCGACGGCAATCCCGGTGTTCTCCGTACCTGAATCCGCATTGGATAAAGATGTATACGCTCGATACACGGCCCAGATTTGCGTTGCATTGGTGGTTGACTTAGGGGTCGCACCTACGGCATCGGTAATCTTGTAATGGGTCGAATCCAGGCGGCCCGTAATAAAGGCAAGGGAATCCACGGTCCCATCCGCATTGGCGTCGTACTGCAGAGCGTCGCCTACACCAATGTTGTTGGCCAACCCGGAACCAAAGGTGGCCAACTGGTTGGCCACGACCAAGGCATTGCTCCCGCCGGTGGCCAACGCTGCCGTATTTCCCGGACCTACGGAACGATAAATGGTGGCAATCGAAGAATCATTGTAAATCAGAGTACGATTATTCCCTCCGTCCCCAACAAACAGCTGGCGACCATTACCATGAATCATACGGGGATTGTTCAGTGTGTCAGAACCAATACCTCCGTTGTTGGCCGTATTGCTGGTCATGTCCGGTTGCCCGAGTACAGTATTGGCAGAAGCATTGTTGGCTGTGGGAATGGTGTTGTAAATCACAACACGATTATTATTACAATCCGCAACAAACAACCGCGTCCCGTCACTGTATACACCGTAAGGATGACTCAAGGTATACGCGCGAGTGGCGCCGCCTTGATTGGCACCATTGCTGGTCATGTTCGTTTGTCCCACCACCACGTCGGCGGACGCTCCATTTGACGTAGGAATCGTATTGTAGATCAATACTCGGTTGTTGTCAGAGTCTGAGATAAACAAGCGAATACCATCGGTCCATGCCGCGGAAGGATGGTACAAGGTATCTGCCCCAAGGCCTCCGTTGTTGGCAATATTGCTGGTCATATCCGGCTGACCCACCACCACATTGGCTGTAGCATTGTTGGCTGTAGGGATGGTATTGAAGATCAGCACTCGATTGTTGTCCCATTCAGGAACAATCAAACGAGTGCCATCTGAACAGGCCAGGTGCGGGGTGGTCATTTTTTGACTGGTGGTCCCCCCCGAAGTCGTGGTCATATCCGGCTGACCGACTACCACATTGGCGGCGGTATTGTTGGCCGTGGGAATGGGATTGTATATTAGGAGACGGTTATTGGAATTATCCGAGATGAACAAACGGGTTCCCTGGACATTCACCCCAGGAGGCCAATTAAGCGTAGTGCTGCTGGCAGTTCCACCCTGGTTGGCGTTGCTGTTGTTCATTGCGGTTTGACCTACGACCACATTGGCCGCAGTTCCATTGGCCGTAGGCAACGTATTAAAAATCAAGATTCGATGATTGGAACGATCCGCTGTATAAAATTTAGTGCCATCAAAAAATGCCGCATGCGGATAATTCGCAGTCGATGCGCTAATGCCCCCTTGGTTGGCACCGTTATTGGTGAAATTGCTCTGCCCGACCACCACATCCGCAGCTTGTTGGTTGGTATAGGCCCAGGTTTGTGAAACCCACACCCCTCCGACCAACAAAACCGACACCATGAGTATCAACATAGGGGCGTACACCTTTGGGCAGTTTTCTTTCATGAAGCACCTCTGTCACATATTAAGGCATATTTATCGTGATTTATTTTACCACATATCATTCTTCAAGCGCAAATAGACAAGTTTTTAAGTTTAGGAGGTTTACGGTTGACAGTGCGAACGGCCTAGAGTATATTTTCATGCCTACTAAAGACTGTGCGGAAGTGGCGGAACTGGCAGACGCGCTAGATTCAGGGTCTAGTAGGGGCAACCTTGTGGGGGTTCAACTCCCCCCTTCCGCACCAATTCTCTTGCCCCGGATGCAATCAACGTTTCATTCATTTTCAATGATGGTTCACCTATGCCACGCTGGTACACCTATATCCTGCAATGCTCGGACGGAAGCTTCTACACCGGGTCCACCACAGATCTCACCCGGCGGTTGGCAGAGCATCAAACCGGTTGCGGTGCGCGTTATACCCGTCCACGCCGTCCTGTCCGATTGGTCTGGTCTCAACCCGCCCTTAGTCGTACCAAAGCCCAGCAACGCGAAGCCGCACTTAAAGCCCTCCCTCGCGGACAAAAGCAAGATCTGATCCAAACCACGCGTCGTCTAAAATAGCACCCATGTTTCAACCACCTAGTATTTCCAAATACCCAACAAACCCAACAAGCCCACCATGGTAAAAATAATACTGGTCATTACTAAGTATAACCTCACTCCAACGCCTAGGCGTGCCGGCGCGTCCTGCTTACGCCATTGCTTATACACCCAAAGGTAAAACGTGGTCAGGACATCCCTCCCAAACCCCATCAACGCCCCGATCAGAATGATGGTTAAGGCCAGGGGATTTGAATTTTCCATTGTGACTACTCCTCTCCGGCAGTGGCTGCCGCCAAATGACTGAAATGGGTCTCCGCAAACTCCGCAACTTCGCTCAAGGTTGACAAGCGAGCGCAGGCCGGCAAGGCCGCCATAAACTGTTTGCCCCAGGTGCGGCTGCGCAGTCGTGGATCCAAAATGGCCACCACCCCACGATCTTCATGCCGCCGAATCAAACGACCAAACCCCTGGCGCAACATCAAGATTGAACGGGGCAAGGAATACGTCATAAAGGCATTTTCTCCCTGTGCCTCCAAGGCCTCGCCGCGCGCTTGATGCACAGGATGGGTCGGCACATCAAACGGCAACCGGGTTATCACCACGCACCGCAGCGCGTCGCCCGGCACATTCACCCCTTGCCAAAACGTCTCCACTCCGAGCATGACGGCATTTTGATGTTCCTTAAACTGCTGCAACAGCCGAGACGGAGTATCCTCGCCTTGCACTAAAATGCATTGGTCCGGAAGTTGTCCACGCAACCCCTCCGCCGCCTGTTTCAGCATGCGGTAGCTGGTAAATAAGACAAAAACCCCGCCCTTAAAAATACGGATCAAATTCAAGGCTTCATCTAAAATACGGGCCTCGTAGAGATCCGACTCGCGGGGGTCCGGTATGTTTTTCGGAACATAAACCGCCGCATTATCCTCATACGGAAACGGCGAATGCAAGACCAACTCGCGGGCCTCGTCCAAGCCCAAACGGGCTTTGACATACGCAAACGAACCTTGCACGGCCAACGTGGCCGAAGCCAAAACAACACTCGAGATCGTCTCAAACGTCATTTCGCGCAAACGCGTACTCAAATCCAAAGGCGTCGCCAACAACCGCACTCGCCGTGCCCGGCCCGAGGGATAGGTCTCGGCCCAATACACACACCCCACCGTCGACTGCTCGTACCACGCTTTCCATCGGCGCGCTGCATCGTTCAAGCGCAGGACCAAAAACGCGGCGGCTTTGGCGTCTTCCTCGGTCTCCCAAAGGGTTTCCACATCTTCGATGGCTGCCGCCAGGTCACGCAGGCCATCGGTTTCCGGACGTTCCAGCTTGGGATGCAGCCCGCGAAAACGCAGTGTTTCCACACCTCGCGGAAACAGCCGGGCGGCCTGTTCCCACCAGGATTCTTGCCGAACGCCGTAAGCCTGCGCCAGCGCCGACAATTCCTCGACACGTGCCGGCGCCACCTTCTTCAGGCGGGCCAAGAATCCCCCACGCCCACGCTGCCCCACTTCGTGCAATAAATTCGCGACATCCGAGTGGCTCAGTTCATCCCCTAAAAAATTGGCAGCCACGTCCTCAACGCGATGCGCCTCATCCAAAATGGCGGCGCTAAATTCCGGAAGCAAACGACCTCCGGCGGCCAAATTGGAAAAAAACAAACTGTGGTTGGTCACCAAGACTTCGGCCGTACGTTGTCGCTCTTTGGCCTGTTGCCAAAAACATTCTCGACGATGACTGCACTGGCGTCCCAGGCAGAGTACACGTTCGACATGCACTTGGCGCCAGGCATTCTCCGATACCGTAAACGGCATATCCTGCCGTACGCCCGTAACGGTTTTCAAACACCACGTCATGATGCTTTTCAAATCCTCTGCATACGTCGGCGCCATGCCCGGCAACATTTCAGCATTGCCTTCGCGCAAAAGACGGTTCAAGCACACATAATTCTCCGTACCCAAACAAATCTCAAACTGAAACACCCGCCCAAACACCTTTTGCTCGGACAACAAGGGAAGCTCGTGTTCCATTAACTGCGCCTGGAGGGCTTTCGTGTGCGTGGAGACCACCAAACGGGTCTCGTGCCGCAGGGCCCAGTCGATCCCCGGCACCAAATACGCCAGGCTCTTGCCCACACCGGTTCCGGCTTCCACCAGCGCATGCGTCTCGTCCTCCAAAGCCGAGGCAATGAGGGCTGCCATTTGGGCTTGCTCAGGTCGGATACGGTAATCCGGCAGCAACCCGGACAAGGTTCCACCCGGTGAAAAAAACGTGTCTATATCCAAGCGAGGTTTTGAAGCTTGCATGATTCATATCCTTTGGTTAGCCCAGCCATCCAACAAACCGCGACGGTTATTCCATTGAACCCAAACCCTGCCTTGTGATACAACGTACTCATCTTTAGACTGGAGATGCGTATGCCGGCCTTACCTGTGACCGATGCCAAACGCCACGCCCTGGAACTCCGCCTGGAATCCTTGGGGTTGCGTGAACAAGACTTCGATGAACATTTTGTCCGTTCCGGTGGTGCCGGCGGACAACATGTTAACAAAACGTCAACCTGCGTCGTCCTGCGTCACCGACCGAGCGGGTTGGAGGTTCGTTGCCAACGCGAACGTTCGCAAGCCCTCAACCGTTTCTGGGCACGTCGTCTATTGGCGGACAAATACGAAACCATGATTAAGGGCAAAGCGAGTGAGGCAGAACAACGGCGGGAAAAAATCCGGCGACAGAAGCGACGACGCTCACGCCGCGCCCAGGAAAACACGCTGGAACAAAAACACCGGCAATCGGAGAAAAAACAAGCCCGCCGGCTACCGGTGAACTTCGATTAATTCGCTGTTGGGTTCGAACTGACGCCGAACATCTTTGCGCGAGAAATAGACGATAAACACCACGGCGAACACCGGAATATCCCAAAACCCCTCACCGGCGACAAGCACCACCAACCACCCCAAACCCGCTAAAATAACCTCGAGCCAAGAAAAAATCAAGACCGCCCGCCGAGCGCCTGGAAGACAATTCAACAACCCCATGCCTATAAAAAACTGAAGGATCGATCCGGCCATAGCAATAAAACTCAACCACCCTAAAAACACACGCCCACCAGGGACATCGTCCAAACTGGGCATGGAACCCATCCACGTGGTCATCATTGGAACATAATGATGGCTAAACAAAGCCACCCCAATGAGTAGCAACGCAACCCCAAACAACAAAACCGAGACCACCATGAAAAACCATGCTATGCCCCGAACGCCGGCCGAAGGTGCATCCAAAGGTCGACTACGCGTAACTGTTTTTTCCGTTTTTTGGTTAACTTGATTCAAACACTCCCGGTGAAACACCTGATAATTAAATGCCACAGGCTTGCAGACCGAACAAATGGACTTGCCACAATGATTGCATATCCATTTCGCCGGCTGGTTATGTTCCTGACATGTTTGACTGGATTGAAGGTCTTCGCGTTGTGTTGACATGGGCATACTATAGCGCCTCACCCACGGAAGGGCAACATAAAAAAGCCAAGCACCAGGGCCCATTCCTTTTTTGCTTTCCTTTTCACAGGCGGTTGGGTTAGAATCCGAACCGTACATGAGTCGGTCCCAATTCGGCGAAACCATTTGTATCATCAGCTACCCCGGTTCACGTTTCACTCGTAGCCGTCAACACCCAAGTCGGGTATGCAGAAAAGACGCAAACCTGTGAAATAAATCATCTTCCTCCGGGGTCTGATGGATGCAATGCTTCGCGCAAATGGCAAAGAACGAATCACAACCCAATGGTGTTGTGCATAACCATCGACAGGGAGGTTGAGTTATGAAGGTCTTTCGTAGTTTAAAGAAAATGGGTGTGTTTCTGTGTCTGGCCACTTTGTTGGCGGTTCCGGCCTTGGCCGCCCCCAACAAAGACGTACCCAAACCCAAGGTCACCTTGGTATTTTGGCATTGGTGGGCGGATTATCAAAACTTCTTAGAAGAAATGTCCGAACGCTACCGTTTGGAAACGGGCGTGAAGGTGGATTTCCAGCTCTACTCTCCGGCCGGGCAAGATTATTGGAACAAGATCCAAGCCGCCGCGCAGGCCAATGTGCTTCCGGACATTTTCGGGATCACGGACAACCCCGAGCTCTTGGCCATGTACGCCAAAAACAACAAGCTGGTGGATTTCACCTCCGCTATGCGCGCCAACAAGCGTGCCTGGGAATACTCTTTCTATCCACGTGCCCTGAACGCGCTTTATTTCCCACCTTCTAATATTTACGGCGTTAAGGGGGATACCATTTGGGGTGTTCCGCTCTCAGCCATGAACATCCAGTTGTTCTATAACCGAGTACTTTTCCAAAAGGCAGGCCTAAACCCAGATCAACCACCACAAACCTGGGAAGAATTCATCGCGGTCAGCCAAAAGCTTAAAAAAGCCGGGATTACCCCGCTCATTGGTGGGTTTGGCGATCTATGGGTTAGCCAGACATTTTTCCGAGCCTACGCCTGGGCACTTTTAGGCGAAGACAAAATGCGCAGTCTGTTTATGGGTGAAATCCCCTACATGGCGCCCGAATGCCAGCAAGTTCTGAATTACTTTGCGGAGCTTCGCAACAAAGGCTTCCTCTACCCAGGCGTCGCTTCCATGTCCAACAAAGAAGCGGAAATTATGTTCGCCAACCAAAAGGCCGCCATGATGATCAACGGGTCCTGGGCCGTCAATGTATTCTCGCAGATGAACCCAACTTTGGATTTAGGTGTGACACCCTTTCCAAAATTAAAAGAAGCTCGGTACCCCATGCACATTATTGGCGGATTGGGTCAAGGCGCGGCCATTGCGGCCAATGGAAAGAACATCCCCGCCGCCATGGATTTCTTGCGCTGGTTAACGGCAGCAGCCCAGCAAGAACGTTGGGCGCGTGAACCCAACGGCTTTCCAGCCCTGTTGGCAGCCCAAGATCACATCAATGCCAAACTCAAACCCTTTGTGTTGGGTATGAACGAGCTCCCGCCCAATATTTTTTTGGAAGAACGCTACGATGTTCTGGAAACCATGGGCAAGGGCATGCAATCCATTTTAATTGGCGAAGCAGAACCGCTGGACATTTTGCGCCAGTTACAAAAAGTGAAAGAACGCAAACAATAAATTCAATCACCCATAAAAAAAGGGCCCTGAGAACATCCAGGGCCCTTTTTTTATATGTTGTTTTTGCTTCAACTCAGAAAAGCCACCGTCACCTACATACCTTCAGCCTACAATCGTTCACGCCATTGTTCATAGTAACTTTCACGGACTTTTAAATCCCGCAAACATTTTTTCAAACGGTCTTCCCCAGAAAAAGCTGTAGATGCATTTAAAGACGTCCGTAACTCCCGGGCCAATTCTTCAACCGGCCGGTCGGAAACCGACTGTACGGCCGAACACAGCAACCCTGGGTTTAAGTGATGCCTCCGGGACAAATCCAAGATCACGGATGCAGATATGCGTACCTTTTCCTGCTTGCATAGGGCCACAACTTTTTCTTGATTCCATCCGCTCTGGCTTTCTAAATTAAGCGAGCGGGTTGTGACATCCAAAACCACATTCCCCGTGTTTGCGGTGCGTCCATTTTTCCAAGGTTGCGCAACGACTCCTCCGGTTTGTTCGGCGCGCCCCTCCCCCAAAGTCAAAACCTCGCCCTTCAGCTGGGATTGGGTATCCCCGGCTGATTGCTTCCCCTGGCCTTGAATGGCCGCCGCATCTACTCCCGGCGCGGGGTTGGAAAAACTCGGGGCGGCTGAAGGGGATGAGCCCAAAGCGTCGGCGCTTATGGGAACAGCCACACTCCCATTTTGATGCGCACGATCAAGATACACCATGGTCCCAACCAGCCCAACCAAAACCGCACCTGAAATCAAATACGTGGGTGCGTTAAATTTGGAGAAGGTAGATTTCCCAGGTGTTCCCTTGGAGGCAGAGCCCGTGTGATCCGAGGAACCTGACCCATCCAGCGGTGTGGCTTTGATCTGTTCCATAATTTTGGCGCGAAAATCCACCGGGGCCGATACCGGCGCCGGGGCCGTGGCCGCAATGAAGCCGGCAAATTCATGCATGGAGTCCCACTCGGCCCGCACCTCCGGATCGGTTTTAATTTTCTCTTCAAGCAGGCTCTTCTCCTCGGGCAGAAGCTGGCCATCCAGCAAAGCGGATAATTGTTCCCTAACTTTGTCGTTAATCATCACCGGCCTCCTTTCTTTTCAATCCATTCCTTGAGGCGCTGACGAGCTCGGAACAGACAGGAGCGTATTGTCGAAACCGGCAGTTCCATAACTTCAGCAATCTCGGTGTAACTAAGATGCTCATAATGACAGAGCATGATCGCTTGTCGCTGTGTATCCGGCAAGGCTTCGATCAGGCCCACCATTTCCCGGCGCAATTCTTTCTCAGCGTAAGTCTCATCGGGATTCAACGACTTGGAGTCCCGAAGTACAGGCACCTGACCCGACTGGTTCTCCTGATCCAAGGAAAGGGTGTAGCCTTTCCCCCGGCGCTGATGTCGCTTTAAAGCGTTCATGCAGTGGTTGGCCGTAACGCGATAGAGCCAGGTAGCGAAGGCACTGTCGCCTTTAAACGAGTTGATTTTGCGAAATACTTTGAGAAAAATTTCCTGGGATTCATCCACCGCCTGGTGGTAATCCCGCATGTAGCGCATGGCCATGTTGATCACCCGTGTTTCGTAACGGCTAATCAGCACATTGAACGCTTCCAAGTCCCCGTTTTGGCAGCGTTCTACCAATTCTTTTTCCGAAAGCGTCTCGTACCCCGGCGCAATCGGGTAAGTGGTTTCACTCATAAGGCCCCTTTAGATTTGGTTAAAACCCCCGCATAAACCGGACCACAATCGGTCCGAACAGCACCAAGAATACCACAGGAAAAATAAAAACAATAAGCGGAAACAACAACTTCACGGGTGCTTCCAATGCCAGTTTCTCGATATACTGCGACCGTTTTTGCCTCAGTTGGTCAACCTGGGCGTTCAAGGTCTCTGCCAAGGAAACGCCCAACCGTTCCGCCTGGATAAAGGAATTTACAAATGTTGTAAAATCCGTTTCAGCTACCGACAAAGCCATTTTTTGCATGGCATCGGGGCGTGACTGTCCCATGCGCACAGCATGCATCATAACCGCCAACTCGGTGTACAAGGGCCCTTTTCGCCCTCTTTCTAAAATCACTTGCAAGGCCGGCTCCAAAGCCAACCCCGCGTTCATGCAAAGAATCAAAACATCCAAAAACTCCGGCAATTCGCGTAAGATCGCCTTGCGCCGTTTCAAGGTCTGCTCGTGCAGCCAAAGATCGGGTAAAAAAAACGCACCAACCACGGCACCCAACGTAAGACTAAGATCCCCGATTATCAAACCAAACCCCAATCCGAGAAGCGCCGCCCCTTCCTTTATAACCAACCACTCGGCCGCGCTGCGATACTTCCAACTCGGTAGCACAACCAACTTGGCCTCGATCCGCAAGGCCCATGCGCTGGGAATCCAGGTTTGTTGCAGATGGGCTACGAACGAAATCAGGCTCTGAATCAGGCGTAATACCCAGCCTCCGGAATTCGTTGCCTCACCGGCCACCACCGTGCGTACAGGCACTACCGCGGCCAAGCGACGGCGCATCCGGGCCTCAACCCAGGTCCGATGCAATTCCCAGACGCCCAATAGCAGGGCTATAAATATAAGTGTAGGAATCAACCACTCAAGCATACCCTTTACCTTCCCGGTTCATAATCCGCAGTCTGGATCGTTTGACCCATTTGCGGAAAATAAATTGCGTATCCACACATTTTTCTTATACATCGATATCCACAATCCGCCGAATCAGCACAATGCCCATAAGTTCCATGACAGCTCCAGCAGCCAACATCAGCAGGCCCAAAGGATGCGTCATAAACCCACCGATCATTTCAGGATCCATGAGGTAAATCACCAGCAAAAGCGCCAGGGGCAGAAGACCTACAATCCATCCTGATAAAACACCCTGCGCCGTAAGCGTGGTGATCCGACCTTTGAGCCTCACCCGTTCCCGAATGGTACTGACAATATGCTCGGTCACCGAAGCTAGGTCACCGCCGGTTCGGCCAGCCACATTGACCGCCATGACAAACAGCTCCAAATCCGCATGCTTCCAGCGTGCGTTCATCTTTTCCAGGGCGTCTTCGGGAGAGAGCCCCAAGCGAATATCCCGCACCACCTCAAGAAATTCCCCAGCAATAGGTAGAGGGCCTTCCTGACCCACGGCTTCCAAGGACTGAACCATCGAAAGGCCAGCGCGCAATGAGTGCGCCAGCCACTCCAACACATCCGGCAGTTGCGCTTCCAGGCGGCGGCGCCGCTCACGCACATGCCAAGCCCACACCCAGCGCGGACCCACAAAACCAAGCAACGCGAGCACCAAGGTTGCGCCGAACATGCTCCCGAGAGAGTACAAGCTGCCTACAACCAATCCCAGCACCATCCCGCTTAGGCTCCCCCAAAAACTCCAACACCACCAGCTCCTGGGGTTCAACAAATCTGCGGTCGGACGCGGTTCCGGACGGGTTATGCCTTGGGCATACCGCGACTTGACCCAGGCCTTAAACCGAGTCCATGTTTCCGGACCCGGGAGCGCGAGCACCGAAAACGCACTCATGACCGCCAAGAAGAAAAAAACCACAGCGCTGTATTTTAAACTCATGATCCAGACCGACACATGCGCCTCCAAAACTTAAGCCTTGCGCCCTGTTGAGAAACCTTGAGGGTCAAAGGTGATACCTCTTTGGGCAAATTCAGCCAAACATGTGGGCATATACCCCGTGGCTTCAAACACACCTTGCACTTTGCCCTGAGCGTCCACTCCGATTTGCTTAAACTGGAAAACATCGTGGATCGCTATGGCGCCATCCACAATTCCCGCCACTTCGGTGATCTGCGTCACTTTGCGCGTACCGTCTTGCAGGCGCGCTTGCTGCACGATCACATCCACCCCACCGGCGATCTGTTCGCGTATTGCGCGCAGCGGCAGATCCATCCCGGACATAAGCACCAACGTCTCCAAGCGAGAAAGCAAATCCTTGGGGGAGTTGGCATGCACCGTGGTGAGCGAACCGTCATGCCCGGTGTTCATGGCTTGGAGCATATCCAAGGTTTCTCCGCCGCGACACTCCCCGACCACAATCCGATCCGGTCGCATGCGCAGACAGTTGCGTATCAGATCGCGTATGCTAACGGCCCCTTTGCCTTCCAAATTGGCCGGACGCGCTTCCAACGACACCACATGCGGCTGGGAGAGTTTTAATTCCGAGGCATCCTCGACGGTGATGATCCGTTCGTCCGGAGCAATAAACGAAGAGAGAATATTTAAAAACGTGGTCTTCCCCGAGCCCGTTCCACCGGAGATGACTATGTTCCTACGGGCCATGACACACGCACGCAAAAATGCAGCCATCTCCGCGCTCAATGAGCACACGCCTTCCAAGTCCTGCATGCTCAGGGCTTGCCGAGAAAATTTGCGAATCGTTAATGTCGGACCGTTCAGGGCCAAGGGTGGAATAATCGCATTCACGCGTGAACCGTCACTCAGGCGTGCATCCACGTAGGGTTGACTCTCATCCAAACGGCGTCCGAGCGGCGCCACAATGCGTTCCATGACCGTGCGCAATTGCTTCTCACTGACAAAGTGCTTATCTGTAGGCATCAGTTTGCCCTTTTGCTCCACATAGACCCGTTCTCGCCCATTGACCATGATCTCCGTGACTTCAGGATCACGCATCAAATCTTCCAAAGGCCCCAGACCCAAGGCCTCGTCCACGACTTCACGAACCAAGGTCTCACGGGCCTCGCGCTGAACCAGGCTGGGCGCTTCCACGGCCATAAGCCCGGTCACAACCTGTTCTACCCGTTCTCGTAAAAGCGCCTGGGCCGCAGCTGTGCGCGTGGTCTCTCCCGCCAAATCCTTCAACTCAGGATTGTCCAAAAGTTGCCGATGAATGCGTTCTTTGAGCGCGGTCCGGTCCAAGGTCTCTACGGTGGGTCTTGTTTCCCCCGAGTCGGTGCCCGTGCGCTGCGCGGCCGCGGCGTTCGGCACCTCCATGGACTGCACCACCTGGGCCAAGGACCGAATGCTTTTGGCAAACTCGCTGTGGGGAAACAGGGTGATCAATTCAGCTTGGTGATTAACCGCCTCTGTGGCATGTGCATCCAAAGGCACCCACCCGAGCACCCGATGTCCGGGCAAGGTTTTTTCCACATCGGCCACAGGCAAAGCCTCGGCGACCGAACAGCGATTCAAGACGATGCCGATTTTCGCCAAGGGAAATTTCAATTCCTGATATTTCAAACTCGCCAAACGCGCATGCTTCACACTTACGATATCCGGCGAACACACCAACGCAACCCCATCGGCAGCGTCCAACAGAGCCAAGGTCAACTCATCCCACCCTTGCACCCCGTCGCATAGAATGTAGTTATACCCTGTACGCAAAACCTGCAAGAGACGCAAAAACTGGGATGGCGCCATATCCATCGCGGCTTGCGGCGATGGAGCTAAACGTGCGACCTCCACACCCGAAGGCGTCTTGGCAAAAAAACCGCGCAGCGTCTGGGTATCCAAGCGGTGCAGATTCCCCACCAGATCCGCCACAGTAGCCCCACTCGGGACATTGCAGCGTACAGGTATTTCCCCCGCTCCAGAACTATCCAGGTCCAAAAGTAAAACCCGTCGCTGTCCGCGTTCCGCCAAACTTACGGCCAGATTGTGCGCCAGCAAACTTTTGCCCTCCCCGGGTTTGCCCCCGTGGAAAACCAATAGGCGCGCATGTTTAGGTGCTTGGTCCATAACGACTCCTTAGCGCCCCACAATATGCGGGGTCACAAAAATCACCAGTTCCGATTCTTCCTGCACAATCCGCGTGGACTTGAACAAATACCCCAGGATGGGAATATCCATGAGCAGCGGCAATCCTTGATAGCTCACCTGATTTCGCTCCTGAATCAAACCGCCTATGATTACCGTGGACTCCGGCATGACATGAATGGTCGTGGAGGCCCAGCGCGTTTTAATGGCCGGGTTGCCCTGGACCAAGTGCGTAAAATCCACTTCAGAGACTTCGGCGCGAATCTCGGCATTGACCGTCCCGCTGTCATGGGCGGTCGGCAGCACATCCAGGTTCACTCCGTACTTTTTCCACTCAACGTTGGTTTGCCCATTGCTGCTGGACGTAGCCACGGGGATCTCTCCACCTGACGAGAAGCTCGCCTTTTTGCCCGACAAGGTGAGCAGCTTTGGACGCGCCAGCACTTTGCCGTTCCCTTTTTCGACGAGCATCTTCAGCAACAGATCCAAGCGGCCGCGCTCCAACACGCCAATGGCCTTCAAGGGAGAGTCGCTCTCGCTCAGCGTCAACTGACCGCCGGGGCCTACGATCCGTTCCCAATCCAAGCCAAAATTATCGCCCTCAGACTTGTAGATCTCCATGACCTGCACATCCACCTGAATCATGCTCTGGGCGCTTTTCCCAGCCGTGACCACCACCGAGGAAATATCCTTGCGTCCGTCGGGAAACCACACAATCAACGTGGTGGTGCCCACGCTCTTTCCGGTCAGCAACAACTCATCCCGACTGATCTGTTTGACATCGGCCACGTCCGGATTGCCAATGGCCACCCGGTCGGACATTTTCATGGGAATGACGCGCGCCCCGCCGGAGAGCAATTCAATATCGTTTCCGGCCCATGCGCCTGTGATGCAGCCGAAAACCAACAAACTTCCCCAGATCCAACACGTGCCTTTATGCATGAACGCCTCCATGACAATAATCCCCCCAACCATTATTCTGTGCCCTTAATAATCTCCACGGCGTGTGTGGATCTACGATCTTCTCCACCACCGGTACTGCGCAACAACGGCCCCAGCACTGACCCCAAGCTCTGATCGGACAACGCGAGCAGATCCTCATCGCCCAATGAACGCAGCGAGAGCTTGAGCATGCCCTCGCGCTCGGCCAAGGTCAAACGCAGCGCGTCTTCCGGGGTCACGGCCACCGATACCAAGAACACGGTCCCGCCCACGGTGCCGGTCATTTTTTCCTTATCGAGCGCGTCCACGGTGTCGTCCCCTACACCGGTGACCAAGAGATTCTGGACCAAGGCCACACTCGTCATGCGCTTGATGCCCTTGATGGTGCAATCAAACGAGCCCAGTACGTCCACCCGGTTGCCGGGACGCACATGCCCTCCCAAGGCTCCGGCCGGATCCATGGCCAGGGTGACAATGCGCATGCCTTCGGGAACGGCCGCGGCAAACCCTGGAACCAAGCGTGAGAGCTTATTGGGTAAAATCTGCTCCCCTTTCGAAATCGGGACCAACGCATACTGACCTTTGTACTCCTGCCACTGCTTGATCACCGAATCTGGGTCTGACGAAGATATGGCCCCGGGCATCAGGTACGCACCCGGTACGGCTTGAATGGTCACTTTGTCCGCCGTCAAGGTGCTGCCGCGCGCGACTGACTTCTTCGCCACCAAGACATGGATCGGCGTCCCGGCCAGACGCAAGGCCGCCTCCTGCTGGGAAATATAAACATACGTTAGAACCGCGGCCACCGTGGCCAAGCCCAACGCGATCCAAAGTCGCTTATGCATATCCAAGCCTCCTAAAAATAATCTTTCTGCCTATTGAATCCAAGTCTGGGTTTTTAATTGCTGATCCAGCCGGTTGTCGGGTTGTCGCAATCGGACGCGCCACGTGCTTTTCCCTAGATGCGACTCCCGATAAATTTCCGCGCGAGACCGGGTAACCAGGTCCGGCAACAAGACGGGCAGGTACCCAAACCCCTGGGCCCGCTCCCGCAAGTTCCACTCGACCCGGGTCTGCACAAAAAGATAATCCGGATCCGGCGTCAGCGAAGTAACCGGGTCCCAGGGCACGCGTTGAACCTGCCCCCCGCTTTGAAACGTCAGTGCCTCCCGGTTTAAGCGCCACTGCCATGGCAGAAACTCAGCCGGAAACAAACGAACCTGGGTCTCGGCTGGAAGCAAGCCGTTGTCTTGCGCCACGTGACGAAGATGCCCGGCCAGCGACCGATTGAATTCATCAACGCTCCGCGTACCGGTACGCACACCGGTGCGAATGACCTCCCCGGCGCTTTGGGCAGCCGAGGCTGAAGGATAGGGACGGCGATGCGCACGCCCTTCGTCCAACCCCGCGGTCTCGATCACGGCATTGACATCCGCAAATCGATTGAGTACGCGCACACGCAAAGTTGCGGCCGAAAGCGCCATATGGTCGGCCGCGTTCTGAGCCTTGACTTTCATGATGCTTACATAGATCACATTTACCAAAACCAGAGAAAAAGCCACGAGAAACAGCATCATGACCACGGTCAAATAAAGCACATTGCCGGTTTCATCGAAACGCAAACGTTTCCCGGATAAGCCACTCACGGCGCCGCCTGCCCCGTAGCTTCGGTGCTGAACACAAACCACATGCAATCATGCTGAATTTTGATGGTTGAAAACATAGGAAAGAGCGGTTTGAGATAATGCGTAACCTGGGAACGAATGGGCGAATACTCGGTTACTCCCGGTCCGAGGGCCCGGCAAATATGTTGCGCCGTACGGCAAGCCCCCTCCGCACGCCTTTGGTCGAGCACGTATTGACGGTTGGCTTCATACGCTGCGTCCAATACCACTATATGCGCCACAGCGATCTGCAGGACTTGCACACATCCGGCCAGAAGCAATACCAGGACGGGCAAGGCAAAGGCTGTCTCCACCATGGCTTGGGCTTTTACGCAGCGGAAGATAAAGGGCATGAAACGTGTATACTCCATTTTTTCCTTAATTTCAAACGTTTTTTCCTAAGTACCGGAAAAAGGTAGGCAAACAGTTTCCTTTCCCGTACAATTAGACTGTTTTTGTTTTTTTTCATCGCAAAAAAAAGAGGAGTTGTGCACCTGCCGCTTTATGTTCAGTGTGTGCGCATAAACATCATGACCGATATTCAAAAACGCAAATCCAATGTCGCTGCCCTCTCAGTGGCCTCCAACTCATTCTTAGTGGTCTCAAAGGTCATCGTCGGACTTATGATCGGCTCCGTATCGGTCCTCTCCGAAGCCATTCACTCTGGGGTAGACCTGTTGGCCGCCATCATTGCCTACATTGCCGTCAAAACCTCGGGCAAGCCCGCAGATAAGAACCACCCTTTCGGACACGGAAAGATTGAAAACATCTCAGGCACAGTTGAAGCCCTTTTAATCTTTCTGGCTGCGGGTTGGATTATCTACGAAGCCATTCACAAACTCCTCAATCCTCGCCCCATGGACGAGGCCGGTTGGGGTGTGCTGGTCATGCTCGTCTCGGCACTTATGAACATCTTGGTTTCCGAGCAATTGTTTAGGGTTGGAAAAGAAACCGACTCCATGGCACTCCAGGCCGATGCCTGGCACTTGCGCACCGATGTCTGGACCTCGGTCGGCGTCATGGCAGGCTTGGCAGTCATTTGGCTAGGGGCCAAGTTGTTCCCGAACACCAACTTGCAGTGGGTGGATCCTGTGGCGGCCATGGGCGTGGCTTTGCTCATTGTCCGGGCGGCTTATGATTTGACGGTGCAATCGGGAAAAGACCTGCTCGACGCGAGCCTGGACCCGGAAGACGTGATCTGGATCCGACAGTTGATCACCCAGCACTGCCCTCCGGTGTGCGGGTATCACCGGTTGCGAACGCGCAAATCCGGCGCGGACCGTTTTGTGGAATTCCACCTCCTGGTCAAAGGGAGCATGACCGTAGACGCCTCGCATGCCCTCACCGACGATCTGGCTGAGCACATTGAGGACCAATTCCCACATACAAGCGTGACCATACACATTGAACCATGCAACGGTTTTTGCAGTCCCGTCTGCATTGAGGGTTGTTTGCTCAGCGAAGAAGAACGCGCAGCCATGAAGCGCAAACACCGGGAGCGGTACGAACACTAGTGATGAATTCGAGATAAACCACACCCGTGGTTTGCCGATACTGTATAAAATTCATTTTGAAGGAATCAACCTACCATGAATAATTTTAAAGGCAGCGGCATATTAGCCATTGATAAACTGTTCAAAGCTCAAAATCCCGAGTTACATGAAAAATTCCTAGCTACCTTGAACCCTGAAGAACTCAAGGCCTATAAGACCTGTTTACCCATTTCCTGGGTACCCACTACCCTGGCAGTCTCCCTTTCCGAGAAAGCCGCCGATGTCCTATACCCCGGTGATCCCCGGCGCTTGTTCAACCTCGGACGTGACAGGGCCATTGTCCACATCAACGGGATGTATAAAATTCTTTTTAAACTGATGAATGTAAATACCGTATTGGAACAAGCCGGCAAACTCTGGCCGACCCAACACGACACGGGAAAAGTCAACATTGAGATCCACAGCAAAACCGCGGCGGATTTTTGCGTCAGCGAATACCCTTCCTTACTCAAGCCGTTCTATGTTTTGATTGAGGGCTTTATCAACGGTGTGCTCACAACCGCCGGAGCTAAAAATGTGAAGGTCACCTTTGTAGGAACCAACCCCAATCTCCTAACCTGGAAAGCCACCTGGGAGTAGTTGGATAAAACTTTGGCTACAGGTATACGTACCTGCCCCCGGTTAAAGTCCACCTACAAAAATTCACATCCCGCCCATGCCACCCATCCCACCTGGGCCACCGCCCATTCCTCCTCCAGGCCCACCACCAGGTCCACTGCTTTGAGACATCATATCCTTCATTTTTTCCATGCGATATTCTTTGGCAAATATTCTAAACTCAGCTATCGGAGCAGGTTCTAAAATTTTCCCCAATTCAAACGCAGCTGACTGATCGTTATCCGCAAAACGTTTTTCCATTTCTTCACGCTTGGCCTTAAAATTGGCCATACTGGGAGTGCGACCCGAACCTGGCCCACCCGCTCCGGGCCTACCACCCTCCATGCTCATCCCTCCTCCAGGGATACCACCCTGGCCTCCTTGTGGCATCTTTGGACGCATGCTTGTAAAAAGCTTTTCCTGATCCTCCAAATATTGTTCCAATAACGGTTTAACTTCGAGAGCTTGTGCTTCGGTCAGCTTCATTCGTTCTGTAAAACGTTCAACATCCTTGCAGCCCGTTACCATTCCAGCCACCAGCACCAACATCCCCAAACTTAACCACAAGCTCACTCGTTTCATCAGCTCGTCCTACCTCCTTAAAGGATGATCTTGCTTTCAACCAGGTATACCTACTCCACTCGACAGCAAACTAAATGACGGTGCACACTTAACCGCATTTTCTTATCATGGGACTAAAAAGTTATTATGCGTACTCTGACGCGCGTACACCTAAAAAAGTTCTCGGTTTTAATAGTTTTTAAATAAGGCTCGCTGGATTTATTTTTCTGGTGGCAAGGCTGATACCCGTGGGTAACTCGGTTAAAATCCCAAAAATATGTATACGTACCTATTTCCAAATAGTTTTTATCTGTCTTATCAAGTTGCTAATTGTCATTTCGAAAGGCGAAGCCAGGCTGATAAAAAGGTGCCTTTTCCTAAGACAGCTACCAGTCCTAGTCACCTAACACACGAGCACTCACGCCGCGTGGGCATGAATTTTAGCGATGATTCCAGCTCGTTTGATTTTCACCATGTCCAATTCATACCGATTCTGCAAGTTAAGCCAAAACTCAGGACTGTTGCTGAAGTAAGCACTGAGTCGCAAAGCCATATCCGCAGAAATACTGCGCTTACCACGAATGATCTCGCTTACGGCTGCCTGTTGCATGTGAATTTCCTTGGCCAAGCGATATTGCGTTATATTTAGTGGCAGCAGGAACTGTTTTTTTAATATTTCGCCCAAATGAATAGGTCGCGGCATATCGCTCACCTCTCAATGATAATCCACAATTTCAACTTCGTACGCATCTCCACCTTGCCAGATAAAGCAAACTCGAAACTGCCGGTTACTTTCTTTTACGCTTTCTTCCTCTGGCACGTTGGGCACCAGTGGGTGCCGCGCTGGGCGACGGTGGCCTTGCGCACCGGGGTCCGGCAGGTCACGCAGGGCTCGCCCTCGCGTCCGTAGACTTTCAGGCGGGCCTGGAATCCTCCCCGCCGACTCTCGGGGTCGTAGTAGTCTGAAAGCGTGGTGCCGCGGTGCAAGATGGCCTCGCTCAGGACTTCGCGAATGGCCGCGTGCAAGCGGGTGCATTGTTCCAAGGTGAGTGTACGCCCCAAGGTTTGCGGGGCCACACGCGCGCGAAAGAGTGCCTCGTCGGCATAGATGTTCCCCACGCCGGCCACAACCTCTTGGTTGAGCAGCAGGGCCTTGATCGAGGTCTGACGGCGGTTCAGTGTTTGGAGCAACCCTGCGGGTGTGAAGCTCGGTGAGAGCGGTTCAGGTCCCAAGCCTGCAGAAAGCTGGGTTGCCTCCAGGTCTGTGATCCAGCGGAAATGTCCAAAGCGCCGGATGTCTCTGAAGTGTAGCAACCACCCGCGGTCCAGTGTAAGGGTGACATGGGTGTGTTTGTCCGGCAGGCCCGGCATGTCCGTGGGGGTGGGGGCCTGGGCCCGCACAGCAAAGAGTTGACCGGTCATGCCCAAATGCACAAGCAGTGCGCCCGCGTCCAAGCGCAGCAGCAGATACTTGGCGCGTCGCTCCACAGCGCGGAAACGCTGACTGCGGGCATGTGTTTGCAAAACACGCGCGGTTTGGGGGCGGAGGGGTTTTTCATGCGAGACTCTAATGTGTTCAATACGGCGCCCAACGAGCTTTGTTTCCAACACGCGGCGGATGGTTTCAACTTCAGGAAGTTCAGGCATGGGACCTCAATCAGGCATGACATAAAAAACGCCGACAAATAAAATCCATTTTATACGTTTTCACGCTATTGAATTCCTCTCCCCTTGAGGGAGAGGATACAGGTGAGGGGTATCAGTCTTGGTTATTATTAGCCCCCCTCCCCCGGTATCGCTAAACCGCGATACCGCCCCCTCCCACCAGAGCCTGGGGCGGGGAATACGTTTTGACACACGTCTGCGTTCTACTCAACGCTTTGAATACTTACACCCGCAGTAGTTTTGCCGGTAGACGTTCATGGCCTTGCACAACTCCAAGCTGCGCTTGAAGCCGTTCTGTTTTTTAAAATCCATTTCCAAAAACTCCACCCCAAACTCTTGGGCCGCTTCGCGCCCGGCCGCAAACACCTTGGCGCTTTGCTTGTGGGGCGAGATGGTCAGTGTGGTCGTGATGCGCTCAATGCCCAGTTCCCGGGCCTTCTGCGCTGTTGCCCTTAGGTTGTGCCGAAAGCAGTGAAAGCACCGCTCCCCGCCTTCGGGTTCGCCTTCGTACCCCCGCACGGCTTCGTCCCAGGCCTCGGGCAAAAACGGCGCCGGCTCGAGCAGAAAGCCCATCTCCACGGCCACACGCTCGGTCTCTTGGAGTCGCTTGGTGTACTCATCCGGAGGGGCTATGTTGGGGTTATGAAAATAGCCGGTTACCTGGTACTCGGGGGCCATACGTTCCACCACCGCCGTTGAGTCCGGGGCACAGCATATATGCAAAAGTACACGGGTTCGCGCCATCATGGTTTGATTATAGAAAACTCCCGTCTCCGCAGGCAAGGGCAAACCTAAGTTTTTCTCCGGTTCCAACATAAAAAGCCGCTGCATGCATGTCATTTTCCTGCTCCTTAATCCCTTCATTCATGCTAAGATCGCGGATATTCCCTGAGCGAAGGATCGAGTCTGTGATCATCAAACACGAACAACACATCATCTCCGGCTACTTGGAAGACGCCTCGGGCTTCACCGACGGCGCGGCCGAGTGCCTGGTTATCCCTGAAACCGAACAGGATGTGGCCGATTATCTGGCCCAGGCCTCTGCGCGCCATGAAGCAGTCACAGTCTCGGCCGGGGGCACCGGAGTTACCGCCGGTCGCATTCCCGTGAAAGGCTCGTTGCTTTCGTTGGAGCGTTTGGATACGCTCGGTCCGATTGTTCACTCCCCAGAAGGGGCAGAAATCACCGTGGGCCCGGCCGTGCGTTTGGAGACCTTGAAGGCCGTCGCGCAGAACGCCGGTTTGCTCTATGGCCCGGACCCTACGGAACGCACCGGTACCCTGGGGGGCAATGTTGCAACCAATGCCAGCGGCGGCCAGTGCTTTAAGTACGGTCCCACGCGTCCGCATGTCTTGGGATTCACCGTGGTCCTTTCCACAGGCGAGCGGATCACACTGCGCCGCGGTCAACTGCAGGCTGCCGGAGACCTGCTCCGTCTCACGACCGGTTCGGGCCGCCGCATCGAGTTCCCACGCCCGCACTTGCCTGAACTGAAAGTGGCCAAAAACGCGGCAGGCTTTTTCTCTGCACCCAACATGGATGCCCTGGACTTATTCATTGGCATGGAAGGCACGCTGGGCGTGATTACCTCACTTACCTTGCGCCTGCTCCCCGCGCCTGCCGGAGTGTTCTCCTTGGCCGTATTTTTCAACGACGTTGAGACGGCCGTGGAATGTGCTGCGCACATCCGCGCGCGCAAAGGCGGTTTGGCTGCCTCGCCTTCCCCGGCTCCCGCATCCTTGGAATTCATGGACGAGCATGCGTTGAATTTACTACGCCCTCAGTTTGCCAACATCCCGGTTCCAGCCCGGGCCTGCCTTATGGTGGAACAGGAATTCGAGTCAGGGACAGAGGAAACCTATCTCTCCGCTTGGTCTGCGTTTTTCACAGCCTGGGGCTTGAGCGAACCGCACATCTGGTTTGCCCAGGACACGGCCGGACGCGAACACCTCCGGCACTTCCGGCACGCTCTCCCTGAGACCGTCAACACCTTGGTCCGGGCACGCGGCTTCCGCAAAGTCGGCACCGACATGGCCGTGCCGGCCGAAGCCTTCCCGGAGATGATGCGTTTTTACCGCACCCAGCTGGCGGCGCTGGACTTGGATCACCTCATCTTCGGGCACATTGGCGAATGCCACCTGCACGTCAATGTCCTCCCGCGTACGGCCGAGGAATTTTCCCGAGCCAAAACCCTCTACGAAACCTTTGCCCGCGAAGCCGTGGCCCACGGCGGCACGGTCAGCGCCGAACACGGCATTGGCAAGATCAAGCACCACTTCCTACAGATCATGGTTGGGGACGCAGGTCTGCGTGAAATGGCTCGAGTCAAGCGTGCACTCGACCCGGCACTCATCCTAAACCGAGGCAATGTCTTTCCCGAAACCTACCTTGATCCAACTCCATAAAACCCAAACATTTCCCGTAATTACCCAAACCCAACCTCGACCTAGAGGACCGCACTTGTTTGGATAACCGCCCGCGAAAAAATATTACAGGCAACCGCTCACTTATTTATGGACACATATCTAATCCCTTGACACCCTGTGCAAAACGCTCCAGAATACTAAAAATGTTTGAAAGGAGGGCGTCTCATGTATATTGCATTGAATCCTTACGATGCCCTGCTGGTCGTGGACATGCAAAACGATTTCATGCCCAATGGCGCTTTGGCTGTCTCTGGTGGGGATGAACTAATCCCAGTCATCAACCGAATTTTACCTTTCTTTGCTACCCGTGTCTTTAGTCGCGACTGGCACCCAGCCAATCATGTCAGCTTCTCGCCTGCGCCCACGTTTAACGATTACTCCTGGCCCATGCATTGTGTACAAAATACCCCTGGGGCCGAGTTTGCACCCGGACTCGATCTCACCCAGGTGGATCGCATCGTGGACAAGGCCACGCATCCTGAACGCGAAAGCTACTCTGATTTTGACGACAGTGATTTGGCTGCCTGGCTTACGGCACGGCACGTAAGCCGAGTCTTTGTCTGCGGTGTGGCTACGGATTATTGCGTCAAGGCCACAGCCCTGGACTCGATCCAAGCCGGTTTCCAAACCTTTCTTATCTTAGACGCGGTCCGGGCGGTACACATGCCTGAAGGCAGTACCAAGGCTGTCGCCGATATGCGATCCGCCGGTGTGGAAATCATCTTCTCCCAGGAGCTGCTCGCCTAATGCCGTCCACCGCGCCCGAACTTTGGATCCAACGTGAGGGCCTGGCCCTGCTGACGGATTACTACGAACTCACCATGCTGGCGGGATACCTGCGGCACGGCATTGCCGGCCGGCCGGCTGTTTTTGAGTACTTCTTCCGCACCCTGCCTCCGCACACGGGCTATGTCCTAACCGCGGGTTTGGAACAGTTTCTGGATTACTTGGATAATTTTCATTTCACGCCGGCCGACTTAAGCTACTTGGAAAACCTCAAGGTCTTTGACGCACCCACGCTGGACTACCTGGCCAATCTCAAGTTGGATATTGAAGTCTTGGCCGTGGCCGAGGGGACCCCGGTCTTTCCGCACGAACCTGTGATGCAACTGCGCGGTCCCCTGGCGCACGTGCAGTTGGTCGAGACTTTTCTGCTCAATGCCATGAACTACTCGTCGCTGATTGCCACCAAGACGGCCCGCATTTGTCAGGCCGCCCAGGGCGAACCGGTTCTGGAGTTTGGCTTGCGCCGGGCCCAGGGCCCGGACGGCGGACTTACCGGAAGCCGGGCCTCGTACATCGGCGGCGCCGTGGGCACCAGCAATGTCCTCGCCGGCCGCCTCTTCAACATGCCCGTACGCGGCACACATGCGCATTCCTGGGTTATGAACTTTGCCACGGAACGCGAGGCCTTTGAGGCGTTTGCCGAAACCTTTCCGAAAGGCTGCGTCCTTTTGGTGGATACATACGACACCTTGAAAAGCGGAGTGCCCAATGCCATCGAGGTCTTCAAGGCCAATCCGCAATTGCCGCCGGCCATCCGGATTGATTCCGGAGACTTGGCTAAAATGTCCAAAGCCGCGTACAAACTCTTTGCCCAGGCCGGCATGCCCCAGGTGAGCATTGTGGGCAGCAATGACTTGGATGAGGATTTGATCGCGGATTTAAAACGCCAAGGCGCCAAGATCAACACGTGGGCCGTGGGCACGCACTTGATTACGTCCAAAGATCACCCCGCATTGGACGGCGTGTACAAGATGGTGGCCATACGCCAGGGTGAGCGCTGGGTTCCCCGCATTAAGCTTTCGGGCAACCTGGAAAAAGCCACAGATCCTGGACTCAAGCGCGCCGTTCGCTGCTACGATGAGGACCGCCATCCCTTGGGCGACATTTTGCTTACCGAGCACGAACCACTCCCCGCCGGTCCTGAGATCAAGACCTTTCACCGGCACTACTTGCACCAGGAGCGAAAATTGACCGGGGTGGCGTACGTAGAAGAGCTATTGGTCCCGGTGGCCCAGCACGGAAAACGTCTCCAGCCCAGCCCTTCCTTGGAGGCCATTCGCCAACACGCTCAAACCCGCATGGCCGAATTGCCGGAAGAATATCTGCGCTTGCGCAATCCTGAGTTTTACTGGATCGGTCTTTCCGCGGACCTGGCCCACATCAAACGCGAAGTCTTGGAAAACCTGAGCGTCTAAGCCCACGCCGTAAAAGCAAAACGCAGACGCCTGAAATGGACGCCTGCGTTTTTTGGTTTCGGATCGATACAGCGCTAATTATTTATAAATAATCTTCAGCGCCGGACGCTTCGAGGGATTCAACGAATACTCGCGGCTGTAGAACGTCACCATGTTCTCCATACCGATTTCCAAATCCGCGTGAATAATCATGCCGTAGTTAGGGTTCCCGTTGATCCATCCCTGCACCAAGGTTGGATCCAGGTAAATCTCTATTTTGGGCGCGGTCTGCAGGTTCAACCCTTCTGCCCAAAATCCGCCCATGGGAAGCGACGTTAAAAAATCCCCACCGTCGGAATCCCAACGCGTTTTGGTATCGGCATACAACCAGGTGGTGTCATCTTCCACCCAGGGTTTGAGTAAAGGGTAAACGTGCGCGCTGATACGCCCTGGACTGCAAAAAGCATTGTTGGGTTGTAAAATTAAAATCGCGGCCAGCACTGTGGCATTGGCAGGCAATCCCGATTGGGTCACATCGAAATACAAAGCAATCCGGTTGACGTTGCTGTTTTTTTCCGCCCCCAAGCTTAAAACCGGGAGTTTCCCCTGCTTGTCGCGCATGGAGCTAAGCATGGCATCACGCCCACGTCCTTCCCCGGGTGCAGGTTGGATAAACACTTCGGCAGACCCCGCTCCGGGAGGACCCTGAGGTCCGGGAGGACCGGTTTGTACAACTTTGGCCGGCGGTTGACACGCTGAAAGGACCAACAAGGAAGCAAGCACGCACACGAGCCAGCAGACCTTCTTCACGTAGAGACTCCTTCTCGCTTCAGGTGGGCTATCGTTACCACGATACTCCAACTCCCCGGCCGGATCAATGCCTTTCTGGAAGATCCCGGCCAGTCTTACCACAAAGCATTCGGGCGTCGCTTGTTCTTGGGCAGTTTGCGTGGGTTCCCTTTTTTCTTGGTGCTGCCCGACCAGGCTTCCTCTTCCCGCTTCCCATGCCAGTAATCATGCTGTTTGGGTGGCAACGTTTTTGGACGCGTGCGTTGGTTCAACTCGGTTGGATCGACAATCCCTGCGCCAAAACTCCGACAGGCCGAGGCCAAGGCTCGATCGGCCGTAGCCACCAGCACCCCATTGGGTGAATCCGCTTCCTCGATCAAATCCTTGATCACATCGTCGGCGGTTTCCCCGCGGGCCGAGTACACCACCATGATCTCGGACTTCATGGTGCGGTGCCGAAACGGATTGGGACTCCCTTTCCCGTCAAAGACCACCGTGATCCGGTGATCGGTGCCGCGCTGGTACTGCGCCAACCTCTGGATCAAAAGTTCCTGAGCCCCGTAAAAATTCTTGCGCTCCACTTCCGAGAATTGGGCATCCCGACGTATGATGTTAAACCCATCCACCACCAAGTGCTTGGCCATGCGCTCCCCTTCATGCTTAAAAAAAACGCCGGAGTTCGTGTGAACCCCGGCGTTGTTGCTCTCAAACGTAACCCCTGGTAAACGCCCGACTAAAGTGAAAACTGCAAACTCAACCCAGCCAAAATGCGCCAGTCCGCAGTCGGTGCATAACTCGGACGATCTTCTTTTTTCTCCACGGGAATGGAATACGCGATTTTCGCCTTCAACGGACCTGCGTGCAGGCGAATGCCCGGCACCACCGACATGGTCCGTCCTCCGCTCCCATCCAAAACATTGCCATCGTAGGCGGCTGCGCCGTAGTTGTCCCCGACCAATTCCGCATGGAGCGAGAGCATATCGCCGGCCGGAACTTCCAAGCCCACTGCGTAGTGGGTGGCATTGCCGGGTTTGACTTTAATGCCCTGATCAATCGTGGTCTGCCCTGTATTGGCATCGTACTTGATGCCTTCCACCTTGTAGTCGCCGCGATATTTAAACCCAACATTGGCGTTAAACTTCACTACCATGGCATCCACACCGGCTGCCACAAAGGGCATGACATCCAAACCTTCACTCAGATATTTTTTCGGATCTCCGGTCGGCACAGTCATGTCCAACCCGCCACCCACACTCACCACCGGCAAAGTCAAAGCGCTTTTCAGCATGATGCCGACATTTTTCACACCTGAAAAATCCTTACTTTCAGAATCTCCGTTTTGGGCCTGCGTCACTTTGTTTTTTACCGTTCCGTACGGCATGCTGACTTTGGCTTCCATGATGGGCAACCCCACACGCACAAACACCGGAACATCCATCAAGGTGTTTTCGGTTTTTGGAAGCCCTTCCTTCTCAACCTTTTGATATGAATAATCCATATTGGCCCCTACTTCCACACCCGCCAGGCCGCAGACATTGGAGGCCTGTTCAAAGGCAATGGGCTCGGCCCATGCCAACGGAGCCAATCCCAAACTCACCAAACAAAGGACACTTGCGATCTTCTTGATCATGCAACCACCTCCTGTGTTTTTTTAAAGTGTAACGTTTAGCCGAGCGTCGTGCAAGCAAAAAACACAGGTCCACCTTGCCGCTGCCCTGCGCTCAGGCGTATAATACCTCCATGTCACACTCGACGAATTCCTTTCCCTCGTTTCGTTCCAACCTGGCGCCTTTGGTCTTTGTGGGGATGGTCCTCCTCTCCGGACCGCTCCTGGCGGCCGGAGCCCGTCACCTCGGCTGGGACCTGGGTTGGAACCAAACCGGCGAGACCTCTTTTTGGCTCATGCTGTTGGGCGTTATTCCCGGAACCGCCGCCTGGCTGGCTTGGACCCTCCAGCGAGCTAAGTACGTTCCAACCACCCCACGTGTGCATCGACGTTGGTATTGGCTGCTCGCCTGGAGCGTACTTCCGTTTCTGGGCCTACTGGCAGGAGCCTTAACCGTGCTCCTCCAAGGCGCTGAATGGGACTTTTCCTTGCTCAATGTGCATCATGATTTAAACCTGCGTTGGGACCCCAAATGGGTTCAACTGCCCGAGTATCCTCCCGCGCCTTGGACCGTTTGGACCTGGGCCTTGTTGATCGATCCTTGGCTGTGCTTCCTCCCGGCTTGGTTTGAAGAATACGGTTGGCGCGGCTTCGGCTACGCGTGGCTCGCGCCGCGCGGATTCTGGTTCTGTGCCTTGAGCCTAGGGTTTCTGGAGTGGGCCTGGAAACTCCCACTCATCTTTTGCGGCTTCATGTACCCTGAACATCCTTGGTTGGGCAGTCTGGCTGGGTTGGGATTTTTTCTAGGCACGAGTGTGATCTGCACCTGGCTGCGCAGCGCCACCGGCGGTTTGGGCGCCCCGGCCTTGGCGCGGGCAACTTTGTTCGGAGCCGCTACGATCTCCATGACCTTCACGGTGGACTACGAACCGCTCTGGGGACACCTGACCGGGTTTATCGGCGTGGGTGTGCTGGGCCTTTTCGTCACAGTTGGGGCACTGGCCCATTGGTTTACACCCGACCGCCAGGCTATTCCAGCGTCGGATCGTCTTTAAGCAAATACCCCTGCACGTAATCCTTCACGGCCGCTTCCAGGCTGCGGAAGGCACCGGTGTATCCGGCGGCCCGCAGTTTGGAAATATCAGCCTCGGTCCGGTACTGATAGCGATCCCGCAAGGTCTCCGGCATCTCGATAAAATCAATCGCAGGTGTTTGGTTCAAGGCGGAAAATACCGCATGGACCAGATCCTTCCAGGTGCGCGCCTGGCCGGTTCCAATATTGAAAATTCCGTTCACCTTCGGATGCGCCAGCAACCAGGCAATCGCCGCAGTGACATCCTTGACATAGACAAAATCCCGCACCTGTTCCCCGTCGGCATATTCCGGTTTGTACGACTTGAACAGCTTTACCCGTCCCTGCATCTGAATCTGACCAAACGCCTTATGCACCACACTGCGCATATCGTCCTTGTGATACTCGTTGGGACCAAACACGTTGAAAAACTTCAAGCCCACCATGTTCTTGGTGTAGTTGTTTTTTAGGGCCCAGAGATCCAACAACTGTTTGGAATAGCCGTACATGTTCAGGGGCTTAAGCTTCGGACTTGAGGTGTCGGCGTCGGAATACCCTTGCCCACCGTCCCCGTAGGTCGCGGCCGAGCTGGCGTAGATAAAACGCACCTCGTTTTTCAAGGACCATTCCGCCAAGGTCTGCGTGTAGCGATAGTTGTTTTCCATGAGGTAGTGTGCGTCGCGTTCCGTGGTCGCGCTGCAGGCCCCCATGTGCACAATGGCCTCGATACCTGCAGGAACGCTCTCGCTTTGGATGCGCCGTAAAAATTCTTTGTGATCCAAATAGTCGGCAAACCGGCGGTTCACGAGATTTTTCCACTTATCTGTGGTGTCCAACGCGTCCACCACCAACACGTCCTCGCGCCCCATTTGGTTGAGTTGCCACACGCACGCACTGCCAATAAATCCCGCGCCTCCGGTAACGACAATCATACCTAAACTCCTTTTGGTTAGGACATTGCGTCTCGGAAACCCGAGCGACGACGCCCTTAGTGATTATTGTTTTTTAACGAACGAATGTGGCGAGTAATCTGATCCGCAAATGCCGGCAGGGGCAAAATCAAATCTGCGGCGCCCAACTCAATGGCCGATTTGGGCATCCCAAACACCACCGAAGTGGCTTCGTCCTGAACCAACACACGCCCGCCCAAATCCTTCACTTTCTTGGCGCCCGCGGCACCGTCATGCCCCATGCCGGTGAGCACGACACCAAGACAGTTTGAGCCAAACACTTCCGCCGCCGTCTCCAGCGTAACATCGGCGGCAGGACGAACACTGTGGCGGGGCGGTTCCTGATTCAAGCGGACGACTTCTTGCTTGCCTTCACGCACCACCTGCATATGGTAATTGCCCGGGGCAAAATACACATACCCCGTAAGAATGGGCTCGCCTTCCTCGGCTTCCTTGACCTTTAGCTCGCTCACCAGATTCATACGATCCGCCAAGGACTTGGTGAAGCCCTGCGACATGTGCTGAACAATCAACACCGCAGCGGGCAGATCTCCAGGAAGTTTGGGAATAATGTCATACAAGGCGCGCGGTCCCCCGGTGGAACTGGCTATCACCACAGCCCGACGCTCCGAAACCGCGGTGCGCGGCGTCGGCAAGGGTTGCTTGGCCAGGCGTTCCACTTCCACAAAAAGCAAGCGGCGCACATCCACCTGCGCGGCCATGCGGACCTTGCTCACAAGTTCTTGCGCAACCTTTTGCACGTCCAGGCTAATGGGTCCGGAGGGCTTGCAGACAAAATCCACAGCGCCGTATTCCAACGCCTTCATGGTGGTAATCCCGCCGCTTTCGGTGTAGGCCGAAAACATGACCACCGGCGTGGGGCATTCGCTCATGATGTACCCTAGGGTTTGCAGACCTTCCAGGCGGGGCATCTCGATGTCCATGGTAATGACATCGGGCTGGTAATCCGTAACTTTCTTAATCGCATCCAATCCATCCCGGGCGGTAGCCACCACTTCCATGTCGTCGGCTTCGTTTAAGATGGCGCTAACCGCCTTGCGCATGAACGCGGAGTCGTCGACGACCAATATCCGTATCGTGCGCGGGGCATCCATCGGCTCAGGCCCTGGCCGACTTATTTCGCCAAGGCACGTTCCACAGCCTCAAGCACGCGCGGAGGTTGGAACGGTTTGATGATAAAATCCTTGGCTCCGGCGGCAATGGCCTCAATGACCATAGCCTGCTGCCCCATGGCTGAGCACATGAGAATCACGGCATTGGCGTCCACTTTCATGATTTCCTTAACGGCTTCAATCCCGTTCACTTCCGGCATGATGATATCCATGGTGGTCAGATCCGGCCGAAGCTTTTGATAGAGTTCAATCGCTTCCTTTCCGTCTTTGGCTTCACCCACGATCTCGTAATTCTGTTTGGACAGAATCCCTTTGATCATGACGCGCATGAATGCAGCATCATCGGCAATCAGTATTCTGGCTGGCATTAGTCACCCTCCTGACTATGGTTCGGCAATGCGACCGAGGCATTCCCGGGCAGAACACCCAGGGAGGACTGCTCGATTTGGTGCGACTCCTGGGTGGTTAAGATTTTGTCGAAGTTTAAAAGTATGATAATGCGTCCCGGTAACTTCCCTACCCCGGTTAGATACTCACCGGCGATATCGGCAATCATCGGCGGGGGTGGTTCCACCGCATCCATCGGCAAGCTGATAACTTCGGAGACCGCATCCACGATAACTCCGATAATTTGTCCTTCCACTTCCACTTCCATAATACGATGCTGTTCCACCTTGGCATTCACAGGCAGATCAAACCGTTTGCGAAGATCCAATACCGGGATCACTTTTCCGCGTAGATTGATGACGCCCTCGATGAATCGCGGCGCCCTCGGCACTCGGGTAATCTCAATCAGGCGCAGAATTTCATGCACCTGATGGATGGGCGCGCCGAACTCTTCATCGGCCAAACGAAAGACGACCACTTTCATTTCATTTTTAATTTGGCGTTCTTCATACATAGTTAAATATCCCTTTCGCCAAACATGGCCGTCCGGATACGCAAGACTCCGGTCTCGGCAAAAAATTCCACTGAGCGACCCGAGGTTCCACCCGTATCTTCCCCTGCCACAGAAATCGTATATTTCGCCAATTCTTCCTTTACGGCCAACGTGTTCCGCTGTCCGATATTCATGTTTCCGCCAATGGCCTTTCCGGCAAACGTAAACATGTTCGCACCGCCGACCAACTTGGCCTGGAACCGTTCCTTGGGAATCCCCAAGCGGCCCAACTCCGCCAGCATGGTCACCAACGCGGTATCGGCGAACTTCGCCGCATTGACTTCCTGGCGGTAACGAACCAGTTTGGAATCAGGAAGCATGATATGGGCCATGGCCGCCACTTTTTCCTTGCTGTCCCAGAGCGTCAGGGCCACACACGAGCCCAACCCAAACGTAACCAACGAATCAAGATTACGGGCGATTTTCCAATCCGCCATGCCAACCTTAATTTTATCCGGCATCGATCACCCCGGCTGCTTTTTGAATCGCTTTGACCATCGTGTCCAAAGCATCGGCTTCGGGGATAAGAAAGATGTTCCCCGTCAAGTGCGTTTCGGTCTCAAAAATCTCGGTTTGAATTAAAAGGGCGTAACGGGCATCTTGCGACAATTCCACCAACAGTGTGTTTAAAATCGAGGGCATGGTATCGATGGCCAAGGCCGGAACCGTGGGAATCATTTGGAGATCCAGAAATTTGGCCAAGGCATTTAAAAATGAGCCCGTTAGAATCGTCCCTAATTCTTTAAGGGCTGAAATCCGCATATCGTTGAGCAGGGTGGTACCGCCCATGGGTTGCCCCATCAACAGATCGGTCAACGCCAAAAGATCGGCATGTTCAAAGGTGACCAAAATCTTTGCCGGAATGTCCCCGTAGACTTTTAGATAAATGCCCGCCACGATGCGTTCGCTGGTATCCACCATATCCGGGACTTTTTCGATTGGGATAATCATGACTTTTGGAACAGATGTACTGATGGTTCGTCCCACCATCTGGGACAACGCCGTGGCCGCGTTGCCGGCTCCTATATTCCCGAGTTCCTGGAAGGCGTCCTTATAAAATGCATTGATTTCGCTCGGATCCTTCATGCCCGGTTCACGCCCCTTCCAATTCCAGCTTCTGTACAGCTTCAATCACGCTCGTCGGCTGGAACGGTTTAATAATGAAATCACGAGCACCGGCCTGCATGGCCTCCACCACCAACGCTTGCTGCCCCATGGCGCTGCAAATCACGATCTTCGCCTTAGGATCGATTTCGATAATTCTTTTCACGGCCTCAATACCGCCCATTTCCGGCATGATCAAATCGATCAGCATGATATCCGGTTTGAGCTGTTGGTAGGCTTCAATGGCCTTCAGACCATTTTCCCCTTCACCTACGATAACATGGCCATGACTCGTCAAAATGTTGCGCAACATCATGCGCATAAACGAGGCGTCATCTACGATCAAGATTCTAGCCGACACAATCGCGACTCCTCTCCGCACCCCTGGCGTTCCGTCTATATAGCAGCATTCCCGCGTTCACCTGTCCGCAACCGCACCGCCTCTTCAATCGGAAGCACAAACACCTTACCGTCACCGAGCTTCCCGGTCCTGGCCGCAGAGGTTAAAACCTTCAAAATATCCCCTACTTTATCATCGGTCAAAACTAGTTCTAACATAACTTGGGGTAAAAATTCAACCACGTAATTTCTACTTATCTTTTGTTCCATCTGCGCCCGATGCACGCCAAAGCCTTTCACCTCATAAAGCGTCATGCCCTGGACCCCTTGACGGATCAGCGTTTCCTTGATTTTCTCCAACTTCTCTTGGGGAATAATGCATTTAATCAGCTTCATGGTGCGTTCCTCTACCGGATGTTCCGGATGTTTTTCGCTCCTGGAGAATAGCGGAAGCGATCCAACCAATCTTGGGCGAGCCGCAAATTATCCGTAGCCGTCATGGCCGCCTCGGTATTGGGGGCCGACTTAATAAAACGATCCCACGCCGCAATGGCCTCATCCCACCAATTGCGTCGGAAATATATCTGCCCCAAACGGTCATGCACTTCAATATGCTTGGGATTAAGTTCCAATGTTCGACAATACTCAACTTCGGCTTCTTCCAACCACTCTTTGCGGAAATACACTTCCCCGAGATAATAGTGCGCATCCGGGTAATCGGGGTTCAGGGAAACCGCACGCAACAAGAGCTCCAAGGCTTCTTCGGTACGGTCCATTTTTTTATAGATCAAGCCCAAATTGGTACAAGCCTCAACGTAACTGGGATTGATTTCCAAGGCCTTCCGGTACTCGGCAATGGCCTCTTCAAAACGATCGGTGTTACGGTAGACATTGGCCAGATCGTAGTGGGCTGCCGCATTGTGGGGATTGGCGCGAATATCCGCCTGAAGTTTTTCAATGGCCTCGTTAAAAATATCTTTCTTCTTGGCCGCGGCCGCCAAATTTTTGCGTGCCGTCTCATACCCCGGATCGATTTCCAGAGCATGATTGAATTCTTCAATCGCCTTGTCGTACACACCCTTTTGATAATAGATAACTCCAAGGTTGTTGTAAGCCTTGGCGTATTGAGGATTCAGCTCAATGGCCTGTCGGTACTCTTCCAAGGCATCGTCAAAATTGCTGATGCTCTTATAGGCCATCCCCAACGAATTATGCGCGATGGCATTGTCCGGATCAATGGCCAGAGCCTTCTGGTACTCGATGATGGCTTCGTCAAAACGCCCGCGTTCGGCCAGAGCCAGCCCCAGGTAGATAAACGCCTCGCTGTCCTGGGCGTAGTTGGGAGAAAGATCAATGGCTTTGCGGAACTCGCGAACCGCACCGTCAAAGTTATTATGGCGATAATAGTAAATGCCCAACTGATAATGGGCGTCGGCATAATGGGGATTGCTTTTAATGGCCTTTTCAATTTCACCGATGGCTTCCGCCACCTTGCCTTGCTTGTAATACACAATGCCCAACTCGTAGTGCCCGCGAACATTGCCTTCCTCGTGTTCCAGCACACGGCGCAGTTGTTCCTCGGCCTCCGGGAAAAAACCCTGGTGACGAAAAACAATACCGGCGTTGATGTACGCATCATCGTAGTTGGGATTAAGCTGGAGGGCGTGTTTGAACTCCGTCAGGGCTTGCGAGAGCAACTTCATCTCAAAATAGACTTCACCCAAGTTGTTGTAAAGTTCGGCATCTTGAGGCGAGACCGCCACGGCCTTGGTGTATTCTTGAACCGCCTCATTCAGCAACCCCTTGAGGCGATACGCCTTCCCCATCTCCTTGTACGCAGCGGCAGGATCCGAGTCTTGGGCCACGGCAGCAGAATCGGTCTTCATTACACCCGACCCCGACTGCTCATCCCCGCCTTTGTAATAGTCAATGGCCAGGTTGGTGGAGGATTGGGCATACCCAGGATTGATCTCCACGGCGCGGGTAAACTCACGCTCGGCTTCCTGGTTCATGCCTTTATCCCCATAGGCAAACCCGAGATTGTAATGGGCCACCGCAAACTCAGGGTTAATCTTAACCGCCTGTGTAAACTCCTGGATGGCCTGATCGTACAAGCCCTTGTTGTAATACACTTCCCCCAGCGTGTTGTGCAAATCCGCAAAATGCGGCGCTTGGTCAATGGCCTTGGTCAACACCTTGAGTGCATCGTCAAAGCGCCCCATGCTTTTAAACACCATACCCAAGGCATTGATCGCGAACAAATGCGAAGGGGTGATGTCAATGGCATGCTGATATTCTTGTATGGAATCATCGTAACGTCCGGTATAGCGGAAGGCATTGCCCAAATTGTAATGGGCGTCGGCATCCCCCGGGTACATTTCAATGGCCCGTTGGTAAGCCACAATGGCCCGGTCATAAATCCCCGTGTTCTTATTGACCGCCTGGAGGTTCTCCATGGCTTGAATCAGGTTCGGATCAATCTCCAGAGCGCGTTTAAACTCTTTGATGGCTTCAACGTACATACCCTTGGAATAATAAAACACGCCAAGGTTGTTGTGCGCCGAAGCGTCATTTTGATCGATCCCGTATTCAAATTCCCGTATGGCTTGGGATTCGTCCATCTCGCCCATGGCAAGCTCTCCGCGTTAAAATGGTGCGCGCCGTTGCCGACCCGTCACCCTTTGATGAATTTAATGTTGTTGCGCAATATCTCGTTGTTGGGATCAAGCTCCAACGAACGCTCCCACGCTTCCAACGCTTGCTTGTTTTGCATTTGTTTATAATAAATGTTGCCCAGCTTAAGATACGCCTCGGCATGATGTTCATCGAGTGCGATCACTTCCTTAAATTCCAATAACGCTTGTGGGTAGTTACCATTCCGGTACAACAAATTGGCCAACCCCAAGCGTAGACTCATATCCTTGGGCAACAATTGCAAGGCTTGGCCATATTCCCCAATGGCCTGTTCGGCTTGATTTTGCTGCTCGTAGATAAAGGCCAACATCTTATGCATGTGGGCATCGCCGGGGTTGAGCTCCAACACCTTCTTAAACTCCGCAATGGCTTCGTCGCGCTTGCCCGCTTGAGCGTAAATCTGCCCCAACAGCGTACGCGCTTCGGCATTGACCGGATTGGACTTCAATGCCCGCTGAAACATTTCCGCCGCTTCGTTCCCTTTGGACATGCGCATCAGCAGCGACCCTAAGTTCATCAATCCCACCGGATCGTCCGGATGCAATGCCAAAGCGCGACGATACGCCGATTCAGCCTCTACCAGCTTGCCGGATTTCAAATGCACCCCGGCCAGAATATTGTAAATCCCTGCATGCCGAGGATTGATTTTCAGCGCCGCCTCGTACTCCTGAATCGCGCCGGGATAGAGTCCCTGACTTTCAAAAATAAACCCCAATTTGAAATGAGCCTCGGATAAGTTCGGATTGATTTTGAGTGCGGCTTGGTATTCACTCTGCGCCCGCTCCATGTTGCCTTGCTTGTAATGCACATCTCCCAAGTTGTTGTGCAACCCGGAATCCCCGGAGTTGATCTCCAAGGCCTTTTGATACTCGGCCACAGCTTCGTCCAAGCGACCGGTGTTGGCAAAAATAAGCCCCAGCTTGCAATGTGCATTCACATGGGTGGGATTGGCATTGAGCACTTGAACATACTCGTTCACAGCTTGCTCGTATTTCCCAAGATTGGAATACAAGCCACCCAGTTGAAAATGGATCTCCGCATTTTCCGGACTAAGCTTGAGCGCTTTCTCAAATTCACGAATCGCGTCTTGATATTTGCGCGATAGCGTAAATGCGATGCCTAAATTAATATGGTCCTGTGCGCTTTCCAAGATCGTCACGCTCCCTGGCCAAACTATTGAATGTGCTCGACCGGCACGTCTAGCTTTTGGTAAATCCGTTCAGATAAATCAATAATCTTAAACATCGAACGACACTCGTTTAACAACACCTCGGTTTTTCCCAAGACCAAGTACCCACCGGAGCCGAGCAACTTATAAAACTGATTAAGGAGTTGCACTTGCAGCTGACTGTTGAAATAGATCATGACATTGCGACAAACAATCATCTCAAACGGACCCGGCGGCAAGGTATTGGTAAGATCAATGGGTTGAAACGTCACACACGCCTTCAACAATGCCGAGACGGCCCATTGATCCCCGTGTTGCAGGAAAAATCGTTTGCGCATCTCGGGCGCCACTTCCTGCAAAGAGGTCTCCTTGTACAATCCCTCACGCGCCCGTACCAAACAGGCTTGATCGATGTCCGTAGCTAAAATCGAGAACCCCCGGGCGCTGCTCTTTAGATCATACAACAACATGGCCAGAGAGTACGGTTCCTCTCCATTGGCGCACCCGGCACTCCACACCCGAACCTGATCACGTTTTTTCAATTCCGGCAAAACCAGTTTGCCCAAGGCTTGATACATGATCGCATCACGAAAAAAATGCGACACGTGGATGGTCAAACGATCCAACAAGCGATGGTACTCCTCGGGATCCATGCGTAAAATCTCATTGTACTCCCGGTACGATTTCGTACTGGTCGCACGCATACGTATGGCCAAACGGCGTTTTAAATAGTTGGTTTTATAATATTGGCAGTCCAAACCGCCACGTTTTAGGACAAACTGAAGCAATTGTTCGAATTGACGATCATCATCAAGGGTTGAAGGCATTGTGATCATCTCGAAAATATGATTTAATTTGCTGTCTTTTCCGACAGGCATAATTATTGGCAAAATTTCGCCAATAAAACATATCAAAAAAATTATACAATCGACCGCCCTGTTCTTACAACTTCTTTTTACAAGTAACGACGTTTTTTATTTTTCCTAAATACTGAAACCAGACAAGAAACAAACGATTTTATCCAGACTACGGTACAAATCATCCCGAGTAAGATGAATCAAACGCAGCTCATTTTTCGGATTTCACTCCCGAAATAATACGCGGAATATTTTGCCAATCTAGAATTTCATGCACATGTGCAAAACCATAGTGCGTAAAAAGGTGCTTCACATCATGAGCTTGGTGAATGCCTATCTCACAGATAAAAACGCCCTGGTTTTCCAACAACCGCTCGGCGGCTGCGAGCATGCGTTCAATTTTCTCAGTGCCCTTCACACCCCCATCCAAAGCCAGAGCCGGTTCATACTGAACCTCGGGTTGCAACTGTTTCAAGTCGCGGCGTGGAATATACGGCGGATTGGAGACCACAAGGCTCACGGAACGTTTCAACGATTTCGGCAAGGTTCGATCCGCATCGCTCAAGCGAAATTGACAATTGGCCACGCGTAAGCGCCTACTGTTTTTCCTCGCCCAAAAAAGAGCCCGTTTGGAAATATCCACCCCCATCACCGCAGACTTCGGGAAAATCCGAGCCAAGGTCAAGGCCAATATGCCCGAACCGGTCCCTAAATCCACGATTCGTTGAAACTCGCGCGTCTGACCGATACGTACCGCCTCTTCAATGAGCAATTCTGTCTCAGGTCGTGGAATCAACACACCTTCGCCCACGCAAAAAGTCGCTCCCCAAAACCCTTCCTCACCCAACACATATTGAAGCGGCCTACGGCGAAGCCTTTGGTTCAATAGTTTTTCAAAAACCACCACTGCGTTTTTACCTATGGGCTGATCCGGTGATGTGAGCACCCGAGTCCGCGAAAGGTGCAAAACCCGCCCTAAAAGGTCTTGGGCCTCGCGTTGGGAGGATTCGACCCCTGCACGGGCAAGTCGGCTCTCCGCTTCCTTTAAAAGCGTGCCCATGCGCCAAGAGCCTTTATCCACAAGTCTTTTACGGTTGACAGATTTTTTTTCTCGTTTTACCATACCGCATGTCCTTGGTTTTTCGGAGGTTTGGAATAATGTCCCACAAACGTATTTCATTTTGCACATTCTCACATGCAACCGCACAGTATGTCCCCAGGAGCCTGACCGCGTGATTCTAACCCTTCGCCCTCATCACATTCTTTGCCGGCTTGGATTCATGGGTTATGGTTACTCTCCCGAATACATCCGAGAAGTCGAACGCACGGTAAAACTGTTTGAATCCGGACGTGTAAAAACCGTCATGCTCCGCCCTGGATTTGACAACATTTGCCGTTGTTGCCCTCATCATGAAGACGAATGCGCCCCGGAGCAGTTGGGTCCCCGCGGGATTGCCGCCGAAGAGTTCGACCGCCGGACACAACGCGCCCTCAAGGTCAAACTCGGCCATGCGTATCCTTTGCCCGAAATCAACCAACGCATTGCCTCACTCACACCCGAAGAATTTGCCAGCATCTGCTCGGGCTGCGAATGGCAACACCTAGGTGCCTGCCGCCAGGGGCACGCGGCTTTACGCGCACAATTTTTTCCTAAAAAATAATACAGACTCTCCATATTTACCATTCGGCCAATGCCGAGTCCAGCTTTTTCCCGAAAATGATCCTAACTCTACGTCCATGGATCAAAAGGATCGATTATTTTTCTTGTCACTCCATCCATCCGGGTTTACTATTTATTACTTTGACGGCTTCACTTTAGGAGTGCATCTATGAAAAATGCCCATGCCCTTTTCACCCAAATCGGCTATTTCATTTTATTTTTCCTGTCAGGATGCAGCTTGGTTTCCGTCCAAACCCCGTTGCCTACACCAGAACCCACACCCGCCGTTCTCACAACTCAACAAACGAACGAGACCTACACCACGATCCCCCTGTACTACGCCACGGACCGCTCATTGAACAGCAATGAGAAACCCGCTAAAAAATACGGCACCGACCGCGGCACACTCACCTACGGCACCTGCCAAGTCAGTATTCCCAAGAAACATAAACTGGGCGAAGTCGAGCGCCCCTCCATTTGGAAACTTGAATTCAGCGAAGATCCGTCCAAACACATCACTCTGCGCGAACTTGCGGTGATGGACCCTGAAGCCTACTATGCCGACATCAAGGCCCGCGTCCAGTCCGCAGCAGGCAAAAATGCGTTTGTGTTCATCCACGGATTCAACGTGACCTTTGAAGACGCAGCCTTACGTACCGCGCAGATGGCGTTTGATTTGGAGTTTGCCGGCGCACCGGTGTTTTACAGCTGGCCGTCCAAAGGTTCCGCCTTCGCCTATACGGTGGATGAAGCCACGGCTGAATGGGCCTACCCGGATTTGAAAACGTTCCTTGCGGACTTTGCCGACAAGAGCAGTGCCGAAAGCATTTATCTGATCGCCCACAGCATGGGCAACCGCGTTCTAACCCGCGCGCTGGTTTCGCTTATGGCCGAAAGGCCCGAGCTGAAATCCCGTTTCCGCGAAATCATTTTGGCCGCACCGGACATTGATGCCGATGTGTTTAAGAAAGACCTCGCCCCAAAAATGGTCAATGCCAACCTTTCCCTTACGCTGTACGCCTCGTCGCACGACAAAGCCCTCGTCGCGTCGCAAAAAGTGCACGGTTATCCACGTGCCGGAGAATCCGGCGACCGACTGGTGCTGCTCTCCGGCATGGAAACCATCGACGCCACCAAAGTGGACTCGGACGACTGGCTCTTGGGACATTCCTATTACGGCTCACGCTCGATTTTGTCCGATATGTTTTATTTGATCCAGAACGGTCAGCGAGCCAAGCAGCGCTTTTCACTTAAACCCATCACCACACCCAACGGCGAGTATTACGAACTGCAGTAAAACACGTATTCAAAAGCTGACCAAATAAAAAGGCGCGTAAGGAATGACTCCACTACGCGCCTTTTATTTTAAGTTCCCGCGAATATGCCCGCGATGAATTTAGTCCGTCGTGTTCGCCTGAGACAATTTCTCAGCCTGATCGGCTTCCAACAGCTTCTGCATCAAACCCCCGATGTCCCCGTTCATAAACACATCCAAATTGTACAGAGATACACCGATGCGATGATCGGTCACCCGGTTCTGCGGGTAGTTGTAGGTGCGGATTTTCTCACTCCTGTCCCCGCTGCCCACCTGGTTCTTCCGGTCCGCAGCCTGGGCCTTCATTTGTTCCTCTTCCTTAGCTTGCTGCAAACGGGCTTGGAGTACCTTCATGGCTTTGTTTTTGTTCTTCAGCTGCGAGCGTTCATCCTGGCATTGCACGGAAATACCCGTGGGTATATGCGTAATGCGGATGGCCGAGTACGTGGTGTTAACGCTCTGTCCGCCTGCGCCCGAGGAACAAAACGTATCGATGCGCAATTCACTGGGATTGATGTTCACTTCCACTTCGTCGACTTCCGGCATCACCGCCACGGTCACGGCCGAGGTGTGAATGCGCCCCGAGGCCTCGGTCTGAGGCACGCGTTGCACGCGATGCACGCCGGCCTCGAACTTGAAGGTACGATAAACATCCTTGCCTTCGATCTGAAAAATCACTTCTTTGAACCCTTGAAGATTGGTGGAGTTGGAATCCAACACACTGACGCGCCAGCCTTGGGCTTCCGCAAAACGGCTGTACATGCGGAAGAGGTCGGCCGCAAACAGGGCCGCTTCGTCCCCACCCGTTCCGGCCCGAACTTCCATAAACACATTCTTCCCGTCGTGCGGATCACGCGGGGTCAGGAGACGCTTCAAGTCTTCTTCAATTTCTGCCAGGCGCTGCTTCAACTTGGGAATCTCATCTTTGGCCAGTTCCGCCATGTCCGCATCCATCTCCAACATGGACTCGGCCTCCTTGAGTTCCGCAGAAACTTTGCGGTGCTGGCGGACCTTCTCCACCAGATCGGTCAACTCCGAGTGCGTCTTCACGGCCTCACGGTAGCGGGTCTGATCGTTGACCAAAGACGGATCGGCTAAGTTTTTTTCCAGCTGATCGAAGCGATCTTCAACCAGTTTTAGTTTGTCCCACATGCGGCTTCCTCCGGTTCCACGGAACCAACACGCTCTTTTTCCATGGCAATCACTTCTTTCATGGCCGCCAAGGCCACTTCCAGTTGCTTGTCGTCAGGCTCCCGTGTGGTCATGGCCTGCAATGCCAACCCCGGCTTGAACAACAGGCGAACCCAACCCCATTTTTGAAAACGAGCTGAAAATCTCTGCAGTTCGTACGTCACACCGGCAATAGGTAGAATCATCAACAGTTCCCCACCCAAACGTGCCCAAACCTTCAAATGTCGCGGAAGTACAATAGCAAAAGTGACGATGGAGATCACCATCACCATCAGTAAAAACGCGGTCGAACAACGTGGATGAAACCGACTCTTGGTCCGGGCCGCCTCAACGGTTAATTCCTGACCTGCTTCCCATGCAAAAATGGATTTATGTTCGGCGCCATGGTACATGAACACACGGCGTAAATCCGGGATCCACGACATGAACCATAAATAGAGCAAAAAGATCGTTACTTTAATCAGACCGTTGAGCGCATTGAAGGTTATGCGACTCTCCCCGGAGGCCATGTACTTGGAGGTCAATTGCGCCCCGTAATACGGCACCACCACAAACAGCAAGATGCCCAAGCCCATGCCTATGATCAAGGTTACGATAAGCGTGATGCGATCACCCTTGGTGGTTTCAACTTTTGCCGGAGTCGCTTCTTCTGCCAAGGCTTGCTGCCCGGACCACTCCAGGGCTTTTAACCCTAAGAGCATGGACTCGATCAAGACCAACGTGCCGCGGAACCAGGGCCATTTCAAGGCCGGAACCACATCCGACCAGGCACGCACGGGTTTGCGCTCGACTACTATGGTTCCATCGGGACGGCGCGCAGCCATGGCCATGCTCTTTCCTGCACGCATCATAACCCCTTCAATAATCGCTTGCCCACCTACACTCGTCTTTGCCATGTTGGTCCACCTTTGGATTTCCGGTTCGCACCGGCTCGGTTTACAAATGTTGGTATTTGTCACGCACTTCGGACAGTTTGCCGCAGGACATCTTGCCTTCCGGACACGGACCGCTGACACAGCCTGGCCCGGCTTGCGCAAACAAGGCTGGGGCGACCTTGGCCACCAACGCCAGCATGCGGTCGGCCAAGTCGTGGATCTCCCATTGCGCCCGGTTGCAACAGCGCAATTGGAAAAAGTGACGAAGCTCCCGGGCGTTCATGGTTACCACAATCTTGGTCTCGCAGGCATTGGGGAGCAAGTAGCGTGCATCCTCGGCTGGAATGCCCGCTTCCAGCAGTTCCTGGTAGACCTTCCCCAGATCCTGCACCGCCTGTTCAAATCGTTCCTGCAATTCAGGGTGTGCCTGCAACGAAGGCGGGGTCACAAAGGGAAATTCCTTGAAGGCTACATACCGTTGGCTCTGCTGTGAAAACGAAGCCAGTCGATGCCGAACCAACTGATGCGTCAGTGCCCGCGAAACGCCTTCGATCCCAAACGTGAACGAGGCATGTTCAAAGGCCGAGAGGTGTCCCATGTCCGCCAGAGTCTTAATAAACCCAGCCGTCTTTTCCGGTGTTAGCTTCTCAGCAATGGCTTCTACACCCGCAGCCGAATAGCACAACTTGGCCGCCTGAGCGACCACATGTTCCGGTTCCTGAGTATGTTGCAGCAAGACGACATGCATGCCTTAATCCTCGAATCGCTGGAAAATAAAGAACTCACCTGCCTCCCTCAAGCCTACGCGGCTCGAACCCGGGAAACGGGTGAGTTCAAATACAAGGTTAAACTAAGACTGTTTCTGGGCGTAACGCTTGCGAAACTTCTCAATACGTCCAGCCGTATCTACCAATTTCTGCGTGCCCGTAAAAAACGGATGGCACGCTGAACAGATTTCCACGCGAATCGCCGGCGCCTTCGTAGAACGGGTCTCAATGGAGCTTCCGCACGCACACGTTACAATCGTGGTTTCATACTTCGGATGAATCTTCTCTTTCACAGGTCTATACCTCCAAACACGTTCCCTGAACTATCCGGGATTATAATAGGGCACTTAAACTACCATAGGGATGTTCAAACTGCAATATATTTTTTATCCACCCCCTTGCATCTCGCTCTTTTTTATTTCTTCAAGATTCTTATACTTATTTCGAAAATCCCATACCAATCGTTTAATTTACAAAAAAACTATGAAATAGTTGCTTTTTTATCTATTTGGTTTACAATGCTCAAAGTGTTGTCGTTTTAGGGCAAAATATCGCTTCCAAAAACTACAACCGCATCCCAATAATTCAGGAGACTCATCCATCATGGGCAACATTAAAGGCAGCAGTGTATTGTTTCTAAAAAAAACCTTCCAGGAAAAAGGCGCCCTGTCTGAAGAGACTTTCTTGGCCTCCCTTCCAGTCGATATTGCCAATATCTATAAATCCGGACTTGCATTTAATTGGTTCCCCATTGAACATGTCTGTCAACTTTTCGAGACCTCCAGTAAGATTATTTTCCCATTGGAGCCAAGTCCACTACGCGCCCTGGGAAAAGTCTCAGCCAAGCATGACCTCAATGGCATTTATAAAGTCTTTGTACGTTTCGCCACCATCCCCTATGTGTTGGGACAAGCGGCGCGATTATGGAAAAATTACCATAATGAAGGTGAAGCTTCCGTTGAAAAGGATCCACACCAAAATCGAGTTACCTTTATATTAAAAAATTATCCCGATTTCCCTAAAACCTTTCAAGAAAGCATGTGTGGTTACATTTCCGAAGTGATCGAACTTACGGGTGCCAGGAACGTAAATACAAACTTGGATAAAACCGACCGTAATGCGTTCAAGTGGATCACCACTTGGAATTAGATCACCCAGCGTCGAGTTCTCGCAGGGTCTTTTCCAAGCCTTCTTCCATGCCGATTTTTGGTTCCCATCCGATACCCGTGTTATCCAACAGCGAGTGCCGGTAACTAAGCGAGAGCACATCCACGCTTCGTTTGGAGAGCGCGGGTGGATGGGACCGTTTCAACCGTTCGTGCATGGCCTCATTGAAACATGCCACGGGAAAAATGAGTCCCTTCGGAATCTTAGGAAAAGAAGTACGGAGTCCTTTTTTTTCAGCCAGTCTCCTAAAAAAAGTATGCATGCCAACCTCTCGCGGTCCCACACCCACAAAACATTTTCCTTCGGCTGCAGGATGCCTGGCCACGGTTAAAAACAAATCGCAAAGATCATCCACATACACCAACGGAGCCTGACGCTCACCACCGCTTACTAAAAAAAATCTATTGTTCGCCAAGTGTTTTAATACCCCCGGGATAAACTGCCGATCTCCCGGCCCGTAAATCATTCCCGCATACACCACGGCAGCCCGTAACCCTCGTGCTTGATACTCGGCCACTCGCAGACCGGCTTCATACTTACTTAACGCGTACCTAGTGCTGAGGAACCGAAAGCGAGGTCGTACCTGCAAGGCCGCAATACTGGAACAATAAATCAACCGAGTGTTCGGAGAATGCTCCAAAACGGCCTGACACACATTCTCCGTGCCCTCACTATTGACCCGCCGATAGACCTCATGTGGCGCATGCTGGACCTGAGCCGCCAAATGAATGCACACATCTGTGCCTCGTATGAACGACGCCAGTGCCGCGCGGTCATGCAAATCGCCATCTACCCACTCCACAGACTCCGGATGCGCCGGACGTGAACGTTGCGCCCTTACCAAGAGCCGGAGGCGATATCCCCGCGCTGCAGCCAACGTTACCAGACGCCCACCCAAAAAACCCGTCCCACC
>CAZSAP010000022.1:0-1120 GCA_964604705.1 uncultured bacterium
TACGTGCTGCTGTAGGTCGGCGTGGCCGTATACGTACTCGTGTACGTCGGCGTCGCCGTGAAGGTTGGGGTATACGTCGGCGTGGCCGTATACGTGCTTGTGTACGTCGGCGTGGCCGTGAAGGTTGGGGTATACGTCGGGGTTGCCGTGTACGTGCTGCTGTAGGTCGGTGTGGCCGTATACGTACTCGTGTACGTCGGCGTCGCTGTGTATGTGCTGCTGTAGGTCGGCGTGGCCGTATACGTGCTCGTGTACGTCGGCGTAGCCGTGTACGTGCTGCTGTAGGTCGGTGTCGCGGTATACGTACTTGAGTACGTGGGCGTGGCCGTATACGTGCTCGTGTACGTCGGCGTCGCCGTGTACGTGCTGCTGTAGGTCGGCGTGGCGGTGTAGGTGCTGCTGAAAGTCGGGGTCGCGGTATACGTACTTGAGTATGTGGGCGTGGCCGTATACGTCGATGTGTAGGTCGGCGTGGCTGTATATGTGCTCGTGTACGTCGGCGTAGCCGTGTACGTACTTGTGTATGTCGGTGTGGCCGTATAGGTGCTGGTGAAGGTTGGGGTGGCTGTATACGTACTGGTGTACGTTGGCGTCGCCGTGTACGTCGAGGTGTACGTGGGTGTGGCCGTGTACGTACTGGTGTACGTTGGCGTCGCCGTGTACGTCGAAGTGTAGGTTGGCGTGGCTGTATACGTGCTGGTGTACGTCGGGGTGGCCGTATAGGTCGGAGTGTAGGTCGGGGTAGCCGTGTACGTGCTGGTGTATGTCGGGGTGGCCGTATAGGTCGAAGTGTAGGTCGGGGTTGTTGTGTACGTACTGGTGAAGGTTGGAGTCGTCGTGTAGGTCGGTGTGTAAGTCGGGGTCGCTGTGTAAGTACTGGTAAAGGTTGGAGTTGCGGTGTAGGTCGGGGTGTAGGTCGGGGTCACCGTGTAAGTACTGGTAAAGGTTGGAGTCGCGGTGTAGGTCGAGGTGTACGTCGGTGTGGCGGTATAGGTACTTGAATAAGTCGGGGTCGCCGTGTAGGTGCTGGTGAAGGTTGGAGTCGCGGTGTAGGTCGAGGTGTACGTCGGTGTGGCGGTATAAGTACTTGTATAGGTCGGGGTGGCCGTGTACGTCGGCG
>CAZSAP010000022.1:1220-48836 GCA_964604705.1 uncultured bacterium
TATAGGTCGGAGTTGCGGTATACGTGCTGGTATACGTCGGTGTAGCCGTATAGGTACTTGTATAGGTCCGTGTGGCCGTGTACGTCGGCGTATAGGTCGGAGTTGCGGTATACGTGCTGGTATACGTCGGTGTAGCCGTATAGGTCGAAGTGTAGGTCGGTGTAAACGTCGGTGTCCATGTCGGCGTGGCGGTACGCGTCGCGGTCAAGGTTGGCGTGGCCGTCGGCGTAAACGTGGACGTGGGTGTGTAGGTACTCGTATAGGTCGGCGTGGCGGTATAGGTGGGGGTGAATGTCGGCGTATAGGTTGGGGTAAAGGTTGACGTCGCAGTCGGAGTCGCAGTCCGCGTATATGTTCCGGTAAAGGTTGGGGTCGCGGTTGGGGTGGCGGTCCGCGTATACGTTCCAGTGAACGTTGGGGTCGCGGTTGGAGTCGCAGTTCGTGTGTAGGTTCCCGTAAAGGTCGGTGTGGCCGTCGAGGTGTAAGTCGCGGTGTACGTCGGCGTCCAGGTAGGTGTCGCGGTCCGCGTGGATGTCCCCGTCGGCGTAGCCGACGGCGTAATCGTCTGGGTGAATGTCCCGGTCGGTGTGGCCGTGGCTGAAGGTGTGGGTGTCGTTGTGGAGGTGGCTGTATACGTGTATGTATACGTAGGTGTCGCCGACGGTGTTTGCGTATACGTAGCCGTGGCGGTTCGGGTCGCGGTGAAGGTATACGTCGGTGTCATGGTAGGCGTGATGGTTGGCGTTCGCGTTGGGGTGTACGTCGGCGGATTGTTGCTCCAGACCAAAAGCGCCGGAACATCCGCCACCACACGTGGCAACCCTGCGGCCGTAGCGGTAATGGTATTCACTTGCGGGTTTTCGTTGTTGACCGTAACCCGTCCCCAGCCATTGGCATCGGCTGTGCCCGTCAGACTGTTCAGAAAATATGCTCCGTGCCTCTGCAAGGTGGTGTCCACAAATATCGCCGTTGTATTCACTCCCAGGGTGATCACATTGGCCGAAGCGGTAACGTTTCCATAGCGATCTACAATCTGCACATACACATACGCCGGGTCGCCGGTCAAGGGATACTGCACCGCCGGTGACGCAACCACGTGATCCGGAGTTCCGGCAATGAACAACACGCTGGCCGGTATGTCCCGATCCGGCACAGCGATCGATCCCGGCAGGGTGGAAGAATGCGGCGTGGCCCAAGCCAATTGTGCGGTTTGATCAGTTATGGTAATGGTGGCCGAGCCATTGGCCGCGGTGGTTCCAGTGACGTAATAGGTGCCGACCCCAGCAGCTCCCGTCAAGGTCGTGGCTGAGAAACGCGCATTTCCCGAAGCAGTTACTGTGATGGCCTGGGCGCTTAAGACATTGTTTCCATCGGCATCCACCACCTGAATGTTCAAGACTCGTGTTCCACCTACGGTTACCGGCGTGCCCGTAGGATCGGTGATACGCAGGTGATCTCCGCCGGCCGGCGAAAACACCACCGTGGCGGAAACATCGTTGGCATGATTGCCCCAAATGCCACTGTCCGGTGTGACCGACACCGTCTCGGCGGTTAAATCCCGGACATTCAACACTGCCTGTCCAGAGGCATTGGTAAACCCAAACGCCGTGTTGGCCGAGATCAGACTCCAACCACCCGGGATAGTGGCAAAGTAGGCGTTGCCGCTGACTGTCACGGTCACAGCCCGGGCAATCCCTACGGCCACACCCAAGGAATCATACAACTGCAGCGTAACATCTTCCCCGGGACCACCGGCGCCGACAATGGCACTGCCATCCGCCGGGGTCGCAATCGTGTGGTCCGGTGCGCGAAACACGGTCAGTGCTGTACGATCGTTGGCGGTCACACCCCAAGCATGCGACGGGGTAATGGTCACGGACTCGGGTGTGCCGTCGGTCACGGTGACCAAGACCGATCCGTCGCTCCCGCTGGTAACCGAAATCGGGTCGCCAGCGCTGGGCGCGGTGAACGTCCCTGCTCCAGAGGCTGCCACCGAGAAAGTTTGAACCGAAGAAAGTGAATTGCCATTCACATCACACACTTGGGCGCGCAAGACCCGGGTCCCGTTGACGGGTTGGGACGAGAGCAACGGTGTGAGATAAACATGGTCGGGTCCATACACGGTAAACGTATAGGACTGCACTTGGGTCACGCCGTTGCTTTCCAAGGCAGTAACCGTGGCGGTCCACGTACCTGTGGGCGTGGCCGGTACTGGCGTATAGTTGTAGTTGAACCATTTCCATAACGCCGGGGCGCCCGTATCCGTGCTGAGTAGCGTCAAGGGCTGAGCCGTAACCCGCGTAACTCCAAGCGAATCCACAATGGTTATCGTCGCGCTGGTGATATCGTAGGCGCCCAGGGGATCACTGATGCGCACCCCAAACGACGCATTGGCCCCGGCCAGCAGCGACGTGCGCGTATTTCCCAAAGCATCGTAAGCCGCAATGCTGTCCACCTTGATGTAGGTGGTCGTGGACATGACAATACGTGATTGTTGGGTGTTTGACGAATAGACGCGAACATAGGCGTTCCCATTCGGTGTTCCCAGATTGGTGACCCGCAGACACAGGCGATACCCGGCCGGCACAGTCACAGGGGTGGGCACATTGATCGTGAACGTGCGCGTGGCCGGAGCAAAATTGCTGATCTGTATAGCAGGCAAGGTATTTTCACCAATCACGGTCGATACCATGCCGTTGGTATAAAACAGCGTGGCCGTGACATCCACTTGTTGATTGTTGGTGGAGAGCACCAGCGGAACGGTGATGTTGGCGGTGATGCGGAAGTCGGCGGCCATGGCCGGTTGCATGGACCAGGTTTGTTGGGAATACGGATCCACTTGCGTGCGTGCTCCGGCACCCGGAGCATTGGCATCCACCGTGGTGTTCAAACTGAAGTTCGCACTTGACGGATGTAGGTAAAAGGTCTTGGTACGGGCTGTCGGATACGTAGTTTGCAACAAAATCGAGACTTGGTCGGTTAGGCTCCCGCCGATCTGACTCGCGGTGAGCACGGTGGTGTCCGTCACTCCGCCCAGCTCATTGGCGGGAACGATTTTTCCAAAGACTAAAAACGTTGGAGTCCCGGCCGTGACCATCACATCGGGTTGCCCGTTGCCGTTGGTGTCGTACCCGCCTAAAATGTAATCCCATGTGCCATTGCCATCATAATCCGCAGCCACGGTCACACCCGCCGGTGTGAGCAAGTGCGACGCCCACCCTTCAGGCGAAGGTGAGACGGGCAAATCAAACCGTGATGATACCGCATTGCTTGTCAGGGATACACCGGTGTACCAAGGGGTGCCGGGGGTGACGACCGCGCTGGTGACATTGGCCTCCAAAGCGAACCCGCCAATGGTAAAGGTGATGGTTTGGGCATCGTTTCCTGGCGATTGGTCCGTATACCCTGTGTCTGTCCCCAGTTTGGTGTACATCTTCACGGTATAGGTTCCGGCAGGCCAAGCCGCAATGTTTAGGTTGCAGCTCACATTGGCGGTCTCGGAATTGGGCACCGTCAAATTGACCGCCGTAAACGTCACATCGATTGGGGTAAATCCGCCGGCCGTCGAGGTCACCGAAATGTGCACGGGTAAGCCGTAAAAATCCTGCATCCCAAACAAAGCCACGGTGCCGTTGACACTGACATTGGGCGTCACGCTCGGGTTGAACACCGAGCCGTTGGCCGGAGCCGAAATGGTTTGCACCCCAGTATCGTGCAGGCGTGATTTTCCAAAATTCAACCCATCGGTCAGGTCGTCCAAAGCGTCACCGTTGGTGGTGTTGCCGTAGGCCCAGATCGTGGGAACGGTCCAACGCGCCCCGGCATTGAGCGCCGCGCGATCCCAGTCCAGAGCGGTTCCGGCATCGCCGGTATACGCATTGGCATTGGTAAGCGCATCGCCTTGAACATTGTTCCACATGGTGTTGTACGCATTGACTTCATGCTGAGCTGAAGCCGCAAAGCCCGAGAATCCACCGTACGACACAGGCGTACCTGTCGGCTTGTATCCGTACACCACATCGTTGGCTGCCTGATAGGCGCAATTGTCCCCGGCTTGGTTGCCGTTGAAATTCCAATCCATGCCTTGGAAAAAGCGGAGATTGGTGGCATTGGTTGCGCCGCTTAAGTTCTGCACATAATAAATAACCGCGAACCATTTCATGTTCCCGCGCACAATAACCTTCTGCGTCACGGAGACGGGGATCGGCGCACCGCCCGGCAAGGTCATCTGGGTTTCAATGACCGACTCCATGAGCCCGGTCGGCGTCTGATGCATCTGCGTATATGTGCGCGTGCCCTCGACAAAATCGCCGTCTGCACCTGTACCGCCACCACCGGGATTCCCGTATTGCCAGAGACCGCCCGAGGTAAATCTCAACGCAATCTTGGAACCGGCCGCATTGTCCAAGTCATACCCCAAGCCATGGTCTTCGGTACGTCCGGCGTGATCGGTCGCATTGACGGGAGTCCCGCCGCTGTACGGGAAAACAATTGTGGATATCTGCCCCCCGCCGCCCGTGCCTGCGTTTTCGGCCAACTCCACCATCAGCGAGTTGTTGGTCCGCGGTGGATCCAAGACCACCGTGTACCCGGTCACGGGATCGTCGTAGAAATACAGCTTCCCGCCTTCTACGTACCAAACAATATTTTCATTGACCACTTCGCCGGTCGTGCGTGACACCTGCCCGCGGTTCGTGATCTCCAGTCCGTCGGAGCGTACGATTTTGCGCACCGAATATCCCGCAGGTACGTCGGCCGATAAGCGATACCATTGTCCGTCAAGTTTGTTGTCCAACGACAATTCCAATTGATTGTTTTTCAGACGGTTGGTTTGACGTAACGTAGCGCGGTCTAGCTGCGGATGCGGGATTAGCCAGGCTTGGCGGGCACGCCGTTGTTTCAAAGCCGCGGAGTAGCGGTATTCCAAGTACATGCGCTGTCCACGTCGCAAGCGGTGCCCTCGTCCCAAGGTCAGCTTGGATTTAAAGACGGCGGATTCTACACGGTCCGCACTGATCGCACGCGCTTGCTCCGGTCCTTCGGCCGCCAAATCCGCCAAATCTCCGGCGTCGGCCTGCACACCGGCAGCCACGACCTTTTGCGATTCCGGTGCGGTAACCACACGCACAACATAAGCGCGCGCCGCCGGATCCCAGGCCAAAATGCGATCCGGAGGAACCGGTGCGTCTTGGGCATGCGCCGACAGCGACAACACCAGTAGGCATACTGCCGCCCCACCGATTGTCCGTAGACGTTGAATTGTCGCCCAGGCGAAACGTGTCACGCCTTCTCCTCCACCTTGATCATAACTGCCCCGACTTCAGCGGTCCATCGACAGCCATATTCCCGTACTAGTGTCTGGGATTTTTTTCGACGTGCTTGAGCCCCTTGCTAATGGCCACCACCAAATCCGCGTTGAATTGTTGCGCCATTTCCGCCACGCGGGTATACGTGTGGCCTTTATCTGTCACAACGTATTTTGCCGGCAGATGATTCAGCGCAAAGGCCATGATGTCCAACTTGCAGCGGCTGCATTTGCAAACATTGGTGCGTTTTTCCATCATTTCATCCAGCGTGTTCCGCACTGCATCTTCCATATAATTTTTTAATTTCATGGACGCCCCCTCTCCGGATTCAGGTTTTATGTTATTCAACCGCATGCATTTTTAAAAATTCCGAAATTCGATCCATACTTATTCCACGCCGTGACACTTTCTTGATTTCTTCGCATCGTTTCAGATCTACTTCGGAGAAAACCCGCACCTGCCCAAAGCGTTTGGGTTTCAACAACCCGTGTCGTTCCCAATTGCGCAACGTTTGATTGTGTACATTAAGCTTTTTGGAAACTTCACTGATCGAATACATACGCTCACACCCTTTGTACTGGGATAGATACCGAAATTACCGGTACGTAAACCCAATTTCCTTATATATATCTGTCCTTAATCTATAACTAAACTCAAAATAGAACATAGCAAGCCTAATCCCGGTTTTAAAAACAGTACGTTCATTTTATAAAGACCTTTACAATTCTAAGTATATAACCGCACAAGTGACGTGTCAATTTTTTTGTTAGCTTATGCTCATTTACAAAATTGTATTGTTTTTAAAAAAATATGACTATTTTTCACAACACAACTTCCTTCCCAGGTCATTTTTCAAATCGCGGATCATTGCCTTCTCTTCATGCGGAGCTTTCAGATAAGCTCCAGGTTTCCAGATACGGACACACCCTCCACTGTTCTGACCCATCTCCTTTGGAGCGCTTCGTCCTCAAACCCAGGGCCTTATGTTCTCGGATTAAGCCCGATTAAATGCAAACACATAAAAGCCATTAAGTCCTTTTCCACTTTACCGATCCTTTAGATGACATCCTGTAAAAAGAGGCAGACTATGAAAAAAAATCAGTTTTCTTTAATCTCCCTGCTGGTTGGCTTTGTCTGTGCAAGCCTGGGGTTCCTTCCTTTGATGGTACATGCCACCGTTACAACCGCAGACCCGGTCAATGTGGGCCTGGACGGCCAATACTTTGAAGCCAGCACCGACAACAACGTAGTCCTGCGCATTCCTTTGGTCGCCACGGCCCTGGGTGATACCCTCCAGTCGGTAACCATTGACAATAAATGGTGGGACGATCAACCCGCCACCGAATCGTTGGACCTGGCCGCGCTCGGGGTAAAACTTTGGTACATGCCCAATGACACCGGAACCTTCAACCCAGCGACCGCGCAATTTGTTGGGACCTTCCTCTTTGCCACGGGACGCGGTTATCCAAGTTGGGATCTCATTGGGCTTAACAAAGGTGTTGGCAACAACGGGGCCTTGTATGTCACGGTGAAAATTTCAAACACGCCCACCCACGATGTTGCCTGCCGCTTCACCATCAGCAGCAGCGCGATGCAATTTGCCGGGGGAAGCTTTCCGTCGTCCGAACTTCCTGTCCTGCCTCCCCGCATACTCATTACCTCCGCCCTGCCCGCCGATCACCTGGACGTGACCCACACCAACACGGGACAAATACTGCTCTCCACCGGGCAAACCTTTTCACCCATGGAACTGCGCATTGCCAATCCCGACCCAGACTGGCCGCTCTCGCCTTTGGCACCGATCTTTCTCAGTGGACTCACCATCACGGTACGCGATGCCGGCGGTGCTGTCCTGGCTCCCAACCGCGCCTTGGATCAAATCGGCATTCGGGATTCAGGCACAGGAACGTTTACCTTTATCTCGTCTTTACCGGCCACGGCCATCCCGTGCTACATCCCGATGTCCGTCTCGATTCAAGCGGCCGATGTTCGCCGCTTTGAGCTTTTTGGCACCGTTGCCGCCAACACGACCACGGTGGTCTCAAGTTTCCGTTTGGAATGGTCTGCTTCCACCCACTTAAACGCCACGGATGCGTATACCGGTGTGACTGTCCCGGTGATGCCGCTCTCCGATACGTTCCCCATGCAATCCAATCTTTTCTCAGTCAATTACGCAGCCAAGCAGGCGCAGGTCTACCACACACCGGTCTTGGCGCAAAACACTGTGGTCCTAAAAGGGCAAACGCAGGTCAACCCGGTGAACTTTACGTTTGTAAATCCCGGCACCTCCAACACCGCGCGCATCGATGTCACACGCCTGACACTCTCGCTTACGGATGCGGCCGGAGTCACGCTCGCCCCCTCGGCGGTCTTCTCACGCGTGGCCATTGGCGGCGGCATCCTGTACGGTGAGACAACGGAGATCCCCACCACCGGCAGCTTGATTACCGTAACGCTTACCAATAGTTTTGCCTCGGTTCCGGTTTATCAACCCATCACCGTCAGTGTCTTGGCCGACATCCGGGCCGATGCCTCGGCGGTTACCTTTAGGCTTTCTCTGCCGAATGCATTGGCCGCTCGTGCCCAAGACTCCAACAGCGCCATAACCTTGCCCATTGTACCGGCCCTGGGATCGGATCTCTTCCCCATGACCTCCAACACGATTCGCATTGCCAGCTCGTTCCAAGTGACCGGGCAATCGTTGGTTTCCAAAACGCTTTATCCCGGACAGCGCGCAGAACTGTTGAGCCTGACCTTCACGCATCCGGGTCCGGCGGACATTGGTCCCTTGCTCTTGCAAGGACTCACACTTACCGCGCGTGACCGCAACGGCCAGTGGTTGGAACTGGCACCCAACGTGGCGACCGTGAGCATCCGAGATTCCAGCAGCGTTATTATTTCTCAAGCCGCGCCTGGACCCGGAGCTTCGATCTACCTGCCCCTGAACACTATGTACTTGCCGCCGTTCTCGGTGCTCACCCTGCGCGTCGAAGCACAGCTTCTGGATGCCCCGCGTGACACGGGCATGACCCTGGGCCTGATGGACAACTCCACCGTGGGCGTTGTTCAGCAGAACGATCCCACGCGTCCGGTATTTGTATCCGGTGCCTGGCCGATTGCCTCGGCCTTGGCCTCGGTCGGCGGCGGCGAAGGGCGCTTGCGGCTTTCCAACTACCCGAACCCGTTCTCACCCGGATACACGGATACGCAGATCGCGTATTACCTCGACGACAATGCCACGGTCAATGCCGCCATCTTCACCTTGGCCGGAGACCAAGTGCGCTCGCTCTGCCAGGGCGCCTTGCAAATCATCGGTGAACATATCCTGACCTGGGACGGACGAACCGCCAGCGGCCAAGTGGTGGTCAACGGCGTTTATCTTTTGCGCATTGAGGCTGCCACGCTCACCAGCAAGCAGACCATCGTTCAAGTGCGCAAGATTGCTGTGGTGAAATAACATGAACATTCAACGCACTCTCATGGCTGGATTCCTGCTGCTAACCCTCGCAAGCGCCACGCCCCTGTTGGCGTCACAAGATGCAGGCACCGAACCCGCTTTGTACTTAGGCACGGGCGCACGGGCTGTGGCTCTGGGGCGCGCCGGCGCCACCGAGTCCGGAACACTGGCCGCCGCGGACTGGAACCCCGCCGGTTTAAGCAATCTCCCGCGCATGGACCTCTCCTTGCAACATGCCGCCTTGTACGAAGGAGCCAGTCACGACACCTTGGGATTTGCCTATCCAATTTTGGATTGGGGGGCTGTGGCGCTTACCTGGACCCGCCTGGAATTGGGAGGCATTGAACGGCGTGATGCCGAGAACCTGCCCGGGGGTACCTTTGGCTACTTGGAACAACAAGCTGCCGTCAGCTACGGACGCACCCTCTGGGGTCCTTTGTCGGGCGGTATCAGTTTGAAAGTACACGATTTGCATTTGGATGGTTTGCAGAGCACCTCTCCGGGTGCCGATGCGGGTTTGCTGCTCGCACTGCCCAAACCGTTTGTACGCGAAGAGGATAGTGCCAAAAATAAAAAAGGTCCCGCACCCTCCGTCTCCGGTGCTGAGATGATTAAAGAGATCCGCTTGGGCGCAAGTGTCCGCAACGCCGTTGCACCGCTCATGAAACTCAAAGACGACGCCGAGCGCCTCCATCCCGGTTATCGCTTCGGCGCTGAACTTGATTTAAAATTACTTAAGGATTTTTCCAATTCACTCTGCTTGCGTGTGGATGCAGAAAAACCCGAGCGCTCCGAGTGGCGCATCCATGGTGGCGGCGAGTTCAACTTCCTGGAACACTACGCCCTGCGCGCCGGTTGGGACAACGAATACGTGTCGGCCGGCGCCGGGGTGGAATACGCCGGCATCACCTTGGACTATGCGCTGAGTTTTCCGCTTATCGGGTTGCGCCACTTGGTCACACTCTCCTATGCCTTCGGCGACGATCTGCGCGATGTCCAGGCACGCCGCCAAGCTGAGGAAGCGCGTCAGCGGCAACTGGTAGTCGACAAACTTAAGAACAGCATCATTTCCGATTACGATCAACAAGCCAAGGATCAAGCCGCCCAGGGACGTTATCGGGAAGCGGTTAAGCTTTGGGGTAAAGTATTGGATTGGGACCCGAACAACCGCGAGACCTTGGAAAACGTGCGCGTGGCCAACGCCGAGATCCTGCGTCAGGAAATTCAAGCCGCCATGGATGGAGCCAACCGCTTCTACCAAGAAGAACGCTATGTGGAAGTCATGGTTGAGTGCCGCCGTGTCCTGGACCTGGATGCCAACTATGCCCCGGCCACCGAGTTGTATGCCAAGGCTGAGAAGAAAGCCACCACGTTGGGTGAGATGGCCTTTGCCAAGGAAGTCAAAGCTCTGGCACGGATACGCGAGCATTATTTCAATGGCTTGAAGGCGTACGCCTCACGTGATTGGGATACGGCCATTAAGAACTGGGAAATGGTCATCGCCGACAGCCCCATGCAGAAACAAGTTTATCAATACTTGGCTGCCGCACGTGAACAAAACGAAAAAGCCCGAGTCGCAGCCGGTGAAACCGTCAAGGCGCCGGAAGTCTCGGCCGCCGAGCAGAAGCGCAAAGACCTCTACAAAGAAGCCGTAAGCTTGTCCACCTCGGGCAATCTCAAGGATGCGACCAAGACCTGGGAGAAGATCCTTAAGGAAAATCCGAAGGACGAAGACGCGAAGAAGAACTTGGATGCCACGCGGCAAAACCTGATCAACAGCGAGAAGCGCGGAATACGCTGGTAAAAAGAAACCTTATTTGCAATTACCCGTAGGGGCGTAGTGCCTACGCCCCTACCTATTAGGATCTGTTCGCGGCATTTTTCTTAACCTTAATCGGCTTCTGCAATGCTAAACTAAGACTCTTTAAAAATCCCAAGCATGTTCCACCCAAAGGAGCCCCAGCATTCATGGACCTATCACCCATTGAAAACTATTTCACAGCCGAGCGTGCGGAAGCGTTGCTTTTTGTTCTCATCGGCGTGCTGGCGATCATGCTCTCCCTATACTTTCTAATAAAGATAAAGAAACCTTTCTTCGCTGGTATCGCGTGCTCGCTTATGGCCATTGCACTCATTCAAATCGTGGTCGGAGCTTCGGTTTATTTCCGGAGTCCCAAGGACATACAACGCGTAAGCCGCTATATCCAAAGCGAACCAGCCCACATTGCGCAGCGGGAAATTCCCCGCATGCAGTTGGTCATGGCAAACTTTTCAGTGTATAAAATAATTGAAATCGGATTGTTGGTTTTAGGTTTGCTCATGTTTGTTTTTTTGAGACAGCATGCACTCTGGCGAGGTGTAGGAATGGGGCTTATGCTCCAAGCAGGGTTTATGTTGGGCCTCGACTTCTTGGCAGAAAACCGCGGACGTGTTTACTTGGACTATTTATTGCATCTGTAAGCGTACAGCCGTTCTACTGGACAAACCACGGCACCCTTCCACCACCCTAGGAGATGCATGAACCGCAGGCTGGCGCCTTGATACCTGACTAAGAATTGCACATTGCTGTATTTGAGTGAATGATCTACAATACGTGCATGTTCGTTTCTGGCCGCACAGGACGGACCCACGCCTGCGGCACGAAGGAGGCTTGTTATGTTCGGACTCGGTTTTCAGGAAATCTTGCTTTTAGCCCTTATTGCCCTCATCCTCTTTGGGGCCAAAAAGTTGCCCGATGTAGGACGTGCGCTGGGTGACTCGATTCGTGAATTTAAAAAAGCCATGTCCGGTGACACGGATGCGGCCAAAAAAGAAACCCCCGGGCATGACGAACCCAAAGCCTGAACGGCCCCGCACGAATGTCGTCGGGCACCTGGAGGAACTGCGCAGCCGTATTGTCCGCAGCACGCTTTACCTGGGCGGCGGCACGCTCGTGGGCCTGTTTTTGGCCAAGCACCTTTTGGAACTACTCAAGTGGCCGGTTCGCGACCTCATTCACGATTTTGTTTTACTCAAACCCACGGACGTTATCTCCGTTTACATGAAAGTCGCCTTCTATGCCGGGGGTGTCCTTTCGGCCCCCTTGATCTTACGCGAAGCCTGGCTCTTTGTGAAACCTGCCCTTCCGGATGAACCGCGTGTGCATTGGCTGGGTTGGATTCTTTCGGCCATCGTGCTCTTTGCCGGAGGCACGGTCTTTGCCTTCCTGGTCCTGGCTCCGGCAGGGTTGGGCTTTCTCCTGCGCCTGTCGCAAGAGACGGCCACGCCCATGTTCTCCTTGACCAGCTATCTCTCCTTGGTCCTGGCCCTGGTGGTTATGGGCGGACTGGTGTTTGAAATGCCGGTGATCGCAGCCTTACTCACGCGCGTGGGGTTGATCACGCCGGCCTTGCTGCGCCGAAAATGGAAAGAGGCTATCTTCGGCATGCTGGTGATCGCGGCCGTGGTGACGCCCACCACAGATGTGTTCAACATGTTGCTCTTTGTGCTTCCGATGCTGCTGCTTTATGTGGCTAGCATTTTCGTCTCACGTTGGATCTACCGCAGGTTCAACCAACCCATGGTGTCGCAAGGAGGCTATCCCGATGAAGCTTAATGCCTGGTTTGACGGTGAACAGCTGGCGCAACTTTGGAACAAGTCCGTATCTCGCCGATCGTTTCTCAAGCTTTTGGGTGTCGGGGCCGGTGTGCTGTTCACCCAACACCTGAGCAAAAAAGCCTGGGCGAAAAACACCACCACCTTGGCTCCGCGCACGGCGCGTACGGTAAGCACCGATTGTCACCTGGCCGTGGCCACCGGCGAGGACCCGGCCGCCCTTACGCGCAAGGCCGTTGAAACCTTGGGGGGCATTGCCAAATTTGTGAAATCCGGAGACATCGTGGTGGTCAAGCCCAACATCGGCTGGGACCGCACCCCCGAACAAGCCGGCAACACGCATCCGGAAGTGGTGGGCGCCCTGGTCCGCCTCTGCCGCGAGGCCGGAGCCAAAACCGTCAAGGTCTTTGACAACACCTGCAACGATGCGCGCCGGACGTATGCCAACAGCGGAATCTACGATGCGGTGAAGAAGGCGGGCGGGTTGATCTTCTATGTGAGCGATTGGAAATTTTACCCAGGGCAATTCCCGGAGAAGAGCGCCATGTCCGATTGGCCCATCTTCCGTGATGCCGTGGAGTGCGACACCTTCATCAACGTGCCTGTGGCCAAGCACCACGCCCTCACCGGCCTGACCCTCTCCATGAAAAACCTCATGGGCGTCTGCGGCGGTTCGCGCGGGCAAATGCACTGGAACATGGACCAGAAGCTCGCTGAGCTCACGGCCTTCATCAAACCCAATCTTACGGTCATTGACGCCACCCGTGTGCTTCTGCGTCACGGACCCACGGGCGGAAACTTGGACGATGTGAAAAAACTCAACACCGTCATCGCAGGCACCGATCCCGTGCTGGCCGATGCATACGCGGCCACGCTCATGGAGCGCAAGCCCGAAGACATCGGGCATATCCGCGCCGCGGCCGACATGAACCTCGGCAGCCTCGATCTCAAGCGCGCCACCATCCGCAAGGTCACGGTGTAATTTCAATCCATGGTTTCCGTCAACGTGGTCTTTACCCTCGGGAGAATCTCATGAACACACGCGCGCCGCGCACCCGCACACCGAACGGCACCCGTTTGATTCTTCTACGACGTGTGGTGCAGACCGCAGTGTTTCTGTTCTTGGTGTACATTATTTGGACCACCAAGTATCCACTCAGAGGTTTCATCCACCCCGGCCTTTTATTCCAGCTCGATCCCTTGATCATGCTCGTCACCGCTTTGGCCGAACGGGTTTGGCTCTCCGGTTGGTTCTGGACCGCGCTGACACTGATGGTAACCTTGGTTTGGGGACGCGTTTTCTGTGGTTGGTTTTGTCCGCTGGGTGCGGTCATGGACGCCCTGGCGGCCGTAGCCTACCGCTTCCGTCGCAAGCGTGAGACCGATCCAGGCCGCGCCCAATGGATCAAGTATGTCCTGCTGGCTCTCTTGGCCGCCTTGGGATTGGCCGGGTTGCAGTGGGTATGGCTGTTGGATCCCATCACCATTTTTGTGCGCGCATTTTCTTTCAACCTGCATCCGGCCGTGAACCAAGGCGTGGACAGCCTCTTTGCCTGGGCGCTTAACACCACGCACGACTATCCGCCGCTGGAATCTCTCTACTATCAACTGAAGGATGCCTTTCTTGATATCAGTCATCCGGTCTTTCCACATGCGGGCGTGATTGGTTGGATCTTTGTGGCCATTCTAGGTGCGGTCCTGGTGCAACGTCGCTTCTGGTGTCGGTATATTTGCCCCTTGGGTGCGCTCTTAGGGAGCGTAGCACGGTGGTCCTGGTATCGGCGTGAAGTGAGCCAGTGTCGCAGTGGTTGCGCCGCCTGCCGCCATGTCTGCCGGACCAATGCCATACGCACCGATACGAGTTACAACCCGTCCGAATGCGTCATGTGCTTTGACTGTCTAGCGACCTGCCCGGGACAAACCGCACGCTTTACTTACCGCCGCCCTACGCGCGCACTCCGCGCCAAGACCACGCCACCCGTAGAACCAAGCGGGATCTCGCGGGCGCAATTCTTACTCCTGGCCGGGAGTTCGCTCCTCTTGACAGCGCGTCAGAGTTCGGCCTTGGGCCTGGCCTCCCCCCCACGCCGTGCCCAGGTGCTCCGTCCGCCCGGGGCCTTGCCCGAGGCAGAGTTCGTGCAGCGATGCGTACGTTGCGGCAACTGCATGAAAGTGTGTCTGACCAATGTCTTGCAACCGGCGGTTATGGAGAGCGGTGCGGAGGGTATTTGGACGCCTTACTTGGTTCCGTCCCTGGCGTATTGTGAGCATCAGTGCAACTTATGTGGGCAGGTTTGCCCCACCGGAGCCATTCGTCCCTTGACCTTGGAACAAAAAAAACACACCAAACTCGGACTGGCGGTGATACACCGTTCCCGTTGCATTCCCTGGATCGGTGATCGCCAGTGCCTGGTGTGTGAAGAGCATTGCCCGGTGCCGAACAAAGCCATTAAAGTTCTGGAACAAAAAAATTCCAACGGCAAGTGGATGCGCCGCCCGGTCGTGGACCCTCACGCGTGTGTGGGCTGTGCCATCTGCGAAAACAAGTGTCCGGCCCGCCCCGGACGCGCCGTGACCGTCCAACCGTTGTAGTTCCTTCACTTCGGCGGATGGTATCCCCGTTCACCGTAAGGTTGCAATTTCTCACACCACATCGCTTCCAACAAGAGCAGCTCCTTGCGTTGCTGATCAAAGGTGTCTTCGGCACGCGGCTTGAACACATCCAAAATTTCAAACACAAACGCATCGCCGCCCACGCGCGTCCATTCATCTTGGAGCAGCTCAAATCGGCTCTTCCCCGAGTCCAACTCCATGCGGTCGCGGTTGAACCCGGCGTTGAACGTGAACGAACTGCGCACCATGATCTTCCCGTTCTGCTTATTCCGAATTTGATACACGCCGCCTTCAGGTGGATTTTCCTTGTACAAACGTTTTAGTTCCTTTTGACGATCCATGGTGAAACTCCTTAATATACTCCCTGCTTAATAAAATCGATTTCCCTCCCCAGGCTTTGGTGGGAGGGGCCAGGGGAGGACGTTCCAATATACTGGATTGTATCCTTTTTATCTTCTACAAAACCGGAATTGTTGTGCTGAATTTGCTCATCAAAAAAAAAAGCGCGGCGTGTGGCCGCGCTTTAGGTAGGTGTTTTTAAGATTAGCTGCTGACTTTCTTTTGCTGCAAGATCTCGCGGATTTGCTCGCCCAACTCATACGGATCAAAGGGCTTGATGATGTAGTCGTCGGCCCCCACTTTCAATCCCTGCTCGGCATCGCCCTTTTGTCCCTTGGCCGTGAGCATCACCACGGGCACGTTCTTGGTGTTGGGTTGCGCCTTCAAGCGCTGGCAGACTTCATACCCGTTCATCTCCGGCATCATGATGTCGAGCAAGAACAGGTCCGGAACCAAGGTCTGTGACTTGTGCAGACACTCTTTTCCAGAGAACGCCTCGGTCACATCAAAATTGGCCATTTCCAAAGAGATCTTTACCAATTTGACAATATCCGGTTCGTCGTCAATCACCATTACCTTATACTTGCCCATGGCTCCATCCTCCTCAACGCGTTGTCCAACGGTAGTACAGCCCGCCGCCGGCCAACGAGAAAATTCCGCCAAGCAAAATACCGGTCAGCGACCACGTGCGCCATTTCATCATAAACGCCGTCATTTGATTGATTTCGTCCACGGTGCGCAACACATCCATCTGCGGAAGCAACACGAGATACGCAAACGAATGCATGCCCACCGATGCCAAAACAAACAAGGCCCCCAGCAACGGTAAAAGCCAAATGGGTTTTTCGCGAATAATGTTCACCATGGTTCGCAGGACGATACTATACCAGATCATGGAAAGGGCCAAGAGGAAAAAACCGATCTCGTACGGCAGCGCATCCAGCGGATAGTGTTTGAGAATCGACACCCAATTCATGGCTTCTCCTTTCCCGGCGCGGTCCACAAAGGAGCTTCGCCTTGGATTGGACGAGTGACTTGCCGGAGCACCCCGGCAAATTTCGCAACACCCACCAAACAGAAAAACCCCGAGGCCAAAAGCGCTAAATACGCAAACCACTCGGTGGATTTGGCCACCGCCGGATCACTCAACACGGGGGTGGCCTTTAAAATTAAAAACAAGGTGTACACCAACAAACCCGAAGGCGCGGCAATGATCAAGCCGCTGTAGGTCGCGCGGCCAAAAACCTGCTTGTACCGCCGTGTGATCAACCCAAACAGGGCGTAGCTGATCCACAGCACGATGCTTCCAAAAACCGCAACCAGATAACTTGAGGCTTCCCACATGGAGGTTTCCATTGCCTTGGCTCCTTCTGCCTACTGCCGTCGTGCTAGCGCTTGGCGCCTTCCCACATTTGTCCCACCACCGCACTGGCCCGCGTCGGACCCAATAGCAGGGTGATGTTCCGCTCCAGCTCATTGAGCAACGCAATCAAGTCCTTCATCTGCATGCGTGCTTGGTTTATCCGCAGCGTCTTAAACGCTTGCCGGACCAAAGCCTCGCCCATGTTCCCCAGCTCCCGTGTGGCGATCTCCAACACTTCCGGGATCCGGAAACGGGTTTTTCTCAAAAGCCCGGCGCTCAACAAACCGTACGCCACCTGAATGGCCCGATCGCGCGGCAAATCGCTTTTCACCATCAAGGCTTCCAGCGAATCCTCGCCGTTCACCTTGGTTAAAAAGTTCCATTCTTCCCGCATAAGATCCAGCCGTAGTCGTCCCCGTTCACTGTAAATGGGCGCCATTTGCAACACGGCTTCGCCCCCGGGCAAAAATTCCTGCAAAGTGGTAAAAGGAATACGCCGCGACGCTTCCAAGATGATGCTCTCCACATCCTCCACAGTCCCTTGGCGATTGCTCTTGGGAATGCTTTCCAAGGCCTCAAAATGGAAAAAACCCTGTTGTAGGGAAAGCAGGCGCAACACTTCGTCGGCCACATCCTTGCGTTTGGATTTGGTTCCGACAATTTGTCCTTTTTCCAAATAAAGCTCGCCCTCGCCGTCAGCACCCACAACTTTCAAACAGCCTGTCTGCTGATACGCTGACAACAGGCGCAACATGCCTCCGACGCTGACATTGGACAGTTCACCGATCATGTCCGGCACCCCACTTCATACAAGCCTAGGTTCGTGCGGTTAATTGTATTTTCGGTTGAGCTTGGCTAAGACTTAAGGCAGATTTAGATTATTGCCAAACGGCGAGGGTGCTTGATTTCCAGAAAACCACTGCTATCAAATCTTTGAATAGGCTGGATTTAGGCTTTTTTTCGTCGGTACAATCCGTGCGTCCGCAAGTACCGTTCTACGGAATCGGGCACCAAGTAACGCAAGGACTCATTCTGCCGTGCCCGCTGACGGATCACGGTGGCGGAGATGTCCAACCCGCTCACGGTTTGAAGACAGTACGCACGCGGTGAAAGCGGACTCCCTAGGGGACCCAGAATGTGCTTGGCCGCAGGCAGGGTCAGGCCAGGACGGGAGAACGCCACCACTTTGGCCAAGGCCAAGAGGCGAGAAACCTCATGCCAGCGGTGAAGCTCCAACAATTGATCCGATCCCATCAGGAGGAAAAAACGATCCTGCGGAAAGTGCGATTTGAAATACGCCAGTGTATCCACGGTGAAGGAAGGCCCGGTGCGCTTGAGCTCGCAATCCGAAACCGCAAACCGGGGATTGCCGGCCACGCCCAGACGCACCATGGCCAACCGATGTTCGGCCGCAGCCAAGGGTGTGCGACGGTGCGGCGGATGTCCGGCCGGGACGAAGATCACCCGGTCCAACTTCTGCTTTTCCGCCACTTCCTCGGCCACACGCAAATGCCCTATATGCACAGGGTCAAACGTTCCCCCAAAAATACCGGTCCGCACACGTCACCTCAAAAACGAAGCTTTCAGGGAAACCACAGGTTTCCCTGACGCGGACATCCGTCCGCTGTTCTTTCCTATCTCCGTTGGGGTGCTTCGCCCCCAAGCCCCCGCCTTAAGTTTTAGGATGAGGCATAATCCTTTACTCGAGAACCACCAAATCATCCCGGTGGATAATCTCGTCGCTGTATTTGTACCCCAAAATACGTTCGATATCGCCGGTCTTCACGCCGGCCAATTTCGCAACTTCATCGGAGCTGTAGTTTACCAACCCGCGCGCAAATTCCTGCCCGTGTTCGTCCATCAGGCTCACACAATCCCCTTGCGTGAACCGTCCTTCCACCCGCGAGATCCCCGAGGGAAGCAAACTCTTGCCCTTGGTTTTCACGGCCGCGATGGCGCCGGCATCCATGTGCACGCTGCCCCGCCGACGTAGACCAAAGGCAATCCAGCTCTTACGACGGTTGAGCTTATCCCCATGCGGATAAAACACCGTACCCAGCGGCTCCCCGTCTACCAGACGCGTGAGCACATGGGGCAAGCGTCCGTTGACAATCACCATTTCCTCACCCATGCCCGTAACCATCTTGGCAGCCTTAATCTTGGTGGCCATGCCTCCGGTCCCCAGCGCCGTTCCAGGACCGCACGCCATCTCTTCAATGGCGCGGTCGATCTTGTCCACATGTTCGAGCAGTTCCGCATCGGCGTGCTCGGCCGGGTTGCAGGTGTACAACCCATCCACGTCGGTCAGAATCACGAGCAGATCCGCCTCGGCCAAGTGTGTCACATGGGCCGAAAGCGTGTCGTTGTCCCCGATTTTAATTTCCTGCACGGCCACCGTATCGTTTTCATTGATCACCGGAACCACCTGCCGGTGCAGCAGCTCCAAAAGAGCGTTTCGGGCGTGCGCATAGCGTTCGCGATGCTGGATGTCCTCGGCGGTCAATAAGATTTGGGCCACGGTTAGGTCGTGTTTGGCAAAGGTTTGATCGTAGGCTTGCATGAGACGGGGCTGGCCAATGGCGGCCATGGCCTGCTTCCCAGGAATGGTACGGGGTTTTTCCTTGCACTTCATAACCGCCAGCCCGGTGCCTATGGCCCCCGAGGTCACCACAATCACCTCGCGCCCAGTCTGACGCAGAGCCGCGATCTCACCGGCGAGTTTGGACAAAAACGTCTTGTTCACACCGTCGGCTCCACTGGTGAGCAGACTGGTGCCGATCTTGACTACAATGCGTTTGGCTTTTTTCATGATCTGTCGTCGTTGCATGCTGCGTATCCTATCATGTCCCAAAAGAAGTTAAAAGGTTCTTGCCCTTCGTCTGGGGCTTGGTGTGGACAGGTTTGTGCAGCGGATGCTGGGTCCCGCAGCTCGAGAACCTGCGATTCCCTGCCCAACGTTCCCTGCGGTATTCAAACCGCCCTCACATCCCGTGCCCATCAGGAGCAAACAAACCTGTCCGCGCCAAACCTGCCGTGATTTTCTATGTAACCGTCTTACTCGTCATCCTCTTGGTAGAAGAACTCTTCCTTGCCCACTTGAATGGTCTCACCGTTTTTCAGCCCCAGTTTTTGGAACTCTTCACTCAAGCCAATGCGGTCGAAGATGTTCTTCAGTTTCTGCACCGCTTCTTCGTTCTCAAAGTCGGTCATGGCCACCCACTTCTCCACTTCACGCCCGCGTACGCGCCAAACACCGTCGTCCACAACCTCCACCACAAAGCGCGGCGCCGGCGTCTTGCTCACCACCGGACGCTTGACGTCCATAACCGGGACTTCCAGCGTCTGCAGTTTCAAATACGTGCGCTGGACCAATTCCTTCACCCCTTGGCGCGTGGCCGCCGACATTAAAAATACATCGTAGCCTTTTTTCTCAAATTTGGTGACCCACTTTTTCAGTTCCTTGGCTTCGGGCATCAGATCGGTTTTGTTCAACGCCACCACCTGCGGACGCTTCTCCAAGCCGTGTCCGTACAAAGCCAGTTCCTTGTTGATCATCTCGAACACAGTCCAGGGATCTTTTTCCTCCGGACCCACGGCCACCACATGAATCAACAAACGGGTGCGCTCCACGTGGCGTAAAAATTCGTGCCCCAGCCCCACACCCTGCGCCGCCCCTTCGATGAGCCCCGGGATGTCCACCATGGCAAAGCTATGTCCCTCGTCAATGCGCACGCGCCCGAGGTTCGGGGTGATGGTCGTAAACGGGTAATCCGCAATCTTCGGATGCGCGGCTGAGACCGCGCCCAACAACGTCGACTTGCCGGCATTGGGCATGCCCACAATGCCCACATCGGCCAGGAGCTTCAACTCAAAAACCACTTCGCGCTCTTCGCCCGGCTCGCCTTTTTCCGCCAGCTTGGGTGCGCGCCGCATGGACGTGGCAAAATGCGTGTTGCCCAACCCGCCGCGCCCGCCTTTGGCAATAATAAATTCCTGACCGTCCTCGTTTAAGTCCGCAAGCAACTCATGCGTGGCCTTGTCCAAGACCAACGTGCCTACGGGCAAACGCACCAAGGTATCGCGCCCCTGCTTGCCGTACTTACGGGCTCCGGTTCCAGGTGCGCCGTCTTCGGCCTTGAACTCGCGCTTATAGGCAAAATCCACCAGCGTGCTCAGATTGGAATTGGCTTGCAATATAATATGGCCGCCACGTCCACCGTCTCCGCCATCGGGTCCGCCCAGCGGCACCCATTTCTCACGGCGAAAATGCGACGCACCGTTTCCCCCGCGGCCACCGACAACCCGTACCACGGCGTGATCCATAAACTGATTCTGCTTATTCATCCCATCCCTCATCTCAGCAGCAAACACCTGCTGCTTATCTTGACGATCCCTTACTTCTACTGGCTTGCAGCGTGTGCTGCCTGACGCCGTGAAAGCTGGGTCTCGCGATCTGAAACCGACTCGCCTGCAATTCTTCACAAACTATTTTTCCAAACCGTTCGCTGGCATGCCTGCCCATCTGGAACAAGTCAGGCAACATACGCTGCAAGCCATAACCATACTCAGGTCGCCTTCACTTTACACGCCTTCACGCCCGATTGCCAGCGGTTTGTCGAACCTAAAAAATCTCCATGCCTTCCGGGGCCAAAATCTGCGGATTGGACTTTTCCTTCAACTGCACCTCAATCACCTTGCCCAACCGCTTGATGCCTTCCACAATGGTCTCGTCCGAGGAGTAGCTGTAATTCAACCGGCAGTGATGCTGCCCTCCGCCATTGGGGAAAAACGGTTCCCCGGTTACGTACGCCACATTGTTTTCAATGGCCTTGCCCAGCACATCCAACGCATTCAACGCCGGCGGCAAGGTTACCCAAAGGAACATCCCGCCCTCCGGCCGGTTCCAGGTCACGCCTTCCGGGAAATACGTCTGCATGGCATCGAGCATGATGTCCCGCTTGCGCTTGTAAAGCGTCACAATCTCCTTCACATGGGGAAAGAGGATGTTGTGATACAACGCTTCAAAGACACAGTACTGACCAAACGTGTTCGAGCACAAATCCTGGGCCTGCTTGGCCATGCTCACCCGGTTCACAATTTCTTCGGGCGCCGCCAGCCACCCGGTGCGGAACCCCGGCGCCAGGATCTTCGAGAACGAGCCCAAATAAATCACCCGGTCTTCTTGATCCAAACTCTTAATCAGCGGAACCGAGTCGCCTTCAAAGCGCAACAATCCGTACGGGTCGTCCTCGATCAGCAGCAGATCATGCTCCTGGAGCAACGCATACAAACGCTCGCGCCGCTCACGGCTCAACGTGACCCCGGTCGGATTCTGAAAGGTCGGCACCATGTAGATGAACTTCGGACGCTCTTGACGCTGACGCAGGGAGTTTAATTTCTCTTCCAACGCGTCCATGCGCATGCCGTGTTCGTCCATGGGTACGGCTTCAACACGCGCCTGACAGGCGTAAAACGATTGCAACGCACCCAGGTACGTAGGATTCTCGGTTAAGACCAAGTCCCCCGGGCTCAACAAGATGAGCGAGAGCAAATTCATGGCTTGCTGCGAACCGGTGGTGATTAAGATATTGGACAGACTCTGCGGCACACCGTAGACCTGCCCCATGCCCTTGGCAATGGCGTCCCGCAGTTTGTTATGCCCCTCGGTGACCCCGTATTGCAGCGCATCACGGGCATGCTCGTTCATCACATGCGCAACCACGGGCTTCATGGCCTCAATGGGAAACGCTTCGGGGTTGGGCAACCCGCCGGCAAAGCTGATCATTTCCGGTTTGGTAAGCAGCTTTAACAATTCACGAATTTCGGAGGCACGCATGTTCTTGGCACTGAGGGAAAACATGGTTTCAAACGTTTTTTTCATACTAAGCCTCCTTGTGTATAAATGCTTTTTTCCGGAAACAAAAAAGCCCTAAGGCCGGGGCCTTAGGGCTTTAAAAAATTTACGTTACGTGGTTTATGCGGTGGCTTTGACGGTTTCCGCAGCAGCGGCTTCAATGGAAATGAAGCGACGACCCTTGTCACTGCCTTCAAACTTAACCACGCCATCCACCATGGCAAACAACGTATTGTCCCGACCCATGCCGACGTTCAAACCGGCCTTGAAGCGCGTACCGCGTTGACGGACCAAAATGCTGCCTGCCGTTACTTCCTGACCCATGAAACGCTTGCACCCCAGGCGTTGACCCGGCGAATTACGACCATTGCGAGAAGAACCTACACCTTTTTTATGTGCCATGACTCAATCTCCTCCGATTACGCGGTAATGACGTCGACAATTTTAATCTGCGTATAGTACTGTCGATGTCCGCGGACTGATTCAGAATGCTTGCGGGGTTTGTACGTGTAAGCCAACACCTTCTTGGCCCGACCCTGACGAATGACTTCCCCGATGACCTTGGCGCCTGCGACCAAAGGACGGCCCACCGTGACTTTGTCACCGTCGCTGACCAACAACACTTGGTCCAGCTCAACGGTCTTGCCCACTTCCGCTTCAATGTGCTCTACTTTCAGCAAAGCACCCTTATCTACTTTGTATTGCTTTCCACCTGTTTCAACGACTGCAAACATAACACGTGCCTCCTGGTCAAAAAACCGGCATAAAAACCCCTTCGCCGGAATGGGAATGGAGAATATATCCAAAAGCCCAAGGTTCGTCAAGTGTTTTTTTATGCCCGGACTTATAAAAATGGGTGCGTCCCACGGAAGCATCCTTTCGGATACCTTTGTTTTCCTACTTGAGAAGCGCTTGACATCCCAAGCACTTCCACCTATGATGCATGCAGATTGACGGCCTTGGTTCAGCCGCCGTGAAAAAGGTCGGCTGGATTTCACGTACACATTTTATTATAAAGCCTTATAAAACAAAGACATTTCAAGTAACTGGATCAAGTCCGAGCACCCGGCAGACGATACTTTACATATATTTTAATGGCGAGAGGAGTTTTTAAGATGGTCTCCTACAAGCACTTCTGCACCCTGCTGTGTATGTTGGGCATGCTTCTGGGTGCCTGCTCCCCACAAAGCCGCTGGATGAAATCCAATGAAAAAATAGTTCGACTTTATCACGACGGTCTGTACACCGAGGCTGTGGCCGAGGCGCAAAACGCCTTGAATCTAGCGGAAAAGGATTTCGGAGAAGGACACGCCTATGTCGGTACGGCCTTAAGCAACCTTATCTTTCTCTACGGTCTGCAAGCCGACTACACCCAAGCCAAAATCCTTTTGCTTAAGTATTTGGAACTCAAACAAAAGCAACTGGGGCCCGAACACCTGACGGTGGCTCTGATTTTGGCCCACCTCTCCGAAATTTACCGCTACGAGGGAGACTATGCCCAAGCCGAATCCACAGGGGTCCGTGGGCTTGAGCTTTTGAAAAAACTCCTTCCGGCCAATCACCCTAACCTCATTGAGGCCATGAACAACTTGGCGTTTGTCTATGACGCCGAAAAGAAAAACCGTGAGGCCGAAGCCCTTTACCTGCAAGTCCTCGGCATCCGCGAATCCCTCTACGGAGCCCAAGACCCAACGTTGAAAGTGTATTTAAGCAACTTGGAAAACATGTATCGTCGTGAAGGTAAATTGACCGAAGCCATCGCTATTGCCCAGCGGCGGGTAACCCTGCAAACCAAAACCGCACAAAAAAATCCGCGTGACTTTGTGCAAGCACAGACCAATCTCGCAACCTTGTATCGCGACCAAGGACGATTCAAAGATGCCGAGACGTTGTTCCTACAAATTTTGGAAACCGACCGTCAGGAATTGGGCAAGCTCCATCCCCGCGTGGCCGTAGACCAAACCCTCCTGGCGGAGCTCTACCTGCACATGAAACGCTTGCCTGAGGCCGAGACGCATTTTAAGCTGGCCTTGTCCATCCAGGAAAAAATGTTCCCGCCGGATCATCCGAACTTAATCCGTACCTTGGAGACCTACGCCCAACTCCTGCGCACACTTGGCCGTAACGCCGAGGCCGACGCCTTGGACAAGCGACGCCAAGAATCCAAAACCCAAACACCCATCGTGCCCTAGGCGTACCGCCCTTGGGCGACTTCACGGTAAAGCTCGATAAGCTTACGGCGAATGGTTCGTTTATCAAATTGCCTCACCAGCGCTTCTGACAGGGCCTGCCCGTTCCGGCGCGCCACGGCATCCGAACCCAATCGTTGCAGTTGCTCGATAAATTCCTCGCGGGTCGCCGCACGCAAATACGGTACGGTGTACAAGCGCCGATACTCGGGGAGATCCCGGAAGATCACCGGCAAACCGCTGGCTGCGCCCTCCAAGGGCGCGAGGGGACAATTTTCCTGATGGCTGGGAAAAAGCAACACATCGGCCGCGGCATACACCTCGGGCATACGCTCCAAAGACAAGAGCCCGGTCCACCGCACTCGTGATCCCAATTGCTTCTGACGACGATGGATGCGCGCGATGCCTTCGGTCAATGGACCAAACGGTCGCCCCCCGGCCCACATAAAAACATATTCAGGGCAGGCTTCGGCCACATCCAAAAAGGTCTCGACCCCTTTGCGCCCTTCGAGCTGACCCACGCCCAAGACCACAAACGCCTCATCCGGTATGCGCCAGCGCTGACGTGCGCGTGTGCGACGTTCCCGGGATACGGTGAATTTTTCTTTATGAATCGGATTGCCGATGGAAACAACAGGGGTCGAGACGCCCAGTTCGCGAATCGCATCCTCGACCCGAGGCGAAATGGCCACGCATACATCGGCATAGGCATACACGCGGCGCAGGTAGCGCCGGACCCAGGGCATCCACAGCCGGCCTTGCGGGAGCGATCCGGTCACGGAATCCGGGATCACATGCGCCGTGAATATTTTTCGTCCGGGATACCGGCGTCCCTTCCAAAAAAAATACGGGCCGTAGGTATGCGCATGCAGAACATCCCCCCACCCTTCCTGATTGACAAATGTGACCACGTCCTGTTCTTCCTGCAGGAGTTGTACATGATCGATAAAGGCCGTATGCACACCTTGCCCTTGAAAAAGCCAGGCCGTCTCTGAAACAATATGCACGCGCAACTTAGAATTCATGATTTGGGGTTGTGCATTTCAGTCATGGGGTGTGGTCGCAAATGGGATCATGGTGTGGCTAGGTCATCACGAGCAGGCCCGGTGACACCGGACATGCTCGTGCACATCGTTAAACACCTTCGCCGGGTTTGGGTTCCTGCTCCAGGTAGCTTTCCACATACTTTTCTTCTTCCTGCATATGCTGCTTGTTAAACTCATCCTCGGTAAAGCATTGTTTATGCATCATCAAGGTGGTCAAGGCCACAATGCGGTTATCCAAGTGGCGCACCACTTCCGCGACCGGATCGGGCAAACGCCCGTGATCCAGCAACTCCGCAGGACGTTCGCCTGAGGCCAGACGTACAATTTTACCCGGATTCCCCACCACTGTGCACCCGGGAGGAACTTCCCTCACCACCACGGCTTGCGCCCCGATTTTGGCGCCGGCACCAATCACAATCGGTCCCAACACCTTGGCCCCTGCTCCGATGACCACCCCGGGTTCAATGGTCGGATGCCGCTTGCCTTTGTTCAGCGAGGTCCCGCCTAAAAGCACGCCTTGATACATGAGTACGCCGTCGCCAATCTCCGCGGTCTCGCCAATCACCACGCCCATGCCGTGATCAATGAACACACCCTTGCCGACCTTGGCACCCGGGTGAATCTCAATGCCCGTAAAAAAGCGCGAGACATGCGAGACCAGCCGCCCCAAGGTCTTGAGGCGCAGCGTCCACAACGCGTGCGCAATGCGATGGAACCAGATGGCGTGCAACCCTGGATAGCACAGCACAATCTCAATGATATTGCGAGCGGCCGGATCTTTGGCGAAGATGGCTTTCACGTTATCAAACATGACCCACTCTCCTTCAACACGCACAAACGGCGTGAACTTATTCGTTGGAACCGCTGCTGCCTTCCACCACCACCTGGGTCAACGATGAAATCAAGCGCAAGTCATCGCCCTTCAGGCTGGGCATGGAAGCAACGTGCAGCTTCACTTGCAAACGCCGGGCCTGTTCCCGCAGCGTGTGTTCTTCCAAGAAGGTAACCATGTACGTGGGCATTTCCAGAATAAATTCTTTCTCACCCGTCAGGCGCATGGCCTTTTCCAACAAACGCTGCAGACGGAGCGCCACGCTCTCGCGCGAGCGCACCCAACCGCGATGCTGGCACATGGGGCACGGTTCGCACAGGGTGCGGAGCAAGCTTCCCCGTACACGCTTGCGCGTCATTTCAATGAGACCCAGATCGGTTAATTGGCGCAAACTGGTCTTGGCACGATCCCGTTGGAGGGCTTGGGCCAATTCGAGATACACGCGTTCCTTGTGCTCTTCAATACGCATGTCAATAAAATCCAGAACAATGATGCCGCCCAAATCCCGCAACCGCAGTTGGCGGGCAATTTCACTGGCCGCTTCCAAGTTGGTCTTTAGAATGGTTTCATCCTGGCGGGTCTTACCTACATTGCGCCCGGTATTGACGTCCACCACCACCAACGCCTCGGTCTCTTCAATGACCAAGTAACCGCCACACTTGAGCCACACTTTCGGACGCAACGCCTTTTCAATCTCCGCGTCAATGTTCAAGGATTCAAAAACCGGAACATTGCCTTTGTACAATTCAATGTTGGGATTCAACGAGGCGAGAAACGTGCTCATCCACGTCTTGATGCGCTTCCCGTCGTTCCCGGCATCAATGACGATGCGGGAATCCTCTTCGGTCATGTTGTCCCGCGCCACCCGGTGCATCAAGCCTTCCTCGGCATGCAGCACGGCCGGAGCCTTGCTCTTCTTTTCTTTGGCTTTTAAATTCTTCCACAGTTTCAAGCCGTACTGTACATCGGCTTTCAAGTCCTCTTCGCTCACCCCTTCGGCCGAAGTGCGCGCGATCACGCCAAACCCCTTGGGGGTGACCTTGTCCAAAATCCCTTTCAAGCGCGAGCGCTCGGCGTCGGTGGCAATGCGATGCGACACCCCTGAATGCTCGGCGCCTGGGATCATGACCGCCAACCGCGTTGGCACGGAAATCTGACCGGTCAAACGCGGGCCCTTGGTGGAAATGGAGTCCTTTTCCACCTGCACCAGGATTTCCTGCCCTTTTTTCACCAAGTCCTGAATCGGTCGGCGGTTGAACCGCTCGTACCCGCCGGAGGCTTCGTCTTCACCGTTTTCATCCTCATGCTTGCGGGCCTGCTGCGCTTTCATAAAATCTTCGATGGTCAAGGATTCGGTGAGAATGTCCCGTGCGTGAATGAACCCGCTTTTTTCCAGACCAATATCCACAAAGGCCGCCTGCAACCCCGGCAAGACCGAGGTGACCCGGCCCTTGTAAATGTTGCCCACAATCGTACGTTCTTGCGCGCGCTCATAATAATATTCGGCCAGATGCCCTTCTTCCAGAAACGCGATACGCGTTTCATGGGCATCGCAGGATATGATCATCTCGCGTTCCAGTTTCGAGAGCGGCGTGAGTGTCCGCATCTCCCGACGTGGCGGTTTGCGCCGTCGTGTATTTTTCATGCGTGGTATTCCTCTATTCGTATTTAACCGGTCCGGAATACTCCGGCCGGATCTTCGGCAATTTCATATTGCTTCTATTCTTTCATCTTCTAACTTAAAAATCAATCAAACTTCTGATCCCCCACACTGCCGTAAGGGAGCCTGGCCCTTTACTTGTGCACGAAGCTTGGGTGTTCCTGCTTATTTAATTGGGGAATCCCATGTCCTCCGCCTCTGTCTTAAAATGAGGCAGCGTGCAGCCGAGATGCAGGCGTATTCGCTACAACGGATTTTGGGCTTTCTTATTCTTGGATTCAGGGAATCCGATTGAGCCATCCGTGTGCCTCGCTACCGCTCGAATAAACCCTGAATACTGCGGATCACGTATTTCCGGCGAGAGGCAAAGCATGTCTTGCAAAACGACCGAGGGCGGGAAGCACTTCGTTGCCGGAGGACATGGGATTCCCTAAATCCAAGAATAAGAAAGCCCAAAACCCCACCCACGCTATCCGCACGCTAAGGAATGGTAATCCCTTCCCCTTGCCAACGCCCCGAAACCGTCCGCGTAACGACAATGCGCCACGCCTCCGTGATGCCCTGACTGAAGTATTCCACCAACGTGGACACCTTGGCGTTGCTCCCCGGTTGGATCGCGTGCGTCAGGGTCAACATCACCCCGTCGGCCGTTTCCGAGACCGTCAACGCCTTGACCGGAGTACGCAAGTTCACCTTCACGGTTCCGTTTTTGGACCACTGCGATCCCTGAACATCGGTTGCGGCCAAAAATGCCTGAACCCGCGCCAACAAGTCCGCCTGTTTCTCCCCCAGATCCCCAAACTCCAACGTATATTCACCCGCATTGATCTGATCGGTCAGCGAAGGCGTCGACAGCGGAACCTCGCGGGCGGTTTCCACCCGAATGCCCGACGGCAATACATTGTTCAGCAGCGTTATGAGTTCACGCGCATCACGCCATGCGTCGAGCCCGAGGTCAAACCATTCACCCAAGGCACGATACCCCAACGAGAGCGGGGGCCCGAACGCCAAGGACGGCTGAGGATGAAACCCCAGCGAGTAATGCAGCGGCAGTTTCGCACGGCGCGCGGCCCGCCGGAACAAATTGACCAGATCCAAGTGCCCGACAAAACGCAAATCCCCAACCTTTTGGTACTTAAAACGCACCCGCATGGTCTCGCGTTCGGGTGTCACCGGAGCCGGTATCTCGGTCGAGGCCTCGGGCAAGGTCGGTGCGGGTGGTTGCGGACATGGGTAATGGTCGGACACGCCGCAGGTGTGGCACCCTTCGGTACGACAATCCGGGGTTGTACTGCACGCACGTGCCGCATCGCGCTCCTGACGCAGATAGGCCAACGGCGTGCCTGTATCCAAGTGCATCCAGGGAAACACTTCCTGATCCGTGCGTTCCCGTAAAACATACTCATCGGGTTGCACACCGGTGTCCACAAACGCCTGGCGCCAAAGGTCGTACTTGAAATACTCGCCCCAACTGTCAAACCGAGCACCCAGTTCCCAGGCGCGTTTCACCACCGGCCAAACCCGCCGATCCCCACGGGCCAAGACGCCTTCCAGGTAGCTCCGGTTCAACTCCTCGCGTTCTTTCCGGCCAAACCGGTACTCGACCGCTTTGGGCAGACGCTTGCCCAATTGCTCCATCCGCGCGGCCGCAGCGTCCACGGAAAGTTGCGCCTCCCATTGGAAAGGCGTGTGCGGCTTGGGCACAAACAAGCCAATGCCCAGATGCACACGCGGTGCGCGCCCCGGTTGGGAGCGCTTTTTGGACTCCACCAACAAGCGCCGAACCAGTTCCGCGATTTCAACGACATCCTCTTCGGTCTCGGTGGGCAATCCGACCATAAAATAAAGCTTTACCAAATCCCAACCCTCTTGGAATACATAGGCCAGGTTGTTGGCCAAGACACTTTCATCCTCCAAGCATTTATTGATGACCTTGCGCAAACGTGCGCTCCCGGCCTCCGGGGCAAAGGTCAAACCGGTTTTCCGTACCCGCCGAACCGTCTCGGCCAATTCACTGCGAAACGAATCCAGGCGCAGCGACGGGAACGACAGGGCCACGCGTTGCGGCAAGAGCGCGCGCATTAAGGTGCGCACCAGGGGCAAGATCTGCGAATAGTCGCCGGACGAAAGCGAGATCAACGAAACTTCTTCGTATCCGGTCTGGGCCACTTGCTCCAGCACGTGGTCCACAATGCTCTGCGCGTTGCGTTCACGAATCGGTCGCGTGATCATGCCGGCTTGGCAAAAGCGACATCCCCGCGTGCACCCGCGGAACACCTCGGCCGTGACCCGGTCGTGGGGAATGGTCAGATACGGGACCAGCGGTTTCTGTGGCAACGCCGGGGCCGGAGCCACGCGGTGACGGACCGGAAACGGCGCCCCGGGTTCAGGCCGCACGTCGGTCAAGACCCCCTCGGCCGAATAAATGGGCGTGTACCGACTGGGGGCATACACTCCTGGAATTTCCGAGAGCGCCAGGATTTTCTCACGCCGTGTCGCAGTCTTAAGTTCTGCGTAGCGACGGAGTAATTCCACAAAAACCTCTTCCCCATCCCCCAGCACAATCAAATCAAAGACCGGAGCCAAAGGCTCGGGATTGACCGAACCCGGACCGCCACCCAGGATCAAGGGATGCTCTTCCGTGCGTTCGTCGGCGGCTATGGGAATGTTGCCCAAGTGCAAAAGGTTGAGCACGTTGGAGTAGGAGAGCTCATGCTGCAGGGTGATTCCGACAAAGTCAAATCGATCCAACGGGGTGGCGGTTTCCAAGGATGCCAGTGGTTGCTCGTGCTTGCGCAAGAGTTCTTCAAAATCCGGCCATGGGGAGTACACGCGTTCCGCGTAAATCTCGGGTTCTTGGTTCAACAATTCATACAGAATCTTATACCCCGGATACGAAATGCCGATTTCGTACACATCGGGGAACGCCAACACCACCCGCGTGGTCACCTGCGTGAGGTCCTTGCGAATTTCGTTCCATTCTCCGCCAATGTAACGCGCGGGTTTCTGCACCTGCGGCAGCCATTCGCGCCGGAGCAATTGCGCGTACTTCGGATTTGTACCTGACTTCATAGTGGTTGTATTCCCCATCCCTGAAACACCACGGTGTTTCTTATTTAACGATTCGTGTGGACCAAATGTTCATAAGCACGCCAATCAAGCAGTAGGTGGTCAGCAGCGACGATCCGCCGTACGAGATCAGCGGCAGCGTTATGCCCGTAGCCGGCAAAATCCCCGTGGCCACACTCAGGTTGATCAGCACCTGCGTGGTCAGCAGCGATGTGAGCCCTACGGCGATCAATCGTCCCTGCAGATCGCGAGCCACGCGGGCCACGCGCAACGCTTGCAATAAAAATATGGCAAACAGCACCAACAACACCAAGCACCCGACAAACCCCCACTCTTCGGCCAGTACCGAAAAAATAAAATCCGTGTGGTGTTCGGGCACGAACTTAAGCTGCCCCTGCGTGCCGGCGAGCCACCCCTTGCCAAACCATTGGCCGGAGCCAATGGCGATCTTGGATTGAATGACGTTGTATCCCGAGCCCAGGGTATCGGCATTGGGGTTCAAAAACACCAAGACTCGCTTGCGCTGATAGTCCTTGAGCAGCACCCACAGCAAGGGTGAGGTTAAAACCCCCACCCCGATAATCGAGAAGAGCCGCTTGAGGGGGACGCCCACGGCGAACAACATGGAAAACACCAACACCGCAAACAAAAGACTCGTACCCAAATCCGGCTGTTTCAAAACCATGGCCATGGGCAAGCCGGCCAACAGAAACGCACCCAAGATGGTATCCCAGTTCTGTACTCGCTCTTGACGTGCGGCCAAGAAGCGAGCCAAGACCAAGGTGGTGGCAATCTTGGCAAACTCCGACGGTTGCACGCTCATAAACCCCAAGCTAAGCCAACGCTTGGATCCGGCCACTTCCTGACCCGCGGCCAGAAGAATGGCCAGCAAAATCACCACGGCCCAGTACGCCGGGTAGGCATACCGCTGGAGCAACACCTGATAATTGATGGTTGAAACCACCAGCATGCCCACACACCCTATGCCGATCCACGCCAACTGTTTAAGATAAAGGTGCGAGATCTCCACCTTGGCTTGCGTGGCCGAATACACCATGGCCACGCCAATCAGCGAAAGCAGCAACGCCGGCAACAAAATGCTCAGGTCCACCCCAATATCCAGGGAGAAGACGCCGCGTTTATTTCGCTTCCACCACTTCCCGGGATTTGATTCCAAAATACGCCTCCAACACTTTTCGCGTCAGGGGGGCCGCCTCGGCACCACCCCCGCCGGCATTTTCCAAATACACCAACACCGCAATTTCCGGTTTATCCGCCGGAGCGTAGGCGCCAAACGCCGCATGATCTTCACCGTGCGGATTCTGCGCCGTGGCGGTTTTTCCCGCCACCTTGATGGTGGCCAACTGAGACTGCTTGCCGGTACCGCGCTTGCTGTTGACCACGTCAACCAGACTCCGCCGCAGCAGCGACCATGTATCGGCTGTGGCCGGAACCTGATACATCACCTCGGGTTTGACTTCATGCATGGTACGTCCGCTGCTGCTCAATACTTGTTTGAGCATGTGCGGGCGGTAGATCACTCCGTTGTTGGCCACCGCACACAAACTTCCCAAAATCTGCATGGGTGTGGCCATCATGTAACCCTGCCCGATGGACATCATAACGGTATTTCCAGGAAACCAGGGCATGTTTTGCGTGCGTTCCTTCCACTGAGCCGTAGGGACCAACCCCGTGCGTTCGTTGGGCAAGTCCACCCCCGTGGGATACCCGTACCCAAAGCGGTGCGCCCATTGTCCCAACTTATCAACTTTCAACTTCAAGCCGATTTGATAATAATAGACATCGCAGGACTCCACCAACGAACGGTGCGCATCCACCATCCCATGCCCACCGTCATTCCAACACCGATACGGCCAGGTCGAGATCCAGTAAATGCCTTTGCATAAATACGAATGCTGATGGTCCACCAGCTTCTCTTGTAACGCTCCGACAAGCGTAACCACCTTAAAAATCGAACCCGGAGGATAGACGCCCTGTATGGCACGGTTGGTCAGGGGAAAATCCTTGTTGGCCAAAAGCTTGGCCCATTCATCCCGTGGAATGCCGCGGGCAAACAAATTGGGGTTGTAGGTCGGCGCCGAAGCCAGTGCCAGAATCTCTCCGTTGCGCACATCTTCAACAATAATCGTTCCCCGCCGTTCGCCCAACGTGGCTTCGGCCACTTCCTGGAGCTTGCGGTCCACGGTCAACACCAAGTTGTGCCCGGTCCAGGGGTCCTCGCGCCCTAAAATCCCCAACTGCCGCCCGTGCGCATCCACCTCGATGTGCAGCCAGCCGTTACGGCCCTTAAGGTAATGGTCGTATACTTTTTCCACACCGGCTTGCCCCACAATGTCCCCGGCCTGATACCCTTCGCGCAACGCCAAATCACGCTCGGAAATTTCTCCGACATACCCAAGGATGTGAAACCCCAGCGTCTCGTTTTTATAGAACCGCTGCGACTCGGTTAGCACCATCATGCCGGGCAGCTCGGGTTTATGCTCTTCCATCAAGGCCGCCTTGACGCGATCCAAATTGCCTTTCAGGCGGAGCGGCTCGTAATAACGGAAGCGGCGGCGGGTAAGCTTCTCTTCGATCTCATTGTCATCGAGTTCCAGGAGTTTTTGCAACAACGCGTACTCTTGCTGACGCGCCACCGGATCCGTGGGCATGGCTGCCGGGATGAGCGAAACATTGAACGACGGGACGTTCCCGGCCAACAACTCGCTGTGCCGGTCGTAAATCAAACCGCGCTGAGCCTTAATGGGGATCATACGCACCCGGTTGCGGGCCGAGAGCTCAAAAAACGTGTTCCCCTGCCATACCTGCAAATACACCAAACGCAGTAAGAGGATGCAAAACCCAGCGATCAAACATACGCCTAAAAGATTAACCCGTTTTTGGAATTCTTCTTCCTTACGGAGTAGGAAATGGTCCCAGAGCATGCCGCCGCCTACACGAACCGCTTCAAAACCTTGCGGCGGCTTTGGGCGTCTCCTGCGATTAAGTGGCGATAGACATCGTCACCTTGAATCCATGTTGCGAGCCAGCGGTACAACACCGGGCCGATCAGGGCATGGAACACACCCATGATCAACGCCCGGTGCAGCCAATCACGCACGGCAAACTCCGCCTCCAAAAGCGTGTTCATGCAAAAAAACATGAGAAACTGATGAAACCAGGTGAGGATCAGCACAATGAGTATTTGCGCCGGAAGATTTTCCTTGAACAGGCGGGTACGCAGCCGCCCCACCAAATAGGCCACGCCGAGCAGGATCAATCCGTTCAAGCCCAACGGCCCGCCGCCGGCCACATCCTGAAGCACGCCCAGGCCAAACCCCATCCACAACCCGAGGGTGGTTCCCCGCTGCAACGCAAAAAAGACCACCAGAAGAAAGACCAGATCGGGCGCCACGCCGGTTACGGTCAACGTCGGGATAAGCGTGGTTTGCGCCACGACGGCCACCAAGGCTACCAACACAATGCCGATGCGCTCCACGCTATTCCTCCACCTGAAGGATCAAGAGATGATCCAGGGTTTGAAAGGAAATCTGCGGTTGAAGGCGAATCGAGAGCATCAGTCCGTTTTCCGTGGGGGCCGCACTGGTCACGGTGCCCACCGGAAGTCCTGGCGGGAAAATACTGCTGACGTTGGAGGTCAAAACCCGGTCGCCGACGCGCACATCGTCGCTCCCGGCCACATGCATCATGGCCAGCCAACGCGTACCCGTGCCCTTGATGGTGCCGGGAATGCGCGCCCGCTCGGTCACGCTGGCCACGGAGCTCTGAACATGCGGCAGCAACATGACGGTGCTGGAATACATCTGCACATCCGCCACTCGCCCGGCAACCCCCTCGTGTGTGATCACGCCGGCGCCCAGACGAATCCCGTCCGACGAGCCCCGGTTCACCACCACGGTCTCCAGCCAACTGGACGGATCCCGCCCGATCACCTCGGTGGGAATAAATTTCCACTTCTGCCGTTGCTTGTAACCCAGCTGTTCGCGCAAAATCGCATTCTCGCGCGCCTGTTCCGTAAGTTGGAAATTTTCCAACTGCAATGTCTCCAACATCTTTTGAATTTTTACATTCTCGGATTTCAAGTGCCCGAGCGAAGTCACCGTACGCACCCAGCCGTGCACATAGGTGAGCGATTGCGCAGACACTTTTTGAAGAGGCGCCACCACCAGGGAGACCCCTTGGCGCAGGCTCTGACTGAAGAAATCGGGGTTACGTTGCGAAATGAGCAAACCCAACGATATGACAATCAACAGTGAAAAAAGAATTTCACGTCGCCATTTCCATAAAAATTCAGACAAACCACCCTCCCAGGAGTTTGACCCAAGGTTCAAACTCCGGAGCAATAGAGCAATCGACAATGGACAATAGAATTAAGCATTCAAGGACGATCTATTTTCTATTGCTCTATTGCTCCGTTCCTTTATTACGCAATGTCTTGATCCAAAAGTAACATCACGTAGTAGCACAGTCCGTTCTCGGGCTAGCGTTCCTTATCCCCGCCCACCACGATCTTCTTGAGCATGTCAATGCTTTCGTCCAAGACCTTGCCGGATCCGCGCACCACGCAGGTGGTGGGATCTTCGGCCACGTTCACCGGCACGCCCGTGGCTTCGCGCAAGCGAATGTCCAGGCCGCGCAACTGCGAGGTGCCGCCCGCCATGATGATGCCGCGATCCACAATGTCCGCGGCCAACTCCGGCGGAGTCCGTTCCAGCGTCATCTTGATGGTCTCAACAATGGCGGACAACGGTTCTTCCAGCGAACCGCGAATTTCTTCCGAGGTTATTTCCAAGGTCTTGGGCAGGCCGGTCACCAGGTCGCGCCCCTTGACTTCCATTTCCATTTCCTGCTTGAGCGGAAACGCCGAGCCCATCTTGATCTTGACGTCTTCGGCCGTGCGCTCACCGATCAGGACGTTGTAGGCGCGCTTGATGTAGTTGATGATCGCCTCGTCCAATTCGTCGCCGCCCACACGCAGGGACCGTCCGTACACGATGCCGCCCAGTGAAATAACCGCCACCTCGGTGGTCCCGCCGCCGATGTCCACGATCATGTTGCCCGAGGGTTCGTCGATCGGCAGTCCGGCACCAATGGCCGCAGCCATGGGTTCTTCAATCAAATACACTTCACGCGCACCGGCTTGTTCCGCCGAGTCACGAACCGCGCGCTTCTCAACTTCGGTCACGCCCGAAGGAATGCAGATAATGATGCGCGGCTTGACCATGGAACGGCGGTTGTGCACTTTGGTGATGAAATGCCGGAGCATGCGTTCGGTAATCTCGAAGTCGGCAATCACGCCGTCCCGCATGGGGCGGATGGCCACGATGTTGCCGGGCGTGCGTCCCAACATGGCCTTGGCTTCGTTGCCCACGGCCAAAACATTATCCGTCCCTTTTTGCACAGCCACAATCGACGGCTCGCGCAAAACAATGCCCTCGCCTTTGACGTACACCAACGTACTGGCCGTACCCAGATCAATGGCCATGTCATTGGAAAATAATCCCATTAGAAAATCAAAGATCATCGCGGTTTCCTCTTTGTGGTCGTGGCCTTGCGTGCCACCGTGGTTTGGCCCGTCGCTTTCGCGCTCGGACGCGTACGCTTCACTGCCTTGGTTTGAGTTGTCCCAGACTTAGTGGTTCGCACCGCAACCGTGACGGCAGGCAGTCCTGCCGGGCTCACGGCCTTCACCGGAACAGGTTCCGGCTTGCGTTTTAAGAAACCCAAAAACTGACTGGGATCTTTATCCGCCCATTCGGCCATGGCCATGGCAACGACCATGAACAAGACCAAGGCGGTGGCAAACAATGAAATCACTAATCCCATAGAACCTTCCTCGCTCTCCCCGCCCGGCGCACATGGACCTGCCAACGCCAAACATCCAAAAAAAACAAGGGTTTTTAGGTGCACATAAAAAGTGGGCAATTATACCATCGGCTTTTATAATGTAGCAATATTTTTTTCTTGGGTCACTCCAGAACCATTCCCCTTCCAGACTCCACAAGGGAGGGCCGAGCACCCAACCGGTACACGTGAAAACCATTAGGGCTGAGAACCCTGGTTGGATTTAATGATCGCGACTTTGGTGGGTTTAATTTTAATATACTGTTCGGTCATGTTAAGGCGTGTAACCGCCAGGTAGATCCCGGGAGCCACTGTGGAAATATCCCAGGATAATCGTTGGATTCCTGAATTCGTGGATTTTGCATACAACGTCTGGATCCATTCGCCGGTGACGTTGTATAAATCCAACGTGATCTCGCCTGGAGCAGGCATCTGAAAATAAAACCAAATACTGGAACCTGTAGCCGGCTGAGGATAAACAATCAACTTGCCTTGCTCCACCTGGGGCAAACTCGGCGTCTCCGTGCAGGTGACCGTCGGAGTAACCGTCGGGAGCATTGAATGAGAAAGCACATACGCCGGCGACCAAGCGACATTGGGCTGGGCATCGGTATGCACGCTTAGTTGATAGGTCTCCGCCCGACTGGGACTGGTCACCGCCGTGGAGGGGATATGCACCGTAAACGTCACGGGCTGATTTAAATCCTGGGCCGGTACCAATGTAATCTGGCGTGCCGCAGCATTGCCCATGGCCGAAGTCACCGCTATGCCATCTACCCTAACTTCGCTCAGACTTCCTTGGGTGACCACGGTGTCGTTGGGAAATGTGACAATCACCTGGCTACGCCCGCCCCACAGGCTGCCCTCGGGTCCCAGCGTCACCTGAAAATCGTAAGCACAGGGAAGTCCCGTATGCGGATGGCTCAGCAACAACGATGTCACGGACACGGTTGAAAACGACATGAAGATAGTATACGCCGAAGAATTCGTCCAAACGGGTTCCCTGCTGGTTTGCAATTGAAACTGGTGCGTGGTTCCCGGTACACTGGGATTGTTAATGAGGTTTCCCAAAAACTGTATATTTACACTGCTGTACGCATTAATGGCACTCGGTGGACGAAACGTCACTTGCTGCCCGGAGACCACCGGCGCTTGGGTCAAAAGGGTCGAGTTGACACTCACCGACGCAGTGGTCAGCGCACCTATTTTTGTATTGGGTGGAAATTGCAGGCTAATCGTATCTCCCGTGCCCAAGTTGTACACCCCAAGCTGAAAGACCACGTTGTAATTGGTAGGTGCATTGACCACATTCTGGCTCATCCCGCTCATCTGAATGCTTGATAGCGCATTCCCGATTCGGTAAACGGGTGACAAAGCGTTCGTGGGTTGAGCGTCGGTGTTGACGTACAGTTGATAGTTGTTTAACAGGCTGGGATTGGTGACGGCTGTGGCCGGGAGGTAGACTGTAAACATCGTAGGTGGGTTCAGGTCTTGCGTCGGCATCAACGTGATCTGCCGTGCCGCGGCGTTGCCTGTGGCCGATGCGGCTGCGACTCCATTGACCGTGATTCCGCTTAAACTTCCGTTGGTGATGATGGTGTCGGGAGGAAAACTAATCGTCACTCGATTATGCCCCCCCCACAAACGACCGTACGTTCCCGGTGTCACCGGAATGGTGTAGCTGCTGGTGGCGCTCCTGAGAAGCGAACTCAGCGTGAGGGTTCCCACCGTGACCGTACCTGTGTCCGCGACTAAGGAATAATTGGTTGAATTCCTCCAACTGGGTTCCTTGCTGGTTTGCACCTGAAACTGGTAGGTGGTTCCTGGAACGCTGGGATTGGTCAGCGGTGTGCCTAAAAACTGAATGGTTACACCCGTGTTTATTCCGATGGCAAACGGCGGATAAAAATCTACCCGTGTCCCAGTGACCACCGGCGCTATGGTTACATAGTTTGAGTTAACCCTCACCGACGAAGTCGTCAGGGCGCCTATCAGGGTGTTCGGTGGGAATTGCAAACTGATCATGTCCGAGGTGCCCAGACCATTCGCCCCAAGCTGGAAGTACAAGGTATAATTGCTTGGTGCATTGACCACATTGCTGCTTAAGGTGTTCATCTGAATGTTCGAGAGCGGCTCCCCAATGGTGTAACTCGGTGACGAATCGGTGCCGGGCTGGGCATCGGTGTTGACGTACAGTAGATAGTTGTTGGATGTGCTTGGGTTGGTAACCCCTGGAATGCGCACAATAAACGTCATGGGATAAACCAAATCTTGCTGTGGTACCAATGTAACCTGGCGCAGGGAGGCATTGCCTGTGGCCGAGACAACAGGCATTCCATCCACGGTCACTCCGCTCAGGCTCCCGTTGGGGACAAGGGTGTTGTTCGGGAACGTAACCACCACCTGGTTATGCCCGCCCCACAGACTGCCGTAAACTCCCAGCGTGACCGGGATGTCGTAGGTACTGAGCATGCTCCTCACAAACGTGCTCGCGGTGATGCTCCCAACATTGACCCGATTTCCTTCAGGGCTGATGGTGTAGCTGAGCGAGTCCATCCAAACGGGCTCCCGGTTGGTTTGGAGCTGGAACTGATACGCAGGTCCTGGAACACTGGGATTGGTCAGGACATTGCCATTGAACTGGAGGTACACATTGCTGCTCGCTCCGATGGCATTGGGGGGACGCAGATCAATCCGCTGCCCGGTGACCACCGGAGGTTGACTCAAAGACGTTCCGTTGACGTAGATGGAGGTGGTGGTCAAGGTTCCAATTTTGGTGTTCGGCGGCAGCTGCACACTGATGGTATCCGCCGGGTCCAGGCCATCCACCCCGAGACGAAAATACAAGGTATAATTCACGGGACGATTCGCGTACGAATCGCTCATGGCATCCATCCGCACCATGGACAAACCCGTACCTACGCTGTATCCGGGAGAAACACCGTTATTGGGCTCGGCGTCGGTATGCACTTGCAGGGAATACATACCGGCACCGGGGTTGGTAATCGACGGTATGCGCACCGTTACTGTTGCGGGTGCGAATAAATCTTGGCCCGGCACCAGGGTGACTTGGCACGCGCCGGCGTTCCCCAGGGCTGAGGCCACCGGCAATCCATCGACAGTCACACCGCTCAAACTTCCATTGGGGACAATCGTACCCGTAGGAAAGGTCACCACCACCTGACTATGCCCACCCCAGAGGCTGCCAGCGGTTCCCAGGGTAACGGGAATTCGGTAGTTGCTGACCGCGTTACTCATGAAGGTACTGGCCGTGATGGTTCCCACCGCAACGGATGTACTCGCAGGGGTAATCGAATACATACTTGAGTTGATCCATACGGGTTCTTCGCTGGTCTGCACCTGGAACTGGTAGGTGGTTCCCGGCACACTGGGATTGGTCAATACATTGCCGGTAAAGTCGACCGTCACATCGGCATTGCTTGAGAGATCCGACGGAACTTCAATGTCCACTCTCTGGCCACTAACCAGCGGTGTGCTCGTACAGACCATTCCATTAACCTGTACCGCCAACGCCGGCAAGAGTGCAATCCTGGTATTGGCCGGAAACAAAATACTGATCATATCTCCGGAAACCAAAGCCACAGTTCCGAGCTTAAACGCGACGCTGTAATTGGCTGGAGTGTTCACCCGGGATGAACTGAGATAGGTGAGTTGCGGACTGGTCAAGGCACTGGCACCAACAACCGAGACCATCACCCATAAACCAAAAAAAACAACGGTTCTTATACAGGAAAGAACACGTTGCAAACCCGTTTCTACGTTATTCATGTAAAGCGCTCCTAAATCCGAGATTGATGGTCCCACCCAAACAAAAAAAGCGACACGCGCTAATGCCGTGAACCTCGATCGGACTTGACGATGATGATTTTGGTCGGACCCAACTTGATCAATTCTCCCGGCAGGTTGATACGGGTAACCGCCAGGTAGATTCCGGGAGCCACTGAAGAAATATCCCATCTCAAGCGTTGGGGTCCTGAACCCAACAACTCCTCGTGCAACGTATGTACCCTTTCTCCGGTTACATTATAAAGATTCAGTGTGATTTCACCCGGAGCCGGCATCTGAAAATAGAACCAAAGGCTCGAGCCTATGGCCGGCTGTGGGTATGCAATAATCTGCCCCACCTCTACCGGAGGTTGCGTCATGGTGACCGTTGCACTTAAGGTTGGAGTTGCCGTAATCGTATACGTCGGTGTAATTGTGCACGTAAGCGTAATGGTGAGCGTGGGAGTAATGGTCCGGGTTACCGTAGAGGTCGGTGTAACCGTGGCCGTGGGTGTGATCGTCGGCGAGGCCGTATAGGTCGCCGATTGCGTGGCGGTTTTGGTAATGGTGGCTGTGGGTGTGATGGTGGCGGAAGACGTAGCAGTCGCTGTCCGGGTCGGGGTGGCGGTTCTTGTCGAGGTGGCTGTCCAGGTAGGTGTGGCACTTAGCACCGGACTCACCGTTGCGGTAGGGCTGATCGTAGGTGTGTGCGTCATGGTGCCAATCACGGTGGGTGACACCGTGTTTGTAACCGTGCGGGTAAATGACGCAGTGGCCGTGAACGACGCCGTCGCCGTCGGTGTAACCGTGGGCGTATGCGTCGCCGTGTTGGTTCGTGTGGCTGTAAAGGTGTATGTTGGTGTGGCCGTCGGCGTGTTCGTCCGGGTAAACGTGCGCGTACTCGTCGGCGTCGCTGTAGGGGTTGTCGTTGGGGTGTAGGTCGGTGTAGAATTATACAGCATATACGATGGTGACCAGCTTCCATTGGGCTGGGTGTCGGTCCAGGCCTGTACTTGAAAACTCGATTGGTAGGTAGGATTCATTACGGCTGTCGAAGGTATATGCACATTAAATGCCGTTAGTTCCTCCAAGTCCTGCTGTGGCACGATCACCATCTGCCGGGTACCGGCATTTCCTGTCGCCTGAGTCACTGTTGTGCCATTGATAGTCACTCCACTCAAGCTTCCCTGGGTAATCGTGGTGTCGTGGGGAAAAATAAGCGTTATCTGACTATGTCCACCCCAGAGCCGCCCTTCTTGACCCGGTGTAATCTGCAAATGATAGTCGCTGTAATAGCCAATACAGGGGATCGTCGGACTCACCGAATTTATAGTGAGTGAATACCCCGAGGCATACATGGGGTAATTCGTCGAGGCCCGCCAAAAAGGTTCTTTGGTGGTCTGCACGCGGAATTGATAATTCCCGGGAATGCTCGGGTTGTTCAGCAACGTCCCGGTGAACTGGATGTTCACACCGTTATAGGCACCGATGGCACTCGGCGGGTGCAGATCGATCCGCTGCCCGGTCACCACCGGCGCCTGGCTCAAGGGCGTGCTGTTGAGATAGACAGAGCCTGCGGTCAGGGCTCCGATCCTGGTGTTCGCCGGCAACTCTATGCTGATGGTATCTCCGGTGTCCAGGTTGTATACCCCCAACTGGAAATACACCGTGTAGTCCACAGCTGCGTTCACATAATTACTGCCGATCCCATTCATCTGCACGTTCGAGATCGGATCGCCTATGCTGTAGATGGGCGAATACACGGCATTGGGCTGGGCATCGGTGTACGCATAAAGCTGATACGAGGATGACCCACTTGGATTTGTGATGGCACTAGAGGGTATGTGTACCGTAAAGGTCGTGGGATAGTTTAGGTCTTGTTGTGGCACCACCACGATCTGCCGTGATCCCGAGCTCCCGATGGCCGACGTGACCGCACTCCCGTTCACGGTTACACCGCTCAAGCTGCCATTGGCGATCGTGGTGTCGTTTGGAAATTGGAGCGTTATCTGACTGTGACCGCCCCAAAGACTTCCTTCCTGCCCGAGCGTGATCGGGATGTCGTACGTACTCGCCGTATTTCTCAAACTCGCACCCAACGTTACTGTCCCCACGGTTATGGAGTACCCCGACGCATAGATGGAATAATTCGTCGAGGCCCGCCAAAAAGGTTCTTTGGTGGTCTGCACGCGGAATTGATAATTCCCGGGAATGCTCGGGTTGTTCAGCAACGTCCCGGTGAACTGGATGTTCACACCGTTATAGGCACCGATGGCACTCGGCGGGTGCAGATCGATCCGCTGCCCGGTCACCACCGGCGCCTGGCTCAAGGGCGTGCTGTTGAGATAGACAGAGCCTGCGGTCAGGGCTCCGATCCTGGTGTTCGCCGGCAACTCTATGCTGATGGTATCTCCGGTGTCCAGGTTGTATACCCCCAACTGGAAATACACCGTGTAGTCCACAGCTGCGTTCACATAATTACTGCCGATCCCATTCATCTGCACGTTCGAGATCGGATCGCCTATGCTGTAGATGGGCGAATACACGGCATTGGGCTGGGCATCGGTGTACGCATAAAGCTGATACGAGGATGACCCACTTGGATTTGTGATGGCACTAGAGGGTATGTGTACCGTAAAGGTCGTGGGATAGTTTAGGTCTTGTTGTGGCACCACCACGATCTGCCGTGATCCCGAGCTCCCGATGGCCGACGTGACCGCACTCCCGTTCACGGTTACACCGCTCAAGCTGCCATTGGCGATCGTGGTGTCGTTTGGAAATTGGAGCGTTATCTGACTGTGACCGCCCCAAAGACTTCCTTCCTGCCCGAGCGTGATCGGGATGTCGTACGTACTCGCCGTATTCCTCAAACTCGCACCCAACGTTACAGTTCCTACGGTTATGGAATACCCCGAGGCATACATGGGGTAATTCGTCGAGGCTTGCCACGTGGGTTCTTTGTTGGTCTGTACCTCAACTTGATAATTCCCGGGAATGCTCGGGTTGTTCAGCAACGTCCCGGTGAACTGGATGTTCACACCGTTATAGGCACCGATGGCACTCGGCGGGTGCAGATCGATCCGCTGCCCGGTCACCACCGGCGCCTGGCTCAAGGGCGTGCTGTTGATATAGACAGATCCTGCGGTCAAGGCTCCGATCCTGGTGTTCGGCGGTAGCTGTATGCTGATGGTGTCGCCGGTGCCCAAGTCCAACACTTCCAGTTGGAAATAGACCGTATAATTTACTGGAGCGTTTACATAGTTGGTGCTGCAGGCATTTTGAACGTTGATGAGGGCCCACGCCGAGGAACCTAGGTTGAGGAGTCCTGCCCCAATACATAGACAGACCCAAACACTACCAGGCTTTTTTTTATGCACCTTTCGAGATAAGACCAAAACCCACTCCTAGGTTAACCTGATATCTGCCTGGTTCAAAGTATATCACACCCGAAGTTTGGATTGCATGACTTACTCTACCGATATTTCAAACCACTCTGACCAAACACTGTGGCTATTTCCGATTGTGCGTATCCTGCCCAGTATAGCGGGCATAATGGGTATCGGTGGTGTTTTTGTACCCAGGATAGACGACTTTAGCTATAACGTTCAGCACGGGATCGGTCATGCCATTGAGGAAAGCATAGTGCTTGTTGTCTTCCGTGTGATGATGCATATGATGCCGTTTTGAGAGCAACAGGCCGATTCCACCTAGAAACGGCCAAACCTTGGTTGACGGGACATGACAAAGGTAGTGTGAAACCTCAGCTACGGAAGACAAGATGCCAAAATACAAAAGTCCATAGGCCCAGGTCCCGGAAACATGCCCGAACGCAACACCTAAAACCGATGCCGCCAGAAAAAACACCAACCATATCTTGGCTCCGGTCTCACGGTAATACACAACGATCAGTGGATTAACTTTGTAGACCGGGGTCCGATGATGCAGATGAAACGCGGCAATCAAAGGGCCGGCCGGAGACTCGTACGCATCGTTGTTGTCCATGGCCATGTGCACCAGGCCATTTATAAAATCCGCGGCCACATACGCCAGGACAAAGACCCAGACCTGGTGGACCCAGCCAATGGATTGAGGCAGGACCCAAAAGGCCAGCGCACCTTGCAAACCGATGTTGGTCAATGAAACGAAGCCGCCGATCCATTGATACAGGGGCTGCTTCTCATACTTGTCCATGGCAGCATTAAACTGCCGTTGTTTGGGCGTTAGTCCAGCAGACATGGCACTCCTTTTTCCTCAAGAACGGCTTATGATACACCTACCCGGCGCTTTCTGCCAGGCCTCAATCCTAGCCAATCCAGCTCGCATCCCCGTCCTGCCCCTAAAAACCCCTTGCAGCCCGGATGGGGATATATTAATATGACATCACTTTTTTCTTTATTATAGTGCCTCTATAGGTATCAACCCGGAAAGGATTTGTGAATCAAGCTATGATGAATACGTTGCGAAAGAACATGAAAGTTATTTTATGGGTCGTGGTGGTAGCCTTTGTTGGCACCATCTTCTTTGTCTGGGGTATGGATTTGGGTCGCCAAAGTGATTATAAGGCCATGCAATCGGCCGCCATGGTTAATGATCAGCCGATCTCCTATCAGGAGTTCGAGCGGATCTGGAGCCAACAGTCCCAGGCCATGTTTGCCCAGACCAAGGAAGAACCGACTCGCGCACAGATCCAAAAAATGCGCCACGCCTTAATCTCCGACATGATTGACCGTGAGCTGCTTCGGCAACAGTTTGGCAAACTGGGATTTAAAGTCTTTACCGAAGAAGTCGCCTCGCGCATTGCGGGCATGTCGGCCTTCCAACAAGACGGAAAGTTTTCACAACAGAAATACCTCACCTTGCTCACCTACAACCGCATGGACCCAAACGAATTTGAGGCCAGTGAAAAGACCTCCCTCGAAGTTCTGAAAATGGAAATGTTTGTTAAAAACAGCATTGTGGTTTCCGAAGAGGAACTGCGCCAGTTCTTCCGTTCCCGTGCACGCGAACTCAAACTTTTAGTTGCGCCCTTCAATTGGAAGGATAAAGCCAAATCCATCACCATTCCCGAATCGGAAATCACCGCCTATTTCGAGACCCATAAGAACGAATTCGAACAACAGGCCGAGGTCAAGGCCTCGCATATCCTGATTCGGGTGGATGAAAAGGCCACGGAGGAACAGCGCCTGACCGCCCGCTTGAAGACCGAGAACATCCGTAATGAAATTAACAAGGGTTTAAATTTTGCCGAGGCGGCCAAGAAGTATTCGGAAGATCCGGGCAGCGCCAAAACCGGCGGCGACTTGGGCTTCTTCAAGACCGGCATGATGGTTCCCGCCTTTGAAAAAGCGGCCTTCGCACAAAAGCTCGGGGAGGTTTCGGCCGCGCCCATCCAAACCCAGTTTGGCTATCATTTGATTAAGGTCACCGAACGCAAAGAAGCCATGAAGCCGGTGCTCTCGGCCGTGCATGGCAAGATCGTGGACAAGCTTAAGGAAGCCAAAGCCAAGGAACTCACCCAACAAGCCGCGGCCAAATTTGTTGCGCGTCTGGCGGAATTAAAAGATCTGAACAAAGCGGCTCAGGAAACCAACACCCCGCTCCTGCGTACCGATTGGGTTAAAATCGACGGCAAGATTGCCGGCCTGGACAACACCACCACCGTCTTGGAGCGTTCCTTTAACCTGGCGCTCAAGAAACCCAGCTCGGCCATCTCTGTGGGTGAAGCCGTGTATTTCTCTGAAGTGCAAGAAGAAAAATGGCTGCCGATGGACGAGGCAGCCTTTACACGCGGACGCAACGCGTTGCTCGATAAGCTCAAGGATCTAAAGGCTGAAGAAACCGTGGCCGCTTGGCTCAAACAAGCCAAGGCCGACGCTAAAATCATTAACAACATTGAGAAGGAAAAAATCGAATAATCACGACTGCACTTCAACGGGCCGCGCACAGACCCATGTGCCGGCCCGTTTTTTATTTCCGGAGGTTAGACGCATGCATCTACTTTTCATGTTCGGCGTAGGTTGGCTGGTCGCATACTTTTTCTTCCGGCGCCAACAAAAAAAAACAGACCGTTTGTACGGAAAACTCAGCCACGATGCGCGTCATTTCATCATCCGAGATCCACGCGAACGCTTAGGCCTCAGTGACATCATACAATTGTTTCAGGAAAAAATCATTGATGAGCATTTAGACACGCTTAACGATCCGTTCCCTTTCAAGCGCTGCCCGCATTGCGGCTCCAAAAACATCCGCCGTTTTGTGATTCATCACGACGGATCTCCGGATACCGAGCCGGCGACGGAAACACCGCCCCTGGCCGGCGAAGAATTTAAAATTATATGTCGCAGCTGCGGATACCATGATGCCGTCCAGCGCAGCGCCTCGACGAAATCAAGCGGAGAATAAAAAAAGGGGAGTGCGCACCTATTTGCGCACTCCCCGAAAAGTTTAGCCAGCCTGTCTACGAATCGCTTAAAACCATCTATTACGACTTCTTCCCATACTTGTGGCGAAGGTATTCAAACACCGCCGGGAGCACTGAGACAACAATAATCCCCATGATCACAATGGTAAAGTTTTTCTTAACCACCGGAAGATTCCCGAAGAAATATCCGCCGAACACAAAAATGGCCACCCACCCCAACC
>CAZSAP010000023.1:0-41849 GCA_964604705.1 uncultured bacterium
CCCTCCCACCCTGCCGCCATGCCCACTGCCAAAAAAAGCAGCAGTGCCGGAATGCCGAATTTTCCCGAAGCCTTGCTGGAAAACACACTCACCAGCAGCAGAATGGAAACCGTTAAAATGAGGTATTCAATGGAAAAATGCATGCCTGCTCCCAGCTTAAGTATCCCACCATGTGTCCCCGAGGCGAGAATTACCTGCTTTGCAATTCATTTTAGTCTCGGTGCTACGGACACCATCAACCTGACCCTATCCAATCCATTTCTCCGAAGCACCCGAAGATTTTCAAATAAAAAAGCGTTAACCCAGCCTAGGCTGAATCAACGCCATTCTAACACACCACATCACCAATCGAGAAGCGTCTAACGCCGCGCAAATTCGGTACTTACAAGATACGCATGGACCATCGCCTCGGCACGCGCGTACTTCCCGGCCACCAGCGCGGTGCTGGCTGCATCGGCCAGAGCCAACATTTCCGGATCCTTGGTGGTTTTACGCGTCTGATAGATCCAAACCGGAACCCCGAAATCGCCTTTGGCAATTGCCTGGCCTTTAAACTGTTGAATGTATTTACGGGTCAGTACCAGATACTTAAACCCATATTCTTCCGAGGGCTCTATAAAGGTTCCCTCAAACCAATCGTTCCAAGTCGCAATTTGTACGATCGAATACCGGCTGGATAAAATACGTTGCCAATGAAAATCATACACTTGCCCGTCTTCCCGTGGAATTTCCCGATTTCCTGCTCCCCAGCCGCCGCATCCACTGTCGTCAAACCCCGGCCAAACCCCGCCCATGACAAACGCACTTTCCTGTGTCTGTGTATTTGCAAAAGCATCATGCGTTCTATGCATCCAAATTTCCATTTCTTTTTCCAAAGAATTGAAATGGGTATTCGTTAAATGGCGAATGGGCAGTGGTTCCAGTATAGGCCATTCAAAAAAACCATTCAACACATGACGAAACTCATCTTGATAGGTCTGCGCTAACAAAATCGGACGCTGGTGCGCCTCAAATTTATTTTGCCAGCGAGCCAGCTCCTCAGGACTCAGTGCTGCCTCTCCACGCCCCGGGACTTCTTGAGTGTATTTAAAAAAGCTCACAATTTTCCGATTCTTAACCTTAAAATAGACATCATCCATAAGTGCCAACCAACGATCCAGATCCTTCAAAGTCGAATCTACGGTCTCCTCACGTGTGGTCAGCTGCGCGTTCCAGAGCCAATGCGCTTTTTCCTCAAACATAATCATAGCTTTCAATCCATATTTCTTGAAATAGCGAGCATATAGTTTCATGACATTTACGGCAAACTTGGCTTGTTTTTCGTCCGAGACATTCGGGTCATGGTAAAACCCCAGATCAAAGATCGCACCATCGATACCCGACATTTTCAGAAGTTGACAGTGGTATTCCACCAAGGCTGGATCCGTCATGTCGTAGGGCCCAACCAAAGGATAGGCTGAAGCAGCAATGTCACGACGACCATCACTTTTAACGCGATCAGGGTTGTGATCGACACGGGCATTGGTAAGTTTCCACCCCTTCCACTTTCCACCATGCTCCGGGGTGGTATACGAGACCATAAAATGTGCAAACACCATTTTGTTTGAGGTTTTCGTCAAAGGACGACGTACGTCATGAACCGTGTATTTTTTCTTGCCGCCCTTTTTCTTTTTTTCAGCCCAAGCTCCACCAGGTAAGATGAGTATGATACTCAAAGCCAGTAACATTATTTTTCGAAGTAGCACGCATAGCTCCCATGAAATCCTCCCCGGTTAATCTTGTAGGTTTATTTATCGGTCTTTAGATAGATAAAATTAAATTATTTTTTATATTAATTGTAAGATTTGAATATATTATAAGGAAATGTAATCTAGGAAAGATCAACGCATAATTTCTGAATATTACGCAATTAATTCAATTAAATTCAGGGTTCTACTCTCATGGCCTGGCCTCTAAGTCTACTGTTCAGACAGGGACGTAACAAATTCAAGAATATGTTGATTTACACACGTCGAATTTTCCCACGGGGCCAAGTGCCCTGCATGAGGAATTAGATGAAATTGGCTTTCAGGTATTTCCTGCGCCATACGGTGCATGCCTTCCGGAGGTGTGACCGTATCATGTTCCCCTGCTAAAAGTAAGGTAGGAATCGTGATCGAGGATAAAAGCTTGGTACTATCGGGTCGGGTAGCCAAACCCAAGGTCAGTCTCGCCAAGGCTTCTGCGGACATTCCCGACAACCGGTGATGGGCAGCCTCAATCCACTCTGGATGGAGTGCTCGTGTGGACTCAGAAAACAACTGGCGCAAACGTTCACGCAAGACATGGACCCCTTGGGCTCGTAAATCTCGCACAGTGTCGCGTCGACGCTCGGCCATGTCCGGTGTATCCGCATCGGCCCGAGTGTCTGCTAAAATCAACCCCCGGATTCGTTCAGGGGCTTTACGCCAAAGCGCCATGGCGACATACCCTCCCATGGAGGTCCCCATAATCACAGCCGACGAACATTGCACGGCATCGAGCAAGGCCAGAACCCTGTCGGCTAAAAAATCCATGCTGTAGTTCTCCTCAGAAGCCAAAGGCACATCACCTATTCCGGGGTAATCCAAGCTTAACCAACGAACCGGATCCGAAAGCGCAGATTGCGCTTGATACATCTCGGCGCTTAAGGGAAACGCCGGGAGGCCGACAATAGTTACCGTGGGTATGATGGATTTTCTGTTTGTTCCAAGCGACATGGAGTATCCTTGTATTGAAATTTATGCTTGTTACATGATTGCCTTTAGTTTACGATACTATTTCAGATTTCACAACGTCACATCATCCGGCCAGGAGTGTGCCCGCATGCCGCCAGCAAAAAAAAACCAACGTGTAAATTCCCAAACCAACAAAGCGCCTAAAAACAACAAACATATTATCGTCGTCGGTGCCGGACCGGGTGGTCTTACCGCCGCTATGATTCTAGCTCATCGCGGGTTTAATGTCACGGTTGTGGAAAAAGAAAAACAAGTTGGAGGGCGCAATGCCGCCATCCGCTTAAAGGGTTTCACCTTTGATACCGGCCCAACCTTTCTTATGCTAAAAGATATTCTGGATGAAGTGTTTGAAGAGGCCGGTAAGCACAGCGATAACTATATGGAATTCATGCGGCTCGACCCTATGTACCGTCTGCAATTTGACGATCGCATCCTTGAGCCTTCGAACGACCGTGAAACCATGCGGGCACAAATCGCCAAACATTTCCCAGGCGAAGAAGCCGGGCTCGACAAATATATGAAAACCGAGAAAAAGCGTTTTGACCTTATGTACCCTTGTTTGCAAAAAGACTACGCCACATTGGGGCAATTTTTTTCCCGTGAATTCCGCAAAGCGCTTCCCTTTCTGTCTTTAGGACGCACGTTGATGGATGTCTTAGGCGATTATTTTAAATCCGAAAAACTCAAACTGGCATTTACCTTCCAAGCCAAATATCTCGGAATGTCTCCTTGGGAGTGCCCCGGGGCCTTTGGTATTCTTTCCTACATTGAACATGCGTTTGGCGTTTACCACGTCCGCGGTGGATTGAGTGAAATCTCCGAGAGCATGGCTAAGGTCGTAAAAGAAAACGGCGGTAAAATCCTTCTGGGTTCAAAAGTTAAACAATTGCTTTTGGATGGAAAAACCGTCAAAGGTGTAGAATTGGAAAACGGAAAACACCTCATGAGCGACGATGTCATTATCAACGCGGATTTCGCGCACGCCATGTCGCACCTGGTCCCCGATGGCGTATTACGCAAATATTCCTCGCAAACGCTTAAAAAACGTGACTACTCGTGCTCAACCTTCATGTTGTATCTCGGGTTGGACAAAGTCTATAAAATGCCTCATCACACCATTGTTTTCGCAAACGATTATCGAACCAATGTTGACGACATCTTCAAACGCAAACTGCTCTCGCAAGATGTTTCCGTATACATTCGCAACGCCAGTATCAACGATCCAACCTTGGCTCCCAAAGGCAAATCCGCAATCTATGTGTTGGTTCCAGTCGCCAATCTTTCGGCCCAGGGCATTGATTGGCAAAAAGAAACGCCAGCCTTCCGAAACATGGTGTTGAAAACAATTGCCCAAAAAACCATGATGAAAGATATTGAAAAACATATCGTGGTCGAAAAAATAATCTCACCGGATCTCTGGGAAAAAGATTACGCAGTCTACAATGGAGCGACCTTTAATCTTGCGCATCAATTGTTGCAAATGCTCTACTTCCGTCCACGCAATCGTTTCGAGGAATTGAAACGCTGCTATTTGGTGGGTGGTGGAACTCATCCTGGGAGTGGGTTACCTACCATCTATGAATCAGGTCGAATCACCGCGAACCTTATCTCGCGGTTCCATCAAGTTCAATTTGTTTCTAAGAACCTCCAAACCTAACCCATGAATACGTTTAATTTCGTCCGTTTGCTCTACTCCATCTATGGAAAGCAAGCCCGCCTTCCAAATTTGGAGTGGATCCAACGCCAGGGACTCTTAGCCATCAAGCTGGGTCAAGTCCACGCGCTGCGTATTGATTTCTTGAAACGTGAAACCTGCGAACATTTGGCTAAGCTTTATCGACAAACACAGCCACTTGCTCCACAAGCCTTCCAAGAACTCTTAAACCAGCAAACTCCCTCGGACTTCAAAGCAAATTTTGCTTCCCTTTCCGATACTCCGCTGGCTTCTGCTTCGGTTGGGCAAGTCCATTTGGGCACACTCACCTCAGGTGAGTCGGTGGTGGTTAAACTTATTAAATCCGATGTACGTAAAAAATTCATCCAAGATGTGGAAAGCGTTCGGAGTCTACTGCGTTGGGCTCTCTTTTTCTACCCCAAGTTAAAGCGCGTCGGCGACCCCATTGGTATCCTTGATGATATTCAGGAGTACACACTCAGTGAATTGGATCTAAGACACGAACGTGACGGCCAAACAGAACTTCGCAGTATTTATGAGGCCTACCACTCTACGTTTGACCTAAGTCATCTCCGGTTCCCAAAAATCTATCCAGCCTTATCCAATGAAAACGTAATGGTTTCTGAATGCATCCCCGGATTTACCTTTGATGAACTTTTGGAAAAAGGTCAACTCCCGTACGAAACCATGTTAACGCTCTTTCAGATTCATGGTTTTTATATGTTTGTGGTTGGAACGTTCCACGGCGATCTACATCCAGGCAACATTATTCTCAGCGGAGACAAATTGGCCTTTGTGGATACCGGGTATATAGGACGGGTGGGTCCGCAAATACGCCAAGGTTTGTTCCGTTTTTTCGAAGCCTTAAGCGACTATGACTATCCCGCCTGTGCCGTGGCTCTAAACAGCATGTCCATGATTCATCTCGAAGGAACCGAGTGGTTAAAATTCCGTCAGCAATTTCTCGACCTGTATAAAGACTTCACCCACTCAACCGTTGCTCAAATCAGTCTAACCAAAATGATGATGCAAACCATCAAATTGGGTGTACTCAACGGAATGACCTTCGAAAAAGGCATTTTTGCGATTATTCGCAGCTTAATGTATTTGGACGGAATGGTTTTGCGTTGCAACCCAAACGCTATTTTAATGCACGACATGCGCAGATTCATCTCAGATTTCAAACAACACATTTCAGAACCAGCATAATTCTCTTTTTTTAAATTCCCGCATTAATATTCCTGGCATTTTCCCGATACTTTATTCATCGCGTGGAGTTATTACTTCTAAGGAGATTTCCCATGACAACGCAAACGCTCATTGGTATTCAGGAGTGGCTGGAAGATTATGAGACAGCCTTTTTTGAGACCGCGGAATCTTCTCTAGACATTCAAAATTCCCAGCGCATCTGTGTAGAAAATGATCATCCGCGCGAAAATGTTGCCGGGGCCTATATGCCCCTGATTTGTGGCGAAGAAGAAGTCATTATCGGCCTCATTACAGATCAAGTTACCTTTCAATCGTTGGCAAAAAAATTCGTCCAAGCAGATGACTCCGAAACGTTATCTAAAGAAGATACTGCGGATTCAGTAAAGGAAATCGTTAACGTTGTTGCGGGTGTATTAAAAAGCCAAATGGCTTCAAAAAAAACAGGCATTAAGCTGGGACTCCCCTTTTTCCTGGAAGGTCATATTAAATTGACTGAAGCCCAGGAAGCTATCTACTCCAAAATATGTTTGGGTTCATGGGAAGCATTTTTAATGATTATACGAACACGCCCCCGTATCCTTGACCTTACTATTTCCGAACCCGAAACCGATATCGTTCACCGAACTTCACAAGAATGGTTAAGTGAAGCATTAACCGCTGCATTTATGCTTACGATTACGAACCTCGGATTGGAAAAATATCAAGTACAGCGGATTGTACATACTTTTCCCAACAACGACATAGCAGGTGCCTATATGCCGTTAATTGGAGATGACGATGCCGTCCTTATTGGTTTGCTTTCGGATACAGCCGGTTTGGAAAGCATTGCTCGCGCCTTTCTACAGTTGCCCGCCGAAGAAGCATTGGATTGGTCCATGACGGTAGATTCGATCAAAGAAGTGCTCAACGTGCTCAGCGGCATGGTTAAAACTCAACTTTTCAAGCAAAAAACCAATTTTAAAATAAACCTACCTTTCTTTGTGGACGGCTACATTGAAGTCACTGACAAACAAGAAGCGGCGGCGGCCCTCATTGAAATGGGAAATGCGCAAACGTATCTTGTCATCATTAAACGTAAAAACTGAACAATCCATCTCTTACAAAATTCATAATTCCGTCTGCAAAATTCTAGGCAATTCTCCTAAGATACGCTATGATTTGATGCTTGCACTCCACAACCAGCATTGAGGTGATTGACTATGCTTGTGACCACCGTAACGGTGTATGTTCACCCGGAAAACATCAATGATTTTATTCAAGCTTCGATAGAAAATCACAAATGGTCCATTCAAGAATCCGGCAACCTTCGTTTCGATGTCCTTCAATGCACACAAGATCCTTCACGCTTTTTACTGTACGAGGCCTATTCTTCTGAAGCCGCCGCTGCAGCTCATAAGCAAACGGAACATTATCAACGTTGGCGCGATAAAGTAGGGCCATGGATGATACGCCCTAGAGAAGGTGTGACCCACCGAGTCATTGCACCTGAGGGCAACTGGTAACATGTCCGAATCTCCCTTCATTCTTGCTCGTGTGCCAAAAATTATATTCGGTGCTGGCACGCGCGTCCAACTCCCTGAGCTCATCAAACCCTTTGGTAGTAAAATATTATTGGTGCACGGCAAAAATTCGCTAAATGCACACGGCTATAAAAACGAGATCGAACGCGATTTAAAAAAAACCGGCATAGAAATAATCGGATACACCGTTGAAGAAGAACCCTCACCTGCGATGATTGACAATGCAGTATATTTGTTTGCTGAGCAGCCCATCGATGTCGTGGTCGCCATAGGGGGCGGAAGCGTCCTCGATGCTGGAAAAGCTATTTCAGCCATGCTACCCATAAAAGTCACGGTTCGAGACTTTTTGGAAGGAATCGGAACTCGGCAGCATCCTGGGATTAAGCGGCCTTTCATCGCAGTTCCTACAACCGCCGGTACTGGAACCGAAGCAACCAAAAATTCATCCTTACGAGAATTGAGTCCACAAGGGTTTAAGCGTTCACTGCGACACGATCACTTCGTTCCCGACATTGCTTTGGTCGACCCCGAACTAGCGCTTACTTGCCCACCGTCGTTGACCGCCGCATGTGGAATGGATGCGCTAGCACAATTACTCGAATCATTTGTTTCACCTCAGGCCTCGCCGTTTACTGACGCTTTGGCTCAAAGCGGGCTCAGGTATATCTCACGTTCGCTTATTTCATCAATCACCAACAAAGGTGATGCTCTGTCTGCCCGAACCGATATGGCGTATGCTTCGCTCTTGTCCGGTATTACCTTAGCCAATGCTGGTTTAGGTATAGTGCATTCATTATCTTCCGTGCTGGGGGGACTTTTCCCAATCCCTCACGGAATTATTTGCGGAACCTTATTGGCCGAAGGAACACGAATAAATATAGAAACCCTACTAGGCAAAGAACCGAATTCAAAAGCGGTGCAAAAACATGCGTTGGCAGGTCGGATCCTTAGTGGGCAGCCTGAGCTGGACGACCAAACGGCATGCCAAACATTGGTATCTATACTCTATACCTGGACTCAAACACTTGCCCTACCTCGCTTGGGGGCCTATGGAGTCACTGCGGAACATCTCCCGGCCATCGTGTCCAAAGCAGCAATACGCAACAACCCAGTATCGCTTACCGCACAGAGTATTCAAGCTTTGCTCATCGCACGAATTTAAGGATAATCAAACGAACCTACTTAAACACATTCGATTAAGGCTTAGGTTTAGGATTGGCAATATACTTAGCCGTATCCATGACGACCCCATCAATGCTTATATGGCGCAACCGTATATGCTCTCTGTTGACTGTTAATTCCGTGTATCCATAAAACCGCTTTTGTGCCTGATCGTATGCATACGCAGCCATGTATCCGTTACCATCTTGGTTAACATTCACCCCATGCAGAGGAGCTCCACTGTTCCCACTTATAACAAGCGCAGTCCCATGGGCTTCATCCACCGGAGGATGCGATTCCCCATTTAATCCTAGCTTAAACGTCCTTACATATTCATGCGCATGTCCACTAAAAATAAAATCAGTTCCATGTTCATATAATGGCACACCCCATTCTTTATGCAATTCCGCTTCATACGCTTTGGCCCCAAAATTAAAGATGGGTTTATGCCAAACCGCAAACATCCATTGACTTGAAGGTGCAGCCAATGCTTGCCGCAGCCATTCTTGCTGTTCTGATGATTCAAGGGTTTCCGAGTCCAACAACACAAATCGTGCATTGCGGTATTCAAACGTCACAAATCGGCCGTCATGCCCAAAACGTGCCTGCCCTGGTAAATATCGCTTCCAAAAAACAGCTCCACCTCCATCCGCGCTGTCATGATTTCCTGGAACAGACATATACTTTGGGGGATCGGATTCCTGACCGGTACCTCCTAATTCCTCATCACACGCTTTTTGCCATGTCTTCCAGTGATTTTCATTGGCCCCATTTTCGATAACATCGCCCACATTTATTATAAACGAATACTTCGGCGAGTATTTTTTAATCGCTTGCAAAACCTGCCTATGTTCCCTATCCTGGGTACGTGTATCTCCGTAAGCAATCCACATCCATTCTTCCACGCCCCACGCAGGTGCTGAACAGAACAAACCACACAACCCAAGACCAAACAAAATCCCCTTAAACATCAAACCTCCATTTTACATATACTCATTACTAACAAATTAGTTTATACAGGATTCCGAAACTTGCAACGAGAAATAAAATTAGGAAACTTAGGTGATCGTGGATTCAAGGATGTAAGATTAAGGTATAGAAAGGCACTTCATCTTGAATTGAAATCAAATTTTCGAACGCATACTCATTCCACAAATAAACTGGTTTTTCATCTTCTGCATCTATCACAGATTCAAACCCCAAGACCAATCGTGACTCAGGCCAATTGGCCTCATTAAACATTTGGTGCAAAATGGCTTTCTCCCAAGGTTTTTCTTGCAACAACCGGCGCACTTTTCTTGGATAACTCCACGAGGGTTGAAATCCATTATACGCCTTCAATATCAAATCCAGATCATCATGCCCTTGGAGATGATAGCGTACTTGGATATCCTTCCAATTTCGACGTTGCTTAAGGTGCTGAACATAACTCACTTTACTTTCTAACACTGCAATACCTGCCTGCAAATTATATTCCGGTTCGTATTTAATGCGTTCCCAATTCCAATGTTTACGATTCAAACTTTCCATACGTTCATTAATCTGCATAATACCATAATCCAAAGTAATACGGTGCTGCACAGCCGCTCTTTTACGATTGACGGAGACAAAAAGATGCCCGTCGGCGTCCATATGACTCCATTCGCTCTCGCACCAGGCAATGGCTTTAATAAGATCTTTTGGAAATTTTGTATTTAACTCCTCAATGCGTTGATTGATCGCAACATAATCCTTTTCTTTCCATATTTTCAAGGCATCATCGGTCGCGGTTTTTCCCGACCAGAGACTATCCCATTTCCCTAAAAAACCATGAATTTGAGATTGAACCGCGGCTGTATCAAACAACAAAACCATGCCCGCAATAACAACCACAATCACTTTAATCCAAATGGCTTTCAACCACGTCGAATAACTCACGAGGCTTCCTTTCTTTCCCAACTTGTTTTTGGCATTAATTGAATTTTCAGTCGCGCTCGGTGTTGCACCAAGCAGGAATTCGAGCAGAACTACAAGGAAAGTTACGAAACATGAGGAGTAAATCGCTCGTCAAACTCCTGGCCAAAACAAAGAGTGAACACTATCTCAAATCATATGCTTTTGGTCAAGATTTTTATACCCGCCAACCCGCTGTAAAAAAACTTTGAAAGTACCTTGAGTACGTTTAAATGTGTCCATATGCACTGCGCGTTATAGACGTATTACATTGAATTCTCGTCCTAACCGTTAAATAGTTGTTCCAAACAGTTCCGCCTCATTACGAGAACGTCCTGATTCGATATCTCGTCGGAGCGAAGTTCGAGTTTCAAACGGAACTGCTCGGGCTTCATCAGCGGTTTTCCCAATAATGTCTGGGTTCAATTTAATCCCTTTTCGAGTCACCCCAGCAATGATTTCACGCATGATGCCCCTGCTTAATGCTCGCAACTTCGGATCTTCAGTCACGTTCCCTAAGAATCCACCCGAAAAAGCGGTGATCAGACCAGCCGCAGCAATGAAAAGATGTTTAGCCTAAATCATTGGTTACGGATCGGGGTGCCATTGAAATGTCATCCCAACTTGGTTAAAGAAACGGAAAATTTCATCAGGACTATATTCGGGATATTGTAGGCCTGGATCCAGTATTTTTTCCGCACCGCTCTGTTGTACGACCACAAGACCCAGCGATTCAATATGTGCGCCAATTTAAATGCAAGCAGGCAATATTTTACCGTTCATGATACAACTTCGAATACGTTCATCAATATCAACACCATTAAACAGTGAAATAATTAGTGTTTGGTCATCGATTTAAGTTTCAAATATGTCCAATATATTTGGCAAGTCGTAGGATTTGAACGTAAGAAACACCACATCCAGGAGAGGAAAATCATCGAATGAATCCAAGACTCCCTGAGGACAACAATTCAGGTTCGTGGTATTGACCTTATAGTGAGCCACGCGTTAATACATAGTACGCAAAGCTGGAATCGACACATCGCTCCCACCCAGAGGATAATAGCCTCGCACATTTCCACCAACCCCGCCATCTCCTAAAAACCGCAATATTCAAAACAGTTCCCCACTCAAGACACCTTTTGATATTAAAACGATTTCTATCCGATACCACCCAGGGATTCTCATGCAGCGTTTCACCACAACAGTTATTGATGCTTACGAACCCAATCCTCGACAAAACGATTCATCTGTTCCAACATAGTTTCATCCAAGGTTCCCATAAACATTTCAGAAAGTTCGAGGCAAACTTCATCGTGAAACGATTTTAATTCTGTAGGAAGCTCCAGATTCAAATCACCATTTTCCGAATCAAACGACACATAACCCATAGGATACCCCTGATGTAAGATACATACGTTTTACACCTTAACTAATAGTCTCGTCAATCCATCAATCGCATTTAGGGTTTTCACTCATCATTTTCAAATACCACCCAAAACCCATGACGCATGTTACGAACACATTAAATTCCTAATTGTATTCACATTAACGTTTTCAACAATGCATTCATTAATGGTATCTTTTCGCGTTCGGTCGAGCACAACTCGACCCGATTCCCTACTCGAGCGTTTCCATTAAGAAGTCTTTCACGTGCTAAAACGTGTTCCAGCTGTCTTGCGACTCCTTCATTTCCGTCAACACTAATTACCCCTGCAGGTAAATGTTTTAAAATTTGTTTTTTCACAATTATATAATGGGTACACCCTAACACCACGGTGCGAATCTCTTGGTGTGGTATTCCCGAGAACAATTCCCCCAAATATCGATCAAGTTCTTCAGAATTATATAGTCCCGCGTCAATAAGTTCCACCAAACCAGGACAACTTTTCAAAATAATGTCAGCTTGATCTTTATAACTTTCAAAGAGTCGTTGGAATTTTTCTTCCCGCAAAGTTAATTCTGTGGCCAGTACCAAAACCTGTCCTCGTGGAGTAATTTGTACCGCTGGCTTCAATGCAGGTTCCAATCCAACAACAGGAATTGACAAAGATGCACGAAATGTTTCAATCGCGGCACTTGTGGCTGTGTTGCTGGCAAAAACCAATGCTTTTACTCCGCGTTTCAATAGCGTCTCAACTACATCGGACAATATATTAACCAATTCAGCCTTAGTCCTTCCACCAAAGGGTGAATGTTTGAAATCCGCTAGATAGATAAATTGTTCATTGGGCAAATAGTTCATAGCTGTACGCAGAACTGTCAGCCCGCCTAATCCTGAATCCAACATGCCAATCGGAGTTTGAGATTTATCCACTATGTTTCTCCATATTACATAACTTCAAAACCAACAACACAATCAGTAATTTTTCCAAAAGCAACTCTTTTCCGCAAGTAAAAACATATGATAATTTTGTGGTTTTTAACTTTTAATCATTTCCGTGTATGGCTTGCTCGAAGAGCTTTACATTGCGAATATTCCACAAGGTCCAAATTTGTTCATAGTTACCGTATTCCCCGCGTAATTTCATAGTTACCGTTTTAGCTTTGGCTAATCTCATAAAATGGTCTTCGCTCATTTTATAGAGAGCCACTTCTTCACATAATTCTCGTGTCTGCTCTTGATTGGGATTATCCACAGACAAATCTGGTCGACTCGGTTTGTCCACTACCAATAAAATGGGGTCTCCATCGACAATAAAAGAAAGGGAGACGCCGGCTTTAATTAAAAAATAATCCGATAGCTTAACTCGGCCCCAACTATGATCCACATATCGCCGCAAGATTACTTCGGCATAATAACGCTTATTTTTCTCTCTATCGAGGGTTACCATCATGGCGACAAATACTTGATCCGCTGGTTTTTTTAAATTTTCAATGTTTCTGGTTTCATCTTGCCCCGATTGCCAGCCAATAAGATCGGGCTCCATTTTCATTATTTCCGCACCCGTGATAGAGTCAATACTCCTGACCACTTTATATTTAATTATCGAAGCACACGCTGGAATGCCACTAATCCCAATCACAAGTAACACAATTAACCCAAAACGTCTCATCTCGCACCTCGGATAAAAAAAGGGCTGCGGCATATACCAGCCACAGCCCTAAAAGATACCACAAATCATTCACACGTACGTTGATAATTAGCGTCCTGATTGTCGTGCTGATGAATCATCCAGTTTCCTGAGTTGACCGCCCTCGCTGGGTGCAGCCTGAACATTTGACCTTGAATTATCTTGATACGCTGACTGTCCTTGTCCTGCTCCTGAAACCGTTGCACCATGTTGCTGAGCGCTGTTTATTTTCTGAATCTGCCCACCCGAGCGTTCACGATCTTGACGCGAGCTATTTAATTGTTGTTGCTCAGACGGACGACCTTCACGGTCCCTGCGAGAATTTTCCAATTGTTCTTGTTCTGATGGCCGATTTTCACGTACGTACCCATGATGCCGGTCGTTCCGTCGATCTTCACGCTCATTGTAACGCTCTTCGCGTCGATCACCATAATTGGTCGCGTGTTCCTCTCGATCATAGGGAGAAACCCATTCCCCACGCGGATTATAATATCCATGACGCAACGGCCCCTGATGATTTTCAGGCAACTTCACCAATTGCCCTGGATGCCAATGTCCTTCACGCGAATTCCATACACGTCTTTGCCAAATGTGATTTTTTTGTGCACGTTCCCAACGACCACACACCCAATTTCCACGATCATCCCAGTCACCGCCAATCCAAATAAACCCAGGCTTGACTTCAACCCGCCAAAAACCTTCAACCCATCCTCGGGCATTCCAATAGCCTGGTTCCCAGACCATTCCACGTGGCGCTCGGGCAAGCGGACGCCAAAAACCCTCAATCCATTCGCCTTCTCGTGTCCAATGTCCTTCAATCCAATCATAGCCTGCACGTTGACTCGGACGCCAGCGCCCGGGAAGCCAGCGATCTCCACCCCAGTGCCCAGGAACCCAGGCCCAATTACGTCCACGATCTCGATTAGGACGATAGTATCCTGGGACATATATTTCACCTTTCCAAAATCCATCAACCCAGGTAAAACCTGGACGAACAGACAATCGCCAAAACCCCGGAACCCCAATATTTACCGAAAGCGGGAATGCATCAACTCGAACATAGCCGCCCCCGGGCTGAGAATCCCGATCAGAAATAATAACTCCGGCTTCCACCCTTTCAGAATAATCATCATAACCCGGATTATTCCCACCGCGATAATTATCAGCCCAAGATACTATCGCCGTCCCATTTACCAGCACACCCACCAACATTAAAACCTTTAACCACTTCATTTGGCACCTCCAAGGTGCATATATTAATTTATTGGTTTTGATACACTTTGATCATGTATAGATCACTTGCTGTCATATTGTTCAAATACACTTTTCCCAAGCTCCACGAAACTTGGCAATATCTCGAAGTTGTTGAATATCCATCTGTCATGGGGGTCCAAATGTCCGGTGATGCTGTAGTTGTAAAATATACATCTACATACGTTGTTGAATTTCTACCCGAAATCTCAGGCACTAAAACCTCAAAACTTCCAGTTGATGATATCGTCCCTGTGTATTGTTTAATTAGTGATACACCCGGAGCTCCAGTAGCCCCGGGAGCCCCTGCCGGACCTTCCGGTCCCATAGGTCCACGCGCACAACCAGCAAGTAACATTACACTTCCAAGAATCATTACCCCTTTTAGTAATCCGCGCATTGCTTCCTCCTCAGTTTATTGTTTTACTTACCTAGTTCGGTACTATTTTCTATCAACTTCATCTCCAGCGCACTAGTATAAAGCAATAATTAGGCCAATTTCCCAAAATCATTTCCATATATTTAATTGTATCTTATAATCATGTGAATAGAGCGAGTATACAAAACCGCCACATTTAAGCCAATCTAGCAGTCAAAAACTGATTTAGCTAAAATCAGGCATACTCACTTATGTAAAAAATATCCTAACACCGATGATAGAATTATCGTCATACTTATCATTGGTATTAATGTAAGAGGATCTTTTGCCCCCACCAATATGCCCACTGGTAAAAACACTAAAAAAGCAATACTCACTCCCTTGAAAATAGGTGAAAGCTTTATTTCGCTTGAAGCAATTAAAATCCCTGTGACTACCCAGAAAACAAATGCCGATAAATTTGCCTCCCAAGGTAAATGTTGAATAACCATTGGTATAATATCGATTCCTCCAGCAATAATGCCACCCAACAAACCCGTTTTAATATTTCGCATGCTTACTCCTTAGATAGCATAATTGTTACTCCGTTATTTTCAATGGATGCTATTATAAAACGTTCCTATATATTTCCCCAACTAATAATGAATTAAACACCTGTCCTTAATGAAAGAGCTACTTGATAATGCTTTATTTAAATCAAAAATTGCGTAAATATATATATCCAGAACTTGTTATACAGGAGTGTTATGAGCTTTTTTGCAAAACCAACTATCGCTAAATTAAAAAACGCAAAAAACAAGACTATTCCCGATGTTATTTCAGAAAACCTCAATATATTATTTTGTGGAATCAATCCTGGTCTCTATTCAGGTGCGACTGGTTTTCACTTTGCAAGACCTGGCAACCGATTCTGGCTCACACTCTTTCGAGCAGGTTTCACACCTAAACTGCTCAACCCAGGGGAACAAACCGAATTATTAAAATATAACCTCGGACTTACTAATTTAGTAAGTCGAACCACTGCAACGGCTGCGGAACTTAAGCCAAAAGAAATAAAGCTTGGAGTTACTAATTTATACAAAAAAATCCAACTATATAAACCTCGTATGCTCGCCATCTTGGGGATAACAGCATTCCGTATTGGTTTCCAAAATTCGAAGGCCCAGTTAGGATTACAACCGAGTTATTTCTCAAATACTCATATATGGGTTCTGCCAAATCCGAGCGGACTCAACGCAAACTACAAACAAGATGATCTCACTAAATTGTTTAAAACTTTAAAAACATATAATCAGACCTAAAATGCATCAATTAATTCCACAACCGTCTTCAGATCATATTTGTCATGAAGCGGGATTTTAAGAAAAAGAATATTCGTTAAATCCAAGTGGATTGTGCTAATTTCATTTCAAAACAGAAAAGAGATTTATGAAAGCCAAACTCTCCCACCCCATTGTCCGTGAAAATATAAAGAATAGTCACCGATATCCAAACTTCGCTTCACATTGAATATACCGTGTTAATTATACTAGTACCGAATTACTATTGAGCAATGAGTCAAATTCAAACTCCAACAAAATATCATTGACCATATTTTCGTTTACAAACCAGTAAGAGATTGAAAGCACATCCCATTTCACCAGTTGATATGAATTTTGTATTCTTTAGTGTTGCAAAACCAAAATATATATTCATTTCAATTATTTTAACACCATTATTTTAGACCACACAAATCGAACCATATCTATCACGTTTATATTTTCAATTTTTATCCCTTTTTGAGTTATCATCGAACACATTTTTTATAAGTATATAACGTCTAGCACATTCGATAACCAAAAACATCTTAACACCTCTCGCTTTCTCTCCGGCATTAATCTCTCAACTACATTAGGCATGTTATATCAACAACTAAACAACTCCTTGCCGTAATTACTTCTCGCATTAAAACCACACATACGGCTTAGTATAAGTCACTTATCCCACTCAAGTCCCAATAAAAATATAAGCAATAATGACCTCTATTGCCCGAGATGGTGTAATCTAGTTGTAAAATGAATTTCGGGATTTTCTTTGCCTAGTAAAACTTATGGGAGTTCAAGCGAGGTAAGTATATGATGGATGTCTTGCAGCGATGGCTTAAATGATGATGCCGGAAAAAGATCTAGTTGTTTCTCAATATCTTTCAAATATTGAAACCGTTGCTTTTCCGTGTATTCCCTCACATCATTAATACTGTGTGGAAGTGCCGGATGCGCTAAAGCAAAACGGGCAGCTATATAATACCGGCCATCACGGGATAGCAGCTGAACTATGTAGGCCAAATCATCATTATTAATTGGCGAAAACTCCTGAGAATATTGTGTGATAAATCCAATCCCCCGCCCTATTTTAAATTCCAAATACTGAGGTTTAGAAATAATTTCTCGCACACAATCAACTTCAAAAACGTCAGGTATACGTTGGCGAGCACCCTGCAAAGATGAATGTTTTTCTAAAATATGAGAAAGATTTCGAGCGTGAGCGTCTAGGTCCGGATACGCGACTGAAAAGTTCGCTACGGTGGTATCGCCCAAAGGAATAATTAAAATCCGATTCGTAACTGAAGAAAAATACTGCGCACCTTTCTTCAGTGCATCTAATGATCGCCGATCTGCAAAACGCAAAACCTTACATGTCGGAAACACTCCAAGAGGAACACCATCCCCAACATCCTGTTGTGTTAGTCGTGGTATCTGTTCAAGAAAACATTGAGAATACCAGGCGATATCATACGTAATCGAAATACCATCAACTCGTTCATGTTTCAAATTCACAACACGACCCTGGGTGCACGCGATACTGGTCATTATGCATGCAAAAACCCACATCCGTCCAAATCCGATTATCGAAAACATTACACCCTCATTTTCGTTCAGCTTAATTATTATAACTTAATTATCATGTTTTCATTCGTTTTAACTTTACAACGATAGCAGCAGCGCGCCTATCTCGTGTTTCCCTTCGTTGGGCCGCCCAATACCAAGTTAAATATCTTCTGCGTTGTTTCGATTCCAAAACCAAAAAAATATTAAGCACCTTATTTTTTTCAAAGAATCGTTTTAATTCAGGCGATAATCTAGGAAAGACATTTACTTGACGTACTCCTTTGTGCAATTCATAACGCAAAACTATCGCTTGAGCCCACCACGATGCTAATTGATACTTTCGCTCCAAATGTCGGGTTGCTTCTAGTGGCCCATGCTTTTTGTAACCCCAACGTTCCAAAATCCGTGCCCATTCAACATCTGTTTTTTTGGTAGCCTCTAAGATTTTCATTTCTCCGATGCGTTGCATAGCTTCGGTTGGCATGTCTCCCCCTTGTAAACCATTAAGATGTTACAAGTACAACACACCAAATAACTCTTACACTTCTATAAAGTATTACAAAGTTAGCTATTCCAAGACACTTCCAACGTTACTAACGATGGTTCAAATTTACCTATATTTATAGTTACACCTTTTGCGCCCGAGAGTTCCAACACGCGTTGAACCCAGCCAGCGGTGGACACGAAATGTTCCTTAGCAAGTATTTCCAGTTTTTCAAACTTCATGGTCAAGCGTTTTTGTTCGTGCACATCCACACTTAAACTACCATTTTGAAAGTACTGATTCCAGGCACTGGTAGCAACTTTAATAATAAATTCCGGAGAACCTGCTTTGAAAAAAAATTTATAAAAACTATTTAATGCATGATCAGCGGAAAAATATCCAACCTCTCGCAAAAACTCAATATTGCCTTTCCCCATCACACTTACTATTGCTTGATTTAATTCTATATAATATTCGAAAGGATACCATTGATGGGTCATAAAAAGTCTGCGCATATCCTCTTTAAATTCCGGACTTAAACGTTCAAGTATCTTTGTTTCCTGATCAGGGGTACCACGTTTTTTGACATATTCCAGTCTCGGACCAAAAACACTGCCTTTCACTTTGGCCATCGTTCTCGCCTCCTCATGCTATTACTTTCATAGTTACATGCAGGTACTCTTGGCTATTCGTTACGCGGATCGATCCAATAGCAATCTAGAAATATAGTCAAGTTTAGCAAATTTTAATGTATAAATCGAGAATCAACTCACTTTTTCGTTCAATTATCAACATATCCAAAACAGAAAACCGATTGACATCTGGCTAACATTACGTAATCTTAGACTGCCACTTTATTTTAGGAGTATTTATGATGTGTTCTGATTCTCTGAAAATCTTTTTCTCGTATCGGCAGTTTGCCATCGTTTTAAGCATGCTTCTAGCGATTAGCTCAAACGCCTGCTCAACCACGGAGGGTTCCTTGAAAAATCCCGATCTTAAAACCATTCGCCCCGACTATCCCGGGAATACAATGTGTGACGGGCAATTCGTGGAACCGTATATGTCGGATATTGCCAATACACCCTGGCCTTTAATCCGGTGGGGGTTCACGCGCAATCCCAAAAAACAAATCAAGAAACAAGAGCAATATGCCTTGGATGTTCACTCTCTAACCCAATGGCCCAGTCCCGAACGCGATTACCTTCTTTGGCTAGGCCATGCCTCGTTTCTCCTCCATCTTAATGGTAAAACTCTATTAACCGACCCCTGCCTAACAGCTCCACCCACAATGAAACGTAAAGCGGCGATTCCGCTTGAGATCGGCAGCATTGTTGCAGATTATCTACTTATTTCACATGGGCATTACGATCATTTGGATCAACGCACTTTGGCCCAGCTCCAAGGAAACACCCTCAAAGCGTTGGTCCCACTAAAGATCGGCCCTCTTGTCCATGGCGCCAATCCTGCCATCCACATCCAGGAAGCCGGTTGGTACCAACAATTTAAGACCGACAATATCACTATCACATTGCTTCCAGCCAAACACTGGAATCGCCGAACCATGTTTGATTTCAACCAAACCCTCTGGGGAAGTTTCTTAATTCAAACCAAAACTCGTACCTTTTATTTCGCTGGAGATACGGGCTACGCCGGACATTTCAAAGAAATCGCGGCCTTGGTTGGCCCCATCGACTATGCCATCTTACCCATCGGGGCATACGACCCTTCGTTCATCATGCAGCCCAGCCATTTAAATCCCGAAGAGGCGCTCCAAGCGTTCCAAGACCTTGGTGCTAAATATTTGATTCCCATGCATTATGGAACGTTTGATCTCTCCGACGAACCCTTGGGAGAACCCATAAAGCGTTTAAAGCAGTTGATCCATGAGCGACAACTTGAATCCAGCACTGTGATCCCGGAGGTTGGAACTCCATTGTTCTTGGATTAGCGCTCTTATTGCCTAAAAAGAGACTACATTAATCAACTTATACGACAACCTAAGAATTATCTTGCTTCTCTATACTCATGTAGCACCATCATCCCTTGAAGTTGCAATTTTAACAACCCTGACATACGGTTGTCACAATTCCATGGTATTCTGAAACATCCTGAGTAGGAGGTAGCTTATTATGCTCTTAAAAAACTTTAGCGCATTCAACGGGCAACATTGTGAAACCACTGCTTTAGGTGCCTTGTTAAAGAATGCCGGGATGGAATGCTCCGAACCTATGCTCTTCGGGCTTGGAGAAGGACTCGGCTTTATCTATTGGGATTCAAAACAAATGGAGTTCCCATTTATTGGAGGGCGTTCCAAACCTGATAGCATCACCCGCACCTTTTGCAACTCACTCTCAATCCCAGTAACCTTCAAACAAACCACATCCGCCAGCGCCGCCTGGCAGCATGTCCTCCAAGCGCTCACCGCCGAACAACCCATCGGACTCAAGGTTGATTGTTATTACCTGGATTATTTTTCCAACAAAGTTCACTTTGCCGCGCATTACTTGACCCTGTATGGGTTTGATGAAACATATGCTTATGTCTGTGATACTGCCCAACAAGGCACACTTGCCAAAACAACCTTATCCAGTTTGGCTGAAGCACGGAAAGCGCGAGGCCCCATGTCCTCTCCTCATCTTTCCTTTACGCTCCAACACCCCGACATCCTGCCCGAACTAGCCTTATGCATTCCAAAGGCCATCCAACAAAACGCTCAAACTTTTCTTGCTCCACCGATTCAAAACATGGGCTGGAAAGGTATTTTTAAAATGAGTCGACAAGTCAAAGATTGGTTTTCACGTTCCAAACATCGCCAGAGGGATTTCTCCTTATGCGCGGCACTTATGGAACGCGGCGGAACCGGCGGTTCCCTTTTCCGAAAGCTTTACGCTGCTTTTCTTTTAGAAGCCGCTGAACGGACCGGGCGCAGCGAGTATGCCAAAGCCGGAAACCAATATTGCATCATTGCCCAAGCTTGGAGTCAGGCTGCGGAATTAATCAAACAGGCAGGGCAAAGCGGAAATCCAGACAGGTTGGAAACCTTATCTATGTTATTGACTAAAATTGCCCAGCAGGAAAAAGACATAATGACACAGTTGAGCGCCATTAAACTCTGATTATTTTTCACGATCGCGTAACGTGTGTTGTCCTAATTCCCGTAGAGCGTCGCGAGCTACCCAACGGGCTGCGGGACTATCCATTAGCAATATCTCTTCGGCGGTCTGTAGAGCTCGTTTTTGCAGATGTGCATTTTTCTTACCAATCTGACGCAGGGCCCAATTTATGGCTTTTTTTACAAAATTCCGCTCATCACCGGCTTCACGTTTAATTAAATTTAAGAAACTCTCAAACGGAGCATCTTCACGTTTTTTTTCATGCACGGCCAACGTGGCCATCAATGCGAACCCCGCACGTTTGACATATTCTTCCGAACGCCCACTCCACGCCTCAGCTTTTTCGAACGCCCAGGTTGTTTTTCGGAATAAATTGATACAGCATTGATCGCATATATCCCATGAATTAAATCCAACCACCCAAGCTTCTCCTTGCTCGTCTGTAACAAGCGCTGGATCATCTATCAAAGTAGCTAATATTCGTGCTTCATGTATGCACGATCCCCACAATTCCAAGGCCAATGTATGATTTTTACCCAACGACTTCGCCAATTCCCGTAGGGGTTTCATAGATACGCCGAGTGTGTTTTCCGAACAAATCCCAAATTTGGCCATTCCGGCTACATTCATGGGATTGGCCCAAGCCCGTAGGCGATCCATTATTTTTTCATACGTGAGCATGACGTTCTCCTCAAATTCAATGGCGTTCGCGATGTACGGTTTCCGGTGAAAACGCAGGGAGACAAACCGCTATGTATTCAGCTCCGCCGGGAAAAGGTGTACTGTATTGCACCTTGTGCCCTTTGGAGACGATCACCGCCTGCCCTGCAGAAAGCTCGTGAACGCCTTCTGGAGTCTCCAGCCTCAGTACTCCACTAAGTACCACTGTATACTCGTCGAATTCTGGCGTCTGGCCGGGTTCACTCCACCCTTCAGGACTGATCATCCGTGCAATACTCACCTCCGGCGTTTGGGAATTTAATTGTCCAATATATTCCTCAATCAGTTTCGGAACTGTACCAGCGGCTTGAAGCTTTGTTGGTTTCTCAATAATCCGAATCATATCTCCCCCATGGTGATCTCTACTTCCGCCCTGTCATAACCGCAAAATGCAACCACTGATAAATACTCGCTACATCCTTGAAACCACTTTGTTGCATCCAAACGGACTGATCCGCAAGCGTATCTTCTTTATCCAAACGCATACGCGAGAATGCCAATGCCCGATATTCTTTCGGTAGCGCGGTGGCTTCAATGCATTGTTTCCATTCACGTTTGTATTCATGGTCCAGCCTGGGCGTTGCTCCCAAATATTGATCCGCATTCACAAAACGTCCGTTGGGCGCTAAAATAGTATAAATGATTTTAAACAATCGTTTCTTTTGAATCGCCGTTAAATGATGAATTGAAAGGGCTGACACTACAAGGTCAAACGGACCGACTAAAGTTAGATGTGTATAATCACCGATTACACACGCGGCGTGTGGCCCTAATTTCACCTGCGCCAAGTCAAGCAACGATTCGGCCATATCCACTAAAACAAACGATGCTTCCGGATAACGGCGTTGGAGTAGAACTGAAAAAATCCCCGTGCCCGCTCCCAGATCCAAAATCCGGGGTTTTCGAACCCGACTCTGGGCGGCCCAAACCGCCATACCATAAAATTCATCAAAACAAGGAATCAACCAACGTCGAAAGCGATCATAATCATTCGCTTGCTGATTGAACTGTTTTTTAACCTGATGGTTGTGATGCATCACAATCACCTCGCAGTTATATCCTTCAAACGAAGACCTCTATTCTCCATAGAGTAACTAAATTAAGCCCACTTTTCCATAAAAACTCAAGTTTCCTGTGAAATCCCTGCTTTGGGAGTTATGCTTTTTCCGTCACTATGCGTATACGAATTTTTTAGTAGCGAATTTATGTTTGGTAACGAAATCAACATGAATTTAATAAAAAAGCAACCATGCTTTAACCATATTTCTCGTCAGTCCTTTGAAGTGGGGGTTGCAAACCAAGAATGGTCCGAATTGAAAAAGCTATTTTAACCCATTGCGTCGGAGGATTCATCGCTACAAAAAACATTTCCCGTGTTTTGTAAAAATCCCGGTGTTGGCTACAAACGGAAACACTTTGCAGTCAATCTGTATCCCGTGATTTGCTCACATTTTTATATTACCGACATTTTCTTAATAAAATCATCCAGCATGAAATTTTTCACACTGTTCGTAACGGTGTTTTCTTATTTGTCATGGTATATGTGGCCCATTTAAGCATTTAGATTGGAAAGCAATAAATTCATACTCTTTCTAACCATCACCAATCGCCAAAAACTAAAATTTTAATGCAACGTATAGAAAACGCAATACTCGTTTGGAACCCAAAAAATACAAAAACAGTTTGGTGACACAATGTCCGTAAATGTGGGCATTGCATGTGGACCAACCCACGAAGATTTGGATTCACTGAAATGAGTCGATCAAATCACGTATACATAAAAACACAGCAAACATCTGAAAGAAGCAATACTTTCCAGTCTTTCCACACTGAAAAAGCAATATCCCAAATCAGTCAATAGACACTCATTGGCAACAAGTAAAACTCTTCTACATTAGGCTTTTAGGGCACATACTTATTGTCCACGGATAAATCCATTCAAATCCAACACCAGCTGTTCATTCTTGAATAATATTTTAAGCATCTTAGTATTGGAACCCTCGATCCATTCCGAAATCGCCAAACATCATCAACCAACAATCACCATTTTGTTCTCGAATACCGCTATTTTGGATTAAATGCTTTCAATAAATTCAAGACTTTTTTACTCTGCCCTTCATCGGCCAAACATCGATTTAAAATGAGGTTTACGGTTGAGAGAAGTGTCTCCATCTCCGTTAAACGATCCCTCACTTTTTTATCTTTTTCTAAATCATTTTCCGATAGCAGATGCCTTAATGAGTGCAAGGCTGGGTCAAATTCTCTTTTTTTCCGTTCAACCGCAATACGAAAGAACATCTTCCACATATCTGGTTCAATAACATAAAAGTCCCTTCGATCACCTGCACGATGCACTCGTCGAATAACCCCCCAGTTGCGTAACTCTTTCAAACACATACTGGCATTGCCTCGGCTGATATTCAAACGCGTTGCAACTTCATCCAAATCAATAGATTCGCTGGAGAGAAGCACCAATGCATGCACACGTGCCATGGATCGATTAATTCCCCACAGAACACCCATGGCACCCCAAGACTCAATAAAATGATCAAGTTCCGTTGGATTCACTGTTCATTCCTTTCAGAATTTATTGAAGCATAGATCACCTCATCCTCTTTGTCAATCCCCATTCCAGTATTGGTGCGGCCAACATGTGTCTCGTAGCTTATCCCATAAAAGCTACCTCAAAATTCTAATTTAACAACATTGGATAGGGCTTGGAGTGTTCGCTTGACAAACTTCGGGAGGCTTATGCGCCAACTGGGCAGATAGCAATGCAAATCCCACATAAACTTATGTGTTCCCCAATAGATTGGATAGATAATTGTCGACATTTTTCACGACACTTAAACGCATTAAAAAACTCATCACGCATTATTCCGACCTCCCATGTTAAACCACTGGCGGCTTGAGCCGGACAAGCATTTACGCATAAGAAGCAATGCCCACACTCGGCTTGAGTGATCGGAATGCCAACATTTGGAATGGCGTAATCCACCAGCAAAGTGGCGAGTCGAACCCGAGGTCCAAATTTCCGGGTAACCAGAAGAGAGGTCTTTCCAATCCATCCGATCCCTGCACGTGTAGCGACCATTTTATGTGAAAAATTATAGCGCAAGGTTTTTAGATAATCCGTTGGCAATTCCCCTTCTAAAACCGTAGGTACAATCGCCCGAGTGTTTATGCCAACCTTTTTAAAACGCTTGGAAAGAGTCACCAGTAGCGAACTTAATTCCCGGTTCAGACTGTGATAATGGGCAAAGTATTGTTGATTAGGACCGGACTCAATCGATTGTACAATCTCATCATCCAATTTCCGCCCAAACACAATTGCATACCGGTAAGGATGGTACGCCGCTTCTAGCAACCCTTGCATATCCGCATAACCAACAACATATTGTTCCGGGTTTGGAATGGACGAATATACGATCTCCCCGAAATTCATTTTCGACTCCTAAAAAAACAATCGGCATGCGATGAAGGCGGCGAGTAGTCCCGCAGCATCGCCTAATAGACTCGCCGCCAGGGTATACCGAGTCTTACGAATAGCAACAGCTCCAGAATAAACCGCTAAGATATAAAAGGTTGTCTCTGTACTTCCTTGGATGACGCTGGAAAGGCGTCCGATGAAAGAATCCGGACCATGAACCTTGAACAAATCCGACATAAGGCCCAAAGCACCTGACCCTGAGAAAGGTTTCATTAACGCTGTAGGCAGCACTTCGGACGGAAACCCAACCCACGAGGTAAGCGGGTTCAGCCCATGAACCAGCCAATCCATGGCTCCACTGGCGCGAAACATCCCAATAGCTACCAAGATGCCTACCAAATAAGGAACAATGCGCACCCCCATGGCAAACCCTTCTTTGGCGCCTTCGATAAAACTTTCGTACACGTGTACGCGTTTGGCGGCATACGCATACAATGGAATCGCAAGGATAATAAACGGTACAATCCAATTGGAGAGCGAGGTCATCCATTCCTTAAACATGACCCACCTCGGTTGGCTGTACTTTTCTGGAACGAGAAATACGTGCAAATGTTTTTGAGGCCAGTATCGCCACGAACGCCGCGACAGCGGTTCCTATCAAGGTAGGAATAATAATCTCTGACGGATTTTTCGAACCTGCCGCAGCGCGCAGACTGATTACCATAACCGGAATGAGTTGAATGGAACTCGAGTGCAACGCGATAAACATACACATGGCATCGGACGCCGACTCTTTATCCGGATTAATTTCCTGCAAATATTCCATGGCTTTCAACCCCATGGGCGTTGCCGCATCTCCGAGGCCAAGCATATTGGCTCCCATATTTAGCGAAATCGCGCCTAAGGCCGGATGATCTTTGGGAATTTCGGGAAAGAGCCATTTGAGTAAAGGGCGCATGGTACGGGCCAGAGCCTGAACTAAACCCGCATCCTGAGCCACACGCATCAGCCCCAGAAAAAGGGTCATGCCGCCTATTAGTCCCAGCGCCAATTGGACCGCCACATTGGCAGAAGTAAATGCAGCATCTGAAACCGCTCCCATGGTACCTTTGAATGCAGCGGCTACCACAGCTAAACCGATGAGACAGAGCCAAACAATGTTCACATTCCCCTCCTGACCGCTTGATCATCCCCCCATCCAGAGGGGTGGGTCTCCCAACATGAGCCGGCTTTACACTTCTGATTAATCTATCGGAAAGGGATCACGTTGAGGCCGGTTGTTCTGGATCACCATCCATTGATCTGGATTTACAATTGTTCGAAAACCTAAAGGCGCATAAACCGCTTGGGCATCGGTGGTTCTCAGCATCCATTGATATACATGCTTTAACCGCGGATGCTCCAAGGCAAATTTAACCATCCTTCGCCCAATGCCCTGACGTCGAAAGTCCGGATGAACTACGACATCCATTAGATATGCATATCTCACTGTATCCGAAACCACTCGACAATGCCCAATTAGTACTCCCGCGCGGATAGCTCCGACCACCAAAGCCGAATGTCGCGCGCCTAGTTCAACCTCCGTGCGGGTTATCCCTTTGCACCAATATGTGGTCCGCAACAACTCAGTGACGGCACCCCAATCCATTTTTTCAAATTCATCTACGAGCTGGATTAAAGGATCCACCCCTCACCTCGTTCATCTGAATATAATCAAGAGTCTACTTCTTGCCCAATTCTGTGACAGCACGCTGCATGAGCAGAGAAATATTTTTTTGAACGTCGCCCATGAACTTATCCTTGGTAACCACCGCCACTAAATCAGAACGCCAAACTACCGGCAGATCCCACGAAGACATATATTCCTCAACCGCATCCTGATCGGTAACTGTGAGCGACAAAGCATAAGCAACCACACCATTTTTCTTTTGTGGTGTAACTGCATACATCAAATCCAAGACTACCATTCCGTGTGCAAATGCCGGTTGATCCCTTAGCGAGAGTTCCAACGACTGCCGTCCAGCTGCATCCAATGCAGGCAAATACAAAATACCCAACTTGGAAAACTCTAATTTTAGTTGTTCAATCGAATACTCTCTTAAAATTTTAGAAGGCAACGATAGCTTATCAAGATCCCCATCGGTCAACAGCACCAATTTATCAATGACTTTCAAACCTTTTTTACGTTGACTCAAGCGTTGGTTAATCAAACGCATGGTCTCGTCAGGGGTGCGAGCCGTGCCCGTTGGCTTACTTAATTGAATCGTTCCCGAAGATTTAATGTCTCCGGTATCGGCGCCCCAAACTGGAAGTACAATTAAACCCACACTGCATAAACCCAAACTGAGCCACCGCCCAATACGCATAACGATCCTCCTGAACTTTATTTCCCATTCAGACACATATCTTATAAAAAGCTCTCTATTTTTCGTTAAAAACAATCATTCTATATTTCAGCCTTCACTTTCCATATACATCTTCAAGGTAATGTTAACCCCGTCTTGCCAGGGCCAAAAAAGAGCTATGATTCTTTTCCCTTCCAATGTTTTCCCAAATAAAGTCTGACCTGCGCGAATCCCTCCATAAGTCCTTGTCATAGCTTCATGTTCAGGTTGCGGTTGGATTCCAACAGGTTTTAAAGCCGGACCCAAAAACATTTCAAGATGGGCTTGCCATTGCTTCAATTGTGCATTCAAAAATACAATTTCAACCCTTTCGTCACCAATGTGACGATTTTCAATCACAGATAATCCTGGATTTTTCTCGAAAATATGTTTAGGTGTCATACTCTAAAACCCCTTTAATTATCGGAATATAATCATTAACCGGCTTATCGTAACATGTTTTCTCTTTGCTGCCTATGGCTTCTAGCTTAAAAATGCAAACTTCTATAAAGCATCTATATCCTCATCTTCTGTGCACGGGGTCTAACGGTTGTAGTTCAGATTAACGAAAAGAATATTTTATAAGGAGGTTGGTTATGTGGCAGCTTTCTTTGCTGGTGTTAATGGCGTTTATCTTAGTAACTTGGCCTACACCTTCTTATGCCCTTCGAGTTGAAAAAGCCGTTTTTGCAGGAGGTTGTTTTTGGTGTATGCAGTCTCCGTTTGATCAGACTCGTGGTGTAAGCTCGGTTATCGTAGGTTATACTGGTGGAACCTACCCAAATCCGACCTATGAATCGTACGCAGAAGGAGGGCATGTCGAAGCTATCGAGATTACATTTGACCCGACAATAGTTAATTATAAAGAATTGCTTGATATTTTTTGGCATCAAGTTGATCCAACGGATTCGGGTGGTCAATTTGTTGATCGAGGGGTGCAGTATCGATCGGCTATTTTTTATCTTTCATCCGAACAAAAACGCATAGCCGAACAATCAAAAATAAATTTAGAACGCTCCGGTAGGTTTGAACACCCCATACTAACCGAGATTCTCCCAGCGCAAATTTTTTTTCCGGCCGAGGAATATCACCAAAGCTATTATAAGAAAAACCCTGTTCGCTATACATATTATCGCTATCGAGCCGGGCGGGATCAGTTTTTGGAAAAAGTTTGGAACCAGCCCAATCGAGAACCATCAAAAAAAGTCGAGCTGAATTTAAAATCCAAACTGACGCCGCTTCAATATAATGTTACTCAAAAAAATGGTACAGAGCCTCCATTTCAAAACGAATATTGGGATAATAAGCGTGAAGGAATCTATGTTGATATCGTTTCGGGAGAGCCCTTGTTTAGCTCCCGAGATAAATTCGACTCCGGTACAGGTTGGCCCAGTTTCACACGACCGTTGGTACCGGAAAACATCGTAGAAAAGGAAGATTCCACACTTTTTTCGAAGCGGACCGAAGTGCGAAGTAGGGATGGCAACTCGCATTTGGGTCATGTGTTTCCAGACGGTCCAAAGCCCACAGGCCTACGGTATTGCGTCAATTCCGCGGCTCTGCGTTTTGTTCCGAAAGAAGAATTGCATAAGGAAGGTTTTAGTCAATTTGAAAGTGCCTTTACGCAAAAATAATCTCAAGCAAAGGATGCTTGGCTGCATTGCTTCCGAGTATCCTTTGCTTGAATGCGTAGTGTTTTTTTGTTTCCTTATAAAAATACCTTTTCGAACTCAGTACGCATTCCAAGGTCTAAACCAATGTAGGACGATTATAAATTCGAGGTGATGACATCATGCTAATACGACAATCTGCCCCAGATTTTACAGCTACCGCAGTAATGCCCGACAACACCTTTAAGTCCATAGCCCTGTCCGATTATCGTGGCAAATACACTGTGCTATTCTTTTATCCTTTAGATTTTACGTTTGTATGCCCAACGGAGATCATTGCTTTTCACGACCGTTTGGAAGAATTCAAAAAAAGAAACGCCGAAGTGCTCGGAGTGTCTGTGGATTCAGAATTCAGCCACTTAGCCTGGAAAGAGTTGCCTCGTAAGCAAGGAGGCATCGGCAAAATCGATTATCCTTTAATCGCCGATTTGGACAAGACCATTTCGCGAAAGTACGATGTATTGGTGGATGAGCAATTTGCCCTACGAGGTTTATTTTTAATCGATAAAGCCGGAATCGTGCGGCATGCGCTCATCAACGATGCACCCATCGGTCGCAGTATTGAGGAAGCCTTGCGCGTGCTCGATGCGCTTATCTTCACAGAAACGCATGGTGAAGTATGTCCGGCCAACTGGCATCAAGGTGAAACCGCCATCACACCTACGGCCCAAGGAATCGCTGACTATCTCGGTAAAAAAATCTAAAAAAACGGGAGCAAACCCCCAAAAAGGATTTGCTCCCGTTTTCAAAAAGCAAATGTTTCGTTAAATACCGCCTGCATCCACCATCATTTGATTCATCCGTTTGGTAAATGCGGCAATGTCCTTAACTTTCATACCCGCCGCCAACAACGCTTGGTCGTAAATCAAAAATACCGAATCCGATAATTTCTCTGACATAGGCGATTTCTTCTCAAGCGCCGCCAGGGACATAATCAAGCGGTGATTCGGATTTAGCTCTAAAACAAATTTGGGGGGTGGCAATTCACGCCCCATGGCCTTCCACATTTCGCGCATGGCCTTGCTCATGCTGAAATCATCCGAAACCAAGCAGGCCGGGCTTTCTGTCAAACGAGGTGAAAACCGCACCTCATGCACATCCGGGGTAAGTTTGCTTTGTATGTATTCTCGCAGCGATTTGAAATCCCCTTCCGCCTTTTTCTTTTCCTCTTCGAACTGTTTCTTCTCATCCTCACTCATATCCATTTCACCCGACTGAATGGAGCGTAAGGGTTTTTGTTTATACTCATAAAGATCCGGCATAACGATGTCATCTATCGGTTCCAACATGAGCAACACTTCCCAACCTTTGGCCTTATATGCTTCCAGGCGAGGCGCCGCAAGGGCTTGACTACGATCTTCGGCCGTTAAATAGTAAACGGTTTTTTGTTCCGGTTTCATATCGGACAGATATTGATCGAAGGACCTAAACACGCCGGCTTCCTGCGTCGAACTTTCAAACAGCAGCAACTCGGCAATCGCCTCCCGCTTATCGTGATCGTAATGCAGCCCTTCCTTGAGCACAGGACCAAATATTTTATAAAACTTAAGATATTTTTCGTATTCCTTTTCCTTCATTTCTTTCAAAACACCCAGCACTTTGTTTACAATGTTTTTACGGATTTTTTCCAATTGTGTGTTTTGCTGTAATATTTCCCGCGATACGTTTAGTGGCAAGTCGGTGGTATCCACTACGCCCTTTAAGAACCGCAAATACGGCGGAATCAGTTTCTTCGCATCGGTCATAATAAACACACGGTTGATATACAGTTGCAAGCCGCGCTGCCCTTCTTGCGCAAACAAATCAAACGGTGCCAATGCCGGAATGAATATCAGGGCTTTGAACTCAATGGTACCTTCCGCACGATAATGGATGGTTTCAAGCGGCTCGGAAAAATCATGCGAGAGATGCTGATAAAACTCCTTGTATTCCTCGGCTGTAACCTCGTTTTTGGTCTTATTCCAAATAGCCTTTTGTGAATTTAGCGTCTCGGTTTCAATTCGCTTTTCCGGTTTCGCGTCCTTAATCGGCTCGCCCTTCTCATCAACCGGTGTATGCGAGCGTTCAACATCCATTTGGATCGGAAACTCGACGAAATCCGAGTATTTCTTGACTAAATTACGCAGCTCGTATTCATTGACGTAATCGTAGGCATCGGATTTCAAATGCAAGATGACATCGGTACCACGAGTGGTTTTCTCGGCCGGAGTAATTTCAAACCCTTGTTTCCCATCCGAAACCCAGCGAAACGCAGATGATTTCGGAGCCCGTGTTACCACCTCAACTTTATCCGCCACCATAAACGATGAGTAAAACCCCACGCCGAATTGTCCGATTAGATTCACGTTGTCTTTGTTCTGCTGAAGCTTGGCTAAAAATTCCTTGGTGCCGGATTTAGCAATGGTTCCCAAGTGATTGATCAGATCATCGTGGGACATGCCAATGCCATTATCCGAGATCGTCAAGGTATGGTTTTCCTTATCCGCGCTTAGCTTAATTCTCCACTGATTATCGTCTTCCAGTAAACCCGCATCGGTCAATGAAAGATAGCGAATCTTATCCATCGCATCGGAAGCGTTTGAGATTAGTTCCCTTAAGAAAATGTCTCGGTGCGAATAAAGTGAATGCACCACTAAGTCCAACAATTGACTGACCTCTGTTTTAAACTCCATACGTTCCCCGACCGTGTGTGTCATACGACGCCCTCTCCATTCGCAAACAATTATAATCGCCCCATTCAAAGGTGGGGCTGAAAAACCTGCATTGTTATACCATACTCAAAAAGCCGAATCAATCCCATGAATATTCACCTCGAGCTCGGCTCACATAGATCAATATTTCTCGTCTTCATTTCTAGGCCAACTCGGTCGTAACTAGCTTAAATGAACTATTTTGTATTGCATAATGAACATTCGAGTAGTATACTAAAATATAATAATATTACTATGTATTAATGCAATGACTTCATTCTTCTTTTGAAAGGATCGTGTGCCCATGCAAACCAAACCTAAAATCATAATCATCGGGGGTGTCGCAGGTGGAGCTTCAGCGGCCGCCCGAGCCCGCCGCATAAGCGAAGATGCCACCATTGTACTTTTAGAGCGGGGTCCACATGTCTCTTTCGCCAATTGCGGTATGCCCTATCATATTGGCGGGATTATTTCTGACCATGATCGTCTGTTGGTGCAAACCCCAGATTCGCTCCGTCGCCGTTTCCGTATCGATGTCCGGATTAACACCGAAGTGCTTGCGATCCATCCTACCAAGAAAACCATCCGCATCCTTGACCGACAGACACACGTAGAATCTGATGAGTCTTACGATATACTTATTCTCAGTCCCGGCGCAGAACCCATTCGCCCACCCTTACCAGGAGTGGAACTTCCTGGCATTCACATATTGCGTTCACTTGAAGACATGGATAAGATAATATCGGATATTTCAATTCGGCATGCGCAACGCGCGTTGGTTGTTGGCGGTGGATTTATTGGTTTGGAAATGGCAGAAGCGTTTCATGCCCGTGGTTTGGCTGTAACCCTTGTTGAAATGGCGCAACAAGTTATGACGCCTCTGGATCCTGAAATGGCGGCGCCGATTCACCAACAACTACAACTCCAGGGCGTTAACCTCAAATTAGGTGTCTCGGTTACTGGTTTCGCACAACGTCCCAACGGATTGGAAGTTCGTCTCAGTTCCGGTGAAACCCTTGAGACCGATATCGTTTTATTATCCATTGGGGTTAAACCCGAAGTCAAATTGGCCAAAGAAGCTGGTTTGGCACTCGGCAGCAGGGATGGTATCCGTGTAAACGAACACATGCAAACATCGGATCCTACTATCTACGCCGTAGGTGATGCCGTTGAAACCGTCGATCTTGTCGGTGGATTTTCCGCCCTTCTTCCCCTAGCCGGACCGGCGAACCGACAGGGACGATTGGCTGCCGAGCATGCCTTGGGGCGTGTTCAAAACAGCTACCGTGGCTCCCAGGGCACGTCCATTTGCAAAATTTTTGACCTAACCGTTGCCAGTACAGGATTAAACGAGAAGACACTTAAGCGGCTTGAAAAGCCTTATCAAAAAATTTATGTTCACCCAGCCAATCACGCCGGATACTACCCTGGCGCCAACCCAATGAGTTTGAAACTACTCTACACTCCGGTAGAGGGACATATTTTGGGGGCACAAATTGTGGGCACGGACGGTGTGGATAAACGAATTGATGTTTTGGCCACCGCCCTACGTGGCAACATGACCGTGTTTGATCTTGAACATCTCGAATTGGCCTATGCCCCTCCTTACGGTTCTGCCAAAGATCCAGTCAATTACGCAGGATTTGTGGCATCCAATGCCTTGCGTGGCGATGTCACCTTTTGCCACACCGAAGACATCCTCGCTTCAGGCGAAGATCAACTCATCCTCGATGTCCGCACCGCAGCTGAAGTAGCGGCGGGAAGCATTCCTGGCAGTCGTAATATCCCCATCGACTCATTGCGTGAACGTCTGGGTGAATTGCCTGAAAACAAAGAACTTTTAGTCTATTGCCAGGTTGGGTTGCGGAGTTATCTGGCCGCGAGAATTCTTCAACATCACGGCTGGAAAACTCGGGTCCTAACCGGAGGCTATACAACCTTTAAGGCCGTCACTGGGATGCTCACGCCCGACAGCGGATCCCCAAAACGCGAAATTCGCCACGATGCCAATGAGACACCCGATCCGGCGCGCACATCCACCGCTGCATGCATTGCCGCTCAAGTCGATGCCCGCGGATTGCAATGCCCCGGTCCGATTATCCAACTGGGCAAGGCGATTGAACGCATTCAACCCGGTGAAGCTGTGCATATTTTAGTATCCGATCCTGGCTTCGTCACCGACGCTCCTGCTTGGTGCCGCAGCACCGGCCACCGTTGCGGTGAAATCACAACACATGCCGGATATTACGAGACGACCATTGTCAAAGCCTCGAGCTCTGCACCTGTGACGCAAACGTCCACCGCGCATATGAAAAAGAAAACGCTTATTGTCTTCAGCTGTGATTTTGACCGTGTCATGGCCGCTTTCATCCTAGCCAACGGAGCAGCATCCATGGGAAGTGAAATCACCATGTTCTTCACGTTCTGGGGCTTGAATATCTTGCGCAAACCGGAATCAATCAAAACGCACAAAACCCTGATCGAGCGTATGTTTGGCTGGATGATGCCACGTGGCGCAGAAAAACTCACACTGTCCCAACTTAACTTTGGCGGCCTGGGAACAAAAATGATGCAGCATGTAATGAAGAGAAAACAAGTCGCCTCGCTGACAGAATTGATTCAGCATGCCCGTGATGCCGGAGTTAAATTGGTCGCCTGCACAATGACCATGGAAATCATGGGCATCACGCGCGAAGAATTAATCACCGGAGTGGAAGAGGGCGGCGTGGCGAGCTATTTGGACAAAGCCGAAAACGCCGGAGTAAATCTATTCATTTAAACAGCGCATCCCCGAACACGCTTCCGGTGCCTGGTAACCAATCCCCCAGGCATCGGAGTATGGTCCTTGGCGCCCGACTCGCTGGCAATTAGAGCAGTGTCTCCAAACGTTTCAAGGACCCGGACTGCAGAATCTCGGCAATCAGTTTTTCAGTCGCAGGTCCGAATCCCCGGATTCCTCGAAGCGATCCCAGTCGAGAAGAAACCGGTTGATCCATTTGAGCAATGGCTCGTGCGGCCCACTGATGCGCAGAAACCTCCCCTTCCATTTGCATGAGGTAGTCTACATGTTCCAGCATGATCGCCACCCGGTTGTTTTCATCCACTAGGTCGGAATACAAAGCCGGAGGTATACGGCGTGGAATCCCCGCCTCTTTGGCCAAGTGACCAAAGCGTAAATTTAAACGCACAGCATAGTCACCCTTAGCATTCCCCCATTGGGGGTCCTTATACAACGAATCCAAGCGCGGTGTGAGTTCTGGTGCAAAGCGGTTAACCTCACGAAGAAAATAATCCTTTTGCCGCCCCACCTTCATGGTCAACCCTCCAAAGATCACAAAATCCGCTCCGGCTTGTTTGATCTGCCGCAAGGATTCGGTCAGCGCTTCCGGCGAATCCGAAAGACCAGGAATGACGGGCATCAAATAGACTCCGGCATACAATCCAGCGGCCTTGGCATGCGCTACGGTCTCCAAGCGGCGCGAGGGCAAAGCCGCACCGGGTTCTAAAAAACGACCCAACCGGTCGTCTACGGTTGAAAGACTTACGCTCACCATGGCGCGGGTTTGCGCATGAATGCGCGTTAAAATGTCAAAATCCCGCTCAACCAGTGCGGATTTGGTTAATATGTGGACCGGTCGGCCACTGGCTTCAATGACCTCCAAGAGCTCCCGGGTTATTCCCGTTTGGGCTTCTACGGGTTGATACGAATCACCTACACCACCCCCGAGCAGCAAGTACCCACGTTTTAAGGGAACACGTTTGCGCGCCGGATCCAATTCACGGCGCAACACGTCAGCAGCATTGCGTTTCCACGCAATATCTTCTCCAAAGGCACCTTCCACTCGATACTTTTCAGCCCGTCCGTCGCAATACACACAATCATGGGCGCATCCGCGATACACATTCATGCCGGCAACGGAAACAAACCAAGCATCCACTCGCCCGTGTTTGCGCAATAAGGTTTTGGCCTCGATTTCAGTAATCACATACATCCTTTCCCAACACAGTTAAAAATCAAGCAATACAAATGAATGGTATCTGGATTAGGTTCGAAAAGGTATCCAAAAAAAACAACAATACGTTTGGGCTATTTTTTTCAGCGTACCTAAGGCAAGGGATAATAGACCCGGATTTCAACCCTGCGATTTTGTTCCCGCGCCTTTTCATTGCGCCCAGGAGTTTCAGGCCGCAGCTTCCCAAACCCTTCCACGGAAACAGACTCCGCCGGGACACCCGGCTGATTCATTAAAAACTTCGCGACCATTTTGGCCCGAGTGAGCGATAGCTTCTGATTGTACTCTGATCCGCCAACATCGTCGGAATGCCCTTCGCATACGGCATGTGCGGTTGAACCAAAATCTTCCAAGAGTTCCGCCACCGCCAGGATTTTATCATTCATTTCCGGTTTTAGGACCGCACTGTTGAAGTCGAACAAAATGCCAAGCACCAAAACCCCACCTTGCCCTGGAGGGGCGCTTACTTCCCGAGCTGAGACCGGAATAATTTTTTGGTGAATGGATAGTTGCGACGTATCCGGGTAGGTGACGGACAGCTGATAATCAAAGACTTTCCGTGAATCAAGCACGTGCTGTTGTTCATCCTTGCCATCCCAGATTAGATTCTCGGGCAACGTTCCCTCCCCCGAAAGCGTTCGCACCACCCGGTCTCCCGGACGCTCGCGCATGGTTAAAATCCAAGATTTCGATTCCGGACGCGTCCGGGCTTTAAACTTCACACGTGATATCGGAACATGTGCCTGCTCGAAGCGGAATTTCAGCACCGGCTGAAACGCGGGCAAGGTTTTGCTTGCAACCGGCTTTTGATTGGCCGAAAACACATATTGAAAGTTGGTGTCTTGTCTCACCGCAGCGCCCTGCTGATCGCGACCATCCCATTCAATAAACTCCGGCGGCCTGCTTTTCCCTGAAAAGGTGCGTATGAGTTTGCCTGTCTCATCCCGTATTTCAAAGGTCCAGGTTTTAATCTGGGGTGTATGGGCCGGTGTTTTATACGACAATGAACTTTCGTAATTTCTCGGCAACACAGTCAAATCCTTGACCTGATACACTTCCGCCGGTTTCAACCCCTTGGCTTTAATGGACATTCCCGGATCTCCAGGAGTGCTCTCGGCCAGTCCGCGCGGTGTCAGCATGGGGGCCGCTGCCTGCGCAGCAGGTAAAAACATAAACGTCAGGGTTACATGATGGGCCGCCCCTAAAAAATCGTAGGGTCGGTAGGAATAGTCCAGGCCCCAGCCGTTCCACTTCACCCCAGCCCCCAAGGCGACATTGCCCAGCTCGTTTTCCAGGCGCAGACCTCCGCGTAAAAAAAGCCATTCGCGAAAGCCATATTCCATCCCAAGTCGAAGCCCACCCCGATCACCCACCACCAGCTGGTGAAGATAATCCAAGGTGCCTAGCCAACGATGCGCCTCCCACCAGGAATGGGTTAGGGCCAAGCCCGCCGCCAGATGGGTCGGGAGGGTATCGGCCTGTTCAATGAAGGCCGATTGAACCCCGAGATTATTCAGGGCCAAACCCACTGCCAACGGTGACCAAGGGGTGCGATACCGGCACCCGAGATCCAGCGCCAGTCCCCGGCTACGGTATTCGGCCAACTGACGCTCAAACACTTTCAATCCCAGCCCCAGATCCCAAAACTCGTTCAACCTGCGAGCATGGGCTGCATGGAGAACCAAATCATGATACGCCACCTGACCTACGGAATAGCCGGCCTCGTCATACTCGGTAAAATCGAACGCACGTGCATACAGGACCCGCGCGGCCCAACACCCGCCCCCCAGGTCCGGGTAAGCCCCCTCAATCTGTTCGTAGGCAAATTCTTGAAAAGCGGTAAAATGAGTAAATGCCACGGATGGATACGCTTGTCCAAGCACACCCGCAGGATTGCGGTGGAGTGCATCGCTTCCGTTGGATTCCGCCACTCCCGCGACCACGGCTTCACTGCGCGCCGAAATATCCATGCTCAAAACATCGGTGCCCCAAGCCGGAGCCAGGCCCAACGCACATGTGCTTAGCCAGGCTCCCAAGGCCGCTCCGTAACGCACGCCCCGTTTGAAATTTAACGGATAACCGCGATTTTGCATTTGCCCTCAAAGGTATCGGTCTTTATATACATAAGGTACACTCCCGAACGAACGGCGCGACCATCTTCATCCACACCTTTCCATACGGTTTGAAAGCGCCCGGCAGGAATGGTCTGATCCGCCAAGGTACAAACCTTGCGTCCTTGTTGATCACGGAACTGAATCAAGACATGTTGCTCGCGCTCGGATCGAATGACCACGCTCATTCCGCGATTGATATCGGGGCCGCGCAACACGTTGTGCGTCACAAACCAAGGTGCAGGATTCTCAGGATTGGAAGGCGTAAAGGTCGCCCTCGGGATGACCGTGGGTGTTATGGTGACTGTATGCAGATTATTGGGAATGGGTGTCAGGACCATGGCCACGAGCGGAGTAGGTGTCATGGTGGGCGTGCCCGTCGTATTCACTGTAGGGCTGGCCGTAGCCGAATGACCCGCCACGGTTGGAGAAAAACTGGGGGTGCGTGTGGGTGTGGCACTCATTCCCAACGTTGGAGAGACGGTTGGTGTCGGGGTGTAGGTAAACGGCAAGGTAAGTGTCGGTGAAAAGGTCGGGGTCGAGGTCGATGTGGCCGTACCCGGTAAAACGACTTCATCGGCACCGATATCCCAAATTCCCCCGCGGGCTTGTCGATCGATATCACTGGGTACTTGTGGAAGCGTCAAACCACGATCTCGGGCAAAGGGATCTGTGTTCACGATATGAAAATCTTTATTCGCCTGGTCTATAAAATTAACGGAAACCAAATTTTGTGAATTGGAGCCAGGCGCATCACTGGCATTGTTCGAAATATTATAATCCGAAGCCGGATCAAACGTTCCCGAAAATCCAGGTGAACAATATTTCGTAAGATCATTGATTGCTCTAATCGTACCGGCTGAGGCAAGTATACCGACCGAACAATAATTCAATGTATTGTTATAGATATTTACGGTTGATCCGGCTGAGAAAACATAGATGCCACCGACCGAGTCTCCGCCGTTGAGTTTGACAAAATCATGAAATACATTATTCCAAATATTCACTATGCCCATACCTGTACCGACCACACCTAGGCCGAAGTGATTGGTATAATTGGACGTACTTCCAAAAAAAACCGACTCCGAAATCGTTATGTTTTCAGTGCTTCCGCCAGCCACTTCTACCAAGTAACTATCGATCGAAGTCACGCTCCCGAGGTTGAACTGCAAACCTTCCACCTGTGCATGAGCAACCCCCAGACGCAAACAGTATCCTGACGATGGTTTCATGTAATAGTATGCGGCATCCCAACGGCCGAGGTGCCTCTGGGAAACCCCAACCTCATCGGGCTGCACTGGAGTAAAAATGCGTAACCGGCATGTGGCTGTGGTAGGCCAACCCACAAAAGAAGCCGAACTCATATCGGGATTGCTGCCGGCATAGCAGGCAATATTCCAGGACACGCCCGAGGCAGCCAAATTATTAACCGTCCAAGGGTCAAAATTACGAACCAGTGAGTTAATCCCCACATTTTCGGTGCCACCTGCCGCATCCGCCAATGATGTGTAGGCACGATAAATTTCCCAGTTTATATTGGAAACATTCGTTGCTACCGGAGCGCCCCCGGAAGCCGTTTGCACCATAAACGTCATCGCATTAAGGCGTTGTGTTATAAAGACCACTTGATCAACAGTCATGTCATAGTTGCTATCATACTGAATGGCATCCCCCACCCCAATGTTCAAGGGCAGGGCCGAACTCACTGTGGCCGTGGTGCCTTGGACATCCAACGTCCCATACGTACTGCCGCTGGCCAACGCGCTGGTTTCTTGTGGACCTACAGAACGGAAAATTTTTGTTTCAGCGTAAGCCAAGGAACGCCCAAGGAGAGACCCAACAACCAGCATACAAAGTAGAATGACCGTACCCCTAAGCCCATGGTTTAACATAGTGCTCACCGCCTTCGATGTAAGGGTTTCTACGATGCTTATCGATAGCTTAAATCATAGCATTTTATGCTCCACGCACAAGTGCTTTTTCCGCACACAGATAATGCGTGGGCAGTTCTTTAACCATGACCGTGGTATGCGTCACCCGGCTAAATCCCGCGTGCGCCAACTCGGTCTGAACCTGCTCCAAGGAATACTTATTGAACACAGTATCGACGGCAAACGGAAGGGTGTTGAGCCGTTCCGGACTGGACATATACAAGACCAGTCTCCCCCCCGGAGCCGTTAAGCGCGCCAGAGCGGCCAACGTGCCCGGCAAATCGGTCCAAAAATAAACCACGTTGATTCCAAAAAGCTTGGTGAACGTCTCAGTACCAAAATCGTGCTGACTCAGATCACCCAAGATCAGGCGTAGACGCCTTTGAGCCAAGGCCTCGCGGTTGTTGCGCACTGCTTTTTCCAGCATAAGTTTGGAAAAATCAATGCCTGTAATTCGGCACCCGGTGTTTTGACTAAGCAGGCTTTGGATCGCCAATCCGGTTCCAAACCCGACTTCGAGCACAGAATCCGTATCAGTTACCTCCAGCAGTTCAATCACGCGGCGGTAATAATCCCCGTTGTTTTTTTCCATAAAACGCGCGGCCCAATGGCCCAAGAGGCCTTGGGGTCGGCGAAATTGTCGCGACAGCAAAGTTCTCCAAAACATACGTCTCCCTCTATTCTTTATACGCTCCGTTGACATACACCAATTCGGTCGTATAGGCAACAGACTCCATTTCCTGCAAACACTGTATCCAGGTATCCCACGTATCTTTGTTCATCATCTCTTCGGTGGCTTTTTCGGTCCCGGTAACATTCATGGTCTGTGTGCGCGCCTGCTGCGCCAAAGCCATCATGCCGGCAATGTCTCCCTTGGCTTTCAATGCGCGCATCTTGGCTTTCAGCTCTGCGGCACTGGCTTTATCTTCGGCCGAGGGCTTCGGGGCCTTTTTGCCTTCCAAGGCGGCGTTCTCCGGATAGGCCAAGCGATAATACTTTTCGTAAAGTTGACTGCCTTCATCCTGATATGTATTTTTCGCTTCATTGAATACCGACTTAAAATACGCATGGTTCAAATGCCCATATTTCTTTTCCACGGCTTGATACTCAGCCTCGGTACGTTTGTGCATCTTCACCAAGGTCTGCATCTGACCCAATACCGGAAAAGGTTTCTCCTGCGTGAGTGTGCTCATGGTTAAATACAGCACCTCTTGGTCCCGCCCAGCGTAGTGTTGCGGATTGACCAACTTATAGCCCTTGGCATTTTCCTCAGTAAATGACTTTAGCACATCCCCTTTTTGAAGCCGCGCGGTAAAAAACGCCTTCACCTTTTCGATATCATCTTGGGTAAGAAACACATAGGACCCGCCATGGGCATTTCCCGCGGTTTGGTTCTCAGCCCCAGGATAGTGGGGCACTGCATGGATCACGGCCACTTCAGCCCCGGTCCCGCTGTCGGCCCAGAACCCTCCCACC
>CAZSAP010000024.1:0-41581 GCA_964604705.1 uncultured bacterium
GGGCGGGGCTGAAACCATTCTACACTTACTCAAGCAGATCCCCACACTCAAGGCCATTGCGTCCAGTGGCTATTCCGAAGATCCCATTATGTCCACACCCAGCCAATTTGGCTTTACGGCCAGCTTGATCAAGCCTTATCGCCTGGACGACCTATTGGCCACACTGGATGCTCTGTTCCTTTCAGAAGCCGAATAAATTGCGTATCTGCGTTTATCTGTTGAATTTAATTTTGTGTGTTACTGCTCTTCTGTTGGCAATATTTTAGATTATTCTTAAAAAGGGTCTCGTCGGGAAAGCGCTGCAATGCTTGTTCGTAGATTCCGATGGCCACATCCCAATGCCGTTGCTTGACATATTCTTGGGCCCAGGCATTCCAGGAAGCAATTTCATTGCCCCGCATCACCTTGTCGTTGGGCAGGAACTCGCGGGCCGCATTTAAGATCATTACGGCATCCTCCCATTCCCGGCGCTCTACTCGCTCCTGGGCCAACCGATCGCACCAATTTCGCACCAAGGTGGCGTCGGGAACGTTACCGCCCAGTACGGACTGTACCCCTTGCAATAAACTTTTACCCCGTTGTAGATAACGCCGGGTGTCCACCAGTGACAGATCCGCGAGGGTTTGGGCGTAAAGGGAAATGACGACTGTATTAAGTGACGCAAGATCCGGAAAGCGTTTCCGCGCCGCGCTCAACCAGCGCTCCAACGCACCATCGTCCTCGGCTTGCGCGTACGCCTTCCCGCCTTCTTGGACAATGTACACTATCTTTTTACGGAAATGATCGGGCATCAACCCACGCGCGAGTGCTTGCGTGCAGGCATCAAGGGCGTTCCCCCACTGTTTCTGCTTAATGTTATCCTGCGCCCACTGGTCCCAAACCGCCGCCGCATTGTTGCGCAAGCGGGGGTGCTTGGGAAAACGCCGCACGGCTTCGTCGTACACGCGTGTGGCTTCGGTCCAATCTTGATTCTGCAACGAGACGTCGGCCAAGGCATCGTAATACTCAGGGGTCCCCTCGGTTGGGCCCGCGTTGGGAGTGACCATTTGGAAATCCGCCTGCCCTTTCCCGGGCGCACTTTGGGCATGCCGTGTTTGAAACGCCGCAACCACTGTGGCGACATACGTATTTCCCGCAAAACGCTTCCCGCACGCCTCGGCCACGGAACGCCCCTGCGGGAGGCCCTTCACGCGCGCGGTCTCTTCCGCATACTCTTGCACCAAGTAGGCAATCTTCTGCTCAAAAAACGGTTTGTCCGTTGTCCGGCTCAAGGACTGTTCGGCCAGAGCCAAGGCGTCCAACCAACGGTGCTTCTCCTGATGGTCCCGGATCCATTCGTCGCGCACCAAGTCTTCGCTCTTAAGCCAGTGTTCGTCTCCGACAAAGCGCGCCTGCGCCCGTTGGGCTGTAGCCAAGGCCCCGGAAAAATCATGCACACGCAGATACCCCTGGATGACCTGTTCAAACAATCCGCGTAAATACGCCACCGCGTCCGGGTCCGAAGCCAACCACGACTCACAAGCACCTACCAGCGCCAACGCCTCCGGCTCGTAGTTCGGAGTCCCCTTCAAGGCGCTTAAAACCTGGCTGACATACCCCGCGGCGGCCCGGGCGACAATCTCGGAATGCGGGTATTTTTTTTCATATTGTTGCAACAACGCTTCTGCGGCGGTGCGACCCTGACGTTTCCAAAGCGCCACGGCCCATTCCTGCAACGCATACATTAGATTTTGTTGAATGTCCGCATTGTCGGGCGCCTCGCTCCGAGCGCCTTCCAAGGCCTGCACCGCCGAGGCATAGTTTTTTTGCTGCAAACCGGCACGGGCCCATTCCACATAAACCCCTTGCCGCCAGGCATCCAGCTCGCGTTGGGCCAAGGGCGAAACGCGCTCACGTCCTTGCTTGGCCAGGGCCAATGCCCGCAGCCATTCGCGTTTCCGCAGGGCCTCCGAAGCCGGTGTCAAGAAGACCAGGGCTTGCATGCGCTCGTACGTTTCCCCCGGTTCCAAGCGGCGCGCTTGCTGGAGTACCTCGAGTGCTTGGTCCGTATGCCCTTGCGCAATCTCAGCATTGGCCCATTGCGTAAAAATAACCTGACGTGCATCCCGAAAGCCCAGATCTTGCGGAACCAACGCCAGCCCCGTGTTCACCACGCGCAAGGCCTCGGCGTATTGCTTCTGCTCCACCAGGGCCAGGGCCCAATTGGTCATGACCGCCATGGCATTATGCACCGCCAAGGAAAGCTCCGGATCCAAACTGAGCGCACAAAAAAACGCAATCAACGCCTGCCGGTAATGCTTGGCTCCGGCATATTCCACGCCCCGGTTGTAATACACCAAGGCCACCAACCCCACGTCGCTGACCGTACGGCGCAATTCCGGGTACTTGGGTGAAATGTAGATCAACTTTCGTTCGTCTTGCAATTTGCGGGCAACGATCGGATTGGCAAACGGGTCCACACCGTAGGCTGTGGTGGTTTCCACATCCAACGATGTTTCACGGTCGGCTTGCACCTGGGCAAACACATGGTCGGGCACTTCCACTGCATGCACATCCATCTGAAGCTCCCGGGCCAAAAGCGTAAACAGCACGGTCGCGGAAACACAGTTGAACGTACGACGATCCAACAATTCGGAGAGGAGGCTCTGGGGCGCACGATACCCACCGGTCAAGATGCGCGTGTGCAGGCCATACAAGAGGGCCTCGGCGCGAGCGCGCAGAGCCCTTTGGCCGGCCACCATCTGTGGGGCGAGGTCTTTTAGAAGTTGTAATTTTTGCAGATAGGCACTGCGCAGGCGGGCGTCGGCAACACCCGAGGCCAAGAGTGCCGCCTCGGCCAAGCTGAAGGCATCCAAACGTCCATCTTGGGCATCGACAAATAGGGAACGTTCCTCGGGACTCAGGGAAAAGTCACCGGTCGTGGATTTCAGGGAATCCAAAAACGCGAGCGCCTGGGCCGGCGACTGCTTAAACGCATAATGCGATTTCGGTCGCCCGGGCACACCCCAGAGGTTGACCTCGGCCAGACGGATCACGGCCGTATCCGACGCCGGCACCACACGCAACATCACCCAACGCGCAGCATATCGGGGTAACTCGACACTCTGGGGTTTGGATGTGGCCACTAACGCCATACTCCAAACCGACTGGAACCCAATGCGATCGGTCAGGTCCGAGACCCAAACTTCCACGGTCCCCAGGCGTTCGCCTTCGCCGTTCCCTGTGCTTGGCACATTCAATTGAATCTCTAATTTTTCAGGAGTATAGGCCCGCCCCTGAAGATCGCAAATGCATTCCCATGCCGCACCTTTTCCGGACGGCACCCGGTAATCGGTTTGCCATTGCCCGTCGGTCATATCTTTCAACCCCGCAGGGGTGATCTGCATGTCCGAAACCGAGACCCAGCGTGACTTCGGTTGGGTTAAAAGATCTACGGTATCGGGCCCTGCGCCCCACCCCAAACTTCCGGCATGGCTTACCAACAACACAAGCAGGCCCCATCCTCGCGCGCTCCATCGTTGTGATCTACGTATCATGGTTTCAATCCGCCTGACAAAAGTGTGGCCTCGGCAGCAAGTGCCCAGGCCACATACCAAAATGTTTAGTACCTATTATGTTTATCCTACGAAACTGTGACTGGCAAGTCCTAATTTTTCGTCTCTGCCCAGGTTTTCAGAAACGGATCGAATGCAACCAGGGTATGAAACGAAAAACCCCCTGCCCGACGACTCGTCGAACAGGGGGTGTCATGCTTAAATTGGCGTCCCCAGGGGGATTCGAACCCCCGCCATCGCCGTGAAAGGGCGATGTCCTAGGCCACTAGACGATGGGGACGTTAGGGCCCACAAAGGTCTGATACTATAGCCAACCTTCTTAAATCTGGCAAGCAAATTTTTTCATTTCGAACTATTTTTTTACCTCCGTCAAATTGTGCAACCGGTGGTACAGTACGTTGTATTCCCCAGCCGAACGTTCCCAAGAAAAATCCGAGTGCATCGCATTGCGGGACACTTGAGCCCACGCGGACTTATCCATATAGGCATCGTAGGCTTTTCGCGTAGCTGCCAGAAGCGCGCTCCCAGAGTACTCATGAAACGTAAACCCATTGCCGTGAGCACCGTCAAACTCGGTGACGGTGTCGGCCAACCCTCCGGTATGTCGCACCACGGGTACGGACCCGTAGCGCATGGCGATCAGCTGACCCAACCCACAGGGTTCGTAACGACTGGGCATGAGAAACATGTCCGAAGCCGCATAAATGCGATGCGCCAATTCATTATTAAACCCAAGATTGACTGAGAGCTTGCGGGCGAATTTCGACTTTAAGTGCAGGAGGTATTCATGGAACTTACGTGAACCGGTGCCCAAAATCACCAGGTGAATGTTCAAACTCAAAACAGCATCGGCGGCTTCGGCAATGATGTCCAACCCCTTCTGTTCATCCAAACGGCTGACCATGGCCATCAGCGGCGCCCCTTCCAGGGCAAACAAGCGCAAATCTTCCAACAATTCCGCCTTCAACTCCTGCTTGCGTTCCAGTTCATGTGCTTGGAAATGAATCGGCAGAGCTGGATCACTCTGTGGATTCCATACCGCATAATCAATCCCGTTGAGGATCCCGTTCAATTCGTTGCGTCGGTGGCGAAGGACGCCGTCCAAACCGTGCCCAAACTCCGGAGTCTGAATTTCCTGAGCGTAGGTGGGTGAGACTGTGCTCACCCAGTCGGCAAACATCAAACCGGCTTTCAAGAAATTCAAACGTCCCCAAAACTCAACACCTTCGGCGTTAAACAACGACCAGGGCAAACCTGTGTACTCCATGCTCCCCGACGAAAACATGCCTTGATACGCCAGATTATGAATGGTCAACACGCTCTTGCTTTTCTTATACACAGCCTCTTTGGCGTACAGGGTTTTCAAATATACCGGAATCAAGCCCGTATGCCAATCGTGCCCGTGAACCACATCCCAGGCGTGTCCAAGGCTCTTGCCCAATTCCAATACAGCGCGACAAAAAAAGATGAACCGCTGATCGTTGTCCCGGTAATCCCCTTCGGCATTGTGATAAAGCTCGGAACGGTCAAAGAAAGGATCGTACTGGATAAAGTAAATGCGCACCCCGTTCTCCTGGGTCTGGGCTTCCCAGACTTCAGCTTGAAGGCTTTGTGTACCCAAGGGAACGTTTAGCTTTAGATTCATCGAGTTCATGCCGACCCCGGCATTGCGTGCCTGACGGTACAAGGGCATCACCAACGAGACGTCATGCCCCAGCCGAGCCAAGGCGTGGGGGAGCGCACCGGCCACATCGGCCAATCCGCCGGTCTTGGCAAAAGGAACACTTTCGGAAACCGGAAAAAGAATTTTCATTGTCGTTGTTTTATCCTATCCACTCTGTCGTGTTTCCGATCTTCCCCTGCCCGTCCGCTGGCGTCGTATGTATCGGACCCGCCGTGTTCCGAGGTGTGAAAGAAGGGAGTGTCTGCCTGACTCCGCTTATTGGTACTCTGCCAAATCCACCACCAGCAAAGTATTGTTGTTCACACGCTGGGCCGTGCTGTTACCCAAAGTCATATTGGGTTGGTTGTTGCCCATCCCCACCGTCGTGCTGCGCAGTTCGTAATTGGCCACATAGGCTCGCTTGGCGTCCGAGGACAAGGCCACGCCCCAAGGTGAGACTTCCAGATCAATGCGACGCATCACCTGGTGTTCGACTACATCCACCACCAGCAATTGATTGTCGGATTTGGCGGTTACATACAGATAGCGTCCCGACGGCGCCACCTTTAGCCCAATGGGGTTCTGCCCCACGGGAAACGTGAGGGCCGCATGCACGGTAGGCAAATGCACCACGGAAATATCCCCGGAATTGTGGTTGGCTACGTAGGCATACACTCCGGCCGGGTCCAACGCAATGGCCGCAGGACCCGAACCCACATTGGTGCGCCCCAAGACACTTTGATCCGCTGTTGAGAGCGCCAGGAAATTGTACTGTTCATTCGGGAGAGTGACCAAGAGCATCTTGCCGTCCCGGGAGAGTGCCACGCTTTGACTGCCGCTGCCCACTGAAATGTTTTGCATCACGCGTCGGCGCTCCAAATCAACCACGGTGACAAAAGGAGCGTTGGTGTTGCTGATGTACGCCAGGGTTTCATCGGCATTGACCACGACTTGTTCGGGGTTGTACGGCAAATCCACCGAAGCCACCACAAAATTGCCCGCAAGGTCCAAGAGGGTTAAGACATGCTCATCGCGGGCGGTTACACACAGCCAGCCGCGTTTGGAGGCCACGGTAAGATCAATCGGATGAACATTGAGTTGAATGGTGGAAACCGCTTGCAGGCTGGCCGCTGACACTTTGGTCACGGTTTGACTGGTGCTGTCGGCCGTATAGATAAACTGATCGTCGGGTGTAATCGCCACCCCAATAGGGTTAAATCCCACGCGCACACGTTCCAGCACGTGGGGTTGGGGGGCTTGGGGGACCGGAGCAGAAACCCCGGCCGGGGATTTGACGTCCACGGGAGCACACGCCAAAAGGCCCATGCTCACGCACATGCAGGTTAACCACACGAATCGGTTCATGTTATTCCCCTTGCTTGCGATTGGAGCACGAATTATACCTTGTGGTTTTCCCCTTGTCAATGGAGCCTATTTTTTCTCTTGCGCATACTCTTTCACGCCGCGGCAGATCGCCCGGGCCAATTTGGCACAAAACTCCCGCTGACGAAGCTTGGCTTCTTCTTCATAATTGCTGATAAACGCAACTTCCACCAGTACCGAAGGCATGTGCGATTTCGCCAATACGTAAAACGGCGCACGCTCAATCCGGCGCGTCTCGGAAATACCCTTTTCAAATTCCTGACTGATCAATCCCGCCACCGTAATGCTGTCGGTCTCATGCACCGATTGGCGGAGATCGTCTTTGATGATCTCGAGATAATTGGCATCTTTATTCTCAAATTTGGCTACTTCGGCGGCTTTGTGGGACGAGGCTTCACGATTGTAAATAAACACCTGGCTGCCGTAGGCTTTCCGATCCCGAGCGGCGTTGGCATGAATGGAGACAAACAGATCGGCCTTAAGGCGGTTGGCCACTTCCGGACGTTCTGGAAGCGGGATAAAGGTATCCTCGTCGCGTGTCAGGACGACTTTGCAGCCGACTTCATGCCGAACCATGTCGGCCACTTGCCGGGCAATTTCCAGCACAACGGTTTTCTCATACAAACGGGTCGGACCAACAGCACCGGGATCCTTCCCGCCATGACCGGCGTCAATCACCACACATTTCACCCCCGCATCATGCGCCGGAGCGGGTTGGGCGACCGTGATCACCTCGACTTGCGGTTTAGCCACTTCAACCGTCGGACGGAGTGTGGGTGCAGGGGTGGCTTTGGCCGGAACCAAGATGGGCTCATGCGATTTTTTAGCCAGGGTTTTGGTAAGAGCATTGTACTGAAACGAAGGTTCGCCCAGTTCGCGCCAGATCCTAGAAAACGCTTCCGGACTTACATACGGCTGGGCGTCCTGCCAAACCAGCAAATGAGGCAAGCGAATCCAGCGTTTGCCATCAACCAACGCGCGTGGAAAACCCACCACCACTTCCAACTTATGTCCGGTGGGACTCTCCAAGAGAACCCTGCGCAAGGTCGCGTTCCAAGAAGCCCGCCCACCCAAATACTCCACCACCGGGCGCACGGGCACCACGCCCACGCCATTCACCTCTTGGAGCGGGGCATTCAGGGGTTTGGACTGTCCTTCCACATGCACCATGACCTGAGGGCGTCCAGCGGCAGGGGTTGACGCACCGGTCACAGACCCTACCACGACCAGCCCCAACAACCCAAATCCCAGAATCCAACGCCACCCGAGTGTCATGAACTAGCGCGCCTCCACCTTGCGTCGCAAAAAGGTTGGAATATCCAAATCGGTTTCTGAGAGCACACCTTCCAAGGCCAAATTTTCTCCCCCGGTCCGCCGCATGGGTTCGCGCGAACTCAAGTACGTGCTCAGGTCCACCATCTTCACAGCCTTCTTTTGCAACTGCTCTTTTTCCTTTTCCTTCTGATGCTGCGCTTCCGAGAACCCGGTGGCAATCACCGTGACTTTCACTTCATCGTTCATGCTCTCGTCCACCACGGTACCGAAAATGACATTGGCTTCCTTGCCCGCACTTTCAAAGATCGCACTGGTGGCTTCGCTGACTTCGTGCAAGGTCAAGGTCTTGCCCCCGGTGATGTTGATCAACAGGCCGCGAGCGCCTTCAATGTTCACATCCATCAGGAGCGGACTGGAGATGGCCAACTTGGCGGCCTTCAACGCCCGCTGTTCGCCGCTCCCAGTACCAATTCCCATCATGGCTCCGCCCATACGTGCCATCACGGTCTTGACATCGGCAAAGTCCAAATTGATGATACCGGGTACGGTAATGAGTTCAGCAATGCTCTGAACGGCCTGACGCAAGACATCGTCCGCCATTTTAAAGGCTTCGATCAAGGTCGTTTGCTTGTCCACGACCCGCAGCAGATGTTCATTGGGCACGGTGATCACCGTATCCACCACATCGGTCAACGCACGGTAGCCGGCTTCGGCCTGCATCTTGCGCGTGCGCCCCTCAAACGTAAACGGATAGGTGATGACACCCACGGTCAGAGCGCCTTGCTTGCGCGCCAGTTCGGCAATCACCGGCGCCGCACCCGTTCCGGTCCCTCCGCCTAGCCCCGCGGTCACAAACACCATGTGTGCCCCGGCAATGGCTTCCGTCAATTCCGCCTGACTCTCCAGCGCCGCCTTGCGCCCCACCTCCGGATCGGCGCCCGCGCCCAGGCCCTGCGTCAACTGGCGTCCAATCTGCATGCGCACCGGCGCCCGCGACGAGAGTAGGTCTTGGGCATCCGTGTTGACGGTAATGTATTCCACACCCCGAATGCCAATGTCAATCATGCGGTTGACGGCGTTGTTGCCACCGCCGCCCACGCCGACCACCTTGATGTTGGCTGAGAGATTCGCTAAGTCTTCTGCGTATTCAAATTTCAATGTCCGCCACCTCCATGCGGTCCGTTCAACGGACCACCGAGATTAGAAAGACGAGTCGCATCGCGCCCGCTTTCTCAAATCTTCTACACATGCAAAATCTTTCCCACGCGTATTCAGCCTTGGTTTGGGCAGAATGGCTATTTTTATAAACGATCACGGTTTACCCCGGCGATGTGGGACGGGGTAGTTTGAGTTTATAAAAATAGTCGTTCTGTCCAAACCACCTAACGCGAGCTCTAAAAATATTCGGTAAACCAATTCTTCATGCGTCCCATCAACGAGCCCAGCTTCTTCCCCTGCCCACCGCTGCGGGGACGCCCGCCCGCTCCCGGCATGCGGCTCTTGGCCCCGAAACACACCAGACCCACGGCCGTGGCGTACGCCGGCGAATTGACAATGTCAATCATCCCGGTCACATTCTTCGGCGAACCGATGCGCACCGGCACCTGCAAAATTTCCTCCGCCAATTGCGCCGTACCGGCCAAAAGCGAAGACCCGCCGGTCAGCACCACCCCGGCCGCCGCCTTCTCCTCAAAACCATTTTTCTTGATCTCCGCATCGATCAATTCGAAGATTTCTTCCATGCGCGGCTGAATGATTTCCGCCAACTGCCGCCGCGGCAAAGTCCGCGCAGGGCGCCCGCCAACCCCCGGCACAATCATCTCTTCGCCTTCAGCCACCATGGAGACCGACGCGCAGCCGTATTTGTGCTTGATGTCTTCGGCCTCTTGGTTCGGCGTACGCAACCCAATGGCAATGTCGGCCGTGAGCTGATTGCCGCCAATGGCAATGACTCCCGAGTGCCAGAGCGAGCCTTCCACAAAAATCGCCACATCGGTCGTGCCTCCGCCTATGTCGGCCAAGACCACGCCCAATTCCTTTTCATCGGCGGAGAGCACCGCCTCGGAACTGGCCAGCGGCTGCAAAATAATGTCCTCCACACCGTACCCGCCGCGCTCCACGCTCTTAATAATGTTCTGCACGCTGGTCACGGCACCGGTGACAATGTGCACTTCGGCTTCCAGACGCACGCCGGACATCCCGACCGGCTCCCGGATGCCATCTTGGTTATCAATGATGAATTCCTGGGGCAAGACATGAATGATCTCGCGATCCAAGGGCAAGGCGATGGCCTTGGCGGCCTCGATCACCCGTTCCACGTCTTCACGGGTAATTTCTTTATCTTTATGCGAGACGGCAATGACCCCATGGGAATTTAAGCCCTTGATGTGCCCACCGGCGATTCCGGCAAAGACCGATCCCACACGTACGCCCGCCATGCGTTCGGCCTCGGCCACCGCCGCTTTGACCGACTCAATCGTGTTCTCTATATTGACCACCACGCCCTTGCGCAAGCCTTTGGACGGTTTGATGCCCACACCGATGATGTTGGGAAGGCCCGATGGCTGGATCTCGGCAATCACCGTACAAATTTTAGTTGTGCCCAGATCCAAACCCACCACCAAATGATCGAACGATTCTTTCGGCATGCCTTCTCACCTCCGACTACGCTAATGCGGACGTTGCTGGGTCCGCGGTTTTACCACTATTTGATCTTTGTAGCGCGCGTCCACGGTCACAATGTCGTCGCCCCGTCCATGAACATCCTTAAGCACCGAGGCCAAACGACGCAAATTCTGCTCCAGTTGCGCATCGGCATTCAATTTAATCTTTACCGCATCCCGGGTAAACACGACAATGCGCGGGAGTTCACTCACATTGATCTCGGAAACCTGATCCACCCACGAGGCTTCGAGGATCGCATGGAGCACCGTCATGTCCACCGTGGTCTTGAGCATAACGCCCATGGTTCCCGGGACCTCCAACACCTTGAGGCCGGTCACCACGGGAAATTTTTCCGGTGTGCAATCCGGGCCGCATGTTTTCACTTCCCCGTTTTGGCCCAGGGCGAAAATACCGCCGTCCGAAACCAGCGCCACCGGTTGAAACTCAGCCGGAGCGGTTTCCACCAGCACCGGACGCGACGCGTTGGGTGTTTCATCCGGACTCTCCACCGTCGGCGTACTTCCGGCCGAACGCTGCGCAAACCAACTTCCCACCTTATCCCAAGCCGAGCCCAGTGCCGAGGCGATCTGATCATGCAAGATCGGCTCTTTGCTGATCACCGCCAGACAAATCACCACCAGCAGCGCCGTAATGCCAATGCGCAGCGGGAGGTTGAGCCCGCGACTGTCCGACGCCGAGGCTCCGGTTTCATGCATGTGCAGGCGCTTCCAATCCGCAGGAAGTTTGGGCGCACTCGAACGCCGGGCATGTGCCCGTGGGCCGATGCCACGCACCGTTCCTGCGTAGGTGAAGCGAGACTTGCTTTTCACGCCCGTCCCTCCAGAGCTTCGTAGACCATACGTGCCACCAATTCCTCAAACGCAATCCCAGCATGACGCGCCGCATCGGGCAAAAGGCTGGTCGCGGTCATACCCGGAAGCGTATTCACTTCCAAAATATCCATCCGCCCGCCATGGCCTACGATCAAATCCACCCGGCTCACACCTCGGCATCCCAACGCCTTATGTGCGGCCACCGCCAAACGCTGTGCTTCCTTCAAATGCGACGCGGACATACGCGCCGGAATAATGTGCTCGGACATGCCGGGCGCATATTTGGACTCGTAATCGTAAAATTCATGTTTGGGAACAATCTCCACCACGGGCAGCGCACGTTCGCCCAGGACCCCCACCGTAATCTCACGCCCAGGGCAGAACTTCTCAATCATCACCTGCGTATCGTGTTTCCAGGCCAAACGCAAGGCCGCCGCCAATTCACTGCGTTGTTTGACAATGGAAATGCCCACTGTCGAACCTTGCCGGTTGGGCTTGACCACACACGGCAGCGTAAAGGTGCCCGGTACCCGTTCATGCGGATCGTGCAGCAGCACCCAGGGAGCCGTCGGCAGGCCCGCCCGCTTGAACAACTCCTTGGAACGCGCCTTGTCCATGGCCAGCGCCGAGGACAAAATATCCGAGCCGGTGTAGGGAATCTGCATCCATTCCAAAACGCCTTGAATGGCCCCGTCTTCCCCACCGGTCCCATGCAGGAGCAACAACGCCACATCCGGCCGACGACGTTCCAGTGCCACCAGGTCTTTCCACCCCTTCACATCCAAACCCATGACCGGCACGCCCAGACGCTTAAACGCCTCGCACACCATCTTCCCGCTGCGCAGGGAAATCTCCCTTTCCGAGGAAATGCCGCCCATCAAGACCGCGATTTTTTTCTTTCCGAGACGGCGCTTCCAAACCGCCGTTTGTTTGGCTGTAAGTGTCATGCCTTCTTCCCCTTTTTAGGTTTCACCGACTTGGCCTTGGCTACGGGCTTGGACACGCGCGCCACCGCACGCTTGGCGGCTCCGGATTTCCCCGCATCCACCAATTGTTCGCCCAATTTCCAAACATCGCCCGCGCCCATGGTTAGGAACAAATCCCCGGGTTTGAGTTCTTTCTTGAGCTTGACCAACATGGCATCCAACGGCAGCGGACCGCCCGCCGCCGCATGCCCTTCCAGCTTCAGTTGATCCACAATCAACTGCGAGGTGACACCGGGCATGGGACGCTCGCGCGCCGGATAAATGTCCGCAACATACACTTCATCGGCCAACATGAGCGCCCGGGCAAATTCCTTGTACAGGCGCTGAGTGCGCGAGAACAAATGCGGTTGGAACAACACCACCACGCGCGGCGGGTTCAGCCCGCGCGCCGCGGTCAAGGTGGACGCCACCTCGGTCGGATGATGCCCGTAGTCGTCCACCACGGCCGCCTCACGATAGGTGCCTTTATGCTCAAACCGGCGACGCACACCGGTGAACGCCGCCAAGGCCTTCTGAATTTTTTCAAACGGCACACCCAACTCCAGTGCGACCGCCGCCGCACTCAGGGCATTGAGCACGTTGAACGTACCGGGCAAACGGAGCTGGAGCCGTCCGAGATTCTTACCCTTGCGCGTGACCATGACACTCTGGCGCAGGTGATCCACCACCGGGGTTGTGGCACGCACTTCCGCGTCCGGACCAAACCCCACTGTAATCACCCGCGGTACCACGCGTGGCATCACCTGGCGGATACCGGGATCGTCAATGTTCAAAACCGCAAAGCCCCAAAAGGGCACTCGATTGATAAACTGCACAAAGGCGTCTTCCAAGGCGCCCCGCGAACCGTAGTTTTCCAAATGGTCGTCGTCTATGTTCGTCACGGCCACCACGGCCGGAGTCAGGTGCAAGAACGAGGAGTAGGCTTCACAGGCTTCCACCACAAAATACTCGCCCTTGCCCATGCGCGCGCCCTGGTTGATGTTGTTCAAAATGCCGCCAATCACCATGGTCGGGTCCATGCCCGCCTGCGCCAGGGTCCACGCCAACATGGACGTGGTCGTGGTCTTCCCGTGGGTGCCGGCAATGGCCACCCCCTGTTTTAAGCGCATCAGGTCATTGAGCATCTGCGCCCGCGGAATGACCGGAAGCTCACGTTCGCGTGCCGCCACAATCTCCGGATTGGTATCAGGCACGGCATTGGAAACCACCACGACATTGGTCGCCGCCGGAATGTTTTCCGCCGCATGGCCCAGAAAAATTTTGGCCCCCATGCGTTGCAAGCGCCGTGTGACCTCCGAGGCTTTTAGGTCCGAACCCGAGACTTTGTACCCCAAATTTAACAGCACTTCGGCAATGCCGCTCATGCCCGACCCGCCGATGCCGATGAAATGAATGCTTTGCTTGTTTTTCATAAACCGCTCCTTACGTTCATTGGGCCGTGCACTTCACTCCGGCCAGTTCCTGCAACATCCGGCTTAAATCTTCAGCCGCGCGTTTCGGGTACGCGGCTTGGACGGCTTGCGCGGCCTGCTGCATATCCGCATAGCGACCGATCATGGCCATCAAGGTTTCCTGCAGCACCGCCCCATTCAGCCGGTCATCGGTGACAATCTCCGCAGACCCCGCCTTGGCCAAGAGACGCGCATTGAACATTTGATGGTTGCCGGTGGCGTAGGGGTACGGCACCAACAACGCCGGTTTGCCTGAGACCGACAACTCCGCCAAGGTTCCGGCGCCGGCCCGAGCCACAATCACATCTGCGGCCACATAGGCTTCCGGAACTTCATACACAAATTCCTTCACCACCACCGGTAGATTCAATTGTTTTTGCACCTTCTGCGCCAACTCAAAATCGGCCTTCCCGGTCATCCACAACACCTGCCAGCCGGGCATCTGTTTGGCCCAATGAGGCAACATTTCGGTGACCGCCCGGTTGATGGTCCGCGCCGCGAGGCTGCCGGGGAAAACAAACAACACCTTCTGCTCGGGATTCAACCCAAACGCGGCACACGCTTGGGCACGAGTCGGCTCGTTGAGTCCCGGGCGCAAGGGAAACCCCGTCACCACGGCTTTGCCCGCCGGAAACTCCGCCAGGCTCTCGCTTTGCCCCACCGCCACGCGGTCGGCCACACGGGCCAACCAACGATTGGTCAACCCGGGTACCACGTTGCTCTCATGAATCACCGTGGGAATGCCCAGCGTTCGCGCCGCCAAAATCACCGGTCCACAGACAAATCCCCCCGTACCCAAAACCGCACGAACACGATTTTTCTTAAGAATGCCCCGAGCGCGAAAAAAGCCAACCACAGCCTTGCCCACGGCTGCAAGATTGTTCAACGTCAGTCTGCGCGCCAACCCTGAAGCCGGGATGCCGTAAAACGGCAAACCGGCGCGTGTGGCCAAGTCCTGCTCCATCCCGCCTTCTTTGCCCACATAGCAAATCCTCGCTTCCGGGCATTGCGCATGCAACTCTTCAGCCACGGCCAGTGCCGGAAAAATATGTCCGCCCGTACCGCCGCCGGTAACCGCGAAGACTTCGGCCGCCATGTTACTCTTCCTCCGGCACGGTGTTGCGTGAAATCGAGAGCAAAATACCGACGGCCATAAGTGAGAAGAGCAACGACGATCCGCCGGCACTGATGAACGGCAAGGTGGTTCCTTTGGTCGGGACCAAACCCGACACCACGCCAATGTTGATGGCGGTTTGAATGCCCAGGAGCAAAGTCACACCCACAGCGAGCATTTTGCCAAACGGGTCCGGACAACGTCGCGCGATGGCAAACCCTTTCCAGATCAACATGCCAAAAACCAAAAGGACCAAAAAGGCGCCGATAAATCCAAGTTCCTCACCCACAATGCTAAAAATAAAATCCGTGTGCGGCGTGGGCAGGTAGAATAGTTTTTGCTGACTCTCGCACAACCCCCGCCCCCACAATCCACCGCTGCCCAAGGCTAAAAACGATTGTACAATTTGAAACCCCTTGCCCAAGGCATCCTGCCACGGATCCATAAACGCATCCCATCGTCTCCGACGGTAAGCCACTTTGAAAATCAGAATAAAAACCACAGGCAGCGCCGCCAGCCCCAAACTCAACAAGTGCGCCAAACGCGCCCCCCCGATAAACAACATGGCCACGGTCACGCCTAAAATAATGACCGCGGTTCCCATGTCCGGCTGCAGCAGCAACAAGCCGGCCAGCGACCCGGCAATCACCAAGTGCGGCAACACCCCCTTGGTGAAATCCCGAATGATCTCCTGCTTGCGCACCAAGGCATCGGCCAAATAGATCACCAAAACCAGTTTCAGCATTTCCGCCGGCTGGAAGGAGATCGGGCCCAAGGCCAACCAGCGCCGCGCACCCCCAACGGTCTTACCCAACGGCAGAAGCATAACGGCCAACAACAAAAGTACGCATGCAATCAGCAGCGGCAGCACCAGATCCCGATATTTATCGTACGAGGTGCGAGCCAAAAACCACATGCCGCCAAAACCCAACCCCGCCCAGAGCAACTGGCGTTTGATGAAATAATACGAGTCCCCGTACGAGCGCATGGCCAAAATGGACGAGGCGGAATAAATCATGATCAACCCAAACCCCACCAACACCAAGGTAAGGATGAGCAGCGTCAAATCCCAATGGCCTTGCCGACGCTCGCTTACTTGCATTGAACCTCCTGCCCCATCTCTTCCGCCATTTTCCGCACCTCTTGGCGAAACACGTCCCCCCGGTGCTCAAAATTCTTAAACTGGTCAAAGCTCGCACAGCCCGGCGAGAGCAACACCACGTCCCCGGTTTGCGCCGAACGATACGCGGTTCGCATGGCCTGCGCCAAAGTGACCTCATGGGCAATGGGTACGGTGTTTTGAATCTGGCGCGCGATCACCTCCGCCGCCTCACCCATGACCACGACCGAACGCACACGCTCACGCAGCAAATCGCGTAAGGCTGTAAAATCCCCATGCTTATCCCGCCCTCCCAAGATCAGAACCAGGGGCGTGGAATAGCTCTGCAAGGCCTTAATCACCGCATCCACATTGGTGCCCTTGGAATCGTTGACAAAGCGAATGTTGTTCACTGAGCCAATGGGTTCCAGGCGGTGCGGTACGCCCGCAAAGGTACGCAGGCTATGGCAGAGCCGCTCGGCGGGTAACCCCAGCGCCAAGCCCATGGCCGCGGCTGCGAGGGCATTTTCCACATTGTGCGGACCTGGAATCAGCAGTTCTTCCGGGGCGATGAGATCACCCTCCCCGGCCGGAGCCATGCGGTAATGCAGGCGTCCCTGCTCCACCCAAACGCCCTCGCCGTTGACCGGGCCGCGCGCGGAAAAAAGCACCACTCGCCCCGGCGCTTGCGCGGCCAGCAGCGGTGTATACCGATCCAACGCATTTAGGATCAACACGTCTCCCGGAACCTGATAACGCATGATGTTGGCTTTGGCCTCCACATACGCCTGCATGTTCGGATAGCGATCCAGATGGTCCGGAGTAATGTTGAGTACCGCCGCCACCTGGGGATGAAACTCATGGATCGCCTCCAGCTGAAAACTGGAGACTTCCAAAACCGCCACGCCTTCCGGCGGTACGGTCTCAGCGACACCGGCAAACGCCAGACCCACATTGCCGGCCAGCACCCCGGGAACACCGGCATCTTGAATCATTTTATACACAAGGTTCACGGTGGTGGTTTTACCGTTGGTGCCGGTCAACGCCGCGATGCGTCCTTGACAAAACCGATACCCCAACTCCAATTCCGAGAGCACAGGCACGCCCCGCTTCAAGGCGTCCCGCAATTCAGGCATATCCAAACTCACGCCCGGAGAAATCACGATGCATTGCGCGCGCTCAAAGGTGGCGGGCACATGGCCGCCTGCCTCGACCTCGATGCCCAAGGCCGTCAGTTCGGCGATGGCCTCGGCCAATTCCTCTGGCCGCTTCATGTCGGTGGCCGTTACATGCGCCCCGTGTTTTTTCAGCAACGCCGCTGCCGCCCTGCCTGAGCGGGCCAACCCTACAACCACCACGCGTTGATTGTGTACGTCCATACTGCACCTCAAGCTTAATAATCACCTTCGCGTTCACACTTCAAAGTTCAAGGCAGACCCTCGGTGACAGCGTCGTAGTCAGGGTGAAGATAGCGTAAGTGTAGGCCACCTTTATGTCGAAACTTGCAGGACGTAAGAGAAAGGGTGCGTCGTCGCCTGCTTTGAACTTTGAAACCTGAACGCGAAGGCGCGTTCCTTTTACCTTAACTTCAACGTACTCAGTGTCACAATGGCCAACAAAATGGCCACAATCCAAAAACGAATAATCACTTTGGTCTCAGACCAACCCGAAAGCTCAAAATGATGGTGCAGCGGAGCCATCTTAAAAATCCGTTTCCCCGTTAATTTAAAACTGCCCACTTGCAGAATCACCGAAAGGGTCTCAGCCACAAAGACCCCCCCTACCACAAACAGCAAAAGTTCCTGCTTGATCAAGACGGCCATGGTTCCCAACATCCCGCCCAGAGCCAAGGACCCTGTATCCCCCATAAAAATTTCCGCGGGATGCGAATTGAACCAGAGGAAACCCAAAACCGCACCCACCATGGCGCTGCAAATGACCGTAAGTTCCCCGCCGCCGGGAACATGAATGATTCGAAGGTAATTGGCAAACTTCGCGTGGGCGCCTAAGTAACACATGATCGCAAACGTAACTCCGACCAAGGCCAGCGCCCCGCTGACCAACCCATCCAACCCATCGGTAAAATTCACCCCATTGCAGGCACCGACAATCACCGTCCAGCCCAGACAAAAATACAGCCAAGCCGGGAGATTCCACGAGGACTTAAAAAACGGTACATTGATCGAGGTGGCAAAAACTCCGCCGTCGCCGTGCAGCATCACCGCCGCCATGATCACAACCCCACCTACGGCTTGCAAGGCCATCTTCAAGCGCGAACTCATGCCCTTCGGGTTTTTCCCTGAAAACTTTATAAAGTCGTCCCAAAACCCTACGGCCCCAAACCAGAGCATGGACGCCATGGTGACCCATACCGTAAACGGTTCCCAACGCGCCCACAAGGCGACACTGATAAAAATGGCCGGCAAGATGATCAGCCCACCCATGGTCGGGGTGCCGGCTTTTTTCAAATGTGCCCCAGGTCCATCTTTGCGGATCGCCTGTTCAACGCCATTCTTTTTTAAGCGTTGAATGATCCAAGGACCAATCCACAAACAAATAACAAAAGCGGTAATGGCGGCGTAAATCGAACGAAAGGTTATGTAGCGGAATACATTGAGCGCCTTCCAACTTTCCGCCAGTGGGTACAACAAGTAATAAAGCACCGTCAGCTCCTTACAGGTGAGTTTCCGAAAGTCCGAGGTTCAAAGTTCAAAGCACCTAAGCGTCGTAAGCGGCGCGGGGCAGAGTCAAGGCATGGTGCCGTGTTGAAAATCGGCGTCGATGGTTGTGTGTCGCAGGTGTAGTGTGCATCGTGATGCGTTGGCTTTGAACTCTGAACGTCGGACTTTCGGTCTTGCCTTTGTCAAAGTTCAAGGTTCAAAGTTCAAACCCGGCATGTCGTCGAAGGTGTCGCGATGCAACGTAAAAACCGGCGTAAGGCATCGGGGTGTATCCGTCGGGAGGAGAAGCGTAAGTCTATCGCAAGGCGGCGTTTTCCCGGGTTTGAGCTTTGAACGTTAAACTTTGAACCGTTGTTTTAAATCATCCACCACCTTTTCCAGTCCTATGCCGCGCGAACCTTTCACCACGATCAAATCACCGCCGGTCGAGAGCCAAGGTTTCAGCTTCCCGATCACGTCGGCGGCGGTTCGGACATGCACGTATGGCCGTATCGCAGGGGCTCCGGTCCGTATGGCACGGGCCTCTTCACCCACCGTTATCAAACTCTGTATGCCGGCCACGGCGACCTCGCGCCCCAACTGCTCATGGGCCTCGCGCGAGTACGCGCCCAATTCCAGCATGCTTCCGGCCACCAAAATCCGTTTTCCGGTCACCGGCAGTTCCGCCGCCAAGCGCAACGCGGCGGCCGCCGACTGGGGATTGCTGTTGTAGGCATCGACCAAGACTTGATGAGGCCCCAGTTTCAACAACTGCGAACGCATCCCGGCTTGCGGACGGTAGGCCGCGAGCGCCTTACACGCTTGTGCCGGAGTCACCCGAAACGCCAAGCCTACGGCCACGGCCGCAGCCGCATTCCAGGCCTGGTGCACACCGTACGCCTTAAGTTGCACCGCGTAGTTTTTTCCCTTGTACGCCAAGACCACATGTGTCCCCTTGGCCCGCATGCCGGCTTGTACAATGCGGACATCGGCGAGTGCGTTTAATCCGAAGGTAATCCGCCGGTTCCGCGCCCGCGTGGCCAAATTCGGGTCATCCAAGTTGATCACCGCCATGCCGGTTTTCGGCAGGCCGGCCAGCAACTCCGCCTTGGCCCGAGCCAACGCCTTGCGATCTTTAAAATTGCCCAGATGCGCATCACCAATGTTGGTGATCAAACCCACCTGAGGAGCGGCCAACTGAGTCAGATACCGGATCTCACCCGCGTGATTCATGCCCATTTCAATCACCGCGGCCGTATGGTTCTTTTCCAGGCGAGCCAAGGTCAACGGCACACCTAAGTCATTGTTGAGGTTCCCCAAGTTGCTGTGCACCCGATGCTTGGCGCCTAAGACAGCATTCACCATTTCTTTGGTCGTGGTCTTGCCTGAACTGCCGGTAATCCCCACCACCTGCAACTTTGGAAAGAGTCGGCGATACGCAGCGCCAATTTGGCCCAAAGCTTTGCGCGGATCGGCCACCTGAATACACGGTACACCCGGCACCGCACGCTGACATAAACACACAACCGCACCTGCGGCCTGCGCCTGCGCTATAAATGAATGTCCATCCACCCGGTTGCCCGGGAGGGCCACAAAACAATCACCGGCGGCCACCTTGCGAGAATCAATGCACAGGCCCGTAACCGTTTGCTTGGGCGAACCACCCAGCAAGCGCCCCTGACTTACACGACTCAGCCACTCAAGTGTTACGCGCATGCGTTTATGCCCTTTCCTTGCGAGCCTTAATTTTTAATGCCTTCAATATATGCTGAGCCACTTTGCGGTCATCAAACGACGAGACTCGGTCACCGATGATCTGGTACGTTTCGTGCCCCTTGCCTGCCAGTAATACCGTATCGCCGCGTTGCGCCTGTTCCAAGGCCCAGCGGATGGCTTTTTTTCGATCCGCTTCCACATGCACGGGGGCATTCGCGGGGCACCCCGCCTTGATTTCTTTGAGTATGGTCATAGGGTCTTCGCTGCGTGCATTGTCCGTGGTCAACACCACTTGGTCGGCAAGGCGTGATGCAATCGCCCCCATAATGGGACGCTTGCCGTGATCACGTTCGCCACCACAGCCAAACACCACCCAGACGCGCCCTCGGGTCCAGGCGCGGACATTGTTCAACGCCTTTTCCAAAGCATCGGGCTTATGGGCAAAATCCACCAAGACCGCAAAGGACTTTGCCCCAACAATTTTTTCCATGCGTCCAGGTACGGATTGGACGGTTTGCAGCCCACTGCGGACGGCCGCCAAAGACAGCCCGAATCCAATGCCCACCGCAGCGGCGGCCAAGGCATTGGAGACATTGTACGCACCTACCAGCGGCAGCGAAACGTCCGTCTTTCCCGCCGGCGTGCAAAGTAGAAACCGGCTTCGCTCCGCACCCATTTCCAGCTTTTCAGCCCGTATATCCGCGCGCTTGGCAAACCCATAGGTAAGAACGCGGGTTCCCTTCGCCGCCCGCATCATGGCCGTTGCGTGCGGATCATCCAGATTAATCGCGGCGACCTTGGGCCCTGATTTCACCCCCGGTTGCGCCAGCAAACGAAACAGGCGTTGCTTGGCTCGGGCATACTCGCTCATGCTGCCATGAAAGTCCAAATGTTCGCGGCTCAAATTGGTAAACACCGCCGCATCGAATTCACACCCCGCTACGCGATTCTGTACCAGCGCATGCGAAGACACTTCCATGACCACGTTCGCACATCGGCTCTCCCGCATAAGGTGCAACAGACGCTGCACTTCCCACACGGGCGGCGTCGTATTGTGCGCAGGCAAACTGTGCCCGGGAAACTCATGTTGGATGGTACCCATCAAGCCTACGCCGCGCTTGGGTTCACCGGCACGCAAAACATTGCGAAGCAAATACGTAACCGTCGTCTTGCCGCTGGTCCCTGTAACCCCCACCAGGCGAAACGAGGTCGCGGGCAGGCCGTAAAAAACCGGAGCCAACCCCGATAAGGCCGCCACCACATCCGGCACGCGAACCACACCCAGCCCAGCAGCTTTTTTTTCCGAGACCTCCACATCCACCAGCAAGGCAGCAGCGCCCTTCCGGATCGCTTCCGGAATAAAGCGTGTGGCATCCATGTGCGCGCCGCGAATGCACGCGAACAAATCACCGCGTTGGAGCTCACGCGAATCGGCGCATAGTCCTGTAATCCAAGCATCGGGATGTGCGACGATTTTTGCCTGAGCCATGCTCGCGGCCACCAAACTTAGAGGGATACGCATCATGGGCGCAAAACCTCCGGGTCCTGACAAACAATGTTGCAAATGGCTCCCAACTTGGCCGCCGTATTGGGTTGTGGTGATTGGGTGCGCACCACCCCACTGCCCGTCACCTGCACTTGCAGCCCATACGCCCGGAGCAATTGCAACGCGTTTCGCAAGCTCTGGCCCGCCACATTGGGCACCACGACCGACTCCTCCAATGGTTCAGTCGTTGGCGCGGCATCCATATACAGGAGCACTGGTGATCCGGTTTTCACCTGAGCTCCGGGTGACGGACGCTGGGAAACGACCCGCGTCCCTTCCCCGTAGCACACGGCGAGCAACCCTTGCTTTTTCAGCTGCTCTTGCACATCGACTTTCTCGAGCCCAATGACTTCGGGCACGCTCAACATGTCCTCCGGAACATAGGCCATTTTTTCCGAACGCACCTCGGACACGGCCACCTGCCCTTGATTCGGCGGTATGCCCAAATACGCCACCAAATTTTGTCCAATGGCCTTAAACACAGGTCCGGCCACCACACCGCCCCATTGCACGTCGTGCGGGGAATCTACAATTACAGCAATCAATATCCGCGGACGGTCGGCCGGCAAAAACCCCACAAAGGAAGCCACGTGTTTATACGGATCGTAGCCACGCCCGCCATGCATGGGTTTCTGCGCGGTCCCGGTCTTTCCGGCGACCGTGTAATCCGGCATTTGCGCTTCCATCCCGGTTCCGCGTTCTACCACCTCGCTCAACAAGGCCCTCAGGCGCTTGGCGGTGTTGGGTGAAACCGCTTGCCGACGAATCTCTGGCCGCTCACCCTGCATGACCTTACCATCCACGTGGCGAATTTCTTTTATCAAGGTCGGTTTGGGTAGCCACCCATCGTTGGCGACCGCTGCGTACGCGGCCGACGTTTGCATGGTGGTCACTGCGACTTCTTGTCCATACGGAACCGAAGCCATGGTGGCCGGATTCCAACGTTGGGCCGCCTTCAAAATCCCCGAAGCCTCTCCCGGCAGTTCAATGCCCGTGGGATGTGCAAAGCCAAAATTCTGCGCATACTGCACCAAGCGCTCAGCCCCTACACGCATCCCCACTTTAACGGTTCCAATGTTGCTGGAAAAACCAATCACATCGCGAAACGAAATGCGTCCGTACGGTATGTGATCGCGGACCACGCGACCATTGAACACCGCGCAACCTTCTTCACAATCAAAAATGTCGTTTTCAGTGCAAACGTTCTCTTCCAGGGCTGCCCCGGCTGTGAAAATTTTGAAAGTGGACCCCGGCTCGTATATATCCCGTACGGCTCGGTTACGTCGTGATTCCGAAGAATAATCCCAATAGCGATTGGGATCAAACTCCGGCCAGTTGGCCAACGCCAATACTTCTCCGGTCTGGGGCACCATCACTACGACCGACCCAGCGGTCGCCTTATACTTGTCAATCACCTTGGCCAACTCACGCTCGGCAATGTGCTGAACCACTTTATCAATCGTAAGGTAGACATCTTGCCCAGCTTCAGGCGCTTTTAAGGTTTTAGTGGAGGTCATAACCGCACGACCTTGTGCGTCCCGGGCGATGCGCATCCAACCGACGGTTCCTCGAATGGCCCGCTCGAACTGCAGTTCAATCCCGTCCAACCCCTGATTGTCCACGCCCACAAAGCCCAAGACGTGACACGCGAGTTTTCCCTCGGGGTACACCCGACGGCTCTCCGATAGACGGTGGACGCCGGGCAGCGCCAACTTTTCAAACACGGCCGCTTGCGCATCGGTGGTTTTTCGTTTAAGCCAAACAAACTCACGCGAAAGTCGAAAACGCTGTTCCAACACTTTCGCTGAAATGCCCACGTAAGGCGCCAAAACGCGTGCTGCCTGTGCATGGTTGCGAATTTCAGACGGAACCGCAAAATACGAGTAACACTCGCGGTTAAACGCCAAGGGGCGTCCAAAACGATCGTAGATCGTTCCGCGGGCAGGTTGAACTTCGATGGTGCGTTCTTGCTGGCGCTGCGCTAGTTGCGATAATTTTTGATGCTGGATGATTTGGAGAAAAAACAAACGAGCCGTCAACGCAGCCATGACAACAATAAATCCAGCCAACACCAAGCGGGCGCGCCGATCCATGCCGTTATCCACCGAGGCGCGCCTCCTTGTTTTTATCGTTACTCCGGCCCCACATCGAACGCCACGAGGTCATGGTTTTATCCAACCATGACTGAGACGTGCTCCAAACCCGAGACAACCCGCGGGGTGCCTCCGGCACCTCCACCACAAATACCGTCTGGTCTTTCCCTGGTGTCGTCATCCCCAGGCTGGTTCGAGCGACCGTTTCCACACGATCCAAACTGGCCAACGCATTGCGCTGCGTCTGCAGCAACTGTTGTTCTTCCAAAAGGCGTACCCGCTGCTGTTTGAGTCGATGCAATTCGTATCCAACTTTAACCACTTGCATTTCCTGCCATACGCGCAGACCTATGAAACCAAACATGATCACCAAAACTCCGAAAATAACCCAAACCCGGCGCAATGCAACTTTTCGGTCCAGTTGTGTCCCGCGCATAAAATAGATCGTCAGAAATTCCGGATCCAATGCGGATGTGGGCTTTCGTCCATGCATGCTGATTACCTCCGGCGGCGCGCGGCGCGTAAACGCGCACTGCGCGAACGTGGATTCTCGCGTTCTTCCTGTTCGGACGGGCGAACCACATGTTTGGTCATGATGGACCACCCTCCCTTTTTCAAAAACTGTTTGACGACCCGGTCTTCCAACGAGTGAAAACTGATGACCACCAGCCTGCCATCTTCCTCGAGCAGTTCGGCCACCGCCGCCAAGCCTTGTTCCAATCCGCCCAATTCATCGTTCACCACAATCCGCAAGGCTTGAAACGCCCGAGTGGCAGGATGAATTTTCCCCGAAGGCCCCACGGCACGCCGGGCAATATCGGCAAGCTGCAACGTGGTCGTCAAGGGACGCTGCCGAACAATGGCGTGCGCCAATTGACGTGAGCGACGTTCACCCCCATACAGGTAAAACATATCCGCCAATTCGCGTTCGTCGGTGTGGTTAACCACATCGGCCGCGGTCATGCCGCGGCTCCGGTCCATCCGCATGTCCAAAGGTGCGTCCTGCTGAAATGAAAACCCACGTTCGGCTTCGTCCAGTTGAAACGAAGAAACCCCCAAATCCATGACCGCACCCCGCAGGGATGAAATACCGAGTTCCGCTGCGCAACGCGCTACCTCAGAATAATTGGCATGCACCAGTTGCAATCGTTCCCCGTACGCCTGCAGTTGCTCGCGCGTACGTTGCAACACCTCGGCGTCCCGGTCCAAGCCCAAGACGCGTCCCTCGGGAGCCGTGGCCTCCAGCAACGCGCGGGTATGCCCGCCTCCGCCTACGGTCAAATCGGCCCACCAGCCATTGGCGTCGCCTTGGATAAACTCCAAGGTCTCGTTTAACATCACCGTCCGATGGCCGCCCATTAGGCAGCCACCAAATAAGGGTGATAGCTCTGGACCGCTTCGGCCGAAGTGGTGTACATGCGAAATACACTTCGTACATGGGTCAATTCAAATATATGTTGTAAGTAAGGGTTCAGGCCCGCCAAGCGTAAGTCGCCTGCATACGTACGGAGGTAATGAAGACGTTCGGCTAGAATTCCGATGCCGGTGGAGTTGATATGTTGAACTCGGCTGAAATCCAAAACAATTTGTGTGCAGCCGCCCTCAACCACGGACGTAATGCAATTCTTCACCTCAACGGCTTCTTCCATATCCATATCGCCGCAAAGTGTGATGATTGTCACTCCATCCTTTCGAGCAAGTTTAATTGACACTGGACATCTCACCTCCTTTCCCAAGTGATGCTTCAGCGCACTTAGAGCGCTTGAATTTGTTCCGCAATTTCCTCAAGGGATTTCCCCTTGGCCAAATAATCGTTCCAACGTTCAGGGGCCCAAATTTCAATTCGATTGGACACACCTACAACCACGGCCTCGCGCTGAATCCCGGCATAGGTTCGTAATGATTGTGGCAACCCTACGCGCCCCTGCTTATCAAACGGACAATCAATCGCCCCCGCTAGCAAACGACGAACAAAATATCGATCATCCCCATGATTTAGCGGACGTGAAATTATTTTTTCTTCAAACTTTTTCCATTCATCCAAAGGATATCCAAATAAACATAAATCCAAGCCTTGAGTGATGATCAAACGCTCGGGTATTTGTTTTTCGATAAGGATCTCCCTAAACCTCGACGGTATTGAGAGGCGTCCCTTATCGTCTAATGTATGTTCATAACTTCCCATGAACATGGAGTTTTCCCCACTTTCCACCACTTTTCCCCATTTGTTGGGATAATTTACCCCCAGACACCCATTTTGTCAATAAATAAATTAGTTAATCCCCCAAAAAACCAAGGATAAACCTGAGTAATTCACTTTCTGTGGAAAACTTTTTTGGGTTGGAATTTTAAAACTAGGAAAAAAAGATTAAAAAAAAAAGAGCCATTGCACATGTGCAATGGCTCTTTGAGAAAATTACTGCGTTTAGCGCTTAGAGAACTGGTAACGCTTACGTGCACCGGACTGACCGTATTTTTTACGTTCAACCATACGCGAATCACGGGTTAAAAATCCTGCCTTGGACAACGCTGAGCGCAAATCCGCATCGGCTTGAACCAATGCACGTGCAATTCCGTGCAGCAAAGCGCCCGCCTGACCGGTAACACCGCCGCCCTTAATATTCGCGACTACATCGAATTTATTTGCATTGGCAGTAACTTCCAAAGGCTGTTTCACCTTTTGGATAAAATTCTTGTTGGCTGCGAAGTAATCCTCCACCGTACGCTCATTGATTAAAAACGCACCTTGCCCAGGTTTTAGACGAACCCGAGCTATAGAGGTTTTACGCCGACCGGTTCCCAAGAATTCTAATGCTGCCGATTTGGCGGCTTGTGTATTCATTTCTTCCATGGCTTAGATCTCCAAAAGTTCAGGTTTTTGGGCTGTCTGCTTGTGATCAGCACCTTTGTACACAATCATTTTCTTAATCATCTTACGCCCCAAAGAATTCTTGGGCAACATACCTTTGACAGCCAATTCAAACACTTTTTCGGGCTTTTTCTCCAGCATGGTGCGGTAAGACGTATGCTTATCTCCACCTGGCCATCCGGAATGTTGGAAATCCATCTTCTGATCCAACTTTTTCCCGGTCAGACGAACCTTTTCAGCATTGATAACGACCACAAAATCGCCCATATCACAATGCGTTGTGAAAAGCACGTTGTTCTTACCTTTTAAAATGCTCGCCACACGTGTTGCGGCGCGGCCCAGGGTTTTTCCCTCGAGATTGACTAAAAACCACTTTGGTTTAGCCTCTCCAGCCTTAGGAAAGGGTGTTGACATACTTCGTTCCTCCTTCAGTGCAAATAGAAGGCGATAATGTAACGGATATAGGGTATTCTGTCAATATCTTTTTTCAATTAATCTTTTGTCGACATGTATACCTCTGTCCCCCCTATCATCCGGGGGTTAAACAATTGTCCTATATAATAAAGGATGCTATACTTATCCCCAATTTATGCGGGAGACTCGCCATGGAAAAACGTCCTAAATTGCTCTTGATTAATCCACTGAATCCAACCCAACGTCTGGGCAATGTGATTGTTCCCAAGGTGCACTTTTCACTCTCCCCCCTTGGCTTAATGGTGGTTGCCTCGCTGACACCTTCCCATTGGGACATAAAAATCCGTGATGAAAATTACGAAACCTTCGATTTCGAGGAAGCCGATCTGGTGGGGTTGACAGGTTTTTCCACCAACATCAATCGAGCGTATGAAATTGCTGCCATCTATCGAAAAAAAGGCATAAAAACTATTTTGGGCGGTCCACATGCTTCGGTTCTGCCTGAAGAAGCCCAACAGTATGTAGATACGGTTTTAGTCGGTGAAGCCGAAGCGGTCTGGGCGGGGATCTTGGCCGATTTTGAAAAAGGTGAAATGAAACCCACTTACCATGGAGGACTGGTTGCCTTCTGCGGCTTTCCCAAACCTCGCTACGACCTATTTAAATATCCTCATTATTTTGATGCGGTCCAAACCACTCGTGGTTGTCCGATGAATTGCGACTTCTGCTCGGTCACGTCCATTAACGGACATCGCTACCGGCAACGTCCAATTCCCGAAGTGTTGGACGAATTGGCCACCGTTCCCAGTGATTACATTTTCTTTGTGGATGACAACCTAATTGGCAACAGCCTGGAACATGAGAAACGCGCGCTCGAACTCTTCAAGGGAATGATTGACCGTGGGATTAATAAGCGCTGGCAATGCTTTGCCTCTCTGAACGTGGGAAAAAACGATGAATTGTTGCATTATGCCTGGAAGAGTGGCTGCCGTTTAATGTTCATTGGGATTGAAGCCGACGATATTGATGCCCTTACAGAGATGAACAAACGCGTAAATATGAACATCGGGGTGTCTGAATACACCAAGCTCATCCGAAACATTAACCGGCACAAAATCGTTGTCTTAGGTAGTGTTATTTATGGTTTGGATACCGACACTCCGGAAAAATTAAAAAAGCGACATCGTTTCTTACTTCATGGCGGGATCAACACGGTCTTTCTCACCAATGTCACTCCGTTTCCCGGAACCCGCCTCTTTGAACGCTTAAAAAAGGAGAACCGACTTCTCCACACTGATTTTCCCCAGGATTGGCGTTACTACGATTTCCGAAATGTAATCATTCAACCCAAAAACATGACTCCTAAACAATTGGAGAAACAAACGGCACAAACGTTTAGAGCCTTGTACTCTTGGACAAACATCCTGATGAGTTTTCTCAAAACACTGTGGTATACCCGAGACATCGAAGCGGCATTTTGGGCCTTCGACAGTATGAAGCAAGTCCGGCCCATGATTCGCCCTCATTCGGTACAAAGAAAATAGTTTTTCGGTATTGCACGCACGAGTGGATTGATACGTTGTTGCGCACTTCTCGCTTTCAGAGTGTCTGTGCTTATGCTATGATTTTTGTTACTTACCTGAAAGGACTCGTTGCCCATGTGGAATTGGCTCCTACTCTCCCTACTTTATCTGTGCGAATTGCTACTGGCTTACTTTACCTGGCCTAATTTTATTCGTCCGATCCCTAGTGTTTATTCCGCCATTACCGTTTTCGGATTATGGATACCACATTTTCTAATCATTCTCATGTCACCTCCTAAAAAAGTCTTTTGGCTTTCCGGACTAAGTGGCATGCTGGCATTTTTCCCAGTCTTGTTGTACATGATCAATCTGCCCAGTCATCCGTATACAATGTTCGTTTTTATCCTTTTAAGTTCCAGCATTCTTTTCATCTATTGCGGTGCATTCGGTCGCTTAGCCAAACGACTCACCTCCCCCCGGCTCATTGTAGGTTTTCCGTTTTTTATTTCTTGTATTTTTGTCGCCATCCAATTTTTCAACATCCGCGGTTCGGCTCATTTCGGCCTAATTCCTTATCCCGTGCTTATGGCCGCGTATCCGTTGGCCCATACTCCCGCCTTAATTCAAATGGCCTCTTTCACCGGAATTTTAGGGTTGGAATTTTTAGTTTATTTTATTTCCTCATGCGCTGCATTTTTCATTTTTCAATTGCTCCTCATTGTCCCAAGCATTCGAACTTTTTTACACTTGCCCGAAACCGTCAAGCCCCTCTCACCCAAACAAGTTTTCGTATCCTTCGGGATTCAAGCGACCATCCTTTGCATTGTAAGCTTGTTGTTCGTGGCAGGAAACCAAGAGGGCCTGCACATTCTTGACCTACAAAAAAAGAGCACCCGAACCCTCACCGTAGCCCAATTGCAACCCAATTACAATCCCATGGCCAGTACTGCTGTTGACAATCGTTACGAAGAAATACTCGCGATTAAGCTTTATCGTCAGATGTGCCTCGAAGCACGCGAGAAAAAAGCCGAGCTTATTGTGTTTCCCGAAAACATTATTTCGGGACGACTCCCCAACCGTCAAAAATTTTGGAGCGACTTGCAAGATGTTCTAAAAGAAATCCGAATACCCGCCGTGTTGGGAATCATTACCCAAAATCCTAAAACATCCACCACGTACAATCTCTGGTATTATTTCAACGAAAACGCCCAGATTGCAGATTATTACACCAAACGTTTTCTCTTTCCGTTTGGCGAATATGTTCCTTTGCGAACAGTCATCGATCCCATTACGCGCACAGTGAACAACCTACTTGCTAAAAATTATGAGATTTTCAAAATCACTGCCACGACCAACGACAACACCGATTTAACACCTGGAAAAGAAGAACGGATTTTTTCCCTAAGTGGCAAAAAGTTTTTCATTAAGGTATGTGATGAATTACTCATGCCCCAATACTTTCGCGAAGGAACAGCGCAGGGGGGGGAAGTTGTCTTTGTGCCTTCCAACAACAATTGGTTCACCACGCAAATCAATCATCAACACCACCTTTGCGCCGCTATTTTCCGAGCCGTTGAAAACCGCCGCTGGCTGGGTCGTACCATGAACATGGGGTGTTCGTTCTACATTGATGCGGCGGGCAACCCCCGATCGTTTTCGGCGTTTGGAAAACCCGCAGTTCATCTCTACAAAATCCCATTGCTAAATTATCAATCCTTTTACGTGCGCCATGGAGATGTCTTTGCCTGGGTATGTACCCTCCTAGCCGTGTTGATTTCCCTGGCGACGTTTCTACCGTTTTTCCGACCGACCTCTCAAACCTAGCTATGGCGTCGCCTCAGCCACCTAGCGGTCAACCCATCAACATGCATGACCTCAAGCGCCTCAAGCTTTTTGAGCCGCGATTTTTTCGTTCCACCCAAAATACCGCCCGATATTTTTCTCATTTTGTTTTGCGAAATTATTTTGAATTGCACGTGTGCGGGTCCCAGCATCTCCCAACAGATCCCCCCTGCATTTTTGCCCCTACGCACTTCAGCCATCTCGATTTTTGGGCCGTTCTCGAAGGCCTGCCACCTCACTTGCGCCAACATACGTATATCCTCGCAGCTGAAGATTATTTTTACGCATCCTGGCCTCGCCGCACATTGACACGCTTGTTTTCCTATCATAATTTTCCGTTTAACCGTCGACACACGTCATCCCAAGCTTACCGACAACTACTCGATATTTTAAAAAGCGGGCTCTCATTGTTGATGTTCCCTCAAGGATCCCGCTCACGCGACGGACAGCTACAGCCTTTTAATCCATTGCTCTCCATGCTGGCCATTGAAGCCGGTTGTCCCATCATCCCGGTTCTCATCCGTGGAACCTTCGAAGCCTATCCGCCAGGGCGTGTATGGCCTAAACGCACTCCACTTTCTGTTTTCTTCGGTAAAGCACTAGACCCTGGCGCAGCGGAAAATAAAACCTCGGGACCGCTGCACAAACAGGCCAAACAACTTAATCAAGAATTAAATAATCGTATTCTCGCCCTTTGGAATTCCTTTTAATAACCATTCTGAAGTTGGAAAAACTTTTTAACTTCCAACTCCACCAAACGATATCCAGCATGGGCTTGCAACTTCCCCAGAATGCGGTATAATAAAAGCGTATTCTCCACTACTTATTTGGACATCGACCTTCGAGGTGCCTGTTTATGACCGACCGTTTAGAAGATGAAGTCAAAGCCATCATTGCCGAAATTCTAGAAATCAAGGAATCCGACCTTTCTGCTCACTTTGCCGCAAACGAAAACGCCATTCAAATCGACTCAGTCGCGATGCTTGAAATCGTTGTGGTGCTCGAACGTCGTTTCCAAATCACCATCCAGGAAGATGAAATGAAGTCCATTACGGGTTGGCCATCACTGATTGAATTGATTCGTTCCAAGACCTCCGCCTGAATTGGACTCATTCATTTTTGATATTCCGTAGGATACCCTACAGGTCGCCGAAGAGGGCTCATGCACGAACGTCCGTACCTTTCAAATACGTTATTGACCGCAAACGTAGAACAACAGTATCCCTTTCTATTTTACGATTGCATCCTGACGCAAACCGCCACCCACCTGACTGCACGCAAATGCATTTCTCAAGACGAGTGGGCGCATACCCGGACAACCCGGTATCCTTTTTGGTGTCTGTTGGAGAGTATGGCGCAAACCGCAGGGGTTTTGGTTCAGCAGCTGCAAGCATCCACCATGTTTCCCAATCGGGTGCTTTCACGCATCCGCCGGGCACGATACTACCGTCCGTTGGAGGTTGGAGACATCCTCACCCTCGAGGTTCATTTACTTAAGCATCTGGAACGGCATTCGGCATACCGGGTTGAAGCGTACTGTGCCACCCAAAAAGCCGGATGGGCCGAAATGTATTTTTTTCATTTCTAAAGATGCTGGTCTCTGGGGATCGAGACCATGGACAAACGAGGGAAAGTATGGCATTTTACCGTATCGACCTAAATGAGGTATTCGCATGCACGAAGTAGGCATAACGGGAATTGGCATTGTTTCATCTTTAGGCGCCGGATGTGATTCTTTCTGGCATGCTCTGACCTCGGGCTATTCCAAGATCAAACCGGTCTCGCGCTTTTCTACCGAATGGTTCTCCGTGCATGTCGCCGCTGAAATCGATGCCACATCTGCATTGCCTCTGCTTACGCCCGAAGAAGCCGCCGCGCTCAAACCCGCCGCGGCCTATTCCCTTTCGGCTGCCCGCCAGGCCCTGTCCCAGGCTGGTTGGTTGGATGAACAAGGTCACGCCCGCTGCCCTGAAGCCGAATTTTATTTTGGCACCAACAAAGGTGATTTCCTCTCCCTTGAACAAGAGGCCCACACTGTTTTTCATCTGGATCCTGCCACGGTGAAGCGTGCCATCACTCGCGAATTGCTAACCGACAATCCCTGTTACGGATTGTTGCCCACCGTGGCCTCTCGTCTGAACCTGATAGGCATGCAGTCGCTTATTTCCAATGCCTGTTCAACCGGCGGCTATTGCCTGGCCTGGGGTGCGGATCGCATCCGCCAGGGACATACCGAAATCGCCATCTGCGGCGGTGTGGACATCTTGTCCGAAGCGGTGTACGCTGGTTTTTGCAGCCTGCGCTCATTGGCACCGGAAAAATGCCAACCGTTTGACCGGAACCGCCAAGGACTTCTTCTGGGTGAAGCCGCAGCGGTTATGGTTTTGGAATCCACTCAAGCCTGTGCCCAACGCGGTATTACTCCTCTGGCCATCCTCCAAGGCTGGGGTTGGTCCTGTGACGCTCACCATCTCTCTGCGCCTCATCCTGACGGACGTGGAACACACCTAGCCATGCAACGGGCCTTGCAAGATGCCGAACTTACCCCCAGCGCTATCGATTGCATCGTGGCCCACGGAACAGGAACCCCGGGAAACGATCGTATGGAAGCCCGGGTATTTCGGCAGCTTTTCGGTGAAACCCCCCCACCGGTCACCGCACCTAAATCCATGTTGGGTCATTCGATTAGTGCGGCCAGTGCCGTGGAAGCGATTGTGGCGGCTATGACCACCCATACCGACACAATTCCACCCACAATTAACTTCACCACCGCCGACCCGGAATGCTCGATTGATTGTGTGCCGAATACCTCACGCATGAAACCCGTACGTCACTGTCAAACCAACGCCTCCAGTTTCGGCGGCAACAATGTGAGCCTGATTTTTTCTAAGCCCTCTTCTGGAAGTGTTCGATGAAACCCCGCGTGGTTATTACCGCGGTAGAGTGGATCTCACCACTCGGCCATGAACATACCGACATTGTCCAGAACCTGCGTGCTGGCACAAACGTGTTTACTTCGTTTGTTCCTGAAATCTTTCCGGAATTAAGCGCCTTATCCTGCGCCACCCTAAAAAGTGATCCACTCACACTGTTAGGCGGAACCGGCTGGCGACATTTTACGCGCTCCAGCTTGATGGCCTGTTGGACCAGTCGAACGTTGGTGGCCCGACACTTCACACCACCGCACGCACCTGATTTTGACCTCGTCGGGGTCGTCTTTGCCTACAATCATGACCTCTATGTCCCTTCGTTTGTGTCGGCGGTACAGGAACACGATCTGCGCATCCTGCCCCCGCCCTTGTTTTTAAACCTCTCAACCAATGCCCCGGCATCTCACATCAGCATTCTAAATAAATTTTACGGGCCCATTTTTACTGTAACCACGGGGTTCATTGGCGGTTTGGAAGCACTCCACATTGGGCAGGGTCTCTTGCAAGGCGGCTACGCACAGACGGTTTTAGCGGGTGCCGCTCAAGAAGCCAGCGAAGAGGTTGTAGAGGCCATGGCGCGGCTTCCTCGGGTAGCGGAAGGCGAGCTGCCTCCCCCTACGCTTACGTTGGAAGCCGAACATGCGGTTCGTATGGGTGAAGGGTGTGCCTTGGTATGCCTGGAGACCGAGGAGCGAGCCGCACAAAGCGCCCACCCAGTGTTGGCTGCGCTGTTGGGCTACGGGCAAGGGTTCAACCCTCAAGCGACGCTTTCCGGCGAGCCCCACGCTACACTCCGTGCGATCCACCAGGCGTTCAAAGCAGCAAACCTCACACCTCAGGATATTGACTGCGTCTTTCTCGCGGCCAACGGCGACGCCGTACTCGACGCAGCCGAAGTACGCGCCCTGCAAAACGTATTCGGTAGCCACGTACCGCCTGCGGTGGCCCTCAAGGGAAGCTGTGGTGAGAGTTATCACGCAGGGGGCGCTTCGGCCATTGCGGCAGCGGTGCTATGTCTTAATGCCGGTTTTCTCCCCCCGACGCTAAATCTCCATCCCAAGGCGGCCGCAGAGACACTGGGACTCTCGGACCGGATGCGGCTTCTAACACCCCGCACGGCGCTGGTTCTCGCGCTGGATCGCGATCTCAAAGCCGCAGCCTGGATTCTCGGCTTTCCGGTGAAAGGCTAACTCCATGTGGACCTATTCGGGAAACACCGTGCTCTTAACTGGAGGAACGGGAGATTTGGGCCAAGCCTTGTTGCGGCGCTTGCGTGAATCCGGATTGCGCGTCGCGTTCACTTATCATCGACAAGTCAAGGTGGCGAACCAACTGGTACAAACGTACGGTGAAAGGGACACGTGCGCCTTCCCCGTCGAAACCGCCAAACTTGACGAGGCCCGCCGTTTGATCAAAACGCTCCAGGCGCAATGGGGCCCGGTGCATTATCTGATTAACAACGCGGGAGCGATTCACGATCGGTCCTTTGTCCAAATGGAAGAAAGCGAATGGATGTCGGTCGTGGATGCCAATCTCCATGCCACCTTTGCGTTTACACGTGCCCTGATGTTTGATTTGATTAAGCAACCTGGACGGGCGGTGGTAAACCTTGCCTCCATTGCCGCACTTGCAGGGTCCTCAGGCCAAAGCAACTACGCGGCGGCCAAGGCAGGCATCATCGGCTTGAGCAAATCGCTGGCGCGTGAATACGGCCGTTTGGGTGTACGCATCAACGTCGTAGCTCCTGGTTACATCGAGTCGCGTATGACATCTCGTTTGCCAGAAGTCGTACAGCAGCGTGCCCTTCAAGGCATCCCCATGCACCGTTTCGGCACCCCGGACGAAGTGGCCACCGCGGTAGCGTTTTTATTGTCCGATCAAGCCGGTTACATTCAAGGAGAAATTATTGCTGTGGACGGCGGACTCACCATGCAATCGTGACGCCGTTATTTCCAGGTTTTTTCCAGACTACTTCTTAAGCCGCTTCGCTGCTTCTTCAAAAATCTCCATCAATTCTTTCAGACTGATTTTGGTCGTCGTATCCTTGGCCACTGATTTCTTAATGCGCTTTTTATACGCCAGGGTCACTTCGGAAAAAATAACCAGCAAATCTTCCGCGGTAATTAAATCACGTTTATCGCGCATGGATAGGTAGCCTCCGCAAGGTCATTGATGTTGCCCACAGTATACCACACCCAATGCGATTATGAACCTGCCAGGGAGGCATAGGGACATGGGTCCAAACATTTACACTTCCAATTTTACCGGAAAGAGACCACGTACTGAATTGGCCAATAAAACCTCGTCGGCCGAAACCACGTCACGGCGATACAAGCTCTGTTCGATAACCGTTCGTTGGCCTTTCATAAGAAAGGCGCGTTCCACGCCTGGAAGCAGACCGTCCTTCACAGGCGGCGTGAGCAACACGTTTCCCCGCCGGATAAACACATTGGTTATGGCACCCTCGGTGACTTTTTTCTGTTCATTGCAAAAAAGAATATCCATGACACCTCGGGCCTGCGCTTCATGCCAAAGCCGGTCGTAACCACTCCGGTTGGTCGTTTTGTGTCGTAAAAACAAATTTCGCGAATGGGTCCTTGCTCGAGCCCACCGGACAATCGGCAAATCGGTTCCACCCTGGACCACGGTCCACGGTGCGCTTTCAATCACAATGCCCCCATCGCGTGCGAGCAACAAACGCAGACGCCGAACCGTATTTAAATAGCGCTGCACATGCTGCCTTAAGGCCCGGCGGATACGTGTGGCAGAAAAAACAAACCCTAATTCCGCGGCCGAGTTTCGTAACCGTTCCAGATGCAACGACTCGTGTCTCAATCCAACCCCAGGATCCGAGAGAAATGTCTCAAGCAACCGATACTCCTGCGCCACACCCCGCTCATTGACAAAAGCGGCCTTGAGCAGGCATTCCTGCCATTCGGAGTCCGCTTTGGAGTCTGCCACAATCCCGCTGCCCACACTCAGCCGTACCGCATGCGGATCTGTTCCCCACTCCAAGGTGCGGATGGGCAAATTAAATTGAGCCTCTCCGTCGGGACCGATCCAACCCAAGGCTCCGGTGTAAATGCCGCGAGGTTCCGGTTCTGTTTGGGCAATGATCTCCATGGTTTTAATTTTTGGAGCCCCAGTCACCGACCCACAGGGAAAGAGGCTTGCAAAAATCGTTTGCCAGCGCACAGGCAAACGCAGGCGACCTTCAACCGTAGACGTCATTTGGTGAACGGTCGGCAAAGACTCAATGTGGAATAAGTCTTTTACATGCACGGTTCCAGGCTGACACAGCCGCCCCAGATCATTGCGCAGCAAGTCCACAATCATAATGTTTTCGGCTTGATCTTTGGGTGACGAACGCAGCTCCTGGCGCTGACGCGCATCCATAACACGGTCGTTCTGACGCGACCGGGTTCCCTTCATAGGACGGGTTACAATGCGATCCCCGCACCGCTCAAAAAACAATTCCGGCGAGAGCGAGATCGCCGTGCGCCCACCTCCACGCATGAACGCGGCATACTGTGCAGGTTGCTTTTGGTAGAGCGCCTGAAACAAGCTTCCGACAGCGCCATCGAAGCGCGTGTGCAACGGGAAGGTCGCATTCACCTGATAGGTGTCCCCGGCGGCGATCCTTTGGTGGATGCTACGGATTTTTTTTTGATACTGCGAAAAGGTAAGCAGCGGTCGCGCGGGGCGCAACCAAAAATCAGGACCCGGAAACGAATGCGGTGTGCGCAGTGGCCAAAAAACGTGCTGGGGGGATTTAAAAACACCGAACCAAGCCAACGGCAGGTTCCGGGCAGCATGCGGACAGCCAACACCTGCCAAGCCATAGCCCAATTCATACGTAAGGTACCCTGCCGCATAATATCCTTTTTTCAAGGCCGATTCCAAACGCTTAAAAAACTGATCCCTGTGCTCCAAAGCAGGACATAGCAACTCTTGAATGGGTGTGTGAAACCACAGGCCGTTGCCTCCAACCTGAGTCGGCTGCGGAAACCGTAGGAACACACCCGGCAGGGCCGAGTTTTCCAAGAATGCGTCAAACGCGTGAGTCATCCTGCTGCCTTCCTATGGTGGAAAATGCAAAACCCCGACCCCCGGTTTCCCAGGAGTCGGGGTTTGAAAGGTCGCAACCTTTTCCCTTACTTGATTTCAACCACCGCACCCGATTCCTCGAGCTTGGCCTTCAGGGTATCAGCTTCTTCCTTGGAAACGCCATCCTTCACGGTCTTGGGCGCACCATCAACCAAGTCCTTGGCTTCCTTCAAGCCCAAACCGGTCAACTCACGCACGACCTTGATGACCTGGATCTTCTTATCACCTGCGCTGCTCAAAACCACGGTGAAGCTGGACTTCTCCTCCGCTGCCGCGCCACCTTCCGCTGCCGCTGCCGGCATCGCACCCATCATCATGGGAGCGGCCGCCGAGACGCCAAACTTCTCTTCCATCGCCTTGACCAATTCAGAGATCTCCAACACGGTCATGTTGCCAATCGCTTCAATCAATTCGTCCTTTGTAATCGCCATTTCTAGTTTCACCTCCTTTGCACGTTCTCATATGAGAATAAGATTTAAATAATGTATTAAGCCGCTTTCGCCTTTTTGTCTTTCAAGGCGTTTAACGCATACACCAGTTTCTGCGTATTGCCACGTGCCACGGTCATGAAGCCCTTGACCGGCGCCTGCAACGTACCCAACAACATCGCGAGCATGACTTCGCGTGACGGCAAGGAGGCCATGGCCTTCAGCCCATCCATGCCTAACGTCTTGCCTTCAATGTATCCGGACTTAATCACCAACAACTCGTTTTTCTTGGCAAAATCGAGTACCGCCTTGGTTCCAGCCGCAACATCCTTGCCCAAGAACACCACACCCACGGGACCGTGCAACTGCTTATCCAAATTCTCAATGCCGAATTCCTTGGCAAGCTTCTTCACCAACGTGTTCTTGACGACTTTGTACTTCAACCCAGCTTTGCGCAGGGTTGAGCGCAATTCCGTCATCTTCTCCACGTTCATGCCACGATACTCAGTCAACACCATGTTGGTGCTGGTCTGAAGGTAACCGCGCACTTGCTCCAATACTGCGCCTTTTTTTGCTTTCGCTGTTGCCATGTTAACCCCTCACCTTTTATTGGCTTGCACCCAAAAAAAAACCGGCCACACATGGGCCGGGAAAGAGTGATCCGTGCGCAGAAGACGTTCATCTTCCGGTTGCACGTTCCGTCTATTCCCGATCTCGGTGGGCTGTTCCAGCAAGGAACATTTAGGCCTTACGGCACCAACGGTCATCGACCGGTTTTTTTATAGGTCAAGCGTTATATAAAAAACGTAAACGTTTTACTTTGTCGAGAACTGAAGCAGATCCAACTTCATGCCAGGACCCATGGTCGAGGACACGGCCGCACTCTTCATGTACTGACCCTTCGCGCCCGCAGGTTTGGCTTTCAAGACCGTTTCCACGGCGAACTTAACATTTTCCAAAACCTTCTGGGCGCCAAACGAAACCTTGCCAGCGCCGAAGTTAACCAAACCTTCGTTGTTTACACGGTACTCGACACGACCCGCTTTGATTTCTTGCATGGCCTGTGCCAAGTTATTTGTCACGGTTCCGGCCTTGGGATTGGGCATCAGACCCTTGGTCCCAAGTACTTTACCCAACTTACCGACTTCACGCATGACATCCGGGGTGGCCACAACCGTATCAAATTCCATCCATCCACCCTGAACCTTTGCAATCATATCTTCAAAGCCCGCGAAATCCGCGCCGGCTTGCAAGGCTTCCTGAATTTTCTCACCCTTGGTGATGACCAAAATGCGAATGGTCTTGCCGGTTCCGTGCGGCAACACCATGGTTCCGCGAACCTGCTGATCCGCCTTCTTGGGATTCACACCCAAACGAATCGAAAGTTCAACGGTTTCGTCAAATTTGGGTTTCGCGGCCTTTAACATAATGTCAACAGCCTCAGTCAAAGAATACAACTTGGTGCTGTCAACCAATTTCGAATTCGCTTTGCTACGCTTTCCAACTTTTCCCATAATAAACCTCCCGTGGTCCAAGCGGTCCTACGCAGGTGCGTACGGCCTCCCACAAAATTCATCAACGCGTGCGTTGAGAGCTGCCTGATTAATCCTCGACTTTGATCCCCATGCTGCGTGCGGTGCCTTCAACCATGCGCATCGCGGCTTCCACACTGGCGGCATTCAAGTCCACCATCTTGGTCTGAGCAATCGACTTCACCGACGAACGCTTGACGGTTGCAATCACTTGACGACCCGGAGTCGCACTGGCTTTGGCCAGGTTGGCTTCCCGCTTCAACAAAATGGCCGCGGGCGGAGTCTTGCAGATAAACGTGAAGGAACGGTCGGTGTAGACCGTGATCACCACAGGAATAATCATACCTTCCTGGTTCTGCGTCTGCGCATTAAACGCTTTGCAGAATTCCATGATGTTCACGCCCGCCTGACCCAACGCCGGACCTACCGGGGGAGCCGGATTGGCTTTGCCTGCAGGGACCTGCAATTTTACATACGTTTTAATCTGTTTCGCCATGATGCGTACACTCCTTCAAATACCTCCGCGTTCGCGGACGGCCTCAATCTATATTTGCGTCGAGGAAATTATTCCTTTTCGACTTGGACGAATTCCAACTCCACCGGCGTCTGGCGCCCGAAAATGGTCACCATCACCTTCAACTTGCCGCGTTCCAAGTTGACTTCTTCCACCACACCGTTGAAATTGGTGAAAGGTCCATCAATAATCTTCACACGCTCGCTGCGTTCAAACAAGACCTTGGGTTTCGGCTTGGACTTCGTGCCGGTCGTAACTTGACCCATGATCGCATCCACTTCTTCGTTTTGCAGCGGCGTTGGTTTGTTCCCAGTTCCCACAAATCCTGTAACCTTGGGAGTGTTCCGAACAACATACCAGGACTCTTCGTCCATATCCATTTCCACGAGAATATACCCTGGGAAGAAAAGTTTTGTAGAAATTTTCTTTTTGCCCCCGCGTACTTCCGCCACTTCTTCCGAAGGAACCAGAATCCGGAATATTTTATTCTCCATGCCCATGGCACGGATCCGGCTTTCTAAATTGGCCTTAACCTTGGCCTCGTTCCCGGAATAGGTATTGATGACATACCACTTGGCAGACACAGCTTCACCTCACGATTAAGCGAACCAGAATAGACAAAAGAAAGTCGAAGAATCCAATGGTCAGCATCAGGATTCCAACAACAATCACTACGACCAACGTTGATCCGCCGATTTCCTTGCGCGTCGGCCAGGTCACCCGTTTGAGTTCCGCGTACGCTTCTCTCAAAAAGTTCATCATTTTTTCAAACATAGGTTCATCCTCAACGTGGTTGATAACCTTCGTGCAATCGTCCGCACAGTCGATCGGGTATTCCAAAAGCCCTTGGACGCTGTGATTCCAGCAGCCACCGACTCATTGCTATCTGGCAGGCCAGGCTGGATTCGAACCAGCAACACCCGGTTTTGGAGACCGGTGCTCTAGCCGTTAGAGCTACTGGCCTAAAGCTCCTAAAAACGAAAACTACTTCGTTTCTTTATGCTCCGTGTGCTTACCGCAAAAACGGCAATACTTGCTGATAACCAATTTTTCGGTATGTTGCTTCTTGTTCCGGCGATTAACGTAATTACGCCGTTTGCACTCACCGCAACTCAAGTAGATAATTTCTCGCATGATGATCGTCCATCCTTAAACCTTAAGTGACCCCACTCGTTTCGAGCGCGGAATGTCCTGCATTGCTACTTAGCCTGCCCACTCAGTCAGGGAAGCTTTAAAAATCACTCGTCGGAGCGTACGTTCCCACCCCGACGAGTGTCTTGGTTCAAAGCCATGGGTCCTATTGGACTTACAGGGCCAATCGTTCCAGTCTTATTCCAAGATCTCGGAAACCACGCCCGAGCCCACAGTGTGGCCGCCTTCGCGGA
>CAZSAP010000025.1:0-40517 GCA_964604705.1 uncultured bacterium
CTCCCACCCAACCCAAACATACAACCCCCACCAACAGAACCGACATCCACAGCTTGGGCATAGCGTTACCTTCCTTTTAAATGATTTAAACTAAAACCATCCGATTCTTTGGAAACGATCTTTGATTATCGTTTAAAAAAGGGGCACACTCAAGTAAAAACCCAAACCGTATTTCACCCGCAATTTTCCTTGAAAAACATCCTTCGCCGGCATATGCTGCCTGTCGGAAAGCCTAGATTGTACTTCCCAAAGGAGTTGGGTATGAAGCGCATCAATCACATTTTTTTCTGGTTACTGGTTTTGGGCCTATCCGTCTATGCTTTTGTCCGTGTGAACGATACTGGCCGAAAACTACCACGTACCCCATGGTCCATCCCCGTGGCCAGTGCCAAAACCTGGGACGAAACCCTGGCGCACCCTGTGGCTGTATCTTTCACAGTCCTCGAAACCGGTACCCTTCGTACCAAACGGTCCGGCTTTATTAACTTAAAACATCGGTTGGCTAAAAACCTGAAGAATGAAGAACTTGAAGTCCCAGTGAAAGCCTACCTGGTTAAACACCCCACCCGCGGAGCGTTTCTGTTGGAGGCAGGATTCGATCGTCTTTATGCCGTACGTCCCCAAGGAAGCATGCAGGGTCTCTCTGCCCCGTTCATTCCCTGGTCGCATCAATCCCAGGGGCAAGATGCGTTCTCACATCTTGCTGCCGATGGCACAACCTTAACCGGATTCTTCTTCACGCACCTGCATTTCGATCATATCGCCGGAGCCAAGGATTTCCCTTTGAGCACCCTGACACTGGCCGCCGGAGAGCGCGAACCCTATCTCAACATCCAACACCTTATTGGGGGAAACCATTTCGCCCAAGCAAAGGTACTGCACGAAATCTCGTTTGCCCAGGCTGGGTCCATGCCTCCGTTCGGACCGGCCGTGGATCTCTTTGGTGACGGTTCACTTTGGGCCATCTCCACCCCCGGACATACCCGGGGACATGTCTCGTATTTGGTGAATGCGCAAAGTGGTGCGGTACTGGTGACTGGGGATGCGTGCAATTTGCGGGAGCAATTATCCTTGGGCGTGGGACCGGGAGCATTCTCGTCGGATCTCAAGCTGGCGCAGACAAGTCTTGAAGCGATCAAAACGTTCCACGAAAAATACCCTAAGGTCCGTGTGGAAGTAGGACACGAAAAATAGCCAACGCTTATGGCCTAACGGCTTCAATGTCGATAGGGCCGGCCTCTTCAAGCAAGGTATGTATGCGAGCCATCAAGGTTTCAGGATCAAACGGTTTAAGAAAATATCCTGCCGCCCCAACATTGAACGCGTGTTGGATCTCATCCGACACATTCGACGTTGAGATAATGACCACCGGGGTTGCCTTGTTCTCATTCCGCAACCGTTGCACCAATTCCATCCCTCGAGCACCAGGCAGTCTAGGCTCCAACGTGATCAGATGTGGACGCAGGCTGCGCACTGCATGCAAAATGTTTTTTGCGTCAGGTCCGGCACTGGAAACCACCCAGCAGACAACCGCCCGATACCCTTTTGGGGCTACCTCGGAATGGATGGCCGGCTTAAATTCAAATTGAAAAAGCGTGCATAGTGCGCGCGCCATGTCCACTTGATGCTCGAGGATTAAAAACCGCAACGCTTGCTTATCCGGTTTAAACTCGGATAAACATTGGGGTTTAAAGTCTGCAGGAGAAACACCCCACCATCCGCGTACCCGTTCTTGCCAATTGCGCATCGCCCGGTATTCAAACGGACGTTGCAAACGATTGAAGCGCGAGCGCCGCCGTAACATCCACTTCACCCATCTCCGCCGAACCATGCCGGATCCCATGCGTCGTTGTCCTTCGCCTCACTTCGCGAGGCTGTATTGGGTTATGGTGCAGGTTTATTGAAAATTAGGTGTTCGGGAATTAGAGAGCTGCCGCGGATAAAATATTACATAGAAAAGCAGACGGTCCGTCCGCGGACCTGGGATGCGGCAACATTGCTTTACTGGGCGTTGGCGATATTTTTTTCCAGAAATACTTTGAACGCGGCCGCATCCGACTGAACCGCTGCGAGAATCGCGTCGATTTGCTGAAAATCCAAAAGTTCAATGTTTTTCATGGCCGGCCGGATATAATAATCCGGTTTCGAGAGTTTGAGTTTGGTTTCCACACCTGCGGCTTGCATGATCTGGAAGGTCGAAAAAATCGTATCAAAGATGCCGGGGCGTTTCTGGGCATCGCCCCCCTGCCATTTATCCCCCAAAACATCCACGGCCACCAACACGTCACATTCTTGGCGAATGATCTCGTACGGCAAGGAATTCACCACCCCGCCGTCGACCATGACCCGCTTATTCACCACCGCAGGCACAAAAATCCCGGGCAGCGATATGCTGGCGCGTACAGCCTCCACCACCGACCCCTGGGTGAAAACCACTTCTTCCTGTTGCCAATAATCGGTCGCCACAATTTTTAAAGGGATGCTTAACTCTTCAAGTTTCTTGTTTTGCGTGAGTTTGGCAAGCATTTGGGAAATCTTATCGCCCCGCACGAGTCCTTCCTGAGCATGCAACCAGGAAATATCCGTCAGCGAGACAATGTCCAGCCAATTGAGTTCCTTAAAGATACGTTCAATGCCCAACGCGTTGTGCCCAGAAGCATAGAGTGCACCGATGAGGGCGCCCATGCTGGTCCCGGAAATAACAGCCGGTCGGAGATGAAGTTCATCCAAGACTTTCAGAAACGCGATGTGCGCAAAGCCGCGGGCACCGCCGCCTCCTAAGGTGATCCCCAAGCGCGTTTTTTTTGAACCCAAAAAATTAAAAAGCCCCATGTTCCGGTGACCTCCCTGGTATGTGCGCTGTTTACAATTCCACCTCAGCGTGACTGTGGTACAGGTTGTCACGCAAGGCCTGAACCGCCGGATCTTCCAAATACTCGTCAAAGGTCGTAACCTTGTCAATGATGCCGCCCGGGGTGAACTCAATGATGCGGTTGGCCACGGTGTTGACAAACTGGTGATCGTGCGAGGAAAAAATCACAACATCCGAAAACTTGGCCACCGCATCGTTCAACGAGGAGATGGACTCCAGGTCCAAGTGGTTGGTCGGCTCATCCAGCAAGAGCACATTGGCGCCTGAAATCATCATGCGCGAGAGCATGCAGCGGGCACGTTCGCCCCCGGAAAGCACGCTGATGGATTTCATCGCTTCCTCACCGGAGAAAAGCATGCGTCCCAGAAAACCGCGGATGTAGTTGGTGTCATCGCTGGTCGTGTACTGACGGAGCCAATCAATGACCGGCTGTTCTTTCAGAAAGTACTCGGCATTGTCCTTGGGCCCGTACGTCCAGGTAATGGTCTGCCCCCACTTGATAAAGCCCTCGTCGGGTTCCAACTCCCCGGCCAAAATCCGAAACAAGGTGGTCTTGGCCACGTTGTTGGTTCCTATGAGCGCAATCTTGTCCTCGGCATTCACCCGGAAACTCAAGTTCTGCAAGACGGGTACGCCGTCAATGCTCTTGCTCAGGTTGTTCACTTCCAAAATCTTATCCCCGCAACGGCGTTCGGGTTTGAAATGAATAAACGGCGTGCGCCGTGAGGAGGCGGGCATCTCCTCGGGGGTCAGCTTCTCGATCAGTTTTTTACGCGCACTGGCCTGTTTGGACTTGGAGGCATTGGCGCTGAAGCGCTGCACAAAGGCCTGCAGGTCGGCAATCTTTTCAGTGGCCCGCTTGTCCGCATCCTTTTTCTGCTGCATGGCCAACTGGCTGGCTTGGTACCAAAAATCATAATTGCCCACATAGAGGCGAATCTTGGCAAAATCCACATCGGCAATGTGTGTGCACACTTTGTTCAAAAAGTGACGATCGTGGGATACGACCACCACCGTGTTTTGGAAGTTGTACAAAAAGTTTTCCAACCAGGTCACGGTCTTCAAGTCCAAATGGTTGGTCGGTTCGTCGAGCAGGAGCACATCCGGGTTGCCAAACAGCGCCTGCGCCAAAAGTACGCGGATTTTTTTACCTGCTTCCAAGGTCTTCATCGGGCTGTTGATCAAATCCTCGCCCACACCCAGACGATCAAGCAACGTGGCGGCTTCCGAGTCCGCATCGTAACCGTTCAACTCGGCAAACTCACCTTCCAATTCTCCGGCGCGAATGCCTTCCTCTTCGGTCATTTCCGGTTTGGCATAGAGCGCGTCGCGTTCCTGCATGACCTTGTACAACCGGGTATGGCCCATGATCACGGTTTGCAACGGCGTGTATTCATCGTAGGCAAACTGATCCTGACGCAGCAAGGCCACGCGCATGTCGGGATTGACAATAACTTCGCCGGCATCGGACTGAATGTCCCCGGCCAAAATTTTCAAAAACGTGGATTTCCCCGCGCCGTTGGCCCCGATCAGCCCATAGCAATTCCCGGGCGTGAAGGAAATGGTCACATCGGTAAACAACTTCTGGCCCCCAAAGGCCAGGCTCACATTATTGGTCCTGATCATAGTACGAAACGTCCTTCTTTCTTGCCGTTTTACGGCCTGGATGAAGCCACCAAAATACATCAACCCTGCGCAAAAAGCAAAACATTATGCATCCGAGGCCCCCTAAAACAGCATGCCGGAAAGAGCAAACAAGCGCTCCTTCCGGCATGCTCAACCAAGGCTTACGCTCTACTCATGGCCGCGCAGGTCCCGGCTTTGTATTATTTGAAAACCTTAGCCAGGTTTGCCAACTCCTCTTTCATTTCTTTTTCTTTGGCCTTAACCCGATTTAATTCAGCCTCCATCAGCTTCACCTTTGCGGAGTTGACCCCATATTTTTGAACCGCACGCTGGCGTTCATTCGCCAGATTTTCCAATTCAACACCAACCCCGGCCACGGACTCCTCCACGTTCAAGATCCACATTTGGGTCATGACGCCGTACACACCGCCCAATTTGGTAATCCATTGGGCGCCGTTCAAATCACACCCCAACCGCCCCAATTCCGAGAACACATTATCCAACGTTGTTCCCGCCTCATGGTTGAGCACCGGACCGCAGTTTGACGTGCTCGGATAAACCCCAAAGGTTGGAAAAACTTTGGCCAGAAAATGAGCAATCGACTCAAACTGGCAAACACTGTTGTGGAACAGTTGAATAAGGGAACGATTCGGAACGCAAGGAACAAGTGATTTGGGGCCCACGGCTAAAAAGCAATAGGTCCCTTGATTGTCCACCGTGTGGTTAAGTACGCCCGCGGTCAACGCCGAGAGACTCGATTTGCCCAACCCCTCCCGGAAACGGTTGGCGGTCACCCTCACGGAGAATCCCGCCGCCAGGGTGTGCACGATGACCGCATCGTCCCGCATATGCTTGCAATCGCATTGGTTGCCAACCATCCCGATATCATCCAGCGAAAGCAAGAGCACTCCGGATAGCGCTTGGGTCCGACCCTCCTCCCAGAGTTGCAACTGCACCTGATTGTTGTTGAACATGACTTGGCCCCCGCTAAGAAACCGATGCATGTTTTTGGGTGTTCCAGCGAACAGGTTAATCATGCCATTCAAGGCTTTCATTCCACCTTCCGTGGTAATGGTCGTGGATGCAGAAGCCTTGCTCTTCTTCACGGGTTGGGACTGAACTTTTTTCGGCCAAATATGCGTCAGGCCTTGGGTGACCATGGTGCTTTTAAAATCCAACGGATACCCGAGGTTGACGATCGCCACGGCCGCACCGCCTAGAATATTCAGCGCATCTTGGCTCGTTTTTAGCGCCTTACCCTTTTTATCATCCGTTTTATGGGCGACATCCTGAAGCAAGGTCTGCCAGGCCACCTGGACATTGGCATGGTAGTTGCCGGTGGAGACCAACTGGTTGCCTTCCACCACCACGGACCCCGAAGCGGTCACTTGCAACGCACGTCCTTCGGGCGCCATGACAATGTTGTCCTGGATACGTGCGGCAAAATTGGCCGTCAGATGCAGCGGGAGGTTAAACGTTACTTCAAAACCAGGAATTTTCGGATCTTTGCTTAAGGTGCCTTCGAGGGTTTCGCTCTCGCCCGCCGCGCGTTTCTTAGCTCCAGCGCGTTCTGCCGCTTTGGAAGCATTTTGCGTGTCTTCGGTGGTTTGATACGGTGTTTGCACATGTACCAAAACAATCCCACCTCGAATACCGGGCTTGGGATTCTGCGTGGTGGGAACACGGGGACCGTTTTCCGTAATCCGATTTCCGCGAAGGTCCACGGCCTCCCCTTCCAAAACCCCAATCCCGCAAACCGGCTCTAAAAACGTCGTGCCGTTGTTTTCAATCCGGTTGTCGTAAAAAGCAGCATCGCTCACTTGCCCCAAAACCACCCCGCCCTGAATCCAGTAATCCAACACAGCATCCGCACCATTGCCCAAGGTAATCTGCAGGCACTTACGAATGCGGTTGGCTTCTACTCGGAGCCCTCGGACACCGATCCGCAGAGCCTGCGACGGCAAATGCAGGGTCGCCAGTCCGTTCATGCCCATATCTTCTATGACATTTTCCTGGATGGTTACTTCCGTGAGATTGCCTTCGGAGCGGGGTTTTTTCGGTGAGCCATCTTCATCCAAGGGGGCCTCGGGCTCGGGAACCACATGAATGCATCCGCCGGCATCGGGCAGCACAAATCCCCAGGCATTCATTCCCTCCCAGCCCATGAGTATCCGCAGATAATCCGCATTGCCTTTTTCCTTATTCAAATTCTGCAGCTCTTTTTTCCCGACGTAGACAATGCTGCCCAGAGTAATCCCGTTGCCATTGCCCCCGGAAATACGGTTTCCCTGAATCCGGACGCGGTCCGAGCCGCCGCCGATCTGAATGCCGCCCAACGCGGTGTGCAGGCGGGCGGCACAAACCCGGGTAAGAATCTCGTTGCTTTCCAGCACCGCGTCATTCCCGCCCATAAACACAGCCGGGGCTTTGCCGAGTTGCTTATTTTCAATCACGGTTTTATCAAAACAATCCGTCAGAATGCGGCAATGGCGCAACGTTACCTGATCTCCGCCGCGATTCATAACCGCGCAGCAGTCCCGCACCGAAATCTCAAGCTCTTCCAATACAATTTTGCGCAGCAAGCTTGCGCGCCAATGTTCAACCGATTCGCGTAAAACCACACCGAAGGCATCCTCGGTCTTGACCGCCAGCTCACGTACGGTTATATCGGAGCTATCCTCAATGCATAGGCCGAATTGACTTCCGGCCGGTGGTTGAATCACACTCTTCTTGCCACACCCGCGCAGAGTGACGCCCTTCCTACCCTCGACCCGAACAGCTTCCGAGTACCGACCGGGCAAAATAAAGATCTCCCCACCTTGTGCCGGCAACGAATCGATGGCATCTTGAATCTTATTAAAATCACCGTGGCTGCTGATACCATCGCCCACAAACCAGGTGCAGCAATTCCTAAGTTGCGTCAGGGGGCGAAATGCATCACGGCAATCACTGACCACTTTGCCCGTGACGGTATTCCCGCTGATATTCCAGGCAATCACGGCCAAGGGTGCGTAGTACCGTTTGAATCCGTGCGGCGCCATGCCCTCTTTCAAACGCCAGGGCAGCACCTCGTTGGGTGTTTCCGGCCTGGCGGCAATCACCCAATACGTTCCGGCCACGCGCTGGGTTCCTTGGAACGTGACGCTCAATCCCGTATGCCCCAGGCTGACCGGCGTGCCGGGGGTGAAAGGAATGGCGCGGGCCGAGTCTGTATCCGTGCCCCGGTTCCATACGCGCAAATAAAAAAACGGCGTCCCCAGCGACGCGGCATCCGTGCGTTGCTTCCAGGCTTCTCCGTAATGCTGCGGCACAGGCTGAATAAGCGTCAGTTGCCTGCTGTCGGCCGTATAGGAACTTTCCACGCGCGCCAAAAAGCCTCGGGTTACCGAGAGTTTTTCGTTGTTCGGCAAAACCGCGGACCAGGGCAAAATCTCCACAATCTGCCCGGCCAGGGGCCAATGCGCCTGATCTTTGGGTTCGGTCTTGAATTTCACAATTTTCCAATGGCCCTGATCCGCGGCCAACTCCACGCGGTAGAGCGGCGCGGCATTGTCATAGCCCCAGGTGAAATGATCCGCGTCCGTCAGCTGCACGCGCAAGGCCTGATTCTCGGCTCCCAGATACCCGCCGGCAATGGGTGGATTGCACAAATCTTCCGGATCGCTGCCTGGGGCAAATCCCACGCTCATGGTCATGTCCTGCACCAGGCCGTGGTCGCTGCCCAGCGTGCCCGCCTTGGCCGCCGTCCATGCGTCTTGCAGCGTTTGCCAGGCGGCGCGGCATTGCGAGGTGCCTACGTCGGTTTTAACCCGCAGCCGGTGCATGGTCCGCACGCGTGCAGATGTGTCCGGCCCGCCCAGCGCCGGTTCCAGCAACTCGGAATCCTCGGCCGCCACCACGCCCTGCTGCCAGACTTCCAAATACACCAAATCGCACTGCCCGTCTTTTAAGACTTTGGGATTTTCCGAATCCACCATCTGCAGCCAATCCTTTTGCAGCCGGTACGTTTCGGATTCCGCGATCTGCACACGGTACCCACCCAGGTAATAGGTTCCTTTTTGGGCCGTAAAATCAATTTCCTTGGCCGCGTTGGCCGTGGGCTGCAAAATCCTGAAGCCCTGATCCGGCGTGCCCGTATGCCCGACTATGTCCACCAGGGAACGCCGCTCGCGTTCCGCGTGCAGTCGCTCGTTTTCATTCCAATCTTCATCCATGAGCACGCGCCCCTGTTGCATGCGTACGTCCGTGTATTGTTTACGGTAATCGGTCCCCGAGCGGGATACGTCAAAGGTTGCCATAACTTTTTAAACCTCCGGAATATAAATAGGGATCAGCCCAAACGGCATGTATTCATCCACTTTGTCCTGCAAACCTTTTTGCTTGATCGGGTTTAGCTCGGCGGAAAAAGCGCCCAATTCCGAACCGCTCTCCGCCCCGCAGCGCACAGTTATCGGCGCCATTTCCGAAAGCTGCCCGTATCCCCAATGCCCGAACACCGTAGACGTGAACAAGGCCTGGGTATCGGCAAGGATATGGGATTCGTACGGGTGCGGCAATCGGCTGCCTTTGCCGGCTGCGCTGAAACGGAAACAGCCGTTCTGCGTGTCCGTAACCTTCACGGTTCCGGTGCATAAGACCTCCGAAGCCTTGAGCCGGTGAAAACACGCGGCGCCTAAAACAGTGGTGCGCTTTAGATCGGCTTCACCCAGATACAATTCCAGAGCCAAAGCAGGCGCCGCGGCTTGGACAATGGAATCCTGAATCTGTAAAAATTCCACAGTGCCTTCGCCCTCGGTCCGCACGGCCGCAGTGATACACGCGTCAATGATCAAGGTTTCCACATTCCCGCGCACGACCACCGGCACCGGACTCAACACAGCCCCGTCCGAGGTATGCCCCCCGGGGTCCAGCGTGCAATGCCGCAGGGTCACGGTCTCAAAACTGCCCTCCAAAATGAGAGCGTGCGCGCCGGCAGCGCCGATCCAAAGCCCTTCGAGGGTTAATACCGCGCCCGCTTCCTCGTCTTTGCCCGTGAACGTCCAGTCCGCATCCAAGCGTATGTAAGGGCGCTGCCCATTGGCGGCCTGCAGGGTCAGGGATAAAAACTCCGGCGGCTGCGTGACGGCCGTGTAGGTCCGGCTGTCGTTGATCTGCGCCAAACTGCCCTCGGGCCAGGCGGCCGCATCCACGGTCCCGCCTCCGGTGATTTCAGTCAGCGTCGGCTCCCCCAGCGCACTGGAACGGTCATAGGTCCCGGCCCCGATACTGCCGCCCAGAGCATAATGATACGAAACCAGCACGGCCTGCGGCGTGTCCGGAAGATGCGCCTCGGTTTCACCGAAAAACTTCAAACGCCCGAGTTCCGGGTCCAGCACACAGCGCTTGTCTGCCAGCGTGATGGTCCAGCCGGTCAGGTTGCCCGCCGCCACTTCATAGGTCGGCAAACTTTTCAGTTCGCTGTCGGCTTGGCCCTGAACCTGGATTTCTACGGCTTGCGGAATCAAATGCGCCTGACCGCAGTCCGCGACCAAGGCCTCCTCGAGCAGGCCTTTCCAAATGCCCTCTGCCAAACATTCAGCACCGTGCGGCAGGCTTTGCAGTGTGCGTTTCAGGCGTGATTCATCCAAAAACCGGGTACCCCTCAATGCGCCCAATTCCTGCTTGGCCGCATCCGACACTCCCAAACCGGCAATCAAGCCCGCATCGATCCGGTATTCGGCATGCCCCAAAATACGCCGCAACATGGGCATGGGCAGCTCCCAAGGCTGGGCGGTCTGCCACGCGTCCCAATTGCGGTTCTCGGTTTCCTCCGTGCTGTCCACACGCTGCCGGCAGTTAAACAGCGCCGTGTCGCGTCCCGAAGGGTCCACGGTAAACGTCATGAGGTCGGTGGCCCGCTGAAACGGAGTTGCCTCCACCACGGTTAAGGCCCGCATGCGATACAAATGAAACGCCAGCTTGGAAATGCTCTTGCGTCCGTCATGCCCCCGATGGCGCCGGACATCCGGTGTGTAATGGTATTCATCAAACGCGGTTTGTGTCAGCTGCGCGCCCAAGGGGCGGCGCAGATCCGCCCAGCCGCCGGGCAAGGTCCCGGAATGCCGCCCGGCATACGGCAGCGGTGCCGGGTCCAAGCCATGGCGGGCGCGTCCCAAGCGGCGGAAGGACTCCACCAGCTTGCCCTCCCAGCCCGCAATGTCGCTGACCAACTCCTCCAAAACCCGGGGCGTGCCTTTGCGCCTGCGGTAGTAAATGGTCTTGGCCACATCCACCCGCCGTCCGCGCGTGTTCAATGCCGAGACCAGGCGGGTGCCTACCAAATCCGCGAGGTAAGGCACGGCCCAAAGCTCGCACCACTCTATGAACTGATCTTCCCAAAGCCGGTCCTGGCTCCGGCGCAGGCGCGCCGCCTGTCCGGCCACCAATTCCACCCAGGCGCGCAACACGCCCGGATTCTCCGCCAGCCCGTCTTCGTGCCGGTAAATCTCCGGAATCAGTTCCCATATTTTTTCTGCATAATATGTTTCAAATTGATCGTTGGCCAGTTCAGGCATACACAACCGCCTTTCCATTGACTGTTACAGAACCCTGCTCAAAATCGTAATACGCACCCGGAACCGGTTTTTCCGGATAATACGCCCGCCACGGTTCGCCTTCCCAGGTAATGGCCTGCACCGAGAGCGCCCCAGCCACCGAGAGCACGGCGTCAAACACCCGGCTGCGGTAAAGGGGCTTGCCAATGCCAATGTTTTCCGGAGCCAGCAGGCCTGATTCCGGATTTAAAAGCACCCCAGCCAGGTCCGCGAGCATTTGCTCTTCCAGCAAAGGATCGCAATCAACGGCAATCGTCAGCGCACGCGGCAAGGCTTGCGCGATGACTACATCCAGGGGCAGGGTCGGGTCCGCCAGCGCCTGCAGGGACTGCCGCACGCTCTCTAAAACAGTATCCGGCCCAATGCAGCTTATCTGCGCCACAGGCTGTTGCCGCTGATGATTCCAGGTCCAGCGCGAAGCCACGGCGCGCACCCCCGAGACCATGGCCGCGGCCGCTTCCAAGTCCTGAAGCGACACAGCCCGCCCCAGCAGCAACGCGGACTTCGGCGCATAGGCGCGCACATTGTCCGTGCTTTGCGCGTCGCTGCCCGGAGAGGCGGCCACGGGATTGGCTATGCTCTTCACCCCCGAGAGGGGCTTGGCCGGTTGGGTGATGCCCTTGGCCGGAGGTGCATCGGCACCGGCTCCGAAACGGTAATAGGCGACCACATTGTTGGTGCCGCTGGTAAACCGCGAGCCCCGCACGCCGTCCCCGCCGGTAATCGTGGCTTGGCCGTCCTCATCCAGACGCACGGTGTAGACCCGGTCCGTGGGTCCGCAGCCGTAAAACGTGGACACTTCGGTCCAAAGCACATTGTCCACATAAAGTTTCAAGGTGCTGCTGCCGCTGGCCAAATACGTCAGCGGTTTTTTCTTCAAGGTAAGCGCCTGATTGGATACCGAAGCATCCCCGCTGCCCACAATCTCACCCTTCACGCTCTCGCCGCGCGAAGCCGTGACGATGTTGCCGTAAAGCTTCACCGGAGCCGTCAAAGTTTCGCTCCAGGTTGTATCCTGATCCGGGGTCAACACGCCGCTGCCCACATCCAAATGCCCGCCCAACGCCACGCCGGTTTGGAGCGAGTCCTCCATCAAAAATTGGCTGGCGCCTTCCGCGGCTTTAAACCCAACTTCGAGCTGCAACTCATCCTCAGGCGTTAAGGCCGGGGACGATTCCTGCGTCAGCGTCCCCACCTCCTTAGAATCATAAAAAATCGTCATTTCCGTAGTGTCTTGAAAATCCCAGTTGCCATCCGCCGCTTTTTTTCCACGGATGTTATAATTGAGGTTGTCATCCAAATGAATACGCGTCGCCGGAACTTTCACGGCCGCAGGCGTGACTGTGTAGGTGTCACTGCCGCAGGTGATGCTCGAGGTCTTAACGGCTTCGGTTTGCATCATAACCACGCTGACCGAATCCACATACGTCCAACGCCGTTCTTCGTGATACTCAATGGCCAACAGCATGCCCGGGAGGATATCTTTGTACACCCCGTCCAAGGTGATGTGCCGACCGTCATATTCCAGACTCATATCGTCGCCGGTGACGTGCGGCCAACTCCAAAATTTGGCGGTTTTCACAGGCCGTTTCAATTTCAATGAACTCAGGTTCGCCGAATTCACCGTACACAGTGCTGAAGTAAACTCTACTTTCTGATAAGTTTCTCCGTCCGCCCCCGTGTATTGGCTCTTGGCCTTCACGCGCCCCAGCCCATAACAATTCCCGCCCCATTCCAGCATGACAAACTCGTCCACGGCCGGTGCGGCGGCTGCATTGGTCAAAATCACACTTTGCACCGTGCCGCTGATTTGGGTTGGGCGCGGGCGCGCCAAGGTCCAGCTGTTATTCTGCGGATACAGCACGGCGGCAACATCACTTTCAAAAATCTGCGGAGCATTGCCGTCAAACGCCGCCGAGCGGAACGCCGTGCCGGCAGGCAATGTCAGTTCCTTGGCCCCGTCCAGCGAAATGGCCAGCATCACACTGGCGGCCATGGCCGGGCTGGGCACATACCCCAGCAGTTCGGTCAGACGGCGCAAAGACGTACGCTGCCGGGCGGTGCGCAGGTAGCACTCGTGCGCAATGGTCTCGTCGTAAAACGCAAGCACATCACAGCAATACGCCCACATTTCCAGGAGCATCAATCCGTAATCATCGTGCCGCCGCGCGCGCCAGCCCTGAAGCGCGCCCAACGCAGGAATGCCCGCAAGCATGGCTGCGCGAAAATCAGGAAAAAGCCCGATCTGCCTGGGTATATTGGTCAAACCCGCCGGTAGGGTAAACATGGATTAGGCTCCTCCTTTCATGACCAGTTTGACCGAACCGCGCTCGGGGAAATCCCGGTCATTCTCCACGCGGATGACTTCATCGTCTCCGACTTGGTAAATCAGTTCCCGCAAGGGACGCCAATCAAACCAGCCCCGGCGCCGGAAGTGAATGGAAAGCACCGCATTGACACCCTCTACATCCTGAATGGCTTTTTCCAATTGCGAACGGTACAAAGGTGTGCCGAACGAATAATGGTCGGGTGAGAAAAATCCCACGCTTCCCTGGGGACCGTGTGAACCCAGCAACGCCGCCAGCACGCGTTCTTTGACCTCGCCTGGATAGGCCGTGGGCGCCACGCATATCTGGATGACGAAATCCAAGGTTGCATACACCGGTTGGCAGACATAGGCCTCGCGCCCGGCTTGCCGGAAGCGGTTCAACTGCGCCTGGGCCGCCTGCTGCCTGAGAGGTGAAATTTCATAGGTCCCCTTCGGGTCCGGCGTGACAAAAGCACTCAGCCAGCTCCCCGTGTACCTGAATGTGCCCCCGGCGCGCTGCACCCAATCCAGGCGCTCGACGGCTTCGGCATAATCCTCCGGACGCACGGCGCGGTAGGTCAGGGCTTTGAACTCTTCGGGGGCCAGTTGCCGGATTTCCGCGGCCGTCTCAGGATCCATGCCGTTTTGAATGTCCTGCAGATTGACCGCGGCCGTCACCCCGGGCGCATCCAGAAAACTCAAGGTTCCGGCCAGCGCATTGTCCGTCTCACCATGGCCCAGACGGTAGGTGACCTCAAACACTGTCCCTTCCACAGGCAAGCGGCCAAACTCACCGTCACCAAAACGCAATGTCCAGCCCTCGCCGGAAGCATAATCACGATGCACGATTTCATCCGGCACTTCCGCCCGGCGGTAGCCCACCACCCGTTTCCAAAAACCATCCTCCAGCGTAAAGTGCGCATCCGTGCTTTGGGAAGAATCTTCGCCCACCAGGGTGCGGCGGTACATCCACTCCCCCGTGAATTTGGGCACCCAAGAGCCGCTGCTCCATTCCATTTCCCGCACTACCAATTCCGGCTCGGCCAAGCGCGGATTCGTGCCCAGCCATACCAACGTCCCCTCATCCGAACCCGGCAAACTAAACCGATACGCCACGGAATCCTGCGCGCCTTCGCGTTCCAAAGCCTCAGGCCAGGATGCTTCTGCATGTTCCGCCGCTTGGATGGTAAAATACTCAGTCCGGGTCACGCCGGAGGTGACGGGCACCACGTTGCCGTATATTTTCAAAGCTTCCAAATTCAAGGCATACGGCAGCGCATGCACCGCCTCCCAGTCCAGCCGGGTGATGTCGGCATTGAACAATTCATCGCGCTCATGCGTCACACCCACCACGCGGACCGCCTGCGCCCGGACAGGATCCACGGGATTGGCCGCTTCCTCGTACAGCATCATCCATTTTCCGGGCCGATCTCCGGTAAAGTCATCAAAGGCAACGGTCCACGCTCCCTGCAAATAAATGCATGTGCTGCCGGCCGGCAACGTCAAGCTGTCTTCGTCCCACACATGCGGCGATAAGACATTTAGCAGCGGATCCAAAGGATACTGTGTTTCAGCCATGACGTCGGCCAACCCTCTTCCGACTTCGTACATCCGTTCACCGGCGGCATCGGTCACATTGGCCCCGGCTATGACCGCAGACTCGCTCCCATCGGCGGTAATCACCAGCCAGCCGCGTGCGCCCAGCCCGTCGTGCACATTGTAGTCCATGAGGCGCGCATGCTGGCGCAACGAACGGCGCTGACTGGCCGTGGCCAAATAGGCTTCACGTCCCACCCGGTCCTGGTAGTACGCCATCTCATCGGTCACGGCGCTCAAGGTTTCCGCCAGCATTACGCCCGCATCAGCTTCCAGGCGGTCCTGCCATCCGGGATAACGCAGCGAGGCAAAATCCAAAAGCGCCTGCCGCATGCTCCAAAAATCGCGGGCCTGGTAATCCACAGGAACGTCCACCCATTCCGTGTCCGCATCCGCCGTCACTTGACGCTTGCAATCCAGGTAACTTTTGCAATTGGCTTTAAAGGTAAACTCAATTTGCTGGAAAAAAGGATCCACCTGGGCATGGTCCAGGCAAAACACATAGCGTGAAAAATCCCCCGGACACACGGTTTCCAGGCGCAAAACATTTTTCTGCTCATCCGGTACTGCGAAGGATTCATGACCTCGGGCATCCACCTGCAGCCATACCCGGCTCTTCACCGGGACCACAGCCTTGTTCTCCCCGCCGCTTAAACTGAGTATGGACAGTTCTGTAAGCTTAACGTGATTAACCAGCGATGGCGCCAGTTCGGCCGGGGGCTTTAAAAAGTAGACGTCCAGCGTGGTCTGGTTGGCGTGGACGTAAATAAAATCCAGGCCCGTGAACGTGGTCTGCGCCGGATCCAGTAATTTTTCCAGACGATCCTTCTCCCCCATTAGGGCGTCACCTCCAGGTTCAAATAGCGCTTCTCGCCCAGGGCCCGCAAGGTATAGGTCAGGCGAATGGCCATGGTATCTCCCTCGGCCTCCACTTTTACGCTGTCCACCTTGATGACCGAGTTCAGCCACTTCTGCAAGGCTTCAAACACCGTCACCTGCGCCAAGGTGGCCGAAACATCGCTGTTGGGAGCAAAAAGCATGCGGCGCAACCCGCAGCCAAAATCCGGCCGATTGATGCGTTCGCCGGGATTGGTGAAAAGCAGTTGACGGATCAATTGGTCCACATGTTCCGCATAGTCGTCTTCCCGAGCCCACTGCCCGGAAGCCGTGTCCACTCCCACAGGATATTTGATGCTGGAAAAGTCCTTGGCCATGTGCGGCTCCTCGCTTCGTTGAAATCAACGCCCCCTCGTTCCCCCTCTTTGACAAAGAGGGGGCTGGGGGGAGTTCGCCTTTACTGCGTCTTCACCCTTGCCTGCGTACTTACAATCTGCACTTTTCCCAGCGGCATTTGTGCCGCAGTCAGGCATAGGCCCACGCTGGATTCGCTAAGTGTCAGCTGGCCGCCCACTTTGTTCCGCTTATCCGAAACCAGCCATTTCACAGTAACGCACGGGTTGGGAACCGGAGGGCTGCCGGGAATCTGATTCGGGCATCCGGCAATGGTAAACGTGTCCGTGGCCAGGGCCAGAGGTGATGTGGCTTTCACCCTTCGGTTTTGACTCACAATGGTCACCGTGGCGCCGTGCGGACATTTCAGTTGGGCATCGGTGGTCAAACTCTTGTCCGGCATCAAGTCACCTCCAGTGCGTCTTTATTAATTTTGACCGAGGCCGCCGTCACTTCCAGTTTCCCTGCCGTCAGTTCGCTGGTAATGCCCTCCCCTGCCACGGTGTGCTTGGCCTCCATGCATTGGGTCAGCACATCGGTTGCCAGTGTCACACTGCTGGAACTGCTGTTGGCGATTTCAATTTCATCGGCAGCGTCATCCAAGCGGATCGTATGTTTTTGCGTCTTTAAAATTTTAATGTCCGCGGAATTCTCATCCGGGATCTCATTGTCGCCCCAAAAGAAACCCGTCCATACCGGATACGATAAATCCCCGCCTTCGAATTCCACCCAGACGCCGGTTTCCGCCTCGGGCAGGGTATAAAAACCCACCTTGGCCCCGGCATACGGCACACACGGCATGGCCCATACAGTCAAATCCCCCAGCAAAGCCGGAACCTTGACCAACAAGCGTCCGCGCCCGGTTTCATCGGCATTGTCCATCACCACGCCGCGGTATTTTCCAAAATAATGGCTGCGCACCCACTCCAGCAGCTGTTCGGTTAATTCCTGTTCCGCCATGCTTAGGCCTCCCATCCGTTGCGCCATAATTCCACATCCATGGTATGTCCGGTGGCGCTAATGGTGTGTTTCACCGCGCCCACGAAATATTTTCCGCTGTGACGCGTGCCCACACCTTGCAGTTCCACCACCGTATGTGTGCGTACCAAACTCCCCAATGCATGCAGACTGGTCTGTCCCTGGATGCGCACAAACCATTCGGCCTCAATCAAGGCGCCTTCCGCGCGCGCGCTTAAATCTCCGGCATCGTCCACGGGTGCCGCCAAGTGCAGGGTGCGCGTCTCTGGAACGATGTCGGCCAACCTTTGTCCCGCCAAGCCAGCCAAAGGCGACTGGGTCACCGTGCCGTCGATCGCCTCCTTGGTGTTGAGATCCAATTGCGCCATCGGGGCTGACGTGGGTTTCTCCACGTCCCAAACCAAATCCAACGACTGAAACGAGGGAGACTCCAAATTGATGGTGAGTTCGGTTTCCGCCTCGCCCTCCAAGGCCGGCCGCTTAAAATAGGCCATCTCAATGCCCGCCTCATCCGCCTGCACCCAAAAGAGAAAACCGCTGCGGCGCGCCAGGCGTTGCACAAAACGGTAATCCGTCTCTCGCTGCACCAAAGTATGCTTGGCCGCCTCATGCCGTGACGACGTGGTGTCCACATTCAGCAGGTACCCATAGGGTGACAAAACCGCGGTCACGGCTTCGCTGTCACTTACGCTGTCCCAGACCGCGGCCTTGTTTTCCCTGTCCATCAACACCGTCGTATCCGAGCCTTCTACCTCCAGATAGGATTCCGCGCCGCCATGAACCAAATGCACCTTGTGAGAACGCACCGGCCCTTTTACCAGGCAATGCACCTTATCCCCAACCGGCACCAAGATTGAAAGCACCGCCCCCGGATCCACCCGGCTGTCCCGCAGCCAGGTGATGTCCCCTTGCAAAACATTCACCGCCAGTCGGATGCGGTAGGTCGTAGGTTGGCCCGCCCGCTCCACCACTTCCACATAATCCGCCGCACCCAACTCCTCGTCCACTTGGCCGCCTTGGGCAATCATAATTCCCAAACCCATTTAGTACACCTTCCCGGGAATGGAAATGTCCACTGTTTCGGTCAGCGTCTCGGCCAGCATCACGTCGTTGGCTTCGGCAATGCGCCAGGACGAGGCCGCGTTGCTCAGATAGCGCTGGGCCAAATGATCCAGGCGCTCCCCCTGACGGCGGCGGTGCGTCCCCAACACGGTTTGATCCGGCGCCCCCGGCACTCCGACCACGGTGACGGTCCGGCCGCGCCGATCGGTGACCGTATAGGTTACGGTTTGGGCATAACGACTGTTGGCATCAAACATGGTATTCGCTCCTTATTGATTCGGTTCATCCGCTAAAACGGCAGCATGCCGATAATGGACTCCACGCTGTTGGCCAGGTTGGCCAGCGCCAACACCTGCTTCTGCGTGCGGGTAAACGTGTAGGCAGCCTGGGCAATCTTCACCACCGCCGACTCCTGGTCTTCCAAGGCCAGATCCGCAGCATCCAGGATTTTCAACCCCAACGACACCTTGGCCCGCAAGGGATACAGCAAGGGAGAAAACGCCTGCTCCTCCACCGAGAACGTAGTGATGCGTACAGGCACAATCTTCCCCGGCCCCCAGAAAAAAAGCACAATCGGCACAGTCTTGCGCGGCACGGCTTCAGCCGCAGCGCCCCCACCGGCACTAACACCGCTACCGTCCAGAGAAACGCTCACGGAGACATTCAAGCTGCCCAGTAAACCGCCATCCTCATCGGGTGGATACATGAGCATTTCTATGGCCGCCAAACGGTCCGCTACGCCCGAGATCACAGCCACCGGATGGGTGTCCGGTTCCTCCAGCGCATCGGCCGCATCCAGTTCCAAGCTGAGAGTCACCGATTCCTCAGGATCATCGGGTTGCGCCATTGACGGATCCGCCGAGGTTCCCCCGGTGGTTTCCTTCGGCACCCAGGGCGAAAGCGTCCGATTCAACGTCTCCGGGTTATACTGAAAAACAATTAAATTGGGCACCGGAATCAGCAGCGGTGAATCAAAGCTGATTAATGCTCCCTTTAAAATTTTAGGACTGCGCGAGTATCCGTTGGACATGCGTCATCTCCCTATCTATACGTCGGGTGTTTTCCAACCCGCCGATGTCATGATTTCGTCATTATTGGTTTTTGCTTTTGTATAAACATCCGTCATGTCTCCGACACTTAAATAATAGTCAGGATCCAAAATTGTTTCGCCGTCCTTTTGGACTGTATTCTTGGCGGCAATGCGGTTGTAATAAGCAAGTTCACTGACTTCCAGACCCTTTTGCAGTGCCGGCATCATATGCTTGTACATTTCCTTATACGTGGCTTGTACCGCATCTGACAGCTTGGTGGAAAACGTACTCGGATCGGCGTTCAGTGCAGTGGCCAACTCGGACGGTTTGTTCTCTAAATCACTCAAGGTCCCTGTGTAAAAATACCCACAAAACCACTTATGTACGGTATTCCCCTGGGTAGCGCTTGAAGTGGGTGAATCATCCATCACGTTCTTATCAATATGCAATCCCGCTGTTTGGTGGACCGGCGTGGCCAGATAAATCGCCGGCATGTCATCGGCACGACCACCGGAATCAAGCTTGGCCAAATTAATTTCCCCAACCGCTTTAGGCATTTTTGCCGTTTCCCACTCCACACCCACGGCTGTCCACGCTGATTTGAGCCCACCCGAGGTTGGAAAAGGTAATGTAGCATCCCCTTTACGATTGCGAAAATAATCAAGTAAAAGAAACTGAGTGGTATGATGCGATTGCCTACTGGGAGAACCACGCTTGGTTAACTTTCCGTGGGTGGCGACTTGCAACCCATCGGCAGGCTTTATATCCGCTAATGTATTTTTATAATGCGCGGCTTTGGGGACATTACTTGGTTCGCCCGCTGTGGCGATCGCGTCAATTTTTTCCTGGGCATGCTTGGTTAACTCGTCATGAAACCCAAACACAGTGCTTTTCCAGAGGGTTAACGTAACTGTATCTCCCTTGACATTGGGCTCAGAAAGCGAGAGCGCGGTCTTCGCACTTTGCAGAAGACTTCGCAGCATGGGGCGCATCTCCTCGACGCTCTTCCCATGTAAATTGGAGTGGCTCAAGGCAAGCGTCCACAACCCACTATTGCTGCCAATCTCCCCCATAAGTAAATTGGTGATTTGGAAAGATTTTAATGTAGCATCTTCTTTCGACGCGACCTTGATAAGAGTAACCACTCCGGTCTTAGCCATCAAGTACGCCTGCAGTAGTCCCGCAAACCCCTCGGCGTTTAATTCTTTTTCAAACGTGGGCTTTTTATCCGCCGTTTTCTTTTTCCGGCGGGTTAACAACGCTCGATTGGCCAAGTACGGAATGGCTTTAGTAACTGCCGCATGGTGGGACGTTACATAGGTGGTAAACTCCGTTAGCGCTCCAACCAGGTGTGGATGCGAGGGACAATCGCCAGTCGCTGGAGATTTCAATCTGAGCCAAACCGCATCCCACAAGGCCTCGGCTTTCGCTTTATCTTCAGGTTCCACATCAATGATGGCCTTTTTCTCAACCTGCTCGTCTACCGAGGTTTGCAATTGTTCTACCAGTTCCAAATTTGTCAGGTCATTGAGGATTCTTCGGATGGTCGAGTATCCAATCAAAGGCTTAGGTTCAAATCCATGCGCACCCATCCCCGAAACATTCAAAACCCTTCCTCCCACTTGTGAATTGCTTTGGGCCATAGTCTCAGCCGTATGCTCACGCTCGGGGTTAAACACAAGTCCACGTTCCGGATGCCCCCACACCGAGCGGTCAGAGTGGGCCTGTGTGAGGGGACGCGGTCCCGTCTGTTGCAAAACATGGGTTAATTCATGATGCAATACGCCTCGTCCTGCTCTGTGTGACAAAGAAACATCCGGACGTAAAAACACATGGCTGCCAGATGCCAAAGCCTGGGCTCCCCAAGCATGGGTTAATTGCCGCGCAGAAGAACCGGTATGCAAACGGACATGCCCAAAATCATGTCCAAACTTCCACTCCGCTTCTGAACGCAGCGAACGCGGCAACGAGGTACCTGACTCTGATGTTGCCGTGATCGACGGTCTACCAAGCACAGGACCATCCAAAAGACCTTCGGTCTCTGGAAAGTCCTCTTCGGCTTCAAATGCCTCTCCTGCCTCAAACTCCGGCTGATAATCTTGACCAGCGGTGGGTGGTGTCAGGGACAACGAAAGTGGGGCGTCGGTTAGTACTGAAAAAACAGCATCCACCATGGCTTGCTTAACCGGGACCAACTGTTCGTTGAGCAGTGGAACGATATTGTCTTTCCAATACACGTTGGGATCCGCCGATGTATCCTTAATGGCATCGGCAATCATACCGGAGATTTCTTGCCGGATTCCCAACAGCTCGAGCACCTCATTGGTCAGCTTCCCCTTGGTACCCAGGCGCTTCAGGATCATTTCTAAAATCACATCCACAATGCTCACATTGGGAATCACGCGTTCGGGCACCGAAATGCCATTGATACCATCCAACACGCTCTGGACATTCTCAGTCAGAGTCGAATTCGATCCCGCCAAGTCTTGAAGAATGGTCCCAAGCATACTCTGTGGATCTTTTACGAGTTCAGGTTTTTTCTCTTTTTCCGCCTCATACGACGCAGCTATTCGTTCTTCCAGTTCTTTAATTTTCTTTAATTCTTTAAGCCAATCATCCAATCGATAAATGTTATCCGCTACCAGACGCAACCCTGAAGACAGACGCGGCCGTGCTAAAACCTTGGCTTGAAACGCCCTCATTGGAACTTGAACCTTTTCTTGGAGCATCTCCAGCCTGCGCGCAAATCCGGCTCGGATATTGCGAATGGACGAAACAACACCTGCAAAGGCTCCGGTCTTTTTGGTAACACTTACCCGTTTCATGCTCGGGCTGCCGGCAAACTTCTTCAAAAAGTCAAACAACGGACTGCCAAACAAAAGAAATTCCAAAACATTTTCTACAGTACAGGCGCCTTTAATTTCTTCGATCATTTTCGCAATAATTTCTTCAGGTTCGGAATTTAAAACTCGTTTGATATCCTCAAATTCACCTGACATTAAAAATTGAGCAATGGTGGTCACCATACGTGCGGCCGCGAATCCTTGTCCGAACCCAGGTACCAGCTCAACAACATCCATGAGGGTATTCATGTAGGTCTCAATACCTTCGGCGAGATTCTCCAAGCCGATAACACACGCCCGCATTTCCACTACATGCGAAAACAAATCCAGCAAATCTATATCTTTATCGGTCACAACCTGCTGGGTGTCACTGATGTTTATGGTAAATAACTTCTTACCGGTGGGGATGTACTCCTCGCCATACGCCTTGCCGTCCATCAGCGGAGGATTGTATCCACCCTCCCCTTCCTGTGCGCCTTCGCCCGGATTCTGACCGTAAGCCGGGTTGTATTTAAACTTGGCATGGACGGCTACAAGCTTGTACGGCACACCATCGATCTGAAACGCATCTTTGGGTTTAATGGTGTTGGAATACACGAAACTCTTGAGTTGTTTTCCATCGCTCTCAAATCCAAACCGGTTTTGACTTCCCTTGCGGACTTCGTCCAAGGCTGTACGCAGGGTCTCCAGGAGTGGTTTTTTCGCCTGGAGCGCGGCCACTTCTTCCGGAGTATCACAAACACGTAACAGTTCCGATTCTTTTTCGGAGCCTGCGTAGATAATGCCTAAAACCACCAACCCATAATATTGCGTAATGACATCGTAGCGTTCTTCGTCCTCCAAGACTTCCAAAAGCACATCGGCATTTTCCAGCATGACCGCTGCCACATGCGCCTTCTGATCTTCCTTGGGCAAAGCCCAGTCCGAAAATCGTTTCAACATTTCCAACATTTTGTCGGGCAAAGACCACGTGTCGTCCGCATGCCCAGTATATGTTGCCATGGCCTTACGGAAAACCTTCGACAAATAATTCCGTTCCCTCCGAACCGCCAGCCTTATTTTCTCCTCCAAACCAGCATACGCTTGTTCCTGCCAGCCGGAATCGTAAATATCCAGGGCATAGTCCAGTAGATCCGTATCCACCAAAGCCAAATTTTCCAGCCACACCTCATCGGTCATAAGTTTTACTTCATCTACCGTTTTGCCGCTAAGCGTGGCGATATCTTCATTTAAATTTATATCGTCCCCCCGCAGGGGTTGAATCACCAAGTTAAAATCAGGCAAGGTCCAAAAAAACACTTCGTTCGGATTTCTCAGTGGAAAGAGCACATCCCGGCCGTTAGCCCGCTCCATAGTCACTGTTTGAATTGTTTTGGGGTGGTTACGGATGAGAAAAGCAAATTCCTCGTTGTTCGAAAGTTCTGAAATCATTCCACTGTCCGGATCTTTAATATATTGTGTGGCCTCAGGATTGGTGGCAAAAAAAACACCCGCCATGGGGACATGCCAGCGAACCGGACGGGTGGAGGCGTTTATCTTTTCAAACGCTTGGTTTAGAATCGGTTTCTGCTGGAAGGCCTTGGCAAGATCCGTCTCTTCCGGTGCAGCCAACAACTTTTGCAGTTCACCGGTCAAAGCTTTGTAATAGAGTATTTTCAGAAGCTTCACCAAGTGAAAAATCGAAAGTTTGGAAGGATCCACCGCAGCCCCCACCGCGCCTGGGAGCACCACCCCATCTTTGAAATCGTCTTCCATAGCACCCATGGCTTTATCCGGTTGCGGCTCCCAATCGCTCACCAACGCGAGCGTAGAATGCATTTGATCGGCGTTGATTAAGACATCATCCGCCAGCGCTTGCAACAATCCCCAATCTACAAATTGCGTAGCCCCAGGCAAACGACTGATTAGAACTACAAGTGCATTAGCACATTCAAGCCGATGGGCCACGCGTATGTCCGGGCGGTTGGCATAGGCTTTGGCAAACTCCTTATCCTTGGCAACGCTGTACTCATCCAGTCGCTGGATATACCCAAGAAAAAAAGTTAGGAAAACAGCCATCAGTCGGGCTTGGGATGGGTCTTCTTCCACGGTACTGATGATAGGCAGTTCCAGTTTATTAAGCGCGAAATCTTTCAACTTCTTTTTGGCGCCTGCAACTTGGCCACCGTATACATTGGCACTTGGAAAGTCAGTATAGTCGCGCATGGCAAACTGCAGTTCGGATGCTTCCATCAAGCATTTGGGTATATCTTGGGTAAAAAACGGATCATTGGGCACCAGAAGCTCATGCTCCCCGAGTTCCAGGTCTGGATCAAAAACCATTTTCTGAGTTTGAATGACTTGGGTCCAAAACGCAAACGCTTCTGCCCCCATAGCCTCCAATTCATACCCCAAAGACATAAATAAATCCCACTCAGCCGTGTCGATTAAGTTTTGTCCGCACTCTTGGACTTTCAAGGCCAACAGACGACGCCAGTGAACCGCCACATCATCCTTACTTCCTTCAAAATATCGATCCAGTGCCGCCTTCATTTCATAGAGGGACTTAATCCGCTCATCATCAAGTTCTTTAAGCACAATGAAGACCCATGCAAACAATTCATTGTTCCAGAGTGTTTCTGTTTTATAAGACTCAATAAATTCTTTTTCAGCGGTTTCAAATGATTTTCCTGAAACACTCCAGGTGGGTATCGCCCGGGTGGGCCCATACAGATAGGTCCGGTACGTCCGTAAAAAACGGTCAGGCCAGTAAGCCTTCAACACAGGATGTTGTTCAACGACATCCAGAAAAAAAGCTCGTTCATATTGCTCTATGTATGTGGTGGCTACAGGCAAAAATGGATAGGTAATTTTAATGTTCAGATCCATGGCCAGCAACCTAGCCGCCCCCTTAAAACATCCAGAAAACTTCAAACACTCATAAATAAAACTGCGTGCCGGCCCAGATGATTGCAGCGGCAATGCATATTCCGACCCTTTGGCAAATACTTTTTTTTCAAACGCAGAAGCCACGGCCGACCAACCATCGCCAAAATTGCCCCCCATGTCCTTTAAATCTTCGCTCGCAAGGGTGATCACCTTTTCCAAATATTCATCCACGCCTGCACTTCGATGTGCGGCGGATAGTGATAGAAAAGAAATAGAACGGCGCAGCACCATCTCGTTTAATGTCTCGTCCTCAAGTTGAAACTGAACCGATCCAATGCCGGCGGTGTTCACGGTTTGAACAACCCCGTCAACTTTCGCGCCCCCGGTCTGCTGCAGCACGTGCGCGACTTCGTGGGCCAGGAGCCGCTTCCCGGAAGGCGTGGTGAGATCCGATACACCCGCACCTATATAAATATCCCGCCCCGAGGCAAAGGCCCGGGCGTGATGAAGCTGTGCGGCCCCGGCGGCCGGTGCGTCCCGGTGCACACGCACGGCCGAGAGATCTGCGCCGAAGCCTGTTTCCAGTTCCTGGCGCAGAGAAACCGGCAGCTCTTCACCCCGGCTGGTGGGCAGCGTGAAGCCCGCGGCCGGTGCTGAAGCCAGCAGATGCGCCACCCCGTGCTCACCCCGCAGCACACGGTCCGCGGCTTGGTCGGCCTGCCGCTCCCAGCTTCCTGCCATGCTGGCCAGCACGGTATGGTTGCTCCCCAGTCCGCGTCTCCGGGCCAGGCCCCGGCCGGATACCGGCTTCGGGGTTACGGGTGCGGTTTTTTCAGTTTTCTTGGCCTGAGCCGTTTGCGTCATGCCCACGTCCTTAAAATCGAATCGGCAATCATCTGTGCCAGCTGCGCCTTGGGCGTGCCGTGCGGGATGGTCACCTTCAGATCTAGTGCGCCCAAATGTTGCACGCGTGTGCGCGGGGAAACTCCCTGAGCCAGCCGCTCAGCCACGTCGCGCCCCACTTGCTGCGCTTCGGTGCGGGTGAGTCCGGGAATGCGCAGGCACAGTTCTTCCACGCGCGCCAGTTCCTGCTTCATGCGCCGAGAATCCTCCCCCGCTCGCGTTCACTGAAGGCCTTGCCTTCCTTCATCCACTCGCGTTCCAGACCCAACAAAATATGCTCCAGCGCCAGAGGGTGTTGTTGCCGCTGAGCGGCAAAAAGTGCCGAGAGCACGGCGTTCTTGATTTGGGCCCCCGTCGCCTCCATGTCCCGGGCCACGGTTTGCAGGCCTGCATCCAACTTGTGCTGCACGTCGTCCCCGCCCAATTCCCGCACCACTCGGCGCCAGATCTCAAGGCGCTGCGCCGGGTCCGGACGGTTGAATTCCAAGATGCAGCGAATGCGCCGGATAAACGCGGCATCCAGCTGGGCTTTTTGGTTGGTGGCCAGCACGGCCACGCCTTCGTAATTTTCAATGGCCTGAAGCAGATAGTTGGTGTCCGTGTTGGCAAAACGATCGTGCGCATCCTTGATCTCTGTGCGCTTGCCAAACAAGGCGTCGGCTTCGTCAAAAAACAGCACCACATCCATGCCCGCGGCGCGCGCCAAGATGCGTTCCAAATTTTGCGAGGTTTCACCCACGTATTTACTGACCACTGCCGAGAGATCAATGCGAAACAAATCCAGCCCCAGGCTCGCGGCCATAACCTGAGCCGCCATGGTCTTACCCGTGCCCGAGGGACCGCTGAAAAGTGCCAGCAATCCCCGCCCTTGAGGAAACAAGCGTCGGGCCGCAGGACGTTCCCAAAAGGCGGTGCGGACCTGGGCTTCGTAAATCAAATCATCCAATCCCCGACGCAACGGTTCGGCCACCACCAGGTCCTCCAAGGTAAACGGGCACTCCAAGTGCTGGGCCAGCTTCCCCAGGCGTTGACGCGCTTGCTGGCGTATCATGCGGCCGGCATCGGCTCCCGAGACCGGTTGCTGCGCGGCCACAGCCGCCAAATCGCCCACGGTCAGGCGGAAGCGCATGGCCAATTCCCGCAACTGTTCGGACGGCCAGGTCGCGGAAGCAGGCAGATGACGTTGCCAAAGCCCCTGCCGCTCTTCACTGGAAAGTTCCGGCATCATGATATCCACATCCACGCTATTGCCAAAGGGCGGGACCGGAAAGGCCGGTTCGACCATCATGAATTGCACAGGAAACCCCGGAACCACACTCGGCCAAACACGCTGAGTCAAACACTCTCCCTGCCAGGCCAGGGCCGTACGGTCCAGAAAGGCCTGACGCTGGGCATGCACAAAAAATCGCGTCCATTGACTCTCGGGCACTGCATCCGCATCCAAGAGCAACAGCGGCAATCCCAAACGGGCGGCTACAGCTCCGGCCAAGGATTTTCGGCCGCTCCCGGCCAGTCCCGAAACGCGCACCCGCACGCGGGCGGTTCCTTCGGGCCCGGCCAAATGCGCAATACGGTCCGCCGCTTCCTGCACCGGCCAATGAGGCAGGGCCGGGATGACGGGCTGCAAGCGGGCTGCGTCCACCAAAACCTCATCCAGCCCCGAATGGCCCAAGAGCCAATTGCGGATCATGGGATCGCAGGCCAACAGCACGGGTTCACCCGGTGCCACGTCCTTGCGCACGAGCAATTCCCAACGGAAAAGCGGCGAATCCGCGTTCCACGTTCCGCACGCGCCCCGCCCGGTCAAGCGCGCGGCCAATTCCTCGGTGGCGTAGGGACGCCCGGCGTGATCGTGCAGGTAGGCATACACCCGCGCCAAGGACGGGTCCAAGGCCAACGCCACGCACACTTGCAGCAAGTCCGAATCGCTCTCGTCCAACCCAAACATCCGGTGCAAAACCGCCCACCGCGATTGGGTATCCGCGGCCATGGCGCTTTCCAAAGCCGGAAGGGTTTCCAGCCCGGCCACTCCCTGCCGCGCAACCCAAGCCATTTCCGCTTCCGGTACATCACGCCCTTCCAGCAAGGCATCCACTTCAGCGTGATTGACGGCCACGACTCCGGCTTGCGTGGGCATGCGGATTTCCTCGCTCCACAAGTGCCGCAGCCACGCCACCCGACGGCGCGCCAACAGCCGCACCCGCTGCAACACCCGCTGCAGCGCCGGGTCCAAGGACGCAGAGGCGGTCTCCGCAGCCAGTGTTTGCTCCAACGTTTCTGTTTCCGGCATTACGGTACGAGAATCCATCGTGGCTCCGACTCCGCTCCATTGATAAATACACGCAACGGCAGAATATCCCCGGACACCCAGGAGGCAAGCTTCACCTGCAAGGTGCCGGCGTCTTTGACCGCGTACTCTCCCGGATTTAGGCTGCCCAAGGTTCCGGCCGTCAAACGGGTCTCCCCGATGTACACCTGGACATTTTCCGGCAGTAATTCCGCGTGTTGAAAAATGCCGCCCAGCACGTCCAATTGTCCGGTCACTGTATCCAGCGCACCCAGTGAGGTCACTTGCGGCGTGACAGTGAACAAGTTTTGATTGGATATTTTTTCAAACCGCCGCAGCGTCCCGTCGGACGTCATCCGTTCATCAATAACTTTCACCTGCGCGTAATAAAGCCCCGGCAGGACAACCTGCGCACTGGCCAGCGAGGCGAGCTTCTGCACCGTAGCGCTGACACGGTTGGTGGTTGCAGATACTGCCCAAGGTGCATCCACCTCAAGGGCGGCCGTCCAGGCTGCGCTTTTCAACAGCAGCGACGTGCTCTTGGACGTAAGGGAGGTGCCCGTTAACGTCAGGGTTTGACCGTAGGTTACTTCCGCCGGCTGCAGCGTGGCGGAGCGCGGTTCGGTTTCCCCGGGCAGCGTAAAGGTGACCGTATTGCTGCTGGCCGTTATGCGCGGTGAGCCCTGCAGGAAAGAGAAAACATCGTAACCGTAAACCCGCGCGGCCTTGGACGTAACAGCCTCGGGTTCCAACAGTGCAACCGTGACCTGGAAATAAGCCGCCAGGCGCAGGGGCTGGGAACCTGCGGTCCAGTAATTGACCGCATCTTCGTGCGAGACCGGTTGCAGGGATATGCGGAAACGATTCTCCGCCGCTTGCAAGGATGCCGGAAAAATTTTGCTGCCGCCGATTTCGGTTTGATCGTCCAACTTGGGATAGTCATGCAAGGTCTTCAGTGCCAAACCCATGATGAGCTGCTCGCGCAGCGGTCCGGTGTCGTCCGTCAATTCGCTGTGTGCGGTGATTTGATAGTAGAGGTTCAAGGCCATGGGCAGATAGCGCACCGGGGGCTGCGAGGACCCTGCGTCGGGCAAATTCTTGAGTTGGGGATTTTCTTCCACGTGGTAGAGAAAGACTCCCAGCATGTTGTCTTCGGTGAGCTTGTCCGGGGGCTTGGGTGTCACCAGAAGCGGCAGCGTGCTCGGCCATTCGGATGAAGCCGAAATATTTTTTTTAAGCAGATTTATAATGGATTGTGTTACCAGCGAGAGATCCAGCAGCATGTTAGAGTTGCCCCAATCCAAAGCGAAGTGGCGAGGCCGAAGCCCGCTCCGACCTCGGTGCCGCAGCGCGCGGCAACCGACCTCCGTGCTTGCCCTTGGCGCCGTTCTGCGGTGCGGCCGGCGCAGGCAAGACCTCAACCCGCAAGCGTTGAATGACCAGGCGGGGACCCGAGTCCGCCGGTGGCTGCACCGATCTTGGAAACGCGGTGTGACGCAAGGGCTGTTGCTTGGGCTGCAGCGAGTGTGCCTTCGGCTCGGCCTTGACCTGGGCGGTGATCCTGCGCTCCGGACTCAGGGCGTGAGCGTGTTCCATGCGGGATTCTATGGCCTGCAAGCGTTTCAGCAACGGTTGCCCCAGTGTCGCATCCGATGAACGCTCAAGCGCCTGCGGTGCCGAGGGCACCGGCCGAAGCGACGGCACTTCCGGCACAGTCCGCAGCATATCCGGCGTAGGCACACCCCGGGGTACTGCCTCAAACGGCGTTGAGAGCGCAGGACGCTCACCGACGGTGCTTAAAGGCTCCCGTATAGGCAGGTGGGACGTGCTTTTCCAATCTTGCTGCTGGCCAGGAGTGGGTTCAACCCGCAGGTTATCCTGAGCAGCCCTCCGGGTTGATTCTAAGTTGACTGGTTCAAGCGGGCGAACCGACGAGACAGGGTTCCGGGTAAAAACATCAGAGCCGGTGGGAAAGTCCAACCCCTGCGTGGCAGACTCTGCAGACACCGGCGTCATGGTTTCTCGGGAAAACGCGGCAGCGACGGGTGACGCAGGTACGCTGGCCTCAACCCGGGCCGAGACCTCGGCCCCAGCTTCGGAAGGCAAAAGCAGCTCTGTGGAATTCTCAAAAGGGTCCGGTTCCGCGCCCCGTATCCGCCGTGCTTGCCATCCAAGCGCCGGGAGCAAACTCGACGGCAAAACCACGCCGCGGGCGCGGGCTAATACTTTATGAATGTACGATGTTGTGCCCTGCATTCCATCCATGGTCACCTTTGCTCATTCTCGACGAGTTTCACCATGGCGAGACGCTGACTGCGCGGAAGGCCTAAAATATCATTCAACCCCCACCCGTAGGCTCTTGCCAGCCGGTGCACATCCCGGATTAACTGCTCCCGTTCTTGCAACAAGGCGTTTAGCAGGTATGACTGTATGTCAAAATGGACGTTTTGCGCCGCGGAACATTCCGGGCAAACGGAGTTAAGCTCCAAATCAAGCAAGGGAGCGGCCAGCTCCCAGGCTTGATTTATGGAATCTGGATCAAAGGCCGCTCCGGGTTCAAGCACACAGCGCGCGCGCAGTGTGGCCTCCGCCTGCTCCGGTGACAAGCCCGCCACGGCGCATTCATCCGTACCCGTGGGCAACCGAAACACACAGCCGTCGGGCAGACGAAACGTTGCGTCCGGCTGTGCCTCGCCCTTCCAATCCACGCGTTGGTCTTGCTGGGCCAGCAACGCTTCCAGCGAAAAGGAGAGATCAAAGAGCTGGTGACAATGCCCGCAGCGCGTGCTGCTCACCAGCTTCGGACCAAAGGTCCGGGTGTACACGGCCGCAAGCAAACGATCGCGGTCGGCCGCCGTCAGGCCGCCCGTCTTATCCGGGCCCAAGGTCGCACCCGGATGCTCGATCAGCAAGCGATCCAAAAACGCAATCGCAGACAACGTATGCACGCCGTCCAATGCCTGCTCATCGAAACCGTTCAGCTCCCGCAACGCCACCCAATGCGACGAAGGATGGAAACGCAGTTCCACGCGTGTCATATCCGCATCCTAAGCGCCGACTCAGGCTTCGGCCGGTTCGGCCACAGCCGTATCGCGTTCCCATCCCTCGTTTTGGATCACCATGTGCTCAATGGCAATGACCTTGCCGTTGGCATCCAGTTCCGGTATGGCCTGATACTCGGAGACCCAGCAGCGGTACACTTTGTACGCCTTGGCCACGCTGCCCTCTTCGTTGAGCAATTCAATGATGATGTCTTTGCGGAAATTCTTCATGGAAATGGCCGCATCCCCATCGCTGTTGTAAATGAGGTTCGCCCAGGTCTCGAACTCCGGGTCGTGGGTCACGCCGCGTTCCAGGGTGATGGGTTCAAACTTCCAGGTGCTGGGTGAGACGCGCGAGGTACTTGGGTCCCCGCCCTCGCGGTGCGTGACCGGTTCGGTAGAACGCTTCAAGGCGCTGATCTTGCTGACGCCGGCGACATACCGCCCGTCCCACTTAATGCGGAACTTCATGTTCTTGTAAGGATCAAACCGATGTGTATTCACGGAAAATTGTGCCATGGTTCCCCCCGCTTACGCTTGGATTTGTCCTGCGATCTGCTGCAGGTAGAGGATGACAAACTCGGCCGGCTTTAACGGTGCAAAGCCCACCCAAATATTCACACGCCCTAAGTTGCGGTCGTTTTGCGTGGTGGTTTCGGAATCGCATTTCACAAAATACGCATCCTTGGGCGTACTGCCCTGGAATGCCCCCTGGCGGAAAAGGTTGTGCATAAACGCGCCCACATTCAGGCGGACCTGAGCCCACAAGGGTTCGTCGTTGGGTTCAAACACCACCCACTTGAGCCCGCGGTACAGGCTTTCCTCGATGTACAGCGAGAGTCGGCGGATGGGTATGTACTTGTATTCACTCCCGAAATCATCGTCTCCATCCAGCGTGCGCGCACCCCAGTTCACAATCCCGTTGGGAAAAACGCGGAGCACATTGATGCCTTTGGGATTCATGACGCCGTTTTCACTGTCGGAGAACTTGTATTCCAACCCGGTAACGCCGCGCAGATCTGCTTCGGTACCGGCCGGGGCTTTCCATACGCCGCGCGTCCCGTCAATGCGCGCCATCAGTCCGGCAATGGCACCGCTGGGCCCCACTTTGGCTTCGGTTCCGTTCTCGCTGATCTTCAGGCGCGGATAAAAAAGCGCACTGTAATCCTTCACGAGGCCGACCCGCAGACTGTTCACACCGCTTGATAAGTCAATCGCATTTTGCGCCGTGGCCCACGCCTCGGGCGCATCCATGATCAAAAAGGCGCGCCGTTTCTGGCAGAAGGTGCTGGCCGGACCCCAGAGTGTGGCCGTGGTGGCGTCGCTGTGATCCGCATCCTTGGGGAGCACCAGCAAGTTGAACAGGTCCACCTCTTTGTCAATGATGTCGTACGCCTCTTTGTAATCCGAAAGCTTGGGTGCTTGTCCGTCGTCCACCACAGCCACCCCTGGAACCTGATACGAACCTTCACCCGAAGCCCCCAGGCTGTAATAGCGAACATTGCTGCGGAACAAGGCATCAAAGGCCGCATTGCTGCTGCTCAGCACGCCCTCGCTGTTGTCCTCACCGTCCCCGGGAACCAGGGCCAAACGCGAGCCCCAGACCTGGGCGGTCCAGGTAAAGGAGGTGTCGGCATTGCCTTGGGCGTTCACCGCATTGGCAATGAGGTTCCATTTCTCACGCACGCCGTCGCAATGGTTGTTGACCGCGCTAAGGTCGTCTTGGTGCATGTAGTCGTCGTCCGCGACGGTTACCAGTGCCCCAGCCGTGAGGCCTATGGACGCACTGTCAAGTTCAATGTCCGTCACGGAATTTTGGAGCAAGCCCGCGAAGGTTACGGCATCTGCCAAGCTCTTTAAAACAATCCCCGTGGGTGCAGGGCGCAAGACCGCATAGCGTGAGACTTCCACACCTCCGTGCGCCAGACCCAGCATCAACACCGAAGCCACATCGTTTTCCGATGCCGGTTGTACGTATACATCCCCGTTGGCCGAATGAATCTGGAGCAACTTGTTGTCCCCGGCTTTGCTGTCCGGACCTGCGATCAACGCCACCGTGACCGTCGAACCCGCCAGCTGCGCATTGATGGGCTTGGCCAGCGCGGTTTGCAGGGCGCTTGCATCCGCCACGCCGGTGAAATCCGTCTCGCTCCAGTCCACCTCCACGTACGAGCCTCCGTCAACACTGATGCGGAACGCGTAGGTGGTGCCCGAAGCGGCCAGGGTGGTCTGCATAAAGGTGATAAGTTCGGCATCGGTATTGGCCGGCAAAATCCGCCCGCCTTGCGAATACCCGGTGGCACTGGGACTAACCACGGCAGGATCTAGGGCTGAAAGTGTGACCAGACTTGAATTGCGGGTAACATAATCGGGAGCGTACCTGGACGAGGTTGGATCCATACTCAGGGCCTTGTACTCTTCGGCCCCGCTTTTAACCAGCGTCCCGTCTTGGTCCTCCCAGAGGAAGACGTCCAAATTGAAGGTGGACTCAGGAGCTTGTGTGTTGTAATTGACAGAAAGGCGGACATCGTTGCCCACCAGACCGGCGGATTTGGCCTCCGCCAGCAAAACCGAATCTCCGTTTTCATTGCAGAGTGTGACTTTGGCGGTTTGCGCATTGTTGGCGATGCGCATGACATAGCATTGGGTTCCGCCGTTTTGAAAAAACAGACTGACCGCACGTGCCAAATCGCTGTTGGCGTACTCCGACGAAAACGTCCGTTCGAAGTCGCTGTAATTGAGGCACAGTGTCGGTTCCTTCATGGGTCCTTGTTTGGCTCGGCCGATGAACATGGCCACGGATGTGCTTACACCCGCGATGGTGCGTACTCCACTGGATACTTCCTGTACGTAAACACCTGGATACGTCGTTGATACCGGCATAACATCCCCCTTTTATTTTTTCTTTTTTTGGACGCACACTCCTTCGGATTTGAAAATCGGGATCTTGCAGTAACTTGAATACTGATCTTGGGCTGCAGAAAGAAAGACAAGCACGTTTATCATACTCATTAAATAAAGACAAGTTTTTTTTGCTCATCCAACCTTGTCAATTTCAAGCACTCTGTACTTTTATTTTTAACCCCAATCGCATCCGATGTATTTTTTTACATATTTTCCACAGTTTTTTTGGCACTTCCAAGCATCCAGACCAAAAAATCCCTATCTGGAAAAAAAATAAATAAAAAAACCGTTCCGCTGACTCCTTTCACAATCTTCATCTCCTGCTTTCCCCTTGACTTATCCCCCGAATTTTCATTTAATACCTGTGCTTGGGGCGGCCCTTCAGGGGCCTTAATCGAGAAAACGGTGAAAATCCGTTGCGGAACCGCCGCTGTAACCGGGGACCAACGCTGCAAACGCCACTGTCGCTTGACGATGGGAAGGCGCAGCCAGTAGGATGATCCGGAAGCCAGAAGACCTGCCTAGAGCCTTTGTGACTGTCCCCCTGCCCGCGTCTTTGGCAGCGACCGTTGAACTGAGGATGAAATACGGCATCCCCGGGCCTAATGCAACTTAGGTCCGGGGATTTTTATTTTCTGCACCGATGCCTTTGAGGGCATGCAGGTATAACGAAGCAAGCCTTGAGGAAATCCTGTTCAGCGCAGGATTTCCGATCGGAGCGAGCCTCTCTGAGGCGAACGCCTTGCGTAGTTATACCTGTATGCCCGTAATAGACTGTTCATGCGTAAGGAGTACTTGGCATGCCTTCCAAAACCCTCTACCTCATCCGCCATGGCGACACGGGGTTCATACAACAGGGGCGCTACTTCGGCAGCACCGATGTCCCGCTCTCGGACGAGGGTCGTGCGCAGGCGCGCGCGTTGCAAGCACCCTTGCGCGCCCGCTTGGGTGCAACCGAGTATCGCTGTTACACCAGCCCCCTGCAACGGGCGCAGGAAACCCAGCGTCTGGCTTTGCCCGAAGCCACGCCCATCTCACACCCAGCCTTGCGCGAGATTGATTTCGGGAAATGCGAAGGATTGACCTGGCCGGAGATTCAGACCCAGTTCCCCAATCTGCTCCAAGCCTGGGCGGAGTTTGCCCCGGGCTTCACCTTTCCCGAAGGCGATAGCTTATCGGGGTATTTGGGACGTGTGGAAAATGCCGCGCAATTTTTAGCCGCCGATCCCTGCGAAACCCTGGTGGTCTTTGCCCACACCGGCATCCTCCGTTCCCTGATCTGCCATTTTCTCCGCCTGCCGGCCAAAAACCATACGGCGTTTAAGCTTCCCTGCACAGCCGTGGCCACGCTTACGCTCACCGACGGTTGGGGTGTGCTCACGCACTTGGGAGGTCTCGCATGAGCCGCCTGGTCTTGGTCACCGGGGCCTGCCGGAGCGGCAAGAGCACCTATGCGCAGCAGCAGGCCGAGTCCCTGCCCGGGCAGCGCCTCTTTGTGGCCACAGGCGTAGCCACCGACGAAGAAATGCGCGCCCGTATTGCCCAGCACCAACAGGCGCGGGCTGGCGCGGGTTGGACCACGTTGGAATCACCCCTGGATTTGGCCGTCGCCATCGCGCGCGCGCATAGCTATGATGTGATCCTCGTGGATTGCCTGACGCTCTGGATCAACAACCTCATGTACCACGCCGAACAAACCTCAACCGGGTTGGATGAAACCAAGGTGGCTGCCGCATGTTCAGCGGTCCTGGATGCGTGTCGCACGCACCCGGGCACGATCTTCGTGGTCACCAACGAAGTCGGCTGGGGCATTGTTCCTGAAAACCCCATGGCCCGACAGTACCGGGATTTTATTGGGCGCAGCAACCAACTCTTTGCGGCAACGGCGGATCGGGTCGTATTAACCACCTGCGGCCTGCCGCTCATTTTGAAAGGATAACCACTCATGTCATTGCTCGAAACCACGCTTAAAACCATCACACCCCAGAACGCCGCCTCCCGGGCCCAGGCCTTGGAGCGCCTAAACCAATTGGTCATGCCCCACTGGGCCTTGGGACGTCTCATGGACCTGGCCGCCGATCTGGCCGGTATGACCGGCAACGCGGTGCCACCGGTGGCGCGCAAGACGATCATCACACTGGCGGGGGACCACGGCGTGGTGGCAGAAGGCGTGAGTAAATTTCCGCAGGAAGTGACGCCGCAAATGGTGGCCGGCTTCGTGGCCGGGAAAGCCGGCGTGAATGTTTTGGCCAAACTCAACGGCGTAAAGGTCGTGGTCGTGGACATGGGCGTGGCCGGAGATCTGAGTTCCTTGGCCGGAAAAATCATTTCTAAAAAAATCGCTCCGAGCACTCAAAACATGGCGCAAGGTCCGGCCATGACCCGAGAACAAGCCATTCGTTCCATAGAAGCTGGCATTGAAGTGGTAAACGCCTTGGCCCACGAGGTGGATGTGTTCGGCACCGGCGACATGGGCATTGGCAACACCACGCCGAGTGCGGCCATAGCCGCCGTGCTCACCGGCCAAACCCCGGCCCAGGTCACGGGACGCGGCACGGGCTTGGACGATGCGCAACTCACGCATAAAATATCCGTCATTGAACGCGCCCTCAAGGTCAATGCCCCCAACCCAAAAGACGGGCTGGACGTGCTGGCCAAAGTCGGTGGTTTCGAAATCGGCGGCATTGCCGGAGTCATCCTCGGTGCCGCAGCCTTGCGCAAGCCCGTGGTCGTGGATGGATTTATTTCCACGGCCGGGGCCCTGATTGCCCAGAGCCTCTGCCCCACGGTCACGGACTACATCATCGCCGCGCACCGCAGTGTGGAACCCGGACATCGTGCCATGCAGGCCCAGTTGGGCAAAGAACCGTTGCTGGACTTGAATTTGCGCCTGGGTGAAGGCACCGGCGGGGCGTTGGTCATGAACTTGGTGGATGCCGCACAGCGCATCCTAACGGAGATGGCCACCTTTGCTGAAGCGGCGGTCTCCGGAGCCGACAAATGAACTCGTTCTGGGCCGCCCTCCGTTTTCTAACCATTCTCCCCATACCGGCGACGTGGGGTGATTCGGAGAAGGCCTTGGCCCAAGGTGTACGCTGGTTTCCCTTGATTGGCCTGCTCATAGGCGCGCTGGCGTTCGTCTTAGTGGGGCATCTCCAAGCCTGGGTGCCGCTGCCTCTGCTGGCCGCCCTGGCCGTGCTGCTGCTGGTGGGTTGCTCCGGCGCCTTGCACCTGGACGGACTCTCGGACACGGCCGATGGTTTTTTAAGCGCACGCCCCCCAGCCCGAATTCTCGAGATCATGAAAGACAGCCATATCGGCGCCATGGGCGTGCTGGCCATCGTGGCCGTGCTGCTCTTAAAATACGCCGCGTTGCTCTCCGTCTCCCCACGGGCCTTGAGCCCAACCGTGTTGCTCATGCCCCTGGCCGGACGCACGGCCATGGTGCTGCACTTGGCGCTCCTGCCCTATGTCCGCCCCCAAGGCCTGGGTACCGTGTTTACCCACCAGTCACGACCCTGGTTCTCCGCAGTGATTGGCATCTTGCTCCTCGCCTTGACCGCCTGGTCGACCCTGGGTTGGGCCGGACTCGCGGCCGCCGGTGCCAGCATCCTCGCCGCCTTGCTCTTGGCCGCCTACTTTCAGCGCAAGATTGGCGGGGCCACGGGGGACACGTATGGCGCCGTATGTGAATTAACGGAACTGATCCCAGCGCTGACACTGGCCCTCTGGCCGGGAATGAGGTAAGGGCATGACCTACGCACACGGTGGACACATGCGGCTTTGGGCGCAAAAACTCGGGATGCGTCCTGAGGAAATCACGGATTTTTCCGCCAGCATCAACCCCTTAGGTCCGCCGGAAAACCTGCGTCCGGTGATCAGCCGGGCCTTGGATGAGATCGCGCATTACCCGGACCCCCAATCCGAATTATTAATTCAGGTCCTCTCGCGCCATCACAATGTGCCCCGCGAACAGATCGTCGTCGGCAACGGGAGCACCGAATTGCTTTACACCCTGCTGCGGACCTTCCAGCCGCCGCGCGTGATTATCCCGGTGCCGTCGTACCACGATTATCAGGCCGCCACGCGCCAGGCCGGCTGTGAGATCGTCACGCTCAGCCTGCGCGCCGAACACGAGTTCCGTCTGGATTGGGCTGAGTTGGAACGCACGCTCTGCGACGGCGACTGGGTGATTCTGGGGCAGCCGAACAACCCCACCGGACAAGCCTTGGATACGCGCCTGCTGCGCGCCCTGGTGGCCTCGTACCCTGAAAACACCTTTCTGATTGACGAAGCGTTTGTTGAATTCATGGAGCCCGCGCCGTCGTTGCTGCATGATTTTCTGCCCAACCAAATCGTGCTGCGGTCGCTCACAAAATTCTACGCGATTCCGGGCCTGCGCTTGGGATTCATGGTCGCCGACAGCCCCGTTGCCGCGCGCATGCGTGAACAACTTCCCCCGTGGTCGGTCAATTCCCTGGCCCAGGCCGTGGGGGCGCACTTGTTCGAAGATCCGGAGTATCCCCTTCGTACGCGGGCGCTGATTGCCGAACAACGGGCTTGGCTGGAAGAAGCATTGGCCCAACTCCCCGGAATCAAAGTCTTTCACGGGGAAGCCAACTTCCTGTTGGTGCATTTGGACCACCCCAAAATGGATACCCGGGCCCTGGCCGAAACCTTGTTGGCCCACGGCATTATCATCCGCGTGTGTGAAAACTTCCGTGAATTGGATGCCCATTATTTTCGTGTGGCCGTGCGCACCCCCGAGGAGAACCAGCGGTTGATGGCAGCCTTGACCTCGCGCCTCCTCCCTCCCCAGCAGCGCCCGGACAAGACGCCGGCTCGCGCGCATGCGCTCATGCTCCAGGGCACCGGCTCCAATGCGGGCAAAAGTGTGCTCACGGCCGCCTTGGGACGCATTCTCCTGCAAGACGGTGTGAAGGTGGCGCCCTTCAAGTCGCAAAACATGTCGCTCAACTCGTTTGTCACCCGCACCGGCGGTGAGATGGGGCGGGCCCAGGTCGTCCAAGCGCAAGCCTGCCGGGTCGAGCCCGATGTACGCATGAACCCGATCCTGCTCAAGCCTTCGGCCGACACGCTGGCCCAGGTGATCCTCAAAGGCAAACCGCTCCAGCAGATGGACGTCTCCCAATACTTCGATTATCAGAAAGTGGCCTTCCCCGTGGCCCAGGAGTGCTACGACTCCCTGGCGTCCGAGTACGATGTCATGCTCCTGGAAGGGGCGGGTTCGCCTGGTGAGATGAATTTGCGGCGCAACGACATTGTCAACATGCGCATGGCCGAGCATGCGGATGCCGCTGTGGTGATTGTCGGGGATATTGACCGCGGTGGCGTGTTTGCTTCGTTCGTGGGAACAGCGGAAGTCTTGCTCCCGCATGAGCGCAAACGCATTGGGGGCTGGATTGTAAACCGCTTCCGCGGGGATGAACGTTTGCTGGGTCCGGCGCTGGAGTACACCCTGCGTCACACGGGCAAGCCGGTCTTGGGCGTGGTGCCCTATCTGCACGACCTGATGATCCCGCAAGAAGACGGCGTGGATTTCCAGAGTGCGTATGTTCGAACCGACGTGGAGAGCGACGCGGTTGAGATCGCCGTCTTGGCCCTCCCGCACATTTCCAATTTCACGGACTTGGACGCGTTCCTCATGGAGCCCGACGTCCGCCTGACCATGGTGCGCAAGCCTGAAGATCTACACCACGCGGATGCGGTGATTATTCCCGGGAGCAAGAACACACTCGCGGACCTGAAATACCTGCGTGACCGCGGCCTGGCCCAGCGTCTGATCGAATTGGCAGCCGGAGGCCAGACCGAGATCGTGGGCCTTTGCGCCGGATTTCAAATGCTGGGACGCGAGATTGGCGATCCGCACCAGGTGGAATCCAAACGCGGATCGGCTCCAGGGCTGGGACTACTGGAGCTAGATACGATCCTGCACCCGGAAAAAATTCTCACCCGCACCTCAGCATTTCACGCCCCCTCCGGGTTTAATGTTTCCGGATACGAGATTCATCACGGACAAACGCACATCCCCGAGGCCTTGGAACTTTTCACGCTCCCCGACGGACAGGTGCTCGGGGCCGGCTCGCCCGATCACCGCATCTGGGGCACGTACCTGCACGGGGTTTTTGACGCCGATGCCTTTCGGCGCTGGTTTGTGAATCACTTGCGCGCCCGGCGCGGGCTTCCGCCCAGGTCCGGGGCCCTGACCCAATACTCCATTGAGCCGGCTCTGGACCGTCTGGCCGACGTGGTGCGAAAAAGTTTGAACATGGATAAGATTTATCAGTTGTTGAAACTGTAACCACAGTTATGTTTATTGGCAGGAGAGTGATTTGCATTTTTTTTTTGCGTGTG
>CAZSAP010000026.1:0-36034 GCA_964604705.1 uncultured bacterium
GGTTCCGATGTTTACGTGCGGCTTATTACGTTCAAACTTCTGCTTAGCCATGTTCGTCCTCCCTAATTGAGGTTATGATCTACGTTTCACTTACCTTGCACCTTGGCGATAACCGCTTCCGAGATGCTGCGCGGAACTTCCGCGTAATGCGAGAACTGCATCGTGAAGGTTGCGCGTCCCTGCGTCATGGAGCGCAAGTCGGTGGCGTACCCGAACATTTCGCCCAGCGGAACGTGTCCTTTGATCATCTGTGTATTGCCTTGTTTTTCCATACCTTCAATGCGACCGCGACGGGAGTTCAAGTTCCCCATGACATCACCCATGTAATCTTCCGGGGTGACGACTTCAATGGCGAAGACGGGCTCCAACAGCACGGGCTGCGCTTTATGACAGGCTTCTTTGAACGCCATGGAACCGGCAATCTTAAACGCCATTTCCGAAGAGTCAACATCGTGGTACGAACCATCAAACAAAACAACCTTAAAGTCAACAACCGGATATCCCGCCAAGACACCGGAAAGCATCGCTTCCTGAATACCCTTGTTGACGGGTTCAATATATTCTTTCGGAATCGAACCACCGACAGTCTTATTTTCAAATTCATAGCCCTTGCCGGGTTCTTGCGGTTCCAACTTGATCCAAACATGGCCGTACTGACCACGACCACCGCTCTGACGGATGAACTTGCCTTCTTGTTCAACGGCTTTGCGGATGGTTTCACGGTAAGCGACCTGCGGCTTGCCGACATTGGCTTCCACTTTGAATTCACGCATCATGCGGTCAACGATGATTTCCAGGTGCAATTCACCCATACCCCAGATAAGCGTCTGGCCGGTTTCTTCGTCCGTACGAATACGGAAGGTCGGATCTTCTTCAGACAAGCGTTGCAACGCTTGTCCCATTTTTTCCTGATCAACCTTGGTCTTCGGCTCGATGGCCACCGAGATAACCGGTTCAGGGAAGGTCATGGATTCCAATACAATCGGCTGCTCTTCCGAACACAGAGTATCGCCTGTAAATGTGTATTTCAAACCTACGGCCGCGACAATGTCGCCGGCTGTGGCATTTTCAATTTCTTCGCGCTTATTGGCGTGCATTTGCAAAAGACGACCCAAACGTTCACGCTTCCCACGGGTCGAATTGTAGACATAGGAACCAGTGCTCAACGTTCCGGAATAAATGCGGAAATACGTCAAGCGACCAACGTGCGGGTCGCTCATGATTTTGAACGCCAACGCCGAGAACGGAGTCTTTTCATCCGCTGGACGGTTTTCTTTATTTTCAGTATCAGGAATAATGCCTTCCACAGGCGGTTTATCCAAAGGTGAAGGCATGTACCAGGTAATGGCATCCAACAAGGGTTGAATACCTTTGTTTTTGAAAGCCGTACCCAGAAGTACCGGAACCAACTTACCGGTCAAAGTCGCCTTACGAAGAGCCACTTTAATGTCCGAGGCCGAAACATCTGTATTGCCACCAATAAACTTTTCCATGATGGCATCGTCAAAATCCGCCAACGCTTCAATCATTTTTTCGCGCTTGGCGCGGGCCGTTAAAAACAACTCTTCGTCAATTTCGACGGTTTCATAATCAGAACCCATATCTTCGGTATTCCAGACGTATTGCTTCATTTCAATCAAATCCACAACACCCCTGAAGCCCGCTTCTTCACCCACCGGCAACTGAATCGGAACGGCGCGCGCACCCAGACGGTCACGAATGGTGCGGACGGCGTTCATGAAATTGGCACCTACGCGGTCCATCTTATTGATGAAAGCCAAACGCGGAACGTGATACTTGTCCGCCTGGCGCCAAACCGTTTCGGATTGGGGTTGCACACCGGCCACACCGTCGAACACCGCAACTGCGCCGTCCAACACGCGCAAGGAGCGTTCAACTTCCACGGTAAAATCAACGTGTCCGGGAGTATCAATGATGTTAATGCGATGATGTTTCCAAAAGCAGGTCGTAGCTGCGGAGGTAATCGTAATACCGCGTTCTTGTTCTTGGACCATCCAGTCCATGGTCGCGGTGCCTTCATGCACTTCACCGATTTTGTACAACTTACCGGTATAAAACAATACACGCTCGGTCAGTGTTGTTTTGCCGGCATCGATGTGCGCCATGATGCCAATATTACGGTATTTGTTTAGATCCATTGACTGTGCCACGTCTTACCCTCGTAACGAAGATGTTAAGCGACCTGTACCCAGGTTCGCCGAAAATTAGAACTTGTAATGTGCAAACGCTTGATTGGCTGCTGCCATCTTATGCGTATCTTCACGCTTCTTCACGGCCGCGCCTTGGTTGTTCGCCGCTTCCAACAACTCTGCCGCCAAACGTTCCTGCATGCTCTGACCCTTGCGCGCACGGGCTGCTTCGCGCAACCAACGGAAAGCCAACGAAAGCTTGCGTTCCGGCCGAACTTCAATCGGCACTTGGTAGTTGGCACCACCCACACGTCGGGACTTTACTTCCAAAGAAGGCTTCACGTTTTCGATCGCCTGTTTGAAGGTGTTCAACGTCGGATCGCCGTTCTTCTTCTTAATGATTTCCAGGGCGCCGTACACAATATTCTCGGCAGTGCTCTTTTTCCCCTGCTCCATGAAAGCGTTGATAAACTTCGCTACCAAGGTGCTATGAAAGCGCAATTCGGCTTCTACTTCACGCTGACAAATCATCTTTTTTCTAGGCATGCTTTAACTCCTCCTAAAGGCCTTAAGATTACTTCTTAGGCCGCTTCAAGCCGTATTTCGAACGGCTTTGCTTGCGGTTTTGAACACCTGCCGTGTCCAACGTTCCCCGCACAATGTGGTAACGCACGCCCGGAAGATCCTTCACGCGGCCACCACGAATCAAGACAATCGAGTGTTCCTGCAAGTTGTGACCTTCGCCAGGAATGTAGCATGTAACTTCCATTCCGTTGGTCAAGCGCACACGAGCCACTTTACGCAAAGCGGAGTTTGGTTTTTTCGGCGTTACGGTATACACGCGCACACACACACCACGGCGCTGAGGGCAAGACTTCAACGCAGGCGAGGAAGTCTTACTCCGCATCATTTCACGGCCTTTACGAATCAACTGACTAACGGTCGGCATCTACTGGCCTCCCTTTGGAATTTTCGTAGAGAACCACTCTCTACTGTTCACAAAAACAAAAGAGACGGATAACATCCGTCTCTTTTGTGAATGGCAAAAATGACCCTAAGATCATCAACACCAACGCGCCTACACAAAATGTACTTCAGGAAGACCTGCGCTTCTGTTCATTCTACGAAGCGTGGTATCTTCATCTCACGGCTGTTTCAAGTTCGTTCAACTGAACCGAATCAGATTTTAAAAATCGTGAGCCTCCCTGGTACAACGGATATTTTTTCCTCTTCAGTGGTTACTCACCCACCTCGAAGGAGTCGCAATTATATGTAATCACATCGCGACTGTCAATATTTTTTTTATTAATTTTTTATCGCTTCCAACGCTTCTGCAGCCGCATCTTCTTCGGCTTTCTTCATTGCGTCCTTACGGATCTTCACCAAGTGCGGCATACCCGTTCCTGCTGAGATCAAATGACCCATGATCACATTTTCTTTCAACCCGCGTAGATCATCCACCTTGCCAGCAACGGCTGCTTCGGTAAGCACACGTGTGGTCTCTTGGAACGAAGCCGCCGAGATGAAGCTGTCCGTACCCAAGCTGGCTTTGGTGATACCCAGTAAGATCGGACGTGCCGTAGCCGGCTTTCCACCCATCTTAATGGCGCGTTCATTCTCATCACGGAAAGCAAAACGATCCACTTGTGTACCGACCAGGAATTCCGTATCCCCAGCATCTTCAATCACGACCTTGCGAAGCAACTGGCGAACGATAACTTCGATATGCTTATCGTTAATGGTAACGCCTTGCAGACGATACACTTCCTGCACTTTGTTGACCAGGTATTCCTGAACTTCGTTCTCACCCTTGATCTCCAAGATGTCGTGGGGATTGATCGGACCGTCGGTCAGAGGTTCACCGGCCTGCACCCGATCTCCATCACGTACATTCAAGTGTTTACCGCCAGGAATCAAGTATTCTTTCTCGGTTCCTGTTTCGTGACGGACCACCACTTTACGCATACCGCGCACCATGCCCTCAAAATGGACCGTTCCGTCAATTTCGGAGATTGTGGCCGCACTCTTAGGCTTACGGGCTTCAAACAGTTCTGCCACACGGGGAAGACCGCCGGTGATGTCACGTGTTTTTGAAATTTCACGTGGAATCTTAGAGATAATATCGCCGGCCTTAACTTCCCCACCATCTTCAACCGTAAAATACGCACCGGTCGGAATCGCATACGTCGCCAAGACATGTTCTTCCTTGTCACGAATAACGATCTGCGGGTGCAAGTTTTCTTCACGATGCTCGATGATCACGCGTCCGATCAAACCGGTTGATTCATCGGTCTGCTCTTTCATGGTCACACCGTCAATAATGTCTTCCAGGTGAACGCGACCCGTGACTTCGGTGAAAATCGGAACGTTGTACAAATCCCACAACGCCACAACCTCGCCCTTTTTCACGGCAGCGCCATCTTTGACCTTCAAAACCGTACCGTACGGCACGGGATACAATTCACGTTCGGCTCCGCGGTTATCGTAAACACCGAGTTCCGCGTTGCGATTCAAGACAATCCAATCGCCCTCGGAATTCTGAATGGTGCGCAGATTCTGATAGCGAGCAATACCGTCGTTCTTGATCTCGATTTTCGAGACTTCCAAAACGCGACTGGCCGTACCACCGATGTGGAAGGTACGCAAGGTCAGCTGAGTACCGGGTTCACCGATAGACTGAGCGGCAATAATACCGACCGATTCACCGATATCCACTTTGCGTCCGGTTGACAAGTTACGTCCATAGCACTGCGCGCACACGCCGCGACGGCTTTCGCACGTCAACACCGAGCGGATACGAATTTTTTCTACCACAGCATTTTCAATCTTCTCGGCAATTTCCTCGGTAATCATCTGGCCCGAACGCACCAACACTTCGTCGGTGAGCAAGTCAACCACGTTATCCAAAGCTACGCGGCCCAGAATACGTTCCTTTAAAGGCTCAATGACTTCCGAACCTTCACGAATGGCTCCGATGGAAATACCGTTCAAGGTTCCGCAATCTTCTTCGGAGATAATAACTTCCTGCGCCACGTCAACCAAACGACGAGTCAAGTAACCTGCATCAGCGGTTTTCAAGGCCGTATCGGCCAGACCCTTACGGGCACCGTGGGTCGAGATGAAGTACTCCAAAACCGTCAAGCCCTCGCGGAAATTGGCGATAATCGGAGATTCAATGATTTCACCGGTCGCACCGGTGATCTTCTGCTGCGGCTTCGCCATCAACCCGCGCATACCGGCCAACTGACGGATCTGCATTTTGGAACCGCGAGCACCGGAGTCGGCCATCATGAAGATGGGATTGAAACCACTGCGATCATGGCTTAAATCGCCCATCATCACTTCGGCGATGGTATCGGTGGTGTGCGTCCAAATATCGATGACCTTGTTGTAACGCTCGCCATCGGTGATCACACCTTGTTGGTACTGCTTCTCAATGGCCAACACTTCTTTCTTGGCCGTTTCAATCATGGTCCACTTGGTCTCAGGAATAAGCATGTCGTTAATAGCCACGGTGAATCCTGCGCGCGTGGCGAAGCGGAAGCCCACTTCCTTCATGCGATCCAACATCAAAACCGTCTCATACGTACCCTGTTCCTTATGGCAACGCGCCACCAGGTTGGTCAATTCTTTCTTGTTCAAGACTTTATTAACATAGCGCATCTTGGGCGGAAGCACTTCTTCGTTGAAGAAAATGCGTCCCGGAGTTGTTTCCACCAATTTACCGTTCATGCGCACCTTAACCAAGGCATGATACGAGATCGCCTCAGCATCCAAGGCAATCATAACCTCGGCCGGTGAAGCGAACACATGCCCTTCTCCCACATCTTTCGGACGTTCCTTGGTCAAATAATAATTCCCCAAAACAATATCCTGCGAGGGAGAAATAATCGGTTTTCCGCTGGCTGTGGACATGATGTTTCCCGTAGAAATCATCAGTACACGCGCTTCGAGCTGAGCTTCGGAAGACAACGGAACGTGCACCGCCATCTGATCGCCGTCAAAGTCTGCGTTAAACGCAGCGCATACCAACGGGTGAATACGCAATGCCTTTCCTTCCACCAACACCGGCATGAACGCCTGAATACCTTGACGGTGCAGGGTGGGGGCGCGATTCAACAGAATTGGGTGGTCTTCCAAGACCTCTTCCAAAATATCCCAAACCTCAGGTTTGACTTTCTCCACCATCTTCTTCGCGCTCTTGATGGTGTGCACATACCCGCGGTCTTCGAGCTTCTTGATAATAAACGGCTTGAAAAGTTCCAATGCCATCTTCTTGGGCAAACCGCACTGCCAAAGTTTCAATTCCGGACCCACCACAATGACCGAACGTCCCGAGTAATCGACGCGTTTTCCGAGCAAGTTCTGACGGAAACGCCCCTGCTTACCCTTGAGCATGTCGGAAAGCGATTTCAGCGGACGATTGCCCGGTCCCTTAACCGCATGTCCACGGCGGCCGTTGTCGAACAACGCATCCACCGCTTCCTGCAACATACGCTTCTCGTTGCGTACAATAACATCCGGCGCCTTCAAGTCGATCAACTTTTTCAAACGATTGTTACGGTTGATGACACGGCGATACAAATCATTTAAATCCGAAGTGGCAAACCGACCGCCGTCCAACGGAACCAACGGACGCAATTCCGGGGGAAGTACAGGAATCACTTCCAGAACCATCCACTCGGGCTTGTTGCCTGACTTGCGGAAGGCCTCTACAACCTTCAAGCGCTTAACAATTTCCTTACGCTTCTGGACCGAGGCGGTTTCCATGTCCTTGTGCAACTTCTCGGACATTTCCTCCAGGTTCAATTCGCGCAATAGATCGCGGATGGACTCAGCGCCCATCTTGGCGGTAAAGGCATTGCCGTATTGTTCACGAAAGCCACGGTAGTCTTCTTCGGTCAAGATTTGCTTCTTGGCCAAAGGCGTGTCCCCGGGATCGGTAACAATGTAGTTCTCATAATAAATAATCTTTTCCAAAATACGCGTACCGACATTCAGCAAGTACGCAATACGCGAGGGCACACCCTTGAAATACCAGATGTGTGTGACCGGTGAGACCAATTCAATATGACCCAAACGCTCACGCCGAACCTTCGCCTGGGTGATTTCCACTCCGCAGCGATCACAGACCACACCCTTGTAACGGATACGCTTGTACTTGCCGCACGCGCATTCCCAATCCTTGGTAGGACCAAAAATGCGTTCGTCGAACAAACCTTCGCGTTCCGGCTTGAACGTACGGTAATTGATGGTCTCGGGTTTTTTCACTTCACCCTTGGACCAGTCACGAATGACTTCCGGTGAGGCCAACGAAATCCGAATGGCATCAAACATGCCTGCCGCACGGGATTCGTGATATTCACGTTCTTTCTCGCGCTCGCGTTGGAGCAGCGTCATTTTTTCGGTCAAACCGCCATCCACTCTCATGCGTCCTCCTTAACTGGCTTACGCTTCTTAGGTTTAGCTGCTGCTTTTTCCTTCTCTACGGTCTTTTCTCCGGAAGCATGGGCTTCCACAAGTTCTTCGCCCTCTTTGACTTCCTTGCTGTTGCGCAGCAGTTCAATGTTCAAGCACAAGCTCTGCAATTCCTTCACCAAGACGTTGAAGGACTCAGGGATACAGGAATCCGGAGCATTCTTGCCCTTCACAATGGCCTCGTAAATCTTGGTACGTCCCGCGGCATCGTCGGATTTCACGGTCAACAACTCTTGCAGCGTGTTGGCCGCACCGTAGGCTTCCAGCGCCCAGACTTCCATTTCTCCAAAGCGCTGACCGCCGAACTGAGCCTTACCACCCAACGGCTGTTGGGTAATAAGCGAGTAGGGGCCAATCGAGCGCGCGTGAATCTTATCGTCAACCAAGTGCGCGAGTTTCAGCATGTACATGTGACCCACGGTGACAGGATTGTCAAACGACTCCCCGGTGCGACCATCGTACAGGGTGGTCGTTCCATGTTCAGGCAAGCCTGCTTCTTTCAACGCACTCTTGATTTCATCTTCCGTAGCGCCGGCAAAAACCGGAGTGGCCACGTGAATGTTCAAGTGATGTGCCGCCCAGCCCAAGTGCGTTTCCAAAATCTGTCCCACGTTCATACGGGAAGGAACGCCCAGGGGGTTGAGGATAATGTCCACCGGTGTACCGTCGGCCAAGTAGGGCATGTCTTCTTGGGGCACAATCTTGGAGACCACACCCTTGTTACCGTGACGTCCGGCCATCTTATCACCCACGGACAACTTACGCTTCTTGGCGATATATACTTTCACCAGTTTGATGACCCCTGGAGGCAGTTCATCGCCCTTGCGGATCTTCAAGATCAAGCGCTCGTAATCGTTGTTCAACTTCACTTTCATTTCTTCGCTGATCTGTTCGATCTTGTTGATGTCGGCGGCGGCTTTTTCTTTCAAATCCGAAGCATCGCCCTTGCCGCCTTTTTTCAGGTCGGCCAAAGCTTCCGCCAACTTCTTCTCAACTTCGCTAATTTGCGCAGCACGATTCTGATCCAAACGCGCTTCCAAGCGCATGCGTTCTTTTTCCAGTTTTTTGATACGATCCAAGTCGCGGGCGCGAATTTTTTCATCGCGTTCGCGGCGTGAGAACACCTTCACGTCAATGACCTTGCCTTCAATCCCAGGCGGAACCTTCAGAGACGCATCTCGTACGTCACCGGATTTTTCACCGAAGATGGCACGCAACAACTTCTCTTCCGGGCTCAACTCGGTCTCACCCTTCGGTGTAACTTTCCCCACCAAAATATCGCCCGGTCCCACTTCGGCGCCCAAACGGATGATCCCGGTCTCGTCTAGATCCTTTAGGGCATCTTCGCCGACATTGGGAATATCACGGGTGATTTCTTCTTTACCCAGCTTGGTATCGCGGGCTTCCAATTCGAACTCTTCAATGTGCACCGAGGTGAAGCGATCTTCCTTCAGCAGGCGTTCGGAGACAATAATCGCGTCTTCGAAGTTGTATCCCTGCCAGGGCAAGAATGCCACCAGGATGTTTTGACCCAAGGCCAACTCTCCACCTGAGGTGGAAGGCCCGTCGGCCAAGACTTGACCCTTGCGGACATGTTCGCCGCGTCGGACCACCGGCTTTTGATTGATGCAGGTGTCTTGGTTGGAACGCTGGTACTTGGTGAGGTTATGGACATCCAACCGAATCTTGCCATCTTTTTTATCTTCCCAGGAGATCATGATTTGATCCGAGCTGACCTTTTCCACAATACCGTCGTGCTTGGCCAAAATCATAATACCGGAATCGTATGCGCACTTGCCTTCAATGCCCGTGCCCACCAACGGAGCTTCGGTACGGAGCAACGGAACGGCTTGACGTTGCATGTTGGAGCCCATCAAGGCACGGTTCGCGTCATCGTGCTCCAAGAATGGAATCAAGGCCGTAGCAATGGAGACCAGCTGCTTGGGCGAGACGTCCATGAAGTGAACTTCTTTAGGACTGATCATGGGATAATCCGCACGGAAACGGGCGGCAATCACAGGGCCCACCAAGTTCTTGTTCTTATCCACCACGGCGTTGGCCTGGGCAATGACGAATTCATCTTCCTCATCCGCCACCAGATACCGAATCTCATCGGTAACCTTGCCGTTTTCAACTTTCAAATAAGGGGTTTCAATAAACCCATACTCATTGACCCGGGCAAACGTGGCCAAAGACGAAATCAAACCGATGTTCGGACCTTCAGGTGTTTCAATCGGGCAGATACGTCCATAGTGTGTGTGATGCACGTCGCGCACTTCAAAGCCTGCGCGCTCACGGTTCAAACCTCCAGGGCCCAAGGCCGAGAGACGGCGCTTGTGGGTCAGTTCAGCCAAAGGATTGGTCTGATCCATGAACTGCGACAGCTGCGAGGAGCCAAAAAATTCTTTGACCGCAGCCGCAACCGGCTTGGCGTTGATTAAGTTCGAGGGCATGGCCGTATTGATGTCCAAAATGGACATGCGCTCTTTGACGGCGCGTTCAATGCGGGCCAAACCAATGCGGAACTGGTTTTCCAACAATTCACCCGAGGAACGAATACGCCGATTCCCTAAGTGATCGATATCATCCTTCTCGCCCTGCTCGTTGTTGAGTTGGACCAAATGTTTCATAACTTCAACCACGTCTTCTTTTTTCAACGTGGTGTGATCCATGGGAATGGTAAGTCCCAGGCGCTTGTTCAGCTTATAGCGCCCCACTTTGGAAAGATTGTACCGTTTGGGGTTGAAAAACAAACCTTCCAACAAAGCTGCCGCGCTTTCTACGGTCGGCGGATCGCCCGGACGCATTTTACGGTAAATCTCAATCATGGCCTCATTTTTCGAACGCGTATTGTCTTTGGCCAAGGTGTAATGCACAGAGAGCAACTCGTCCATGCCCGGCACTGCGACAGGAATCTTATTGATCTTGGCAGCCTTAATCTGGGCGATCAATTCGGAGGTCAGCAACGTATTGCACTCGGCAATGACTTCACCGGTATGTGCATCTGCAACATCGTCCATCAAGACGCGGTCAACCGCGCCATCGTTGACAGCAATGGTTTCGGTCTCATAAAAGAGGCTTAAAATCTTCTGTTGCGTTGAGAAGCCAATGGCTTTCAACAGGGTCGTCGCTAGAATCTTGCGTTTCCGGTCAATGCGGATATAGACAATGTTGTTGGCATCGTACTCAAACTCCAACCAAGAACCCCAGTAAGGAATAATGCGTGCAACCAAATAACGGCGTCCCAGCGTCTGACCTTTGGTCTCGTCTTCATCAAACGAAACACCCGGCGAACGGTGCAACTGAGAAACAATGACGCGCTCGGCCCCATTAATAATGTAGGTGCCTTTGCTGGTCATCAGCGGAAGTTCGCAAAAGAAAACTTCCTGTTCCTTAATGTCCTTAATGCGCTTGACCTTGGTTTCCGGATCGCTCTCGCGAACCACCAGGCGCAGCGTCACTTTCAGAGGCGCGGAATAGCTCATATCACGTTCCCGGCACTCTTCCACGGAATACTTGGGCTCGCCAAAACTAAAACCCGCAAATTCTAAGCTGGAGTTGTTGTTAAAGTCGTAGATCGGGAATACGCTTTGGAAAACCGCTTGTAAACCTTGATTTTTCCGATTTTCCGGAAGGATATCCTTTTGAATGAAGTCGTTGTACGACTTCTTCTGGATTTCCATCAAGTTCGGAATGTCCATGATTTCTTGGAGCTTGTTGTAACTACGGCGATTACGTGGATCAAAAAACGATTTGGGCATGCAATCTCCTCCTGGCCCTAAGATCATATAGGGGAAATCATATAAAAAACATAGTAAATCGAGGATACAAGAAAACGGGATATTATTACAAATAGACTAGGGATGTCAACATAAAAATCACAAATTTTAATTAATGGCCGGAAACTTGCTTGAACCTTTTCTCTCGTTCAGCCAAAAGTATGGGTAGAGCACCTTTGGTACTTAGCGTGTCTCGTATCTTTTGCGCCCGGTCTTTAGGGTTGCCGTGATATCCGGAATGCCCTTCCATACGTGCTAAAATATCCGCCAAGGCACTGGGCGCGTACCCGGCTTGGATCAATACATCCAAGGCCAAACTGTCGGCTTCCTGCTCCTTATCGCGGGAATACCCTTGCGCCACTGCTTTTACGACATCTTTGACCACGTTGTCAAACAGGCCCGATAGTTGCTCCAACTCGGCTCCCTGGGATTCGCCCGCCTTGCGTATTCCAAATTTCACCAAAGACGCCACCGCTTCACGCTGATGACTGGCCTGGATCGCTTGCATAGGATGTTCTAAAATAATGTGTGCGATCTCATGCGCAAACACAGCTGCAACTTCATCTTCATTGCGGCAAAGTCCCAATAAACCCGTCGATATAAACAGAAATCCCCCGGGGCATGCGTATGCATTCATATTTGCATCATCCAAGAGTGCAAAGTGATACCCGTGGTACATCTCCGGACGGGTTGACGCCAATGCCAACGTGCTTCCGACTTGGTTCAAATACAGTGTCACTTGTCCGTTTCGTTTCCAAGCCGCATCGGCCATAAGGTTAGCGGCCACTGTGCGGCCAATAAAATATTTTTCTTCCTCATTAAACTCACGGTCGGCCTTCTCCATGCTTCCGCCCATGTCTTCCAATTCCTTATATCCGGTTAGCTGTCCCCCAACTTGAACGGCTTTACCCAGGGTCGCGCATCCATTAAGCCCTAAGATGGCTAAACCCAATGCCAAAAACCAACCTAGCTTCTTCATCAGCGCATCCCCCCTTCCTTGAACTCACCCAATTTTCCGTGTTTACGAAACGCAACGAACATGGTTTGGGGGGAAGGATACTTCGTTTCGGACTCCAATTGATCCAACAGGTTATAGGGTAACTTCGGGTTGCTTTTGCGATATTCAGATTCCACCTGAGAATTGAATCCCTTGGTGGCGGTGGCCACTTCCTCGGAAGACACATACTCGCCGGAAATACGTGAAGCGAATTTGGGCTTTTTGAGCGTCAACGACGATTCCGCCAAATACCCTTTCCCCAATTTGGTTTGAACATACATATAAGGACCTTTCTGACCAAGCACTTCCACAGACGTACGATAGCTCAGTGTTCCCACCGCAGCACCAAATGCTGAAGGCTGTTTTAACAGTCTCGCTTTATCAATTTGCACATAGCGAACTTCAGCATTTAGGATCATTGGGAATAGAAACAACCCTAAACTTAAAAACACAAACCGTTTCATACCTTTCACCTCATTTGGATTTTAGTGTAGTGACACCATCCCAGCGTGGACCCGGTGCCTTTTTTAAGTATCGATCACAGCGTTCTAAAAACATGCGTGCCGCAAAATCCTGTGGCACAACTTTTAGCGCGTGCAAAAAAGCATTGCGTGCCTTGCGAAATTCACGTTCCCAATACGCATCCATTCCCGCCTGATAAGCGGTTAAAAATCGCTCCTGTAAGGACGTGAGTGTGCCCGGTTCGGCTACCACTTCGTATATTCGTGTCGGATCTTGTTTGCCCTTTACGCGAATATAATCCAATTCCCGTACAATCAGACGTGAATTTAACGCCGCATAGGTTTCCTGGCTAATCAGGATCGACGTCTCATAAAATTTATTCACACCTTCTAAACGCGATGCCAAATTTACCGCATCCCCAATGATGGTGTAATTCAACTTCTTGATCGAACCCATCATACCCACAACGGCTTTGCCTGTATGAATGCCGATTCGCATATGCATTTTGGAACCCAAGCCTAATTGTGCCAGTTCAGGTTGCAAGGCTTTTAACCGAGCTTGATTATGGAGAGCCGCCACACAGGCTCGGTACGCATGGTCCTGTTCCGGCACAGGTGCACCCCAGAAAGCCATAACAGCATCTCCGATAAATTTATCTACATAACCCTCTTGCTCATCCACAATGGTAGTGATCATTTCATGCAAATATCGATTTAGAATGCGCACCAATTCATTGGGCTTAAGTTTTTCGGAAAATTTAGTAAACCCAGCAAGATCCGAGAAATAGATCGTCAGTTCAGTCTCTTCCCCACCGGCATTGAGACGATCGGGTTCATGGATCAGGCGTTCCAATACTTTGGGTGAAAGGATTTGGGAAAATGCCCCTTGGATGAATTGCTTTTGCTTTTGCTCCTGTCGGTAGCTTAATCCAGTACTCAAAGCAAAAGACCCGACCAAAGCCAAAACAGGTGAAAGAATAAACACAACGCTTTGAAACCACCAAAACCACGCCAACAGCCCTCCGGTACAAATCACACCTGCAAATAAAATACCTAGCAGTCCGCGGCTAAAACTCAAACTTCCCAAACGGGCGCCTAGTAAACTCAGACCCACAACGATCGACCAAAACACCCACATTTGAGCATGATCGTTGTATGCCCTTCCGGTAGTTAACGAAACCCAGGCGGCTGCATTAATAAAAAAACCTGGGGTACGTGAATCCATCGGAGTCTTACGCAGATCCATAAGGCCTTCAGCCGTTGACCCTATCACAATAATTTTATCTCTAAATCGCCCGAGTGGAATTGAAGGTGTTTTTCCCTCACGTAACGCCATGTTCGAAGCAATAATATCAACCATGCTGTATTTAGGATAATCCGTCCATTTCCCCGGATACCGTACGATGATGTTCCCATTCATATCCAGGGGCAGACGCCGTGATCCCATGATAAGCCAGGCACCCTTAACTTCTATTGGATCAGGTAGACGATATCGCCCTACCACCAAAGGTGATAGACCTAACCCCGGAATCATATTCCCGTTGACATTCCAAAACGGCCTAACCCGCCGAGCCACGCCGTCCGAATCTGGAGTAAACGAAGCACTGCCCGCGCCTGCCGCAGCCTGCAAGACCCCTGTAAGGGGCAAGGTTACACCTTTTTGCCGATATGCAGGCGAGTCCATGGTACCTTTAAGGGGAAGAATCAAATCCGCGCGTAATGCAACCAATTCATCGGTTTCACGTCGAACCCCGACCTTTTTTGTGATCAGTGAGACATACACACTTCCCTGAGCTTTTAAAGCTTCCACCAATAAGGCGTCGTCTCCGGGACCGTACAGCGATGGTTCACTAAAGAGAAAATCCAAAAATATCAAACGCGCCCCAGCTTTTTGCATGTACTCAATGACTTGAGCATACGCCTCCCTAGGCCATGGCCAAGCCAGCCCAAATTCCATTTCCCCCGCATCCAAACTTTTTTGATCTAAAACCACAAAACTCATATCAGACGCAACCGATGAACGCTGTGCATCCCAACGTTGCAAAGCATCCCAACACTGCCACTCCCCTGCTTGTAAGGGACCAAGGTAAAATAAAAAGACAACCATACCTACAGCTACAACCGAACTAAAGAACCACTGTCTGGATTGTTGTTTCATAAGAATTTCCCTCGATGAATTACAGGAATTCGGTGAAACCAAATAAGGCTTGCTGACTTCAACACTTACGACCCTAATATCTGCCGCATCTTTTCTAAAAGCCCGATGGCATTATACGGTTTTTGAATAAACCCCGCTAACCCTTCTCCTACAAACCTACTCACCGCCTCTTCTTCACTGTATCCACTGGATAAAATAACTTTCACTTCTGGATTTAACCGCCTCAATTCCTGGAAGGTCTTCAATCCGTCCAGACGAGGCATCGTCAAATCAAGAATAACCGCCACGATCTCATGGGTGTGTTTTTTAAACGCTTCGATTCCAGCCCACCCATCTTCAGCTGTATCGATGGCAAAACCATATTCTTCCAAAATCATCTTCACCACTTTACGCACACCCTCTTCATCATCCACAACCAAGACCGTTCCACTACCACGCCAATGAATCAAGGCCTGTTTGGGAGTTTCCGCAACTGGAGCCAAGGCGACAGAGTAGGGTAAAAGCATACGAAAACAGGTGTGATGACCCGGGAGACTTTCCACATGAATGGCGCCTCTATGTGCCCGGATAATTCCCAAAACTGCAGCTAATCCTAAACCACGACCGGTAAATTTAGTTGTAAAAAAAGGATCGAAAATTTTTGCCAAGGTTGCGGTATCCATTCCGCAGCCTGTATCGGTGACCTCAATAAAAACAAATCTTCCTGGAGACAAAGACTCCGCGAGATAACACGTATCAAGGTAATCGCGTTCTGCATCCAATACCCCGGTCCCGAGTGTGATCACCCCTTCTTTATCCCCAATCGCTTCGGAAGCATTGGTAATTAAATTCATAATGACTTGTCGTATCTGCGTGGGTTCTACTTCGACCATAGGTAAATCTTTCTCTAGCTTATATTGCAAACTAACTTTTTTAGAAATCGAAACTTGCAGCAATTGAACCATTTCTTCAACCAATTTAGACAATTGCGTAGGTTGCATGACGAAACGATTTTTTCCCGAATACGTTAATAATTGATTGGTCAAATTCGCCGCACGTATGGCCGCAGTTTCAATTTGCTCAATGCTTTGCCTTGCAGGTGATTCGTTAGGAAGCTCCAACAATGCCAAACTGGCATTCCCCAGCATGGTCATTAAAAGATTGTTGAAGTCATGCGCAATTCCTCCAGCTAGCACACCTAAACTTTCGAGTTTTTGCGCCTGTTGAACCTGGAGCTCCATTTTTTTATTTTCATCTTCCGCTTTACGTCGATGCGTGATATCCCGAAAAATTACGACAACATGTGCGATCTCTTCCCATGAAACCAACGATGCACTCACATCCAAATACAAATTTTGATCTCTAAACCTTTGAATACCCAGTTCCATTTTTTGGAATTGAACTTTCCCTTCATTCAATGCAGAAAACTGTCGCATTACCGATTCAATGTTTTGAGTAGCCAAAATGGTGACAATGGACTTCCCAATCAGTTCGCCCCGCCCAATTTGTAAAATTCTTTCTGCTGCAGAATTAAGCCATTCTACTGTTAGGCCAGAAAGGATCATCAGACCATCGCCCAGAACTTCTGCAACAGTGGGAAAAGATTGATTAAAATTTATCGAAGAAGCTTGATTGATTTTTGAAGAAATATTGGAAAATGGGATTGTTACGGCCGGACCATTGGGAAAAGGCAGTTCCCCTATATCAGAAGTTTGCGTATTCATATGGTTGACTTCCGAGCATGTCGACTCCAACTCACTGGTCATAGCTCCCCCGGAAAACAACGACCCGTATACTTACACAATTCAATCCAACATGGGCACTTTCCACCAAAATAAAGAATACATAACTTTGAACGCGGCAATCTTTATAAATCCATATACTAGTAATACAATTGCATAATCTATTTTAATTATATGCTTTTTTCCAGAAAATGCACAAAAAAAAGAGCGCCTGTTCATTTTTTTGAACAGGCGCTCTACTCGTTCTATCCGTCTTACGTCCTTAGGCGGCGCTATCCGACGTTTTCAACTTCATGGGCTTATCTTGCTGCCATTGTGTCGGGATGTTAATATTGATCCCCTGTTCATTCAAACGATGGAGCAATAGATTGAACTTGCTGTCGTTCATCAACATTCGCGGCGGTTGCGAGGTCGGAGTCAACTGTATCGAAAGTCTGCCATCACCTGAAACCGTCTTGGTCATGTTAGCATCGATATTGAATTGCAGCGTTTTCAGGACGCCTACAATTTCACGTGTATACTGCATTTTGTCCGCTTCCGAAATCTTGTCGTTTTGTGCAACATTCAACAAGGAATCCAAAGCCGTACGTACCGCCAAGCTGCGGTTTTCTTCAAAAATCGACTTCTCGGAACCAGGCACCTTCAATCCACCTACCGCGGCTTTGAAGCTATCATTTTGCAGCAACTCGGTCCGGAGCAATTCAAATCCTTTAGCTCTTGTTTCCAGGTTATCCATAACATACGCTGTCGGATTCAACTTCCAAGTTATTTCATTGCGATCTGCAAACACCTTAATACCTGCGGCCACCAATACAACCCCGGCAATGACCAATCCACCGCCCGCCAGAGTAAAGGCCAAACCGCCCATAGCTGCAGCAGCCATCAGCAATCCAGTCCCAACCACGCCTACGGCTGTTCCAATACCCGTAAGTCTCCATCCAGCACTACGCACTTTCTCACTCGTGTTGTGCTGTAAATCGGTCGTGCGTGTAATTGTACTTAATAATCCAGTCTTTAGAACACTCAAACCTAACGGTGTATCTGACATTTGCTTGAACTCAGCGCGCGTAATGCCAAACCGCATTTCAAATTCCATATTCTTCCCGGCCAAATAAGCTGTCGGATCTTGCTGTGTCTTGAGTTCGCTCTTGATCTTGGCTTCGGCTTGAGTCATGAGGTAGTTAGCATCGCTTTCCATGTTGCGCATGGCGTTCCAGAGTTCTGTCGTATCCTTAGCGTTGTATTCAACTTGATTAAACGCTTGTTTCACTTGCGCATACGCGTCTTCAATCAGTTTCTTCTGTTCGGGATTCTTCCATTCATGCATGGCGGCCCGCAGATCTTCACCGTTGACCATGTAGTTCTTAATGAATTCCGCAGCCCACACACTCTTATTCTGACTGATCTCCGAACCCTTAAACAACGGCATGAACTCCAGTTTTCCTATGGCTTGTGTTAGCTTTTCAGAAGCCACAGATTCAGCAATCTTCAATGCCGCTTGGTTCATGATAGCGTTCATGTAACGACGGCTGGCAAAGAATCCTGCGGCCGTCTTGGGCACAAATAGCTCACTCCCGGTCTTGGTTGCATCACCAATGTTGATGGATGCAAACAAGGTGCCTAATTTCACCGGGCCTTTTTCCAACAAGGTTAACGCCGAAGCCAATAAGTGCATGTGGCCGTAGTAACGCACTTCCTGACCAGTTTGCAAGGTCACATCGCGTTGCTTCAACAGACCATTCAGTGCGGTCACTGCCACTTCACCGTTACGATTGTTCCCCAATACTTGCTTCCAGCTATCCACCAACGTGCCCTGGACTTGATCTGTGCTTTCTACAACCACGGTCTGTTCTGCACTATGTGTGGTAGATCCTGTCGCCAATTTACTTTCTGTATTCACAACCGTGGTATTGATATTGGTATTTACTGTGCTCTCAGACGCCAATGCAGTCACTGCTTGATTTTGTGCCCATGTCTTGGCAAAGCTTGTAACACCATATCCCACCGCACCTAAAGCGACTCCAACCGGGCCTCCAAGGGTCAGCATGGTTACGGTCCCGAGCATGGCCGCAACACGAGCGGGTTGCAGATTTCTTAATGCCGTCATGAAACCTTCGCCTTGCTGACGTGGTGCATAATCCTCTGCTTTAAATCCGTACCGCTGTGCCAAGTCATTGGCTCGCGTGTTCAACTGTGCTTGGTACGCGTAAGCTTCCGAACGACTCATTTCATTCCCTTGAAAAATAACCACCGAACCACTTCGGTTCAATGTCTGTCGCAGTTGGTTCTGATCGGCTACCATTTGTTTATACTGCTGTTCAGCGCGTCCGTATTGGGCAGAAATCGCTCGATCCTGACCTAAGGTGGATTTCTGCTGCAAGCCGGCGTAGAACTTCCAATCCGCTCCAAACTTGGCCGTCATGGCTCCTTCAAACCAGTTGCTGCCAAATTTCTCAAATGCCTTCTGGGCTGGTTGCATAACTTCGCGGTTGTCGCTAACCCACTGATCCGCTTGTGAAACAATCTTAGCGTATTTTGCATCGGTCTTCATTACAGACACAACTTCTTGCTGCCAGTTGGTGGAGTGTTCTGCAATAATCTTTTGTGCCTGTATGGGATTGGCGTCCACCCATGTATTAACAGCCTTCTCAATCATAGCCATATTGGCTGCTTGACCCAACCAATTGGATCCGAATTGCTGCTGGAGCCCTGTTACTTGGGTCGGATTGGCCGAGACCCAACTCATGACCGTATTCCACCCGGCGTTCTGCCAAACCTGTGAATACGACTGAGCCATCTGGATCTTGTAACCATCCGCATGAAGAGCACTCTTCACATCTGTAAACCGCTGAGTGAAACGGCTGAAGAACCCAGCTGATTTCATCCCCATGGACATACCGGCATCGGAGAGCGCCACGGAAGGTGCCGTTCCATTGCGACGTATGGACTGAACATCCATAACACCTTGGAATTCACGCAAGCGGTTGGGCAGATCCACGGATACTTTTTCTGCCATCGCCTTCATGTATTCCGGACTGCCTTTTTCAACCGTAACCGATTCACTCTTCTCAATATTTCCGGCTTGTGTACGTGCTACCTCACCGGCCTTGTTGGCATCAATTTCCTTTAGAACCGTGCGCATAGTGCCTTCAAACATTTCAAAGAATTTGGCATGTACACCCGAGGACGTAATCTCGGCTCCACTGCGTCCTGTCATGTGCTGTTCCATAAATTCGCGGAACGCCGCAATTTCGGAATTCTTGATATTGTTGATGCGATTCAGATCCAAGTCCACACTGGTTGACGATTTAACGCGTTTATAAATGATCTCACCTTCGCGCATTTGTGCGGGTGTGGCATCATCGCCGCGGATAACCGTCCCATCCTTCATACGCACATCGTAAACATTTCCACGTTTAAGCGCCTGCTCTTTAACGTCCTTGGCTGACAGATCCAACTTAGCCAAAGCGGCTTCATACTGTAAGTGTGCTGGCAAACCATCGACAGCTTTAAACACATTCAAGCCTTCGCCAATGGCCGGAGCAAAAATATGGCGCTTCTGCGACCAGCCTAATTCGCCCTTAATGGGTTCAAACACACTTTCCAATAATGTATTTCTGCCTGTATTGGCTTCGACCCAATCGGATAAACGCCCTTTCTTGGGATTGGCCGCGGCAAAATCTTTGAGCGACTGTAATGCCTCGGTAGTCATTTTAACCTTGCCCGATTCGGCCATGGAAATGACATCCGTTAACTTCGGCATGCTCTGAATAGCACTCTTAACCGCATCCACTGCGACGGAATAGACTTCTGCGCTCATACCATCAATCACTACCACCTGAGGCGGTTTCCCTGGCTTTGATTGCAGCATATCTTTCACAGCTACTTCAAAGGCTTCAGGGGTTCCCCACTTCATTTCACCAACCTTACCAGCTGCAGACATCTCGCCAAACCGTTTCTGAACTGAAGCATTGGAAATCTCAATTACCTCGACTCCCACTTTTTTGGCCATACCGTCTGCCATGCTACGCAAGATCGTATTATCGTTATGCGTGGTAATCTGCTGTGAATTAGTCTCCCATCGCTCAATGGCGCGTTCCATAACAAAACCCTCGGCTGCTTCACCCGAAAACTCACGCAAACGAAGCTCGCCTTTAACGCCATCCAACACCACAACACGATCACCCAACTTAATTGAGTAACTAACTTCACCACGAGCAACGTCACGCGACATATTGATATCCGGTTCTGGAGAGATCTCAACCAACCTCTTGCCCATGGCTTTCATGGTAGCGGACAACCCAACCAAGGTTCCCGTATACCCCACAATGTTGTCTGTACCAATCAACTTCATGGCTTCCAACATAGTCACGCGCTCGGTCGTTAAATGCGCCAAAGCCTCGCCTACAGCCTTCACAAATTCACCATTACGCAACAACTGACCGCTTCGCACTTCAACTCCCTTGGCCATCGAATCCTTGACCATGATATCAATCAATTGGAATGCCGATTGATAATGATCCCCGTAAATGGTGTTGGGCTTACCTACACCTTTTTCAGCTGTACCATAGAACGGACGGCCCTGAGCATCCACACCACCGCAGAACTCACGGCCGTTGGTGTTGTATAAGGCTTGAGACATTTTCTGGAGCATATTGACATTGCCACCGCTTGCAATATCAATGCCGTTTTGGCGTAATGCCTCACCTAACGTAGCGCCTTTATATGGGCCTTCCTTGATAACGTAGTCGAAGTTGAACTCTTTCTGGTTACGAATACTCTCGATATTCCCTTGAGCATTCATGGTCTGACGATCCGCAAAGATATCGGCATTATGTTCCATCTTCATAATGTCTTTGCCAACGACTTCAAACACCTTAAGGTAGCTGTCGGTTAATACTCCAATCGAAGACGTAATCTGGCCTTTGGTATTGGCATCCAAATACTCCCAGACTCCGGATGAGCCCAAAATGGTGTCGGTGGTATGGAACGCGGAGTGGAATTCATCCCATGCCTTAGTCCCAACCTTGGAGAAGAAATCTTTAATCGCCACATCGGAAATACCATTACCACGCATTTCCAAAACTATTTTCTTTACACCCTCGTTGGACATGACGTAGATCTTATCCGCTTGCAATCCTTCCTTGATAATCTGCCCAACATTCTCCTCAGACAAGATAACAACTTTCCCCTTATCGTAAAGCGCCTTCATAAGCGGTTCGTCAAAAACAATCTGCTTGACCAGAGCGTCTGTAGCGGTCATGTACATGGATGCAGGAGCCGGTTGGCCGGTCTTGGCGGAATAGAGCTGACGTGCCAACTCTAGAGAGAGAACACCGGCTGACTTACCACCACCCATGGCCAACAAGAGTGCTTGACCAACCACGGACTTGGCCAAACTGTTCGGACGCCCGGCTAATTCAAAGTTCACCAAATGCAGTTCCAATACACGCGTCAACAAAGTCAGCTGTAAAGGATCGGCATTGAAATTTTTATACTTAGCATCTGATGTGAACGCCTGCACCAATTCCTTGAGTAAACCACGCGTCTGTGCGGTCAAGGGCGATGAAATGCTTTCACCAAATTCCATCACTGCGCGTTTTAACGCCTCCGGTTTTGCACCTTCTCCCAACTTAGAAATTTTTTCTAACAACACCTGGCTATGCTCGCCTTTTAAGAACGAGTTTTCTTTAGCAGCAAATTCATTTACCAGCCGTTGGACATCAGCCGGTTTAGCTTCAGCTCCGAGTTTTTCAATCGAGGCCAACAGCTCACCAGTCTGTTGATGAATAGCACGGCTTTCAGCCGTTGTCATGGTTTCAGTTGCACTTGATTTACTCAAAATATCATCCATGGCCTTGCCAATTTCTTCGACCGTAGGTGTTTTGCCATCTTTGGTCAGGGATTTCATGGTATCGACCATTTCGACCAAAGTTTTGCCAAACGCTTGGCTGGACAAACGCCCCGCACTGATAAGATCCATGTTGACACCTTCGGCTTTAAGAATGGCATCCAAGGCTCCAGGTGTATCTTGTAGTTTTGCGATCAATTCAGCACGCTGACTGTATAGCTCCTGCAGCGAACCTTTATTCCCCGTAATCTTTTCCATAATACTGCGAGCGGTCTTACGTAAGAATCCAGCATCCTCTGCTTTGGCCTTGCTGGCTTCCAAGCGGGAAATCTGTGACTCCAACTTCATTAATTCACCCGCTTGTTTTACAACCTGGGTATCCACCTTCATGGCTTCCAATTTTGTGATTATCGAACGTTCAAACGCCACACGATCCGCCGCTGCAGCCTGGCGGTTGTTTAATTGGTTTTCCAAACGAGCAATCGTGCGTTGATTCGACCACTGCTCAAAACGGGCAACCTGGCGTTGCATCCAATTCCCCTTTTGGCCTGCCCCAGAAAGACGCGCTTCAATCTGGCCACTGCGAATCTGCGTCTCCACCAAACGACGTTGGAGATCAAACGTCTTCTGACTGGTCATACGATCTAGGCTCAGTCGATCACGAACTTGTTCAGGTTTAAGCTGTTCGCCACCTTTTTGAGCTTGAGTCTTGTTAAATTCCTGCAATGCTTCCGCAAAGGTCTTCCCTTGCATTTCACTAATATTTAACTGTTCCTTGAAGGCTTCTAAGGTACGAATGGTCTTTTCGCCAACAATTGATTTGCTCGACAATTCAAATGCAGAACGAAGCACCGGTGATTCTGTATATTTCATAGCCTCAGCAATACCTTTTTGTGAGAGCAATCCTTCACCGGGTTTGGCACCAACTAATTCCGTTACCGAGCGACGGCTTAGCAAATCCGCAGCAATCTGATATTGTACTGCCGCCTTGGCCTTAGCGCCGTTTTCAACCAGATTATTTCCACCCTTTAGCGCCTCTCCAATCAATTCACGTGCACTGGCCGCATCCAAAGATTTGCCTAAGGATTGACGCCCTTCCGGACTCATGGTTTCCAAAACCTTACCCAAGCGAGCTATGCTGTTCGGAGAATTTTCCGCGAGCAATTTCTTCACCACAGAACTTCCGCCATCGGCAGAACGCTGCATCAACTCGGAGGCCAGTACATGGTTTCCTTCGGTTTTTAGCAACTGTTCAGCCAGGGCTGAATGACGACCCAACATATCCGCAGATTCCAACAGTCCACGACGTGCTTGCTGAAGATCGCCGATTTTCTGTTCCAAGGTTCCCAAGCCCCTCGATGGTTTTGCTTGGTTAGCCTGATTTTCGGCTATCTGCTCGTTAAGCTTGGATTGACGTGTTTCAAGTTCCTTAATCTTGGGCTGCAAACTTTGATCACCGGTAGCTTCCAGACGACTCCTCTGTTCTGCCAACCCGCGCTCGGTCAGACTGAGGGATTCTTGTAGTTTCCCAAGCTCAGAACGTGGTCCTTCAAGCTGTTTGGAAAGTTGAGTGTGTTGTTCGACCAAATTGCCCATGGTCGATTTGCCATTACCTTTAACTTGCATGGCGTCACGTACAGTTGCAAATTCACTTGCTAGCATTTCAGTCAGTTTGCCCGCCACTTTCGGATCGGCTGAAGATGCTAATTTTTGAATGCTCTGCGTGGCCTTGGTATACTCGGTTTGTGCGCGCGCTACTTCCAATGAAGCGCGGGCAATTTCGGTCGGACTGCCTGAGCGCGAAACCTCACGATAGGAATCCAACGCTTTGGTCAAAGCCTCATGTTTAGCAGCAAAGGTTTCACCTGTTGAACCAAAGCTCTCCTTTAGACCTGACTTGAATCCTTCGGAAGCCAACGGTCGGCTTTGCTCTAATGCCGCGGCCTTGGTCACAAATGCTTCTGCTTTAGAAAGCATATGACCAAACTGAGCTTCCAAACCAGCACGCGTGTGCATCTCCGCTAATACTTGATTGGCGCGTCGGCTGGCTAAAGAACGTTCAGACATGATGCTTTCATTAAGCGAACGCTTACCTTCTACAGCCATTTTGTTCAAGGCTTCAATCCGAGCCTCAGACGCTTTGATCTTGGCTTGCACGTCTGTCATTTGCTTGCCAACGGCTTCCGGTGTATTCAACCGAGCTTGACGAGACTCTCCGAATTTCTTCAGGCCGGCTTCCAGTATCCGTTCGCCCGTTACGACACCTAAGGCTTTATCTACTTTGGCCGTTATTTTCGAGCCCAAGGTAGCAGGCCCGGCTTCTGCAGGTGCAGCTTCAACCTTGCCATTACGAACGAAATCTCCCATACGTTTGAACATAGGTTCAATAAATTTATATCCCGACAATACACTGGTTGTAAGTTCAACCGCTTTCATGGCACCGTTATAGGTCTTCCCAATGCCTTCCATAACACGCTTGCCCGTCATGGGCTCTAAGAGAGCATCGGCTGCTTTGTACTTGGCAGAAGTAACAACCTCACCGACTTTTGCTTTAAGTGACGACATTAAACCGCCGCCATTGGGTTGCGCTCCTTTTCCTCCTGCATTTGCACCACCCTCCGCTGCGCCGCCTGATTGCGCACCGGAAGATTTCGCACTCTTTGCTGCATTGGCCTCAGCATTATCAATGAACCGTTCTAGGCTCTTCATCGCCTCTGAACTACGTGTGGAACGGCTCAGTCCTGATTCTTTGACCTGATCCAAAGCCGGACGTCCGGCTTCCCCTTGAGCGGCGGCATCACGCGCACGCATATTCTCCGGAGAAGTCATTTCGTTACCAGCCTTGGCCATTTCACGTGCCGTGGTTCCAGGTTTACCCTCAACCGCACCAACTTCCTTGCGGGCCATTTCCGAGGACATAAACTCAGAACCTTTAGAAGCTGCCGGGTCCTTAACGTTGGCACGTTCTGACATGTTGGTAGCAGCTTCAGACTTCACACTTGGCGATTGCGAATTACGTGCCGTTGTCGGATTGGTATCCGCCGTAGTCTTTTGTGTCGTCTTTCCGTCACCCTTAGCGGTGCTGGCCGTTCCACCTGCATTACCACCTTCGGCTGCCCCACCGCCAGAAGCGCTACCCGCCTTCACCTGAGCGGCTTCTGGAACCGGACCATTCATCCGTTCCACATCTTTGACATGCTCTGAGGACACTTTTTCTGTCTTGGCCAACTCCGTGCCAGCCTCTTTTACCTTTTGCCGTACAGGCTCAGAAAGACTGTTTAAAACCTCGTTGGTCTTAAGTCCGTTCATAATTTCTGTGCGAGCGCCATTGGACATGGCTTCCAACGCCTTACCCATTTCCAATGGTTGATTGGTCAAAGCTTCTACCGCTTTGGCTTTTGCTTCCACAGGAATCTTGGAACTGTTCATTAATTCACCCATGGCCTTTGAAGCCTTAGCATCCATGGATACAGCTTTCGTTAAGTTCGGCATTTCTTTAGCTGAAGCACCTTTCACAAAACTACTCAAAGCGCCTTCATTATTACCCAACGATTTACCGAGTGCATCGGCGACGCGTTCCGACTTTCCAGCAAGATCCAAAAGATTACTCTTAATGGTGCCGCCTTCAGCTTCCATGCCTGCCTTTTCAACCACCCGGTCCATCAAGCCTGGTCGCTCAGCTGCGACCGAGCCAATCTGTTCCATAGCACGACCATTACGCGCAGCTTCCAAGTTCCCCATAACGCCACCACGTGTTGGCTGTGCACTACGACTCTCTGCGGCTGCGGAAACAATCTTGCCAAACGTGGAGTTAGAACTGTTGAAATCTCCCATCTTGGAAGAAATCTCCAACGCATTGCCCATGGCAGTCTTGCTCTTCCCTAACTCACCCACCAATTGTGAGGTTGAGGTGGAAGCTCCGCGTACCGTTGTTGACGATGTTGCGGATTCCAATACCTTACCAGCTAATTCTTGCGATAAAGTCCCCTTCTCCATCAAAGTTCGCACTGTAGCTTTATTTGAGCCCAATGAAGTGCATGCGCCCTCAACCATCGTCTTATTTCCAGAGGCACTTAAAATATCCGCAACTTTATTGATATCCGTACCTATAAGAGCCGGTTTTCCAATGCCTGCTGTGGATTTCACCATACCTTCAAACACTTTGGCACCTTCTAGGGTGCTAAGCTTGCCAATGGTTGTCGCCGCAGCTTTGGCATCACCTGACAAAACCAACCCTTCCGCCAATCGTCCAAGTGCTGAAGTCAAACGGCTTGATCCAAGCATCACTTCGCTGAGTGTTTTGGCGTTGGCAAATCCTTCACGTGCCACTTTTACGTTGCCTTCCAAAGCTTCTGTGCTGACTCGCGTCTTAGAAGGTCCTTGTTCACCCACACCTTTTGTTCTGGTAACGGGATCAACCACATCCGCTGGTTTGGTTGCCGATTCTCCGGCCTTTATTTCCGGAGCCTCTACCTTACCGGCTTCCATCTTGGGCACCTCACCTTGAATACGTTCGCCCAGACTACCTTCAATTTTTGAAGATCCGAGATCCACCTTAGCCGAAGGAGCTTCCAACCCAAACTTCTCCAATACCGGTCCAGGATTTTCCATCTTGGCCACTTCGCGAATGGCACTAATTTTTTCTCCGACACTCAGCTCGGACAAAGAAATACGTTCCACTGCGCCACGTTGGGCAGGCGACATCCCTTCAATGTTCACACGGCCATTCATAGCCTCCGACACACGGGTTTGAATCCGCATGTTGGCCCCTTCAGCAAACGATTTCACAATCGGAACGGCCTTAGCGACCCACCCCTTAACCATATGGGCCGTGAATAAAACACCCAACATACCACCAGCCATTTTCGAAGCTGAATCCGCAACAGTGAATGCATCGGCTCCGCTCTTGATGCCCTTGTAGGTTTCCACCGCACCGTGATACGCTTCCACGAAGGGGTTGATAACAAACCCATATGCAAAATCCTTAATCCCAGTGAGTACGCCTTTATGCATTTCGGCCATCAAACTGGCGGCGATAAACAAATTACCCACCACACCAACCCAGGCGGCCCCCCCAGTCAACGGTCCGAGCGCTAACAAGACCAAAATCGTCAAATTATTGGCCACAAACTTCATCATTCCATATTCAAATGCACAAACTGCCGTAACTACCTTATCCACAATCTTTGTGATAGGACTGTCGGCTCCAAAAACAGTGGCCAAAGCATCATGCACACGACCGGGTATTTCACGAATAACATTATCCGCCATATATCCCAGGTAAGCCGTGACCGGTGACAACACAACCGTCACCAAGCCCAAAATTGCACTTCCAACGACTGAGACTGCATCCAAAAATACCGAACCAAGAGCCGAAAGCGCTCCCAATGTATCTCCATCATAATACGCATCCCAGAACTTGCCTGCATCGGTCAATCCTTCATTCCACAGTTTGCCCAAACCAGCCCAGGTTTCAGTTCCGGTGTTACCAATCCGACGGAAGAACCCAGTCTTCTCAATACCTTCCGATGTAAAGGTCTTCTGGGTTCCATTACTGCTCGCAACGACCAAGCGTCCTTCATCGTACGATGTCGTTAGATTCTCACCACTCATAACCTGCTTACCGTTAATGGAAAGTGACGCTTCACCCTTGGGTGTAACCATGGTTGTTACTTCCGAATTAACCATAGTGCCGCGTTCATTTGCAATCATCTTGGCTTCGGTGGTTATTTCGGTCCAAGCTTCATACTTGATCGCATCTCCATTTTCAGCGGTAGCATTGTACTCACGTGTGAAGGTCCGGATCATCTTGCCGTCCGTGAGTCTCGAACCATTAGCATCACTGACAATGACCGTCCCGGCCGTGCGGACTTCACGAATACCAGTGGCTGAATCCGTTACTTCATAGTACTTGGTAAACTTCGTTCTTTCTGATCCAGCCGTAATCTTGCTTCCGTTAGGTGTGTTCTCGACAATCTCACCTTTGAAGTGTGTGACTTCAATCCCTGTTGTGGCATCGGAAGCCGTGTATTCCTTTGTAAACTCAGTGATCTGTTTCCCTGCAATAAACTTGCTGCCAGTCGGTGTATTTTCAATCATCGTACCTTTGGTAAAGGTTGTCTTCACCCCTGTGGTAGCATCCGTCGGTGCGGTGTAGTCGCGGGTATACTCGACCATCTGACGCCCTGTTACCATCTTGGAACCCGCAACTGTATTTTCAATACGTGTGCCTTTATCGTATGTAGAGCGTGCGCCTGTGGTTGGGTCAATCGCACTGACATAGCGTTTGGTAAATTCTGTAATTTCCTTCCCAGCAATAACCTTTGTTGATCCAGGAGTCGATTCGATCTTAGTACCCTTGATCCGGGTTATTTGGACGCCTGTATCTGGATCCAGATGAACTAGTTGTTTCGTATATTCTGTAACCATACGGCCAGCGATCAAGCGGCTACCAGACTTTGTCACTTCAATCTTCGTACCCTTGTCGTATGCAATGCGCTCACCCGTGTTTGGATCAATGCCCGTGGTATAAGCCTTGGTGAACTCGCGCACCATGGTTCCAGCCAAAAACTTGCTCCCGGTAGGTGTAATCGAAATTTGCGTTCCAGCCTTATACGTAACTCTCTCTCCAGTAACCTTATCTGTTTCCGTAGTGTACTCTTTCGTAAAGTGGTTAATCTGTTCGCCGGCGATTAACTTGCTGCTGCCCGGAGTGGCTTCAAGGATAGCACCTTTTTTATACGTGACTTGTACGCCCGATTCCTTATCTATTGGGGAAGTGTACTCCTGTGTAAATTCGGTTAACTGACGCCCCGCAACCAACTTGCTGCTTCCGGGTGTGGCCAACACCTGCGCGCCTGCCTTGTAAGTTACTTTGGCGCCTGTTGCTCCATCCACTCCAGGGCTGTAATCCCAGTTGAACGTGGTCAGCTGACGCCCCGCAATTAGTTTACTCCCGGCTTTGGTTCCCTCAATTTTAGTACCGTCATAATACGTTACGCTTACACCGGTCTTTTCATCCATCGGGGTTGTGTATTCTTTGGTAAATGTAGTCACTTGTCTGCCTGCAATAATGCGACTATTGCCGGGGGTAGCTTCTAGTTGGACACCCTTATAATAAGTCACATACGCGCCTGTCGTTTCATCTGTGGGAGTTGTGTAATCGTCTGTAAATGTTGTTACCTGGCGTCCGGCAATCAGCTTGCTTCCTTCCGGAGTTCCTTCAATTTTCGCCCCCTTATAATAAGTAACCTGTGCTTTGGACACTGGGTCGATGGGGGTTGTGTATTGGTCATGGGTAAACTCAGTGACTTGACGTCCAGCAATCATTTTGCTGCCCTCAACCGTACCTTCCAGCTTCGTACCAGCGTCATAGGTAACCCGCGCGCCCGTGGAGGCATCAATCGGTGTCGTGTATTGAAGTGTGAACTCTGTTGTTTGCTTGCCTGCTATCAACTTGCTCCCTGCACTGGTACCTTCAATCTTAGTCCCAGGTTCATACGTAACTTTGGCTCCCGTGGTTTCATCCACCGGTGTGGTGTACTGTTTAGTAAATTCAGTGACCTGACGTCCAACTGTGATCCGGCTACCACCGGCCCAGTTTTCTACTGTTTGCCCTTCGTAATGAGTTACTTTGGCACCCGTGATCGGATCAGTAGGTGTGGTGTAATCTTTTGTGAAGACAGCCTCTTCACGTCCAGCAATAATCTTCCCACCTTTTTCCGAAGTCTCAATTTGCTCTCCAGCAAAATGCTTCACTTGGGCGCCCGTGACTTCATCCACCGGAGTTGTATAATCACGTGTGCAGGTAACCACTTGCCGGCCTGCAACAATTTTGCTTCCTGAAGGTGTTATCTCAACTATTTGTCCAGCAAAATGCTTAGTTTCCATACCTGTCGCTGCATCCAACGTGACGTGATCCGTAAGGAACTGTGTACGCGTAAGTACATTGTCACCGGCTTGTGTGGTGTTGCTCGTGGTACGGATCATGTCTCCGTTGGCAAAAGCCTGATATACAACAGTCTGTTTGGTGATGTTTTGAATCTGAACGGTCTCACCCGTGGCTGAGTCGTATTTGGCAAAATTCAAAGACACACTCTGCGTTACGTTATATTCCTCAACATGAACCGTAGCATCCCCGCTGGCTGGTGAGCCAGCAGCGCCACCTTGACTCCCACCTTCAGCGGGTTTTTTCGCTTCCAGCAAGCGCCCGGTTTGTGAATAGGTTTCGCTGTATCCGCTCTCGTTCCTCAAAACAAAATTTTGCCCTTCGATGGAGAACGTATAACCGTTGCCGTTGCCCGCCTGAAGTTTCGCGACACTCTGAACAGTCAGATTATTGTTGGCGTCGTATACTAAGGTAACACCGAATTGTTTCAACTCAACTGTATTGCCTTGGAATTTCCCATCTTTGAAGACCGATGTGGAAACGCGATTGCCATCTGCACTGCGAATGGTCTGTGTATAGTTGGAGGTGCTTCCATTGATAAAGGTTAAAACACGCCCATCTGACAAATGAGCATTTTGGATGACGCCGCCTTTATACTCGGTTCTATACAGCAAGCTTGTTCCATCCGCAAAGGTATTAATACCCGCGACTTGATAATTGCCTGCCGCGATGCTGGCTTGATCACCAATAAACAAGGTTGTGCCGATTTGATAGACAGTCTTGCCTTCCAAATTGCCGGCTCGCACCAATAGATCAGCTTGCGAGCGTTCCATGCCAGCTGCTACAAGATTGTCCGCGATTAAACCTGCAGTTGCGCCTGTGACATTCGAATACTTCGTGGCAACGGTTCCATCCGGACGGATCAACTGATCACCCACAAACTTCACAAATTCCGGCGAAGTTCCGTTGGTCAAACTCGGCAACTGTGTCGGATCACCGGTAATCGGTTTGGCTTCAAATTTCTGCTGATAATTGCCCGTTCTCTGCAGATCTGCAACACTGCGTGTTGACAAGTTCCCTGTGGCGCTGAATTGCAGCGACATACCGTCGGCCAAAACGACCGTCGAACCCTGCAACTGCCCATCCTTATACGACATGGTTACTTTTGCACCATCGGATACCCGTGGGAACGAAACCGTATAATTCTGCATGCTGCCTTTTTCAAAGGTATATACTCGACCGTCCGCATAGGTCGACGTAGTGATCGACCCATTCACAAATTCCGATTTCACGGATGTGAATTGATTAATGTCGGTCCGTTCAATGGTATACGCCTGATAATTCCCTGCGGCGATATCCGCTTGAGTTCCCACATACACTGTTGACCCGTTTACATACACAGACTTGCCGGTTAGATTCCAACCAGCCACAATGGTCTGTGCTTGAACCGGATCAATCCCCGCTGCAATCATGCTGGCGGTGATTTGCTGAATTTGCGGAGCACCTACATTATCATATTTAATCGAAGGCGTTCCATTGACTCCTACGATGTTGCTACCATCAACCTTGACAGGTGTAATCGTCGGAAGCTGGTAATTATGATTCTCCGGTGCTGTAAGATCAACCGAGCTTTGCACATTAGCTGAAACAATAAACGTTTTCCCATTATGCGTAACCAACGTTTGATACCCGCTGGTGCGACCAATCGGCAACGAAAGTGTCTTTACAACTTGTACGCCATCAAGGTTCAAGGAAAGTGTAGAACGCTGTTGGACCACTTGCATGGATCCATCCGGCATGCGCTGGAACGTCTGGCGCGGAATCGGCTGACTGTCCCGCACCGTCATGGTATCCATTACCAACTTGCCGGCACCATCGTCTTTAAACGTCATGGTTACAGTGTTGTCCCCAGACTTCTGCTGCAGCACAAGGGTTCCATCAGGTTTACGGGACAAGGTGCCCATATTGCCCAAACTTACTTGACCATTCTCACCCACAGCCGAAGCGCTGGTTTGAACGAGCGAGGAGATGTTGCCTGCGGTGGTGTTTACCTGTGAAGTGACATCGGTCATGGTATTTAAACGTGTGAGCTGACCCATATCCACATTTCCGGCAGTAACCTGCTGCCGTACAAACGTTTCGGCTTGTTTGAAGCCTTCCGATGATTTTTGACCCGAACCTGCAAGTACCTCCATGGCTTGCAAGCCAACTTCGGTCTTGGCTTGCGGAGTCATGGTGGGGCTCGATTTTGCAATTTCTAATGCCGAGGTCACGGTTTGAATCGCCTGTGTATTGTTACCCATCGCCGATTCATATCCAGCGGCCTTGACCATCAAGGAAGGATCGCCACTGGTTTTCGCCGCACTGATAAATTCAGTCGCATGCGAGGTGGTGGAGAGGGCATCGTAATTTAAGCCATTCTCACGACTTAAGGCCACGCCTTTCATGGCGGCTTGATATTTATCGGTACCTTTATATTGTTCCGCCAGTTTCGTCCCTTGTTGAATTCCAGCGGAAACAGTTTCCGAAGCATACTGCGTTAATAATTTTTGTCCTTCAGTGGTCTGCAAATACTGTTGAAGCAATTCTTGACCCTTAGCGGTATACGGCGAGAAACCAGTTTTTTGGCCAATTTTCGCCATAATTTCAGGATTTTGTTGGAGCATTCCCTGATTTTGTTGCCCCATGACAGCCGCGTCGCGTACATCACTCGGCATTGAACCCATGGTTTTAACATCCATTAACGCACCGTACGTCACACCGTTTGAACTTGTACGGTAGGTATCTTGATCCATTTTCCAACTACCATCAGCACCTTTGACATAACCACGCTCAACTTGCCCTGTACGCTGGTTGACCGCATACGCACGATTGGGATCAGAAGAAGAAATAAAGCCGGTGCCACTTGCACTTGAACCGAAATTTTCAAAGAGATTTCCGACAGTTTCATATTTTCCGAGTACCGCCGTAACATTGCCGTTACCATCTATTGCAACTTTGTAGTGATCCCCACCCGCGCCTAAAAAGCCACCGTTGGCTTGTACATTAGCAACTGTAGGTTGTCCTGGCGTAAACTCATAGTCCGCCGTTATTGTTTCACCGCCTACCTTGAAGGTCACTGTCCCGCGATCCACTACCCCTGGATTGAACCAACGTGGACCTTTTTTCTCCGAGCCCACAACTTCATAATCGGAACCTGTCGATCCGCTTCCAGTTGTAGTCTTGTCACCACCGGCCACCGGTTTGCCGCCACCGTTGCTAGCCGCATTGACTGGAACGTTCTCGCCAATCAAGGGAACCGCACCCGCCATCAACGCCTTTAGATTTTGCGGCGTTACTTTCGGAACCTTGGAACCTGGATCTGTATTGATATTGCGATCTGGGCCAGGCTTGGTTCCAGCATTGCCGTTGCCAACTTCCGGAGTCCCTTTAGTCCCACCTGCATTAGCTCCATTGAGTCCCGCCGTACCACTTTCCGGCACATATTTACTTCTAAAATTCATATCCTGAACAACTTCGCCCTTACCGTTAAAAACCTTGGTGTTAACTTCGGAAACTGCTCCCGCACCCTGCCCCACGGTTCTTTGCGAAATCATGGTGGTAATCTTCTGGTCACCGATTGTGACTTGGGCGCTGGTAATTGATGATCCATCGGCTCCACGTGCTGTCACCATGGATACATTCTGACCTGCTGCGTTTTGAAAACTACTCACTTCAAACTGAAAATCTTTCGGCAAATTGCCACCCGCTTGCGTACGCAATTGATCCACCTGATTGCGAACACTAGGCGCTAACGTAGCCATCTTAGTGGCATCCCCGGAATTGACTGGGCCCGAAGACGTAACTTTTGGTTGGCCGGATCCATCCATTTGGGGAGTATAGGCATCCGAAAGTTGCCCTTGGGAGAGACTCTGAGTAATGTTTTCCAACGCCTTATCCGGTGTGCCAAATGCTCCGTTGTCTGACCCGCCGCTGCCGCCGCTGCCACCATTGTTTCCATTGCCACCTTTAGCCACACCTTTATCATCATTACGACGCTCGACGTTATTATTGGACCCATTGACCTTCTGATTCAAATCTTTGGGTTGATTGGGGCTATCTTGCTTGGGTTTGGTTGTATTGGGGTCCGGATTCGGCATGTCGCCCTGAATACGTCCATCTTGTGACTCATTACGAGCAAGACCCGTTTGCGAATCATCTTTTTTCATTTGCGGTGAATCTGTTTTTAAATCTTGGGTTTTGGTATCTGTAACATCCGGGGTTTTGGTTTGATCCACTACCGGAGATTTACTTTGCTGGGGCGTGTCTTTCTTGGTTTGATCGGGTAATGGATTGCTTGTCGAACTACTGGAAGATTTAGTTGCATTGGTGCTGGTTTGCGATCCACTGGCTTTTGAAGCCGCATCGACATCTGTGTTTGTTGGCGAATTGCTCATCGAGGCATCACTGCGCGCATCACCCGTGGCAACGCTGGAACCGGTCGTAGTCTTAGTTTCATCCGACTTTTCCATTTTGGGAGTGTTGCCGTTGCCTTCGTTTTTCGGTTGACTGCCCTTCGTTCCCTCAAATGCATTGCCATCTACTTCCGATTTTGTCTGGGAATTCGGATCGTTGGTCGGTCCAACCGCACCTTGAGTTCCGTTTCCAGCACCACCTACACCGGTTCCGTACAATCCGGTTTTTTCACCAAATTGTCCGATCACAGACTGGTGATAGCCTTCACCACTAAATTTCAAAAGCGGAACCAAGCCCCCCACAAAAGCGCCTACATCACTGGTGAACATCTGGGTAGTCATCTGGGTTTGGAATCCAGCCGATCCATCGGATCTAGTAGAAAAGCCCATGGCCTTATCGGTCTTAGCTAGTTCAGGAGCCACATACACACTTATATAGGTAGACGCCGCGGTAACTGCAACAGGTTTGAGAAGGGTATCTACAACAACTGGCCAAAATTTAAATTCTTGGGGTGACGTTGACGCAGCCACACCGCCCACCGCTATGGCCCCCATGGCCACCGACCCAATCACACTACTGAGCATAGTCCTATCTTCATAATTCATACCCTTGCTGTAACAAATCTCAGCTACGGCCAGCTGTATGGCCAAAGTTCCGATTTGTACAACCAACGGCGAGGCCAGTGTCGCAAATGTTGTAAACATGGCACCAAAACTCTGTTCAGGCTTTAGTCCCACCAAAGCTTTCAATGCATCCGCGCAACCTTTTAAGAACCCTCCAGGAGCACCTGTAAGCGCCGCGGAGATACCACCGGCAAGAACACTCGCACCCATGTTCACAGCCAACATGAAGACCGGGTTTTTCGCCAAATCATCTTTAAATACTTCCATAACGATTAAAACAATGATTTTCGCAATCACGGCTTTTAATATAGCGCCCATAACCGCCGGGTTGGTTAGAAGCTTGGCGCACTCTACCAATGCGGTCATGGTCATGGTCCCAACCGAGGCCGCAATCGTTGCTGAAGACGCAGCCAATGTACCAATACCCGAAGCCCAGCCACCCAAGGCGGCCGTGACGATACTCAAGGTTATGG
>CAZSAP010000027.1:0-33607 GCA_964604705.1 uncultured bacterium
TATACCGCCACCCCGACGCATTCCCCTACGTCTACCCGCACGCCCACGAGTACGGTGACACCTACGAAAACGGTTTCAGCCACGCACACCCCGACGTCAACACGGACCGCAACGCCTTCCCGCACCCCGACGTTTACGATCACGCCTACGGCGACAGCGAGCTTTACGGCGACTGTGACACCTACGGCCACCTATACCCATACGGTGACGCCTACACGTACCATTACGGTAACACAAACGTTCACACCCACATTGACGTTCTCTTCGACAGCGACCCAGACACCGACAAGCACCCAGACACCGACGGCGACACCGACGTATACGATCACACAAACCTCAACCATTACGCTTACCTGCACGATCTCACCCACCTCCACGACGTCTCCCACCATAAGCCCGACTCCGACCATCACCCCGACGGCCACCGTTACACCCACGTGCACCATTACGTTTATTCCAAGTGCGACGCGTACGTTGACTCCTTTTTTTAGCCAAGAATCAGTCATAACCTATCCTTCTCCGGCGCGGGGCAAGGACGTCTGGTTTTATTACTACCTGGATGAGCCGAGCCATGTCGAGATTGAGTGCTTCAATCTAATTGGAGAAAAAAGCTCTACTCTTGCGAATACCCATGCGTCGTCAGGGTATCAGCGTACCCAATGGGATATCCGTACTGTGGCCCCTGGTATTTATTTCTATCGCCTGCGCATCACCGGGATGACCCAAAGCAAAACCATAGGTCCCTATAAATTGGTCATTGTCAAAAGCGCGAGTAAATAACGGCAGATGATATTTTGGGCAGGTGGGAAGTTGCGGTTAGGAAACTCGGAAAAATATTTCGCCTTGAAAGCCTCGCGCGGTTGGGTATAATGTCGCCGGAGGCTTTGATGCGACCACCCCTACATCTGTCCATTGTCATTCCCGCGTTCAACGAAGAGCGTCGGCTGCCACAGACCCTTGAAACCATTGCAGGCTTTTTAAATGCCAAAAAATATTCCTCCGAAGTTGTGGTGGTGGACGATTGCAGCCAAGACCGCACCCGTGCTGTCGCTTTGGCGGCAGGGTTTCCCAAGTCGATCCGCGTACGCGTCTTATCCAATGCCCGCAATCGCGGCAAGGGCGCCAGTGTTCGGCGGGGCATGGCCGCAGCTCGGGGCGAATATGTCCTTTTTACCGACGCAGATTTGTCTACGCCCATTCGGGATTTGGATACCTTGCTCTCCGGCATGGAATGCGGGGCGGATGTGGTAATCGGCTCTCGGGCTGTCCCGGGCGCGAAAGTGCTCACGCCCCAACCGTGGTACCGTGAGTTTATGGGCAAGACCTTCAACCGGTTTGTGCAGAGTTTGGTCCTCCCGGGCCTGCGTGACACCCAATGCGGCTTTAAGCTTTTTCGGCGCACGGCGGTGCGGCGTATTTTTCCCCATGTGGCCACTCCCAGGTTTGGTTTTGATGTGGAAGTGCTCTACCTGGCACGGCGGGGTAAGCTGGCCATTGCCGAGTTGCCGGTTGAGTGGCACAACTCATTGGCTTCAACAGTATCCCCGCTCAAAGATTCGCTCACCATGTTTGTCGATCTCTTCCGCATACGCTGGCGCCACCGCAAGACCGGTGTTTGATTTTACATTGCGGACGTACAAGCTCATTTCATAATCAAGAAGGAGAAGACCGATGCGTTTATTTAAAGTAACGGGATTGGTATTGCTGGTACTGAGCGCACAAGTTCCAACCTGGGCGTTTGGAACCGAGGGAACGGCGGAACTGTATCAGGTTTCCACCCTGGACACGCTTTTGACCGGGGACTATAACGGGAGTGTTCCAGTGCAAACCTTATTGGAACACGGAGACACGGGCATTGGCACGTTTCAAGACCTAGACGGCGAAATGGTCATGCTGGAGCATGCGGTCTATCAGATTAAATCCGACGGCAAGGTGTATGGGGTGGCTCCTGAAGCCCGTGTGCCCTATGCCATGGTGGGGCGCTTCACACCCACGGTATCCATTCCGGTGACCGAACCCCTAACGGAGAAGCAAGTAGGTGAGCTTTTAGAAGGAAAGTTGTCTAAGGCTACGCATTATTTTTTAATTAAAATAACCGGGGAGTTCGGACGCATGAAAGCCCGGAGTGTTCCGCGCCAGGCAAAACCGTATCCGCCGCTGGAAACCGTGATCCCGAAGCAATCGGTGTTTGAGTTCAACGGAGTTGCAGGTACATTGGTGGGCTGGCGTTCGCCCCAGTTTTTAAAGAGTGTGAGTGGAGCTGGCAATCACTTCCACTTTATGAATAAGGATAAAACCGCCGGCGGCCATGCCCTCGAGTACGTATTGACCAAAGGTGTCATTGAGGTTCAAGAGTTAAGTGAGATGCATCTGGTCTTGCCCGAACAAGGGAAAGTGTATGCGCCTGTTACGGCCGAAGGTCCCAAACAACCGTAAGTCATCTAGGAAATCAAAATGAAAAAGGGCAGGCAACCGATAAGGTTGTCTGCCCTTTTTTGCATCAGGCTATAAAGTAAACTAAAACATGTATGAGAGTTTGGCGCCCAGGTCACGTCCGCGGGGATACCAGACTCCGTTGTTGACGGCCATGCCCACTTTGTCGGTGTTGTCCAGGAGGTTGAAGGCAAAGATGGTTAGGTCCAAACCCGTGCCAAAGATTTTGGTGGAGGTAAAGGTGAAATCCAAGTATTGCTCACCGGCCAGTTCGTCAAACTCACCGTAGGTATTGGCTGTGGCAATGGAACGTACATACGGCATTTTGGCCCAGCCATTGAAGTTCACGTTTACGGAGTTGTTGGCGTTGATCAGATAATCCACCCCGATGTTAAAAATTTGTTGCGGATAATTCAAAAAGACATCCCGGTCGTTGCTGACGGCACCGGGGTTGATGTTCTCGTTGCGGGTAATTTTTGCCAGTGCGTAGGAGTAGTTGCCCGAGGCGTACAGGTTATCCAGAATCTGGTAGCGTGTTTCAAACTCCACACCTTTGGTGTACACTTCACCAACATTCTTATATCCCTGGGGTGTGAAGTTGGCATCAAAGGAAATATAGTCCTTGATGGTTTCATAGAATGCCGTTACGGCTGCGTAGGTCCTTTCTTTTTTCCAATACACCTGCAGGTCGTGGCTGATCACCTGTTCAGACTTGTCCACGCGGAGAATGCCCTGCGTGGGGCCGCGCTGTTGGTCAACAATGATGCCTACGGTCTTGGAGTACACGGCTTCGGGGCGAAGGTAGCCGGTGTTGAGTACGTATTTCATGGTGAAGTCGCTGAAGAGCGACTGAATAATGCCGCCGCGGGGCAGGAAAACACCCTTGTTCTCGCGGAAATCATCCCAATCAAAACGCCCGCCCACAAACACCGTGGTCTGGTCGTTGAAAAGCTTTTGTTGGTCTTCAAAGTAGGCGGCCAAGTTGTTATCAAAGCCTGACTCTACGCCAATGTGAGTGTTGGTCGCTGGCGTAAGCGAGCCCGTATCTTCGTTGTTCTGATAGGCATTAAAGCGGGTATCGCGGTTGGGACCGATCTTGGTGCGGACAGCCTTGATGCCGGTTTTGAGGGCATTGCCCTGGAAGAGAGTCATGTCGCCCGTGAACTCTGTACCAAACGCCAATTCTTCGTTGGACTGATCCTGTTTGCGTGTGGCCTGGGAATTGAACAGGGTTGTATCTGAGGGGAAACGGTTTTGGAGGAGCAAATCACCGTAAAAACTGCTGTTTAAGGTGAGGAAATTGTCAAACCATTGGCTCTTCTGCCGGTACTCAAGGTAGGTCTTGCGGCTGGACAAATCAGATCCAGCCGTGGTCTGCCAAGTGTCCCAGGGATACACCACGTTGGTCTCGAGGATGCGTCCCAGCAACTCACCCGCACCGACTTGCATTTTTAAGTACATCTCATAGCCTTCGCGTTGTTTGTCCAGGGGAGGCCAGCTGCCGTCCATGCCCCACGGAAACTCCACGTTGGACTTCACGTCGGCGGCATCGTCTTTGTTCCAAGCGCTCTTGTTGCGGTCCTTGCCCGAACGGTTGAAACCTTCGGATTGCCAATAGTTCAAGGAGAGAACACCCTTAACGTCGTCACTTACACCAAACGAGTAGAGGTAATTGGCGTTGAACATGCCGTCGGCATGTCCGTATCCGCCGGTTACTTTGGTCCCGCCGTTTTTGGCTCCGTCTTTGGTAATGATGTTGATGATGCCGTACACCGCGTTGGAGCCCCAGAGCACGGAACCGGGTCCGCGGATGATCTCAATTTGTTTGACGTTTTCCAAAGTGGGAATCATGTCTTGTTGTTGATAGCCCTGACCGACGATGCTGTTTTGCACGTGTCCGTCGATGAGCAGCAGGATGTGGTCGTTGCCATCGGAGATCAGACCACGGCTGCCGACCAGCATCCAAGTCGCTTGTGAGGTGGGGAAGAACCCGGGTACGCGTTTTAGGACTTCATAAATCGTGCGGGCGCCGGAACGAGCGATGTCGCTTTCGGTAATGACGGTCATGATGGAGGTTGCGGTTTCCACCGATTGTGCGGTTTTCGAGGCAGTGATGACTTTTGGCAATTCCTGGAAAAGAAGCAATTCCGGAATGTTGCTGGCATCTTGTACTTCAGCGAAAACAAAACCCGAAAAGGATGTGAGTAATATTAGACTGAGCACTAAACGTTTTGCATACATGTACGTTCCTCCTGGCAGAAAGGGTGGTTAAAGCTAAAGCAGAAAAGATGATGAGAAGGTGTATCACTCCCCTCGCAAGAAGTTACGGAAATTGTACTGCTTAACTTGAATACCAACAAGGGAAAATATGAGAACGTGAGAACAGTTGAGCTGGTTTGTGAAAATGGGGAGCGAAAACAGGTCTTGGGAGGTTGATGTGGACAGAAGCCTACCATTATTATAAGAGACGGCAAATTGGTTTTGGTTGTTATTCCTGTTGACACAGGCTTTAAGCGTTTCATATAATTCATTGCAAATTTTGTTTGGAGTTTAAAATCCGTAAAAGCGTCGAATTTTCAAGGGCTTTTGTGTCCGGGGGGAGATTCCATACATGCAACAACTGAGCATCCTGGTCTGGTGGCTCCTGATCAGCCTGTTTGGCTTGGCAGCCGCACCGCTGACCTGGCGATTGTTCAAGCATTTACCGGACCGTGGCTATGCCTTTTCCAAACCCGTGGGCTTGCTTTGGGTGGGTTTGATCTCATGGCTTCTGGGGTTTGTCTATTTTTCGGTACTGACCATTCTTTTTTCCTTGGCGCTGTTGATCGGCGTGTCGTTCTGGATTTGGAAAACCCACGAAACTGAGATTCGGACGTATGTGGAACAGAATTTGGGTCACATCTTGGTGAACGAAGCGTTTTTTCTTTTGTTGTTCATGCTGTTTGTGTTCTTCCGCATGTTTAATCCGGACATTATAGGTACGGAAAAATTCATGGACATGGCGTTTATGAATTCCCTTTCCCGCGCCACCTCGTTCCCGCCGTTTGATCCTTGGCTTTCCGGCAGTGCCTTCTCCATCAGCTACTATTATTTCGGATACTTGTTCATGGCGATTATGGTGAAACTCTCCGCCGTACCGCCGGCTGTTGGGTTTAACCTGGCGCTGGGGTTGTTGTTTGCCTTGGCCGGTCTTGCGGTTTTCGGGTTGTTGTACAACTTGACCCGTCGCCTGGGTGTGGCCGTGGGCGGCTGGGCGGTGATCTTCCTGCTGGGCAACCTGGACGGGGTGCGACAAGTTTGGGTGAACAAGACTCTGGATAATTTCAATTGGTGGACGCCCTCGCGCGTTATCGCAGACACCATCAACGAATTTCCCTTCTTCTCGTTTTTGCTCGGGGACATGCACCCGCACATGTTGGCCATACCGTTTAACATGCTGGCCTTGGCGCTGGCGTTCAACCATTTGAAATCCGAAGATCTGGATATTTCACTGAAACATAAATCCCGCCGCCTGAACTATGTAATCTGGGGCATCGTCATCGGGGCCTTGGGGTTCATGAACAGTTGGGATGTGCCTACGTTGTTTTTCACGGCCATGCTCGCCTTTTTCTTCCAACAATATCGGGTGCGTGCGTCCTGGGCCGAGATACCCTGGAAAGATATGGGGTTGGGGTTGGGTGTGTTGTTGACCGGCATCATCGTCCCTTACATCCCGTTTTACGTGAACTTTCACAGCCAAGCCAAAGGCTTGGGGGTGACCACCCAGAACACGCATATCACCGATTATCTTTTGATCTTTGGCCTGTTGGTGTTTATGGTTGTTACCTTTTTAGTCGCACGCTATCATACCTGGTTCGTGGCGCTGCTGCATCCTAGCCAACCTCAACCGACGGCGCAGAAAAAAGGACGCCAAGAGTGTCCCCAATGCGGAAATCAAGTGCGCCCGGGTAAAAAGTTTTGCGGCCATTGCGGCGCGGTCATGGGAGAGAGTGTGTCGTTGCCCAACGATTCTCCGCTGAGTCTTCCGGTGAGCGCGGTGCCCGCGCGGGTGAAACAGTATTTTGTATTTTTACTGCAACCCGTGGCTGCGTGGAAAAACGGCGAGGGCCGTTGGCCCGCGGTATTAAGCGTGGGGGCATTGTTGGTGATTGTCATCGGCGGGGTTTTCAAGTCGCCCTTTTTGGCCTTGACCTTGGTGCTGCTGCTGGCCATGCTTCCGTTGTTGGGCACACGTTCGGAAAAACCCGAGACCGTCTTCGTGCTGGGACTCATTGGCACCGCCTGGTTGCTTAGCTTTGGCGCCGATGTGCTGCACATCAACGATACCTTTCAACCGCCCTTGGATCGCATGAACACGGTGTTTAAATTTTATTATCAGATTTGGTTTCTATTGGGGATCGGCGGCGTCTACGGTGTGTGGTGGGCCTTTACTCATTCGTTTAAAACAAAACTGCGACGCTTGGTATGGTTGGTGCCCATGGCCGCGTTGGTTTTGGGGTCGTTGGTCTATCCGTATGCCTCGGCCATGGTTAAGACCAACGGGTTTACCACGATACCGAACTTGGATGGATCCATTTATTTGAACAACACGTTCCCCGCCGACCGCGAGGGGATTGAATGGTTGCGCAACCACGTGAAGGGAATCCCCGTGGTATTGGAAGCCACCGGTGGCGAGTACACGGATTTTGCCCGCGTTTCGACGTTTACCGGGTTGCCCACGGTGCTGGGTTGGGCCGGGCACGAACTGCAATGGCGCGGCAACTACGATGAACCCGCCAAACGCATTCCGGACATTGATACGCTGTACACCTCACAGGATTTGGGGCGCGTGAGCGAGTTGCTGAACCAATATGAGATTGAGTATGTGTTTGTCGGAACCTTGGAACGTCAAAAATATCCCGAACCTGGGCTGACCAAGTTCGGCGCCTTGATGGAAAAGGTGTTTGAGAACCCAGGTGGCGTGATTATTTATCGGAAACGATAAATGCGCTAAAGTGGAACTAGGAACAGACTTGGTAAGTCCAATGACGATCAAAACCAATGACGTTTCGCAGCAAAGTGTTCTTTGTAGGGAGTTGGAGGTTTTGTCATCTCGAACGAAGTGAGAGATCTCCATATGGATTTCTCGGCGAAGCCTCGAAATGACAAGAAGATTAGTTATTCGAGAGATAACACCAAGTGCCATCGGTGATGAAAAGAACCATGCAAGCCATCTACAGGAGGAACGTATGAATTGTCCTAAGTGTGGGGTGGAGAATCCCGCCAACAATCGCTTTTGCGATGAATGTGGAACCAAGTTGACGGCACCGACAGCCACCCATACCAAGAAAGATCCCAAGAAAACCGTACCGGTCGTGGCTACGGTTTCCACGCCTGCGCCCGCGCCGGCCATGCCCGGCCTAAGTGGTGTCGCGGCTAATGCCTGGGTGCAAAAGTGGCTGACGCTGGAAAATCTAATCTGGGTGTTTATTTTCATTGCCGGGGCGTGGTTGCGGTTTCATGCCTTGGGGGACAAACCCTTGCATCACGATGAAAGCTTGCATGCGTTTTACTCCTGGAACTTGTTCAAGGGGAACGGGTACGCGTACGATCCCATGATGCACGGTCCACTCCAGTTTCACGGCAATGCCTTTATGTATTTCTTGTTTGGCGCCTCGGATTTTACCTGCCGCATCCTCGCGGCGTCGTGCTCCGTATTTTGTCTTTGGTTAATCTACGGGCTGCGTCCGTATTTAGGCAAAGCCGGTGCGCTGTTTACGGGTGTGATGATGGCGCTCTCGCCCTCCTTCACTTATTTTGGACGCTTTACGCGTGAAGACATGTATTTCGTCACCTTCACGTTTATGATGGTGTACGGCATGTTCAACTACCTTTCGACGCGCCTACCGCGTTACCTGTACTTTGTAGGCATCGGCATGGCCTTGGCGTTTTGTACCAAGGAAGTGATTTATATTGTAGGGTATATTTTCTTATTCACGCTGATCTTCCGTTGGTTGTGGGAGAAAGGTGCCCAGCAACCCGGCGAGACGCAGGTACTGGATTTGCTCAAGGAATTCCGCACCCAACCGCGAAATCTATATGTAGCCTTGGGCTTGTTTGCGGTTATTATGATTGTTCTCTACACCACCGTGTTCACCAATCCCCGTGGCATTATTGATGCGTTTACCAAGTCGTGGTCCTATTGGCTGGGGCAGCACGAAGTGCAGCGCGGAAGTCAGCCCGTATACTACTACGCAGCTTTGCTTCCCTTCTATGAGCCGTTGGCGTTTTTTGGGGCCATTGTCGCGCTCTTTTACTACGGCTTCATCAAGGATAAGACCAACCGGGTTTGGCGTTTGTTGGGCTACATCGTTGTGATTGCGGCCTGGTGGCTGTTCGTGATTGAAGGGCGCCAATCGGCCGGGTTGGTTTTTGCGTTGCTGTTGATGACCTTGGGAACGGGTTTGCTGGCGTATTTTTCGTACGGGGCCCAAAGCATGTGGGTGGTGTTTTTGATTGTCTGGACCATCTCCGGGTTCTCGGATATTTCCTTTGCCGGCGAACGCATGCCGTGGTTGATTGTGCACCCCCTCTTGCCCATGATCTTACTGACCGGAACCTTTTTGAACGACTTGTGGGAGCGCTTCCACGCACAGGGACGCAAGTGGCTGGTGGTGGGGTTTGCCTTATTCTGCGTGCTCTTGCTGCACAACACCACCAATTTGTGTTTCTATGAAGACGGTGCCAACCCGGCCGAGCAGCTGGTGTATGTGCAGTCGTCCACCGATGTGCCCCAAGTGGTGCGTCAGATCACCAGCATGTCCAAGCGTCTAAACGGAAACCTGGAAATGAAGATTACCTGCGAAGATTATTGTTCCTGGCCCTTTGCCTGGTACTTGCGGGATTTCAAATTCGTTGGGTATCCGAAATTCACGGCCAATCAGGCAGAAGGTACGATTGAGAAAAATCCGATCATCATCACCGGTGTGGAAATGGCTGCCCCGGGGCACGATGAACGGGTGGCGCAGTTGTTGGCCGCCGACTATGTGGCGCAGCGGTACAAGCTGCGCGTATGGTGGGCACCGGACCCAAACGTGATCTTGGACGATACGCTGGGCGGACAACTGCAGAAGATTTGGCGCTTGTTTATTTACCGCGAACCGTGGAACGGTTTGGGATCGTACGACATGATCGTGTATATCCGTAAGGATGTGGCGTATCTGTATTGGGGCAATGCGAAATAAAACTGTAGTGGAGTAACGAGCATACCGGCACGAATTCGAAAGGCGCTCGCTTCGGAGAAGCTCGCTCCGATCGGAAATCCTTTGGCTAGGAAGGATTTCCTCTAGGCTTTCGCATCCGTACCGGTATACCCGTAATAAGTTAAACCAGCATGTCAAGAAAACGGAATCTATTTTTAAGGAGGAAGCAGCATGCGTCAGCAAGAAAAAGTAGCCGCAGTCGTTATTGGTCTTTCGGTGTTGGTTTTGGGAGGCGCGATTTTCTTCGGATTGAAGGGCGGCAAGGGCAAGGCCACCAATCCGGTCGCGTCCGGAGCTCCGGAACGCGGACGCGCCGACGGGCAGTTTGCCATGCCGCGCGGTTTGGCCGTGGATGCCGATGGATTTGTCTATGTGGTAGATTCGGAGAACCACCGCATTCAAAAGTTTTCGGCCACCGGTGAGTTTGTTACCAAGTGGGGTAGCGAAGGCTCGGGCGATGGCCAGCTTAAGTCGCCGGGCGGATTGGCCATTGGACCGGATGGCTTTGTGTATGTGGCCGACACCTGGAATCATCGCATCCAGAAGTTTGACCGTCAGGGAAAATTTGTCGCGCAATGGCCGGGGAACGGGGGCTTCTGGGGTCCGCGTGATGTCACCGTGGATGCTCAATTTGTGTATGTCACCGACACCGGCAACCGCCGCATTCAAAAATTTGATCTTTCTGGAAAGTTTATCAAAGCCTGGGGCAAGAAGGGCAATGGTCCGGACGATTACGATGAACCGTTTGGGATTCGCGTGGGCAAAGACGGGTTGCTTTATATCTGCGACCGCCTGAATTTCCGCATTCAGGTTTGCGATACCGAAGGCAAGCGTGTGCGTTCTTTTCCGATCGAAGGCTGGCAGAAGGAACAATTTTACATGGAACCGTACCTGGCCATTGACGACGATCGGGATGTGGTGTATGTGACCGATCCGACCAAGCACAAGGTGCATAAGTTCAATCGTGCAGGCAAAGTTTTGGGTGTGATTGAAAACGATCCGGCCACGAAAGCGGCCTTTGCGACACCCGTGGGCGTAGCCGTGAATCCGCAGGATGGAACCGTGTACGTGACCGATATGACCGCGAACAAGTTGTATAAATTCAAACCGTAGGAGGATCACGATGGCAACGGCAAAAAAAGTAGTGCGTTCCAGCACTAAGAAAAAAGTGGCGCGTCCGGCCGCCAAGGCCGCGAGTAAAACCGCAGCGCCCAAGACCGTCAAAGCAGTTAAGAAAACAGCGGTGAGTGCCGCTGAAGCCAAGAGCAAGCGTGACGCGGGCAAGCCCGCAGGCGGGAATCGCAGTCTTTTGGTATTTGGGGTTTTGATTGGGTTGGTGGTGGTCTTGGCCGTGGCTGGGAAATTGCGCCAAGGTCCGCCGGTCAAGCTGCTGCCGGTCACCGTCCAGACGACCTTCAGTGTCAATGAAGGAACTCCGCTTTCCTCCCCGCGCGGTATTGCCGTGGATGCGTTGGGCAGTGTGTACGTGGCCGATTTGGGCAACAATCGCGTGGTGAAGTTTAAAAACGACGGTTCGCTCGATGGCGTCTGGGGCGGAGCTGGAACCGAACCGGGCCAGTTTAAGGAACCGTCAGGCGTAACCGTAGACTCGCAAGGCCAAGTGTTTGTGGCCGATGCCTGGAACGGACGCATTCAGAAATTCACATCCAAAGGCGAGTACTTGGGTGAGATCAGCGCCAAGAGCGGAAATTTTTATTCCCCGCGCAATGTGGCGGCGGACAACCAGGGTTTCATCTATGTCGCCGATACCGGGAATTCCTGCATCAAGAAATTTGACGCCGACGCCAATTTGGCCAAGCGTTGGGGAGAATTCGGGACCGGACGTGACCGTTTCCAGGAAACGTTTGGCGTGTATGTTGACCGCGAGAATCGCGTCTACGTAGGCGATGCCGGCAACCGCAAGATCAAGATTTTTGACAATCAGGGCAAATTCATTCGTGAGCAATTCGTCAAGGGTTGGAAAACCGGAGTTTCGTGGCCCATGATGGCCGTGGATTCGGTTGGACATATTTTTGCCACCGATGCGCAAACTCAGATGATCTGGATTTACAGCAAAGAGGGAAAATATCTGGGTTCCTGGGGCAACCAGACGGGGAAAGATTTCTTTGCCGCACCGTTGGGCATTGCCGTGGATGCACAGGACTCGGTGTATGTGTGCAACATGAACCGCGGGCAAGTTTTGAAACTCGCACCCTTCAAGGAATAACCGACGCCGACCAGGCGCATCCTTTCATTATATAAGGAGCGATTGCTTATGGACTACGTGCAGGGCAAGCGGGTTATGGTGACAGGCGGAGCAGGTTTTTTAGGGTCCCATCTCGTGGAACGGTTGAAGTCATGCGGGTGCGAAAGCGTGTTCGTTCCCTTGCACAGCGACTTCGACCTCACGCGGGAGGCGGACCTGGAACGCTTGTTTGCCGAGGCTCGTCCGCAAACGATCATTCACTTGGCCGCGGTGGTGGGTGGCATAGGCGCGAATCGGGCGTTTCCCGGACGGTTCTTCTATGAGAATCTGATCATGGGTGTGCGCCTGATGGAAATGGCCCGTCTTCACGGAGTGGAGAAGTTTGTGGCCACGGGAACCATCTGTGCGTATCCCAAGTACACGCCGATCCCCTTTAAAGAGGAAAACCTCTGGAACGGATACCCGGAGGAAACCAACGCACCTTACGGCCTGGCCAAGAAGATGCTGCTGGTCCAGGCGCAAGCCTACCGGCAGCAGTACGGGTTCAATGCCATCTATCTGCTGCCCGTGAACCTGTTCGGACCCGGTGACAACTTTAACCCGGAGTATTCGCACGTGATTCCGGCGCTGATCAAAAAGTGTGTGGACGCCAAGGAGCGCGGGGATAAGCAGATTGAGGTTTGGGGCGATGGGTCGGCCACGCGTGAATTTCTTTATGTAAAGGAAGCGGCGCGCGCTTTGGTCTTGGCCACCCAGAGATACGACGGTTCCGAGCCCATCAATTTGGGCGCGGGCTGGGAGATTTCCATCAAGGATTTGATTCAAACCATTGTGAAGTTGGTCGGATACCAAGGTGAGATCGTTTGGGACAAGAGCAAACCCAACGGACAACCGCGGCGCTGTTTGGATACGCAGCGTGCGCAGGACGCCTTTGGGTTTAAGGCCGAGCAGAATTTTGAAAGTGGCTTGCGGGAAACGATTGATTGGTATATGATGCACCGCAACCGCGCCTGAGCGGTTTTTTGCTTTGCAGGGCACGACGTGAATGACCGTGAAAACCAATAATGAGGTGAAACCATGGCAACAAAGAAAACGTCGAAGAAAGCCGCCGGAGTGACGTCCGGAGCGCCGAAAAAAGCCGGCCAAGCCAAAGCCGTACGCAAAGCCGTACCGGCCAAGGTAGGGAAAGCTGTGAAAAAGACCGTGGCTCCCGAGACCCCGGTTCTTGAAACCGCCAAGCCCGTAGCTCCGGCCGCATACGCCGAGCCTATCGCCAAGCCCAACAAGCGCATGTGGCCGCAAGTGATTTTTGCCTTGATCGTTTTGTTGGTGGGTGTGGAAGTATTTGTCATGATCAAAGGCAAGATCGACCGTCAGGGTGAATTGAAATTGGTCCGGGTCATTGGCCAGCGCGGTGGTCCGCCGGAAGCCGCCGGTCAGTTCTGGGGTCCGGGCAACATCCGGGTGGATCGCGTGCAAAATCGCGTGGCCATGGTGGACGGCAATTTCAACAAAGTGCTTTTCTTCAACACCAAAGACGGATCGTTGTTGGCCGAAGTGGACAAACAGGGCAAGCACGTAGTGGACCCGACCAAGACGACGTTTCCGGCCGGGGATTTTTCCCCAACCAACGGAGCCTTTGACGGACAGGGCAATTTTTATGTGGTGGACAAGGCCCATGGCGAAGTGACCATTATCTCGCCGGAGTATACGATCGTGGGCACGTGGAAAGTTCCCTCGCCGCAGGAGATCGCGGTGGATGCCAAGAAAAACATCATCTACATCACGGACAAGACCACCAACGACATTGTCGCCTACGCACAGGACGGGAAAGAAACCGCCCGCTTTGGCAGCGACGATTTGCAGGAACCCACCTTCATGGCCGTGGATGACAACGGGGACATTTATGTGGTGGATCGCGGCGCCAAGAAGGTTGCGGTGTTCGGCACCGACGGCAAGTTCAAGCGTACGTTCAAAGTGGGCTTTAATCCCTTTGGCAATCCGGACATTGACGTGCTCAACGGAAAAGTATACTTGAGCGAGCACGACAACCAGCGGGTCTGGGTGTTTGACGCCGAGGGCAAGTTCTTGTGGGATTTGGTCGCCGCCTATCCGGCGGTATTGGGCGTGGATGGATCGGGTCTGGTTTATCTTTCGGGTCCCAGCGGCATTCATCAGTTCCGCGTCATCAAGCGCAAGCGCGATTAATGACTGTCGGACACTATGGCCAAAACTAACAAGGTTTCATCCCAACTCGAAAAAACAACCACCGACTCACTCACTCCGGCGCCGGGTGCTCAGCCCGCGTCCGGCGGTGGGGGGCCGGTGGTTTATCTTTACAGTGCAGCTGCTGTCCTATGCCTTTTGGGCCAGTGGCAGCTGTTTGCGTCCAACCTAGGCCTGGGAATTTTGCTCACGATTTTAGGTGTGGCCTGTTTTGGCCTAGGTCGTATAGGCAATGCCACACTTCTTAGAGTTGGACAAGGGTTGCAGCAGGCCATCGAAAACCTGGTGCAGAAGTGGGAACCCAAGGCGTCACCACCGGCCCCGGAAACGCCCGCCGTGCCCAAGGACACAGTGGCCGCGAGTTCCCGTGTCAAAAAATCCGTCCGCCCGGCAGCCGAAAAAGCTCTGGTGAGCGTGGCCGACGAGGTCGTGGTTTCTGCGCCGCCGGCACCTCCCGTGGTTTCAACCTGGTTTGAATCGTTGCAGGGCATCCAACTGAAAATTTCCAAACCCTGGCTGATAAAAATTTCCATTGCCTTGATCGTGGTCAGCCAGCCGCTGTTGTACTTGGAGAAATTCATTCCGGCGCTGGTCCTGCTTCTTCCTGGGGTAGGCATGTTGATCCATGCGTTTGTGGCCAAAACCGAGGGTTTGAATTTGGGCCCCCTGGATCGTATGTTGAAGTTCTTGGTGTTGAGTTTGCCCGGGCTCGGCTTGGTCGTGGCCGGTCACGCCGTGGTCATGAAATACCTGGAGTCCTCCATATTTATGGAGATGACCGGATTTACCTTGATTGCCGTGGGGATCTTCATGCTCTTGGCGTTGATTCCCGACGTTGTGCCCGATCCCATGGCCTCAGAGACGGACGCGCCGGTTTTGGATCAGGTCGCCGATGAAGCCAAAGGCAGGAGTGCCTGGATCTGGAAAGCCGCCTGGGCCAGCGGGGCCTTGATTTGCTTTATCGTGGCCACACAGAGCCACAAGTTCAGCCACATGTTTTATGGCACGCTGCTCAGCTTGGGTTTGTTGGGCATGTCGTTTCCTTGGATGAATGTGCCCAAGGCCGCGGACGCACCGCGCTCGGCCGGCACGTATCTGTTCAAATACATCCGTCTCATTCTTTTTGGAATCGCGTTGGTGTTGGGGTACCGTGGGCAGAGCCTGATTGCGTCCGAACAACTTTATCCGGGCCTCGCGTTTTTTGGAGTGGCCGCCTGTTTGTTGGCCTTGGCGCTGCGTGAGCCTGCGGCAACCCGCGTGGATACGGCCCGGGAAAAACCCCTGAAGTGGCAATGGGAAGTGTTGGGCCTTTTCGTGGTATTGGCCGGCGGATTCATATTGCGGTATTACAAATTGGACATCATGCCCTACGGCGTGGAGTGCGACGAGGCCGGTGCGGCCACGCAGACCGTGGATGTATTGTTGAACCAGTTCAATTCCGTGATCGTGCATCCCTGCGGTCGCCCGATTTTCATGCTCCTCCCCAGCGTGGTGGCGTACAAGTTCTTAGGCTGGGACAGCGTGGGCGTGCGCTTTGCCGCCATGTTCTTCGGCGTGATCAGCATCTTCCTCATGTACATCACGGCGCGGCATTTTTACGGACCGCGCATTGCCCTTGGAGCGTCGGCCTTGTTTGCGGTTTCGCGCTGGCACATGCACTTCTCGCGCTTCGGCTGGAGCAACACCTTGATGCTCTGCCTGCTGCTCATTGCGTTTTACCTGATCGTGAAAGGCTTGGAGTCGCGGCGCAAATGGTACTTTGTGATTTCAGGGATGTCCCTGGGACTGGTGGTGCAGACCGAGACCGCGGCGCGCATGGTTCCGATCATCTGCGCCATGCTCTTGGTCTACTTGTTCGTCGCGCAGCGGCATTTCCTGCAGCGCAACTGGAAGTTGTTGTTGGCCCTGATGTTGGGCGTTTGGCTGACCGGGGCCGGCATTTTCATGTACTGGCTGCACCGACCGGACATGTTGTACAAGCGGGTGTACGAAGTTTCCGTGTTTTCCGAAGATCCCAATGCCCCGCGCGGGGATTATGCCAAGGCTTTGGTGGAGAGCACCAAGTGGAGTCTGACACAGTTGAATTGGCACGGCGATTACCGGCAGCGTCATAACGGCGGCATGTCCGGAGAACCGGTGGCGGATTTCTGGACCGCCATTCTCTTTGCCTTGGCGCTGGGGTATTCCATCTTTCACTGGAAACGGCTTCGGCACTTTGTCCCGCTCCTTTGGTTTTTTGGGCTTATGGGGGCTTCCATTTTTGCCATCGAGGCGCCCCAGTCGCATCGTGCCTTTGGGGTGTTCCCGGCGGTCTTCCTGCTGATCGCCGCCTTTATGGACCGGGTGCGGCGACTCTTGGCCGAGACGCTTGGGAAACCCGGTGTGATCGCCGGTGCCCTGGTGTTTTTCGTTTTGCTGGTCCCGATTACACAGACCAATGCGAAAAAATATTTTGAGGCCTTTCCGGCGTTTGATACCAATGTCACCGCGGCCGCCAAGTACATGGGGAAACAATGGCCCCAGGCCGAGCACATCATCATGACCGCGTACACGTGGTTCGGGCACTGGCCCTTCCGACTCTATGCGCGGGATGTTTCCGGGCATTTGTATTACGCGGCCTCGGAGGCAGTGCCGTACCGCAAGGATACGCAGGGCGATGTGTGTTACACCTTCATTATGGAATACCCGCCGTTGCTTTCAACCGTGCAATGGTTTTATCCCAACGGCAAGTTTGCCGAAGAGGTGCATCCCAAGTACGGGTTGCAGTTCAAAGGCTGGGGCGTGCCGAAAGAAGAGATCCAACGCACCCGTGGGTTGAAGGCGCGCTACTACGCCAACACGCAGTGGTCGGGGACTCCGGCGCTGGAACGCAACGATGCCAACTTCAACCTGACCTGGGACGCCAAGTCCTGGCCGCTTCCCGGAGGCACGGGGTCCGTGGCTTGGGAAGGGACCCTGTTGGTGCCGCATGAAGGCACCTACCAATTTTATCTCTCAAGCACCGATGCTTTGGAAATGACCGTGGGCACGCGCCATGTGATGCGCAGCGGCGGCAATACCGAGACCCGGCAATCCTTCTGGCTGGCCGGCGGCCTCCACCGCCTGCGCATTCGAGCCCAGCATACGACCCCGGGCGGACGTCTGTTGGTGGCGTGGAATTGCGATCAGAACGTCGGGTATTACCTCTACGACGATCCGCACGCCAAGGCTTTTGCCAAACAACCGCTCACGCCCACGCATCTGTTCTCGTATCCCGAGCCCGTGGGCTTGTTGTCCACGTTCTACGGCACGGGCAATTGGAAGGGACAGCCGCGCATTCAAAAAGTGGAGCCCGCCATTTTTTATTTTTGGCAGGACACGCCGTATGGATTGGGCATGCCCTTTTCCGCGGATTTCAAGGGCTGGATCAACATTCCCACCACGGGTGAATATAAGTTTGATTTAGAACCGTCCACCTACGGTGAGATGGAGATCGACGGACAACCGGTGCTGAGCATAGGAAAGCCGCCGGCCGGGTGGGTCTTTAAACCCGGGGCCAAAAATCCGGTCTGGTTGACCGCGGGCCGACACGCGGTGACCGTGCGTTGGTCAACGGGCCAAGGGGCGACCTTCAAGTGGATGTGGACGCCTCCGGGCAAAAAGGAATCCGAGGTGGTCCCTGCGTGGGTCCTGACGCCGGCGGAAGAATAGCGGAACCTCGCGTTCATCGGGGGTTGATGAATGCTTCCGGCGTATTGCTGGCCACCACGTTTGCCAGCAACGTCTGTAACTATATTTTTCACGCTTTGGCCAGCCACGCCCTCGGGCCGGCCGATTACGGAGCGCTGGTCAGCATGATGGCGCTGATCACCCTGCTGGCCATACCAAGTCAGACCATTCAAACCGTAGTGGCGCAGCATGTGGCCGTGGAAGAAGCGTGCGGCACGCATGCGCACATGACGGCGCTTATGACGCGGCTCTTGCGGAATGTGTTTTTGGCCGGAGCGGTCCTGGCTCTCTTGATGGGTTTGGTCTCGCCGTGGGTGGCCCGCTTTTTTCAATTGCCGGGCGTGGCTTCGATCTGGGCCGTGGGGGTCACCACCCTGGTTATGTTTTTGATTGCCGTGGCCCGCGGATGGCTGCAAGGACTTCAGCGGTTTGGCGCGTTGGGGTTGAATCTTTTGGGGGATGGGATTTTTCGCCTCGGACTGGGCGCTTGGTTTTTTGGCATTGGCTGGCGAGTGACCGGCGGCGTGTACACCAGCGCCGCGGCCGGTGCGCTGGCCTTCGCGGTGGCCTTTTTTGCGTTGCCGCCCATGAAAGACGGCGAAGGAGTTTGTGTCGAAAAAAAAGATTGGACGCCGTTGGTGGGGTACTCACTGCCGGTGGTGCTGAATCTCACGGCCTTCATGGCCTTGGCCTCGGCCGACGTCATGTTGGTGAAACATTTTTTTGATGCGCAGCTTGCCGGGTTTTACGGCGCCGCCTCCATGGTGGGCAAGGCGTTTTTGTTTGTGGGCATGGCCATGTCGCAAGTGATGTTTCCCAAGGCCTCGGCCACACACGCGCAAGAGCAGGACGCCTATCCGTTGGTTTGGAAAAGTTTGGGCATCACGGCCGTGGTGTTGGGCCTGGGCATAGCGGCCACCTGGGTGCTCGCACCTACGATTATCCGCGTGCTTTTTGGCCAGGCCTTTTTAACGCCTGAAACCGTCGGGCTGATGCGCGGGTTCGGCGTGGCCATCACCCCGTTGGCCATGGTGTATCTGCTCATGCAGTACAACTTGGCGGTACGTTGCACGCGTTTTGTCTGGCTCTTGTTGGCCGACATTGTGATCTTAACCGGTGTGCTCTGGTTTTGGCACACGGGGCTGTCCGAAGTGCTTTGGATCGTGGGCGTGAATCACGCCTTGTTGTTGCTGGGCGGCTTGGTGATGACGCCGCGCGGCGGGAAGGTCTGCGCATGAAGGCTTCGCAAGCAATCACATACTCGGTAATCATGCCCGCATACCAAGAAGGGCGTCACCTGGCGGAGAACATTCGTCAGACCCGCGAGGTGATGGACGCCCTGGGGCAGCCGTACGAGATCGTGGTGGTGGACGATTGCAGTCCGGACAACACGGCCGCGGTGCTGCGTGAAGAAGCGCCTCGCTGCCCTGTGCTGCATCCGGTGTTTTTATCCGAAAACCAGGGCAAAGGGCACGCGTTACGCGCCGGATTTATGGAGTCACGCGGAGAGTGGGTCTTTTTTCTGGATGCCGATCTCGAACTGCATCCGCGGCAATTCCCCGCTTTCCTGGAAATCCTAAAGGCGTCGGGCGCCGATGTAGTCATTGGCTCGAAACGCCATCCCGCTTCGGTCCTGCACTACCCCTGGCGCCGTCGCCTGATGAGCATGGTCTATTTTTGGTTGGTCAAAATCATGTTCGGTCTACCGGTAAAAGACACCCAGACAGGGCTCAAGCTTTTTCGGCGCGAGGTTCTGTCCAAGACATTCCCCAAAATTTTGGTCAAAAAATACGCCTTCGATCTGGAGCTCCTGGTCTTGGCGCATCATTACAAATTCCGTATTGCCGAGGCGCCGGTGGTGGTGGACTACAAGGCGGAGTTTGGGCATATACGCCCCAAGGATGTATTTAAGATTTTTTGGGATACCCTGGCGATTTTTTACCGTTTGTATTTTCGGCGGTATTACGATAAGCAAAGCGAGAGCGGGGCGCGTCCATGAGCCGCATTCCGCCGGTGGATATTTTTGTGGCCACGCACATGGCCGAGGCCTACGGCCCTCAATGGGTGCTCCGCGATTATTTCCGCGAGCGCGGCACCCGCTTCGGCATGGTTACGTGTCCGTTTGATTACGCCAAGATTCCCCGCGCCGAGGTGGAGTGGTATGCGGGCGGCCAGCGCGAGGGCACGCTCCCCGGACATGCCAACACCACGCAAGGGGTCGTAAGTTGGATTCGCGATGCCTGGTTGGTGGCGCGTTCGGGTTGGAAGCTCATGGGACGGCAGAGTGTTTTTATCGGCATCAACAACCTGCATGCGACCGTGGGCATTTTTCTCAAGTGGCTCGGCAAGGGGAACACGGTGGTGTACTACGTCATAGATTACACCCCGCAACGGTTTCCCAATCCATTTATCAATGCGATTTATCAGTTTGTGGCGCGTTTTGCCGCCAAACACGCGGACATGGTTTGGAATTTATCCGAGCGCATGCGCTCGGTGCATCGCCGGTTCGGCGCGCGCGAACGCACCAGCATCATGGTTCCCATTGGCTTGGATACCCAGGAGTTCGAAGTGGCCGAGGAAAAGGACGTTGTCCGCAACCAGTGGGTGGTGGTGAGCACGCTCTTTGAGAGCAAAGGCGTACAGCTGGCCATCGCCGGCTTGACGTATGTGCCCGAGGCCAAGCTGATGATTGTGGGCACGGGTCCGTACAAGGACGAGTTGGTCGCCTTGGCGAAGAAGCTAAATGTGGTTGAGCGGGTGACGTTTTTAGGACTGGCCAGCCGCAAGGAGTTGTACCAATGCCTGGCGCACAGCCGCGTGGCGCTGGCGCCGTATCTACCCGACCCTGCGAATTATTCGTATTACGCGGACCCGGCCAAGCCCAAGGAATACTTGGCCTGCGGTGTGCCGACGGTGATTACACGCGTACCTTGGATTGCCGAAGCCATTGAGTCCGAGCCCATGGGCTTTGCTATTGACTACGACGCCAAGCAACTGGCCGATGCCTGCCGAAAGCTCATGGAAGACGATCGCCTCTGGCGGCATTGTCGGGAAAACGCACTTTTGTTCACGCGTGATTTGGCCTGGCCGATTATTTTTGATCGGGCCTTGGCCGAACTCTCCAAGATCAAGCCTCTGTAATGAGTCCGGAACCCATCAAAAATCAACGTAGATAAATTTGGATGAAGAGAGATCCTGCGACAGGACCAAGAGTACGAGCAGGAGCAAAAAGAAAAGCATGCCCCATAGGATGGCTTGAACATTCTCATTCTTGAACATGCGTCCTCCCCAGCACCGAGAGGATGTCCTCGCCCAAGCGTTTCGCCAGGCGCGCGTTGTACTCGGGTGTCAAGTGACAGTGATCGTAAAATGCCGCAGACGGATATTCCTTGAGCAAATCCACATAGCGTCCCTTGGGTGATTGGGTTGGATGGGCGAACACCCCGGCAATCTGTTTGAGGTTTGCATTAAACGAAGGTTCCGCATAAAGATCTTGAATGAGTTCCAGGTTTTGCGGAGTGGAAAAAGCCATATAAGGAACGTGATGTTCCTCCAGGTCGGCGCGCAACCAGCGGAGGGCCTGGAGCGGCATCGCTTTCTCGGACAGGGGCGAAGCCAGGTAATAGGGCTTGATCTTTAATTGCAGCAGAATGTCGGCGTCCATGTTTTCGCGCAAGGAACGAGCGGGCAAGAGAACCCGCAGCCATTGGTTGAAGGTCTCTTCGCGCGAAGGGAAAAAGAGCGCGCTGCGTGCGCACTCCGAGTAGCGGAAGAGATAGCTGACGCGCCGAAGATGCGAAAGAATCCGGTCTCCCAGCGAGAGGGTCGGACTTACGGGGGAGAGGGTCGCGGGCAAAACCGTCGCCAGCCAGGGACGCGAGAAGGCTGCGCTCGGGTCGCGGAATTTATCCGCCCACATGCGGTAATTGAATTCGAAGAGAAAAAAGGCAGGTTGCAGGCGCTGAACCTCACGGTAAAGGGCGCAGGCGTCCCAGGGGAGAAGTCCGTCCAGACTCAGATCCAGGACCGCGTAGGAAGGGAGTTCCTGACGCAGGTATGCGGATACTGTGTGTTTTTTCCAGCGCGGTACCTGGTGGGCATGCATGCCGCTTCCAAAAAAAACACTGTCGCCCATGAGTACAATGAGCGGACGCGGGTCGCGGGCGTAGGCCTTGAGCCGATCCTGTAGGACTTCCCGCGACGGAAGTTGTTCCTGGAAGAGGGCGTGAAACGCAGGTTGCCGCGCGGCCCAGCGCAGCCCCAACTCCGAGGCGAGAATCAGCGTCAGGCAGACCAGCAGGGATTTAAGCAAAAGTCGCGTGGACATTAGGCATCCTTCGGGTGCAGTGAAGGGCTCATGCGGTTCGGGTTCAACGCGACTGCCCGGCGGGATCGCCGGTGGTCAGGGTGCGCAAGGTTTTTTCGTCCAAGGTCCAGAGGGCTTCGGGCGAGGCCAGATTCAGGGCTTTCAGACGCCCGGCCGGAAAAGTAAAGGCGTACCATTTATCGGCCAGGTCCCAGCGGGGTCCGCCGTATTCATCGCGCGCTTTAAGATTTATAATCTGAATGCGCGCCTCGGGATATTCCGGATGTTTTGCAAAACCGTGGGCATAGGCGATGTAGGCGGCATAGCGCAGGGCTTTGCTGGCATGCGCGGGAAGCTTGGGATCAAAGTCATCGCGCAGGGCGAAGACATCCCAGACGATATAGAGATAACCGGTTTTCTTGGAAACGATGAGCGCTTCAGGCCGGATAAGGACCGAGGGATCGTTCTTGGCACGCTCCGCAGCCAAGGATGGGAGTATCCCACCCAGCACGCAGAGCAGGGTTAAGCCGAGCAAACAGGTTTTTCGCGCGAGCATCGTTGCAACCTCCTTCAGAGTACCCACTGAAATCAAAAACAAAACCAGCGGCGCGTGAGCGCCAGGACCTGGGGGAGCGGATAGAAAAACAGGAGCCAGCCGTAGGCGACAAAGATCAACGTACACCCGCGGGCCACTATACTGGGAAAACGCAAAAACTTCAATGGGATAGCCCCGCGCGCACCAGCGCCTTCGCGCCAGCGCACAAAGAGTGTGTGCAAGCCAAGGCCCAATCCCTGATAGATTCCCCAAAACACAAAATTCCAAGCCGCGCCGTGCCAGAGTCCGCACAAGGCCATGACCAGCGTGAGGTTAAATACCTTGCGGGCCACAGGCACACGACCTCCGCCCAAGGGGATGTAAAGGTAATCGCGGATCCAACTACTAAGGGAAATGTGCCACCGGTTCCAGAACTCGGAAATGTTGCGCGCCCAGTAGGGGAAATTGAAATTGACCGGGAGACGGATGCCGAGCATGCGCGCCAGGCCAATGGCAATGTCGCTGTAGCCGCTGAAATCAAAGAGAATGCGGACCGAGAGCAGGAGCAGGAGGAGCGAGACAGAGTAGGCGTCCCACTGAGCCTGCCGTTCCAAAAGTTGAATCATGAGGTAGGCGTTATCGGCCACGATCAGCTTCTTGGCAAAACCCAGCAAGACCTGCCCCAATCCCCAGAGAAAATCTTCCCCAGTGGGGCGCGGAAGTCCGTGCTCGATCTGCGGGACAAATTGTTCATAACGCTTGATGGGGCCGGAAACAATGGAGGGAAAAAATATCGAGAAGAGTGAAAAATGAAAAGCGTTTCGTATGGGTGGCTGTCCCTTGATGACATCGGTCAGGTAGTGGACAAACTCAAACGTGAAAAAGGAAATGGCCAGAGGCATGGGGGTGAGTGTGAAAAACGGCTGCAAGGAGTTCAACCAAGCCTCGGGGAGAAACGTCAGTGAGCCGAAGATGAAGCCTCGATATTTGTAGTACATCAGCCCCAGCACCGGAATGGCCAGAGCCACCACCGCCGTGAGCGTCCTAGGCCAACGGGGCGAGGCGGGATCTGAGTAAGTGCGCTGGTGCGCAATGAGCAAGCCCAAGCCGTAGGTTAAGATGCCCATGATGACAATGGGAATCACTCCCGCCGGGCCTGCAAAGTGAGTGTGAAACACGGCACAGGCGATCAAGAGAAAGTAGTAGCGCACCCAGTTCCAGGGTAAGAGCACGTAGGCGGGGTAAACCACCAAAAGGAACAGGAGAAACCAGGGTGTGTTAAAAATCATACCGTCTCTCCGTTACTTGATCTTGTCCAACAGTTGGCTGGCCGTGAAGAAAGCCACGGCATCGGCGCTGCGTTCCGTGTAGTGATAGTCCTTGGCTACGTTCATGGGAAAGAGCGAGGGGGCCATGATGCGAATGGGGTCGATGGTGTCTTGAAACCCAATCCCTTTTTCCAGGCACCAGGGCTTAAGACGGGCCGCCAGGAAATCGGGTTTGGTTTTGGCCCCCTGGCGAAAGTCGGTTAGGATTTCGTTGTTGTACAGGTTGATCGGCAGCGGGATCAGGTTGATGACAAAAGGCACGGGGGGAGTGTCCTTGGGCGCCAGGGACTTTAGGCGGAGCTGGTATTGGCTGAGCTCATCGGTGGCCAGGCGAAAGAAGAGGTCCTGGACTTCCGGATCGTAGAGGACATCGGTGGTTGTGTTTTCGTGAAACGTGAGGTCACGGACGCCGGGTGTATACTTGGCGAGCTTTTCCATTTTTTGCGGATGCTTGATGATGTACTTAAGCAGCTCCTTGCCCAGGGGGTGGAGTGCGCGCTTCTCGATGGGTGTGAGAAAAAATTCGAGATCAAAATCATGGTGCTGCAATTCACCGTTGGCATACGGCGTTTGAATGTAGCGTACAGCGTCAAAAATAAAATCAAAATAAGTGTAGTTGTAGAGTACGAGGTCGATCTGAAGCTTGTTTACGGCAAAGAGATTGAAGAACGCATACGCCACGGAAGGAGCCGAGTAGAACATGGCGCCCCCTGCGTAGATAACCTCGTAGCGCGTGGCGCGTCCTTGGGCCAAGGCCAAGGCGTTGAGCCAGTATTCCAGACGTCGGGAAAGCGAGTCGGCCATTTCCTCGTTGGCGGAGATGCCCAGTGGGCGGCGCTCGGAGATAACGTAGTTTAAGGAATTGCCAAAAAGGAGAATGCGCTTGACGCCTGCAGGTTTTTGGGGAGGGCAATACGAGCCACGGAAAAACTCGCCTCGCCGGTGCACGCGCAGGGAAATAATGCGATGGTTGAAGTCATCGGCGATGTAAACCGTTTCTTGCTGTGGAGCATACGCCAAGCCTTGTGCGCTGTCGTACAATCGGTAGGCCTGCAAGGGATGCGCGGTTTTCGTCACGCCTCCGTCGCCCGCGGTGTAGACTTCCGAAGGGGGGAGCCAGTTCTGGTAGTCCATGGGACTTGAAACCTTGGGTGTGTAAATATTCACGTAACGCAGGGGACAGGTTGTGCGTTCACCTTCAGGAGCTTTGAGGTTGTAGTAAAGATGAATGCCGTCCATGGCATAGGCTGTGATTTCATGATCGAGGGGGTGAAGCAGTTCCGGGGTCAACGCCAAACCTACCTCGGGCGTAGGGGTAAAGGCGTTGATTTGAGGAAGGGTGAGGGGCGTTTGGTCGGAATTGAGCAAGCGCCACAAGCCGGGTTTGTTTCGGCAAGTCAGGATGAGGTTTAAGTCTGTGTCAAAAAAGGCAAATTGAAATTCGTACTTTTGGGTGGAAGGAGAGAGAAAAAGCGTCTGGGTCTCACCGTTGGTCAAGGTAACGAGTCGTAGGGCACCGTTGCCGGTGTCTGCCACCAATATACGGGAGGGGCTTAAACGCAGCAGGCCTTGGGGCTCGCGGAACCGGGCTTGGTTGCCAACACGGTCAGTCAACCCCGGGGAGGTGTTGCCGCAGACCGTGACACACGTGCCTGCAACCAGGTCCAGGCGTTTAATTTGGTGATTTCCGGCATCGCTAAAGAGCATGGTTTTGGATTTGTCGGTCCAGATCATATGTGCCGGGGCGCGAATTTGGCTCTCGGCCAACACCCCGTCGCGCGACCCTGGACCACGCCGGCCCAAAAGCGTGCTCACGCGGTTCTCATGATTTAAATCCACGGTACGGATGGAGGCATTTCCTGATTCGGCCACGTACAGGAGATTGTGGGTATCGTCCAAAAGGAGGCCGGAAAGACCATTGAAGGTGGCTCGAGAGAAATCACCATCTGTGAATCCGGGGGTTCCCTGACCGGCGACCAGGGCAATGGGAGAACGCATGGGGGCCACAGCCGTGGCCAGGATTGAGGTTCCTACGAGTAAAAGTAAAAGCCAGGTGAGTTTTAGGATAGGTCGAAGCATGCAGGGTCCTCTCGGAAGGGAATGGCCTTATGCTAGCACAATCAAAAAAGGGTCGCAAGGGAGAAAACCCTGGGGGCCCAGCATGGATATTTTCAAACTTGACTCATGACTCAAATACCTATATCCTGAGACGTTAAAAAATATTTTTAAGCAGAAAAAAAGGTCGTTTTTAGCATGCGGAACCCAAGCCTGGCGGGAGAAGTCCAAGCCATCGATCCCCTGGGCCATCACGCAGCCTCATCCTGGAACGTTAGGAAACATTATGCATCTGCAACCCACTACCTCCTGGCATTTGGATCTTCCCGGACTTCGTTTGGCTGAACGAGTCTACTTGCAGCGTCTCTTGCGCCGGGTGCGCAATCAATTTGCTCCGGGGGCCCGCGTGTTGGATGCTGGATGCGGCGACGGACATATTTCCCAAGTGCTGGCCAGCTGGGGTTGCACGGTTACGGGGATTGATGTCGAGTGCAAGCCGCAGGATTGGGAAAAAGGCAAGACCTGCGGTGTGACGTTTTGCGAGGGTTCGGCCGAGGCGCTGCCTTTTCCGGATGCGCATTTTGATGCGGCCTTGGTCAAAGATGCGTTTCACCATATGGACCATCCTGAGCGCGCCTTGGCGGAACTGCAGCGCGTGGTCAAGCCCGGGGGACCGGTGGTGGTCATCGAGGCCAATCGTTACAACCCTGTCTTCTATGTGCATTTAACCTTGTTGGGCGAGCACGATCATTATACGCGGGGTGAACTGCGTCGTTTTTTACATAAGGCCGATCCGGAATATATCTACACCATGGCCGAGAGCCGTTGTTTGCCGTGGGATGCGCCGTGGTTGCTAAAGGTTTTGGAATTTGGAGAAGAGTTGCTTGAGCGTGTGGGGGTTTGCAACCCTTGGTTGACGTATCAATTGGCGGTGGTAAAGGGTTTGGGGAAGGCGCGGCCTTAAACCATGGGCCCAGCACATTCTCCGCGTGTTTCGGTGATCATGCCCGTGTACAATGCCGAGCGGTTTTTGGCTCAGGCCGTGGAGAGCATTTTAAGTCAGACCTACGCCGATTTAGAATTGGTTGCCGTGGACGACGGCAGCCGGGATAAAAGTTGGGCGCTTTTGCAGGCCTACGCCCAGAAGGATGCCCGCGTACGCGTCTTTCGCAATGCCGAAAATGCAAAGTTAAGCAAGACCCTCAATCGCGCCTTGGCCGAAGCGCAGGGCGAGTATCTGGTGCGCATGGACAGCGACGACATATCCCTGCCGGGCCGGGTGGCGACGCAGGTGGCGTACATGGATGCGCATCCCGAGGTTGGGGTTTCCGGCGGGAGCATGCAGATCATCAATGAACAGGGTGTCCCTATCGGCGTTCGCCATTATCACCAAACCGATGCCGAGATTCGCAAGCACCTGTTTCGCTACAGTCCGTTTTCGCACCCTACGATTGTTTTGCGCCGCCGGGCGGTGGACCTGGCAGGTGGATACGAACATGCCTTCAATCCGGCCGAAGATTACGAGCTTTATTTTCGCTTGGGCCGCGTGGCGAAGTTTGGGAATGTGCCTGAGACCCTGATTCAGTACCGCGTGGTGGCCAAGTCCATGACCACGGGTTCGACGCGGAGCATGGAACAAAAAACCTTGGCTATCCGCCGGAAGGCGGTCTGTGAGTACGGCTACCGCATGACGGTTTTGGATCATATGTACGGCTGGATTCAGTGGCTGACCATGTACCTCATGCCCGGAGGATTTCGGGTGTGGTTGTTCAACACCGTGCGGGGATGGAAAAAAACCGCGGGTGAAGGGAAATTTTGCGTGGAGGGAGTGCGTATGCTGGAGGATTTTAAAAAGACCCTGGGGCGCGTAGGCTATGCCTGGCTCTGGCTGGTGGCCCTGGGAGGTTTGGCCCAAGCGCAGTTATTCATATTTAGTGGCAAAAGTATAGTCGTCGCCATTTTTGAACTGATCACCGTGGTTTTACTTTCAGTATGGCTTCTGCAACGGGAAGAAAAAAGTGTAGGTGTTTTTAAGGCGTTGGCGTTCGGCAGCGTGTTGGTGGTGTACCACTGGCTCCTCTACCGGAGTTCTCTGCGCTGGGATCCGAATTACGGCATTTCCATGCTGGCCATCATGTCAGGTCAGGTTTTGGTTTTCTCCCTGCACTCGCCGTTTTGGGCTCGTCCGGTGCCTGAGCGCAAGATCGTCTCAGACGATCCCGGTGCACGGCGTACTCAGATGGCCGTCTATTTTGGCATAACATTATTGTCCATGGTCCTGGTGATCGTGCTGGGCAAGCGCTACTTGTCCATGTACGATTATACCGGCGTGATGAACTGGTTTTTTGTGTATCGCTGGGACGGTATCATCGGCGACATTCCGTCGGCAACGTTTAAAGCGTGGGGCAGGCTATGGATGCCGCTGATGTACATCGCGGTTTTGGTGGGGAGCTTTTCCTATATATTAAAGGCCCAGGAAAAGCTCGGCGTGTGGAAGAGCCTGCTTTGGATCTACGTTTTGGGAAATATCGGCGGAGTGGTCTTGGTGACCTTGGCGGATGCTGGCATATGGTCGCTGGTCATGCAGGTAAAGTCCGTACACTATCATTTTTACGGTGTGGCGAAATCGTTTAAGTCGCTTTCCGAGCTGTGGGCCATGGTGGGCACGTATGCGTCCAAGGAAATGTACCAGTATGTTTCCTTTCCCGGAACCCATCCACCGTTTGCCATCATCCTTAATTGGTTTCTAATTCAAATCACGGGCGACAACATCATGCTCATCGGCATTTTGCTGGGCGCGTTGGCTTGGACCGGTGTGTTTCCTATGTATTTGTTGGGGCGCGAATTGTACAATCGCGAGATGGGGTACTATATGGCCGGGTTGTACTTGGTTATGCCCAGCACGCTCATTCTAAATCATGTTACGCTGGATGCCTTGACCGCGACTCTGGTGGCCTGGGGATTTGCGTTTGTGGTGATGGGAAGTCGCCGTAAAAAATCGGGTTGGATGTTTCTCGCCGGGCTGATCGTGGCCGCTGTGGCGGCCACCAATTATTCAACCCCGCTGATCATTCCCGCTATGTTTTTATTGGCGCTCATGGGACTAAGGGATCAAGGCAAATGGTCCGAAGGGTTTCTGGCATGGACAAAAGCCGCGGCCATCAAATGCGGATTGTTTTTCCTGGGAATCGGATTGCCGTACGCGCTCATCCTTTGGAGCACGCAAGGCAAATTTGATTATCTGGCCATGATGGAGCACACGATCAGTGCGACCCGTCAAGGCGTGGCCCAACACCCTTGGTTTGTGGGGGGGTGGATGTGCTGGTTTGAATATTTTATTCACATCGGTGCGGTGGTCACGGCCTTGTACTTGGTTCGCTGGCGTGAGATCTTTCGCGGAGACTGGCGCAACGATGTTTTGCCCTGGGCCGGCTTGGTGACCTTGATGGTGCCGTTTGTTTTGGGTGCCGGGCGTCAAGAAACCGAGCGCGAGTTTATGTTGTTCAATGTTTTAATTGTAGGTACGGCGGCGTTGGCGCTATGGAAAGGCAAAGGTTTTTTCCGTTACATGCAACGTGCCTCGGACACTCCCGTGGTGGTCGAGGAGATGGGACAAGGATGGCGGGGAATGTTTTATGCGGTGCTCGCAGGCTCGTATCTTAATGCCATGGTGATTGAAATGCTGATGGTGGATCATTGGTAGTCCCAACGGAGCGAAAAGCATGACACGAACCATCAAGGATGCAGCCACCTCCCCGCAGGCCAAGGAACGCGGTGAGTTTATCGATTATTTTTCCACGCAGCGTCCGTTCTTAGGCGTGGGCTCGGCGCTGGGAAAGAAAATGCGGCGCCGGATTTTTGATTACTTTGTAGAAAGCGTTCAACCGACTGCGGAAATGCAGGTTATGGACTTGGGTCCGACACCCTACATGTCCGAAGCCGACAAGCACTTGGCTCCGGGGCAGGCGCCGGACACCAACTATTTTGAGTTTTATTATCCGCACCGCTCGCAAATCACGGCTGTGAGCATCGAGGATCTTTCGCCGTTGCAGCAGGTGTTTCCGGGACTAAAGACCCGACGGATCGCTCCCGGTCCCTTGCCGTTTAAGGACAATGAATTTGATGTCCTGTTTTGTTCGGCTGTGCTGGAGCATGTGGGCGATCGTGATGCACAACGTGCGTTTGTAAGCGAATGCGTGCGGGTGGCGAAGGTGTTTTTTATTACCACGCCCAACCGTTGGTTCCCAGTGGATGCGCATACGGTGCTCCCGGTCTTGCACTGGTTGCCTCAGCGCTGGCATCAGGCCGCCCTGCGGGTTTTAAAACGTGAATTCTGGGCGGACATTAACAATTTGAACTTGCTAAGCAGTCGCGAGACTCGGGCGTTGTTTCCCACCCACTGCACGGTGCAGGTGAAAAATTTCTATTTGTTCGGGTTCCCGCAAAATATTATTGTATGGGGAAAGAAAACCAAGGCTTGAAGCGCTTCTGCATCCAGGCCGGAGCTCGCAAAAGAAAAGAGGCAATCATGGCAACTCAACGTACCTCCCTTAAAAATCCCAAGGTTAAATTCTTAGACCTGCCCAAGCAGCAGCGCCCTTTGCGCAAGTCGCTCATGGCCGCCCTAGGCCGGGTGGTTGACGGTGCGCATTTTATCCTGGGACCTGAAGTGCATGCCCTGGAAAAAGAAGTGGCCGCCGGGTGCGGGGCGAAATACGGGATTGGTTTAAACTCCGGAACCGATGCCTTGGTCCTGGCCCTGCGCGCACTGCATGTGGGCCCGGGGGACGAAGTATTGGTACCGGACTTTACGTTTATTGCCACGGCCACCTCGGTGCTGTTGGTGGGAGCCACGCCGGTGCTGGTGGATGTGGAGCCCGGCACATGGACCATGAATCCCAAGTTGGCCGCACACGCGATTACGCGCAAGACCAAGGCCATGATTCCCGTGCACTTGTACGGTCAACCGGCGGACATGACCGCGCTCATGGCCTTGGCCAAGAAGCATAAGTTGGGTGTGGTGGAAGACGCCTGTCAGTCCCTGGGAGCCACCTGGTGCGGCAAGCAGACCGGCTCTCTGGGGGACGCAGGTGCGATCTCCTTTTTCCCCACGAAGAATTTAGGCGCCATCGGCGACGCGGGCATGTTGCTGACCAACCGGGACGAGGTTGCAGCCCAGGTCAAGCGTCTGCGCAATCACGGCAGCGATCAGAAATACATCCATTTGGAATTGGGGTACAACTCGCGCCTGGCGGAGATTCAAGCCGCAGCTTTGCGCGTGAAGCTGCCGTATCTGAATCGTTGGAACAAACGCCGGCAGCAATTGGCCGACCGCTATGCCCGCGGGTTGGCGGCCACCGGGGTCTTTACCCCCGTGGTGCGCAAAGATGCGACGCATGTGTTCCACCAGTATGCGATCATGACACCGCACCGCGATGCGTTGAAAAATTATCTCCAGGTTCATGGCATTGAGACCGCCATTCATTATCCCATGCCGCTGCATGCCCAACCGCTCTTGAAGAAGTTGCCGTCCGCCAAGGGCGCCTTCCCGGTATCCAAACGGGCGGCGCGTGAAGTGCTGTGTCTGCCCATCACTCCGGAAGTTACCGACGCCGAGGCCGCGCGGGTCATTGAAACCATACAGGCATTTTTTCACAAGGCGAAGTACAGTATCTAACGCCCCCTCACTCCCCCTCTTTACCAAAGAGGGGGACGGGGGGAGTTTTTTTGGAAAGGGTCGAACATGACGCACTATGCGGTGGTGGGCGGTGCCGGCTTTATCGGCAGTCACCTGGTAAAGACCTTGTTGCGGGAAGAGAGCCAGGCTCGGATTGTTATCTTTGATAATTTTTCATCCGGGCAACGCTGGCATTTGGAAGAGGTGTTGGACGATCCGCGCCTGAGCATTGTGGAGGCCGATATTAAGGATGCCGCACGTCTGACCGAGGCCCTGCGTGGCGCATCGGTGGTGTACCACTTTGCGTCGAACCCGGACATTGCCAAAGCCGTAACCCAGCCCGATGTGGATTTTTGGGAAGGCACCTTTTTGACCAACAATGTGGCCGAGGCCGTGCGCATCAACAAAGTCGCCCAGGTGCTGTATGCCTCGGGCAGCGGGATTTACGGAGACACAGGGTTGCTGGATGTGCGCGAAGACCATGCCCCCTTGCTCCCGATTTCCACCTACGGCGCGAGCAAGCTGGCCTGCGAGGCGCTGCTTTGTTCCTACTCGTACATGTTTGATTTTAAGGTCAGTGCGTTTCGCTTTGCCAACGTGGTTGGTCCGCACCAGACACACGGCGTGGGGTACGATTTTGTGCGCAAGTTGACGGCCGACCCCAAGGTGCTGGATATTTTCGGCGACGGAACCCAGAGCAAGTCGTACATACATGTTGACGATGTCATTCGCGCCTTGCGCCTGGTGGAGAAGTTGCCCCGCAAGGGATTTGATTATTTCAATGTTGCCACCTTGGACGCGGTGACCGTGACCGAGATCGCCGATTTGGTGGCCAAGGTGATGCAGCTCCAGGGCGTGGCGTACCGTTACTCCGGCGGGGATCGAGGCTGGAAAGGGGATGTGCCCAAGGTGCGCTTGAATTCCGAAAAGATCCGCGCACTGGGCTGGGCGCACCAGTATACCTCGCAAGAGGCCATGTTGGCCTCGGTGCAATCCATTGCCCAAGATGCCCAAGCTGGAAAATTTGCCTGGGGGAGAACCTCCGCATGATTATTTCCCGTTCGCCGGTTCGCTTGTCCATGGGTGGGGGTGGAACCGACCTGCCTTCGTATTACCAAAAACACGGTGGGTTCCTCATTGCCGCAGCCATCAACAAGTATGTGTACATCATGGCCGAGAAGCGCTTTGCCGAGAGCATCCGCCTTTCGTACTCACAAACGGAGATCGTGGATTCGGTGGAGGCCATTGAGCACCGGATCTTCCGCGAAGCGTTAAAGTACACACAGATTGAAAAACAAATTGAGCTCGTCTCCGTGGCGGATGTGCCGGCCAATTGCGGGCTGGGTACGTCTTCAACCTTTACGGTATCGCTGCTCAATGCCCTCTTTGAATACCGCAAGCAGCGTGTCTCGGCCGAGGCGTTGGCCGAAGCGGCCTGCCATATTGAGATTGAGCGCCTGGGTGAGCCCATTGGCAAACAGGATCAATACGTTGCGGCCTTCGGTGGGTTCAACGCCTACTACTTTCAGCCCGACGGCAAGGTGGTCGTGGAGCCCGTGCGCATCAAAGATGAGGATGTCATGGAACTCCAGAACAACCTGTTTCTTTTTTATTTAAACCGGGAGCGTAAGGCCGGCTCCGTGCTCGAGGAGCAGAACCAAAAAAGCCAGGCTGGAGACAGTGCCGTGCTGGAGCGCTTGCATAAGATCAAGTCCATGGGCGAGCATACGCGCACCATTTTGGAACAAGGCAAGATCGACGATTTTGGCGAGATCATGCACGAGCATTGGCTGACCAAGAAGGGGCTCTCCACCAAGGTTTCGGATGCGTTCATTGACGAAGCCTACGACGTGGCTCTGAAAAACGGGGCCACGGGTGGGAAAGTGGTGGGG
>CAZSAP010000028.1:0-30353 GCA_964604705.1 uncultured bacterium
CAGGTCAGATACGGCAACACAAACGTCACCGTGACCAGGAGTGAGATGGTTTTAAACATCAGACGCGATTGAGGTTGTTGCCAAAAAGCATAGAACCGCAGACAGGTATCTGCCGGCAATGATGTCTGCTTAACCCACCAACGCATCCGCTACCCCCAAAAAAGAATAAAAGCATGGTTCGGCACTTGAATGTACCAATTATACCATGCTTTTTGTTCTTTTCAATTCACCAACAACATAAAATCATTATTTTTAATAGTTAATAAGCACACCGTTTCAATTTGAAGCGGCTATATCCTGCTCCATTGTCCGTAAAATACCCTTATCATCCAACCCTTGTGCCACAATCGCATCTGCCCGTTCCTGAGTGGAAGCATTGGAATAAATCCGAAGCTGAGGTGCATTGCCCGAGGGACGAATATGCGCGACATCGCTGTTGGAAAAGTAAATCCGGATGCCATCGACGACATTCACTTTGGTAACTGAGCCAAATCCGGCAGCCGGAGTAAAATACGCGCTCTCCAAAAGCGCTTTCACAGACCACATGTTCCCAGGGGCTTTCCAAAACTCAGCCACAGACTGAGCGACGGGGGTATGCGGACATTCCCGCGTCTTACCATCGGCCAAAGTACACAAGGCCCCTTGCGCCTTGAACTCCACTTCCAATACGTGCGCGTCCTTGGGACGCAAGCCTGCGATGATCCGCTCACTGACCGCCACCGGGAAATTATCCAGCAACCCAGCTTGGGTGAATCGCTTCGGCAGCTGGGCAAATGCTGCGCTCATACTCCCTTTTTGAATGCCCGCACCCAACGCACACAGAATGGGCAGCAAGGCATCGCGGGTCGGAACCGCTTGCATGGTCTTCCCGAACAAAGTAAATTCCGTGGCTGTTAAAAATCCGCCATTGGACTCCCAACCCACCACCGGCTTTTTGCCTTCAGCCACAGCTTGGTTCATGGCCGCAATCACGTACGGTGAACCAATCCGAGTCTGCACAAACGGCATTTTCTGTGCAGCCAAGAACGACCCCACCGCATCGTTGGCACTGATGGGAATCACGGCCGCCTGCGCACCCAAATAATGCGCCACCACCGCACCCAATTCATCCCCGCGGTTAAACACGCCGTGCTCATCCACCACAAAGGGACGATCGCTGTCCCCGTCCGTGGATACAATGGCAAACGGAGTATGCTTTTCCGCCCATTGACGAAACGCCTCACGCACTTCCGGTGTGACATTTTCCGTATCTTTCGGAACAAAATAATCCGTGCGCCCTTCCAAAACCAGTTCTGCCCCTAACGCTTTAAAAATTTTCGCCAAGATATCCCGGCCCACGGCCGAGTGCTGTTCGAACACAATTTTTTTGCCTTTTAAAAAGTCAGAGGGAAACACATCGAGATAGCGACGGACATACTGTTCCTCGGCTTCTGGATTAACTGCCGGCAACACCGGTTGGGCTCCGGGTTTGAACATCCCTTGGGCATCAAAGAGACTGTCCGTGGTTTTCTTTTCTTCACGGGCACGGATCTCAGCTACGGCCGCCAAAATCCCAGTTTCATCGCTCTTCAAAACCTCACCGTCAGGCTTGTTAAATTTAATCCCGTTGCGGTCATCCGGAATATGACTGCCTGTGACCATGACACTGGCCCGGTGGTTCCGAAAGCCTTGAAAGGCCAACGCAGGCGACGGCACTTTCCCGCAATAGTCCAATTGGCAGCCGGCATCGGCAATGGCGCGCGCCACGGCCTGGATGATCCGCTCGGTGCTGGAGCGCAAATCACCGGCCACACTTATTTTATCCCCCGGCTTAATTTCTCCGCTCTTTTGCAGCGCCGCCAAATATCCCCGCGCATTAATGTAACATTCCTGATCCGTCATCTCCGTAACCAATCCGCGCAATCCACTGGTGCCAAATTTCAACATACGTTCGCCTCCTAAAACACCATAAATATTTTCAAACTCGGTTATCTTACCATGTTCAAAACATTCATTAAAGTTACAAATCCAGTTTAACCCTTTTTGCTTCAACAGATACATCCGGCGGCAAGAAAAAAACAAGGCAGGAAGCAGGGCGGGGTTTGAGGCCCACTCGCCGAGTGGGCCGATCACCAGGCCGGTCCTCTGCGACCGGCCGTCCGCAATGCATCCTGCCTTATTTTTTGTCGGTTCCAAACGGGCGAATGCAATTCGCCCCTACAAAAAAAACGGTACAGATTGGGAAGGCACGCGGCGTTTGAGGAGCATTCACTGAATGCTCCGATCACGAGCTCCACCCTCTGCGGTGGAGCGTCCGCGTCCTTCCCAATCTGTACCGCCAAATTACGCGGCTTGCGAAGCGCTGCGGAACATACGACGACGGTGCTTCTCCAACTGCTCCGTATCCACCTTCGTCGCCAACTTGCTCAACATGTCCACATACGCACCGAAGGCGCCCTTCCCACCGGTGACCAGCAAGGCATTGGGCACAAAGATCGTCTTCCCGGCCTTGGCCTGCACGGTTTCCCAGCTTCCCAACACTTGCGCATTCAAGACCTTCAAGCTGCCCGCCAATTCACTGAAGGTCACCATCGACTTCTCAAACTGAGCCTGCGCCTGCATGGCTTCGGCAGCCTGGCCCGCTTTCTCCAGCGCCTCGACTTGCTTGGCTTCCACCTTCAACGCACGCAGCATGGATTTCACAAACGCTTGTTCACGAATACGGCTGCTCGGCTTCTGCGCATACCGCAAGAACGCTTGCGCCACCGGACTGCCTTCTTGTTGCAACAAGCTTTGCAGGGTTGAGTTGTTTAATGATCCCGCCACACTCTGCAAGTAACCCATGGGATCTGCGGCCATGGCCCAACGATGGGCTTGGTTCGTGTTCAAGGTATTGACCAAACCACGTGTCATGCTGCCCAACACACCGGATTTGGGTGCCGCCACCACAGCCTCACGCTCACCCGTGTACACTTTGGCCTGCATATCTTTTGGTAGTTTGGCTTCCATGACCGTCGCCACACTTACCGCCTTGCCCACCGGTGCGTTGACTTCAAACACCTGAGTCTGAGCCAGATCAATGCCATCCACCGTCACGGTGCTGACATTCCCCGTGGCCACCGCATGGTTGACTCGCGTCAAATCCTCACCCAAGGTCAGCAATTGGCTGCCCAAGGTGCGGTTCTGACGTGCGGTCTCACCCAACAGCGCCGCACCCAAGGTTGCGTCCATGGCCAACATCTGCCCGGCCGGAGTCTGCGCCAAGAGTTGCAACGCAGCTTCCAACGTGGTCAAACGATCCACCAAGCCCTTCATGCCCGCTTGATTGGCCAAGGCTGCTTTCTGAGCCGTGACCTGGGCCAAGAGTGCCTGATAGGTTTCCGGCATACCCATGACGTAGGTGGTCTGACCCGCTTGCAAGGCTTGGGTCTCCACACTGCGCAACGGATTGACCGAGGGCTTCTCTTCCGCAATCAAACTCTGCATCAGTTTCTGCACGACCACATCACGCTTGGCCTGATCCAAGGAAGCGCTTTCCTTGGCCAAGGCCTGAACAATCGCGGCCTGTGTTCCGGCCTGACCCTGCAGGCTCTCAACCATGCGCAGGAGCGCGGCCAAACTCGGTTCCGCACCCTTGGCCAATTCTTGGGCCAAGGCCTTACGTACTGTCGCCTTGCTGCTGTCGACCGTCTGCTTGCGGGCCGCTTGGGCTTCGCTTATGTATTCCTGGGCCAACGCTACGATGGCCGCACTGTCAATACCCACCTTCTCGTGTTTCCCAGCCAGCCATTGATCCGTGGTCTGGCCGCCTTGCAAGGTATCCACCACCGTGCCGTCCACTTCTTTTTCCGATGTGTACGATACATCGTCACGCAATCCTGCGTAGTATTTATTCGCCTGCTGTCCGGCGATCACGCCGAACAAGAAGGCCTTCACTTGATAGTTTGCGCGGGCGATGGTCGCTTTGAACGTGCCATCGGCGACCGGCATGGGCTGGCTGACCGCCTCCAACAAGACATCCGGCACATACACTGTGGCCCAAACCCCTTGATCGTTCGAGGTCTTGTCGCCTTCGGTATACGTCCCCAGCAAAGCACCCTTGAACAGGCGCTGGATCAAACCACCTTGTTCCGACAAGCCACGGAAGCGCAGACCCTTCACGCCGTATTCCTTCGCGGCATCGGCATCCGGCACCACCAACAGTTTCTTCATGGCTTCCAAGCGGACATTGTCATCCGCCACCTTCACGCTCGTACCCGTGGTCGCCAACGCCGTTACCGCACCGACCAACAAGCTCACACCCACGAGCACCACCGCAGCCAAACCTTTGACCACACCCTGCATGTTGGCCGAAGTCTGGCTGTCGTTGGCAAACAACACAGCCTGAATCCCGCTCTGCAACAGGCGCAGGGGCAGGAAGCGCAGACCCTTCACCGGCTCGTTCACACCTTCCGGCAACACGTCGCGCAGGCGGTTCAATTCATTCTGAACGGCCAAGTTCTGAGTTGGCGCCGCTTGTGCCGCAGGCGCCACAAAGAAGCCTTCCTTCTCCCAGAACTTCTCACCACGCAAGGCTTGGGTTTCCTGCATTTGCGCCTTGGAGGCTTCGTAGGCCTTGATCACCGACATCTGACCTTGCGTCTCCAAGTTGAAATTCTTCAACGCGGCCGGAACAATGAACATATCGCCGCGCTTCACCTGAATGGAACGATCCGAGGTCTCGCCCTGAACCCGGTAGGTGATCTGACCCGAACCACCGGTCACCACAATCATCTGGTAGCTGCCGTCCACTTTCACCGGCGCCACCGCGGTCTCTCCGGCCGTCACATTGGAGAGCTTCACTTCGTCCATGGAGTACAACGGTGTACGGATCAGGTTGGTGGTGTGGGCATCCAACGCCACGGGTTCCACCAGGTAATCCGACATGCCATGCGGCGTGAAGTCGAGCTTCTTTACCGCTTCTTCGACATGCAACGGACGATTTGGATCGTTGCGGCCCTGGTCGTACAAGCGCAAGGTCTTGTCCGCGGTTTCCTGCAACTCATAGATCACACCGTAGGAGAGCGCATGAATGGTGGCGCCGGGCACGTTCATGACCAACATGTCGTTGTCCAAGCCCAGTTTCTTCTTCATGTCCGCGGTCTGCTTCACACCGTTGAAGTACAGCTCGACGGCACCGTTCTCCCACTTCAATTCCAAACGGTTGCTAAAGGCCTTGATCTCAGCGCCTTCTTTATCCGTACGTCCGCGTTCCAAAGCCTCGGCGTACCGTTTCTGGAAGAGCGCCTGACGGGCTTCCTCTGTCGTCAAGGCTGCCATTTCTTGCTTAAACGCACCCAAGATCCGATCGTCCATTTGTTCAACCGGACGGAAGCCCAAGAACACTTCGGCGATCATTTGATCTTTGCCCTCGGCTTGCAAACGGGCACGGTCAATGACGGCCATCCAGCTTTCGTTCTTGGAATCCGGCTTGAAGCGCTCATGCATCTGGACCGAGAGCGGCTCGGCCGCATCCAACACCTTGAAGAGCTGCCCGATCTCCTTGCGTCCTGCACCCAACAATTGCTCACCGGTGCGTTGCGCAAACGCATCCAGATCCATGGGCAGAGCACCCATGCGGACTATGCCCGGATTCTTCTTGTGCGCGCCGAACCAGAGCTCGGCGAATTTCAAGTTTTGCTGGCCCTGGCTCAAGGTACGGTCCAAGAAACGTATGATGAATGAACGGTCGGCTTCTTGCCCCCAGACATACGGCTGCACCTGAGGCGTCACGGCCAAAGGCTGTGCCTGCTGGGCAAACCGGCGCACCATGTGATTTTCCAACATTTGTTTCACACCCGGCAAGAGCACCAACATGCCGATGAAATCATTGTTGAATTGTTCATGGTAGCGTATGCGGGCCGCCTCTTGCGGATACTGACTCTGCAAGGTACGGAACGCATCTTCATTTTCAATAATGCCGTTCGACCAGGCAATGGCCTGCGCAGCGGCTTGCTGACGCAAACCACGCACCAGGGTCGTGGACAACTGAGCCTGCCAGGCCGTAAACGCCTCTGCGTCTTTCTTGAAGGCGTCAAAATTCTTATGCGTGGTCGGCTGCTTGCTCCACTCGGACTTAAGCAAGCTTTCGTACATGACATTCTGAACCGCCCGACCCGTACGGAAGAAACCAACCGCACCGATGGCCAGGTACCCACCGAAGAACACACCCAGGGCCATCAACGGCAAAGCAAGCAACGTCGGGGCCGCAAACCCAAGGGCAAACAACGCCCCAGCTTGTGCGATCGCAAATCCGGCCGTGATGGCCGAGGAAACATATCCCAACGATGCGGTGAACGCATGCGGGGTCTTTTTGTCTTGTTCGATCTTAGCATCCGTCTTGGCGTTGTAGACCAGCTTGGCCGCGCCGGGTTTGTATCCGAACAAGTTCTGGAAAACGATCTTGCCCACCGGTATCTTATAACTGCCCGGAAGCATGATGTACTTGATGCGCGCCAAGTTCTTGGCCACGGCGCCACTCTTGCCCGTGGCTTCCATCTCACGGTCGGCATTGATCATGACCGTAAGCAACTTCAACATGGTTCCACCCAGAAGCACAGGAATGATCGCGCCCACGCGCTGCCAGAACGTCTGGTGCGGCATTACGTAGTCACGGCGCTGTTGGAGCACACGGTAGAGCATGTCGCTGTTGTCCTGGGGACGAACGGTCGACTCGGCTTCCGAGGCCATCCAAGCAATCGGAACTTCCGCAATGCTCTGACGCAACATACGAATCTGAGCCAGCAAGGCGGTATCAATGGCCATTTCCTGAGGATACTGCGTGAAGTTGGCGTGCATGGCTTTCAAAACCTCAGGTGTAAACATCTTGAAACCGCGTTGGGTATCGGTAATACGGTTAAAGGGCGAATTGAACAAAATCAAGTTCACGGTCACGTTGTACACCAACGATTTGATTTTCCGGCCCAAAGACTTGGCCATCAAGACCGATTCCGGCCGTTCGGTGGAACCGACTGAAGCCACCTGCGCATTCGCATTCACCGCCGCGATCAACAACCCGGTTTGCATCAAATCGGTGGAAATATCCGCATCCGTGTACGCCACCATGGTCTTACCCGGAATGGTGTCGGACATTTGCTCACCCATCCATAAGAGGTACTGGATGGAGCCACCCTTGCGCGTACGGGTTTCGTTGACATATTGCGCCATCACCGGAACCGTGCCCGGTGTGGCTTTTTCCTTCTGAATAGCCTCTTCGACACGAACAACCTTGAAGTTCATGCGGTCGTTCACTTGGGCATTCCAGGAATCGAACCGATCTTTGGTTTCCACACCGTTGCCCAGCAATCCCTGAAGATAGAGTTTCAAGGCCTCACCGGAGTGCATCATAATGCCGACGTCTTTCTTCGGACGTGCGGTGGCGTACTCGTCGTCGCTTATGACAAACTCCACTTTCAAGTTCGGATTGAGTTCTTGCAAGCGCTGCATCTGATCCATCTTCATCTTGATAAAGTCTTCGTTGAACAAGCGCACGGTCTCGCCGTACACAGCAAAAGTCATGACCACTGTGGTGGGTTCCGTTAAGGCCGCCACCTTCATCATGGAATCCACATTCTTGCTGGCGGACTTAAAGAGATACGCAACGGCATCGGACTTGTCCTTGGCCACATTGGTCATGGCCTCAGAGCCTAATTCCCCCTGTGCGACTTCGTACAAGAGATTGCTGATCATCATCTGCGTGTTCAAGATCGAACGATTTCTCACATCGTACAAGCCTAATTGCTCGGGCGCATCCTTCATGAACTCCACGGCCTCGGCTTGCTTGCCTTCGGCACTCAATTGTTCCAACTTTTGGTAGAATTCGGTAATGGAAGCCTGACGCGTCTTCTCGGCCTCTTCCGTAACCAAGGACGGGTTGTAGGCTTGCAAGACCAAAGCCGGTTCCGCCAAGATGGAGACCACATGCATCTGAATCTCCATGGGCGCTGTCCGTACAGCGTCCGACTTGCCGGTTTGCAAGGTTGATTGCGCAATAAACTGCACCGCATCCAACACGTTGCTGTTGACATCAATCTTAACCTGACGCAACTGACCATCCACCGCAGCTTTAATCTGCGAATTCTGCATCGCCGCCGTGATGATGCTCGTCAAGACCGCCATGGCCTGCGCTTCGGTAGCAAACTCATTGTTAAGCCGTGCGGTTTCGAAGGTCGTTAACAAGGCGCCCAATTCCTCGGGAGCTTGCATTTTGCGAACGTTCCACATGAGTGAGTTCCATACCGCAGGCTGTTCCTTCACATCCAGAAAAGAGGCCTTTCCAAACTCAGACTCGGTTCCCTTGGCCACACGCGGGGCCCGACCAACAAGGCGGAGCAAGAAATTTTTCGCATAATAGCGCAAGGGATGAGCCGTATTGAATGCCCAGGCTTGCACCGTATTAAAGGCAGCGTCGTAAACTGTATGCAAAATCGTCCGAATGGGCAGCGCCGCACCAAACACAGCCAAACTCATCGGGATCACGTTTTGCAAGATGTAGTTGAACAAAACAGCCACCGGCGTCTTCAGGATGAAGAAATCCACCAGTTTGGCCTTGTCCGCATGTACCTTGTGTCCTTGGATGTTCCCGTTATTGAAGATCTTAACAATCACCCAATACTCGAGCATCATGACGGCGGTGCCCAACGACAGGGCCGTACGCGTAAGCTTAATGGCCCAGTCAAATCCCGCCAGCTTATCGGCCAGGCCCAATGCCTGCATCAGTCCCGAGGCACTCCATCCAGCCGATGGCACGGCCCAATCAATGAACGCGTACAAACCTTGAATCTGCAAGCCGAACGTGGCCCCGATGATCGTGGTCCACATGGTCTGCTTCCAGTTCTCGACTTTGCCCTTCGCCATCTTCTGTCCGGCCGCATCCGCCACACCGTTCAAGCCTGCTCCTACCAATGCTGAAATGGCATACGGTTCAATGGACTGCCACAACCCGGTGATCGTGTTGCCGATCGTCACCTGCACATCACGGCTTTGCGAGAGGAACCCGACCGCCAACAAGGTTCCGGTAATGGCCGTCACGGCAATGATCGCGGAAATCTTGCGGGCCGCACGCAGGCTCTGACGCGCCACCACCTCGGCGGTCACTTGCCCTTCGGTTGTGATTTTTCCGTGGGTAAACTCAATCTGCTTCAGACGTCCGACAGCATACCCGGCTCCGGACATAACCGCACGGAAAATGCGGATGCCGATCGGGAGACCCAACTTCGTGACAAACTGTCTCCAGAACGACGCTCCCTGGGGAATGGCCTTTACTTCCGCGCCTACGTTGAGCTTGCCCACCACTTGGCCTTTTTGATCCAGGCCCAACAGGCGGCGGAAATCGTTGAAGTATTGCTTTCCGATTTCGGTCGGAACCAAACCCTTGCCGGCTTCGTAATTTTTCTTGGCCTGCGCCAGACGTTCCTTCGGATCACTGACCAGTTTGGCCATCAAGCTGGCACACGCCTTGGCATTGGGCACCAAGACTTTTTCACCATTGGCTCCGCGGGTTTCCACAGTCGGAACACCGTTGACCACAATACCTTCTTCCGCCAGATCACGCATGTCGTCGTAGCGTTGTTCCTGGAGCGAGGCCACAATCGGGGTGCCTCCAATACCGGCCGCTTCATGCGCCGGACCCGACGTACCGGTAGTGGAGCGATACAGCAGAAGCGCCATATCGTAGGCATCGTTAATCGGTCCAAATTCATCGTTTTCAATGAATCCGGCGCGATAGACAATGTCCACACCCGCCTGCTTGGCGCGTTCGGCAATCCACGCGCGATAGCTTTCGGTATCGCCGCCCTTAAGTTCGCCGCGGGCAATGGCGTCCACGACTTCCTTGCCGGTCACGACCAACACACCCTCTTCAGGATGCGCACGATAGTATTCCTCGGTGCGGGCCGTGTAACCCAAGGCATTCGGATTGTCTCCGCCGCCCAAGAGTCCCAGCGCCTTGCCCTTCAATTTCGGGTTCGCGCGGAACATTTCCTGCAACCCGGCAACCTGATCTTCCACCAGTTTATAATCGCCCCACTTGCCCACGGAACCAATAAAGACCGTCTTCTGGCCTTCCAAGGTCTGGTCGCCGTAGCGCTCCATCTTAATCGGCTTGGACTGGAAATATCCGTGGTGCATGCGCACCCCGTTGACACCGTAAATGTCGCGGTAAGCGTCAATGTAGCGGTTGAGCAACATGTACACCTGGTCCACCATTTGCAGACTGCGTTCAATCAGTTCCGAACCGGCCACCACCTTGATCTTGGAAACCAGGCCGGAGACTTTCTGACCGGCTTCCAAATCCATGGTGTGAACCGTGTGGTGCATGGTCACGGTGGTCGGAATGCCCATCATCTTCTGCAAGACTGCCGGTGCAAAGGCGCCGAGCAAGCCTTTCGGGCTGTCGGCTGCGGACGTAAGCAGCCACTGGAAGTTAACAACATCCATGTTCTTCTCGGCCACAGCCTTGGCCAAACGTGCAATGCTGGTGGAGTCGTTGAAACGCGTGACCCGGTGGAAGGCCACTTTGATCTTCACCGGTTCGGCGCCCTGAACCGCCACTTTCACTTCACGTTCACTCTCCTGCTTGAGCTGGACTATAACTTCCTTGTCCGACTTGGACGGGCCAACAATGGAAACAATCTGACCCTTGGCCAGCATTTCCTGGGCCCGAGTCTTGTCCATGATGTCCGTATCATGTGCGAACACTTCCACGTCAATGACGCCGTCCTTGATCAGCGGACCGTAGCCATTGAGAATGTGGTTCACGTATTCACCCAAACCGCCTTGGCGTGAGTGGGCGCTGACAATACCTACACGCACGCGCTGGCTCTTGGCGTACTCTTCCACGGAGAGGCCCAACCGCTCCACGGCCGCACGGCCGATGGAGTACAGTTCCACGCGATCGGTCTTGCCACCAAACTCCTTGGCCAACTGCTGGGCCAAGGCACCCGCCAAAACCGCTTCGTTCCCGGCCTGCAACAACTTGGGATTGATCTGAACCACTTCACGACTGGCGTCGTAACGGGTCAAGGTCTCCATGGTCCGGCCTACGGTCGGCAAGTTGCGCCGGATTTCAAACGACACTTCTTCCGGAACCGTAATGCCTTGTTCGGCCAAATTGGCGACCACTTTCTGCGCAAACGCGTCCGCTTGTTTGTTCAGCGGGGCATTCTTGGCATTGGACGTAGCCATCAAAATCGAGGTCAAGGTCAGACTGGCACCCAATATCGTGATGATCGCACCGGCCACCAACGAAATCGGGCCAGCAGCCACCATGGCCACCACACCAAAGATAATCAAGCCGATGCCGCCGATCATGCCCGCGAACTCGGCTGTAATCTGGCCGCTTTGTTTATCCCGCAGAGTCTCAGTAGTTGTTTTTTCACGTTCCGCAACTTGGGTCTTGGCTTCGGTCAATAAGTTCAACATAGTCCCCGGCAAAACATCTTTGGAGTTGTTGATTAAATTGCTCCATGTCCGCAAGACTGCGAAATTTTCAGCAAAAACCAATTCACGTACCGCATGAAGCAACTCTATTTTCTGCACATACCGCTGTTCCGCGATTTGATTCGAACCACTGGGAACATTCTTACCATATTTCGAAATTTCTTCTGCAATACCCTCAAACACGACCGCAGCCTTGTTCCCGATCAGTCCGAGCCGTGCCGCGTTACGGGCCCACCAAATACCTGTCAAAGCCTGGCGCTCCAAATCACCCCGCTCGACATTAAAATATTTCCCAACAACCGTCTTCAGACGACTGTTCACTTGGGTAAAGTCATCTTTCGCCTGAGTGAAGTCCATCAAGTCAACCATAATCGGCTTGAACCGAGGTACATTTGCCAATGCTGGAACAGCCGCTAAATTAAGGCCCAATTCCTTTAGTACATCATTTTTCGCATTGGCCTTGTCAACCGGCGTGGACTCCTTCCCGGCTTGTTCAAACACCTTATTCAAACTCTTCAAGGTAAAACTCTCGGCTGTAACTGAACTTAATGCAAGCATGGCTTCATACGAAGCAACATCCTGAGTCATCATATTCATCTTTACGAACGGCCGCCCTTGGGAGTCCTTCTTGTACTCACAAGGTATTGGGAACACCGCAAGCATGAGACGTTCCACCGCTTGTCCACGGTAGGACCATTCAGCCTGACCAATTTCAGCGATCCTAGCTGCCGCGGCTTTTTCCGCCTTAGCGCGTTCAGCATTAATGAATCTTTCCTGACCCTTATGGGATTGTGCATAGGCCAAGAACTCATGGTAAATTGCCTTGATTTTAGCATCTCGGTTTGCGGCAACTGCCAACGGGTCAATGCTGTAGTTGTTGGTATTGAAGTCCCGCTGCATGATGGCTAAAAATACCGAACGTGGGAACGTACTCTTAACTCCCTTGCTATCGGTAACTTCCACTTGCTCGGTGTAGTTGCTCTGCTCGACAAATCGAGCCCCGCCAGCCACTTCCAGCAAGTGCCCACCCGATTTCTGGGTGATTTGCACCAAGGTTTGCTTTTTCCCATCAATCTCAACACTCAATTTCTGAACCGGCTGATAAATCGTTTCGTAGAACGCTTTCATGGCCGAGATCATCAAGTCGCGTTGCCCGGCTTTATCCGTTCGACGAGCCGAAGCTTGTTCAATTAAATTTTCAACGCCATCGCGTGCCTTTTCCAAGCCTGCAACAATTTCAGCAACGTTATACGCATTTCCCGCCTCATCGGTGATGACTTGACCTACGACCTCGCGCACTACATGGCCGCCAATCTTAACCAATTGCCGTGCCTTAACGCTGCGTTCAATGTCGCCTAATGCATCCTTAAAACGAATCTCCTGGGGCGTCACCAGTGGTGAGAACGGGGTCTGACCGGTCTTAATCATCCACGACATTGCCCCAGAATTAAATTCATTACCCAAATCATCACCCTGAATATGGTGCCAAACCGCACCTTGGTTAAGCATATGCGCCAATCGTGCCGCGTCATTGGCAATAACCCGATTCAGAAAACCGTGACCACCTACATCCACAGCCTCTTCCTTAAAGGTTCCATCCGTATTCAAATAGTGCACAACTTCTTGGGTGGGGATCTGTGTGTTGTCGCCCAGTAGGCGCTCAAGTGCATCCACCGTCGTAATGCCACCGATCCATACGGCCGCCGGATAACGCGATACCATCAACATGGTCAGCCCTGTAATGGAACGACCATCCTGGGTAGTTGCAATCGATGCATTCGAAACACCATGTTGTTTGAGGTACTCTTTAAATCCAGGCAGTGACTCCACTTCGAAAACCGGGGTATCCATTTTATTTTGACGGAAATAATCGCGCAAAATACGGCTACCCTGGCCTGCAATACCGATTTCCGCGGTTGAATTATATCGTGTGACATCCACTCCGCGTTTGGTCAATTCCTCAAGCTCTGATTTCTGTGTCACTTCTAGGAAGTTGGCATTGACCAAATCGCCTTCTTGAACCTGTCCCTGGGCCGAGACAACTGTACCCATGTTGTCGACCGCTGTCTTGATTTGTTTCTGAACGGTTGGTTGGGCCACAAACGACATTAACAATTCCGGATAACCCATCTTAAGTTTCGTATAGAACACCATCAACTGCCGCCCAGCGGTTATCTGTTCAGCCGTGACCAGAGAGGCGGCATTCAAAGGCGCCAAGCTCAAGAAAATCTGGAGCTTATCCATGGCATCTTTCCACACTTGGTAATTTAAAGCCTGGCGGCTCGAAACGACCATAAGGGCATCCAAATACTCCGCATATTTGGCCGGAGTCAACTGACCTGCATCCATGAGTTTAATCAAATCAGCTGATTCCAGTGTCTGGATCGCCTGTTTTACAGCAGCCTTTTCGTAACGTGTTTCGCCAATTTCCGGCAATTCAGTCACCAACATCATGCCTTTGGGCAGTTGCTGATTCAACATGGATGGTGAAACACCCTTCACACCCATAAATCCACGTAGAATTGGATTTCCGAGCAACATTCCCTGGTTTAAAATATTTTCCAGTGGCAGCGTTTGTAGATTGGACGGACCAATCATGAGCCAACGATCACCGAGTTGCAGGAAACTCTTGCCTTCAATTTCAAACAACGTGCCATTCAAAGTGCGGCCTTCGAGTGTTAAGGTCACTTTCTTCTGTGCGTCAATAAATTGGGCCAAATCATGCCCCGCAATCGTCGGGTTTGCTTCTATTGTTACTTGGATGCTACGCCCGTCCACTTTCACGGTCTGCATGGCCGAGGTTGCCGGAGCCTTTGTACCCGTCGTCCCCTTCACATCCGCTTCCATTTGGCGCAGGATGCCGCCCTGGTTCAGGTCGGCCAGGCCCATTTGGCGAATCTGATCGGCGCGCGCCTGGTTCGACGCTTCCGCGTAGATGCGCAACTGGGGCGAATTGCCCGACTGACGCACGTGGGCCAAGTCGCCGTTGGCGAAGAAGAGGCGCAACCCGTCCAAGGTGCGGATCTTCGAGATCTCCGAGAAGCCGCGTTCGGCGTTGAAGTACTTCGCAATCACCGCACGCTTGCCTTCCATTTCTGCGGCCAACGGATCGCTGGCCTTCAAGGTTGCGGTCTTGCCGTCGGCGTAGGTCACTTTCACGCCTTGGGCCGTAAACTCAACCTGGATCACATTCTTGTCGCTCGGTGACATCTTGGTCATGATTTCCTTGGTCACATCGGCCGGGAACTGATCCAAGAGCCCAGACGCCGCAAACGGGAAGCCTTCGAACAATTGGGAAACCTGCGTATTCTGTTGCGTGGCGCTCAAGAGTGCGGCCAAGATCGGCAACACGGCGTCGCGCGTCGGCAAAGCCTTTAACGTCTTGCCGTTGATCTGAACATCGTTGCCTACCAAGAAGCCGCCGTTGCGTTCCCACGCCACAACATTTTTGGCACCGGATGCTTGGCCTTCCTGCATGGCCTTGATCGCGTACGGCGAACCAATGCGCACGCCCGACTTCGGCGTGCCGATCTTGGCATCGGCCATGGTCTTGCCAATGGCCTGGTTCATGGCTTCGTTGGTCACCACAAAATCGGCCTTGAGGAACTTGGCCGTGACAATGCCCAAGAGATCGCCAAAGTGGAAGACGCCGTTTTCATCCACCACAAACGGACGATCGGAATCTCCATCCAAGGAGACAATCGCAAACGGCTTATGCTGATTGGCCAGGCCCTTGAACTCCGCCGCCACTTCCGGCGTAATGTTCTCCGTATCCTTGGCCATGAACTTGTCGCTGCGGCCCGAGGCCACCACTTCGGCGCCCAAGCCCTGGAGGATGCGCACCAAAATATCGCGCCCCACGGCCGAGTGCTGGTCCACAACCACCTTCTTGCCCTTCAAGGCATCGGCCGGGAACACATCCAAATAGCGCTGGACATACATGTCTTCGGCTTCTTTGACCACCGACGGCATGGCCACTTTCTTGCCTGCCTTGGTCGAGCCATCTTTCTCAAAATCACTCTCAACCACGGTCTTGCCAAACTCAGCCTTGCGCACATCCGCCACACCGGCAAAGATGCCCGCTTCATCTTCCTTCATGACTTCGCCGTTCTTCTTGTAGAACTTGATTCCGTTCTCCTGAACCGGATTGTGCGAGGCCGTCACCATGGCCGAAGCCACACCCTTTTGCATGGAGTAATACGCCAGGGTCGGGGTCGGGACTTTGCCCAGGTTGATCAAGACCAATTTCTCATCGGCGACGGCCTTGGCCACCGCTTCCATGATGCGGTCGGTCGAGGGACGCAAATCCCCGGCGAGCATGAACGAATCGCCTTCTTTGAGCTCGCCGTTCTTCTTCAGGTACTGCAAGTACCCGCGGGCATTGGTGTACACTTCCAAGTCCGTCATGTTCACGGCCAAGGAGCGCAACCCGCTGGTGCCGAACGAGAGGGGCTTGAAGCCCTGCTGGGCGGCCAGTTCCCCTTGGGTCGGACCTTCCTGTTGTTTCTTCGCCAATTGCGCGGCCACTTTCTGGATGGCTGCAACCACTGTGGTCTTCACCGCATCCAACGACGTCTCAATGGCTTCAGGCAACACATCGCGCTGGCGCATCTGGTTGAACTTGGCTTCAAACGACTGCGCATTTCCGAACGCAGGCTTGGTGTACAAGTCACCCTTGCCCACATCCACCCGCGCATCGGCCAAGTATTGTTCGACACCCTTGGTCGCATCTTTCGGGTCCACGGGCATGGTCGTGTGCACAAACTCTGCCGGTACATCCACCTTGGTGCCAATGGACATGTGCGAGTAGCCGTTCTTGCCCACGGTCAAGTTTTCGACCACGGACCCGAAGACCACCGAGCCGGCTTCCACGGTTGCATTGCCCAATTGACTGTTAACCATGACCGCGCCGTCAATGTTGGCTGTGCCCATGATCTTCGTGTCAATGATCACACTGTTGCGCACGCTGCCGTCTTGCGGTACGACCGAGTCACCCACCACGATGTTGCCGAACTTATCGGGCTGCACATCGTCAATGGCCGCCAACTTCCGGGCAAACTCTCCGTCTTGCGTCGTGCGGTCATTCACGGCCCAGAGGGTCTGACGCGCCTTGGCCAACTGGCCGATGTCGCCCCAGTACAGTTCCGAGCCAAAGTCAATCACGCGAATCTTCAACGGCGTGTTTTCCGCGCGACCGCGTTCCTTATTGATGATCGCCTTCATTTGTTGCACTTTTTCGTAGAAGTCCGGATACGTGGCCAAGACTTCCTGCAAGCCCTTATCCTTGGCCTTCTCCGCTTCCCATGTGGCTTTGTCTTGCGTCAAGGCCTCAAAAATATACCCATCCACATCCATCCAGCCTTTGGCTTCGCCAAAGACTTGCGCGGCTGCGTTCAAGAACGTGTACGAGAACGCCGGGCTGCCAATGTGCACAAACGCCTTGGCCTCCGGTGTGTCCTTCAGGCCCATGCGTTCCAGCAAGGCCGCGCGGTCACGCCGGCGCACTTGCTTGAACTCGCCGGTCTCGGCATTCACATGCAACCACTCTTTGTTTGCGGCCAGGTCTTCGGTGATCACGGTCTCGGCGCCGAAGCGCACCGCATCCACGTCCGACAGGTCCAGATTCATCTTCGCCATCAAGTTGGCGGCAATCTGCGGTTCGTCTCCCCACTTCCACGCCATGCCGCGGAAGCCCATGCGCTTCAGGTGATACGCCACCGAGGTCCAGGTGTACAGCGACGCTTCTGCGCCCGAGAGGAACTTCCCGTTTTTCTCCGCGCGTACCAACATGGGCAAGAGCGGCTTGATGCCGAACTGACGCTGGGTCAGCGGGCTCATGCGCGTGCCTTTGCCCGGCATCATGATGCCGACCGAAACGCCGTTCTTGTCAAACTCACCGTTCTGGGACTTCCAATTCTTGATCGCATCCAACAGACCCAAGAACTGGCCGCGGCGTGTGACTTCCGGATGCGAGACAATCTTGGTGGCACCATCGGCGCGGAAAATCTGTGTGGCCTTTTCCGCAAAGGTCTGAGCGGCAATGACATCGTCACCACCGTTGGTGATGGCAATGACTTCTTTGGGACCTTGGTTGTTCTTAACAATGTCACGCAGGTCGTTCAAGTTCTGGTCTTTCGGCGAGGCGGCCACTTCGGCCCCCTGCTGCCCGCGACCGGTGATGGCATTAAAGGCGGCAATGCCCAGGCCCATGACCGAGGTCACCAGTGCCGTGGCAAATCCGAGTACCATGCCCATCCAAAGTACAAAACCACCCACACCCACGAACCACGAACTGGTAGTCATGATGGCATTGTACAACCCCATGTTCTCATCAAACACCAGGGCCGCCGGGGTTCCCAGCATAAGTGCAGGACCCACCAACGCCATAAAGATACCCGTAGACACCAACGGACGTTGACGGAAGAGGCTCAACACTTTCGGAGCAGTGTACGGCAAAGCCATAATCGCCAACCCTACGGCAACAACGGCGACGATACCACCCGCCACCCCTACAATCGCAATGGCTCCAGACATTATGGCCCAGACACCCAATCCAATAACAGTCAATCCCAACATCGTCGTAATAGCGCCCAAAGAGGCAAACCCGCGTTCGCTGGTGCGTGTGGTCGTGGCATCGGTTTTCACCGTTACCAAGTTGGCGCGTATTTCTGCCGTGAACTTGGCGTACCGGCTGGGTTGCGCCATGTATTTAAGCAAGGTGGTCACTTTTTGACGAACACTCGTACGTTTGGTCTCGGCACTCACACTCTTGAGTTCAGCCAGCATGGCTTCGGCAAATGCCGGATACGCCTGTTGGATACGTACCGGTTCTTTATTCAGGAAGTCTTCCACATAGTCGCCCACGCGTTCCGAAGCAATGCCTTCCTGCTTGTAGAACATGTTCATTTCCGTTTCAATGACCGAAACATCCTTGCCGGTAATGCGGGCTTCGGCGGCCACGCGTTCGGCCTTAAAGTCTGCTATGGCTTTGCTGTGAATTTCCTTATCCATGTCCAACTTGGCCGAGAGCAGGTACATCAAGGTCCCGGTGGCCAAGACACCCAAGCGTCCCACGATCTGACGCCCTACGCTCTGCTGCGGCGCCATGTACAGGCGGCGCTGCTGCAGGACATAGTAAAGCATGTCGCGCGAATCCGAATCACGCACGGTCGAATCTTTTTCCGACGCCATCCAGGCAATCGGAACTTCTTGAATGGCCGCTTGCAACACCTTGGCTTCCGAAAGCATTTGCGTATCCACCGCAAACTCCGCCGGATGCTGTTTGAAGTTTTTCTCCATGTTTTCCAAAAGCGCGGTATCGAACATCTTATACCCGCGTTGCGTATCGCGGATGCGGTTCACCATGGGCAGTGCATTGAAGAGAGTCCAGTTGACAAGCACGTTGTAGACCAGGGACTTAAGTACACGGCCCAAGGACTTCGAGGTCAAGACCGACTCTTTGTCTTCGGTCGACCCAATGGCGGCCGTATTGGCCACCTTGGCTCCGTTGCGAATAACGGTCATCAGCAAGCCGGTCTGGAGCAAGTTGGTCGAAATATCGGCATCGGTATAGGCCACGTACGGCTTCTCATTGGGATGCGCCTTGGCCATTTCCTTGCCAAGCCAGAGCACGTACCAGTTTGATCCGGCGCGACGGCTCCGTTTGACATCCGGCGAGGTGAACTCGGACAAGACCGGGACGCTGCCCGGGGTCTTGGCTTCACGCTGAATGGCCTGGTACACACCGACCACGGTCACATTCAACTTATCGCTGGCTTTGGCACTGAAGGATTCAAAACGATCGTTGTTGTTCTTGCCGTTGCCTGTGTAGGCTTCCAGGAAAATCTGGAAGAGTTCGGCGTTGTGCATGGAAACGCCGCGGTCTTCCAATTTGGGACGGGCATTGGGGTATTCGTCGTCGCTGGCAATCATTTCCACGCGCACGTTTGGGTTCACACTGGCCAGCAACTCAAGCTGGCGCATCTTCATGCGGAAGAAGTCTTCATTGAAGAAGCGCATCTGTTCGCCGTAGGCCGGGAAGCCCATGTAAAGCGTGGTCGGCTCGGTGATGACAGCCACTTCGCGCATGCTCTGCACGTTCTTCATCACGGCGCGGAAGAAGGTAGAAACCGTTTTGGCTTTCAACAGGTTGGCCAGGATCTCCGCGTCGGCGGTCTTTTGCGAAAGGGCATATACAATTTGCGATCCGAGGATCGCCGCATTTTGTTCGGTTTGGTTAACCTGGTCAAAGAGGGTGGTATCGTTCATATGTTGTTTCATGAACGCCACTTGTTCGGCCCGGGTCTTCATACCCTCAAGCTGTTGGTAGAAGTGCGAGACCCGACCCTGACGGGCCATCTGACCACGTTCGGTGGCCACTTCCGGATCGTACGAGAGCAAGGCTAAGCCTTTTTCGGCCATAATAAGCGCCATGGCTTCTCTTACGTTTGCACCGGCGTTCGGGATCGTATCTGCCTTGGTTTCGCCGGTAGCAATACGCGCCAATACATCCATGCCGTTAATCTCGGCCACATCCAAGGTAAGCAGCTCCTTCAGCCTGGCGATGGCATAGGAGTAGCCGGAATCGCCCAACCTTGAATTTTGACGAACCGCGGACAATAAGCTGGCCAGAGCGGCCAGCATTTGGCCATCGGTGGCAAACTTCTGTTTTCCAACCAGCATGACCAGTTCCTGAAGCTGTGTCTGACTATTAAATGTACGAACCTGCCAAGCCAATGCATTGGTCGCATCGGTGATGGCTTTTTCATTCTTCCCGTTTTTTAAGGCGTCCATCAACGCATTGACGACCTGTGCATTGGACAATTTCGATACGCCTACTGTTTCGGTTTCAGCTTTGGTCACCTGCGAGGTATACACCCTCAAGATCGAACTGTACATGGTCGAGAACTGCTCACCCTTAATGCCGGCCGCAGCCAGGGTCTTGGCCGTCACTTGCTGCAAGGTCTCAGGGCCTGCGACCGCACCGTTGCGAACCTCGGCTTGATACGCCTGCCAAACCTGGGCTGTAATGTTGACTTCTCCAGTACCTACTTTGGTCGAACCGATCTTTTCAATGGCCGCTACCACAAGGGCCTTCTGGGCTTCCAACGACTTCTCAATGGCTTCAGGCAAGACATCGCGCTGACGCATCTGGTTGAACTTGGCTTCAAACGACTGCGCATTTCCGAACGCAGGCTTGGTGTACAAGTCACCCTTGCCCACATCCACCCGCGCATCGGCCAAGTATTGTTCGACACCCTTGGTCGCATCTTTCGGGTCCACGGGCATGGTCGTGTGCACAAACTCTGCCGGTACATCCACCTTGGTGCCAATGGACATGTGCGAGTAGCCGTTCTTGCCCACGGTCAAGTTTTCGACCACGGACCCGAAGACCACCGAGCCGGCTTCCACGGTTGCATTGCCCAATTGACTGTTAACCATGACCGCGCCGTCAATGTTGGCTGTGCCCATGATCTTCGTGTCAATGATCACACTGTTGCGCACGCTGCCGTCTTGCGGTACGACCGAGTCACCCACCACGATGTTGCCGAACTTATCGGGCTGCACATCGTCAATGGCCGCCAACTTCCGGGCAAACTCTCCGTCTTGCGTCGTGCGGTCATTCACGGCCCAGAGGGTCTGACGCGCCTTGGCCAACTGGCCGATGTCGCCCCAGTACAGTTCCGAGCCAAAGTCAATCACGCGAATCTTCAACGGCGTGTTTTCCGCGCGACCGCGTTCCTTATTGATGATCGCCTTCATTTGTTGCACTTTTTCGTAGAAGTCCGGATACGTGGCCAAGACTTCCTGCAAGCCCTTATCCTTGGCCTTCTCCGCTTCCCATGTGGCTTTGTCTTGCGTCAAGGCCTCAAAAATATACCCATCCACATCCATCCAGCCTTTGGCTTCGCCAAAGACTTGCGCGGCTGCGTTCAAGAACGTGTACGAGAACGCCGGGCTGCCAATGTGCACAAACGCCTTGGCCTCCGGTGTGTCCTTCAGGCCCATGCGTTCCAGCAAGGCCGCGCGGTCACGCCGGCGCACTTGCTTGAACTCGCCGGTCTCGGCATTCACATGCAACCACTCTTTGTTTGCGGCCAGGTCTTCGGTGATCACGGTCTCGGCGCCGAAGCGCACCGCATCCACGTCCGACAGGTCCAGATTCATCTTCGCCATCAAGTTGGCGGCAATCTGCGGTTCGTCTCCCCACTTCCACGCCATGCCGCGGAAGCCCATGCGCTTCAGGTGATACGCCACCGAGGTCCAGGTGTACAGCGACGCTTCTGCGCCCGAGAGGAACTTCCCGTTTTTCTCCGCGCGTACCAACATGGGCAAGAGCGGCTTGATGCCGAACTGACGCTGGGTCAGCGGGCTCATGCGCGTGCCTTTGCCCGGCATCATGATGCCGACCGAAACGCCGTTCTTGTCAAACTCACCGTTCTGGGACTTCCAATTCTTGATCGCATCCAACAGACCCAAGAACTGTCCGCGGCGCGTGACTTCCGGATGCGAAACAATCTTGGTGGCTCCGTCCAAGCGGAAGATCTGACGCGCCTTTTCCGCAAAGGTCTGCTTGGCAATGAGATCATCACCACCGTTGGTGATGGCTATGACTTCTTTGGGTCCCTGATTGCGCGCCACGATCTCGCGCAACTCAACCAGATTCTGATCTTTGGTTGTCATGGGTACCGCTTGCGCGGTCTGCGTCGAAGGCAAGGCCGCACGGCTGCCCAAGGCGGTCATGATGGCCCGCACACCCGGCAACATGGCCAACATGCCCTTGGTGTCGGATTTAAAGGTTTCATGGAACTTCACTTGGGCCGCGGCCCAGGGATTTTGTTTTTCCAAGAGGGCCATGGCTTGTTCGTTGATCCGGCCGTCGGACCAGGCAATGGCCTGTTCGCGTGCCAGCTTACGCAAGCCCTTCACATCGTATTCATCTCCGTACTGCTCATACGGCGCAGTCAAGGTGGCAAACATGGCTTTTTCCACCGCATTGGCCACGCGGAAGTAATTGATCGCACCCAAGACCAAGTACCCTGCAAACATCGTACCCATGATAATCAAAGAAAGTGCCATCCCCGCTTCATGGGTGGCCATGGCGTAAAACACACTCAAGTTGATCATGGCCACACCCGCAGTCGTCCAGCCCGCCAAGCGGCCCAGACGTGCGGTAAACGTATGCGCTTGCGTGCTTTCCTGCGCGCGCTTGACATCGGCTTCCATCTGACGCAAGATGCCGCCTTGGTTCAAGTCGGCCAAGCCTTTGGCCACGATCTCATCGGCGCGAGCCTGGGTGGTGGCTTCCGCATAAATGCGCAACTGCGGCGCATTGCCCGATTGGCGAATGTGGGCAATATCCCCGTTGGCAAACACCATGCGCACACCGTCAATAAAGCGCACGGCCTTCACGGCCGTGAAACCATTGGCTTCGCTGAAGAACGACGAAAGCTTCGCACGCTTGGCCTGCATCTCCGTGGCCAAAGCTGAACCGGCTTGTACGGCCGAGGACGAACCGTCCACATATTTCAGGAGCAGGCTGCCGTCGCCCAGGAATTCAACTTGCTCGATCCGGCCATCGCTGGGCTTTAAGCCTGCGACAATGGCCTTGGTCACATCGGCCGGGAACTCGTCCAACAAGCCAGAAGCGGCCAACGGGAAACCTTCAAACAACTGCGAGACCGGCACGCCTTTTTGCTTGGCGGCCAACAACGCGGCCAACATGGGCAAGATCGCATCGCGCGTGGGCAAGGCCTTTAGGGTCTTGCCGTTCATGGTCAAATCACTGCCCAGTAGGAATCCACCGTTGCGTTCCCAGGACATGACGCGTTCTTTTCCTGCCCGGACGCCTTCTTCCATGCCTTTAATAATGAATGGCGAACCAATCTTAATGCTCTGCTTGGGCATGGCCACGTTCTGCTTTTGCAAACGCGGAACCACGGCTTGGTTGGTGGTCTCATTGACCGCTACAAAATCCGCACCCAAATACTCGGCCGCAATCAAGCCCAACAAGTCGCCGAAATGAAACACACCTTTCTCATCAATGACAAACGGACGATCGGAATCGCCATCCATGGAGAGAACCGCCGTTGGCGAGTGTTTGTCCGCCATGGCCTTGAAACTTGCAGCCACTTCACCCGTTACGTTCTCTGTATCCTTAGCGACAAATGCATCGCTGCGACCTTCTAAAATAACTTTTGCACCCAAGCCGCGCAAGATCTCCACGAGCACATCGCGCGCCACTGCCGAGTGCTGGTCCACCACCACGGTCGTGCCTTTGAGGGCGTCGGCCGGGAAAAAATCCAAATAACGCTTCACATAGGCACGCTCGGCCGCCGGTTCGTATGCCGACAACGCGCGCACCACGTTGCCCTTGAACATGCCGTTTTCATCAAACTGGCTCTCACTGAGTTTCTGGCCAAACTGGGCTTCGCGTACGGTTTTCACGCCCGCGAGGATGCCCGCTTCATCTTCTTTCAACACTTCGCCGCTCTTCTTGTAGAACTTAATGCCGTTGTACTGTTCCGGATTGTGCGAGGCCGTGACCATGGCACTGACCATCTTGTTCTGGAGTGCGTAGTTGGCCACCACCGGCGTGGAGGCACGCCCCACGTTCACCACGACCAGCCCGGCATCGGTTGCGGCCTTGGCCGCGGCTTCCATGATGCGCTGGGTGCTGGGTCGCAAATCGCCGCCCAACACAAACGAATCACCGGCTTTCAACTCGCCGTTGTTGATCATGTACTCGATGTATCCACGGGTGTTGATGTACACTTCCATATCGTCCATGTTTGCCGCCAAGCCACGCAGACCCGAAGTGCCAAAGGCCAACGGCTTGCGTCCGGCCTGAGCGACCAATTCGCCTTGCGGTGTTGCGGCCAAGGCCGCATCGGTGATTTCACCCACAGCTGCGGTCGGCGCAAAACGCGGATTCCCGGTCCAGCGGTACAGAAGGCTCTTGGCCGAGACACGCAGCGGTTCGGAACGGTTAAAGGCCCAGGCTTGAATTCCACCCCAGGCAAAATCGTAGAGCATCTGGGCCGCGGCGCGGAAAGGCAAGGTCAGACCGAAAAACACGACGGTGATGGGGGAATAATTCTGGTTAAAAAAGCCCCAGGCCAACGCAAAGGGGGCCTTCAAGATGTTGAAATCAACAGCCTTCACAGCCTGATCTTTGACCGTGAACTTGGCCAGGTGCTTGCCGAAAATGGCGGTTAAAAGATTGTATTCCAGCGAGATCATGAGACCTGCGGCCAAGGCACCGCCGGCGCGCATGACTTTCACAAAAATACCGCCAATGGAACCCAATACCTCATTCATGCCAAAGAGCTTGAGCAGACCTGAATCACGTAAGCCTGACATGGGCACAGCCCAGTCAATCATTGCGAAGAGGACCGCAACCTGGACACCCACCGTGGCACCCAAAATGCCCGAGGCCACTGTCTGGCGGAAATTGTACTGACGCTTGCTGGTTTTCTGACCAATCACATCCTGAAGCGCGGTCAGAACCGCACCGATGCCGCCATTGATAATGTAAGAGGAATTATTCTGGAGGAAGTTGGTAACTGCCGAGAGCAGCTGAGCCTGTCCTTGCGAACCCATGACCATGTAGGCAATGCTGCTTAACCCGAACGCCAAACCGGTCAGCCCCAAGTAGGTCAGGGTGCGCCGCTTGGCTTGTTGCTCACCGCGTTCGGCCCACGCTTGTTCAAAATTGCCGTTGGTAAATTTAAAATTCTTCAACTGGCCGATGGCATAGCGCCCGGCGGAAAGAATCGAGAGTCCGATGCGCAGGCCCAACCGAGTACCGAAGAAAACCGCAAAGCGAGCCCAGAAAGCGGCCCCGGTTGGCGGCGCCCGGAAATTCTGACCCTTCACCAATTTCCCCACCACGGCGTCTTGCGCATCCATGCCCAACAGGCGGCGGAAATCACCGTAGTACAACTTGCCCATCTCCGGCGGAACCAAGGCCTTGCCGGCCTGATGATTTTTCTTAGCCTGTTCGTAACGTTCTTTGGGACTGCGGACCAACTTGGCCAACAAGGCGCCGCACTCCACGGCGTTGGGGACCAACACCTTTTCCCCGTTCGGCCCGCGTGTTTGCACGGTCGGAACACCGTTGACCACGATGCCTTCTTCGGCCAGATCACGCATGTCGTCGTAGCGTTGATCTTGCAACGAGGCCACAATGGGAGTACCACCGATGCCGGCCGCTTCGTGCGCCGGTCCCGATGTTCCCGTGGTAGAACGATACAGCAACAAGGCCATATCGTAGGCATCGTTGATGGGACCAAATTCGTCGTTTTCAATGAATCCGGCGCGGTAAACAATGTTCACACCGGCTTCCTTCGCGCGCTCGGTAATCCAGGAACGATAACTTTCCGTGTCGCCGGGCAACAGCTTCCCGGCCTTAATTGCATCCACCACTTCACGCCCGGAAACCACCAACACACCTTCTTCCGGATGTGAGCGGTAATACTCTTCCTTCTGGGCCGTATACCCCAGGGCGTTCGGATTGTCACCGCCGCCGAGCAGACCAATCGCCTTGCCTTTCAAATCCGGATTGGTCCGGAACATTTCCTGCAGGCCGGCAACTTGGTCTTCCACCAATTTGTAATCGCCCCACTTGCCCACCGAACCAATGAACACCGTCTTTTGACCTTCGAAGGTAAAGTCGTTGTAGCGCTGCTCTTTAATCGGTGTGTTTTGAAAATAACCATGGTGCATGCGTCGGGCATTGACTCCGTAGATATCGCGATAGGCGTCAATGTAACGGTTCAACATCAGATACACCTGATCCACCATCTGCAAACTGCGCTCGATAAGTTCGGAACCGGCCACCACTTTAAGTTTGGAGACAAACCCGGACACCTTCCCGCCGGCTTCCAAATCCATGGTGTGCACCGTGTGATGCATGGTCACCGTGGTCGGAAGCCCGATCATCTTCTGCAAGACCGAAGGGGCAAACGCACCCAAGATACCCTTGGGGCTATCGGCGGCCGAAGAAATCAGCCATTGGAAATTAACCACGTCAATGTTATGGTCCGCCACGGACTGGGCCAAGCGGGCAATGCTGGTCGAATCGTTAAAACGCGTTACACGGTGGAACGCCACTTTCACCACCGTGGTGGTTCCGTCCGCATTCTTCACCTTTACATCGCGGCTGCTTTCAGGTTTCAGCTGGATTTCCACTTCTTTAGCCGACTTGGACGGCCCAAGAATGGAGACAATCTGCTTCTTGGCCAGCATTTCCTCAGCCTTGGTTTTGTCCATAATGTCCGTGTCGTGGGCAAACACTTCCACTTCGATCACACCGTCTTTAACCAGTGGGCCATACCCGTTCAGCACATGATTAACAAACTCACCCAATCCACCCAGACGGGAATGCGCGCTGACAATACCCACGCGTACGCGCTGACTCTGGGCGTATTCTTCCACCGAGAGACCTTGGTGCTCTACGGCATTGCGCCCAATGGTGTAGAGTTCCACCCGATCGGACTTATGCGCAAAGGTCTTGGCCATCTGTTGCGCCAAGGCGCCGGCCAACACCGCACTGTTCCCCAGTTTCAGCAATTCCTGCGAAACCAAAAGACGATTGTTTTTGGCATCCCAACGTGTCAATTCCTGCATGGTACGGCCTACGCTCTTCAACGGGGCCACACGTACGCTCACACTTTCCGGAACCGCAATGTTGGAAGCACGCAGATCGGTTAAAATCTTATTGCTCAACTGCTGTACCGGCCACGAACGGTTCACCGTGCGCATGTCCAACACCCGCGCACGCAACACCATCAACCCGAGCATCACTCCGGCACCCACGGTGATGAGCGCCGCCACGGTCACGCCACCTAGGACCAGCGAGGCTGCGCCGAACAAGGCGATCATGCCGCTCATGCCCAAGACGGCATAGTTCATGACGCCCATATTCTTCATGACATTGGCCAACGTAATTGGGGTCTGGACTTTCTCCGTTACCTCACCCAAACGGAAATTCTGCTTCATAACCTGCCAAACCGGAATGTTGTAGCTGCCCGAGACAAACAAGTACTTGATCCGAGCCATATTTTTAGCAATGGCGCCGGTTTTACGTGTGTTTTCCAGTTCACGATCCGCATTGATCATGGCCTTGAGCAACTTGAGCATGGCCCCGCCGACGAAGACAGCGACGATACCAAACAAGCGTTGACCGAAGGTTTGATGCGGCAACACATAGTCGCGACGTTGCTGCAGAACTCGGTAAAGCATGTCCGAATTGTCCTGCGGACGCACCGTAGACTCGGCTTCCGAGGCCATCCAGGCAATTGGCACTTCCGATACTTTTTCGTTCAATAAACGCGCTTGAGCCAACAACGCGGTATCGATGGCCATTTCTTGCGGATACTGAGTGAAGTTTGCGTGCATGGCGCGCAACAATTCAGGGGTGAACATTTTAAAACCACGCTGCGTATCTTTAATGCGATTGGAAAGGGTGTTGAATAGAATCGCGTTGACCAAAAGATTATACACCAGAGACTTGATCTTACGACCAAACGACTTGGACATCAAAACCGATTCATTTTCAATTTCCGTAGATCCCACGGCTACACTGGAGACGGCGCCTTGGCGGATCGGGTCTACCAACAAGCCCAGCTGCATCAAGTCCGTCGAAATATCTGCATCGGTGTAGGCCACAAAAGATTTCTCGGCTTTGTTCTGCGCCGATAACTGTTCGCCCATCCAAAGCAGATATTGAATGGAACCACCCTTGCGGGTGCGGGTTTCATTAATATATTGGGACATAACCGGTACGCTGCCGGGTACGGCTTTTTCACGTTGAATGGCCTCTTGCACGCGCACAATACGGTAGCCCAGGCGATTGTCGACGCGCGCTTCCCAGGAACCAAAGCGGTCGTTGGCCGGTTTCCCGTTGCGCAACTGCCCTTCCAAGTACAACTGGAGCGCCTCTCCCGAGTGCATCATGATGCCCACGTCTTTCTTGGGGCGGGCCGTGTCAAACTCATCATCGCTGATCAAAAACTCAATTTTCAATTTCGGATTGATTTCCAAAAGACGCTGCGCTTGGGCCTGCTTCATGCGGATAAAGTCTTCGTTGAACAAACGCACGGTCTCGCCGTACACCGCGTAGGTCATGTACACGGTGGTGGGTTCCGTAATCTGGGCAATCTTGTTCATGGAGTCGACGTTTTTGTTTGCTGATTGGAACACATACGAGGTGGTCTTGGCATGCGCTATCGGTTGGAAAGATTGGAATCCCAAGTCCTGAGAAATCTCGTACAAGAGATTGCTGATCATCATCTGGGATTCCAGGATGGCTTGATTTTTTACATCGTACAACTGCCGCGTCTCAGGAGCGTTCATCATGTGATCAATGGCTTCTGTACGCTGGTCATTCTTCAACATGGTTTCAACTTCTGTATAAAACTGAGTAATCCGGCCTTGGCGAGCTTTGTCCGCTTCCGGAGTCACCTGGGCCGAGTTGTAGGAACGCATCACCAAAGCCGGATGCGCCAAAATGTTGACCATGGTTTGTTGCTCTTCACGGCTGACATTGTGCACATCCATCAAACCTTGACGATCAAAGGTGCTCTGCGCAATGATCTCAACCGCTTGGCGTGATTCCGCCAGAACTTCTTCTTCCAAGGTATTTTCCATAACGTCTTTGGCAACCGGGGCCAATTTTGCATTTTGGAACGCCGCAGCCATGATGCTGGTCAACACCGCCAAAGACTGAGCCTCAGACTGAAACTCTTGTGCACGATGCGTGGTTTGGAAGGAGCGCAACACCTCGGCCAATTGTTCCTGCGTGGCCATGTTGCGGACACTCCAGGCTAAATCATTCCATATTTGCGGTTGTTCTTTGGGATTGCTGTTAGCATTTTTACCCATGGGGGTTTGCGGATCGGACACACGCGCGGCTGCCATTTCCTGAGTTTCGCTCAAGTTCAGCAAGCGCTGACGCCCGCGGCTCAACAAGCCCAAACTCATACCTAAAAAGGACAGCGCACTGACCACTGGCACGCCTACAGTTAAAATCAAGCTCAGTCCCATAACTTGGAAAAAGGCCAAAGGTGAAGCACTCGCATTTTGCAAGCTCTGCTGGATGTATCCACCCCAAACACCGTCTACCAAAAAGTTGTTCAAGACCATAAGCGGACCGGCAAATGTAAGAAACGCCAACCAAAAACGAATCGGCGACTTGGTGTGCATCTCAATATTGTAGCGCATGGTCCAAGGTGTGACCATGATGGACAAACCGAGCAACGCAATGGCCGAGGTCATGATGACCGTCAACCCCATGGGCAAGACAAAGGGGCCGAGGAAAATAGCACTTACGCCCGCCACAATCACAAACAAGCCCGCGATCACCGTCAACAGTTCCGGAGAAACAAAACCTGCCTGCGCCACACGGGCGCGCGGATTCAAAGCATTCTGCACCGGACCTAGATTTGGTGTCTTTCCGAACATCTGGCCCAAGCCTGTAAAACCTTGCCCCAACCGGCTCAACAACCCCGACATACCGCCGGTCATCATGGCGGTGCTGCCTGTGGCAATAAACGCCGCCACCGGACTCTGCATAAACGTGCTCAACCCGGCCGCGATTCCGCTCACTTGCACCGTGCCCAGCACGCTCTTCTCCATGCCGGCCAAGACCGTGTTCTCCACCAGCACCGCTTCGGTCTTCCCGCCCACGCTTACTTTGGCCAAGTTCTGGTTTATCGCCACGCCCTGACCTTCCGGACGGATCACCAACGACATCGTGCTCGCGCCGCCCAAACTCATGGGCACGATCATGGTCTTGGTCGCTTCGTTCACCTGCACCTGCTCCCACAACGGTTGAATTTGCGCATTCACCTGCGCGTCCTTGACCGCCGTTTCGTACGCGGCTTTCACATCCG
>CAZSAP010000029.1:0-19148 GCA_964604705.1 uncultured bacterium
GCCCAAACACGCTTGGCGTCAATGGACAGCTTTTGCGCCCAATCCACAACCAACGCCCTGCGCTGGTCCATGGTCTTTCCCTTTCCAATCGCTGTTTCGCGGGCGGCGTTTTCGATGAACTTGCACAACGCGCCGGGAATCACCATGAACGTGGCGTCACGGCGTGCCTTGGACAGCGCGGCTTTGGCTACTACTACCGCCATGCGCTCGGAATACGGCTTTCCAAACTTGTCCACGGTGGATTCGATAACCTCGGAAGAAGCAAAGAAATTGCTTTCCAAATCATGGGCGATTCCACGAGCGCGAACGGCGCGGGGCGTCTGCTCAATGATGGTCGCCGCAACCCGGATATTTCCGTAGGAGGCTCCAACGATCTCGGCCATGCGAACGGACTTTCCTTCCGCATATTCCACGCGCCCATCTTTCTTGCCAACGGGGCGGCGGTAAATGCAGGACTGCGCCGTTTCTTCGTCCATGGTGGCCATTTCCAGCGCCCGCTTCTTGAATTGCGACATACTGCGGGGGCACTGGTGCGCGGTTGCTACCTGCATGTCTACCTGCGCCCGCTCGATGCTCTCCATTACGGAAAGTGAGCGCGTTTCTGGTTTCAATACTTCGTCTGCTTCTACTCGTTCCATGTGTCACCTTTTCGTTTCCACCTGCAATCCGGTGGGCCGATCTCTAATCAATGTCCGTGATTTGCGCAATAAAAATAACGACTGCGATAAACGCGCACAAGATCATCGCCAGCACCCGTACATGCTGTACGCCAGCAAGACGCCGAACAGCAGGACAACGGCGCATCCAACAAGGTTCCAAAACCAGCGCTCGTTTCGCTGGTCTGTAGTCTCTTCGTCTGGTAGTTGGTACATGGTGTCTCCTAAAACTCATGCGGCTTGGCAATCTCTGAGCGTATGTCGGCAATCAGTTGCTCGATGTTGTCCTCACGGTAAGCAATAAGGCCATACACGCGGGCGGCAATCTCATTTCTTTCTGCGTCGTTCATCTCCATGTCTCCTTATGTTGTACTGTTTTTACCTATCTCCTATTAACTGCAATACACCATACGCCATCCCGTTTCTGATGTAAAGAACTATTTTGTGATTTTTTTCACCGTTTTGTGATTGACTTCAGGCGGGCATGTGGCATAGTACGGGCAAAAGGATTATGCACATGACAAAACCAAAACGAAAAAAGATTGAGACGCGCACAGTGAGAATATACAAGGCCGATTACGACATGCTAACAAAGACCTGCCGTCTGGCCGCAATCAACCGCACGGCGCTGGTGTCGCTGGCCGTGCGAAAGGAATGCGAGGCAAGGAAATGAGCGATACACCACGGACGGACGCGCTACAGGCTGACCCAGACCTTGCGCCGTGGAGTGAGCTTCGCACTGGCGGACGTTTCGAGGAATGGCTTATTGATTTTGACAAGGCGTTGGAGGTGAAGACATGAGCGGATTACAGAACGAATACACCTGCGCTTCGTGCGGAGAAATGAAAGAGCTTTGCGGATCGTGCCGCATTGATGATATTCAACAGCCGAGAGTTTGCAAGGATTGCTTGATCCGCAGTATGGGTGCCGGAGACTTTTCCATCAACGATGCGTTTTGGATTCGGCAACTGGTAGAAGCCAAAGACCTTAAAAGCCTTGAAGCGTTGAAAAAGCAGATGGGGGTGAAGCCGTGAACGCCTTTGACCAGCACGACATCGCATACGCAACAAAATGTTTGCCCCGGCTTGATGCAGACTTTAACCTGTACCGCGATTTGTGGGTTGAGCTTGGACCTATCCGCGCAACGCTTAACTTTTGGGCTGTTCGCATCTTTGGAGGCTGGATGTACGGGCTTTAGCCTCGACGTGGCCGAAGTGGTGGCAATGTTTCAATAGAAAGAAATGATATGAAGACAATCGTAATTTGGTGTATAGGATGGATGTTTACGCTTGGATATATAATGGGACCAACGGATACAAAGATTACCTTCGGAGATTCGTTCGCCTGTTTCGTTCTGTGGCCTATGGTTTTAGGAGTAGAAGCCCAAATGGCCATTGAGAAGCATCAGCCGTGTTTCCAAACAAGCCCGCCGCCTATCCTTACCCCATTGTAAATCAAATTGCGCTCGGTAGCGTTAGCCCCTTGGCAACGTAACGCCTCCCACAAGATTAAATCAGCCTGCTTGCGGGTGAACTTGGTGAACTCCCAATTCGTGCTTGATTGCGCGGTTGGGAGTTTCCTTTTCCATAGCCCGCCCTCCTCGTATGCAGAGTCATGCAGGAAATAGCTGTGCTTCCACGTATCGCTTCGCAGGTTAAGGCCTGGTATCCACGAGATGCCCTGCACCAATAGCGGTACGCTTCCGCTGTCGGAACTCAACACCATGGCCGGGCGGAACACGCCACAAAGCAAATCGCTGTGGAAGCAGAACGGAAAATCCTTGTTTAAGACCACGCGCACAATCGGGATTCTACGGCCCAGCCAGTCGCGCCGGTGGCCTAAAGGCGTTTCCGAGTAATAGCCTTCAAACTTCATCTTCGATGCTCCATGATCCTTTGGCCATCGCTCCCCTTGTGGCGCTTGTATTCCGGCTCATCATCGGGGTCGTGAATCTCAACCTCCATCTGCTCCCGGCACCGTGGACATTGCAGGTCGCCGTCAGCAAGACGGAAAGCGTTATCCTCATGCCCGCAACTGCACCATGCCTTGACCGTCATTTCCAAGCCCCATGTATTCCAACTTGCTTCATCAGGCTGTGATGCAGGTTCGGGTCAGTCCCTTTGCCGTTGTCATACAAACTCTGATGCGCCCCTTCGTGAGCGAATCTGCCATTCTTGACGTTGCCCGCCGGGTCAGAGATAGCCGTGATACGTCCCGGCGCCCAGTAGCCTCCGACCGGCCCGTATTGCCACTGCCCTGCCACCATTTGCACCTTGTCCACCTTGTACCATGTTCCGTCAATAAGCATGTCGCCCTGCTCCACCACAATCTCTATGTCGGGATCGTCTCCAAGTGGCGCGTATCCAATTTTGGCCAGCCGGGCGTCGGTGTCTGCGAACTCCGATAGAACTTGCCCACGGTATCTGTCTGGACAGCGCAAGCCGGACGGCGTAGACGCACACCCGGCGCACAAGAGCAGTGATAGGGCTACAAGCCATTTCAAGGCGTCACCTCTGGCTCTACCGGCGCGGGCTGTGGGTTGGTCGTAGTCGTCGTCTGGATCGTAACCGGGCTACCGTCGCCGGTCACGATAACCGTTCCGCCGTTGTTCACAATCTGCGGCGGCGCTGGCGGGTCGTCGTTGCTTGAGCGTGTCCACCAGCCGTAGGAATCCCCGATGGCATAGACTCCAACACCCGCCGCGATAACACCCGCCGCCCACGCCCATGCATTTTTCTTGATTGATACCCCAGCCGCCTCAAAGATTCCAACGTCCTCTTTTTTCTCCTCGATGACAACCTTCTGCACGGCCACATCAGGGACGCCCTCGCCACGGTCTGCCAAGATGTTCTTGCCAGTAGGCGGGAACACAAGATACTCCACGTATGCGGTCTTCTCAGTGTTCGCCAGCTCCTTGATTTGCTTGGCGAGTTGGAACGGGTCAACGGCAACAATCGCGCCGCCGTTGGAAACCTCGATTTTCACCGTGTGGAACTCGCTAAAACTTTGAACCGCCGCCAGTAAGACCGCCGCTATGATAATCTTCTGCATGTTAGCCTCCTTGTTTTCTGAAATACTCAACCAACCCGGCAACTATCGCCACAATGATTCCAATGAGTCCGCCCGACATGGCCCCAGCCTTCTGCGCCTCGGCACGTTGCGCCTGCTGGATTTCCATGATGCTTCTATGGTTCGACCTGCCCACCTCGCAACCCTCGCGGGTGATGGAGTCCAGCTTATGTTCTATCGCGTCGAACCGGCGCTGGATATACTGCAGGTGGATTTCTAAAACATTCTTAATTTCAGTTTCGCTCATGTGTGCCATCTCTCAAGCCCCCGGTTCCGTGTTTCTCATGCAAGTATTTGTTTTTGATCGCCTCGACTATTTCCGCCGCAATCGAAAGGCCGCTAATCGTACTGTCCTTCCAGAAGTCCAGCGAAGTCCCTACGCGGTGGCGCTCAATCTCGGCGGTGATGCCGTCCTCGATCTCGTTAATGGCTTCAAGGCCGGTCATACGTGCCTCTGTGCATCATCCCACCAGTTCAGCCCGCCCTCACGCTTGCCCTCGGCGTCAATGGCCAATAGACGTATAGCCAGCGCCGCAGCCTGTTGCTGGTCTACCATGCCGCCGATCACTGTATTTAGCGCGGCAAACCCCGGCTTTTCTTGAAAGCCCAACAGGTCGCAAAAGTCGAAGAACGCATTTTCAACAGCCTTCAACGCTTTGGACTTCCCGGCCTGCCGTGCGGCCTCTGCGTCAATCGCGGCCTGCGCCTCTGCGGCGTCCACGGCGTCTTTCTGCTCTTGGCTCATTTCTGGAAACGCGGTGCCGTCAAACGCCAGCCAGTATTTGCGGTCACAGCCGGGAGCCTGAACCGGTCGAATCCCAACGGCCAGCAGTTGCTCGTCTGTCGGGTTGCTGGTTGATGTCTCCGCTATGTATTTCGGGCGGGCGGGTAACTGATTGTTGTCTTTATCAAGCCAGATTGTCATGGTCTTCCCCTTGTGATGAGTTGATGAAACGTGCGAAGCAAAGCAGGATTCGGCCCGGCAACCGTTGCGTAGTATTCATAGGCTCCAATGTCCACAATGGATTCGTTTATTCGATCAAGCCCCGCGTAGTCTGTGGCGCTCAAAGATGTGGCCTTGGTTCCTGCGTTTCTTGCCGGACTGTCGGCCTGCAATTTTAACCCGTCTAATCCAAGCGGCCCAAGCACGAAGTTGGTGCCAAGCTGTGAGCCGTTGGTGATTACGAGGGCGGAGTAGTAGTCGTGATCCACCAGCAACGGCGGGAGGTTGGTTGAGTTGACCTGTGTGCCCGCATTGATGCGAGCGTAAATGCTGTTGGTCAAAAAGCAGGTGTCCACGTCTCGCGGATAGTTATACACCACAATAGAGTTAAGCACCGAGCGGCAACCATATAGCGCACCATAATTCGCCGGACTGCTGTTGCCGATAATCGTGCTGTTCTGAAAGCTCGCCGTGTACCCAGCGCCACAAATAGAGACGTCCTGGTTGCCGTAAATCAGGCACTCCTTGTAAACGCCTCCGCGTAATGGTCCGTTGCCAGAAGAATAGTTATAGCGAAAAATGCTTCTCGAAACATCGGGGTAAGCGTAGTACGAAATACCGTAGATTGCAGCGCCAGATCGGCTGACATTGTACTCAAAGACGCTGTCCTCTATTGACACAAATGAACCATGAACCAAATAAATTGCACCTCCGTCAGCAGTACCCGGCGTTGAGTTTGAGGCAAACGTACACAAATAAAAAAGCCCGGTAGCCGTTCCGCTCATTGTTATGGCCCCACCGTTTCCCGTAGACTCGTTGTGCAAAAATGAACAATTCCAAAAGGTTCCTTTTGCAATGCTGTCCAGGGTTAATGCACCGCCAGCGGCTGTTGATTTGTTATTTCTAAACACACAATTTGAGAACGACACAGAGCCGAAAATGTAGGCCGATGCAGACGATGACGTTGCCGAATGAAATGTAAATCCGTGAAAAGCTCCACGATTAGCGAATAGAAAACTAGCAGGCAACAACCTTACCCTTGTTGTTTCTGGTCCGGCTCCAAAAAATTGCATAGAGTTGGTGGAGCGTATTATGGCCTCCGTGTACTCGCCAGCCGCGACATACACAGTTGCGGTAGGCATACTGCTGGCCGCTTGCCAAATGGACGTTGAAGCCTTTGCCCATGTGTCATACGGGTGCGTATGCGAACCGGTGAGGCTGACATACACATCCTGCGCCTGCACCGTTAGCGCAAGCAGAATCAATGCGGCTATGGAGACACGCTTCACAGGCTCCCCCTGTAGGTGATGTTGGTTTCGCCTGGTGCCTTAAAGAACAGCGCCGAAACCGTTGACGTACTAGAAAGCGTTAAAGCCGATATGTTCACGTTGGGAATTGTCAGGCTGTTCGTGTTCTGGAAGTAGATCACCTGTGCAAATGCGTTGTCCGTGAGCAGTAACCCGGCATCAAAGACGATAGTTTGCACAGCATTGGTCAACAACACCCTGATATTTGGCGAGGTGGCTATGGTAATGATGCCTGTTGAGTTGTTGGCTATGTGCAGGTATGCGGGCGTGATGGTGTTTGTCTCGCCGCCGCCGCCAGCCCCCGGCACGTCGTTGGTGTTGAGGCCCAGCGTCCCTGTACCGGCGTCCCACGTTGAGGCCGCAGACTGAACCACAACCGTGTTGACGATGCCGCCGCCCGATCCCACCGGCAAGTTGGTCAGCGCCCCGCCGTCCATAGCGGGCATGGTTCCGCCTGCGACAAGCTCCGCCGCCTGCTGGTAGGTGTTCGTCCCCAGCCATGAGGCCAAAGCCGGATCGGACTCGACATAGACCGGCGTACCGGTGGCGTAGGAGCCTGCATCCTGCTTGGCTACAAGGGCGTTGGATAGGGCTACATTGTCATTCACATCCCCAAGAATGTCAGCGAACTGGACGTTGGTGGCCTGTGCCGACATGGTTTGGTTTGACCATGAGGTTCCATTCCACTGCAAACAGTCTCCAGAAGCTGGGTCGGCTTCACTGCTCACATTGGCCAATGACTCCAGAAGGTTCGTGTTGAATGTGTCCCCGCTGACTGCGGTGAGGTTGCTAAGGCCGGAGCCGTCGCCGTAAATCCAGCCCCCCACATCAAGCCTGCCGCCGATGCTGGCGTTTCCAGAAACCCGCAAGTCTCCACTCGTCCTTACCTTAATGGAAAGATTGTCGAAAGACTGTTGACCGCTAGAAGATGCAACCGAAAAGGCAAGGTTAGACGAGCTGGTTGGGTACGACTCAACAAGCACGGAGCCGGAGGATGTGTATGGGATGGCGTTGGTATGCCCGCCCATGACGACAAAGACTGTTCCGGTGGCATTGATGCCAAGGTCGTATCTGACCTCGTAGGTCTTCCCGGCAACGATGACGAGATTTGTTTGAGGAACCAGTGAACCAGATAGCCCGCTGTTGATGATGTATTTCCCGCTAACGTCCCATGTGATTGAGCCGGATTCATTCCAGCCTACCTGATTGGCAAACGCTCCGTTATAGACAAGCTCCGCGCCAAGGTTTGTTGCAGAGACAAGCGCCAAAGACGTTATTCTTGATGCTGAGGATGTGATTTGAAGGTACGAAGACAGTGGCAGGTTTGTGAGGCCGGAACCGTCACCATTAAACACGCCATTGCTTACCGTGTACGAGTTCAAGTTCCAGTCTTCCGCAAGCCCCCCCTGCGCGTCTAATTTGAAAGGGGCTGTTCCAATTTGAAATCCAGTTAATGGATGGATTTTGGCATATATATTTGAACTTGGGTCCAAAAAGTAAGTTCCACCAGAAGCCCAGATGTTAAAAGTGTCGTCACCTTGGCTTGGCTTGGCAACGAGGAGAGAGTCTCCCCACACAAAAGCGCCATCATGCAAAGCCTTTGCTCTGTTGCCCGCCGCAAAGCTGTGCTGACCGTATGCCGTGGAAGACTGTCCACCCGGAACAACAGAGCAGTACCCATTTGCTATGTTCTGAATTCCTCCACCAACCGCAGTTCCGTTAGCAACAGCTTGGTTTAGAATACCGCCAGAAACAACAGAAGAAAGGCCGGTTGCTATATTTTGTTGCCCGGAAAGAACCGCCGCATATTGGTGTCTTGCTACATTACTGTACCCACCAAGAACTGTTCCGTATTCATCAACAGACGATAACTGCCCGAACACAATTTGCCCGCTTGCAGTAAGTTTTCCGCTCAAAGAAATCTCACGAGAGTCGTTTGTCATCACATATCTTGAATCAACCGGTAGGTTTGTAGCAAAAATAATAGACGCAATGCTGGCGGAGTTCGACAAGATTCTCAAGGTCTGCCAGTCGTTCGTAGCCTTGGCAAATGCCTTGCCTTCGTAGTTCGTCAGGTAGTCATAGTTGAAAAGCCCAAGGGCTGACAAGGCGTTGGTGAGCGATTGGGTCGTCATGCTCCCTGTTCTGTCCCACATAGAGTTGCCGTTCCACCTGAAAAATGGCACAGCGGCTCCTCCAACAGACCCCGTGCTGGAGTCCGTGCTTCTGCGGAATACGAGCAATCCGTTTGTGGTTAGCGAAACACCAGCGACGCTACCAAGGACAAGGTCTCCGCTCATGGTGCCGCCAGCCTTGGGCAATGACTGCGTAGGGGCGTCTGTAATGGCTGTCCAGATAGCCCCTGTCCCGGCCTGCCAAAACGGGTCTGATTCGACAAACACGTTGGTCCCGCCTGCCGAAGCGATGGCGTTCCAAAGAGCCGATGTGCCTGCCTGCCAGTTGGGGTCTGATTCGACGTAAACGGGCGTCCCTGTTGCGTAAATAGCGGCGGCAACTTTATCCAGCTTGCCGGTATACATTTCCTGAACCAGCACTCCGACATTGTTGCTCCACCAATCCATGTTGATTTGACCCATCATTGTGGGCAGGTTGGTCCCGGTGGCCGGGTCGTAGTCCTGAATCATGCGCCCGGTGGCAAAGGTTTTGGTGTACCCGGCAGGGCTTACGCCGGAAATCGAGAAGTAATAGGCATCGTAGGCTTCAAAGAAAATGTTGGTAGACCCCAGGAACGAAACCACATTGGAACTTGTCACCACGCCGGGGATCGTCACGGCGCCATTGGTATCAAAGCGGTCATAGAAGTAGCGGAACGTGAAGGCCCATGTGGACACGTCCAGCGCAGTGCCTTTTTCGTACAACTCCACACGAAGATACGGGGTGTTGCCGCTGAACACGCGGTCAATGACGTGTTGTTTGGCCGGAGTTTGGGTGTCGGCAATCAGGGTGTAGTATTGCGCTCGGGCCGCAACGCAAAATAAGGCGGAGAACACAAGGAACAAGGCGAGACGGCGCGGTATCATAGATAAACCCTCCAGTCCGTGAGAATCGTGTACTGAACCAAAAAGCCGGGGCCACCCTGCGGCGGACAGCCCCGGCTCATTTTTACAACAGACTGGGAACTATTCGCCGCGTTGCTTGGTCGCCGCGCCAATGCCGCCAGTGGTGGCCGTGGTACTCATCGCCGCACGAACGAACCCTACCTTGCCCTGACCAATATACACGCCAGACCCAAGGGAAAACCCTGTGGCCGGAATGTTGCCGGGCGTCGAGGTCGGCACCACATTGGTCGCCGCGCCATAATACCATCCGGTGACTTCGGCAACGGTTCTGGAAAACTTAACGGTGTCATCTTCGTACAGCGTCACGGTAAGGTTGCCCGTGCCGCCCACGTCGCCAAATATGTCGGTGACATATCTGCCGCCAATGATGGAGTCCCCGGCGATGCCAGAAACAACAGCATTGTAATGCTTGGTTTGCGAGGTATCCCACTTGAGAATGGTTGACCATTCCCCTTTGGTAACGCTCGTCGCGGAGACCGCCACTACAAGGTTCGACAGCGTATCGGTTCCGATAGCGCCCCACTTCAACGCCTTCCAAGGGCGAATGTAGTTGTTCGTGGTGCTTCCATAACCAGTAAGCGCATTGACGGCGGCTACAAAGCCATCAACGGTTAATGCGGCGAAGTTGACCGTGTTGGTCTTACCGGTTTCGGTAAATATAACAGCGGCGGTCGCGCCCGTGGACACCGTGATGGTCAAGTCGCCTTGAGTCCCTTCGTACTTCAACAGCACGGGGGATTCATCATCCTGCACCTTCCAAACACTGTTCTGCGCGAAGGCCGAAGTGGCCAGGGCGAGAACGCAAACAGCAAACAGCATGGTCTTTTTCATATTCAATTGCTCCTATTTCAATTTCTTTTCGGTGGTCTGAACGTTTTGTTGTGCTTCGGATTCAAGGCGAGCAACCTTTTCGCGTAACAGCTCGACTTCGCTCTTTGGACGTACCTTTTCGGCTTCCAGCTTGGCCTGCGCCCGCGAATCAAAGGGGCCAACGAACTTGCCCAGTTTCTTCGCAAACGCGGTCATCACCTTCAGCTTTTGCTCGTAGAACTCGTCGCTCTCCGAGATGAAGTAGATGCCGTCCACCGAGCAATCGCACGAACGGCACACTTCCGGGTAGAACACGCCGTCCGGGCCGGTGTGGGCGTTTCGCTTCACGCACACAATGCTGTCCCGGTAGGCAGGCTCCCGCACCCGTACCGCTCCGTTGGGGTCGGTAGGGTCGGAAACGTACTCGTCCACTACTGCGAAGTATTTGCTCGCCATTGAATCGCTCCTTCTTGTTTGTTAGTTGATCCCGTAGCCCCAAGCGTGGAACGTCTCCTGCTTGAGTTTCAGGCCGAAAGTACCCGAAATCAGGTCTTCCATGTTGTGAATGTCGCGCTTTTCGGTCACATCCAGGTACATGCGGTCGGCCAGATCGGCGTAATGCACGAGTTGGATGTGTTTCATGTCCAAAAGGACCATGACATCGGCCAGTCCGTTGCTGGCGCACAGAACCGGGTCGTATTCCAGCGCCAGATTGCCGAAAGGCGTAATCAGGCGGTTGATGACCCAGCCCCACGAGGTCTTGTCCTGCGTGGTGCGAATCACGTTCGCGGGGAGCGAAGAGACCGACAGCCAGGCGTTCTGACCTGCAATACCCACCTTGGTATCGCTGGCCGCGCCTTTTTCCGTGGTCTTGCGCATCAGTTCGGCAATCGCCGCCATGTTGAAGCCACCGCCGACTCCGCTGAAGTCAATGCGGTTGGAGACGATGCTGTTACGCAACCCGCCAGAGGTGTAGCGCCGGGGACCGCCAGCAGACGTGGTTTCCAGATTTCTCTGGCCCAGGTACAGCAACAGGTTCTTTGCCCGCTTGTACTCAAACCACTTTTCGCGGCGGTTAATCATCAACTGCTTCTCGCCGTACTCTTCCGCGCCCTTGGCAATGTCGGTGTACTTGCCGGTGGACATGGAGTGTTGCATGACGTAGCCATACAGGAAGCGGGGCTTCGCGCTGTAGCCTTCGGGGACCTCTTCGCCTTCGGCGTGAGCTTCCGGCAGGATCAACAGAATGTCGCCATCCTTGACCGCCGTGGAGAAGTTGCCGGTTCCTGCGGCGTGGTTGACCACTGTGATCGCGCTGGCCGTTGATGTACCGCCAGTGTTCTCGTTCATCAGATACAACTCGTGGGTGCGAGTGTTGTAAACGAGCTGGTCCTGGTGGGCGTATTCGGGGTGATCCACGGTGATGGTCGTTCCAACAGACTGGTCGCCCAACGCAACCATGATGTTGGGATACAGGGCGGACTCCATCCACTCAAACTTCATGTTTTTGACTGACTGGGAACCGTTCATGCGCCGCAAAAGCGACTCAAAACGGAAGCTGGACTCGTCCTCAAAGCTGATTTGAGGGTCCATGTAAACAGGGATTTTCTGCGCGGCAATCAGGTCGGCACGCAACTTGGCGTTCAGAACTTCAGGGTTCATGCTCAAACTCCTTTTAAGTTTGGGCCGTCGCGTGGCTACCTGGCGTTCGCAATGGCTTTGGCCTGTTCAGTGGCCCAGTCCCATGCGGCGCTCGAATCTGGAGTCGTTCCAGATGTCGGGCCAATCGGCGGCGAAATTGTTTTTTCACTCTTCTTTTCGATCACTTTTTTCGCGGACTCCAATGCAGAGGTACGCAACGAATCAATGTGCCGGTCTAGAACTTGAAGCGCGAACTCCGGGTTCTGGTTGAAAAACTCCTTGACGCCCTTAATCGCTTGCGGACCTGTGACCATCCGTTCGATGTAGGGCCGGTTCTTTTCAATGTTCGGGTGGAGAACCGCATCGGAGATTTCCGACTTGATTCCCTTCACGAATTGAAACGCCATGTCTTTCCGCTCTGCTGAGATTGGCCGTTGAGACGGCTCCATGGTGGGGGCGGCGCGAACCAGGGCTTCTCTCGCCTTCCGCATCACAAAGTCAATGGCTTTTTGAGGCTCGTCAAACATGGCAAGCTCCTCTTCACTCAAGTCTTTCGCCTTGAGCGAGAACGGCTTACCATCCTTGGTGTACCCTTTGCCGGGGACCAGGCCCACCGGCTTACCATCTTCTTCGGCAATCTCCAATCCTTGGCCTTCCAGAAGCTCCAAGAGCTTGTCGGCCTTGGTTTTGAGCCGCATCGCCTCTTTTTGGGAGGCTTTGCTGTCCCGTTCGAGACGTGACAGCTTTTCTTCACTGCTTTCCGACGCAAACACCTTGGATTCCAAGGCTTTTTCAACCGCTTCCTCGTGAGCTTTCCCTTCCGGGGACTCCGTGGCATTGGCTGGTTGTTCGGATTTGTTCGTATCTGACGCCGCAGGCTTGGCCGATTGAGCTTCCTGCTGGGTCAAAAGTGTGGCGGGGGATGCTTTACCGCTCAACACCATGTCGAGCGGGCTGGATTCCTGTAGAGAATTGGCTCCGGCTTGCTGGAGGTTATCCATTGTGCATCCTTTCAATCTTCTTGTTGATGGTTTTGAGTTTTCGGTCGGTCGAGATCAGGGCGCGTTGCATGTTTGCCATTTCGCGCTGTATATCGTCTTTCGCGGTGATGAGAAACGAGATTTCATCAATTTGCCCTACAAGGCGGTCCCGGACGGCATCCGGTTCCTTCAGGGCCTTGGTGGCGGCGGACTCCAGTTGCCGCAAGCGTATGGCCTTCAGGTAGTCATTCCTGAAGGCGTCCCATCCCGCAAAGTTTTCAAAGACCGAAAGCAAACCGGTCAGCTTTTGCACCCGCACCGTAAGCGTTTCGGCGTACTCGGCAAGCTCGGAGCGATCCTTGAGAACTTCGTCCTTGCCTCTGTGCATAAAGCTCATGGTGCAGTGTCATATAATACTTGACAGATTTTGTCAAGTGTTTTCAGTTATCATTTTCTCACATTTGGAACGTGGCAGGAACCAGATTGCCGGTTACGGGCTGAACCGTGTTGCGGTCCCTGACGCTATTGGCCGTGTTGGTGGCGCTTAAAACGGATGTATGGCCTCCTGGTACGGCAGAGCGCGGGCTGGCCCCCTGCGCCTGTTCTGGCGGCATTCCCATGGGCGGCTGAGGCGCGGCCAGGAGCTTGTTCTGGTTGTGGAACACGTCCACCACCTGCAAGGTCTGCTTGTTCAGCTCCTCTTGGTTGATGAGCGGGTTGTTGTTCCAGAGCGGGTAGAGCGCCAGCACCTTTTGGAAAGCCGATTCCTGCTGTTCCAGATACCGGGTGCCGTGGGTACGCACCACGTAGCGTCCCGCCAGCACTTCGGGCGAAATGGTGGTCCATCGGAACCCGTCCTTTGCGTTTTCCAGCTTGATGGGCTGGTCCTCGGTGATGTACTTGGCGCCCATGGCGAGCAACAGGCGGCACTCTTGGGCCAGTCCGTTGTACTCCAACTGCATGGATTCCATTCCCAAGCGCCCCTGGGCCTGCTTGATGAGGCTCCCGATGCCGTAGGCGGTCTCGTTGGCCAGCGTACCTTCTCCGCTCATGCCCCGGCTGTAGTTGGGCAACCCCAAGATTTCCTGCAAGGCGCTCATCATGCGGTCCTCCTCCACGAAAGACTGCGGGGTAATCTCCGGGGCGCGGTCATAGAACAGCGCTTCCCGGATGTCGGTACGGTCGCGGAAGAAGTGAACCGCATAGGGCCGGTCGTAAAAGTCGCTTTCCGGTCTGCCGTCCCGGATGTCGTCCCGGATGAACTTCGTCGGGAACATGACGCGGGTGAGGTGGTCCATGCGGAAGTTGAAGTTGAGAATCTTCGCAATGATGATGTCCTCGGCCATTTCCAGCCCGGAGACGCCAAACCATTCCTTCAGGTCGGGCGTAACGCAATACTTGACCAGCGGCAACAGGCCATTGCCCAGCGGGTTCGGGCCGTCATAGATGCAGAACATATCCTGCACAATCACGCGCATGAAGTCGCGGCCATACCAGAACACCACGCGCCGTTTTCCGTCTTTGCCTTCGATGTCGTTCATCTTGCGCCGGTAGTGCTGGCGCTCCGGGCCGTAGGAAACCCCGGCAATGATTTTGTACTTGTCGTACAGCGAACTATCAATCTGCGCGTCGGATTCCGTGGCGCTTTTGAACAGCTTTGCCGCCTCGTCATTGCGGAAGCCCTCGTACTGGTCATACGCCTTCAACTGCTCGTCGGTCATCCAATCCACATGGAAGAAGTACTGCACGGCGTCCTCGGCCCAGCGGTCTTGCGGGTTAATCAGGCCCCCGTTGGCAGACGGCAGGATTTGGAAGAAGTCAATGTCTTTGACGGTGAGAATCTCCTCCATCTTCCCGGCGTCGTTCTTAAAATGACGAACGCACGGCATCCTGTAGCCGGTTCCCATGATGCAGGCCGATTGGAGCGTGTGAATGATGTTGGCCTTGTAGTCCAGCTTGTCGGGGCTGTCCATCATGTAGCGCAACCAGTTTTGCGCCTGTTCCACGTAGAACTCGTCCACGGGCGAGGCGGCTTCCAGCGAAGGCGGGCGGGCCAGAATGTTTTCGGCCAGCTTGGGGATGCGGTCCTGCGTGATGGCGTGGGCGCTGTTCACCATAATTTTGGAGAACGTGCCGTCGAGTTGTTCCGGCAGGTAGCCGCGCCACAACTTGTAGAGTCGCGCCGCCAGTTCAAAGTAGTCGCTCACAAAGTCAACGGACAGCTCCAAGGCTTCATGGTATTTGGTAACGATGGGGTCGGTCTTGGTATTAGTCTGCATAGGGGACTCCTTTGATTTCGCGTGTCACGTTGTAGCCCATTTCTTCGTAGAGCTTTTTGTAGGTCTGTCCTAACGCCGCCTGCTTGGCGCTGGATAAAATGCGGGTCAAGGCGGTATCGTTTTCGCGCAACTTCATCCGGCTTTCCTTTGTCTTGAACCCGGTGCGGATCGCCGCAATCTGCTCGCGTAAATAGCCGCCAAACACTACCAAGAAGCGGTCGTATTCCTTGCCGGTCATCATGCGTTGCGCGTACTCGCCGTCCTGGCGCTTGAACAGCACCATGGTTTCCTTGATGCTGGGGGCCGTCATGCCCCGGCGCACATCGGTCAGGAACATGATTTCCTTGTCGTTCTGCACATGCTCCGTGAACCGCGCCCATGTGGTGCGCTCCACCTTGTCGCCAAACACGGTGCGCAACGGCTGGAAGAACTCCTGCCGGATAAACGGCACGTTTCTGAAGAACGCCGCATACATCGGCGCGTACTTGTCTGTGTAAACCGTGGGGTCTACGTTGCGGTCCATGAATCGCACAATTCCTGGCATCGACAAGTTGGAAAGCCCTGCGGCTTGGTTGCGCAAGTATCGCATGGCGTCCTTCTCGTTGGTCGAGAAAATGGCGTTGGACAGGTCTGAAAACGCCTGCGCGGGCAATTCGTTGGACAGGAACATGGTGAATTGCATGGCGATGGAAGTGGCCAGCCGCATAGCGGTATCCTCGTCGGGGCGGTCGGGGTCGGCATAGTTGCCGTACCGGATTTCGTCCATGACGGAAGCCACCACGTTCAGCGGTGCGGCCATCCAGCCAAGCGCCACAAACTTGATGGGTTTCCCGCCGTTGAAGCGCACCGAAAACGGCGTGTTGTTGACCAGCCACACCTTGCGCTTGGCCGGGTTCTTCATGCCGTAGCCGGTGAAGTCAATCGCCAGCGGCTTTTCGGGGTCGTCATCGTCTTCCCATTTTCGGTAGGCATCCAGCGCCTTGGCCAGCGCTCCGGCAATCAAAGCCGTCCCCGCCGTCGCCCGCACGGCCAATTCGGCACGGCGGTCATTGGTCCACTTCACCTTGCCTCGCAACGCCGGATCGCACTTGACGCCAGCCTCGTAGTGGCCATACTTCATGTCCACGGCCAGCCGAATAAACCCAATCGGCGTGGTTTCCAGCAGGTAGTTCGTGACATTGGCGGCAATGCGCGAAAACATGGACAGGTATCGGATTGTGTGGCTGTTCTTTTGGCTGACGAACATTTGATGAATGCGCCCCGGCATCCCGTAAGGGTGCGGGTCATTGAATGATTCCGTGAACCCGGTAGAGGCCCCCTGCGCTTGCGCCTTTTCTCCGCGTCGGGACTGAACCTCTTGAAGAATGGACACAGCGGCTTCCGCGCCTGTCAATCCTGCGGCTTTGGCTCGCTCCACGGCTTCGGTGTAGCGCTCTGAAAAGTTCTTGTCGAGATACCCGGCTTCGGTGGCCAGCTTTTCCATGAGCGCTGGTCCAGTAACTCCGGCGTCCTGTTCGGCACGGAACAGGGCCATGTGCGCCGCCATTTCCGTCAACGGGATTCTGAACAGCGCATCTTCTGCCCGCAAAAGGCGCTGGGTGTACTTTACCAATCGCAACGGGTTCAGCGTCGGGCCTTGGAACAGCGGGGCATACTCTGCCGGGGACAAGTGCTTATAGTCGAACATTTCCCCTACCGCCACGCCGGTCTTGACAATGTTCTTGGCCGTCTGGATACCAAACAGAAGGGATTTCCCGGTCAGCGTCCACATTTGGAGCAACGCCTTGACGGTATCCTCGGCCTGTTGGGTTTTGCCGGTCGCCAGTTGCTTCACGGCGCGTCCAGCCAGCAAGACGTTGGAAATGCCAAAGTATTCTGCTGTCCTGAAGGCGGTGGCTTCCAAGTTGAACGCATGGGTAGTTGGCGAACTCAAGATGTTGGAAAACGCAATCGTCCAAACCGATTCGCTCCCCGGTCGATGGAATTGTTGCGCCATGGCCTTCTCAAGTTCGGACGTGGCCTTGAAATACTCGTAGGAACCGTCCCGCGCCGCCGCAATCTTTTGCCGGATGCCTTCCAGCGTTTGCGAGAACTCCGGCGTCACGGTCCCCAGCCCGTACTCCCCGGCAAAGATTCTGCGCCCAACGGCTGTGCTGTACGACTTTCGTTGCATGGCGTTCAGGACGCGCTTCAAAGCAGAACGTTCCTTGCGTGTCTTGGCGGCTTCGAGCTTTGCGTTGATCTTGTCCTGCAAGATGGTGGCGAAGGCTTCCTTGGCTTTGATGGCCAGCAGGGCGGCGTCCTTGGGGTCCAAGCCGGCTTGCATCAACTGCTCGGAAAGAGAAGCCTTGACTTCTTCCTGCACGTCAAAGCTGGACTTGATGATTTCTGATACCTTCACGTCCATATTGCGCAACTCACGCAAAACGGCTTGCATGGCCTTCTTGGGGTCGCCGGATTGCAGGTCCGAAACCAGCGTGCGCTTGCCGGGCTTCATGGGCTTGCCGGTCGCCAAGGCTTCGGCGCGGGCGTCCATCATGGCGGTGTCGGAATACTCCATGGCAACCGCAACGCGGGCGGCGGTCCACATTTCTTGAAGCGCGGAAACGTCCACGGCGTCTTTTCCAAGCGCGTTCTGAACCATCTTTATCCAACCGTTTTGCAGGGTGCCAGCAGATTCAAGGGTAAACAGACCAAGCGAGTCGTTTTCAAGAAGCATACTTCTTGCGATAAGCGCCATTTCCGACATCGCATCTTCTGTCGCCTTTCCAGCTTTTTCAGAAACAGAAGAAAGCGCCGCTTTTATTCCGTACTTCTTCGCAATGTCGAGCGCCTTTTTTCGTTCTTCTGCGCGTACCCCGTCGTACTTCTTGTTTTTGATTCCGGCGTTTACGATGGCCTGCGCCTTCTCCAGATACACGTCCACGCTTCGTGCCTTGTACCGCTCCACCAAGGCGGCAAGGTGGCCGGTCTTGCCCTTCTCCATGTTCAGCGAATCCTTGGCGCTGGTGAGCATCTTCTCAAGCTCTGCCACGCGCTCCTTGTGAAGCGCCTCAAGTTCGGCCAGCTTGGCGTCCACGTCCTTGATGGGAAGCGCCTTTGACGATTCAAAGCCCAATCGCTCGGCCTTACGCGCCAGATATTGCAGATAGTCGTAAGACGAAAGGCTCTCGTGGTGGTAGTGCCGCAACGCACGAAGCCCCAATGCGTCGGCGCGAACAGCGGGCATCCACGCATCGTAAAACTTGTCCATCTGCTCCCCGATGAGCCTTTTGGTCTCTGGATTCTTGGCGTTGAGCATGGCCATGTTGAAAGTGTGCGCCACGGTAGAGGCCAGCATTTGCCGCACGTTTTCCGGCACTTCCTTGCTGGTGAAGGCGTTTTCGGCGCTCCATGTCAGCCCGCGACTGCTCAAGATGGACCTTGCGGCTTCCACCTGCTCCGCGTCTGTGGTCGCCACGTAGTACGCCTTGGCGGCGTGTTTGCGTATCATCTCGTCATAGAACGGGTCGGCTTCCGTCTTCTCCGCAGTCGCGTGTTGCTTGATTTCGGATTCGAGGCTGGAGGAAAACGGCAAATCGCCCTGCTCCTTGATTTCCTTGGCCACCTGAAGAATCGGCTTACGCTGTTCGGCCAGCCATGCCTCAAAGGCGCGTACCGCTGTGCCTTCCTTGCCCATGTTGGCCCATGTGCCATCGTCGGATTGCGCGTGCCAGTTACCATCGGCGTCCTTGTAAATCGGGATGTCCAAGTCGGCGGTGGCCGGGAACACGAACGGGGATTGCTCCGTCTTGCCGATGGCCTCAAGCTCGGCCTTGGCGTCCTTGGAAAGCCCCCGCATGTCGCGCTTGGTGACAACCTGCCCACGGCTGGCGCGTTCCTTCAGGTCGCGTTCCTGACGATCTTTCCAAAACGCATCCTCTGCCTTTTTGGACTTCTCCACCACGGCGTTGCGGTTGAGCAACTTGGCCAGCGCCTCGATGCTGTTGGTTTCGTCCTTGCCGATGAGGCCCAACTCGTAAGCCCGCATGAGCAGGTCGTCCCATGAGGGGCGCGTGTCCACTTCGCCGCGCTTGAGCGGTTTGCCCACAAACGGTTTCAGGATGTGCCACACCTGCGAAGCGTTGTCGGCGTACAGGTCGGGGCTGGGCTTGATGCCGCGCTCGCCTACTTCTTGGAGCAATTCGTCAAGGGCGGTGTCCATTTGCTTGGCGGCAGGTTTGGCGCGGGGCTTGGCGGAGGTTTTCGATAGCGGTTCTCCGCTTGCAGAATAACCAGTCTGTTTTTCAAGGCTGGCTATTTCTGTTTTGTGCGCGTCGTAAAACTTCAGCATTTCTTCAATGCTATCAAAAAACACAGCGTTCCCGTACAGCTCTATTGATT
>CAZSAP010000030.1:0-1537 GCA_964604705.1 uncultured bacterium
TCGGAGGGCTGGCCTAGCCCTTTGTCCGTTCCAGTCGTCTGGTACGCTTCCTTTAGCGCTTACTCCCTGCGGCTGTAGAGTCTTGGTCATGAGTTTTCCCTGTATTTTATGTGCCGGTAAAATGCACGCGCCTGTTTCGACTGCTCCACCAGCGCATCGCCGTACTCTTCACAATCTTTGGACCCCGTGAGCTTGCACAACTCCCCGCATCGCCTCAATTCGTTATGTAGCGCCAGCAAGCGCCTAGACAACGACTCCGTATTCACCGGAGCCTCTTTGATCTTGCGGATCGCCAGTCGGTACATTCCCGTCTTTTTCCAGCGCCCATTCTCGTGTCCCGGAGCAGGGTCTACAAGCACCTCTATGTAGCCAGCGTCTTCCAGATGGGTAATCGCCTTGTTCTGTATGCCCTGTCGAAACTCTCCATGGACACGACACAAAACTCGCACTACGTCCAAGTGGATGAACTTGTCTCCAAGCGTAAGCGCCAGCAGAACGTCGGTCTCGTGGTCTGTCAATTTGATGTCGTCCATGGCCTTCTCTTGTTGATTAGAACACAATGTATACAATGGCGAGATAGATGTCAAACCAAAATGTAACACGGATTGAAATGAGGGGAAAAACCGGAGCATATTATACGCTCGCGGCTGACGGGTCAATCGCCCCCCTCCCCCCGTCGCCTGCAGGTCCGGTCCCGCGCTTGCTGTGCGTGGCTTGTGAGCGTCCTTGTGTGTCGTGTATCGCTACAACGTCGCATAGTATATATTATGTGTCTACTTATTGCGCTCGTTATGCATTGGCTTGCAACGTGTTAGGCAAGCACGTCGTATTATCCTTGACAGAAATACCAACGTGTACCTTGTAAAGCTGGCTCAATGACCGGCAAATGGCGTCCAGTTCCTCGCGTCCACCTGCGCCACTGGCAAACCATGCCGCGATTGCTCCCGGATCGGGCCGGGCATCGCTTGGGGCGTCGAGCCGTAGCAATTTGATGGCGTGATTTACGGCTTGCATGGTAACTGAGTCCATTGTGCCGGAATCTATCGCGCGAATTAACACGTTTCGGATCAAGTCGGGGGTCAACTCCTGCTTTGAGCGTGGCAAATCTACCATTTTTGGAGCAACTTGATGTTTTGGTGTGTCGCTTTTTGCGACATTGAGGGCAACTTCGTGCGGTTTTGGTTTATTTGCCGTCAACCAGCCCTCACGCTTGGAATAATCCGTGCCCTTGCGGATAACTGACACTCTCTCATAACACGAGTTTTGCTTGATGTCCACCTTGTACGCGGCTTTGTATGCTCGCCAAGGAACCCAACCTGCTACTACCATTTGGGCCATTTCTTCCTGGCGCGGGTCCGGGTGCGGTGTCGAGCCGTCGTAGTAGATCGGCGCGTTGGGTTGCGCTTGGCCGTCGGGCGTTGGTTGCGTTGCGCCGTTGTCGCCTGGTGCGGCTGGCCGGTTGTCTGCGGGCGGGCTTGCCGGTGGGGTTGCGCTGGCCGTGGGTTTGGTTTTCGGCATTTATCCTGCTGGTAAGGCT
>CAZSAP010000030.1:1547-12097 GCA_964604705.1 uncultured bacterium
GCTTGATCGCCTGCAATGCCTGGCGGAGCTGGGCGGCGCGTGACTGGCCGGGGTTGGGTTGCGTGGCCTGGCTGGCGCTGGCTTGGTCGTTGGTGTCCATGCCCGATGGTTTGCCACACGTTGGCGCTGTTGTCAAGGTACAAATGTCATGCCAAGGGTATGCGAATGCTTGAATTAGCTTTGTTTTCCTGCTTTTGGTTTGTTGGCTTTGGTATACCCTTCAGCAAGATTGATATTATAAAGTTGCGTTGCGAAAAAGTCAATCCTAAACTTACTTGGCACGGAAAATGTACATTGACAAAAAGGTGCAAGTGCTAGGAAATACGCATATCGGAAAACAGTAAAAACGTTGCGTTTTCTGCTTTTTTTGTGTGTGCAAGGCGTTGCAATCCAAGCAATAGTAACTATCTTCAACAATCGCAAAAAAAGAGATAGACAAATAGTTCTGCTCGGGTTACATTATTAGCAGACAAAGGGACATAAAAAAGGATCAATATGAAAATACTTGTAGGCTATGATTCGGTAAAAAAAACTGTTTCCGACTACGGGGACAGGGCCGGTTATTTGGACACGGAAACGGGCAATCTTTGCTTGCCTGAATCTAGCCGTGGGTACGGAGACAAAACCTTACCATCAGAGACTGTAGCGATTGCGAGGGACGTCGTGGCGCATGTTTTGCAGGAACACTTAAACCATGTGTCTGAGATAGAAAAAAGAAACGAATGGGAAAGCCGTTTTGATGCGGCGTACCCAACGCCCGGAACGTGGCGAGAAGATGTCAGAATCGCGGTGCGTTGGTGGTGCGCGGTAAAAGACGCGATTATCGCGTCAAAATATAATGGACCAGATTCGCCCAATAAAAGAGGTGCGTCATTCGAACGCATAGCAAGTCATGAAGGGGTTTGGATTGTGGACTCAGACTCAGAGCGCGGATCGTTGCGCGTGTTGTGGACCGGAGAAGGTCCGTTTGGATCAATGTTGAAAAGGTGTCCTGATGAAATTTCTGTGTTTTGGTCTGCTGAAGAAGCCATAAAGTGGCTTTTTGAGGAAAAAAGCATTTAGAAGTCTCAATTGGTCTCAATGTGTGATCGGTTGGTCAATCGGTAAACATCGGTAAAATATGGAGGATGGAAGATGAAGATTGGATACATGGCGGTAGGCAATCGGGGAAATACAATCCACCTAACGGATTCCGAAAAGCATCCTCGCGGGCAACTGTTGGAAAAGCTCGGCGCAACCCATGCGGATAAAATGTATGTGGATACTGAAGATGGATTTTCCAAGCACATTGGCTACATTGTGTGGGGAGAGTGGTTCACGGTGTACGAGGTTCACGGGTGGGAAAGCGATCGGTAAATGACGGTAAAATATGGAGGATGATAGGATGAATAAACAGGAATATCAATCAGAGATTGCAAGGCTTCGGGCGACGTTGGGCGAACGGGCGTTCCGTGCGGCAATGGCAATTAAACCCACTAAAAAGGTTGCGGCCTTGGCAATCGCTCGTAAATATCCGCGCAAGGGGCGGACACAGCACACAACGGCGCTTGATATCTTGGCGCTTGTGCGGGCGTATAACGGTGCGGCTGGGATTAAAAAAAGTGCGGCTCCTTGGCGTCCTGGTCGCTTTAGCGGCAAGCCGGTTTTGTTGCCAAAGGGAAAGCCGATCGACAGGCTCCCGGCATACCGCAAGATGATGGATTACCGGGCAACGGCTGGCCTCCGGCGCCTGTTGGATCGCGCAATCAATCCCGCACATCAAGAGCAAACGGCTATCACGCGGCTTCCGGCCGGCGCTCCCGTGGCGGCCGTGGCGGCTTCGGTGGTTGATTGGATTACCTGGGGCGATTACTCCAAACGGTGCAAATACCAAATGCATCACTTTCGCACAAGCGCAAGCGTTCCTTCCGACTGGGCGGAAGCGGTGGAAGCTCGCGGCATGGCTGATCTGCATGGACTGATCACATTGGCGGCGTTGCCGCTGGATACCGGGCGGGATGGAGAGACGGCGTACCGGGTGCGTTGGGCGCGTAAAACCGTGGGCTGGAAATTGATTGTGGAAGATGGGTATGTGGTGCGGCGTGGTGCGGAAATGACGCACGGTGATACGCTCGCGGCTTGCCGGGGGCAACTTACGCGGCGGGAAAACGAAGCGAAGCTGGATAGAATAGAGGCTGATATTTTGGCGCGTCTGGAATCCAATAACCTTAACGGGTCGGGCGCGGTGCTGGTACACGTGGCGGATAGTCTGCGGGCTGGCAACTGCGAAGCGGGAACATTGTCTTTTCGGGATAAGTATTTTTCAGGGCGGGAAAGTGCAACGGTGCGGGAATTGTGCGGAGTGGCGGAATCTTTCGCTGACAGGCGCTTCGTGTATGCGGCGTGCTTGCAGGCTATCAGGCGTGAAAAGCGGGCGGAATTGGTTTCGGCTGAATAGGTAAACAGGTAGAAAACAGGAAAACAGGAATAAAACGGAGGTGATTAAATGAGCAACACATGGTATGTGGTCAATGATGCGGGCGATCTGGCGGGGCATGATTTGGATGAGAACACGGCGGCGCAATGCCTCAAGGAAATGCTGGCAACCGAACCGGGTGAAGGATGGGAAATGTTTGATGCCAGTGACAAGCAATAAAACAGGAATAACAGGAACAACAGGAAGGAAAACAGGAGATGAATTACAATGTCAACGTATATTAAAATATGGTCTGGTGGCGGGTCGGTGCGGTTTGTGGATATGGAGCACGCCGGGAAGCCGGGGAAAACGTGCAGGGTTTTGACCATAATCGGGCAACGGTGCGGCTCTTTTTGTGATGAGGAGCCGTATAAGGGCCGGTTAAACGCTACGGATTCGCTTTTTCGGGACATCATCACGCTGACGGGAGAAGAGTCGAAGAGGGATGGCGTGGTTATCGAAAAATCGTTTGATGAGGTTTGCGCCTTGTTTCGGGGGCCTGCGGTGTCCGCCGGACTGGACATAAACGAGCGGGAAATACGGGGCGTAGATGCTCCCAAGCCGGTTTTAACCGCTGGCATTCCCGGCGTTTGGTTTGGGCGTTTGGACAATGACGGCGTGCATCTGCGGGATCTCACGGATATGCACAACGAGCCCACGGAGATTACCACTCGACAAAGCGCAAACACAGCCTATCGAAAGGCGGAAAAGGTTTGGCCGTTTGTGTCTGCGGCTCAAACGATGGGGCAGGCCTCGGCGTTGTTGCGCACTGCCGGGTGCAAACTGCATTATTATTGTGCCATGGATTAGGGAGAAAAAGTAACACCAAAAAAGGGGATTCCAATGATGTTTGAAAATGAATTGATGCTTAAAAAATCCGTGGAAGGCATTGTAGCTTGTGCTGAAAAAGCGATTGCCGACACGCTGACGGGCGCGCAGTTGATTATGGGCGCACAGTCCGACATGCGGGAAACGGTCAATCAATACGCTTGTGTCCTCCCGGATAATAAATCCTTGTTCTATCGCTGGGATGACGCTTGCAAGGCGGAGATACGGCAAACCATAGAGCGCTCGGCGTGGTCGGGGATTTACAATCAAAGCGGCATTCGAGGCGTGTTGTCGGTCAAGGCGCGTGAACAGGCTGACCGGGATTTGGAGCGTGGCGAATTGCCTCCGCTCACGGTGGAAAATGTGTATGCCTGGATTGATGAAAAGCGCCGGTCCATCGGTGATATGCTGGCCGATGCTGTGAAAGAGGTTTTTGACTATCTGCGGCCACATCACAGCATTTACAAAACCAACAAAGAATATGAGATTGGTGAAAAGGTGGTCATGTCGGGCGTTGTGCAAGGCCACTATATAAGCTCCTACCGGGAACCGTATTTGATTGCGCTTTCAAACGTGTTTTTGATGCTAGACGGCAAGGAACAGCAACAATACCCCAATGATTTTTTGACGGGGTTCAAAGATGCCATTCAGCGCCGGGAAGCGGCATACGATACGCCATATTTTTCCTGCAAGATGTTTTTCGGAAACGGGAATCTGCATATCAAGTTCAAGCGGCTTGATTTGGTTCGCGCTTTGAATCAAATCGCGGGAGGAAATGCTTTAAAGCATGACAATGCGGCGTCTAAACAACCGGCGGCATAAATGAAAGGCATTTGCATGATCCGCAACTTTGTTTCTTGGAATTGGCCATTCCTGGCGCTGGCCGTGTGGCTGGGCTGGTCGGTGGCGTGTGGGTTGGGTTGGTAAAAGAAAAGAGGATAAAATGGAAAAAATCAGTATCAATATTGTTGTTGAGTTGGGCAATGAAGGCATGTCTACATGCGGGCAAGTTGCGCGGGCCGTCAAGGGCAAGATGGAAGATGTTTATGAGGTAATCCGGGGCGGGTTTAATGCCGATGGCAAAGTTTTCGACATTAACGGCAATTCCGTTGGGACGTGGGCGGTGCGCAATGATTAAGAAACCTTCAGGGCCTTTTCCGCTTCGCGCAATCCATCAAGAGGGCGGGGACGAATCCGACACCATGAAGGCGGCAATGGCGGCCATTGAGAAAGCAACGGGAAACTAGCAAAACGCTGACGGGAGGATACACGCGGCTAGTTGCGATTTTGGATAAGTAAAACGCAAAAGGAAAGCACATGATAAAAACAAGCGAACAGGCGCGCAAGCTCTGCGCCCTGTCAAAAAAGGTCATTACGCCGAAACGGCAAGAGGCGTCACGGCTCAACGGGCGAAACGGCGGGCGGCCCAAGGCTCCCCGTAACGCTGACGGGACTATTCCCTACAGCGTCATGGTGGTTGAAAAGCACAGCGGCAAGCGGGTTTCGCGTCATGCCTCGCTGGATTGGGCGCGGGCGGTCATACGTCGCCGGTCAACGCGCCGGGTGCCTCTGGAAATGGTTCCGTACACTAAAGAGGCGTGGGAGGCGGCGTGTGTAAAGCCGGTTTTCGACATGCTGACGGGAAAGATGGTGATTCGGTGAGGGGATACGCTTGCGTTGGTTTAGACAACCCAAAAAACAGTATCAATGTTGGGTCTGTTCTTCGTGCGGCGGGTGTTTTTGGTGCTGATATGGTTGCGATTTCAGGGCATCGGTACAAAAGAGCATCAACGGACACTATGAAGTTTCACCGGCATCTTCCGCTTTTACAGGTAAACAATTTGCATGACGTGATTCCATACGACTGCATACCCGTTGCCGTGGAACTTGTTGAACAAGCAACTCCGTTGCCAGAATACAATCATCCCGAACGCGCTTTTTACGTATTTGGCGCCGAAGACTCGACTCTTGGAAGCCGTGTGCTTTCTTGGTGTCGAGATGTGGTTTACATTCCAACTAACGGATGCCTGAACCTTGCGGCTTGCGTGAACGTTGTTTTGTATGACAGATTAGCAAAAATGCGATAATCTGACCAGCGCGGGTTCCTTCGTGGGTTCCCGCGCTTTTTACTTACGCTGACGGGACTACCGTAAGCCTCCCGCCTCAAGTGACATGTGCCGATACCCGTTACCGCAAGGCATCCACGCTTCCGGGTCCGGCGCTTCCAGCATCCGCACGCCCTTGTTGCGCTGGCACAGCTTCATGGCGCTGATGGCCTCGCAAGCCGTGTCGTAGTCCTCCTGCGTTATCCGGCCCATGGCCTTTTGCCGGTACGCCAGCCGGTGGGCCTCTGCCGCCCCTCTGGCTCGGAAGGATGCCGCAATGGTAGCCTGCGCCTTGCGGACGGGATCGCCGCTCAAAGCCTGCTCCCTCAAGTGCGCTGACCAATTCCCGGCTATGTGGTGTCTTGACATTATGCCCCCTTGTCGTAGTGGATTGTGATTGATACCTTTACGCATTCGCCCGCCCTGATTTTCCCAAAAGGTTTTGCCTTGACCGGCCAGCGGCTCCCCTTGTCGCTTCCCTGCAAAAAATAACCGCCTTTTGTTAAATGCGGCTTTTTTTCGCCAAGAAACATTACATATAGGCGCGGGTGAGGTTTTCCAAGAAACCCAACATCATTTGCGACCCATGCTGTGATTTTGCGTCTCATGGTGTCCACCTCCGGCGCAAGATGTCGCACATAATCCGCTCTTTTGCTCTCAAAACGTCGGTGATGTAGCGCAGATAGCTGTTGTCATGCTCGTGTTGCGTGATTTTGCCGTGTAAATTGGCTATTACGTTGTCCCGGTGATTGATAGCCGCCTCTTGCTGTGCAACCTTCGCCCGTAGCGCCGTGATAAGCGCGTGTTTTGGCGTTTCCTTGGCGGGTTCCCAGTAGTACACCCCGGCAAGGCACTTTTGCCAATCCGGTTTGACCGCAAAAGCCTTTTCTCGCCTTAACCCTGCTCCCGATACCTTTTGTCCACCGTTCGTGTCATGGCGGGCCATCCTCGTGCGTTTTTTCATGTGTTGCGCTCCTTTGTTGCTGTGTTAGTCCCAAACTTTCGGTCATACCACGCCTGAAACGCCAGCCATACCAGGTGACGCGGGTTCGGCGTCCAGTTGCAATCGCCAGTTGCGAACCGGCTGAACAGCGGGCCATGGTATCCGTTATGCTCCCAGCGGTAGGTGCGCCCGTTGACGGTAGCCTGCCCACGGTAGATCGCATGGGAGCATTTCCGGCAGTAGTCGCACGGCTTGCAAGGGTTCCATGTGGTGCAGTCGTCGGGTTTCGGGTTTTTCATTGAAACGCCCTCCATTCGGCCATGTCCTGCTGGGACTCGTAGCGCGAAACCGCCGCGTCTTCAGCATCGTCTTCGGCCTGTTCGCGCTCCTCATCGGTCATCGGCTCGCCTTCCGGGTGGCAACGCGGGCAATCGTCGGCACCGCATATACATGTTTGGTTTGTGTGTCTCATTGTTTCCTCATGTTATATGACCGGTTTCTCAATTATTGTTCGGTGTACTCTGTTCGCGCTCGTAATCGCGTTGCCGCTGATCGTCGGCGGCACACACCCAGTCAGCCTTGCACTTGTTCCCGGCGTCTTCCATGTCCACGGCCCCGCAGGTCGGGCACGGCCACACCGAACAACCGCATTCAGGGCGACTCGCTACCGCTAGCGCCTGATGCGGAGCGTTGGCAATATTGACTTCAACCTCGTCGCCTTCCTTGAGCGGTGAGGCATCCACCTCGGATTCATCCGCGATCAGGCAGATGGCGTATGTCTTGGATTGGTCGTCGTAGTCGCCGATCATCATCACGCGTGCCTTCATTCGGTGCCTCCAGAATGGCCGGAGACTATCTCGGCCCCTCTTGCGTTCTTTTCAGTCATTGTGTTCTCCTTGGGGGCCGAGAAGTCTCAGCCCTGATGTTCGCATCAATACAGCGAGAGTCCCACGGCAATGCCTTTCCGCCTTTGGCAAAGCAACGACGACAGTATCTTCCCCTTCCGTGGTCTTTTCGCGGGGATTGCACGAGCCGACGACTTGCTATGTACTCTGCGTGTCCTCCGCATAGTGTCTCAGCCCCGTCAGCAGTCAGGTGAATCCGTGACGGCATTCCGCACGAATCCAACCACGAGATGCGAACAAGGCGTTCGAGTTTACAATTCATTCCGCTTCGCTCCCTTCTTGAAACTCAACTTGATCGTTGGCCGTCATCAATTCCGCGTTGTTGTAGATGCGGCGTTTGCACTTGTCGCGGTCGCGCCCGAGGCCACATCGGTCCTCAAACACACCGCCGTATTTGGCGCTGGCGCGGATCGTCACGGCGCGGCACTTGTGGCAGTCGCGGCCAACCAATCGCCGGAGGCTATCACTCTTCGCGGGGCTCATCGTTCAGCCTCAGCTTTCATGTTGGCGCTACGAAGGGCCTCGCGTCCTTTGCCGGTCATGCGGAAGTATTCGTCCGGCACGAATGACTTCCGCCCAGCGGATTCCATCAATCCAGCGGCGACAAGCGCCTGCATGTCCGGGCTGTCCCCGCAGTAGAAGCCACCGGCGGCCCGGTGTGCTGTGTGGTCGAGGATTGCCAGTTGTTAGCGGTTCAGTTCCATGTCATTCTCCTGTTACGGAGCGCCAACTAGGCGCTCCAGTTTACTTCGCTTCGCTCAAAATCTGAGCAGGATTGCGAGGCAGAAATGCCATCCTTGCCATTTTTGTTTTCATGTGTACGCTGGGCCATCCTTGTGCGTTTCCTCATGCCTGTTCTCCTGTTATGCGACCGGTAGCTGAATTATTGTTCGGCAGAATGCACCCGATCTTGGCGAGTGCTTCGCGGAAATCGTGTTCCAAGCGTTCCGCATAATCTCTCAACTGGCACTCTGCCCCAATCGAATAGGTTTCATCCCCGATGCGGAACATCACCTTCCACCTGTCCGCACAAAACCGTTCGTGCTGGATGTAAAGCTCTGCCGAACAACGCGGTGCAGCGCTACGGCTGGCCCGCTTGGCGTTCTTGGTTGTCTTCATGGTTCCTTTCGGGCCAGCCGAGGCTGACCGCTGATGTTCGGCTTCATCCATGCTGGCGCGATATGCCGCCAGCCGTCCGGCGCGGCTATCTCCGCCGCATGACGCAAACCGTCAGCGAAGCGTACGTCGTGCTGGCGGTAGTACCGCTCTGCGGCCTCAAGGCGCTCGACTACGGAAAGCAGAACAAGTCCATCGATGGGACGGCTTACCTGCGCTTTTTCGGTTTGCTTTTTCATTTTACCTACACTTTGATTTCTCATCTCCACCACGGAGCAACGCCGGACTGCCCTGCGGTTCCCTTGGCCGTGAGCGGTTGATCGCGTTCGCAATCCTAGCCCGCAGTCCGCTACACGTTGCCCGGTCGCGCTCCGGGTGGAAAAGTTGTTCATTTCAATTTCCAATTCGCTTTCTTCAGCTCCCACCATCGCCACAGGTACGCTTTGAGTGCAACCCATGCCCATCTGATTTCGTTGCTCATCGCACATACTCCTTCCTTGCTTGGTCGTCCTGATAATACTGGTGGCATTGCCGGTCATACCGTAGCCCGATCTTGCCTTCCCAGTCCCAATTCCGTTGCTTGGACACGTAAATGATGCAATCGGGTTGGTGTGCGTGTTTGGTGTCAACAACGCCGATCAACTCCGCCGCCTGTACGGCGTCCTCCTTGGCCTTGTTGCGCCAAACGCTGGCCACATTGTCCACCATGTCGGTAAGCGCCCCGGTTCCCTTTACATCCATCTTGCCGGGCTGGTGGCTTTCGTCCTCGGCCTTTCTGGCATGTGCTACCAAGTGCGCGTGTATGCGGTGTTCAGCCGCAAAGTCTGTCAGCCGGTCAACGAATTGCTTTTGCCCGTTGTAATCGTCCTCGTCAAAACCGCACTTGGCCAAGCTGTCAATGACAAGCTGGGTAATGCCGTAGCGCTTGACAGCATAGGCCGCTACCTCGAAAAGCCTGCTGGCCTTCGCCGTGCCGCGCACACTGAAAAACCATAGCGAACCGGCAAAGAAGTCCATGGCCCTGTGAATGAGGTCTTCCGGTGGCAAATGGCTTGCCGTGGCTTGCGACACAAGCCGTTTGAGGTGAACCGGCGGACTCATTTCCATGGAAGCCAATAGCCAGCGCTCGCCAATGGCCACCCCGTGAACGCATACATGGTCCAGCAACATCGTTTTACCGTGGCCGCTGATTCCCGTCCATACGGTTGTCTCGCTGGGCCGGAAGTACAGGTTCGCGTACTTATTCCACGGGATCGGTAGCCCTGCCTGTCTGCCGTCGCCCTTTGGATGGAACTCGGCCTCAACGGCTTCGGCGTATTGCTCTGCGCCTTTAAGCTCGGCGGGGTCAACCGTCTTTGCGGAGGAAATGTAGTCCGCCAGATTCAGTCCTGCCATGTGGCAATCGTTGGCGTCCTTTTTCGGCAATTCGATTACCCGGCAACGGTGATTCCCAAGGCGGTTTAATAATTCATCGCGGGCAATACACCCGGCTTCGTCCATGTCCATGCTCAAAAAGATGGTGTCGAACCGCTGAAGTCTGTCGTATTCCGTGGCAATCCAGTCGTTTTTCGCGCCGGTCCCGGCTCCAAACGGGATGGAGAGCGCAATATGGCCCTGCTCATAGTAGGCCATGGCGTCCGGCTCGCCCTCGCAAATGATGATTTCGCGCAGGTAATCTGGAACTACCGCCCAGCCAAACAGCGCCGGGCATGGGTCTTTGTTTGTGCGAAAGTCCTTTTTCACCGTATCCCTGAACTTCAGCATGGCCACGCCATCTTCGGTGTGATACGGGAATATGGCCACGGATCCTTCGGAATACACCCCAAAGGCTTCAAGCGTCTCCGCGCTGATTCCACGCTTGGCGAACCATTCGGCAACTGGGTCTTTCGGCACAACTGGCTTTGCCTTAGCGGGCATGACCGGCTTGCCGTAGGACTTTGCCACACCTGTTATCCCGCGTGATGGTGAAGGCGGTACGCCCAGCCATTCACAGGCGTCCTTCATGGCGTCCTTGATGCCCAGCCTCTTGCAAGCAGCCCACAGCCCCAGCAGGTCGCCCTTTTCGGTTCCGGTCGCGAAGTCCTGCCATCGCCCAGCCTTTGGCCCGGTCATGCGAACCTTGAGACTTTCGCCAGCCTCGCCCGATATGGAGCCAACGCACCACTCGCCGCTCTTTGCCTTCCCTGCTGGAAGCAGGT
>CAZSAP010000030.1:12107-18725 GCA_964604705.1 uncultured bacterium
TCTGAAGCACAAGCCGGTCGTTGATTTCGCGGGGGGTCATTTCTGGCCTCGCATAAACAAAAATGGATCATTTACGGCGCTCTTCTTTGCCTTTTCCCATACCCATGCGCCTTTATTCATGCAAGCATAATGGCTTTTGTACTTTCTTCCGGTCCGTGCGATGTAAGCGCTCAACTCCTCAACGGCTGATTCTGTAACCTGTATTCCGTTCTCGGCAATTAGCTTTCCGCGCTCATCATCGGAAAGCATGACGTTTTTGAACTCGCCGTAAGCCTTTTTCTCAACAGCAGAAACATGCGCCGATTCTTCTTCTTTATCATTCTTATCATTCTTTACATTCTTAGGTGTGTCTTTCTGCTGTACCTTCTGCTGTCTTTCTGCTGTATCGCTTGCTGTATCGTTTGCTGTACCGTTGCCCTGATACGATTCCCAGTTAGTTATTGATATTAGGCTACATACATTGTTTGCTTGGTGTTCGATTTGCTGTATCGTTTTTGACCCGATTTGAGACAAGTACCTTCGTACTTTATTTCGGCTCCATTTCCATCGTGTCGCAAGAAAGCCGTCTGCCGCCAACACCTGGCCCCGTTTCACGGTTACATGGACGCCGCGAACGCAAGCCACGTTTTCTTTGTGGTTTGCCAGCAAAAGCAGATCAACCCATGCCTGCCACTTTGTAAACGGCTGGGAAAAATAGAGCGGGTTGTCAACAGATGAACGCCAGAGCTTGATGTATCCACGGTTCATTCGCACCTCGAACGGTGCAAGGGTATGCTGTAATGCGGAAACGGGTCAACGGTTAAATCTTTCATCTGTGCGCTCTCCTTCAATGCCTTCAAGGTCGTTCAGGTCGGACCGTAGCCAATCAAGCTCCTTGACTACCTCGTTTCGGAATATCTGCGGGCAACCGGCATCCTCAAGATTGGACAAAAGGCGGGCCTTGTGCCGGTTCACTATCCTGTTGCTTTCCTTCAATGCCGTCGTCATGCCTTCCTCCAATGTCTCTCACGTTGTACCATGATCCGTTGCAATGTCAATATGAATTGTCTTCAAGTTAATGCGCCTATGCTTTTCAGAAACAATGCACGGAACGCAACGCCCCCAATCAATAGAATGATGAATGCGCGGATTATTGCTCTGCATCATGCTTACCTTAACAGCGCTCGGCATCATCATAACTGTGGTAAACGCTTTGCAGTAGGTTCCGAACCGTTTATACATCTCCGTTATCCCTCCGTTTTTTGATTGTGTAGCAGACTGATTGATAGCGGAAAAAGGAATAGTCAGGAACAAAGCGCCACGACTACCAAGCGTGGTGTATGTATTCACATCTTCATTCATCGCTCCAATAAACCGAACCGGCCTTTCTGTAGAACAAAAAAAGGTGTTCATGCATTTACGTTTGCTGAATCTGTAAAGCCCTTTCCCGTTGTCAAAGCCGCCTATAAAGTCTCCGTTTTGAGCAAAGGCTATCGAGGTTGCCCCGGACTCAATGTAGAATCTCAGGAACATGCTGAACACGCCGTCAAGATTCTTCACAATCGCAAGGCGGTTTCCGGTTTCTTCGATCTTATATCTGAAGTCAGTATAATCATCGTCAAGCTCAACGAAGTGCGTCACGCACAACCGTTCTGCAATCCCAAAACAGGCATTCCGCGCCATCGTGATCGTGCGGCGCTCGTCAAAGTTGTTTCCCTCGTCGCAAGCGTCGGCCTCGGCCTTCTTGTCAAACACGATCACGCGCTCATATCCAAAGTTTTTTTTGTAGCGGTCAACTGTGTCGTCCTCGTTGTCGCAAACAAAATAAAGCCTTCCTGTATATCCGCACTTTTGAAGCGTCTTAAATGTTACAACATTATCCGGCCTTCCGTGCGTTAAAATAAATACACAAAATGTATCAGGTAGATTCTGCATTTCCGTTGTACTCCTCAAGATATTGCTCGCGTATATCATCGCACAGCCTTACAAAACCTCGCTCGATCGCCTGTTCAAAATCAATAATCACAAGTGCGGATTCTTCCATAAGCCTTTGCATTTCCGGTGTTGCGTGTGCGTAGTAATCTGCAATGCGTTCATAATGAAAGACAGAATGCCGAGTTGCCGCCCTTCGCAAAAAATGTTTTTCAAACTCCGGAAGGTTGGATTCGTCTATATTACGGATAAGCCGCCGCGTTTTGCTGTCGTCACAAAGCATTAGAACATTAGGCTTTTGATGGCTTGGATCATATATAGGCGCTTCAATCTTTTTACTGTACTTGTCGCTTTGTTGTGCGCCAAGGTCTTCAAACAGCAATGTTTGTTTTTTCAATTTCCCTCCGTTGCATTGTCAACCCGTTTTTCGCTGGGGGCGGGAACATCCTTCCCGGCCTTTTCGGCGTCCAGTTGCCGGTAGTGGGCAGAACCAAGCCGCACCAATGCATTAACCTGCCTGTAACCCGTTGTAGTCATCGCAAGCCGTTTCCAGCCCGTGATCCAGAATTGGTATGGGGTCATGTTCTCGCCTCCCGGTCCACATCCAGCGCCGCAAAGTACCGCTTGTAAGCGTCCACCAGCCTGCCGAAAACTCTGGAGTAGTCGGAAAGCTCGCAAGCCTGAAACGCCCGCCGCCATCCGCGAAGGAAAAAGGATTCTGGTGTCATCGGTTCCCCTTTTCCATGTTGATGATAACCGTAAGCGCGTTTATTAGCCGTTGCTGTGCGAGCGCAAGCCTCGTTGCGGAGTACGCTTTTTCAATCAAATTGTTTGTTTTTTTCTTTGCTTTCTTTGCCCAGCCTGTCACCCAAAAGTAATGGTTCATCGGTTCCCCCTTCGTGCCGCCAGCGCGGATTTCAGGCTCCAGATTCGCATGGCTCCAAGCTCAGCAAGTTTGAGCCTGTCCTTGTCGCCTATCTTTTCGCGCGTGTTTCTGTCTCTCAATTTTGCTGGCCTCAAAACAGTGACAACGTCCGTAAACGTGGTGTCGGTTTCTGTTATCGGCATAAACTTGTATAGGCCACCCTGCGTTTTGACTGACTTGCCGCGCATCACGCTTAACACTCCAGCCTCTTTTGGAATGTATTGCGATTCCGCTAGCCAGTGAGGCACGGCAAACCATACCCTAGCAATCTTTCGGCTTTCCCAGTGAGACCAATGTTTTTTTGCGTCTGCTTTGATGTCGGCCAGCGTTACCTTTATTTCAATCTCATCGCAGTAGCCCGACTGGCGAACGATTATCATGTCGGCTTCATGCCTTAGATTCCATCCCCAATGAACGTTTGGCACAATCAGATTTACCCTGTGGTTAAAGTGGCGGGCCACCGCTATTTCGATGTCCTGCGCAGTCATGCGTAATAGGCTCATCTGTTCCCCCTGTCGTCGTCCTCTGCGGGTGGGGGTGCCTCCATGCCCAGCACGTTGGTCTTGATGTCCTCGGCAAAGAAGCGGTATGAGCGCTTGATGCTGGCCTCCAATACCGGCGCAATGCCGCCCAAGTGGTTCAGCAGGCGGGCAATCTGGCGGCTTGTGATTCGGTCCACCTCGGCAAGCTGTTCGGCGGGGGTCATTCCATCTCCTTTTCCAGATGCGCCGCAATGTCCTCGACGGCTGACAGCATGTTGTACAGCGCCCATTCCGAAACGGTTACGCCTGTTGGCATCTCAATATCTCCGTTAAGCGCATTTCGACCGATCTTGCAGGACAGCTTCGCCCGGTACAGCTCCATGCTTTTCGGCTTGGGTTTGGCGGTCATGTTGAGCCTCCAAAGTTAAACACCTCTTGGCTCATTCGGCGGGCCGCAATTTCGCAGTATCGCTCTTCGCGCTCGATGCCTACCGCTTTCCGGCCCAAATCTTTAGCCGCTCGCAAAGTTGTGCCTGAACCCATAAACGGGTCAAGGATCGTCTGCGCGTCAAAAACCTCGATATATTTGGAAAGCAAAGGAATTGGCTTGCAGGCTGGGTGCGCTTTGTCTTGGCACAGCGATGAAATATAAGCTTTGCTGTGCCGCTCTTGGCTACATTGCTTCCATCCAGGCTTTTCAGACCACACAAGCGCAATATATTCCAGATCGCTTTTCCATGTGTTCGCGGTAAACGGGATTGCGTTTGTTTTGTGCCATACATGCAAATCAAACTTGCGACCTGCAGTACGTGACAACGCGGCATAATCGGGAACAAGATCCCGACTGCAAAAGGCAACCATCATCGGAGCGCAAGCAATCAACATTTCGGCATATTGAGACAGGTCAAAATCGTTTAATCCGTCAAGCGCCCCTCCAGCATAAAAGCGGCTTGCCGCCGCAAAGCCTCCGCCGTCCATGTGCTTGTGTGCATACGGCGGGTCGGTCAAGAGCAGGTTAAACTGGCCCAGCGTCGGCACGATCTCCCTGCAGTCGCCGTGAAATATAGTGACCGCCTCATCTTTGTAATACGGCGTCATTTCCACCCCCTCGCATCGCTCTTGGCATACGGTATCGGCACGGCCACGGAAATCACGGTGTGGACCGTTTGAACGTAGGCTATTGAAGCCCAGTCTCCAACGTTAATGCTGTCCGCGCCGTGCTGGACATAACAGCTCGACCCAAGCAGATGGTTTCGAAACTTTTTTTGCTCATCCTGCCACGGCGTCGCAAACAATGCCACGAACGGACCAGGTTTTGCCACGCAATACGCCCTCGGTATGACGTGCTTAACCGCCTTCGCCCCGGTGGTTTTCATGGCCTGCTTGCGGATGTACGCAAGCTGTGACTTTGTGTATGCTGAATATGTGTTTCCCATGTTATCCATCCTTTTGAACCGTGACGTGAACATTGCGCACCTTGCGCTTGCCATCGTCAATCCATTTTACCGATGTAATTTCCAATCGCCCTACCGGACTGCCCTGCGCTTTATACTGCGCTTCGCACAAGCGGGCCTTAACAATGCCGTCTTTGATTTCCGCAAGGCAATCGTCAAGCCGGTCAACCGGGACAGCCAGCAGGTCATTCAGCGTTGCAATCATGTATTCTTTAGCCATGTTATCCTTTCATTTCCCAATTCTCTACCGCGTCCACCAATTCCTCAAACGTTGTGCATAGCTTGCCGTAGCCACGCGCAATCAACGCTTCTTGCCCCGGCTGGTAGCGTACTGGCTTCACTTTCAATTCAATCATCATGTACTTGCCATCCGGCCTTAACAACAGAATGTCCAGCAAAACCGGGTTGCCTTTGGCCTTGTGCAAGTGAAACTGATACCCTGCCAGCGGTGGTCCAGCCTCAATGTTTTCGGCTGTCATGCGCGCATAGCCACGGTTTGCCAGCCAGCCCTCGGCCTGCGATTGCAACTCCCGCTCTAACTTCTTATCGGCCTTGTTTGGGTTCGCCGATTGTACGGGTTTTATCAGCCTCACATTTTCGGCCTGTATCTTGGCCATGATCTGCGCTTGCAAGGCTGGTGGCAGGGCTTTGATTTCAATTGGTTGCATTATACTTTCTTCACAATCTTGGGTTCCTTGTCCGCAAATGTTACGGCGTCGCCTAACTTTTCCCATAGCAACGCATCAGCCTTGGCCGCGCTCAATCCGTAGTGTTCGGCCAGCACTTTTTTCATATTGCCGATTGACAGGCTCAACCCGGCGAACAGCTTTTCTTCCGGCAATTCGTTTAGCCGCTCGTACACCGCCTGCGCGGAAACGGTCTTGCTGGTTCCTGTCGGTGCCAGCGCCAAGTTCAAGCTGTCGGGGTTGTCATTGATTCGGCGCTTAATCTCGTCTTTCAGCAGGTCGCCGTACTTCGCCACGGCTTTCCACAAATCCCAGTGGCGTTCAATCGTTGCGGCGGGCAACTCCATGAGCGCCGTCACGGTGGCCGGGATTTGGCTCTCAATCACGGCGGGCAGGTTTTGGCTTTCAGGACAGCGGGCGGTTCCATACGCCTTGCAATACTTGCATTGCATGGACCCCGGCAGGCGGGGCGCGTCCGGTCGGCTGGCGTCCAGCAGGATCGCGTCTATTTCGGCCTTGTAGGCTTCAAAGCTCCCCGGCGCAAAGAATACCGGCTCCGTCTGTTTGCGGCCTAGCAGGTAGGCATAGAGGCCGCGCTCCTTGATTTCAGGCCATACCTTCGCCGCCAGCACGGCGTACACCCGCAACTGAGCATTCTCGCACGGCGGGTCAAGCTCTGCCCACCCGGTCTTGTAATCCGGCAGGTGGAATGTGTCGTCCATCATCTCAATGAGCAGGTCGGGGTGCGAAACGCCGGTGCCGTCGTCAATGCCATGCTCTACCAGCAGGCGCTTGATGCCGCCGTGCTGGGCCATCAGGTCGGCCAACTGTTGCTCGAACCGGGACAGCAACGCCGCTTGATCGGCGTCAAAGTCAACGGCAGGCTTTTCCGACCAGATGCCTGCCCGGTCCCGCATCCACCACGCCATGTGGGCGTGGCAGTTATTCCCGGCCTCTGCATAGACGGACGTGGTATGAGGCAATCCTTGTTCGGCTTGAGCAGAACCGGGGCATAACGCCGACCGGTAGAGAGACGATCCGCCGTGTGTTTCAAATAATCCCATTAGACTCCTTTCGGGGCGGTTTGCTGTCCCGCCCCTGGTGCTGTGTGTTACTTGGTCGCCGTGGGCATGGTGTTCAGCGCCGTATAGAGCTTGTCC
>CAZSAP010000031.1:0-16849 GCA_964604705.1 uncultured bacterium
CAGCCCCAAGTCCCCCAACTGTCAAACCCCGGACAGGCCTCCCCGGAGACAAACTTCATTTTTTTATTCCGGACCGCTTTCTCAGACTCGGCGTAAAACTTCTTGCGCGGACCTTCGTCACCGGCCACCCACGGGTACACGCTCTGCGCAACGTCTAGGAAACCCGACTGCTCGAGCGTCTTCCCCCAGTGCCACTGGTGGTTGGCAATGAAAAAATACTTGGTACGCCCCTCCACCTCGAGCAGGGTCTTCCATTCCTCCGGTGAAAAAGAGACCGCCTTCTGTCCTGAAAACGCCGGCGGCCCCCAGCCGAAGTTGGTGAGCACCGGCTGTCCGTCGAGTTTGAAATACGCCGGCGACCCGGTGTACTCCCGCGCCACTTGGTTGAGCGCCTCGCGCCCCAAGTCCACGGCTGCACCCCGCGACTGCGCGTGCGTGTACGGAGGGAACATGCTCTTGTCGTCCAGGTCCAGGCAAACCAGGAAACGCAAACGCTCGGCTTGCTTGAGCAAGACCTTAAAGCCCGCGTTCTCGGCACGCGGCTGCCCGTGTTCGTTTATAAACCCGTACCAGTTCACCACAAACCCGTCGATCCCCGCGGCCTTGGCCAGGAGAATGTGGTACTCCACCACCGCCTCGTCGGTCGAAGAGTACGCCCCGATCTGCGGATAATAAATAGACGCTATGTCCCGGTGCCCGTTGGCCAAGATGCGCTCCGGGTCCCGCTTGTGCGGCTGGACACCCCAGTTCCAGAACCCCCACTTGCCGTTGTGCTCCGGGTTCTCAAACCAGGTCATGTAATGCGCAAACACATAGGTGTAGTTCGGGTCCGCCTGCTCCGCCCCCCAGGCCGAGACCCCACCCAACCAAAGACACACCACTACTCCCAACCACGTTTTCAACATGCCCATTCCTCGCAAGATGTAATGACCAGACGTTCGAAACTTTGACCCATGAGACCGGATAAATATTACTAAAGAAATCAAAGCATGTGGTAACTTTCGGTTGCGTGGCTCTTATGCAATGCGTTTATTGATTTTTTCTTGGTTTGTCATTTCGGACTCTATTTGTCATTTCGAAAGGCGCAGCCTTGAGAAATCTGCATGCTTCTTGTTTATGAAACGTCTATTCAGATTTCTCACTTCGTTCGAAATGACACAAAAGTTAAACCTTTCAAAATAAAAACAATCTATTTCAGTTTACTGTTTTAAAAACCAGCCCCCTACTTAATCAGCTTTTATTTGTGCAAATTTAAATACTCGAGGGTGTGGCATGGCTATTGCTTTACAAGCAACCAACAATACTCTTTGAGGACGATACCGATCCACTCTCATATAGAAAGGAGACTTGCTGCCTGCTGAAGCATACGCGCGTATAAGCCGTAACCGATCGTGAAGTGCATCATCCGTTTGTTCTGGTTTTGTTATTTACATATTTAAAAGGAGTTTACTATGAAACATAAAAATCAAATTTTCTCTTCGCTCTTGGTAGGGTTGCTCGTCGTGGCCACGGCCGGTTGCGGCAAGCAAAGCCCCACCTCCCCGACCTTCTCACAAAAGAACAACGACAGCACCTCCAAAGTCAAGGAACTCAAGCCCACGGACATTGCCTACTCCGGTGTTTTTACAGGCACCAAGCTGACCAAACCTTGGTATTGGTTCGATGCCAACGACAATGCTGCGTTCAACGCCCAGATCCGGGTTGGAGAAAACGGGCATAGCTCCAACATCACCCGGGTCAACGAAGGTACCTGGGGCAAGGTGCATACCTTTCCCATCACCTGCGCGTCCAACTATCACTTCATCCGCATTTTCGTACCCTCGCACTCGTCCAGCGTGACCTGGAAACTGGTCATCCAGGAAGAAGAGGGCGCATGGCGTAACTGGGTGCTCCAGGAGAGCACCGGTGAAACCGGTTATAAGGACTATGACTTCGCCACGATTTTAAATGCCGTGAATGCCGGGAGCGGCAAGTTCACCATCAACATCTTGGTTGAAGGTGCGGTGGGTGAATCCATTGAAGTGGCTGAACTGTACGTGTTTGCCCCAGTGGACATCGCCAATGCCAACAACGCCTACTGGGAACAAACCTTTCCGTACAATCCCGACAATCCACCCGCCCAAGGTCACACCCCGGGCTGGTTTGACGAAACCACCAATGTTGGTTTCAATGCAACCATTAGGACGCAGGCCTATCGTTGGGGCATACTAAGCCTCCCCAGTGACAAGGAATGGGGCAAGGTCCTTTCGCCGGTTATAACCTGCGATACGAGTGTGTACAAAATACTGCGTCTTCGCTCTTCTGTCAGCTTTCAAGATGATTATACTGCGCACACCTACCGTATCGGCATCCAGGAACAAGGCGGGGCTTACCGCCATTGGTGGGTAAACGTCCAAACCCCTTTCCCCACACCTTCTTACGGGTTTGGCGTATATCAGTGGGACATCAGCAGTTTGGGCTTGCCGGCAGACATGCCCTTTTCAGTTGAAATCAACCTCAACAACATAGGGACGACAACAACTTCGAATTTATATGTTCAATCCATCGGGCTTTATAAGGAATAGTCCAAACAGTTTAATCTAAAAAGAACAAACGAGCAGGGCGAAACCTCGTCCTGCTCGTTTGTTTTCAGGTTCTTTTATCGGCATTTCGTTGGGACATTTTTTCATAGGGGCAGTTCTTCGTACGGGCGTATTGCATACGCCCCCAATGCATTTCCTTTAAGGGCATGTTTTTCATATAGGTAGTTCTTCGTACGGGCGTATTGCATACGCCCCACACGTCTGGTCCTGCCTTTATTCTTTTTTTATTTGCATTCGAGGGGCGTATGCAATACGCCCCTACACTGAATGTATCTTGGGGTTCCCCTGTATGTATTCACGAATCTTTTTCAATTCCGTTTCATTGCGAATGATTCTCTCATAAAAATTCCTCTGCCAAACCGGAGGTTCAGCGGTGTTACGCACAACATTGATTCGCTTGACTACTGCCGCCTTAAACCCACGAACAATAGCGCCAACACCTATCGCCGGTGATTTGAATTTCCCGGATAACAATATTGATTGCGGTGTCGTTGTAGGGGCGTATTGCATACGCCCAAAACAGGATGTTTGTCGGTTTTTATCTTTCATGTCATTATGGATAACGATGATTCCATGAAAATGATCGGGCATAACCACATACGCATCCAACTCGAGGTAGGTTCGCATGCGGATGGTGTTCAACCACTCCGCTCGCACAATTTCACCATACTCATTTAAGCGCATGTCCCCATTTACAATTTCCCCAAACAAACATCCATGCGACCCTGTGCACAGCGTAATAAAATACGCCCCTGAAGAAGAATAATCATACTCCGATAAACGAATTGATCGCCGATTATGCGTTTCCATGCCTTCATCAGACAAAATTGGCCAAATTTAGTTTTACCGTACAAACGCATTTTGTAGGGGCGTATGGCCTACGCCCACACGTTTGGTCCTGCCTTTATCTTTTTTTCGAATTGCATTTCGTACGGGCGTATTGCATACGCCCCACACGTCTGGTCCTGCCTTTATCTTTTTTTCGAATTGTATTCGTAGGGGCGTATTGCATACGCCCCACACGTCTGGTCCTGCCTTTATTCTTTTTTTTCGAATTGTATTCGTAGGGGCGTATTGCATACGCCCCCCAATGCATTTAATCCCGTTTTTATCTTTTTAATTTATATTCGAGGGGCGTATGCAATACGCCCCTACATTTTCAACACCTTCGCCACCATGGCCTTCAACTCCTCGATCCCAAACGGCTTGGCCAAACACGCAGCCGCCCCGGCGCGGAGAGCCTCGGCGGCCAGCCGGTCCGAAAGCGCACCCGAGAAGAAGATAACCTTCGGACATCGCGTGGATACATCCCGTTGTTTCGATATGTTGTTCCGTAGGGGCGTATTGCATACGTCCCTTATATTGTCTACGCCCCCAACACGTTCTTTGCCCTTATCCGCATTCCGTAGGGGCGTATTGCATACGCCCCCAAAACGACCTACGCCCCGCAACATCTCCAAAAAATCAATCCCATTAAGGTCAGGCATTAGGTAGTCCACGCCTATGACGTCCGGCATGTTCAGGGCCATGAGGGCGAAGGCCTCAGGTACCGAAGAAGCCAGAGATGCGCTGTAAAATAAAACCCGCGATCCTCTTAAAATTTGCCGAGAAGCTCCGCACCGAGAGAACTAAACGTGGGCTCTCCCAGGAGAAACTGGCCGAACTGGCGGATGTGCATAGGAACTACATTGGCATGCTGGAGCGTGCTGAACGGAATCCTTCGTTGGTGCATATGGAGAAAATCGCGAAGGCGATGAAGATGAAGGTGAGTGAGTTAACGGAGATTTAGATCATTTACTTATAAATTCGTCATACTTTGACTCCCTTGCAGTTCTTTTATTTCTAAGAAAAAGCTTCCTTGTATTTTTGTATAAAATAATTTATCCACATACTGAATATACGCAAGGTGTCCTAACAGTGATGGATATTCTTTCGGGTTTAATTTTTTCTTTTTATATAGCGACAATAATAAGCGAATGTGATCTTTTTGTTTTCTATGAATGGTAATATGTTGGTCATCAGCAATTCGCAAGCCCGTAACAACCGCAGAACCTCCGCTACTACTGCATAGTTTGATTTTAGACTCATTTAAACTTATCCGAGGACTATCTGTTTGTGGCACAAGAATTCGCATCATCTTTAAAATTTCCATACAAACACCAGGTTCATTTGTCGAGAAAATCAGATCATCTGCATACCTACTATATTTTATTTCACCCACGTTTCCAAGTAACTCTATTTTTTCAACGACCGCCACATCAAACGAATACATTACTATATTACTTATTATTGGTGACGATGGATATCCTATTGGCAAAGATCCGGTTTTATCAAAACAAGATTTCTTGATTAAACTAATAGCTTCATCATCGAATTCCCAATTTTCGTTTTGCGAAACAAACCATCTTTGAACAATCGGAATTAGGTCATCAACCTTAATGCTAGGAAAAAAGTCCTTTAAATCCAATTTCAAATAAAAACGATTCCTTTTATGAATTTCGGCATTGTCTAAAATGGATATTTTCGTTCTATATGCCATCGCAGTAGGATGAATAGGTAAATCACTAAAAATTTTATGCATCAACCAATATTGAACGATCTTCAACTTCGCAGATGGTTGAAAAATAATTCGCTTCTGGCCATTGCGTTTGGGAATCATAAATCTTTTGACTTGTGTATAAGCCTTATCTAATGCTTCATCAATAAGCGATTCAGGAACATTTAGTTCTTGAATTATCCTAGCCTTGATTCCCATATATTCTCTCAGGCGCGTATTTTAAAATCGTTTTCTTAAATGAAGAAATCAACTTATTTGTGTCAAACTGATAATCTAGATATGGTTTTCGTAAACTACTTTTATAAATATATTTCGCTGACTTTTCACTCCTTGTATTCAAAACATCTATTTTTTTTATATCTTTAAAAACTTGTAAAATAGCCGTATGTTCCCTAAGCCTAAAATTACTTTCTCCAAAAAGCAATTTCAATACTTCAACAAGTTCCGGATGAGAAATCGGGCCTAAAAAAAATATTAAATCATGCAAAAACATTGCAGAATCTTTATTGAACGCTATCGCAGGATTACACAATTCTGAAGTAACGGGAGTGCGTTTTCTCACAAGTGGAGTAGCTAATAATTCATATAGTCGTGCATAAACATCACCAATCGCATCTCTATCTTCGATACCATCTTTTGACATTTTATAATTTATTACATGCGATAAACCGCTAGCATCTTTAATTGCCTGCAGTGGACCAAGATTAATAAATGATGGTTTTCCATCATGAGCTCTATCATTAATTACAATTAGCTTATTTCTTAGTACTTGATTTGAAAAAGCCCCTAATTCGGTAAACGCACTATTACTTTCCAAAATTATGATCACTTGATCAGAAAAATCCGATATCAAATTTTCAAGGTCCAATAAATTCTGATTATGTTTCGGGCCACTCTTTAGGAGTTCTTCAAAGATGTGTTCTGCAACAAAGAATTTGGTATGCGGTAGTTGTTTGTGTGCAAATTCTATTAAAGCTTTCCGGCGTTCCGATAGTTGACCGGTTTCAGTTTTTTTATTTGCGCCACACAGAAATATATACTTCTTAACTTCAGGCTGCCGAATTACAGCTCTATTCATCAATGCGTTTCGAAGTACAAAAATTCGTCTTTGCAGCATTTGACTAGATTGCAGAATAGGTAATAACATAGTTTAATTGCCTACTTGAAAGAGCGTTACTTCAATTGACGAAGTACGCTGACGAGCGTACTTCGTCAATTGAAGTAACGCTCGAAAGCTAAAAATTTTAGGCGAAATGTGACTCACATTCCGATGGGCTTTCACCCACATGCGCTAGGCAATTGATTAAATTATACTTATTAATTAATTGTTTTCAATTAAAATCCCTATAGCACTATTAGATTTATATTTTCAGGGAACGGTTTTCGAATAATCGAATAGTATTCATCCCTTTCTCAGACTATCCGAAAAGCGTCCCTGAAACCTTTCTCCTTGTCATTTCCTGCTGTTTTTATATGGCTTGGCATTGGTTAAACGTTTAACGATTTCTGGATAAGTCAGCTTTAACTCTTTACAAATTTCCAAAATCGAACGACAAGCTTCCAAATCTTCATCTCTCACTCCAGCCTCATCATAGTTATCAATTGAACTTTCTATAACCTCTATACCTTCATCAAATTTAATTTTAGATTTGAATTCAGTATACGTAACAGTGCCATCGGGGTGATGAACTTGATCTCTATATCCCAACGGGGGTTGAGGATCACGTTTAATTTTCGAACTTTTATATCCTTTTGGTAATTTCACCATTGAAACACCATCCTCTTTCAAAGTGATTTTATATTGAAACAAAAAACAATTTATCGATTTCTGAATTTCACACTCCATACTGTGTAAACAGTTTGCTTTTCAATCGCTTAAACTGAGGAAGCCCCTGCCTCCCCCTCCCCTAGCCTTAGCCCTCCAGCTCCTGGGGCGGGGAATACGGTGGTGGTTGCCTTTTTACTGGGGCGTATGCAATACGCCCCTACAACTACTTAATACACAACCTTATACTGACTCTTCACCAATCCATTTTCGTACGCCGTGGTTTGTATATGTTGCCACTTGATCTCTTTACCCAGTTCCCCAAACAAGGGTATCCCCGCGCCTAAGAGCACCGGGACCCGGGTGATGATCATCTCGTCGATCAGCTCACGCCGCAGGAAACTCTGTATGGTTTGGCCGCCGTCTATGTAGAGCTGATGCAACCCTCTGCCCGCGAGCTTCTGAACCAGCGCCTCCGGCTCGTCGTTGACCACTTCCACGTGGTTGGCGCGCGGGCCTTTTTCTAGCGTCCGCGACAGCACCAAGACCGGCTTGGCGTAGGGCCAGGTCTCAAAGGCCGCAACCACCTCAAAGGTCTTGCGCCCCATGACCACCGCATCCACGGAGTTCATAAACTCCGCGTACCCGTAGTCCTCGTTCGGCAGGGTCGGTACAGCCTCCAGCCAATCGAGCGCCCCGTTGGGCCTGGCGATGTATCCGTCTAAACTTGTAGCGACATAAACCACGTTTCCCAAGGCTGCACCTACTTCTTACATCTGGAGTAATAGGGCGTATGCAATACGCCCCTACGATCATTCATACGGTCATACTGCCCTACAACCATTCACAGCGCAGATTTAAACTCGGTTTTTCTATTTCCAATTATAGCGAAAAAGACAGCGTTGGCTGCCATGGTACCGGCAATCGGTATGCTCGGCCTGGAGTTCTTTAGCCCCGGCATATTCCAAAGCCATGCGCGTCCAACCCAACGTTCCGCTGCAGCCAGCCTCACCATAAGGATCAGCGCCCACCAGTTCGAACTCCGCGGTGTGCAGCGTCACATTGATCCTATCTAACTCACCTACATTAAAATAATGTTTATAGGCATTCGAGAACAAGTTAGCGGTAAACGCCGGTATGCCCAGTTTGACGAAAATTCGCATGACGGTTCCCAAATCATTAAACGCCACGGCGGCAGCGAGCTGTTGGAAGAACGGATCGTCATACTGAGCGCAAATAACTTCATACATATGGATATACACAGAAGCCGGAATTCTGGATATGGGTAGCAGGTTGTTTCCAGTCCAAACCTCCTGTTCACTTTCCGGAAAGGCCAGGACAAATTTTTCAAATTCCTTAGGTGTCTTATTTTCCGCAAACAACGTTTTCACACCCAGGAAAATAAGGCCCTTAACTGTTGCGTTGCTTTCCAAAATCCCCTCCAACCGTGCAGACACATGTAAGCTGTTTCAAATTCCGTCTGATTGGAGACGGTGACCTTTGTAAACTTAACGATCACTAACCGCTGGCTTCATCCCTTAAGACATGTGCCAGGCGTGTTTCTCCCTCCCCAAAGCCTTAGCCCTCCAGCTCCTGGGGCAGGTAATAGGGCCTCACCGCGTTTCGTCAGTCTTGCTCTCGCTGTTCTTCATCGTGCAATCACACGGGCAGCCCGCAGGTTGCTCCTCGGTCTTTTTCCCTATCGTGTACGTGTACTGGTCCATGACCACAAATTGCCAGTCCTGCCAGTTGGTGGTGTAGGTGTAGTTCTTGTTCTGGTCAAAGTAGCACCCGTCCTGCGTGGCCATGTACTTTACGTTCACGGTGGTGTCTGTGACCGTCACCAACTGGAAGCCGAGTACATTGTCTATGTACGTTTCCGCAAAAACATCCGGACTGGTGTAGTTCCCGTCCCACTTTTTTCCTTTTTCCAGAAAGGGCGCGCCCGAAGGGGTGATGACTTGCTGCATGCTGCCTATCTTGGTCTTGCCGTCCGAGCCATAGACCGGGATCTTGGCCCGGGCATAGAAGTGGTCGTGCCCGCAGAAGTACGAGCCGCTGCGCTGGTAGATGGACTGCAGAAACGCGTCCCGGTTGGCCGGCATGGCGCCCAGGCAGTCCTGGTGCTTGGCCGCAAACGCCGGGGTGTGCCCAAAAACAAAAACTTGGCCCGTGGGGTTGGCCTTCAGGACCGAGTCGAGCCAAGGCTGGTTTACTTTGATGTTGGTCTTTTCTTTGTCGTCGGCAACCATGTACTGGTCCGTGGCCACAAAGAGTGTGTTTTGGACCTTGAAGCTGTACGAGAAACCCACTTCACCTTGGGGGCCGTTCTGTGGGAGGTACTTGCCCATGTTGCGCGTCCAGGCGTCTTTGACTTCCTGCAGGCTCACAAGGTCGTGGTAGCACTCGTGGTTCCCGCGCACCGGGTAAAGGGTAATGGGTTGCTTGCTCCCGGGCAGGCCTACGCCCTGGGTGGCGGCATTGCGCAAAAACGTTTGGTACTGCAGATCGTTGGAGGGCACCGTGTTACCGTACCAGCTCACGTTTCCGCACATGAAGTCGCCGGGGGCGATGACAAACTGGACATTGGCTTTTTTCATTTGCTGGCAGACGGCCCTGACTGCCGCGACATTGACTGCGTTCTCCCAACTGGCGCTAGCGTTACTGCGCGTGTCGCAGATGACCCCAAAGGTAAAATTGTCCGCCCACCCCAACGTGCTGACCCAAAGCAAAAGCAGTACTGCCAAACCGATCTTCTTCATAAGTGTCGCTCCTTTTCGTAATGAATTTTGTTGCGCGTCGAAACGCAGTTGCGTATGGGGACAGTTACTATTTAGAAAAAAGTAACTGTCCCCAGTACTGACTTATGTGGTTGATACTTGTGATGCATCCGCTGCCAACATCTAGACTCGTGTGACCGATGTGCATTGTGCCGGGCGTGGGCGACCGTCGATCGCCCCTACAAAACCATTAGATGCTGCTTAGAAAGGCTTAAAAGGAACTGACTCTTAGGACTGTGCGAAAAACTAAGGAAAATAATAAGCCATTTGACGGTGCGAGACAAGGACTTTTATGACGGGTTGACTACGCTCCAGCTATAGCTTGCTAAATTTCATCTTGTCATTTCGAGAGGCGGAGCCTTGAGAAATCCGCTTTTTTACCAAGCCCCAAACCCGATCTCTCACGTTCGTTCGAGATGACAAAACGGATTACGAGATGACAGAAAAAAATGCGAACGAACAAAAAGCATGCGAGCTGGCAGAACTAATTTCAAGCTGACAGAAGTGATTTCGAGTGCCTTTCGCTCAAGGCTGCGGCCGAGAACTTCCGTGGACAGTCCTTAGCCTACAAACCGTGCACTTACGTGAACTGTCCCCGGAATTCGCTCGGTCAGCCATTACGGCTGAGCTTCCTTCGACATATCGTGCAATAATTCGGGATAGTACTTATTCCAAGCCGCGTCTTTATGGTCGGCGAAATAACGGAACTGTTGCGCAGCTTTATCGAGTTCCCCCAAATATTCATACAAAATCCCCAAATCAATTTTGGCTTCAGGCCGTTTGGGGTCAAGTTGCTGGGCTTGCAACAAAGTATCTTCAATATGCAAATAATCGCTGGTGCGCCGATACTCGCGTGCTTGGCGAATGAGCGCGAAATACGGGTCGTCAATGAAATCAAGCGGAAACGCCCTGTGCGGACGTGCTTCAAGAAAAAAAGTAAGCCGCTGGCTGAAATTGTAAGCACCGGTGTTGAGTTTAACTATGGCTTGGAAGCGTTCAAGCGAAAAAAGCGGTGCGCGCGTGGCCAGGCGCAAGGCATCATAGAGTTGATGCAAATGGGGGTTGATGAGTTGATTGGAATCCGTGTTGATGGATTGCAAATACCCGCCCGGAATTTTCCGGAACATGTGTCCGGGATAAAACTCCCTTCCCCATGAAGGCATTCTGGCCAAGAGCGGGTCGCAAACCGCGACTTCGTCAACCATATGAACCTTGGGCCCGGAATAAAACCCCAATACCCCCATGGCAATATGCGCGGTCGTGCGCTGCGTTTTTTTCGAAAAATCAGCCGCACTTCTTAAGAGTGTGGTTGGATGGTTCGCTGCGCCATTGAGGGTTTGTCCGGGCTTGGTGCGTAAAAGTCCGGTGGCTTGATAATAAAATTGTCGCTCGTCCGCGACAAACCGGTTTACAACAATGCCATGGTAATCCGTGTTGGTATGCCATGGGTTAAACGGTGTAATGGTGCTTAACGTAAGCACGAAGAAAAACAAAACAATCCCATGCTTTTTTTCTAACCGAAAGGTGCTGAAAAAAATCAGTACACCCAAGAAAACAGGAGCAGCTAAAAATCGTCCGCTCATGAAATCTCCACCGATTTTAAGTACATACGCGAAATACAAAAGCAGACCACACGCAAGGGGTATGTTGCCCGAAGCCGCGGGGGAAAGGAAAACCATAAAAACAGCGAGCGCCATTACGATTAGCGAAATGGGGTCGAGTGTCAGTGAGTTGAGAAAATAGGCGAGGCCTTGATTGAACATTTGGGCAAATGTAGAAAACGGCAAATACAGTTTTGCATAAGCGGTATTGGGAAACGGGAAACCATAATAAATAATAGAAAATATCTCCCAAAGCAATAACGGCATAAAGCCCAGCGCGAGACGCCCGAGTGTTCTTAGGCGTGCCTGAGGTTGCGTTTTCCAAAGCAGCCATCCCAAGGCCGGGATAAAAAACAAAAGTGTATCCAGGCGGTTGAACGTGCTCAAGCCCGCGATAAGGCCCAGTGCAAGCTGCCGCTTGCTCTCGGACGAAAACGATATACGGGTGGCGGCAACAAACGCCGCTATAAAAACGAAGGTCAAAGAATTTTCGAGACCGGAGGTGCTGTAATCGACAAACGCCTTTGAAAAACTTAGTGCGATCAAAGCCAGCACAGCCCCGAAAGGCGTAGGCACAATATAGCGAATCAGTAAGAAAAGCGCCAGACAGGTCAACCCAATATTGAAAAGTATGACCGTGTAGTAAAATTCATGAGTCAGAAAGGTTAAGCCCGCCAGGCAGAACATGTAAAGCGGATGCGTGTAGGTTTGAACACGTTCGGCAATGTTCCAACGAAGTCCGTAGCCGTTCAGAAAATTATCAACCGTACGAAAGGTGATAAACGCATCATCACACAACCAGGCACTCTGCAATAAAACCAAAAATCCAAAAACAAAGGCTGCGGTAACCAGGAAAACCTGTTGAAGAGATCCCTCTGTGTTTTTGGACGTATAATATAAAAACCCTAGGCCCGTGGCGAGAACCAGCACGAATGCAAGTAACCCTACGCGCAAAAAGCCTGGGACACGTGAGATGAAAAGCAACCCTATGAGAAGTACGGCCGTGGCTAAAACACTGTAAAAGATAGGTTTGTCCTCAATAAACCAGTAACTTAGGAGCAAAAGTCCAATCGCCAGACTATGCAGCCAAGCAACGGAGGAGAAGCTAAACATATGCGGTACGGGTGTAGGCACATAAAAAACAATGCTTAATAAAACAAGCAAGCTGCTCCCAATCCACCATGAAAGTGTGTTGCCGGCAAGTTGGGGGCGCGGTGCAAGTAGGAGCCACAATAAAAGAGACCCACCTACGGATAAACAGAACGTGGTGAAAAAGGTTCCGCCAAAAAACATGAGTGGGACGAGACCGATAAACGTCAGGAGTCCGGCTATGAAAAACAGAGGTTGAAACGTGAATTTAAAACCGGGTTGGGTTTTGGTCGTTCGCTGTTTTTGACCGTTGGACATAACTACCTCTCTGAACGGGCTTATTCCAAGAATGACTACGAGTATACCAAAAGAAATTTTAGATATCTAGGATTGCTAAAAAGCAAATGGCCCCCGGCATCACAGAATTGCGCGCCGACGATCAACCCCGCAAAGCCAGCCTCCGCGGTTCTGGGCTTTCCTTTTTGGGTTGGGATGCCAAGACAATAACGTCCCTCCCTTACTGCCGCAGCATCCCCAAAGCTTGGAGCACGCCCAGTCCGCTCATGAGCAGCACCAGGCCCACAAGGATCACCGAGACGACCTGGTAACTTTTCCGCGGGTGCTTGTGCCAGGGCACCACCAGGCCCGAAAACAAAGCCACATACAGCAACGTCTCCGGTATCCCCAGCAGATGATACGCCAGCGGGAGTTTGGTGTAGATCACGCCCTCAAACGAGCCCGGGGTAGGCCCAATGGTCGAGAGCGCGGAGAGGCCCAGGATCAGCAAGGCCAGTTTCCACCCTCCGTGGGTCTCTTCTAAAAAGGTTTTCTTAAACGGCCACAAGACCAAGGCGAGCAACCCTCCGCGGATCAGTTGCAGGCCCGGTCCCACGGCCACCCACGGCGAGTCGATGGGACGCATTAAAAGCGAGAGCGACTGGGATGCGTAATGGTCCTTGTAGTTCATGACCAGCACGGCGAACAAGCCGGCTACAAAATACGCCACGGTGTGCGAGGCGGCGACTTTCCAAACATACGAACCCAGCGAAGGTTTAGTGTCCATACAACCATCCTTTATGCAGCGTTCAGGAAGCCTACAGGTTTCCCGAACGCGAACGTCCTGGCCTTATGTTCTAGGCGGAGGTGATAAAAATGATAAGTCATTTGCACATGCGGGACAAGCCTTTTTCCGCAGGGGAGGAAGGGTGCGGGCTTTAAGCCTACTCTCCGGAGCAAGGTTCAGGTATAATGCCTTTGAATTTTGCAGAGAAAGGCGCTGGCATGAAACTCAAACTAGGACTGCTCCTACTCGCGGTGATGCTCCTTGCCCTGGGCGTCTACCGCCTGATCCAAACCACGCACGTTCGCGATTTCGAGAAAGAGGTGAAGGCTTTGGAGCAAAGCAAGGATTTTTCCATCACGCCGGTTGCGCCCCTGGAGCACAAAGAACTCCCGCGCACCGGGTACACTGTTCACTACTTTGTCTCAGGGCCCAAAGACGCCGAGTGCGTGGTCTTCCTGCATCCCGCGTTTGCCGATCACCGCTGCTTTGACAAGCAAATCGACGTGTTTGCGCGCACCTATCGCGTGATCACCGTGGACCTGCTGGGACACGGGCTCTCCCAAGTCGCCCAAGCCAAGGACAAGCTCGACGCCTCGGCCGAGCACGTGGCCACGATCCTAAAGCTGGAAGGCGCCACGCGGGCGCATGTGGTGGGCGTCTCCATGGGCACGTTGATCGCCCAGTACTTCGCCCTCCAGCACCCCGAGCAAGTGGCCTCGCTTACACTTTTGGGCGGGTACAACATCAGCGGAGACAACCAGGAAGTCCAAAAAGCCCAGCGCAAGGAAATGTTCAAATGGATCTTCAAGGCCGTGTTCTCCATGGATGCCTTCCGACTCTACGTGGCGTCGGTCTCGGTCTCCTTCCCCGAAGAGCAGGCGCGGTTCTACACCATGGCGCGCTTGTTCACCCGCAAATCGTTCCTGGTCATGTCGGGGTTGGAAAAGGTCCTCAAACCCCGCCCGCACGTCCAACGCACCTATCCCCTGCTCCTGCTCTGCGGCGATGACGACCTGGAACTGGCGCGGCGCTTGAACCAGGCCTGGCATGCGGCCGAGCCCACGAGCCGGTTTGCCCTTATTGGCGGCGCCGGTCACTGCGCCAACATGGACAATGCCGAAGCCTTCAACGAAACGGTCCTGGCGTTCCTGAAAACCGCAAAATAAAAAAGCCCCGGCAGGATCACTCCCACCGGGGCTTGCTGTAGGACGTCCCTATGAAAGAGTAATCACTATGCACCTCAATAACTACTTAATTTTCCATCTTATACTACAATCACACTTCCTAATCACGGCCAATTAATTCATTTCACCCAATTTCAGTGAGTATGGAATCTAGCAGCTTTACTCGTGAAACCTATTGTGCCATTTCTCCATGTTGACTGAAGGCATCCAAAAATGCTTACATCTAAGTTTCCTAGCCCTGAATTCCAGTGACATCATATATAATTATCTGTCCTAAATTAAGTATAGTGTCCCCTGAATTAAAAAAGTAAATTACATGATCGTTCCTGCCGAAGGTATTGTCCCAATCATACCACAAGCGTGGGGAAACGTTTTTACCTAAGAAACCTTCCTTTTAAAGCTAATACGAAGGAAACGACGCAAGCATCTCCGCAGCTTTTCTTACCGCTCATTTAATCACAGCCACCTTGCCGTATGTGTCATAGCCTGGTGCACGGAAATGGACGATGTAAATACCGCTGCCTACCATCTGACCGTCTTGATTCATCCCACGCCAGGTAAGCTCATGATACTCCCCGACTGTGTACTCTTGACGATCGGCCAAAGTGGCAATCTTATCTCCCACTATGTTGTATATGGTAATCGTCACCGTGCCGCTTTGCGGTTGACACCAGCGAATCGTAGCAGCCTCCCCTCGGTTGGGGTTGATCTGGTTGTGACGGAGCTTAAAGTATTGGTTAGGGACGTTGACAGTTGGTGTCGATGTCGGGGTCATTGTGGCCGCGAGTCCCGGGAGAGGCGTGGGAGTGGTGGTTGGGGTGGCAGTGGGCGCGGGGGGGGAATTGAAATATTGCCTGACCGATTCGATCCCGCCGGTCGAACCGTTGAAATATCCTCCACATGCTGCTCCGCGGCCGCGAACATAGCCCAGGGTATTAACAGGCAAGGATAGACCACTAATTTGCCATCCGCCTGCAACCCGGTTACCTGGTCCCAGGTTGTTCCAAATTGTTCCGTCCGAAGAGTTTTCAAAAAACACATTATAAATTTCGGGTGACGATTGGGAGCGCATCCAGGTAATGCGGGAGCCGTCATTGGATACGCTTATGTTTTGTAAAGCCGCCTCATCCGCGCTCAGCCTGGCAATATAGTTCCTGGTTTGCCCGCCTAATGTAGTAAAACCTCCGCCCACCACGATCTTGCCGTCCGCCTGCACGGCGAGGGAAATAACACTGCCATTCGCGTTTGGATTAAACGCCGTGTCTAGGCTGCCGTCGGCATTGAGACGGGCAATATAGCCACGGCTTTGCCCGTCTAGGACGGTAAATTCACCGCCCACCACGATCTTGCCGTCCGCCTGCACGGCGAGGGAAATAACATTGCCATTCGCACCGGGATTGAACGCCATGTCCAGGCTGCCATCCGCATTGAGCCTGGCAATCCGGTTCCTGCTCTGCCCGCCTATTGTGGTAAAGGTTCCACCTAGCACGATCTTGCCATCCGCTTGCACGGCGAGGGATAAAACTATGCCGTCCGTACCCGGATTAAACTCCGTGTCCAGGCTGCCATCGGCATTGAGACGGGCAATACTGTTCCTGGCTTGCCCGCCTAGGTTTGTGAAATCCCCGCCTACCACGATCTTACCGTCCGCCTGCACGGCGAGGGACCAGACTTCGTAATTCTTCGAGCACGGATTAAATGCCGTATCCAGGCTGCCGTCAGCATTGAGCCGAGCAATATAGTTCCTGGTTTGCCCGCCTAATGTAGTAAAACCTCCGCCCACCACGATCTTGCCATCCACCTGCACAGCGAGGGAATAGACACCGCTATTCGCGTTTGGATTAAATGCCGTGTCCAGGCTGCCGTCAGCATTGAGCCGAGCAATATAGTTCCTGGTTTGCCCGCCTAATGTAGTAAAACCTCCGCCCACCACGATCTTGCCATCCACCTGCACAGCGAGGGAATAGACACCGCTATTCGCGTTTGGATTAAATGCCGTGTCCAGGCTGCCGTCAGCATTGAGCCGAGCAATATAGTTCCTGGTTTGCCCGCCTAATGTGGTAAAACCTCCGCCTACCACGATCTTGCCATCCGCCTGCACGGCGAGGGAATAGACACTGCTATTCGCTCCCGGATTAAACGCCGTGTCCAGACTGCCATCAGCATTGAGCCGGGCAATATAGTTCCTGGTTTGCCCGCCTAATGTAGTAAAACCTCCGCCCACCACG
>CAZSAP010000032.1:0-16826 GCA_964604705.1 uncultured bacterium
GCTCCACCAAGGATACAACAGCGTTCCGTTTGAAAAAACGGAGCGCTTTTTTTTTGCCTGTTTTTCCTCCGCGGAGTACAATGCGTGGGGTGACTCTGGGCCGGACGTGTGAGGGCCTGGGCACCGGGAGACGAGATTCAACCTATGGCGGCATCGACCACGCAGCTCATCATTGATTTTCACGCGCATGTGTTTCCCGACGAGTTGGCGGCGCGGGCGATCCCGAAGCTGGAGGCCAATGCGGGCATGCGGGCGCATTACGATGGAACGGTCCAGGGCTTGCTCGCCTCCATGCGGGCGGCAGGCATAGACCGCAGCGTGCTGCAACCCGTGGCCACCAAACCCGATCAAGTCGATCCCATTAACCATTGGAGCCTGGCGTTGCGCGCGCATCCGGAACTGATCCCGTTTGGGGCATTGCACCCGAATGTGGAACTCGAGGTTCTGGATCGGCAGATTGAGTTTCTAACAACGCATGGGTTTAAGGGCATCAAGCTGCACCCAGATTATCAGAAGTTTCATCCGGACGAGGATCGTCTGGAACCGTTTTATAAACGATTGGAACAATCGGGGTTGATTGTCTTGTTTCACTCGGGGATTGATTTGGGTCTCTACCCTCCGCTCATGGCCGGTCCGGAACATTTGGCCCGCGTGCATAAGGCGTTTCCGGGCCTGAAGCTGGTGGCCGCGCATCTGGGCGGATACAAACTTTGGGAAGACGTGGAAAGCTATCTGGTCGGGCACTCCATCTGGCTGGATACGGCGTTTTGCGACCATGAATGCCCGCCGCGGCAGTTTTTGGACATTATCCGGGCGCATGGGGCGGACAAGGTGCTTTTTGCCAGCGATGGCCCTTGGGGCGGACAGGCGGAAAATTTGGCGTTTCTCAGGAACGCGGGACTCACGGATGCGGAACTTAAAGCCATTGAAGGGGACAATGCCCGCCGCTTGTTGGGCCTGGAATAACACCGCGGCACCTTATAAAACAATTTCCCAATACCGAGAATTAAGCTACAATAGACTCGCGATAAACGTTTTGAACAATTGAGCCATCGAAAATGGACCGCCATTGAGATCGTTCTATTGTTCAATTAGTCTATTCTCAATTGCTCTGTCCTTTGAGCCTGTGATCGCTCGAAGGACGCGGAGGTGACGTGCATGGATCTGGATCTCATTCGTTCCGTGGAACTGTTTGAAGGTCTTAAAGACAAGGAATTGGAACGCATTTTCCAATTGTCCAAAGAAACCGCCTATGCCCAAGGCGCCACCATTGTGCGCGAGGGAGCTCCGGGGGGCATGCTGCATATCATTCTCGAGGGCAAAGTTGAGGTTCGGAAACGCGCCTCGGGCGGGGAAGAGAAACCTTTGGCCAGTTTGTTGCAAGGTGCGGTTTTTGGTGAAATGTCGTTGTTGGACGGGTATCCGTTTTCGGCGTCGGTGGTGGCCATGGAAGAGACCAAGACGCTCTCGATGTTCCGCAATGACTTTATGAACTTAGGTGAGAGCGATCCGGCCTTGGCGTTTAAGGTGACGGTTAATCTGTTAAACATTCTTTCGCGAAAATTGCGGAAAACCAATGAAAATCTGGTCACTTTGGCCCAGCTTCGCGGGCGATAAGCGGCGGGCGCTGTAAACGCAAATCCGTTCGGTCGGATGGCTTTTTCCATCTGAAATATCGATTGACTTTTGTAGAATGTGCCTTATTATACACACTAATTCTTCTAACCCCAAAGGCCTCAACTGGAGCAGGGTGGCACCGTGCGGGTGGCTGGCGAACGCGCTTTTTGATCGTCGGTTGACTTGCAGGGTGTTTTTTTAACCAGTCGGCATTGGGGTATGTTTTTTCCTGGAAAGCGAGGCTTTTACCATGCGTAGTGATGTGATGAAAAAAGGCGTTGCCAAAGCTCCCCACCGTTCGTTGTTTAAGGCGCTCGGGTATACCAATGACGAGTTGAGCCGCCCGATTATCGGGATTGCCAATTCGTACAACGAGATCATCCCCGGGCACATGCACTTGAACCGGATTGCCGAGGCCGTCAAGGCCGGCGTGTACATGGCCGGCGGTACGCCCATGGAGTTTAACACCATCGGCGTCTGCGACGGGATTGCCATGAACCACGAAGGCATGAAGTATTCCCTGGTGACCCGTGAAATCATTGCCGACTCTGTGGAAGCCGTGGCCATGGCCACGCCCTTCGACGGCCTGGTGCTGATCCCCAACTGCGACAAGGTCATCCCGGGCATGATGATGGCCGCCGCGCGCTTGAATATTCCCGCTGTGCTTATGTCCGGCGGCCCGATGCTGCCCGGCGACAACCGCGGGAAGAACCTGGATCTGATCAAAGGCCCGTTTGAAAATATGTCCGCGGCCCAGTCCGGCAAGATTTCAGAGAAGTTGTTCGGTGAGATCGAAGATTCGTCCTGCCCCACGTGCGGTTCCTGCGCCGGGTTGTTTACGGCCAACACCATGAACTGCATGGCCGAAGCCTTAGGGTTGGCTTTGCCGGGCAACGGCACGATTCCGGCCGTCTACTCGGAGCGTTTGCGTTTGGCCAAACTCGCAGGCATGAAGGCCGTGGAAGCCGTGCGCAAACAGTTGCTCCCCTCCAAGATTTTCACCTTGGCCTCGTTCCGCAATGCCATTGCCGTGGATGTGGCCATGGGCGGTTCCACCAATACGGTCTTGCACCTGCCGGCCATTGCGCACGAAGCGGGGATCAAGCTGGATTTGGAAGAGTTCAACCGCATGTCCAAGAAGACCCCGCACTTGTGCAGCGTGAGCCCGGGGGGCGATCACTTCATGTCCGACGTGAATCGCGCCGGCGGTGTGCAGGCGGTTATGAAAGTTTTGGCAGGCAAGAAATTGCTGGCGACGAATGTACCAACCGTGACCGGCGTGAGCTTGGCGGAAAATCTAAAGCACGCCGAAGTCCGCGACACGAACGTGATTCGTCCGTTGAACAAGCCGTATCACAAGCAGGGCGGCTTGGCGATTTTGCGCGGGAACATTGCTCCGGAAGGCGGCGTGGTCAAGCAATCGGCCGTGGCTCCGGAGATGATGCACCGGGTCTGCCGGGCGCGCGTGTTCGAAAGCGAAGACACCGCCTTCAAGGCGATCATGGGCGGGCAGATTAAAAAGGGCGATGTGGTGGTCATCCGTTACGAAGGACCTAAGGGTGGACCCGGCATGCGGGAAATGCTCTCGCCTACCTCGGCCATTGTGGGACAAGGCTTGGGGCAAGATGTGGCCTTGATCACAGACGGGCGCTTCTCGGGTGGAACGCGCGGCGCGGCCATTGGGCACATTTCACCGGAAGCGGCCGAGGGTGGACCGATCCTGGCGATTCGTGAAGGCGATAAGATTGAAATCAACATTCCGAAATTGACGATCAACTTGCTGATCTCCGATGCGGAATTGCAGAAGCGCATGGCCGCGGTGAAGATTAAGCCGCTCAAGCCGTACAAGGGCGTGTTGGGGCGTTATGCCCGCCTGGTGACCTCCGGGTCCACCGGAGCTGTATTGAAATAATATATTTGTAGGGGCGAACTTTATGTTCGCCCGGGCGATCACAAAGATCGCCCCTACCGGTATTACGATAAATATAATAAGGTGAATTTTGATTTTGTTTTCGGAGGAACGTATGAGTGAAGCCATCAGCGGCGCGCAGATATTTGTCGACAGCTTAAAACGTCAGGGTGTGGATGTTTTGTTCGGTTATCCCGGCGGAGTGCTGTTGCCGATCTTTGATGCGCTCTTTTCTTCGGATCTGAAAGTGATTTTGCCGCGACACGAACAAGGTGCGGCGCATATGGCCGACGGCTACAGCCGCGCCACGGGCAAGCCGGGTGTATGCCTGGCCACCTCCGGCCCGGGTGCCACCAACTTGGTCACCGGCATTGCCACCGCGCACATGGATTCGATTCCCATGGTGGTCTTTACCGGGCAGGTCGCTTCACCGTTGATTGGCAACGATGCGTTTCAGGAAGCCGACATCACGGGGATCACGCGTCCCATTACCAAGCATAATTACTTAGTGAAAAATGTGGCCGACATAGCCGCGACCATTGAAGAGGCGTTCTACATCGCGACCACTGGACGTCCGGGCCCGGTGTTGGTGGATTTGCCCAAGGATGTTACGACCGCCAAATGCGTGCCCGTGTATCGCGACAAGGTGGAGATGCGCAGCTACCGTCCCAACCTGGAACCGCAGGCCACTGCCTTGAAGAAGGCGGCGGCGATTATTGCCGAGGCCAAGCGTCCGTTGATTTATGCGGGCGGAGGCGTGATTCTCTCCGATGCCTCGGAGGAGCTAAAGTCCTTGGCGGAAAAGCTCAACGCGCCGGTCACCCTGACCCTCATGGGCCTGGGTGCGTTTCCCGGTACGCACAAACAGTTTATCGGCATGCTGGGCATGCACGGAACCCGTACGGCCAATTACGCCGTGCAGGGCTCGGATGTGATTATCGCCGTGGGTGCACGCTTTGATGACCGCGTGACCGGGCGCGTGGATCATTTTGCCCCCGATGCCAAGATCATTCATATCGACGTGGACCCGACAAGCATTTCAAAAATTGTCTCCGTGGATGTGCCTGTGGTGGGGGATGCCAAGCTCGCGCTCCAGGGACTGTTGAAGGAATTGAAACCGCGCACGTGTGACGCGTGGTGGCTGCAATTAAACGAGTGGTTGCAAAAGTATCCGTTGACCTACGACCGCACCTCGGCCAAGCTCAAACCCCAGGCCGTAATCGAAGAGTTGTACCGCGTGGGCGGATCGGAGTTGTTCGTGGCCACGGACGTGGGGCAGCACCAAATGTGGAGTGCGCAATTTTATAAATTTGATCGTCCTCGCCAGTGGGCCTCGTCCGGCGGCTTGGGCACCATGGGCTACGGATTTCCCGCGGCCATTGGCGCGCAGATGGGCTTGCCCGGTAAGCCGGTGGCTGTGGTGACCGGCGATGGCAGTTTCCAAATGAACATGCAGGAACTGGCGACCGCGATGGTCAACAAGTTGCCGGTGAAAATTATTCTGCTCAACAACGGCTTCTTGGGCATGGTCCGCCAGTGGCAGGAACTGTTCCACGGCAAGCGTTACTCCTCGACCATTATCAAGGATTCGGTGGATTTCGTGAAATTGGCCGAGGCGTTTGGCGCCACCGGTTTGCGGGTCTCAGATCCCAAGCAGTTGGCCGCAACACTCAAGCAGGCCTTTGCCACAGCCGGGCCGGTCTTGGTGGATTGCATCGTTGAACCGGAGGAAAATGTGTTTCCCATGGTTCCGGCCGGTGCACCCATCCATGAGATGTTGGGAGAGTTGGCTTAATCACATATAGGTCCTATAAGACGTAGAGGCCTTATTTTCAGGAGAGCGTATGCGTCATACTTTGTCCGTTTTAGTGGAAAACAAACCCGGGGTGTTGGCCCGTGTGGCCGGCCTTTTTTCCGGTCGGGGGTTTAACATCACCAGCTTGACCGTGGGAGAGACCGAGGATGCGACGGTCTCACGCATGACCATTGTCGTGGCTGGGGATGACAACATATTGGATCAGGTGAGCAAACAACTGGACAAGCTGGTGGACACCATCAAGGTGTTGGACATAACGCAAGAAGCCCACGTGGAACATGAATTGGTGTTGATCAAAGTGCAGGCCGAAGCCGGACAGCGTGCGGAGATCACCCAATTGGCGGAAATTTTCCGGGCCAAGATTGTGGATGTCTCGGCGAAGACCTTTATCTTGGAAATCACCGGCAGCGCCGAGAAGGTAGATGCGTTTGTGGAACTGATGCGGACCTTTGGGATTAAGGAATTGGTGCGCACCGGTCCGGTGGCGCTTACGCGTGAAGGAAAAACTCAGAAGCAAGCGTAAACGGCACGTGGTACGCGAAAACAGCAACGACGCCACTGACTCAAATCGGTACCCATTAACTTTAGAGGGGGAACACCGGCATGGCCAAAATGTATTTTGACAAAGATGCGGATTTGAAATACGTAAAGGGCAAGACCATAGCCATTTTGGGCTACGGCAGCCAAGGACATGCGCATGCGTTGAACCTGAAAGACTCTAAGTTAAACGTGGTGGTGGGTGAGGTCAAGGATTCAAAGGCCTGGCTGGTGGCCCAAAAAAGCGGCTTGAAGGTTATGAGTGCCGAAGCCGCCTGCAAGGATGCGGATGTGATCATGATGTTGGTCCCCGATCCCTTGCAACCCAAAGTCTACAAAGAAGCCGTGGAACCGCATTTGAAAAAGGGCATGGCCTTGGGGTTTGCCCACGGATTTAACATTCATTACCATCAGATACTCCCGCCGGCCTCGGTGGATGTGTTCATGGTGGCCCCGAAAGGTCCGGGGCACATGGTGCGCCGCGTCTTTGCGGAGAACGGCGGTGTGCCGGGCTTGGTGGCCGTGCATCAGGATGCCAGCGGGCATGCCATGGACATTGCCTTGGCGTACGCCCGCGGGGTCGGCTGCACGCGCGGGGGCGTGATGGAAACCACCTTTCGCGATGAGACCGAGACGGATTTGTTCGGCGAGCAGGCCGTGCTGTGCGGCGGCGTGAGTGAACTGGTGAAGGCGGGTTTTGACACCCTGGTGGAAGCGGGCTATCAACCGGAGAACGCCTACTACGAATGCTTGCATGAACTGAAGCTGATTGTGGATTTGATGTACGAAGACGGCATTTCCGGCATGCGCTACAGCATTTCGGAGACCGCCAAGTACGGAGACATTACACGCGGCAAGCGGATTGTCACCGGTGAGACCCGGAAAGAGATGAAGAAAATTCTCTCTGAAATTCAGAGCGGTGAATTCGCACGCGAGTGGATTTTGGAAAATCAGGCCGGGCGCCCCATGTACAATGCCATCTTGAAGCGTGAGGCCGAACACCCGATTGAAATTGTCGGAAAAAAATTGCGGAGCATGATGGGGTGGATGTCAAAGAAGTAGGACCCACAAAGGAAACGGCGACGCCCTCGGCGTCGACCGCGGTCAAAGCGAGTGTGGCCCAGCCATGGACACGCCGCGGTGTTTTGTTTTATATCACCTGCGGCCTGGTCTTTGTGCTGGGCTTTGCTGCTTTAATGTTGGTCATACGCGGCGAATTGGCATTGGCGGGTCGGGCCCTTTTGTTGGCCATGGTGTTTGCCGGAGTGGAGTACAACTTCACGCTACCGTCGCAAGGGCAAATGAGTCGGGAAGACGAGTTTGCGGCCTTCACGGATTTGCTTACCTTCTCGGTGGTCCCTGGATTTCTTATGTTCCGTCTGTGTTTTGAAAATTGGGGTGTGCTGGGCTTGGGTGGCCTCTTCGTGATAATCTTTGCAGGGGTACTGCGCCTCTCGCTGTATAAAATTTACAATCACAATTATCCCCGCGACGGTTGGGTGGGTTTCATTGGCGTGCCCTGTGCGTTGAGCACCGTATTCATTGCGGTGCTCCCACAGTTGGTCAGGCCGGGCATGTTGACTCCGGTCTATCGCTTGGGCCTGTTGATGGCCGTGATCGGTCTGGCGTTTTTAACCGTGAGCACCATTCGCTATCCCAATCCCATGAAAAGTCCTTGGATCTTGGCCTTGTTGGGCGTGGCCGTGGGGTGTGTTTTTTACGGGGCGCCCGTGAAGCAGCCGGCGATCTACGCGTTGCTGATCACCGGTGCGCTCTATATTTTATTTGCACCTTTGAGTGCTCGGGAAAGGAGGTCGGAACGCCATGTCGTCCCTGATTAAAATTTTTGATACCACCCTGCGCGACGGTGAACAATCCCCGGGAGCCAGCCTGGATGTGAAACAGAAAGTCGAGGTGGCCCGCGCCTTGCAGGCGTTGGGTGTGGATGTTTTGGAAGCGGGCTTTCCGATTTCCTCGCCCGGTGATTTTGAGGCGGTTCAGGCCGTGGCCAAGGCCGTGCGCCGTCCGGTGGTGGCCGGTCTGGCCCGCTGCGCGCAGGCGGATATTGAGACCGCGTGGAAGGCCGTGAAATCGGCTCAATCCCCGCGCATTCATGTCTTTCTTTCGACCTCACCCCTGCACATGCAGTATAAGTTGAAAAAAAGTCCGGCCGAGGTTTTAAAGATTGCCTCGGACATGACCAAGTACGCGCGCTCCTTGTGCAAGGATGTTGAGTTTTCGGCTGAAGACGCCACCCGCAGCGATGTGACTTTTTTGGCGAAAGTGGTGGCGGCCGTGATTGAGTCCGGCGCGCGCACCATTAACATTGCCGATACGGTCGGATACATTACCCCGGACGAATTTGAACGCTTGCTGAAGGACCTGCAGGCCAAGGTGCCAGCGCTGGGAACCAAGGCCGTGCTCTCGGTGCATTGCCACAACGATCTGGGGCTGGCCACGGCCAATTCCCTGGCGGCGATTCGCGCCGGTGCCCGTCAGGTGGAATGCACCATCAATGGTTTGGGTGAACGGGCGGGAAATGCGGCCCTGGAAGAAGTGGTTATGGCCTTGAAGACGCGCCGGGCCTACTACGGAGCCTTGACCAATATTCAGACCAAGCAGATAGCGCGCGTTTCGCGCCTGGTGGCTTCGGCCACGGGCATTGCCGTGCAGCGCAACAAGGCCATTGTGGGTGCCAATGCATTTGCGCATGAGGCCGGGATCCACCAAGACGGTATCTTAAAACAGCGCCTTACCTATGAGATCATGGACGCGAAAGACATTGGCCTCCAGGAGAACCAGTTGGTTTTGGGCAAACACTCCGGACGCCATGCCCTCAAGCGTCGCCTGCATGAATTGGGGTTTGAGGTCGCGGATGCGGACTTGCCCAAGGTCTTTGAACGCTTTAAGGAATTGGCCGATAAGAAAAAAGAAGTATTTGATGAAGACTTGCAGGCTTTGATGGAAGAAAGCAGTGGTGCTCCACGTGAAGTCTACGGGTTGGAACATGTGCAGGCCACGACCGGCACAGGCATGGTTCCTACAGCGGCCGTGCGTTTGAGCGCGGATGGCCAAGTGCTGCAAGGTTCAGGCACCGGTGACGGACCGGTGGATGCGGTATACAAGACCATTGATGCCTTAACCGGGCGGCAGCCCAAGCTGACCGGGTACGCCATTAAAGCCATTACCGGCGGCACGGATGCGCAAGGCGAAGTCACGGTGCAGTTGGTCTCGGGTGGGCGCACGGTAACCGGTCGGGGAGCGCATACGGATGTGGTCTTGGCCTCTGCCAAAGCGTATGTAAATGCGTTGAACCGTTTGGTGGCCCTGGAGCGCATGCGTCGCCAAAAGACGACAACCTCTAAGCGAACCAAAAAATAATCCTGATTGATTCACGATCATTTTCCGGCATCGAGAACCTATGGTTGGGTACGTTATTTTTTACTCGGAATATTGACAAAACCTTGAACATTAACTATACTTAAGTAACTTCAGTATGGTTAATGTTCAAAAAATGACCAAACTGGGTCCGAGGTGGAGTTTTGAAATATTTTTTTGGGGAGAAAATTCGCGAAGTCCGGGAGCGTAAGCTTAAAACCATCCGGGAAGTTGCGGAAAAGGCCGGCTTGTCCGAGAGCTTGATTTCACAGATCGAGCGCAACAAGATCTCCCCGGCCATTGATACACTGCTAAAGATCATTGATGTCCTGGAAATTGATTTGGATTACATCTTCCGGGATTTTAAAAAGGAACGCATGGTCAATTTGGTCCCGGCCGCGGCCCGCAATCGGGCGGTTATCGACGGGGTGGTGTACGAACAGCTTTCGCACACGGATTCACCCTCGGCCGAACATGCCATTGAGGCCTACTATCTGGAGATTCCACCCGGAGGCAAAACCGGGGATGAGGAATACGGGCATGTGGGCAAGGAATTGGGTGTGGTGATTAAGGGCAAGTGTGAATGCGTGGTCGGCAACCAAGTGTACGTCCTGCAGGAAGGGGACAGTATTTCATTTGCCGCCGATGTACCGCACCAGTTGCGCAATCACGGCACCAAACCTCTGCAGGCGTTCTGGGTAGTGACTCCGCCCAAGCGTTTACTGGGGAGAAAATAGACCGTGGTGAATACAGGTTTGCGAGTTGGGGGCGGTAGGCAACGTCTCTTTTAAGAATATATCTCTTATGCTCGCGCCACTCAGTCCAACACGTTAAGGCCGATAGCGTCCCGGTCCGCGGTTAAACACTTGGGCGAGTTTGAAACCGCGGGAGAGTATACGAACAAAGGTAGCGAGCAAGCGGTACTTAGCAAATTATGGAGATATATTCTTAAAAGAGACGTTGCCTACCGCCCCTTAACACAGTCGATGATGGGTGGATCGGACCATAAGCGAGGTTGGCAACCAGGATGAAGCGCTCGACCACCGGATTCGCTTAACCGCGGAACGGTTACAGCATAGAAAGGAGTTTTGATATGACTCGACCGATGACCATGAGTGAAAAGATTTTAGCACGTGCAGCAGGCAAGACTTCGGTGGAACCCGGGGATTTGGTCATGGCCAAGTTGGATATGTGCTTGGGCAACGACATCACCGCCCCGCTGGCCATTAAGGCGTTTTATGCCAATGGGGGAAAAACCGTGTTCGACCGCAAGCGGGTAGCCTTGATTCCGGATCACTTCACACCCAACAAGGACATTCAATCCGCGGAGCAGGCCAAGATCTTACGTGAGTTCGCCAAGGAACAAAAGTTAGTGTACTATTGGGATCAGGGCGAGTGCGGCGTGGAGCATGCCCTCTTGCCCGAACAAGGCGTGGTGGTACCGGGGGATTTGATTATTGGTGCAGATTCGCATACGTGTACCTATGGGGCCTTGAGTGCGTTTGCCACCGGCGTGGGGTCCACGGATTTGGCTGCGGCCATGTTGACGGGCCAAGCCTGGTTCAAGGTGCCGCATACGATCAAGCTGGAGTTTGTGGGTAAGCTGCCCAAAGATGTGACGGCCAAGGATTTGATTTTGATGGCCATTGGTCGCTTGGGTGTCGACGGTGCGAATTACCGTGCTTTGGAATTCACCGGTCCGGTGATTTCTGCGCTTTCGATGGAAGGGCGCATGACCATGAGCAACATGGCCATTGAAGCAGGCGCCAAGGCGGGCTTGATCGCGCCGGATGCAATCACCAAGAAATTTGCCGAAGGACGGGCGCAGCGCAAGCCGCGGTATTATACCTCGGACAAAGGCGCGGTGTACGAGCGCACCGAAGTCTTCGATGTTTCCAAGGCCGAGCCCGTTGTGGCCAAACCGCATTTGCCGTCCAATGTGGCGCCGGTTTCCAAATGCAAGGACATTGTGCTGGACCAAGCCATCATCGGTTCCTGCACCAACGGCCGCATTGAGGATTTACGCGAAGCCGCGAAGTTGCTCAAGGGCAAGCGGGTTAGCTCGCGCGTGCGCACCATTATTATCCCGGCAACGCCCTTGATTTGGCGTCAGGCCATGAAGGAAGGGCTGTTTGATATCTTTACCGCCGGTGGCTGCATTGTCTCGCCGCCGACCTGCGGACCGTGCCTGGGTGGGCACATGGGGATTCTGGCCAAGGGTGAACGTGCCGTGGCCACCACCAATCGAAATTTCGTAGGGCGCATGGGTTCGACCGAGAGCGAAGTGTATCTGGCTTCGCCGGCCGTGGCCATGGCGTCCGCCATCAAAGGCCGCCTGGCGCATCCCGAAGAGGTTCGGGGCGCGGGTTGGCAGCGAGGGGTGAAAAAATGAACTTCAAGGGAAGCATTTACAAGTTTCGTGACGATGTGAATACCGACGAAATTATTCCGGCGCGTTATCTGAACACCAGTGACGCGAAGGCGCTTGCGGCGCACGTGATGGAAGATGCGGATCCGTCGTTTCCTTCCAAAGTGAAGCCGGGAGACATTATTGTGGCTGGGAAAAATTTTGGCTGCGGTTCGTCGCGCGAACACGCACCCCTGGCCATCAAGACCGCGGGTGTTTCCTGTGTGGTGGCTGAGAGTTTTGCGCGCATTTTTTACCGCAATGCGTTTAACATTGGGCTTCCGATTTTGGAATGCCCGGCAGCCGTGACCGAGTCCAATCCCGGGGATGTGTTTGAGATCAATGCCGGAGACGGCCGGATTGTTAACCAGACGCAAGGCAAAACGTATCAGGCTTCACCGATTCCCCCGTTCATGCAAGAACTGGTGGCGGCCGGCGGCCTGATGGCGTATGTAAAGAAAATGAAGAAGTAGGCGTTGTATGTTTTCCGCAGAGGCAGGGCCTGCCTTGCCTCTACGGTATTTAAATTCTCTCGGAGGCTTTTCATGAGTAAAACGTATAAAATTGCAGTGTTGCCTGGAGACGGAACCGGTCCGGAAGTCGTGGCAGAGGGCTTGAAGGTCCTAAAGACGGTCTCTTCCAAGTTTGACCTGAAGTTTGACTACGCGCACTACGATCTGGGCGGCGAACGGTATTTGCGCACGGGCGAATTGGTTCCGGACTCGGTCTTGGCCGAGTTGGGTAAGGCCGACGCCATTTACTTAGGCGCCATTGGGCATCCGGATGTAAAACCCGGACCGCTCGAAAACGGCATTCTGCTGAAGATCCGTTTCCATTTCGACCAGTACATCAACTTGCGTCCGGTGAAGCTGTACCCCAATGTGGAGACGCCGTTGAAGGACAAGGGACCGGAACACATCAACTTTGACATCATCCGTGAAAATTGCGGCGGTATTTACACGGGCATCGGCGGGGTGGCCCACAAGGGATCTCCGCTGGAGCTTGCCACCCAGGTTATGACCTATTCGCGTCCTGAAGTGGACCGCTGCTTGCGCTATTCCTTCAAGCGCGCCATGTTGCGCGAGAAGAAAAAGTTGACCTTGGTCCACAAGATGAACGTGTTGACCGTGACCGGCGATTTGTGGTTCCGAGCGTTTCATGAGATGGGCGAGAAAGAATTTCCCCAAGTGGAACGCGATTATGCGCACGTCGATGCCACCACCATGTGGATGGTCAAGAATCCGGAATGGTTCGAAACCGTGGTGACTGAGAATTTGTTCGGTGACATCATCACGGATTTGGGTGCCATGATCCAAGGCGGCATGGGCATTGCCGCCGGCGGCAACATCAACCCCGACGGACTCTCGATGTTCGAACCCATTGGCGGATCGGCGCCGAAGTACACGGGCACGAAGAAGATCAACCCCTTGGCGGCCATTAATGCCGCGGGCATGATGCTGGCGCATTTGGGCGAGACCAAGGCCGCGGATGCGATCGAAGCCGCTGTGGTGAAGGGCCTGACCTCGGGTAAGATCAAGTCCATGGCCGCCGGGCGCATGGGCCTGAACACTGAAGAAATGGGCGATTACATCGCCAGCTTGATTTAATTTGTTTTTAGGCGTATAAAATGGATTAAATTAATTGTAGGGGCGTATGCAATACGCCCCTACAATTTGAGGATTGTCGATTCAACGTAGGGGCGTATTGCATACGCCCCTACAATTTAAATGAAGAGGTATGTGACATGAGCAAACAGTACCGTGTGGGCATCATGGGCGCGACCGGTGCGGTCGGTTCGGTGATGCTGGATATTTTGCAGGAACGCAATTTCCCTATCGCTGAGTTGCGTCCGTTGGCCTCGGCGCGTTCCGTGGGGAAGACGGTAACGTATAAAGGGGAAGCTGTGCCTGTGCAGGAAATGAAGTCCGACTCCTTTAAGGGGCTGGACATTGTGTTGGCCTCGGCCGGAGCCTCGGTTTCCAAGCAGTTTGTACAGGATGTAAAGGCGGCCGGTGCGGTCATGATTGACAACACCAGCGCATTTCGTATGGAGGCCGATGTTCCGTTGGTCGTGCCGGAAGTGAATCCGGAAGACATTTTCACGCACCAAGGTGTGATTGCCAACCCCAATTGCTCGACCATTATCATGTTGGTGCCGTTGAAGCCGCTGCACGATGTGGCCAAGATCAAGCGCATCGTGGTCTCGACCTATCAGGCGGTTTCGGGTACCGGGGCCAAGGCCATTGCTGAACTTGAGCAACAGACTCGGCAGTGGGCCGCGGGCGAAAAAATCACGAACGAAGTCTATCCGTACCAGATTGCGTTCAACGTGCTTCCTCAGATTGATGTCTTCATGGATAACGGATACACCAAGGAAGAGATGAAGATGGTCAACGAGACGCGTAAAATGTTCCACGATCCGAGCATCATGGTCTCGGCGACCACCGTGCGCGTGCCGGTGTTCACCAGCCACTCGGAAGCCATTCACATTGAGACTGAGAAAAAGTTGACTCCGGCCCAGGCGCGGGAATTGTTGGCCAAGGCTCCGGGCGTCAAGGTTGTGGATGATCCGTCGCAGAAAGTGTATCCCATGCCCTTGTTTACCTCGGGCCAAGATGACGTTTATGTCGGACGCTTGCGCGAGGATGTTTCGCACCCCAACGGGTTGGCCATGTGGGTGGTGGGTGACCAGTTGCGCAAGGGCGCGGCCACCAATGCCGTGCAGATTGCCGAAATTCTGATTCGCGGGAAAAAGTAAGTTTAGCACCGAGCGATCAAGTGGGGGCACGGGATCAAACCCGTGCCCCTGTGTTGCACTAGGGGATGCTATGGCCAAAGTCGCACAAACACCTCCGACCCTGAAACGGTACGCGGTTACCTTGGAGTATGATGGAACCGCGTTTTCCGGCTGGCAATTCCAGGAAAACGCCCCCACGGTTCAAGCGGCCTTGGAAGCCGCCGTGGCCAAGCGGTTTCATGAGACGCGCCGCGCCGGAGGGGCATCGCGGACCGATTCCGGAGTTCATGCGCGCGGACAAGTCGCGGTGTTTGATCTGGCCCATGCGATTCCTGTGACCCAGATGGCGGCGGCCTTAAACAGTGCCCTGCCTTTCTCCGTACGTGTGGTGAAAGCCAAACGCGTCCCTGTGGACTGGGATCCGCGCCAACAATCCATTGAAAAAACCTACAGCTACCAAATTTTTAACCGCACCATTTATTCACCCCTGTATCGCCAGCGTGCCTGGCAGTTCCATGGTCCCTTGGACTTGCAGGCAATGCGGCGAGCCAGCAAATACCTCTTGGGTCGACATGATTTTTCTGCGTTTCGCGCCGCAGGGTGCACGGCCAAGCATCCCATACGCACCGTAAAGCGGCTGACCTTGGTGCAACGCGGTCCGCTGATTACGGTACGCATCACCGCGGATGCGTTTTTATACCATATGGTGCGCAACATCGTTGGCACCTTGGTTCAGGTGGGGCGCGGCAAAATGACGCCCGAGCACATTAAGCGCATATTGGCCTCACGTCAGCGCACCTTGGCTGGGCCGACGGCTCCGGCCGAAGGGCTGTATTTGGACTCCATGCGGTTTGGGCGAAAGGTCAAAGGCCTGCTTAACCCGGGCCAAGAATAATTTTTTTTTCGATGCAGGTTAAGGCGAAGTCTGCTAAGATGGCTCCATGCTGATTCAAACCATCCAACAATTTTCCGAAGTTTCTCACGCGCTGCAATTTTTTAAAGATCAGCCGGGTAAGGCATTTCAAGCCGGATTGGAGCTTATACGTGCTCAGCGTGAGTTGGATGTCCGCTCGGCCGAGGTAAAAACCGCGGGGCTGGATGTCTCCACCCTGATTGCACCGCTCTTGTTGTTTTCGAGTGAAATTCATTTCATTAAATTTGATCCCTTTGAACCCAATATCCTCATCAAATCCTTTCCGGGTTCGCGTGTGGTGTATCAGTACAACCCGCACCGTGATCCGGCCAACCGTCAAGCGGGCGGGCAGCGCCCGGCTCCGGTGCCGGGCCAAAAGACGGATTTCTTGGCTTGGGAAACCTTTCCTGAAAACGAGCATTACTTGGCTTGGACTTCGCCTTCTGGCCCGCGTTATGGAATTTTGGTCCAACCGGTTCCGATTGTCCCCAATCACTTGATTGTCGCCTCGTTGGATCACAACCCTGTCACGGGCGAGCATTTTGACCAGTTCATGCACTTGGAGCATTTGCGCGACATGCAGGATTTGCAGAAGATTCTGGGCGCGCTGGGTTATGCCATGGGATTCAATGGTCGGAAAGCCGGAGCTTCGGTGGATCATTTTCATACCCAGGCCGTGCCCAAGCATTACCTGCCCTTGGTGCACGCGTATGAATCCGGTGATTTGAATGAAACCGATTGTCCGGAGTGTTTGAAACAGTGGCCCGACGTCAAGGTTTCGTTGACCACGCCCAAATACCCTGCACGCGGCATTATGCTTGAGGGTGAGACTTTGGAATCACTTTTGGCACCCAAAAAGGCCGTCCTCAGTGCCTTGCATTCGGATGAATTGACGTTTAACAGCTTGAGTTGGCAACATGCGCCAGGCCGCTGGGTTGAAGTCTTCTTTCCGCGTGGACCCGAAACCATATTAAACGACACACTCAAAGCCGGATACGTTGAAATGTCCGGCATGCTGGTTATTCCCAAGCGAACCGTATTTGACGAGATTACCCTTCCTGAGATTGGTGAACAAGCGTTGGATCATGCCAGTTTAACCGATGAACAATTTCAAGCCTTTGTTCAAAAAATCAAATAATCTATATTTATCTCAAGTGGGAAGCGTTTGAGCTGCGCTTGAGTGGAAAAAGTTCACTTTTTCACTTCTGGAATAAACCTGTCATTTTTTTTCCTTAAAAATAAGCAAAATAATTAAAAATTAAAACCTACATTTCATAACTTTCCAGTTGAGTGCGTTTCAAAACGCTACCTATGCAATTATAAGCTTATTTTTAAACAGAAATACTGAATATGCAAAATTGAAAATAAGGAAACTCTATGCTAGTATTAGTATGTTAAAGAGTCGAAATCTCATTTCGAGGTCATCTATGTCATTAAGACCGGGTCTGTCTCTAAGGTTTTGGTACACCCGTCCGATCAAACAGGTGTCGCGTCTGATCTCACTGGTCTTGA
>CAZSAP010000033.1:0-15287 GCA_964604705.1 uncultured bacterium
GCCGACAGGCGCCGCGGCTGGCGGCGGGGGACCGGGCGGGCGGGGTGATATGCGATCTTTGGGTAAACCCGTTGAAAAAGCCAAGGACTTCTCCGGAACCGTCAAGCGGTTGAGCCGATACCTGCGTCCTTATACGGCTCAACTGGTTGTGTTGCTTTCCTTCACGATTGCAGGCACGGTGCTAACGACAGTGGCGCCGAAGGTTTTGGGCTTGGCCATTACCCGTCTTTTTGCCGAGACGCAGGCTGTGTTCGCTCATCTCCCCGGAGCTGTGATCGATCATGCGTATTTGACGCACATACTTTTAATCTTAGTTGCATTGTATTTGGTCAGCGCGGGCATAACGTACGTAGTGCAGCGGGCGTTGGCCGTGATTGCTCAGAAAACCGTGTACCACCTGCGCCGAGAGATCGACGAGAAACTCTCGCGTCTCCCGCTTAAGTACTTTGACGGACGGACGCACGGCGAAATCATGAGCCGTGCCACCAACGATGTGGACAACATCAACAATTCCCTGCAACAGGGATTGCCTCAGATCATTTCGTCGGCCATCGGCATCTTGGGTGCGGTGGTCATGATGCTGGTGATCAGCCCCTTGTTGACGGTGATCACCGTGGTCACGTTGCCGCTCTCGTTTCTGGCCACTTTCCTGATCACCAAGTCCTCGCAAAAATATTTTATAGCCCAACAAAAAGCCATAGGGCAGATGAACGGACACGTGGAAGAAATGCTGACCGGGCACGGCGTGGTAAAGGCATTTGGGTACGAAGCCAAATCCATTCGCACCTTCACCGAGATCAACGAACGCTTGTATCAGGCCGGCTGGCGGGCTCAGTTTATCTCGGGTTTTATTTTCCCGCTCATGAATTTCATCAGCAACTTAGGGTATGTGGCCGTGTGCGTGGCCGGCGGCATTTTTGTGGCCAAGAAGAGCCTGGATCTGGGGGATGTCCAGGCGTTCATCCAATACATCCGCATGTTCACCCAACCCGTGGCGCAAAGCGCAGCCATGATCAATCTCTTGCAATCGGCCGTGGCCTCGGCGGAACGTATTTTTGAGGTGTTGGATGAAACTGAGGAAATTCCCGATGCGCCCGATCTGACGGATGCACCCAAGGGCAACGGCGACGTGGTGTTTGAAAACGTAACCTTTGGCTACAAACCGGGTGCACCTTTGTTTGAAGGTTTAAACCTGAGCATCGAGCCCGGGCATACCGTGGCCATTGTTGGCCCCACGGGAGCGGGCAAGACCACGTTGGTCAATTTGCTCATGCGGTTCTATGAAGTGGAGAGCGGGAGCATTTCCGTGGATGGGCGCACGCTGCCGGAATACCGGCGCGGAGCGCTGCGCCAACGGTTTGGCATGGTCCTTCAAGATACCTGGCTTTTTAAAGGCACGCTACGCGATAACATCGCGTATGCGCGCCCCGGGGCCACGGATGCCGAAGTGGTCATGGCTGCGCAGGCGGCGCACGCCGATCACTTTATCCGGGCCTTGCCCGAAGGGTACCGTACGGTCTTAAACGAAGATGCCACCAATATTTCCGCAGGCGAAAAACAACTCATCACCTTGGCACGGGCGCTCCTGGCCGATCCTGAAATATTGATCCTGGATGAAGCCACCTCCAATGTCGACACGCGCACCGAGGTGTTGATTCAAAAGGCCATGAAGGCGCTCATGCATGGGCGGACCTCATTTGTGATCGCGCACCGCCTTTCCACCATTCGCGATGCGGAGCTTATTTTGGTGATGAAAGACGGGGCCATTGTGGAGACTGGAACACATCCGACACTTTTAGCGCAAAAAGGCTTTTACGCCGAGTTGTACCAGGCTCAATTTGCCGGGCAGGCAAACGCGAGTTAATTTCACAACACGGCTTTCAGTGTATAAGCTGTTGCACATGCCGTAACGTACAGCCCGATGATTTTTTTTCTACCAACGAAGCGCCGCGCCGGCCCAGCTTAAACCGCCGCCGAAGCCTATCAGGAAAAGGGTGTCGCCTTTTTTAAATCGGCCTTCCCGCCAGCTTTCCTCAAGCGCCAAGCCAATCGAGGCCGACGAGGTGTTGCCATAGCGCTCAATGTTTAGGACAAAGCGTTCCATCGGAAGAGCGAGGTTGTCGGCCACCGCCTGCACGATGCGGAGATTGGCCTGATGGGGGATGACATAAAAGGCATCCGTGTCACGCAACCCCACTTTTTCTTTTAAGCGTCCGATCATGCGTACCAAGGTCTGGACTGCGAATTTAAAAACCTTCGTTCCATCTTGCCAGAAATAAGGGTCTCCGTCCCGTGCGCCCATGGTCACCAAGTCCGAACCGCTGGGGTCGCTGCCCAATTCTGTGGCAAGCAATTCATGTTCCCAGCCCTCGGTAGTCAGGAGCACGGCGGCAGCTCCGTCGCCAAAGAGGATGCACGAGCGTCGGTCCGTGTAATTGGTGAAGGTTGACATTTTCTCGCCGGCCACGATCAGGGTGTTTTGATAGCCTTTGGTTTGCATGAGACTCTCAGCCAGAGCCAATCCATAGACAAATCCGGAGCAGGCGGCATTGAGGTCGAAGATGACCGAGGTCTTCAAACCCAAACGATTGGCCACGATGCTGGATTGGGAAGGATAGATCCTTTCGGCCGTTCCTGAATTGACAATCACAAGGTCGGGGGTTACCTCCGTGCCGGCCAGACACGCTTGGGCCGCAGCCACGGCCATATCTGAGGTTTTAAGGTCTTTGGCCAGTCGACGTTCGCGGATGCCGGTGCGTTGGACAATCCATTCGTCGGTGGTTTCAACCATGGCTTCCAGGTCGTGGTTGGTAAGCTTATGCGGGGGAACAAACGCCCCGATGGAACGTAAACCCAAGGTTTTCATTTTTCCACCTCTTTTTTCTCCTGAATAATTTGTAAGTGTTCGGCCGCCTCATAGGTGAGGCCGTCGATGGTAAAGGTTCCATGGAAGACCAGGTCTTTCTGAGTCTTGAGAATAACCTCGACCTGGCGTTTTCGCTTGTTGGTGCTAAGCACCCGGGCCTTGGCCAGGATGCGGTCACCCGCATACGCCGGGGCAATGTATTCAATCTTGGCTGCGGCGGTCAGGGTGATCTCGGCGTCAATGATGGCGTTGGCAATGGTGTTGGCCTGCGCAAAGAGGATATGCCCGCGGACAATCCGAGTCTTGGCCAGAGCCATCTGGTCATTGGTTTCCAGCAAGGAGAGCCCTTCCTTGTCCGGGACAATCTCCAAGATCTCACCGACAATTTCCTGCTGTGAAAGGGGACGGGCCTGGGCAAAGAGGTTATGGGTGATTTCCTTACCCCGGCGGCGTACTTCCGGGATGCCGATTTTTCGGCGGTCCGAACGAACAGTATGAATGCTGACCTCCAGGGTAGAGGCCAGGTCATCGTCTGAGACAAAGGGGTTTTTTTCAACCTCAGCCTTGATGCGGGCATGACGATCGTTGGAATTGACCTTATCGCTCATGGCGGCTCCGGAAGATTTAGTGTGTCATACGACTAGGTGATATGATTAACTAGTATTTTAGAAAAGTCAAGCATGAAACCGCTGAATCCTTGGCCCCATGCGCCGATACTAAGGCTAGGCCTCGGTCTAGAACGGAGGCTCAGATCTGGGGGGACCATCATTCATGGATGCCGTAACGCAAGCGGTTCGAGATATGTACGAGAAATATCCGTATCCGAGTGCTCCACCCACGCTGCGCATTGGCTTCGATGTGCGTTTGGCGTTAAGCCGCATTGAACAGGGTCGGAAGACAAAGGGGCCGTTGCGGGCCCTGGATGCGGGTTGCGGACGGGGCGCGGGTGTCATCGGCAACGCGGTATTGCAGCCCGATGTGCAGTTTACGGGTTTGGACATGAACCGCGTGGCCATGGCCGAAGCCCGGCAGCTGGCGATCCAGGAAGGGGCCACCAACGTTACCTTTGCCGAAGCCGATTTGATGCACGCGGAAAGCATGGGCGCACCCGGGTTGTTTGATGTTATTTTTTCATCGGGGGTTATCCATCACCTTTCCGATCCTTTGACCGGGTTACGCAACCTGACCCGGCTGCTGGCTCCCCACGGGGTCATGCTGATCATGGTGTATGCCGCCTACGGGCGTGAACCGTTGCACCGGGTGCAACAGGCCCTAAAACTCCTGGGTGCAGGGAGTCATGATTTTGCTCAAGGCATTGCCTTGGGCCGAGCCTTGACTCAAGATGCGGCTGCGAAAGGCGTTTTCCAGAGCACACCTTGGGAGACCACCCATCAGGCAGGGGAGGTCGAGTTTGTGGATCGCTGTCTGAATGTCAATGAGACCAGCTACACCCTGGATGCATTCTGGGATTTGCTGACGCAAGCCAACCTGCGCTTTGTCCAGTGGGCCGAGCCTTTGGATTGGTCCGTGAGCCGACAGTTGCCCGAGGGGGCATTGCGGGAGTCCGCGCTAAAGCTGCCGGAAAAAGATCAGTACAAACTGCTCGAACTCCTGCGTTGGCGTCCTTCGTTTGAGTGCGTGGTAACCCACGCCTCCAATACTCCGCGTCGTCGGTTGACACTCGAGCAGATTTCAACAACCTCCTTCCGGGTTAACCCTGAGGCCTCCTTTTGGCTGGAAACGCGCAACTTAAAAGAGGCACAGCGTTTTGAACGCATTTCCTACAAAGTCCGAGCTCAGGAAGCGGTTCCGGTATCCAACAAACCCATGGCCAAAGCGCTCATGATTCTAAAGGATCAAACGCAGGCGTTCACCGGTGATTCTTGGCTGCGGGTCCTGGGTGCGGAAGGTGTCTCGAAAAATGAGGCAGCGGCCATGCTGATGTATTATGTGGAAAACGATGTGGTCTATCGCCCGCATGCCAATGATGTATAGAAGGCGATAGAGCAAACGCCAGCTAAAACACTTGTACCAATATAGTATGTTGTATAGTATCTTTTCTGTAAATCATCCGGTGATAAAAAGGACCTAAACATGGAGATGGTAGCAAAAAGTACGGTTAACTATAACGTTGGGTTTTATTCGGCTATCGTTCTAGCCGGCTTAACCTTGCTGGCGTTTGGCTTTGCCATGATCGCCGTTCCTCCCTCGGGCCCGTATTGCCCGGGGAACTGCATGACCTATCCGTACACGGACATTCTCAAATATTTTCCAAGGGATTATATTTGGATGTACATTACAGTTTTTCAACTGTGCGCCTTCCTGATATTCATGATCGCCAATAATTTTGCGGCGCCTGAGGAGAAAAAGATTTTCTCCTTCAGTGCCGTGGCCTTTGCCCTGATGGCAACCACGGTCCTGCTGGGGAACTACTTTTTGCAATTTTCCGTCATCCCGATCAGTCTCATGCAGGGGCAGAAGGAGGGCATGGCGTTGCTTACGCAGTACAACGGGCATGGCATCTTCATTGTCCTTGAGGAGCTTGGATTTATCCTGATGAGCATTTCCTTTGCGTTTCTGGCGCTGGTCTTTACTCAAAGAACCCGCTTGGAAATGGCCTTGCGCGGGTTGTTGGTCCTGCCCTTGGGTGTATCTTTGCTCGCGTTTCTGGGATACACATTCAAGTATGGACTGGATCGGGATTATCGCTTTGAAGTCGCCACCATTACGGTGAACTGGTTGGTTACGCCGGCGGTTGGAATCTTGCTCGGTGTTTGGTTTAGACAAAAGCTCAGTGCGTTGCGGGCCAAGGAAACTGTATGAATCATGAGCAAGGATTGAAAACAGCGCTCGAGCAGCTGAGTGCGAGTTTGGTCTCAGTCCCGGGTGGGGAAATCACCTTGCGTGACGACCGGATCAAGCGCCAATGGACGGTGGCGCTTAAGCCGTTTCAACTGGCTCAAGTTCCGGTGACGCAGGAACAGTATTTTGCCGTGATGCAACAAGCCCCCTTTACGTTTGAAGGCGCGCAAAAGCCGGCCGAGAGTGTGTCTTGGAACGACGCCGTTGCCTTTTGCAATCGGCTTTCCAAGCGCGCCGGACTCAGGGAATGCTATGCCCTTGACCAAGACCGCGTGACCTGCGACTGGGGCGCAGAGGGGTATCGCTTGCCTACGGAAGCCGAGTGGGAGTATGCCTGCCGAGCGGGATCGACGCAGCCACGCTACGGTGAGTTGAACGCGATTGCTTGGTATCTGGAAAATTCACGCAAGCAAACCCAAGACGTGGGAAAAAAGGCCCCCAACGCGTGGGGCCTTTACGATATGTTGGGAAATGTGTGGGAATGGTGCTGGGATCTTTACGACCCGGAGGTGTACGGTCCATATCGGGTTTTCCGGGGCGGGGGTTGGTGCGATCCCGAACGCGGGTGCTTGGCCTCCAACCGGCGACGCAGTCATCCGACCTTTAAGATCGATGATCTGGGATTTCGTGTGGCGCGATCAAGCTAAAAGCCTACTCCCAGGTCATATCCCAGAGACATTGTTTATCTCCGCGAGCCGTGCATTCGGGATGGGCGACCTTAAAGTTTTTTGCGCCCGTTACTTCCAGCACCTTCACCATGTATTGACTGTGATAGACCTCGTGATTGATGGGCATGTCCGGGAACTCGGTTAAATGGATTTGAATATGCTTTTTGCCCACGTTGACGACCTTGAATTGCCCGCAAGGATTAAAATAAGTTTTCCATAGGACGGAAACACTTTGAAAAATAGTTTCGGTATTTAAGACTTTAAAGAAAAGGGCGTAGAGTTTGGTGTCGCGCGTAAAATGATAGGTGCAGGCCTGTGGGAGCAAGGCCATGTTGCCTTTCCCCAAAATCTTGTCGGCCGTTAAAATAAATCGCATGTACACATTAAAATCCGGTCCCCACGAAGCGGCTACCATGGGCTTGGATAGCAGATCGCGGTCTGCCGGGTCCATCGCACCAAGCACCTTTTCCAAGGCCGTAGGGCCAAAGGTCTCTTTTAAAAAATCAAAATTTACCAACCACGCAGATCCTTTCAATGCAGCAGGCATAGAGTGACTCCTTGAAAATTTAGTGTTTGGCAAATTTCCACACAGGGCCTGAAAGAAGGGCTCACTGTGTCGAACCTTAATTAGTATACATGTTTTATCCAACATTGTTATTTGGAAAAATAAAAAAAGCAAGAATCGTCAAGTGCGCCGAGGTAGCCTCCAACATAATGCAGTAATCAAGCATTTATTTTTTTAGGGAGGTAAAGCAGGATGAACAAGGAAACCATGATGGTGCAAGCAATTGGTGTGGTGAAAGGAACCCCGGGTAGGCAACAACTCATAATTCATGAGCCGTATCGGTCCGCACTAAACGGCCTGGAGCAATTCAGTCATGCGTTGATTGTATGGTGGGCGCATAAAGTGACGATGCCTGAAGCGAAGGCGATGTGGACAACGTCGTTGCCCTATGCACCCGGAAAAACAGCAGGCGTGTTTGCCACGCGTACTCCGCAGCGTCCCAATCCAATAGGCATAGATGTATGCCATATCCTCTCGGTGGATGAGGCAACAGGCTTGGTGGAGATCCCTTTTATCGATGCCTTGGACGGCACACCGATTTTGGACATAAAAGGATACTATCCGGTAAACGATCGAATTCGGGATGTGCGTACACCGGTCTGGGCAGACCGGTGGCCGGAGTGGGTTCCGGAGACCGAAGCCGAAGGCAAAGCCTGGATGAAGATTTTATCTACCTGGAAATAAACCGGTACGCCAAGGACTTGCGAAAATCAGGCAAGCTCGATATCATGTGAAAGGCCGGTTGGGCAGACCGGCCTTTCACATGAAAAAGCGAGGGATTATGCAACCGAAAATTCTAGAACAAGGTGAACTGATTTTGGCGGGTTTCAGTTTTTTTGGAGATCCCTTTAACTCGAGTCCGGAGTGGAGTGAGGAAAATGAGATCGGCCGACTTTGGGCTCGCCTGATGACGTACATTCAGTTGCATCCGGAGTATTTTCTGCATGCCCGTGATGCGTTTCAGGCCTATGAAGTTTGGGTGAAGCACGCCGAGACTGCCACGCATGGTTATTATGAAATTTTTGTCGGTATGGAGATTCTCGACCTCCATACGGTTCCGCCGGACCTTTGTCTGAAACGACTGCCGTCGGCTCAGTACGCTGTGTTCACCTTGCAAGGGAACCAAATTCATTCGGACTGGCCCGAGCACGTTTATAAAACGTGGCTTCCGGCAGCCGGGTATCATGAAGTTTTCACGTACCAAATTCAATTTTACGATGCGCGTTTTAAAGGGATGGATCGACTGGAAGCATCGGAAATCGATGTGTACATTCCGCTGGGAACAACCGTTCCTCATGTCCGAGATTAATCTCGTTCTGCACGCGGTTGATTATATGGAGCGGCAATTGAGTGAACCGCTGGTTCTCGAGGATGTGGCGCGAGAAGTGGGGTGCTCGCTGTTTCATTTCTGCCGCCGGTTCAATCAAACCGCACAGTACAGTCCGTATGCGTATTTGATCCGACGTCGTCTTAGTGCGGCCGCGTCCGCCTTGTTGAGTACAGATCGAAAAATTATCGATCTGGCCTTGGATCATGGGTTTCAAGCTCCGGAAACATTCACCCGTGCCTTTAAACGTTTTTATGGCATGACGCCACAAGACTTGCGTGGACAAGCGTATGTGGATTCACGATCCCTGCATGCGCCTTTGACCCGTGGATATTTGGAGTATTTGGCCCAAGGGGAGAAAAGCAGACCCGCCATTGAACGCTTGCCCAGCCTGAACGCCTTTGGGGTCATGATCCGAATGCCACGTACACCTCAAGCGCTGCACGACGCATGGTCTTCTATCTACAGCCAAGCCAAGAATAAGAGCGCGGGAAAACCTGTTACCGTGATTGGATGCATGACGTATCCGAGGCATTGGGAAACGTTGGGTGTGGATTATTTTGTAGGGGTACCCAGTGATGAGCTCCCCCGCGGAGCTTCCTTTCCCGATGGATGGAGTAAACATACCATCGTGGGCAGTAGAACCGTTAGGACGCACCCAAAGGCCACCGCTTCCTTTGACTTGATTTGGGAGAGATTGTATCGGACCTGCTCGGATCGCATGCAGCTAAACCTAACTTCGCCTCCTGAAGTGCATAAAATTACATTTCAACAGAAATCTGAGCAGCGTGTGGAAAACATGACATTCCACGTACCATTACCCCAGGACGATCCACTGATGGCACAATAAAGGCAGGTGCGAGTATGTCAGAAAAAATCAAGAAATTTCCTACGGTCGCCTGTTGCGGCATTGATTGTGGGCTCTGTCCGCGGTTTCACACAAAGGGCAGCTCCGCTTGTCCGGGGTGCGGTGGCAAGAACTTCAAGGAAAAGCATCCTAGCTGCGGTTGCTTGACGTGCTGTGTCCAGCAGCATGGGTTGGACGTGTGCGCAGAATGCCCGGACTATCCCTGTCGGCGATTTAGCCAAGCCGAGACGTACGACTCCTTTGTCACGCACGCGAACATGTCCGACAATCTCGCTGCGATTAAGGAACGCGGTATTCGGATGTTTGTTCGTCAGCAAGCAATGCGAATGAACGTCTTGACCGAATGGTTGGAACACTATGATGACGGACGCTCCAAAAGCTTGTTTTGCTTAAGCTGTGCTTTGCTGCCACTCGATCAAATAAAGAAGCTGCAGAAGTTCGCAGGCGGGCTCAGCGATACCTTGAGTGTTAAACAGAAGAATCAGCTGCTCCGAGATGAGTTGGCGAAGCTATCGAAAAAAACGAATATTGCGTTAAGGTTGAAGACCAAGCAATCGTAAAAACGACGGATGGATTTGTTTAAACAGCCGATGCCGGAGTGGCGGCCGTGGTGTTGGCGTCGAGCGGGAGCAGTACGGTGAAGGTTGTGCCTTTGCCCACGTCCGAGTGGAAGGTGATCTGTCCGCCATGCTTGGTCACGACAATGGAACGGGCAATGGCCAAACCTTGCCCCGTACCTTTGCCCACCTCCTTGGTGGTGAAAAATGGGTCGAAAATTTGTTCGCGGATGCTCTCGGGAATACCCGCACCGGTGTCTTCGATGTCAATGCGTACCTGCGTTCCCTCCAAGGAAGTACGCACTCGGATCACGCCCTTGGTTTGGGTATTCTGGACAACCTCCCCAATGGCATGAGCGGCATTCACCAACAGGTTGAGGAAGACTTGGTTGAGATCGCTGATAAGGCAGGTGACCATGGGTATGTCGCCAAAGCTGGTTTCCACATCGGCGACGTATTTGTATTCATTGCGCGCAATGGTTAGGGTTGCTTGGAGCGCCTTGTTGATGTCCGTGGGTGTTTTTTCACGATTTTCCGGGTGCGCAAATTCTTTCATGGCTCGGACAATGCTGATGATGCGAGAAATGCCGTCTTGCGTGCTGGCAAAGGCGGCTGGAATGTTTTCCCTTAAGTAGCGTAGATCTGCTTTTGTTTCCGCGGCATCGAATACCAGCAACAGCCGGTTTTTTTCCGGATTCTCGGGTAAAGCCTCCAGCACTGCACGATGGCTTTGGATCAGAGTAAAAAGGTCATTAAACGATTCTTCTAAAAACTTTGCGTTGTCACCGACATACTGTGTCGGTGTATTGATTTCATGGGCAATGCCGGCGGCCAGGCGCCCTACGGCCTCAAGTTTTTGCGCCTGGTAAAGTTCGCGTTCCAGGGTGTGTCGCTCTCGCAAATCCAAGAACGCAACCAGGGAGGCCGATTCGTTGCCAATGGTTAAAGGAATGCGCGCCAGTAGGACGGGAACGTGTTTGCCGTCGCGGATACGGATCTGTGTCTCCTCGGGTTCCTGTTTCGCTTGCAGATACGTTGGATGAAAGGTCGCCCAGGGCTGCCCTGCCCAGTCAGCAACAGGTACCTGACAGAAAAGACGGGCGGCGGCATTGGCTTGCCGGATCTGTCCGGAGGGATCCAGCAGTACCAGTGCAAACGGCACGTGTTCAATGATCGTTTCCGTGGTTTCCAGGGATGACCGCAACATGATCTCGGAGAGTTTTTGCGCACTGACGATGCCGCGCCCGAACCCCAAGGACAGGAGAAAGGCCAATAGGCAGGTGCCAATGAGAATGCCCAGCAGCATGCTGCGTATTTTATGCAGCGGCTGGTAAAGTTCATCCAAGTATGCCCCGCCGCCGATCACCCATTTGAAATCAGGATAATACTTATACACCACGATTTTTTTGCGTGCATTGCGCTCCCCGGGATTTTTCCAGGAATAAATGATTTTGCCGTTTTTCTTCTGTAATATTTCGCGGATAAAGAATTTTCCATTGCTGTCTTGATGGGCGGATATGTTTTTTCCTTCAAGGGAAGGATGCACGATCAGTGTGCCGCGCTCATCCAAGATATACAAATATCCGGTTTGCCCGATCTTAATTGAGAGAATATCCTCACGGAAATCCTGAGCGCGGATCAGGTTGTTGAATTCATCTCGATAGGAGGAAACGGAAATAATCCAATCCCAAGGCTTAAAATAAAGCATGTAGAGGGCTTTGGGCCGGGCCACTTTTTCGCCGGGGTTTTTCCAGTCGTATTCAATGTACCCTTCTTTTCGACGCAGCTGTTCTTGAATGAAATCAAATTTTGAAAGATCGGCGTTGAGCAAGGTGTTTTTGGGATGGACGCGGATGATCCCACGGGAGTCCAGACAATAAATATAGCCGCTGGTACCGATGTGTTGGCTCAGGAGTGTTTTTTGGGCCAAGGTTTTGGCCTGGGATTCCGAGAGGTTCCCGGCTTTGTATTCTGCATACAATTGGGTTACCATGGAGAGATTGGTGGACGCATTGGCACGCAAGTGATTGATGACGGCTTGTCCGGCGGTTTGGTGTACCATATTCAGGGTGGCATCCACCACATGGGATAAATCGTCGGTGGCCATCTGTGTGATGGTGTTGCTGCCCACCCAATAGACCGCCCCACCGGTACAAAGAATGCCCACCAAGGCAATGACCAAGGCGCCGCTTGCCACACGTAGGCCCGAACTATTAGAAAAAAAATGTCCCCATAAGGTGCTCCTTAATTGGACTGGTTGAAACGCACCTGGGGTAGGGGGTGTGCCATGTCTGGCATACATAATGGATTCCGCCTCTACTGGAGTGAATCTATAGATAGTTTCGGAGCAATTGCGAAAAAAATAATAATAAAGAAGAGAAACCCGTGATGTTTTTTCAGGGGAAAGTCTGGGTTCACCTGAAAACTCCACTACGGTAGGGCGTCCTATAAAAGCGCTTGTCACCTATGCGCAATTGGCTTATGATCCCTTAGGGTGTTTCTGAGCTGTCGTTTAAATCAAGCAATTACAAATTGGGGGATGCATGATAGGCGAGCTGGAATGCAAACGCGTTAACCTTTGGATGTTCGTGCTACTGGTGATGTTCGGCCTGGCTCCGTTTGAGTGCCTGGCTGCCGAGGATACGGTCTCGTTGCATCTTACGTTTATTGAGCGGAACGGGCTTTCCGGTCCTTCGGGACAGGGAGATTTCGCCGTGGGGACCGCTCAGGCCACGCTGGCCACGGCCGGGATCGTTAAGGCGTTTGGTTCTCTGAATGATATTTTTAGCGCCCTCTCCAGCGGCAAGGAGATCAAAGTGCCCAAGACCACCGGCGAATCCGTACGCAGCATGACGGACATGAAACTGGCGCAGAAAGCCGCGGCCTTGCCACGGCGTTCGGGGTACAAGGCCACGATTGATGCGACCCTGGCGTGGAACGAAGCCAAGAAAGCTTACTTGGTTCAATCCGGCACCTGCACCTGGGATACCTACAACCGCAGTACGCTTCAAGGCGGGGGGCATGATTTCTTTACGAACCTTTCAGCCAGTGGAACCCACAAACTCAAGCCGGAGGAAATACGAATCAAATACGACGGGGCCAAATTATCCGAGGCCCTCGCATCCAAGCAAGAAAACGCCGGAACGTATACCTTGGAAGTGATGATCCGACCGGAGCCCAAGGCCGTGGTGGGCAATTCGGGCTGGATCGTGGGTAAAGGCAAAATTTATGAGAGCAAGGAACGGTACACCCCCGGCGGGGTATTGGTGCTCACCACCGATGAGTACAAGCCCACTCCGGATGGAAACGACCTCATGGCCACCAACCATCGGGCCAGTGACAAGCGACCACCGTATTTGTTTGAGCACAACCTAAGTTACAAGGCCGAAGAGCGGACTCTGCAAAAAGGCAAGGGACGTTTTTCCGAACAATGGTTGGATTCCACCGGGGTCTGGAACGCCATCTCCTGGAGTGTGTACCTGCCGGGGGACCTGGTGGCCATTCCCGGCGGGCCGTATGCCGAGGAACGCGCTGAAAGCATTAGCATCGATGGGAGCGAATCCAAGGGAAAGATTGCCAAGTACGAGTGGACGTTTGTGCCGGTCCCGGATGAAGAAGCGGGTGGCGAGAGCGGGGATATAGGCAATAGTGCCGTCCCGGCACAAGCGCTGATGGGTTTGGCGTCTTCGGGGTCCGGCGGAGGTGCCGGTGGTGGCGGTGGCACTGGGAAGGGAGGCGGAGGAAGCACACCGACTCCGGGAAAAGGGTCGGGTCAGGCGGCGCCTGCAGAAAAAACCTTGCTGGGGCCCAAGGCCAAGTTCATCAACATCAAAGACATCAAGGCGAAACTTAAAGTGACGGACGAACAAGGCCAGGAAGATACGGATGAAGCCTTTATCAAGGCATTTCCCCGCAACTTTGAGATCAAGTATGACGGAAAGGATGAGGAAGCCTACCTCCCGTTGCAAAAGGCCGCGTTGGCGAACCTTGAGATCCGTCCGCTCCTGAATGCCTCCGTGACTACTGGGCTCAACTTATGCGGTGGGGAGCCGAAGTTGACCGATCTGTCGGCCTGGAAGACCTGTGACCATTATCTGCACACCCCGGTGCCGTATGTTGATGGCGCAGAGGCTTCCTATGAGGACAAGGCGTACAAAGTTGCCCAGGTGAAGGATGAGAACAGCCCGTGGAACGAACAGTTTTATGTTTCAGAGCTAACCGTGAAGATCGTACGCCGTGCCTACATCAGTCCCTATTTTCTGCCCGATGCCGAGGCGCGTGCTTTGGGGGCCTTGCCGCAAGGCGCTCCCACCACCTGGGCCCAAGCCAACAGCGATTACCGTAAACAAGAAGCGGAAAAAGGCAGGCAGTTTTCAGATGATGATTTTAATGCGGGTGCATTCGTGGCCATGCTCTGGCGGCATGAACACACACACAGTCAAATTATAAAAGAATATGTGGACGAAGAAGGTGAAAAAGCTGCGAGGAATTTGGAAAAGCTCAATCAGCCGGATCGCGGCCTGCTGACCAAGGCCGCGGATGGAAAAGTCGCTGCGATCGATCGGGAATTGTACGCACGCAATAAGGCCTTCGATGATCTCAAGGCGGCCACCTCAAAGTATTCCGTCTTGTGGCAAGGCGGGTATGTGATGTGGAACGGCAAGGCGTGGGTCAACAGCGGAGGCGACCCGATCATTGGCACCCCGGATCCGAATGCGCCTGCTCCAAAAGCACCTTCCGACAGTCCGCCGGCAGATCCACAGGGAAAAGATAAGAACGATGATGATTTAGGACCCAATGATTAATGGCTGCGGGCAGTAACCATGAGGCCTTTCCTCGCGTAATCGATGCCATACCCTTAAACTAGTTGGTGCTGTTTGGGTTGCTTCACTCAGGCATTTTATTATGTAATAAGCGTGTGTACAGGTTGATCTGTTTAACGTACGTATTGGTGTAGGGGGCTCAACCGATCCATGTTCGGAGACGACCACATCGGCCGCTGGCGCGATGGTTCTGGAAGCGGAAACAACTGCGGAAAATGCAGACGTTGCCACCAAGACGCGAGAGCGAAAAGGAGTTGTTTTATGAGAATGGGTGGGTTGCTTTTGTTGTTCGGTTTGGTCTGGGCAGGGATGGCCCAGGCAGAAGACAAGGTGTTTTTGAAAAACGGTTCGGTGTTGATCGGGACCCTACAGACCATGGATGAGAATACCGTGGTTATTAAAATACAGAATCAGGATTTGACTTTTTTACGGAGCGAGATCAAAAAAATTAAAAACATACGCGTGGAGGAAGAGGACACCCAGCCCAAACGTACCTATCAAGATTTGTTTTGGGGTCTGGGGCTGGCCGCCGGGACCAGTACCGGCATAGGTGTGCAAAACGCGCTTAGAGCCGGGCGGTTCCAATGGAACGTTATCCTCTGGCCACCGGTGTATGAGTCTAAATATTTCGCAGGCACGGAACTTCAATTTGATGTAATTCAATCGAAGCGTTTTCGTTTCCTAACATATGCCGGTTACTCCACCTCAAACGCCACGGGAAAAAATCCGCGCCTTGGGGTGGGACTTGGGG
>CAZSAP010000034.1:0-9966 GCA_964604705.1 uncultured bacterium
GCTCTGGCCGCGGGAGAGACTGTCTTAGCCGCGATTCTTGATCTGACCATCCCGCCCGGGATGGTCAGATCAAGAATCGCGGCTAAGACAGTCTCTCCCGCGGCCAGAGCTTCCTCCAATTGCCGAATCGCCTCTTGTCCATGTGTAGCTCTGCGCAGGGAAAACCCACGTTGGCTCAAAATCTTAGATAAAAGATCCAAGATAAACAATTCATCATCCATTAAGAGAATTGTGCCCGTATGTTGTACGGGGGTGAGTCTTGCGGAAGCACGGGCAGGGGTTTGGGTTAGTGTCTCAAAAGGGTCGGCGGGGAGAAAGATAGACTGGGTAGTACCTTGCCCCAATTCGGAGGTGGTTTCAATGGTTCCTTGGTGTCGGGTGACAATGGAATAGGATGTAGCCAAACCAAGCCCACTCCCCTGACTTTTAGTTGTAAAAAAGGGTTCGAAGATATGGGGTAGATGTTCAGGTGAGATGCCGGTTCCGTGATCTTTAATCGTGATGCGAATATAATCGCAGGTTGGGAGTGTGGACGGAGCTTGTTGTGCTGGGATGTTTTCCGCAGCAACCTCCAAGATGCCGCCCAGGGGCATGGCTTGGCGCGCATTGATTACGAGGTTGTCAATGACCTGGCTGATTTGCATGGCGTCGATATCGGTGTACCACAGGTCGGGTGCCAAGGAAAATGTGGCCTGAATATTGGACCCTGAGAGGATAAACAAGACGGTTTCTTGTAACATGTGTTTAACCGATTGTCGCTTACGTACCGGTGTACCACCTTTGGAGAATGTGAGCAACTGTTGGGTCAGAGCTTTAGCCCGATTAAAGGCACTCAGAGCATGGTGCAAGGACTCAAGTGCATGTTCGGTATGGTTCTCGGTCAAGTGTTCCTGGGTCAATTCCAAATAACCGAAAAGTCCGCTGAGCAGGTTGTTGAAATCATGGGCAATGCCGCCGGCGAGCACTCCAATGGATTCGAGTTTTTGGGCGTTACGCAGAATGGTCTCGGTTTTCTGTTTTTCGGTAACATCTTGAAAGACCCAGACGGTTCCGGTGACTTGTCGTGCGTTATCGCGAATGGGTGCACTGCTAAACGCAAGCAAGCGTTCTTGACCTTGACGGGAACGCAACAACGGTTGAGCGTCAGCAAAGGTGAAGGGCTCTTGCTGGGGCACATCGGGTTGAAAAAGAGGATAGGGTTCGTGAGATTCAGATTGCAAGAGCATGAACACTTCGGATAGCGGTCGCCCCATGGCTTCGGATTGCGTCCAACCGGTTAATTCCTCCGCGACTCGGTTCATCAGACTAATGCGTCCCTGCAATGTCGTGGCAATCACTCCGTCGGCAATGCTTAGGAGGGTTACGGCCAAACGTTCTTTTTCTTGTGCCAGGAGTTGTTCGGCGTTTTTTTTAAGAGTGATGTCGCGGATGATGTGTACCACGTTTTGTATGGCTCCTTGGTCATTGAAAATAGGATCCACCGTCACAGATATCCAACGTTCACCTACGGACAGTTCGGTTGATTCGCGTTGCCTGGATTTCTGCATGCGTAGGACAGGGCATTCGGGGATAGGCGTGTCAACCTGATGAACGATTTGCCAACAGTAGCGGCCTAGAATTTTATTCATCGGAAGGTCTAGAAATTTAGCCGTAGCTTGATTGCAACGGATGATCTTAAAGTCCGCGTCCAAGATCCAAATGGCATCGCTTACCGCATCAAAGGTGGTTTGCCACTCCTGGGCGCGAGCGGCCAAGGCCAATTCCGCTTCTTTTTGGGCAGTAATATCGTGTATGGTCCCAGCAAGTTTAATCGCTTCACCGTGTTCGTTGAACACCCATTCGCCGCGTCCCAATACCCAGATGGTCTTTCCCGTGGGGTGAAGAAGTTTATAGGCGTGATCGAAAGATTGTTTTTTTTCCAGAACATGGTTTTGGACATAGGTGCGCATGAGTTCACGATGCTCGGGATGAACCAGTTGCGTCCAGCCTTCAATGGTTCGGTCGTACTCGGGGCCGATCCCGAATAGATCGTCCAGTGCCAGAGAACTGGTCCAAGTTCCGCTCCGAATATCCAAAACATAGCTGCCTACGCGTGACACCCGTTGAGATTCTTGGAGCCAAAATTCACGATCCCGTAAGGTTTCTGCCAGTGCACGGTAGCGTTCTTCACTCGCTTTGAGTGCTTCTTCGGTTTCGCGACGTTGATGAATGTCTTCGATGAACCCCAAGATGGTGGGTTCGGATGTTTTTTGCAGTACGGCATTAAGTGAAATCCAGCGCAGAGTTCCGTCTTTTTTGCGTATTCGGGTCTCAAAGTTTTTTACGGTCCCAGTTGTTTTAAGCTGTTGAATGAATTTTTCGCGATCCTCCGGATCGGCATAGATGTTATTGGCATTGACCTTTCCGGAATCGGCAATGGATGCAAATCCGGCTATCTCGGCTGTAGCCAGATTCATATGCAACATGGCTCCGTCCAATGCGGTGATAAAAAAACCCAGATTTAAATGGTCAATGAGAGTTTGATATTTTTCCTCACTGGACCGGCGGGCAGCTTCGGCCTGTTTTCGTGCGGTGATGTCTTGAGCCGTCCCCTGGGTGCCGGTTACGTTTCCTTGATCGTCCAAGGTGACGCGGGCAGTAAATGAAAGCTCAATGGGGTTGCCATTTTTATGAATATGGATGGTCTCGAATTCTCGGACAAAGCCTTGTTCTCGTAGCAAACGCGAAAATTCTTTTTGATCCTTTTCAACATGGGCGGGATGAACAAAATGCCAAAACGGTCGACTAAGCATATCTTCCAAGGCGTAGCCGAATACATGTTCCCATGCGGGATTTAAGAAAAGATAGCGTCCTTGAATATCGCATCGCCAAATCAGGTCATGTGCGGTTTCTACGAGGTTGGTATAAAGGGTGCAACTATCTTGGAGTGCGTCTTCGGTTAATTGTTGTTGTGAGTTGTCGAAAACCTGGAGTAGCCAACCTTGGCTGCAATCATCGAAGTTTAAGGGCGAGACATTAACATGGACAGGGAAACGTTGTCCGTTCTTCCGTTGGAATGTCCAATCAAGTTCTGTAGCGGTCATCGCTCCTTGGAGGATGGATTTCAAACGGGTGTATATTGACTCAGTGTGCTCGGGTGGCCAAAAATGAAAAGGCCCGGTTTGTGCGAGCAATTCAGCTTCGGTCCAACCCAACATATTGCAAAGTGTGAAATTTACATATAACAGCCTTGCTTCCGTGTTGAAAACTAAGAGTCCTTGGGTAAGGCTGGCTTCGATAGCCAAGCGGATACCTTGGAGGGAATGTTTGTTTTGGGGCATACGTTTCTCCTTTTTGGTCGAAACGCAAACTAGAAACAAACAATTTTAGCACCCTGAATTTTCCGGATCAATAGATATATCATGGAACGAATGTGGCGTTTTTGTATGGTGTGTTCAAAATTGCCTCGGTTTATTTTTGGGGGATAGATTACGTAGGTCAGGATGTTGTTTAGAAGCGTGCGTAATAGAAAAAATAGATAAAACACAATAAAATATATGGGCTTTTAAATAAAGGATTTATGGATTATTCTATATGTGAGCGACCATTAATCAAAAAAAATATGGGAAAACTAACCTAATAAATAGTATGGTGAAGTACTGGCCTCGATCTTGCTTAATTAAAGTCGAGTAGTTAATCCAATTTAAGGAGATACGTAAATGAAAAAGATGTTGGTTTCGTTAATGGCAGTGATGTTCGGTTTGTCGATCTCGGCTGTTGCGGCAGAACAAGCAGCAGCTCCGGCAGCAGCAGCTCCGGCAGCGGCGGAAGCAGCAGCTCCGGCAGCAGCTCCAGCAGCTGAAGTGAAAGCTGAAGTTAAGGCTGAAAAGAAAGCGCCTAAAGTTAAGAAAGTCAAGAAAGTGAAGAAAGAAGAAGCGGCTCCGGCAGCAGCGGAAGCAGCTCCGGCAGCAGCCCCGGCAGCAGCGGAAGCAGCTCCGGCAGCGAAGTAAATCAGAGTTACCGGTATCCAGGCGGAGGGTTGAAAACAACCTTCCGCCTTTTTTATTGAACCCTATTTAGTGTTGTTTCAGCTTTGTTTTTGACCTGGTAATATCATTGACACCCCCACTCCCTTTTGCTATACTTTCCGAAATTTTTTCCTCCCTTCCCAATACACAGAAAATTGAACGCTGCTTCATCGGTTGGTGGTTGGGAGGGTGTATGCAATTGGGCAACCCCACGCGGACGCAACACATGTCGGCGTGAATATAGTATGTGAAATCATTTTCAAGGAGCTGAACACATGTTATTCAAGAAGTATGAAAAAAACCCGATTTTGGAACCTAAGGCGGGCAGCAAGTGGGAAGGTCATGCGGTATGCAATCCTGGGGCCATCTACGACAATGGCAAAGTATACATGTTGTACCGCGCCTCGGGTGAAACCGACATTTATCGTATTTATTTTGGCTTGGCCGTAAGTGAAGATGGCTATACCTTCAAACGTGTTTCTGAAAATCCGAATTACACGGGGATGTATGGGTTTGACAATGGCTGTGTGGAAGACCCGCGCATTGTGAAAATGGACGATGGCTTTTTTTATGTTACCTACGCTTGCCGTATGACTCCGTATACAGCCTTTGTGTTGGGCAATCATGCTGAGTTCCCGGATGGTTCGCCCAAGTCCATGACCGAGAACTTGACGCGTACGGGTTTGATGCGCACCAAGGACTTTAAGACCTATGAAAACATGGGCGCTGTAACACCGGACGATGTGGATGATCGTGACGTGGTCATGTTTCCTGAGAAGATCAACGGCAAGTACGTGATGTTCCGTCGCCCGGCCCACTGGGTTGGCGCCAAGTACGGGACGGAAAAGCCGGGTATCTGGATGGCCTTCTCGGATGACATGAAGACCTGGAAGGACGATCTGCTTTTGGCCAAGCCAGAAGCGGAATACCCATGGCAGTGTTGCAAGATTGGCGCGAGCACGCCGCCCATTAAAACCCCGCACGGCTGGATCGTGATGTACCATGGTGTGGATGAAAAGCGCATTTACCGTCAGGGCCTGATGCTCTTGGATCTGAACGACCCGACCAAGATTCTGTCGCGTCCGAAGGAATTCATTCTCGAACCGACAGAATCGTTTGAGATCACCGGTGTGGAGCACGATGTTGTCTTTGCAGTAGGTAACATTGTCATTGGTGATACCATTTTCGTGTATTACGGCGGCGCGGACAAGGTTATTTGTGTGGCCACAGCCAAAATGAACGAAGTGATTGATTATCTCTTGAAAAACAAGAAATAAGACCGATACTCAGGATGAATCAAGGCTAACGTAGGGGCGGCTGCCAGTCGCCCCTACGCGCATTTTGAATATTCTATAAGGAGTTAATAACTTACATGAACAAAGCGGTCATTTTTGATTTGGACGGCGTGATTGTCGATACAGCCGAGTTTCATTATCGCGGTTGGAAACGGTTGGCGGACCAATTGGGGGTTAAGTTCGACGAGGCGGCCAATGAGAAGTTGCGCGGTATTCCGCGTCGTGAATCCCTGATTGCCATGTTGGGATACACCCCCACTGAAGACAAGATCAAAGAGTACAGCGACCAGAAAAATGAATATTATCTGAAATTGGTTCAGACGTTGAAACCGAAGGATTTGCTTCCGGGCGTAAAAGCGTTGTTGCCGGCTTTGAAAAAAGCCGGGTACAAGATTGCCCTGGCGTCGTCCTCCAAGAATGCCCGTTTGGTCTTGAAGTTGGTGGGTTTATCGCAGATGTTCCATGCGGTTGTGGATGGCAACGAGATCGTAAAAGGCAAACCGAATCCGGAGTTGTTCCTGAAAGCGGCACAGCGCTTGGGTGTGGAACCGGTGAATTGCTTGGTTGTGGAAGATGCGGAGTCCGGCATTGAAGCGGCCGTAGCTGCGGGCATGCATACCTTGGGTGTGGGTAAGCCTGAGTCCATGGGGTTTGCCCAGCGTGTGGTAGCTAATTTGAGCCAGATTGATTTGCCGAACATAGCGCGTTTGATCGAAGGTCAGGCGTTGCCGGCAGATCCGCTGCATCATCCACCGTTGGCCGTGACCAACGATAAGACCTGGATTGTTACAGAAAAAGGGTTTGACCAGAAGCGTCAAGCCTGGCGCGAATCGTTGTTCTCCTTGGGGAACGGCTACATGGGTGTGCGCGGCAGTGTGGAAGAAAACGATCTCCCGTTTCCGGATTCTCGTCCGGGTACGTTTGTGTCCGGCGTGTTTGACATTTACGCGGACTGGTATCAGACCATTGTAAATTTGCCCTACTACTTCACGACCCGGTTCACGCTGGGCGGAGAAGTGTTCTCCATGACCCGCGGCAAAGTGAAAAATTACATCCGTACGTTGGATATGTACCGCGGTTTGCTGACGCGTACGTTTGTCTGGCAGGATACCAAAGGGCGCGAGACGGAGTTCAAGTTTGAACGTTTGGTTTCTATGGCGGAATTGCATTTGGCAGCCTTGCGCGTGACCTTTAAACCCTTGAACTGGGGCGGCGCGGTCACCATTGACAACGTGTTGGACGGGGAAGTGGATAACATTGATTTCCACAAGAGCGGATACCAGTTGCGCAAGGAACGGTATTACTTTGTAGATGTGGAGAATAAAGGTGCGTTCGGTGAGAACAGTGCATACCTTCAGGTGAAGACCAAGACCAATCCTTACAAGGTTGCCGAAGCCATCCGTGTGGCTGTGGCCAGCGAAGGCAAGGCCGTGGCCGCCAAGACCAGCTTGGTCAAAGATGAAAAACAAGTTTCGCGTCGCTTGAGCCTTACAGTCGCGAAGGGCAAGACTTACAATTTGGATAAGATGATCGGTGTGGCGGCTTCGCGTGATGGACTCAAGGGTACGTTGGCCAACACCGCCGATGCGTTTGCTTCCAGCGCTTTGGCGCGTGGCTTTGAACGTGTGGTGGAAGACCATGCCACTGCCTGGTGCGCGCGTTGGCGTTCGGGTGATATTGTGATCGACGGACATGCCGGCGATCAACAAGCGACACGTTTCTCGATTTTCCACCTGACGCAGTTTGTGAACCCCAATGACAACAAGGTCAATATCGGTTCACGCGGTTTAACAGCGGAAATGCACTACGGTAATTGTTTCTGGGATACGGAATTGTTCATTATCCCTTACTACATTTACACGTGGCCTAAGGCGGCCCGGGCGTTGATGGAGTACCGCTACCAGACCTTACCTGAAGCGCGTAATAAAGCCAAACGCCTCTTCTTTAAGGGCGCGATGTTCCCTTGGATGTCTTCTTTCCCAGGCAAAGAACAGGCCGACTACTGGGAATATGCCAATATCGCCGTGCACATCGTAGGCGACATTCACTACGCGTTGGAGCACTATCGCAATGCCTCGGGCGATGAAGAGTTTGTGGAAAAATACGGCGCCGAGATCATTCTGGAGACGGCCCGCTTCTGGCAGAGCCGTTGCCATTACAGCGAAACCCGCAAGAAGTACATCATGGTGACCGTGAAGGGTCCCAATGAGTACGACGGTGTGGTAAACAACAACACGTACACGAACTGGCAAGCGAAATACAACTTGCTCTCGGCCGTAAAGTTGGCCCGCACCCTGAAGAAGGACAAGCCGGCGTTGTGGAAGTCGTTGAGCACGAAGCTTAAATTGGCGGAATCCGAAATTACGGCGTGGGAAAAGACCGGCAAGGATATGTTTATTAACTACGATGCGAAAAAGAAGCTGTTTATTGAGGACGATTGCATCTTGGATAAGATGTCCTTCAACATGAAGGAACTCAAGCCGGGCAAACAGATCATCACGGAACGTGGTGTTTCTTGGGATACGTTGTTGCGGTTGAAGATTGTAAAACAAGCCGATGTGTTGCTCATGATGTCGCTTTTCCCGGATGCGTTTACCCGCGAGCAGAAGCTGGCGGCCTGGAAGTTCTACGAGCCCATTACGTGTCACGATTCATCGCTCTCGCCCTGCACGCACGCTATGATTGCGGCGCAGTTGGATATGCCCAAAGAAGCCATGGCCTATTGGGACCAGAACGCGCGCTTGGATTTGGATGACCTCATGGACAATTCGTTCCTGGGTGTGCACTCGGCTTGTGTGGGTGGAACCTGGCAGATTGTGGTCTTGGGATTTGCGGGCATGCGTTTGCGTGAAAATGGATTCTCGTTTGAACCGCGTGTTCCCAAGCGCTGGAAGGGCATTCAGTTTACGTTGCATCACAAGAATCGCGTGTTGCAGGTGAATATGACACACACGAAGTGCAGCTTCACGTTGACCCCGGGCGCCAAGTCGGCGTTGGTTGTAACCGTAGGCCAAAAGAATTACACGGTCAAGCCGGGTCAGACCGTGGATGTAGCATATAAGAATTAAACTGTAAGGGCGGGCGGTGCTCGTCCTTGCTTATAATGAGCAATGGTTTGGTAGGGGCGACCGCGGGTCGCCCCTATTTTTTATCCGGGGGGCGAGTTATGAACCTGCAAAGACGCGGAAAGATCTGGATGGTGACCAGTGGGGAGCTGACGGCGGAAGTGACTCCAAGTCAAGGTGGAAAGATCCGCCGTCTGATGGCGCAACCGCAAAAACGCAATTTGTTTTTTACCGATCCGCGTCGGCGTTTTCCCATTTCTGCCCGCGGGAAATACCTTGCCCATGATATCAGCGGATTTGATGAGTGTTTTCCAACCGTGGGAACCTCCGAGGGGATATTTGGGCAGGATCATGGTCTTTTATGGGATCGCCCCTGGCAGGCAGAACAACAGGGAAAGGAACTGGTTACCTGGATCACCCGCCCGGGAAAGATGCCTGTGCAGTTTATCCGTCGGATTTCTGCACCACGCCCCAATCATCTGCGTCAGGAGTATACGGTTCTCAATTTGGGAACGAATCTTTTACCGTTTATCTATTCGGCGCATCCCATTCTAGCCTTAGATCCAGAATCGAAAATTAGTTTACCGGGAGTGAAAACACTCAGTGTGTTAGGGCATAATGGTGTATTTAAAGCGCAACGTGTGCAACCATGGCCTTTGGCGCGCGTAGCTTCGGGACATACCATGCATATGGATACGGTCTTTATTCCGGAAAAACAAGCGGCGGGAAAATGGTTTGCTCAAGGGCAGGGAAACGCCTCGGTGTCATTTCCTGGTATCAGTCGCACCTTGCACCTTACCTGGGATGCTGAAACGCTGCCCTATTTGGGTATTTGGCTTTCGTTAGGGGTTGCCCTGGACCCGCGCATTTCATCCAACAAGTGGATTTGTGCTGCACTTGAGCCGTGCACATCTCCCCATGATGTATTGAGTGCAACTAGAAAACCCTGCATTTTGTCGCCTGAACGTCCTTTTAATTTCTGGATTGAATGGGAATTACGGAAAATGATCTAAATAACCCTAACAAAAAAATTACATTAATGATGTGTTAGCTGCTTTAAAATTTTTTCTTCATCCTGTATAATCCTGATTCGTAGTTTGGGAGTCTATTTGGTTTTTCTTAAAGAGACCATCTATTCGTCCTAATTAGCCTGTTTTTAAAAATAACCGTATTTCATTGTTCGTTTTGTTTATAAGCCTTTTAAATTGCTTGATTGTTTTTTGCAATTACTTTTTTAAGATATTTTTGGTTAAATATTATTTAAATATCCTTTAATTATTTAATGATGTTGCTAATTTAGCTTAAAACCTTAAAAAAGTTAAACATGGATAGTTTCAAAATGATACACACACTTTTTTGTAAAAGTATAATAATATTTTTCTTATGACGTGGATTTGACTTTGAAGATACGTTATGCTATCTTTAAACAAAATAAAATCCCAAAATGTTTTACTTCCCTAAAGGAGTGAACCGCGATATGGATAACAAAAGTACTCAGAGCATTTCTCTAAATTGGTGGCACCACCCGGTGAGAAGGTTCTTGCTTAAAACCATCTCACTCCTGGTCACGGTGACGTTTGTGTTGCCGTATCTGACCTG
>CAZSAP010000035.1:0-9797 GCA_964604705.1 uncultured bacterium
CGGCGGGCAACGTCAAGTTTCAATCCACGCCCGCGCGCGGCGGGCGACGCTGGACGAGTATCACGAGGATGCCCTGGAGTTGTTTCAATCCACGCCCGCGCGCGGCGGGCGACCTTGGCCGGCTTGCGGACGAAACTGCGCATGGTGTTTCAATCCACGCCCGCGCGCGGCGGGCGACGATTGTCCGCGATGTTTTGGGCGGCTGGATGCCGGTTTCAATCCACGCCCGCGCGCGGCGGGCGACGAAGGACGCCAACTGCCAGAAACTTCTTGCGGCGTTTCAATCCACGCCCGCGCGCGGCGGGCGACCCCATCGCAATTCCACCGTTCCCAGACAGCGCCGTTTCAATCCACGCCCGCGCGCGGCGGGCGACGCTGTTGGGCAAAGCGCTCAATCATTATCTGGAGGTTTCAATCCACGCCCGCGCGCGGCGGGCGACCTTTTATATTTAACACATTGTGCAGGAACGTCAAAGGGTTGTTCCTGCGCGAACCTGAGCGGACACCGCGTCCAAAGGGGGGATGCCCAAGGTTTCCGATGCACAGAGCATTTGTATTCTATTGTCAAAGAACTACTTGCAAATTTTGCGCGAACCGGCCAGGAAGACCTTGCTGGCTTGTGGTTCGCGGAGCATCAAATAATCAAAGGATCGTTCATTAAATCTTTCGTTGGCTTGGCGCCTACATGTTCAACGCGGTGTTGCCAATTACTGCCGAGAAAGTAAAAGCGCAGGCTGTCTGATGCTGGATCAATCAAGCCGAGCAGGCGGGCTTTTAGCGCCGTCCACTGAGCAGGGTCAATATCGCATTCAAAGACGGAATTCTGAACGCGCTGGCCATAGTCCAGGCAGGCTTTGGCCGCACGGCGCAGGCGGGCTTGTCCCCGTTTATCAATAGTGGAGACATCATAACTGACCAGGACCATCATGCGTTCACCTCATTTCCAGATAAAAGGCGGGTAGCCGTCCAGATCGCCTCGAAGAAACCTGGCCAGCAACAGGGCTTGCACATGCATGAGCAAGCCGATGGGGACAGACTCGTTCAAGAAGGGGTGCAGAATGTCCTCCTGCTTGCGTTTTTGATAGGCCATCAGCAGGGTTTTCCGTGTGTCATCATCCATCTCAACCGCGCCGGATTCGCTGGTCTTGAAGCCTTTGCCCTGAAGTTGCCTCAGGTTGACGAGTGACAAAGCCAGACGGTCGGCCAGAAAGGGCCGGAACTCTTCCATCAGGTCCAAGGCCAGGCTAGGCCTGCCGGGGCGCTGGCGGTGCAGGAAGCCGACTTGGGCATCCAGCCCAACACCTTCCAGCGCGCCGACGCAATCATGCGCCAGCAGGGTGTAAATGAAGGAGAGCAAGGCGTTCATATTGTCCAGAGGCGGGCGGCGGGATCGTTCCTTGAAGAAGAAATCCTCTTTTTGCGCCGTTATGAGCGTGTCAAACACCTCGAAATAGGCCCGCCCGGCGTCGCCTTCCTTGCCTCGAATGGAATCTACCTCCGGCAGAGTCTGAACCTCCTCCATAATGCGTCCCAGCCGCAAAATAGCGGGCTCCAGCGCTTCAACACCGGCTTTGCCCTGATGATCGCGGACGGCGCGCTGAAGAACCGTGCGCGCATTGGCCGCCTTGCCCAGTACCAGGGCGCGCGCGATGTCCGCCGAGGCGGCGGGGTCATCCGCGCGGCGGTACTGCTCGCGCCGCAACAGCACATTGCCAGAAACGGAGCCCTGCACCCGCGCAAGAAAGCGTCCGTTGGCTGTCAGCATACTGACGTGGACGCCATTTTCGGCGCAATGTCCAAGCAGGAAGGGACTGCACATAACATTGCCAAAGCAAACCACGCCGCCCAGCGTGTGGATGGGCACGCGCAGTTTCACCTCCTTTTCGACCGATACAACGACCGCTTCCCCCTCCTTGTTCAGGTAGGCGCCCTGCGCCTGCACAAACAGCGTGTTCAAGAATTTCTTCATGAAAATACCAGCCTTTGGATGTAGTCCTTAACGGCGCACGATCGTCTGATTTGGCGAGGCCTGCACAGATCGAACAGGGAGCAACTCTCACACTTCTTTTCATACACGGCGGGTGGGGTCTTTCCGCCAGCGATTAACGCATGTAGCTTCCGGGCGCCGGCCTCAACAAAGGCCCGCAGTTCCGGAGAGAATACAACCTCCTTCCTCCGCCGGGGCTGGCCATAGAAAAGAGCCCCCTCCGGAATGGAAACACCCAGCATCTCCTCAAGACAAAGGGCCTGGGCGCAAAGTTGGACCTCATCGCACTGCCCGGCTTTCGGCTTGCCGCGCTTGTACTCGACAGGGAACGGGATGGTTGTTCCATCCGGCTGTTGATGAAACTCCACCACGTCCGCCTGGCCAATCAGGCCCAGCCTCAGTGAACGCAAGCGCAAGCCCCGCGCAATCCGTACATCACCCCGGCTTTCCGTGCCCAGCTCATGCACCCGCTCATGTAAAACCCGGCCTTCCGCCGTCAGCCGATTCTCGCTCCACGCCTGTTCGATGTGGATCAACGCGCATTGACGGTCACAGAAGAGCAAATGCTGAAGCGCCGACAACGGAAGCAGGTCGGCCTCAGGGAAGATGGGCTCCATAGCGTTCATGCGCCCTGCTCCGGCTCGCAACAGCACATTTCAATGTCGGCATAATCGAACGTCACGAAACCAATCCGTAGCCGCAAGGCCTCCTTGCGGTTCGCCGGCACCAGCAATTGATTCAACACCAGCTTCCCCTTGAACTCCTCGTCCCACCCCCTGAGCCTGAGCCGGACCTGCTTGTTCAAAATCAAGCCATACCGCGCCTCCAGCTCGCGCAAAGCCTTTTCACGGCTTTCCACGAAAGCCTCATAGCCCCGCGCGGCGTCCGCGCGGGGCTCCTCCCTGCCCCCAAACCCAAACTCAAGCTGTCCCGTCATTTTTTCGGAGCCTTGTTGCGGGGCGGCCGCCGTAACTAGAGCAACTTCCACCCCCAGTCTGTTCATCTCCTCCAAGGACACACAAGGTGGCCTTTGGATTACAGCCGCTCAAGCACCTCAACGCCCGGCGGCAACCCAGCCTTGTCAATCTTCACGTCATAATCCGAAAAGGCGCGCGCCGGCTTGGATTCGTCCTTCCGTGTAATCTTGACACGCTCAAAGAGCTTGTGGGCGGGCGCATTCCCCAGGGCACTTTCATGCTTGAAGACAATCAGCTTCTGGGTTGCCATCATGCCTCGCGCCGCCGAGCGATCGTGCTCAAACATTTGCTCCAGAGCCTTCCAAAGAAGCCCCAAATCATCTTCTGAGAAGCCTGTCTGGTTTGCCAAATGCGCGGATACAAAACCGTGCGCCACATACAAGCCGTACGGGACCGTGTTCTTGCGGCCCATGGTCCGGTTGTCTCCGCTCTGTTTTTCTGCCTCTTCCTCCGTTGCAACAGCCATTCGTGTGATGGAATGTTCCAGGGAAACAATAGGATCAATGGAACGGCCAAATGTCATTTGTACGGGGCCACGAACTTGACCAGCGTTTGCTCCGGTCGACATTACAGCCCCAAAGGTGCGGATGTCATAAAAGGTTTTGCACATTTGGTCTCTCGCCTTTTCAACTTCCTTGCCTTGACCGGAACCCTTCTCGTTTCTCTTTTTCCCGTCTTTTTCATCAGTGGGTGGCTTTTCCAAATCAATGCCGAGTGTCTGATATGCATCCGCAATCGCGCGATTCAGCACGCCCTTCTCCTTAACGAAAATGTCGAAGCCTCTCTCGCTTCCTCTTGTAAGCATGGCGTAATTCCGCACCTTGCGCTTCAGGCACACATCGGTGACTAGGCCGCATCCAGTTTCAGCGTCCAAGCGAGGCAGATTGCCAGCATCGGGATCGCCGTTGGGGTTGCCATCCTGCACATCAAAAACCAAAACGAAGTCATAGCGATTTTTTACTGCATTGCTCATATTCATTCTCCTTGGGTTAGTCCTGTTTTTCTTTCTTGGTGTAGAAATCCTGCATCTGATGATAGTAGCCGATGGCAAAACGCCCTTGGTCTTCCAGTTTTAGGTGGGGTGGAAAATCGTTGATTCCGCCCATGATCTCGCCCAAAAGCCGTTCCAAGTTTACTCGCCTTCCGGCATGCTCCAGCTTGGCCAAGTGATGGTTTTTCAAGCGCATCAAATTGCCAAAGACCGTCACCGGCGTGCTGGATGCCGCGCCATAGAACTTGTCACGGATGGTGGCGTTGATGCCGGGACTGGCCTCCGCCTGTATTTTCTCCAGCGAGGCAAAGAGCCGCCCCAGCCGGTAGCCGATGTTGGTGTTGATTGTATCCAGACTCACTTTCATTTCCTCCTGTTGTTGGGGATTGCTTCTTCTGGTTAAGCGGTTCAAACAAGCCTTGATCAGCGCGGCCCTTTCATACGATACATTCGGGAGAGATTTGCCTTTTCTTTTGTCTTTTTTAGCCTGCTCCGCTCTTACACGCCGAATAGCCGCCTGCAAAAGCGTTTGCGGATAAGGCAATCCTTCCAAGATCGCCCGCATGGTCTCTCCGGCAAGGTTAGGTGGTATATTTTTTTCCTCTTCCTGCGCCGAAATTGTGCGAAGAAGCTTTCGCAAGGGCAACGCAGGGTCAAGTTTGCCATGGTCAATCGAAAGATCGGCAACATGTTGTAGAAGCCGCTTCCCGATTTGCTGAACGGTATTAACCTCCCAGAAGCGCACAGCAATTCTTGCGGAATTAGGCGCAAGCCCTAGAACATAAAAACGTGTGTTTTCGCACGGAGCAACATAAGCGCCATTCCAAATAGAGGCATACAGCGATTTTACGGCATCTGTATATTTGTCAGGATCATCTTTAAATGGTTCTGAAAAGAAAAGGGCCGCCTCCGCTTCAAATTCTGTTTTTGCCTCTGACCAAAATACCATCGTGGCGTCGCCGATTTGCAAGCGTTGAGGGGAATCGCGTCGTAACAAATGATTAAGAGCTGTGGTGTACGCAAAAGAAGCTGTCTTCCCGATTGGTGAGTTGTGCCCCTGTTCTTTCATGAAAGATGCAAAAGCAGGAACTTGTCCGGCATTTACACCCTTTGAAACCTTGTTGTTTATAGCCACAAGGCTCGCACCGGTTGGGTTTGCTTCGCGTACCCCACGTATTGGCGGCTCCAGCGCAACAATCTCATCTTGTTCCCCGGTCACCAAGCAACGGTTCTTTGTCCCACACCGAGGGCGCGATGCGTCAATTAGCTTGCGCAAATCGTGGTCGTCTGTGACGGGGCCACGATTGACTATGGCCAATAGCAAGGCGCGATTAAGCTTAAGGACATTGGGCCAATTGGGGTCTTGTTGGATCTTTGTATGATTAATATTGGACAAGAACAGACGCACGATCTTTAGCGTGTCACACTCGCCGGGAATTGTGGCAATGCGCTGTTTGAAGGCTTCGTGCTGTACTTGTACGCGTTCTTTGTCTGGATTAGGCTTTTTTTCAGTCGGAATGGGATAACCAAGCAGATATTCAAGATTTTCCCAAAATAAATTGGCTTTGATTCCGTTTCCTTTCTTTTCACCCAAGGCGGGAACGAGAAATTCTTTTTCACGACGAGCTTTGCCTTCTCCTTCGCGTGTGTCATAGAAATCGAAAAAGTCGCCGTTCTCTTTAATACGGATGAGATATGGAAAGGTTTTCGTCTCCCACCCTTCATGTGGCAAATCAGGTTTCCGGTCATAGTATTCCTTCAACGCCTGCAAGATCATGATAGCTCTTCCTCCTTCTTTGGCGGGTTTGATTCCAATAGGGCTTGTTGCTGTTCCCATTGGGCGCGGTCGTTTTCGACCAATTCCTGAAGTTGTTCAGGCTTGGGCAGTGCGATGAGATAGCGGGAGACAAAAAGCTGGTGATCCAGTCCGCCGGTGGCGTACTCGACCTTCGTTTGATCTTTATCCGTGCAAAGAATCAACCCCACGGGTGGCTGGTCGCCTTCCCCAATCATCTGATCTTTCCAATAATTCAGGTAGAAATTCATCTGCCCCGCGTCGCCATGCCGGAAGGCGCGCACCTTCAGATCAATGAGCAGGTGACAGCGCAATATGCGGTGATAGAACACCAGATCAAGATAATCGTGCTCATTACCGACCGTGACACGCTTCTGGCGGGCCTCAAAGCAAAAGCCACTGCCCAGCTCCAGCAAAAAGGTTTGCAAATGATTCAACAGAGCGGTTTCCAGCGTGGATTCCCGGTATTTTGGAAGTTCTGCCAGTCCGGCGAATTCAAGGACATAGGGGTCGCGAATGAGATCGGCAATAGCTTGAGGGGCTACAGACGCTTGTTCGCGTCCAGCTTGAATCACCTCCTGTTTATCGGTCGAAAGACCTGTGCGTTCGTATAGGAGCGATTCAATCTGGCGCTGAAGCTGGCGTTTTGACCAGTTCCCCTTTAAACATTCGTTCTCATAAAAAGCGCGTTTCCAAGGATTGTCGATGGAGAGAATTTCAATGAAATGTGTCCATGAAAGGCGCATCAACATCCCAAGGGGCAGTGGCCTCGGGGCCTTTTCAATTGTTTTCTCAGATTTCCTCATCACTGGTGAGGAAATCTCTAATCCATTGGAAATAAACGCATTGGATAATATCCTCACCGGTGGTGAGGATATTTCAGAGGCGATTTGAGGATATAGCACGTAGAAGAGGCGCATTCTTTCAAGCATTTGGATGCTACAGCCGCTCACATCACGTTTTCGCAAATCAGCGGACAATTTTTTCAGCAACCCGGCCCCGTATTCTGCCCGATCTTTTCCGTTTTGCTCAAACTCGACCAGATACGCGCCGATCACCCAGTTGCGCAGAATCAAGTGGCGATTGACCGCCCCGGACGCGCCGGCTTGCGCCTGCTGGTGCGCTTGTCCAATGGCCTCCAGCAAGGCGTTGTAATTCATCTCCGGGGCGCTCATGAGCGGACCTCCACGTTGCGAAGATCAATCACGCCGTTCGTTATTTGGGCATGAAAGAATTGTGGTTTTATGTCGGCAGGATTGGTGAAGTCGAGGTCGTACAGCATCCAGCCGAGATCGCGGGTTTCAGCTATCGGCGTGGCGGGTTCGGCCACCGGATCGACCAATCTGAACGCACAGGAGAATTCACGACAGCCGAGATAAGGCTGGTTGAAGCATTGGCCCTTCTTCGCCCGGCGCTCAAACATGGCGGCATATTTGGCCTCTGTCTCGTCGGGCCGCACATCCGGCTTTTTTAACTCCGCCGATTCTTCTTTATCCACAAGCCATTCGGGGACGGGATTGAACACTTTGCCGCGTTTATCAGGCGGAATGAACTCGAACTCGGCGAACAGCCTGTATTTTACATCGCGCAAGAACAGCCCGGCGCGTTGCTGGCGGGAGTCTTCGATGAAAATGCAGTCCGATCTTGGCGAAGCGACCTTGCCCACCTCGTTTCGGCGCACGGACACCCAGCGGATGGGCGCCAGCACTTCAATTTTCTTCACCCGCCAGACAATGGCGGGCTTCCACAGGATGGCGTCGAAGATGGCGCGCGCGGCGGAGGGTGTGATGACATCGTAGCTCACGCGCTCGACCTTCATTTCCGGGCGTGTAAAGCAGGCATAAGGCCCGCTGACTTCCAAGCAGAATCCTCTCATTTTTCACCTCGTTTGGTTTATTGCATTAAATCTTCCGGCGCCCAACCCGCCCCATAAATATTCACCCCGACCGCCGGATCATATTTTGGCGCCCAGCACCAGAATTCGTCTTTCCAAATGTTTTCCAACAAGCCATTGGTTTGAGCCTTCTCAAAATCGTGTTTGGACAGATTCACCACGTACCGCTGCAGGGCGCGCAAGTTTTCTCGTGTCGGGCCGATCCGGCCCAGTTGCGACAGCCAATACGGACTTTTCCCGTAGCGGACAAACACGGGGCGCTGGGCTTGATCGTCAATCAAACCAAACTCCTGGCCCGCAGTACGGAATTGGAAGAACAGCTCCGGGTTCACATCCTTTTCCAGCAAATCCTTCAACCAGCCCCCACCCGTATCGTTGAGCGCCCCATAAAACTGCTGAAAATACCTGCTGAAGGTTTGTGGATCATGCAGGTCCAGGTTCGGCAGAGTCAGCAGTTCGCGGGCCGTCTGCTCCCCCTTCAGCAACAGGCCGCGTGGCGCGGACTTGGGAGGGACAAAAACCTGCACCTGCCCCAAGCACCCGGTTTCGTTCAGCCTCCCCTCGCGATTGCACCGACCGGCGGCCTGGGCAACAGAATCCAAGCCTGACAGGGCGCGATAAACCACCGGAAAATCAATATCCACCCCGGCTTCGACCAATTGCGTGCTGATCACTTGGATCGGCAAGCCCTTCTTCAACCTCCGTTTGATTAAACGGATGACGGCGGACCGATGACGCCCGCACATGAGCGCCGAGAGATGCACGGTGCCATGGGGCATGAGCCTGAATAAATCATGGGCATCCTGCCGCTTATTCACGATGCAGAGGACCTGCTTGTGCTGTTGCAGATCCTGCGCCACTTCGGCCCATTCCCGCCTTTCCGTTAATGTGGAGGGCAAGCGATAATCCGTCCGTTTCAGACGCGCATAAAGGTCCAATTCGGCAGGGATAATTTCCGTGATGGAAGACAGGCCGGGCAAGGCGGGCTGTGTGGCCGTAGCCAGCACCAGCGTCACTCCAAAGTTGTGGGCAAGCTGGTTGATGACCTTCACGCAGGGAACCAGCCATTTCGGCGGAAGGAGCTGGGCCTCATCGAGAATGACCACGCTGTTGACGATGTTGTGCAATTTTCTGCAACGCCCCGGCTTTGCGGAATAGAGCGACTCAAAGAACTGGACGTTGGTGGTGACGATGATGGGCGCAGACCAGTTTTCAGCCGCCAGACGGGAACGAGGCGTCTCCTTTTCCGGCGACAAATTGCTATGATGCTCAACCACATTTTCACGCCCAAATAGGCCAGCCAAAGTTGTGGCGGTTTGCTCAATGATGCTGGTGTAGGGAATGACATAAATAATGCTCTGGTGCCCATGTTGTAACGCATGGCAGAGGGCAAACGCCATGGCCGACAGGGTCTTGCCCCCTCCAGTGGGAACAGTCAGGGAAAATAGTCCTTTGGGTTGTGCCGCCGCCTGTTCGCACGCTTGGCGGATTTGTGCCCGAATAGTATTCACGTCCGTCTGGGGGGCGGTTTGTTCCAGCTTGTCCAAGAATTGGAAAAACAGTCTGGCTAAAGTTCCAAGGGTTGGAAAGTTGCCGCGCAGGCCACCAGCGGAGGGATTCATGAACTGTTCTGTGTCGAGGAAATCAGCATCCACCAAGCAAGAAAACAGCATGCGCACCCAAAGGTGAAAATCGTCCGATGTCTTCACAAGCGGCGGTGGACGGCGAATGGTGCGCAAGTGCGGGGCCATTTCTTGGACAAAGTCCCGAATGTGCGCTAGATTCGTCCGGCCTTCCTCCAGCCTGCACGGCAGAGCGGCGTTCCCCGTGTTGACGGAATGCCAATCCGGCAATCCCGCATGATGTCCGGCGGAAAGGTACGCGAGCAATCGGCCAACGCATGCTCCCATATGCTCTGCGGCCCAGGCGGCACCCGCGCTGGCATGATTGGATATACTGCCGTCGGAGTCGTATTCAGAATCGTCCAGCTCATTGGAACGGGCGAGGTAGGCTTGGAAGGCGTTGGTGGCCTTGCCCAGATCGTGCAACCAACCCGCGTTCCACGCCCAATCACCCGATGCGAAGACTTCCGCGAATTGCTGGGCGAGGCGGGCGACGGACGTGAGATGGTCCGGCAGAGTTTGCCAGAGTTC
>CAZSAP010000036.1:0-7911 GCA_964604705.1 uncultured bacterium
TCAAGACCAGTGAGATCAGACGCGACACCTGTTTGATCGGACGGGTGTACCAAAAGGACATGAGTCCACCGTCACGCTCAAGGGTAGACAAAATACGTTTGAAAATATCCATCATGAACATCACCTCAGAGTTGATCTTAAGGGAACCAGCAGATTCCCCTAACGCAGATGCTGACGCAAATAGACATCCCAGTTTACGTAACCGGATGCTTGCGCCCTAGAACCAAAAGCTCTCATTAAAATGAATCCTAAAAATCCTTTTTAGTATCTCAACTATACCACACCCAATAACGCGTTTCAAAATATCAGAAAAAAATTTATTTATAATACTTTTCAAGTAAGTGTTTCGTTTTGATACGCAATAAAACGGTAACTTTTATCTGGCTTAAACCGATTGCTCCATACTCCTTATTCTTCGATCTTTTGGAACCAACCAATCTGTTTCAAACTTTATGGGTAATGTTTGCAAAACATCCGATAACGCACGCCTTAATGCAGCATTTTCCCTAAAAAGTATCGGAATATGCAAGCTTATTTCATTATTATAAAATTCGATATTTTTTAACCGCCCCATATTTTCGCCTTCCAAATATGGAATTCGTCGAGCCAAGGCACTCAGGGTTCCTAAACTTTGCAGGCGTTCCTGCTCAGAACCTTGCGCTTGGATATAGCTTGCGATTGCCCGCATCCAGTTCAACGAGTTTTGTCGCGAAGGTGAGGCCGCCCAATCCCGATACACGCGATTCAAAGGATTTCCTTTTTGGCGCAGTGCCGTTGCCAAATCCGAGCGTTCCTGACGCAAAGCCATGGTCAAATACATATCCGGAGCCGTACTCGACCACAAACGATGCACCAAACGCACGCCAAAGCCCAGACCCGTACGCGTTGGGTAGGATGCCGCATCCCGGCGCGCTTGGCCAGCGTACGCACGCATATGCTCCTCAACCGTTGCGCGCAAAACCGCCAGACGCAATTGCTCATCCACAGCGCTCACTCTGGGCCGAAGCAAGGTCTCCGGCAAAAACAAGATCGGACCTTCCGGTACAACGCGGACTCCGCCTAAAATAAAGCGCAACCGCTGGAACCAACCCAAGCTCAGGGTGGAGCGTACCTCCACTACCGGTGATACAAAATCCCCAACACTGTGACGGACATACATTTCCGCAGCCACGTCTTCGGCTTGTGAAATCAACCAGGCTGCAGCGAGACGCGTATCCCCGGCTGCTTTCTGAACCGGGCGCGTACTGAGCCAAAGCCACGCCAGGCCTCCGGCCAAAACTCCCAGGCCTGTTGCCCAGGCTCCGGCACTTTGCCAAACACGCCGATACCATGGACTCCCGCTCTCTAAAACAGCCCCAGGTTGCAGCAGTGAATTCAAGCCATGCGAGAGCAACCGGGTCGCTGCCTGGCGATTGCCCCGCAACGGTTGATTGAATTCCGCCTGCACACCGTTGGCCAACTCAACGTTCACGACCGGGCGTGCCGCAGATCCCAAGAGCGCCGCACGCACAGCGGCCACTCCGCGGCTCAACCACAAACGCAGGCCGGTGAACCCCTGACGATATTCCCTCAATGTAGCCCGCACATGTCCCAGTCCTTGCGCTTCGTAGATTTCATGCAACAGCACAGCCTGTTGCACTGCGCGCGGCAACGCCAAGAAACGCGGATGCAACGAGATCACACCGGATTCACCGTATCCAAGCTTTATGCCGCGTAGCAGCTGTTCGCGCCAGGATGCATCGGGCAAGATGCGCCAAGCAGGCTGTCGATATCCCACCGGCAGGCTCCCGGCTTCTTCCAGTTCTGCAATCAGCGATTGCAGGTGTGCCTCCAGGGTTTCAGGCACCAAGCGCGGTGCCGTCCGTGAATACAAACGCACCAGATAGTACAGCCTTGGTAGGTAATTGAGTGCCCACGCCAAAATACCAGCGCCGGCACCCCAGAGCGAAAGTGTATGCAAAAACGTGCCTGCGACCATGCCATGGGCCAACCAACCCAGACTCAACGCGCCCACAAACGTTCCCAACACGCGCCCCAGAGAAACACGCAAAGCTCCCCCGACCTCCTCTTTGCGCGCGAGTGTTTCCGCGCTTGGGGACTCAGACACATTGTACGTGGATTGCGCCAAGGTTTCCAACAAGCGTTGCTGCGCCAATACTGGTATGCCCTCCGAACCGTGAGTCGCCACCTGTTCAGGAAAAGGCGCCAACGAGATGGTGCCTTCTTCTGTGGTAATACCCAAGGCCCGAAACGCTTCCCCAACATGCTTGATGGTCTGCTCCGGCCGACTGCCTTGGATCGAGAGCTCTTCCTGATAAGCTTGGATCTCGGCATCCGTAAAATGCGTGAACCCTTGGCCCAAAAGGCGGATGGTCTCGGCTTCGCGCTTATCATTGGCGGCTATAAAAGCGGCAAAGGGCATGACGTAGCTCAACTTGCGGTTTTCACCTCTTTGCTCAAAGCTCAAACTGGCGTGCAAATCCCCGCGTTTCTGTACCTTTCCTTCGCGCATGTAGCCGAAGAAGGCTTTAAAAATATTGCGCCGTGTATCCGGCGTTCTCCCATGGAAGTACGCCGCTTGTATCTCCTCAAAATATTTACGCCAACGCGGATGATCCTTCACCCAACGCAGCATTGCATAAACGAAATTGCTAAAACTGTTCTCCGTGAGTTGCTGCAACCCGCGCTTGTTGGCGTACGAGTGCACCGGTTCGGACACACGCAGCGAACGGGCAGCACCTTCCTGCACGCCCGGAGCCCAGGGTGTTATCACTTCCGAAATCACATCGTGTTTAAGCAGATACCGCAACACTTCGTTAATCCACTTATGGTACGACTCAAAATCATTCCCCAAACCGCTCAAAGTAAAATACATGCGCAAATGTTCCTGGCGCCGATGCAACTGTTGCGCCAGTTTGACGGCGTACTTTTCATTGTTGGGTGAAACAACCGTCTTCTTATCTCCGGCGTGCATCAAAGCAATGGCATCCCCACCGTGTTCGTACAATTCCAGTGAGATCCCGCCGCCGGGCTCGCCTGCCCGCCGCCGGATGAACGCATCCAAATCCGCCGAGGCTTTGCCCAACGTCTCACCCAGGTCAATCAGATAAATCTCCGAAGCATCCTGATGCTGTGCCAGTCCTTCCAGCACAAAGGCCTCATCCAGTTTCCGCGCCGCCCCACGTACTTGGGTCTCAGGCGTGACCCGGATGATGCTGTCCACCGACGTACGTTCGTACCCTTCCAATTCTGCAATACGAATAACCCCCGGTGTACGCCGCAGATAGGTTTTGGGATAGTGGACGCCTTCCACCCGCTCCTGTTGCCAGATTTGATTCAGGGTTTTGGCGTCCGGATGTTCCAGGGTCCGCGGACCGATCTGGACCGACTCCACCACGTATAAAGGATTTTGTTCTTTTTTCCAACCGGCTTCATTTTGGGTTGGATCCACGTAGCCAATGCGTTTCTCAGCAACCGAGAGAATCACCACCGTCAAGGTTCCCGAAGATTTTCCTAAAGCCTTTTGCTCAGCAGCAATGTCCCTGGCAAAAGACTGCAATTCCGCTTCACGACGGATGCCGGAAAGAATATCCGCACCGCCTCCCATGGCCCAAATAAAATGGGTTCGATCTTTGCCTGCCCGCAGATCCGCTTCCAACTGTTCATAAAGTCCGGGTTCGGATTTCGTCTCACGCGCATCAATCTTCCCATGATTTTTGTAAATACCCCAACGGTAGGGAGTCTGATACGACGTATCCACAACCTTGTCCTGAATGTACTCACCCAAACGCGCAAAGACCGGTTCGTAGAGCAGCAAGCGCAGTTTAAGTTGTTGTAAATCCATACGCGATGGTTCCCGAGGGTTTTGCAACAAATCCTCCATATGCGTGACCATCTGAGACAACCCCACCAAGTCCAACTGTTCCATGAATATTTTCCGGTGCTCCCCCGAATACCCCCAGAGGTGACCATTGGTGCGCGTACGCAGGTAAATCCCGGCCGAGACGGTGGCCAGCAAGTGGCGGAGCGTCCGATACGTCTCGCGCAACGCATAGGTCGTTGACACGTTCATGGGTTCAGGCGAGGCCAGCCGTTGAATCAAATCGGTCGTGCGTCGTTCCAAATCTTTGGGATCGATCTCATTGAAAAGTTGCCGATTGGCTGCATCCTCCATGTTCTGGATCAACACCCGCACCCCGTTGATCCGCAAGAGCGCACCGATCACCCACTGATTGAGCTTCTGCAAGACGATGTCCTGCAGGGGAGGCCCACGTGAGGCCAACCCCTTAATAAACCACTCCTGTTCACCGATCTGAGGCGTATTTAAGATAAAATCCGTGACCGCGCGGTTGAACACCAACCCCGTAGACTCAATGGCAAACAGGTCGCCTACCCGTTTCATTTGGCTCTCAATGGTGCGGTCAAAGGTCGTAACACTGTGTGTATTCAGGTAATCGACCGATCCCGTAGCCAGCGCCATGAGGGCAATCAAACGAAGATTACGCGCCCGCTTCTGCTGCTGCCCTTTGGCAACAATTCCACGATTCCAAAATTCTTCATCAATATAAACCGCATGCGTAACCGGATCGACGAGCACCACTTCCCGGAAATTAAATTTGTTAATAAAGCGCGAGACCAAGGAATCCGTGGCTTTAAACAGCACCAACGACGTCTTCCAGTTTTCCGGCTGACGCAAATCCCCCAACGTCGCCCGAATCTGCATCAGCACATCCGCATAGGTTTCGTTCCCAGGTTCTGCGGCCAAGGTTTCTAAATCATCCAGGGCCGAGGCCAAGAGCTTCCCGTTTTCGTCCTGCGGACGAATGGCCTTGGCTTCGCAGCGAGCCAACTCTGCCTTTTGCCAGAGATTCCAATGCGAGCGTGCATCGCTGCGCGCACGCTCCGGCGGTGTTTGGAACCAGATAAAGGGCGCATGAAAGGTCAAAAAGTCATATAAAAAGTGCATTCCTGCCGCGAAAATCTGGAGCCACCAGGGAGCCCCCAAAACCGTTAAGAAGACGTACGGCATTAGGATGATAAACTGATACGCCCCACGTCGGAGATAGCTCCCGCCGGTACGCCGCTCACTGTCTCGATCAAAACGATCCAAAACTCCGTGCAGGAAAACAAAGACCATCAGGAGCGCCATGAACCCAACCGGGGCCAACAGACCTGGAGCCAGGGCCAAAAAGGGCACATGCACTGAAATCCACGCGCCTATCGTCGCGGGTACCAAAGGTGCGTTCCCCATCCAGAGCAAAAACGGAATTTCCAAAACCAATCCCACCATACCTACAAACACATTGAGCCGTTCATTGCGCGAGAACACATGCATGAGGCGATACGCCAAGGAATTGGCCGCCACCGGCAAAGGCAGATCCAAGGTCGCAAGGCGGCGATGCCCTTCGGGGCTCAAGCCCAAGCGCACAAAAATCCGCTCACGCCACGCACTCAGTTGCTGTCGCCAGGTGGTCATCCGCGCTTGCCAGGCAACGGTGGCGGCTAAATTTTTCAAAGAATGCAACCCGATGTTCAACACCAGTCCCAATCCCAACGTGCCCAGCGACGGCCCCAAGACCAAAAGAGGCAAAACCATGGCCAAACTTAAACCCCCGGCCAACGCGCCCAACCCGACGCGCGCCCAGCCGGTCTTGTCGGGATGCAGTCCGGCAAACAACACCGCCGACCCGACGGCAAGCACGCAGACAACAGGAAAAGCCCAACCCAAGAGAATTCCAAGCATCAACGGCAACGAAAAAACCCATTCCCACGAGGGCGCCCCGATCACCGGTTCACCCAAACGTGCCTTGACTTTTTCCCATACGGTGGTTGGCACCTGTTCCTGGGCCCGTTCGTACGCACGTTGGAATATCGAACCCGTGGTTTTAATCAGCTCCCGAAGCAACGCCCTTAGGCGCTTGGGAGAAAGCAGTTGGGCTTCGGTTATGGAGGCGGTGGTCGAGACGGCATTTTCCTCCATGAGGAATGCCGCAAATTCCCAGCCGCGTACCGGACCGGTGATATAGAGGGCCACAAATTTCCAAATCAAATCCGGCAAGGCATTCGTGATCCCGCGCTCCAACTGCAGAACCCGCGTGGCCGCATCCAAAAAGTCGTGATAATCCAGGGTGCGCTTGAGCAAACTTAATTCGTTGTGCACAATGGTCTCTTGCGCACGGGCGCCTTCATGCACCTGGTTGCCGTAAAGCACATAGCGGTTCTGGGCAACATGGACGAACGATTCCACATACTCCAAATAACGCTCATACTCATCCACCGGAATCCCATAGAACTGGGCCATGGATTTGGCCAGAGCATCCGCCAAAAACTCGTGTATGATTCCGTCGCTTACCACGGCATCTTTGAGTTCATATTCAAAATCCAAGATGTTATGCATGAGTTCATGCGACTGGGCCAGCAACAAGAAGCCAACCTTATTTTTCATGGGTGCGAACGCCTTGTTCCCTATGAAAAAGTAACGATTCAGTTTTTCGCTTCCCGGACGAACATGCGTCAATTTGTGGATAAACACCGCGAGTGGCTTGAATTGATCCGAAGGTAAAAATTCATGACGCCCCAGCGCATCGAGCCAAGCGGCCATGATGTAGACCTTCGCGGTTTCATCGCGCAGCGAGGTTCTGGCCAAAAGGATCTCCGCCCCTTCCGGATGGTCCAACAAGGAACGGATGTACCCTTGCAGACTGCCCGCAGGCGTGTTTATGGCCGCACATAACGAACGAAACGTCGTACGCTCGTTTGGATCAAGCGCGGTTCCAGCCAGCACGGCCAAGGCATGCAGGCGAACTCCCATCGGCAGGGACAAAACCGCCTGATTGGATGTCTCTTGTCGAACCATTGCTTCCAGGAGATTCAATCGTTTCTGATGGCGTAAGGTAAGCAAGAACAGTGTGCGTTCATCGGAAATTGGCGCAAACCGACCTTGATACACGTCCAACAAACGCGCATCGCTCACACCCTCTGAAAACACGTCGGCGTAGTCAATCCATTTTTCCGACGTGTACCCCGGCTCGATCTGTCCCAAGAGCGTTTCCAACACCACCCGGTTGCCCAGTTGAATCCAGTGTTCAAACGCCCGATGGTTGTCCAACAGTGCTTCGGCAAACCCCTGCTCCAAGGCGGCTTGCAGCCTCGGATGCCAGCCGGGAGCCTGGCGCAGATCCACCAAGGCCCGTGCGGCTTCGGTGGCAACCTCGGGCTCGCCGGCATCCACCAAGGCCCGCAGTGTTTGAATCCAATGCTGCGCCTCCGCCACGCCCGTCGCACTTTTTTTCGTATCCAAGGATTGATTGAGTTCATGCAGATGCGCGATCACCAACTTAAAATACGCCGGGACCTTTTGCGCCTGTGGCAGCTTCATGTAGGGAGACTGATCCAACGCACGCATAATTTCCGTACGGTCATTTAAGGTAGGAGCCTTTTGATACGCACTCCATAAGACCTCATACAAGCGCGGATACACGGTCAGTGGAAAATGATCCCGCCAGAAGGTCGCAAAACCACCGATCCAGAGTGGCAATTCCGGGTTTTCCCGGGAGTGTTCCAACCGCTTAATGACATCGGTGCTGAAGAAGCGACCATTTTCGCCTTTCAACAAAGCGCGGTAAAGCGCCTCGGTGACCAACTCCGCCTCCCCCTGAGATTTCGCCAATGCGCGCGTATGCACATCCCAGAGCAGTTGGTGCCAAGCCGCCAACTGAGTGTATTCGTCCGAGTACAGATCCATCAGTTTGGCCAAAGCCAATGCCTCGCGAGTGCGTTCCTCCGCAGGTTCATCGCTTACATTTAAAAAAGTACGCAACCGTTCCGTGATCGCACGGACACTTTCCTCCATTTTCTGCAGGCGTTTGGTCGATACGTTTTCCACAGGGGCCACCGGGCGCTGGGTGGGTT
>CAZSAP010000037.1:0-7692 GCA_964604705.1 uncultured bacterium
GGGCTAGGCCAGCCCTCCGAAATGCGGGTTCGAGTCCCGCCTCCCTGCCCAACCATGCCAAGCGCCGCCGTTGCTTCGCCATGACCAAACAAGACCGCGACGAGTTGATGAAGGTGTTTCGAGCGAGCCGTGAGTTGCGCGAGTTGAAGCGCCACCGTTGCGTTGCCGGTATTGCGGGTTCGATATGGCGGTGGACTAGAAAAACGGGGCTCCTTTATTTTTTGGAATGGAGAGAGCATGGCCGATGGATCAAGTCTTGCCGTGCATTTAAGTCAGAACATGCGGCGCGGGAACATGCAAAAATGATTGGGTGCGGGCAAATGAGAATTACATCCAACCGCAGGTTGAAGCGCCCGGTTCGCGTGGAGACTTGTTACAAGTGCCGGGTGTGCGGGAAACCGATGGAGGCCAAGCGATGAACGACTTTCTCTACGGCTCGTGGATTACGGCGGCGGTCGTGGTGAGCATCTACCAAACCGACAAGCTCTGGCCCCGTGTCATAGCGCTGTGCGTTTGGCTTTTCTTTGCCGGTGCTAGGGTTGTGGTGACGCTGAAACGAAAGGAGTCCTAGTATGAGTCCTCTTGGTCATTATCCGAGTTCATACCGCGTGATGAATGGCGTGTGCTTTTCATTCGAGGCGGATTGCCGCGAAAAGGTGGTGATTGAGCTTTCTGGACACCCCGTGCTTCCACCGTGTACCTTGCTGTATGTTGTGGAAGGACACCTCATGCTGAACGTTGAGCGCATTGCGGATAATGGCGGCATTGTAGTCACGCCGGTATATACAAACCCGCTGACACGGTGGCAGAAAATTGCTTGTGCGCTGTTTGGCCTCAAGGACAGACGAATGTACCCGCCCTGCATTAAGATAGGCTCCACCGTTATTGAATTGGGAGAGTCGTTTGTAGAGGGAGAGTCCGGTTCGCTTACTTACCACATTCCAAAGGAGTCCCAATGAAAGACGATCCTGCTTTTGAAGATCGAACTGACTGCTTGCGGTGCGGGAAAAAAGGCGTATGGACAGAAAGCGGATTTTGCTCCGGTTGCCGTCCTTCGGCATTGGACACATCCAAGCCAATTCCTCGTTGTGGAACTTGCCGATTCTTCAAAGAAGAGCGAAGCCTTGTGACTAAACAAGGAAGGTGCAGGAGATACCCTCCGCGCCTTCCTGATGAAGAATTGGAACTTGAAGGAAACTTTCTTTCACAATTCCCTACCGTTTTGATGCAAGACTATTGGTGCGGCGAGTACCAGCCCATTCCGAGGCCGCCGCAGGCATGAAAGGAGCAACATGAATCACGAGATTAAAACAATCGAAACTTTTGTGACGTACAATGGCGTCAGTTTTAACACAAAAGAAGAGGCGGAGGCATACGAAAAACGATACAGAGGACTCGATAAAAGAATTGCGATTGGCAGAGCCAAACGGTTTCTTGTTTATGAAAAAGAATGGGGCGTTGATTTCAGGACAATGCCTGACTGGCAGATGTTGAAATATAGAGGACTTGGAATAAAGGCTCTTGCCGAATTAAGGAAACTGCTTGGAGACGAAAACGTAAAACGGTGCGCGAACTGCGGCGCTATTATTGAGCAACATGAAACTCCTCATTGACACCCGCGAACAGCGCCCCTTGGACTTCCCGGATGGCATCGAGACCGCTCCGGCGACCTTGGCGGCGGGCGACTATTCAGCGCCAGGGCTGGAAGAGCATGTGGCCATCGAGCGCAAGGAGTTGAGCGACTTCATCGCTTGCATCGGCCCGGAGCGCGACAGGTTCAAGCGTGAGTTGGCCAGGCTTCGCGGCTATCCCTGCCGTGCCGTGGTGATCGAGAGCGACTTGCGAACCATTTTGAACGGCGAGTACCGTAGCCAAATAGCGGCAGAATCGGTGCTGGGGAGCCTGTGTTCGTGGATGACGCGCTACAAGGTTCCGTTCATCTTTGCCAGCGACAGAAGCGGAGCGGCGCGTATTGTGGTGGCCTTGGTGAGGACGTACCGGGCGCAGGTCGAAGCGTTTTTGAAGTCGGTGAAGGAGGCGTGAAATGAAGAAAAGCGTTAAAAGGGTAATCTGATTTATTTTGTTTGGAGCACCAGCGTGGACGATTTTTGCTCTTGTGTATTTCACAAATGGATTTTTGTGGATGCTTGGGATGATAGCAGTTTTTGCTTTTGTTTTTTTAATATGTGCATTGTCTGTCATTGGAATGCATCTTGCATTTGACTGAACACCATGAACCGTAAAAGCGAAACAGACAGAAAGGTGTACGTGCCGTTGCGCCTCAGGCCTAACGACGTGGCGTATCTGGACGTTTTGGCGGCGGGCAATCGCACCAAGGCCGTGGAGTTGTGCATCGAAACGACGAGGACGATTGAAGAGCAGTTGAACGAACCGGAGAAAGCCAAATGATTGCAAGGTTCAAAACGTTGTGCGGTTGCGAGCAGACCAAAAAAAATAAATCACACCACGCCGCCGATGATATACACGCTTCCGCTTGTTACAAAAGCATCGTCTTCAATATGTCCGCCAAACTCAGTTCCGCCACTCGTGTATATTCACACTCGTGATTTTCGTTTTGTTTGTATTAAAAAGGCGTTGCGGTTTATTTTGAGTGCGAGCCGCGTTTAAGCTAAAAATCAAAGATTTTGGAATCTCCATGAACGCAATTGTTCGCAAAGTAATCGAGGCTATGGCTGACCCGAAAAATCTTTTTAACGACGATCAGGGCTTTGTGTGCCAATACTGCAACGAAGGATGCGGACACTATGATCTCGGAGCCGACCCGGCGCTGTATCCGCACAAAGACGGATGCCCTGTTCTTTTGGCGCGTGAAATACTTGTGCTGTTGATTGCGAAGCCGTCTCTGGTGCGGTGTACGCGGTGCCGGATGCCTATTGAGCGCGGACAGAAATATCGGGTTACAAAACGTGGAAGGCACCATGCCAATTGCACACAAAACGCGCTCACGGTTTCAGCGAATATACAGGAGTCCTTATGTACGCCGAAAACATGAAAACAGGACGCACCGGGCGGCGGTGCAAAGAACGCGATCCGCTCAAAGCCTATGGCGATGAAAAATGGGTGGCGCTAATTGCGGCCAATCTTTCGCACTACTCCGAGTTGGTTCGTATCCGCGTGGCCTGCCATGTGTGGTGGGATTACCCCGGCTTGCGGCACAGCAACCGGAAGCAGAACCCGCTTTGGATGCGCTGGGTGTCGAAATACAACGAAAGAGGCCCGGACGTGCGGCCCGAAACGCTGTGCAAGGCGTTGGCGTTGGTGGGTTACAACGAGGTGCAGGCGCGGTCCAGGGCTGGAATCCGTGCGCACATGGGGCCGGTAACGAAATGACCGACGCTCCACAGACCGACCTGACGCCAGAAGGCGCTCCCGCCGAGTGCCATTTTGAGTTCTGGAATCATCCGTTTCGACAGCGCAAGATGTGGGGCATCCCGCCGCTGTACCCGGTGCAGATTGACATTATCGAGGAAGCCATCAAGTGGCGAAGTATGGTGTGCGGCACGTTCCCCAACGAGGCAGGGAAGACCAGCACCATCATTCCTTTGCTGGGACTCTCCACCATGGCGGCGTTTCCCGGCGCGATTGTGTACTCCACGGCGGGCAGTGAGAACCAGATCACCGACCAGTTGTTCAAGCACCTCGAAGCCAAAGTGCTACCCTACAAGGAAAATGGGTGGAAGATCAACAAAAGCGAGTTGACCGTGACGGCTCCATCCTTCATGGGCTTGCGCTCGTCGCAGTGGATCAGCCGGGTTCCCAGGGACGCGCTAACCGGAGAGGGCTACCACAACAACGTTCAGGTGGACAACAAAGGGCGCTGGCATTTCCAGCCGCTCTTTATGATTATTGACGAGGCCAAGAGCGTAGGCCAAGACGTGTTTGAAATGGCGTTGCGCCTGAACCCGGCGTTCCTGCTGGCCGTAAGCACCCCCGGCAAGGCGCGAGGCCCGTTTTTCCGCGCCGTGGACCCCGACGACATGAAACGAAGGCTGAAGGCGTGATATGCTGAAAATAGGACAAACAGAAAACAGCATGTGGACGGCCCGCTATATGACGGGCTACAAGGACTATGCCCACTTGCAGACCAAGGACCAGATGGAGCGCTATCGCCGCATTGCGTTGGGCAACGGAGGCGAAGGCGGTTCGTTCATCAAGTCCATGCGTGACGGCGAGTTTGGAGCCGAAGAGGACGAGCAAAATGTGTTTACCGAGTTGGACCTCACCAGGGTCAGGGAAGCCATGCGACGCCCCGGCGAATTGGTGCGACGCGGAAAGAAGCGAATCGGATTCGATGTTTCCGTGACGAGTTCCGGCGATCCCAAGGTGCTGTACGTCATGGACGGTCTGTACGTCTATCCGGCGTTCGTGTCCCGAGAGGAAGACACGACGAAGGTGGCTCAATGGGCGGTTGCGATTGCGTTGCGCTACGGCGTCAATCCGCGCGACTTCTACGTGGACGCTGGCGGTGCCGGAAAGCCCGTGGTGGACATCATTGAGACCATCTTCAAGTATCGCCCCGTAGTGCGCTACATGAACAACCAATCGGCCAGGTTCCGCGAGGAGTACGAGGACCGCATTACCGAGGACCACTGGCGCGTAAAGCAAATCCTGCATGAATACGAGCTATCCATCCCGGACGATACCACGCTCTACGCGCAGATGAGGTTCCGGCGCTGTGTGGAAGGCCGACACGAGAAAATTAAGCTCCAATCGAAAAAGGACCACCGCAAGGAGTTTGGAGAAAGCCCGGACAATCTGGATGCCTTTGTGATGATGCTGGCCGACTTTGAAAGCCCGTACAAGGGGATGCAACAGGCCCCCGACATCGAAGTGAAGAAGACCGGAGGCTTGTGGCGACCTCCTAGCCCTACCGCCAATCTGAACGTGACCGGAGGCCCGATGTGTGGCATGATTAAGCAGATGAGCATGGCCGAACTGACCAAGAAAATGAAAGGATAGGTGCGCGATGGAAAAAGAGCCGATTTACGTTGGAAACGCGAGAACGCTGAACAACAACTGCTTGGGCGTGGACATTGACTTGGGGCAACTCAAGGCGGCGATGCAACGCGAGGACGTGAAGGCGTCGTACCGCAAGTGGACCGACAAAGCGGGCGTTGAACACACCACCATGAAGCTGTTTATCGCCCCGCTGAAGAACGCCACCGAGTACCGGACGCATTGCGTCAAGGTGGACACCTGGAAGAAAGGCGATGAGACCGCGCCCCGGCGTGAAGAGACGGTGACGGTTCCCGCTGGCGACCGCGACGACGGGTTTCCGCCAGCCGATCAGGAAGATTTCGTGTTCTAGCCCTTGATGTTGCCGTCCCGGTCTTTCTTGCACCGGGGGCAAACGCCAGAGGCCAGAATCACGCTGTTCAACGTGCCTTCCCGCACAGGCCCGCAGAAGCGACACCGCTCCGGGCCTTCCGTGGATACAAGCTCCACTTCAATGCTGTCATCCAGCACCGCCAACACGGCGTCTTGCGGGATGCGATGCCCAATCCCTTTGATTTCCGTGCGGGAATACGGATTGATGATGACCCGCATTCCGGCGAGCGTCTTCAACCCTTGAAAAGCCCTTTGGCTTCTGGCCGTCAAGTTGTCGCGGATCACGCGGGCGACCACAGACACTTTTTTCTTGACAGATTCGGGCATGAATAACGGCCCGTTGTACCCATCGAACACACCCTCGAACTTTACGAAACATTGATCGGGTAATGGCTTGACATTCATAAGCCAAACGGTATAAAACATGATGAAGATTGTCAAGAAAAACTTTTGGAGGGCGTATGATCCCAATTCCTGTAGCGGATATATGGCGAAACATCCAAGAAGGGTTGCGGGATTGGGATGCCGACACCTTGGAACGCATTAAGATCACAACGCGCACCGCGTATTCTAAAATGTGCGAACGGGTGGATTTTCAAGCCTACCGCCGCATGGCCACCGTGACCGGCGTTACCGGGGGCGTTCTGTTGGCCTCCAATCTGGTAGACATCATTTACGTCGAGGACAGCGACGGCGCGATCTACTGGCCCGCCGAAAAGTGGCAGGTCAAAAGCATGGGAATGCCGTCCTACCTGATTGTCCCGGAGTCCACAACGCCGCTAATTGACGACGACAAGGGCCTGACGCTCAACAAGGGGGCCACCAGCCTGTCATACACCCTGACGGCCTCCCATGTGGGTGAATACGCCCAGTTTGGCGAGGAACCCGGCCTGTACCTCATAACGGAGCAGACCGGCACCTTCACGCCCATCTACAACGGACCCGGTATTCAGCGCGGGAGGCTGGTTGTGCGCCCGCCTCATACACGCAAAATCCAGTTTTACGATGCCGCAGGCGACGAAGTGGCGGGAACCTTCACCGTGGCCTATTGGGTGGCCCCGGAAACGCTGTACGAAGGCCACCAGCGCGTGATGATCCCCAATCCCAGGTCTCTGGAGCTTGCCGTGATGATCGAAATGATCGGTTTCCACGAAAAACAGGAGAAAACCGCCGATATTTACCGGCGCGAGTTTGACCGCGAGTGGTCCATCACCCAGCGCCTCAATCCAAAGACCATGCCCGCCCAGCCGCCGTGTCAGGCCCAAGGCAAACGAATGTCCTTTTCCCGGAGGTAATCCATGCCCGCACAACCCGTAAACCGCGACGATTTCAAGGACTTGGAAGCCACTTTATTGGGCAAGTACGCAACGCGAGTCGAGGTGACTGGGGTGCCGTTGGTAGGGGACGAAGAGATTATCCGAAACTGGCCGGATATCTCGCCGGACAAAGAGGCGCGGGCCATCGCGTTTCTGGACGATTTCGTGGACGTGACCAACACCAAGGCGCAGGGCTTTGTGGTGGACCCGGTTGCCGGGAAAGTGGTCTACAAGGGCGTCTACCGGCTGGTTTCCAACAAAATGAGTACGCAGACATCGGGCTTGCGCGGTGTCATTCAGACGTTGCGCAAAGGCTTTGCCGACACCCCGACATGGGATGAGGCGCGGATTGTCGAGGGCGATTCTACCATCACAAATGCGGAAACTGCCGGGATTGACAATACGACCAGCGACAACCCCGGACAAGTCATCTTGATTCGATTCCCGAACTTCAACCCGGCCAAGCTCTACGAAGCCGTGGCGGCTCTCAATGCCAGCACCTACACCGACCCCGTAGTGAGCGGAATCCCCTACGGCGGCACTTGGTACAACCACTTCGCTTCCTTTGATCGGCAAGAAGACGGTAGCGGAACGGTGTATCTTCAACTCGGAAGAGAAAAGCTGACCCTACACGGCTTCCAAGACAAGGGCGGGGCCAGAGAGCAGGACGTGTACCGACTGCACAACGTTCCGATTTCATTGGCACAAAGCATCGGTGACGCCTGGGGCGTTGCCCACCCGGTAGGGTCTTCCTGTTCCTTTGATGTGAATGAGATAAAGAAGTCCGTTACCATCACCTTGAGCAAGTCTGCCAGCACCAAGCCGAACTTGAGCATCGAGAACTTTCAAACCACCTGTGACACCTTTGAGTCCTATCATTTTGCTTGGGGCTATCAGAAAGACGACATCGCCGCATTCTTGGCGTCACATCCGGCTCCTGCCAGCATGGCGGGCGTGACCAGAATCTTCAGGGAAAACTTGCGCGGAGACGGGCTTTACGACCTGACGCTGGTTATCAGAACAAGGG
>CAZSAP010000038.1:0-7468 GCA_964604705.1 uncultured bacterium
CCCCTGTGCGGCCTTGCCGGTGGGGTCGGCGGCGTCCTCAAACCAGACTACGCGCTTGCCCCTGGCGGTGAGAAACCGCTCGGCCAATGAGGCGCGGGGATCGTTTACGGGGGACGGTGCGGCTTTGAATTGCCTGCCTGGGAAGGACTGGTCAAGCTCGGCCTGCGATTCTGCGAAAGGAAGAGGCCCCGGCTCAAGCCTTGGTGATTCTCCAACAGGGGGAGGTTCCGCTGGGGTAAGCGGTTGAGGTTCCTGTTGAATTGCATCCTGTGGCTGAACCGGGGCCAGATTTACGTCTGTTTCAGGTTGGGCAACGTCTACTTGCGCCCGCCCTTGGGTTTCGGGCATTTCTGCATTGACTTCACCTCCTTGCGGTATGGTTTCTTCGGGCAACACCACATCTGACAGTGGCGCTACGGTAGCCTGCTGGCCCGCCCAAGTCGAGAAGATTTGCTGGGCCTGCTCAAACTCAATGTCGCTGACTGCGCCGGGGTCCGCCTCGGCGGTTTCCATCACCTTCAAGGCGTTGGCCACTTCGATGGGGACGCCGGTTTCATCAGCTACTCGGCCCGCCAGCGCGTCGGCTTCCTGCTTGGCTTGATAGTTTTCCAAAATCTGTTGCACGGCCTTGTCGTTGCCTTTGTTGGCCGCAATTGCGTCCTGCACGGTTTGTGGAAGCGCCGGACGAATGTTGCCGGGAAGCGAGGCCATTGTACCGCCGCCAATCATCATCAGGGATGGAATGATTGATTCGGTGAAGTTGGTCCATGCGTTTCCAACGATTTCCTCAACGGTTTTCTGTGCCACCTTGTCGCCGTTGTTGGCGGCTGAAATCTTGGCGGCGAGATTAAATGCCAAGTCGTTGTTGATGGATTGGAGGCTTTCCTCGACATTTTCTCCAGGGGCATTAAACAAGGTGGTGAGAAGCCCTGCTTTAATCGCGTTTTTTACGCCCCCTCGCAAAGCCACATTCTCTACCTTTTTCGCTCCAATGTTAAACAGGCTGGAAAGGCCGGGGATTTTGTTGAACATAAACTCGGTGGCCGCATAGGGGAATGCAAATACAGTGGCCACATCCTTTGCGGCGTTTTTATCAATGCCCGCCTTCACCATGTCAATGTAGCTGTCACCAAGGCCCTGAAAGTAATACTCCTTGGCTGTGCCGGTGGTCATGCCCGCTTTCCATCCGGTTCCGGCTCCGGCCAGCGCTCCCGGAATGGCTCCTACGCCTCCAGCCAAAGCGCCCGTGCCGCCGCCAATCGTTGCTCCTGTAGCCGCGCCAGCAACTGCCTCGTCCAGACCAGCCACCATGTTGTTTATCATCCCGGCCAGCGAATTGACACCAGCAAACCAGCCGCGTTTCAAAAACCCGGCGTTGCGGTCCACAATGGGATTCGCCGCCTGCTCGGCTTCCATGCGCAAGTAGCTTTCTGTTTCGGCGTCCAGCTTGGCCTTCTGCTCTGGATTGAGGCTGTCTTGTGGCGTACCGGTGGCCATGCCTACCGTTCCCATTGCGAGATTGGCCATGCCCTGCGGTACTTCGGCAATGGTCCCAAGGTTGTCAGGGTTGATACCAGCGGCGGCGCGTCCTACCCGTTTGGCTCCCTGCATGGTCTGAACGCCTTGGCGGGCGGCTTCAATGTTGGCTTTGATGAATCCGTCTTTCTGCAAAACAGATTGCCGGGTGGCCTCTTCAAGGCTCAAGCCTTCGGTGTCAAATACGGATGCCTTGGGCTTCGTACTGCTCATGGCGGGCTGTACCGCTGGCGTCGGGGCAAGCGCCTGAACGGGCGGCTTCGGTGCGATGGTCACACCCAGCTTTTCGGGGTCAATGCCTTCTTCGTCGAAAATGCTCATGGCTATTCATCCCCCTTGGCCAAATCGGAAAGGGTGGCCTTCAGCGCCTTCTTGCGCTCTTCGTCGCGTTGCTGGCCGGACGCCAGATAGGTTTTACGAAACGCCTTTCCTGCGATCTTGTTAGCGGCTTCGACAATTTTCTCGTTTTCCACTTCTTTAAGCGCAATCTTGTACTGCTTTTCAACGGCTTTGTCGTACAGCGCCTTGGTCTCCTTGTCGCTAATAACGTCCGCGCCTCCGATCATCTGTTCAACCCGGTCGGTAGCCCGTTGCCGCGCAATCATCATGGCCCCGGTGGTCAAATTAAGCCTTCCAGTTTGCGGAATGAACGTCATGGTTTTCTTTGCCTTTTCCATCACGTCAGCGGGTATCTGTTCGATGGCGTAAAACCGCTCCGGCTCTCCCGCATACGAAACTACCTTTCCGCCTTCCTTGATAGCGGTTGACACCGATTTTTTAGGCATATAATAAAGGGCTCCATCCTTGTTCACCATCGGAACATAGTCGTCAGGCGCGTTTTCAGGCTTGTCCATTTCAAACGTGCCGGACGGAGATTTGCGCACGGCTGACTGCGCCGGGGCGGCAGGGGCGACAGGGGAGGCGGCTGGCGATTGCGCATCATCTCTCCAGGGACCGGGACGGCGCTCTGCGGCAGGCGGCGGGGCCATGGCAGGCGGCACGGTAGCCGGTCTTGAAGCGGGCGCTGGCTGGGCGGTGGGCGCTCCTGTTGGCTGGCCGGGTTGTTCCACGGTGGAGCCGTCGAGGCCCATCTTTTTCACAAGCAACTCTCGGCGTTGCATCCAGTCGTTTATCGTTTCTCTTGCCCTTGGCGCGCGTTTGGCTTGCAGGCGAAGCCTCCCGTCTCGATCATCCATAAACGGATTAAACTCTTTGTCGGTTACAATCGCCTCGGCGTCAATGGCCTCTTGCGCTTCTGATATTTGTTTTTCAATGCGCTGAAGCTGTGCTTCGTCTTGCTTGCTCGTGTCTTTTTCTTCCTTCGTCACGGCAATAGGCAAATCCTCTATCTTCCCGTCGCCAATGTAGACCTTCCGCGCAACACCTTTGGCATCGGCCTCGGCGTTCCATTGTTCCACGTAGTCGCGGTAGGACTTGTCCTGCTGGAGCTTTTGATCGTTCTTTTCTTTCAATGTCGCCGCGTCCTGTGTCTGCTTCATCTGCGCTTCTTCCTGCGCCCGCTTGTCCTGCAAGCGAAAGCTCTTCATCGGGTCGGGGACCGCCTTGCCGGTTGGGTCCATCGTGTACGTCACGGTGTAGGGGTCGTCGCGCCACGCCTGAACCAGTTGCCCCAGTTGCCCGCTCTTTTTCTGAAACTCCCATGCCTCGCCCGCGTCAATCACGCCGTCGCCGTTGGCGTCCGGGTCATCTGCGGTGCCGCGAAGCGCATCGGGAACCCTGGGGCGCTGGTCGGCGGGCAGGTTGTTGTAATACTCCTTGAAGCTGGAAAAGTTCTGGTCGTTGACTTCAATCTGTGCCTGCAAGGCGGGCGGGATAAACTTGGAGTCTCGCGCAATGCTGGTGATGGCGTCGGCAATCAGTTCGTCGCCGGGTTGCGCCACGGAGTTGATAAGGCTCTCCCACTGCTCCAAGGTCTGCACCTGGGTCTTGTCGTAAGAAGACATGACGTTGGCCAGCCGCTCGGTGAAGCCACGCAATCGCTTTTGGTACTCCACGCGCACCACTGGGGACATATCGGACAGGCTCCTGTCCATGGCGATGTAGGAGTCTAGCGAGGCGGCGTCGGGGTTCGCAATGCTGATGTTGGGCTTACCGGCCTGCTGTGGTTCTGCGCCACCCGGAATGAGCTTCTGGACGCCTTCCAGCGTCAAGGCGGCTTCACGCTCTTGATTGCGGCGGTCCACGGTGGACAGGTTCCGGTAGCGCATTCGGTCGGTCAAGTTGCGTTGCACGTCCGGCGTCATGTCCCAAAGCAGGTTGTTGGTGGCCACGGCGCCGCCCATGGGACTGGCGGCGGCACGGTTGGCAAGTCCGGCGGCACGGGCAACCATGGCCTGCTGTTCCATCGTCTGAACCGGGGCAGGTGTCGAGCCAATGGCCACGTTCTGGTCGTAGTTGCGCCGCACGTTGTTGGTGCCGATTCCGACTACGCCACGGGTAATGTCTGGAAGGCTTGCGTCTGGATTTTGGACGGTGGCGCGGGCCGATCCCACCGGCGTCGTGCTGGTCCCCGTCGGAATGCCGCCATTCTTTTTCAACAGCTTTTCGTTTTCTTTGATGCCTAACGCCATAAGTCACCTACCATTTCTTTTTTACGCAGTCTTCCGTCTGAAGCCAAAGTTTTAGCGTCGTACAGCCGCATCCGTGAGCCTTGCATTTCCCGGCTCCAAAACGGGCCTTTTCGTCAAAATACTCACACCCACGGCAAACGGAAAGCCTACGCTCAAACTCTTCGCTCTCAACAATCGGGAATCCGGCCTTTGCCCATGTTGAGACTGCCCCCGCAAAGGTAACGACCATTTCGCCGATGGTTGGCCCGGCCTCGTTAAAGGCTTCATCTTTTTTGTCTGATAGACCTGAAAACGTGTCTCCATATTCTACGCAAAGCTTTTTGTAGACCTGCGGCGAAAACTCAACAGTATCGTCGTCGCACCGCGCTCCTTGTTCCAATATCTTTACACACGTTCCCCTTGGATAGTGGCGGAACGCGTCTATGATCGTTTTGATGCTTGTTTTCACCATGATAGCTTCAGGGCTAAATAATAGCAGGTGTCGCACGGAACGCCGTCACAGGAGCCTGCTTCAGATTTGTTATATGGACCCCATGGCCACGATTTGTATTCTTTGAATTTTGGGGCCGGGTCCGTCTTCCAGATAACAGTCCCCGTCGCACGTATCCTAAAAATTATATTTCTGTTAAAAATCGCGTGAGAATCAATATAGTACAGCCTAAAAAGTTTTGTCCACGAAGCGTTGCTTCCTTGTACGGTGGTCTTATATTCGGTTCCAAATGGGACAAATTGACTTCCCTCGCACTTGCAGTATTGAAGATACACGTCAAAGGCGCCGCTATTGTCTCCGTGGTAGTCATCGGCAAAAGCTCCATATATCCAGAGTCCTTCATTGGCTTCAGGGGTCGAATAAATCCGGCTTTGTGAATATGCAAAACAATCGTGTACCGGCATTGCGTCGGGCATTGTACACCCATCCGGTGGACAGCTTGAAGACAGGTCGGCCAAAGCCGGTGGTGCAGGGGGCTTAAGAGGCCCGCTTTCTAGCAATCCGCACTCTCCCAAGCAGTAATAAGTCGGAAACGTGCCGTCAGAGGTTTTTATCCACGTATTTATTGGGATGCCGGTTTGGCAGTTGATTGTCGTATCTGAATACGTCCAGTTTCCGATTTCTGGCCCTGTGCAAATGAACGACGCATCCCTTCTTATTTGTTTAAGGATAAGCGGATTGCAGGCGTCGCACAGTTCCGTCGTAACGGCTGGAAGAATCGTCATGTCAATGTCGTTCGGCACGTTTTCGGCGTAGTGAATTGGCCCGTAAATAACCCCGTCGCACTCCGTAGAGGCCACATAGCAGGCTTCGTCTGGAAGATCGGGCGGAGATGGCTGGTAACGGTCTCCCGACTTGGCCCTCTCACAAAGCGAAATAGAAACCCTGTTTACAAAGTAGTCTGCCGCCCACCTTCTTTTCGCGCAAGCGGCAAGTCCTTCATCGGGGTTCGTAAAAACTATTTCGCCGGGAAGATCATACGGTGGATTTGTTCCGTATTGGTGGTTCCCATATAGATAACAATAATTTCCGCTGATATTGCGCCAACATCTTTTGGACATTTCGGCCTTGTTGCATGGCCCCAACTTTCTTTCAGACTCAACCTCAACCCAAGCCCTGGTGCCGTCTTCTTGACATTCGGATTGCCAAAAAGATTGCCACTGCGAACATTCACAGCAATCGCAGTTCGATATAAGCTTCCCGTCTTTCGCCATTAGCGGGCCATTTTCATATCTCTTTAACTTGCTCACGTACATTCCTCGGCGTCAATGGCAACCTCGGTCACAACGGCGTCGCCAACAACTATTTTCCCGTCTGCAATCGTGATGGTTTTCTTTGTGAGAATCAAATTGACGCCTTCTATTTTTGCGTCTGTAACGATTTCGAGAGAGTGGAGTTGTTCAAGAATGTTCTGGTTTAGCTTGTGCTTGTGATCTACTTTTGAGTAGAGGTCTGACGCCCCATCGTCTTTTTCGTCTCCGTCTACATCTACGGGCAACACCGTCCCGGCTTCTGGTATATCCAACTCCGGCTTCAGCGCCGTTATGTTCACGCCAATGGTAAGGGCTCCCGAACCTCCGCCCGTCTTTGTTAGCGGAGACTCTACCTCCACCGCTCCGTCTATGAACGAATACAAGGTTCCTTCGGGAAGGTTGTGGGAGTGACCTTCTCTTGAGTATACATTCCCTTCTCCGGCATTGCCTGCGGAATCTGATATTGCGACATTGACGCCGCCATCATCCGATCCGGTGGGTGCCGTAGAGTTTATGTTCACCACATTTCCGGTTTGCTCTATGGCCACAACTTCTGGAGTGGTTGTGCTGATTATTTTTGCAAGCTCTTCGGCAGAAAGCGAGTGAACGTGATCGGCGCGGGCAAGCTCGACAGAAGAGCCGGGGTCTTCGTCCCCATCCGTACACACGACGCCCTGCGGGTCTTCGTCAGAAGCCGTGGCGGGTGGAGAACCAGAAGACTCGCCGCCAGCATCGGACGTAGCGGCATCCGTGGTGGCCGTGGGCCTTACGGCAGAGCCGTTTGTTGGCTCAAGCTCTTTCAGGTATGACGGACCGCCTCGTGCGGATTTCACCGCTTCTTGGTTTCGTTGTCGGCGTACTGCCGGAGACTCGCCCTTTATGCGCCGCGATGATTCGCTGGGCTTGCTTGCGCCCAGCAATTTTTCAAGCGTGGCAGTGGAGTCGTCAATCGTAACGCCGCGCACCAATTCTTTCGGGTTGTTTTGATTGGTGATCTGAAACTCGCCAATGGTGCTGTTCTCTGAACTGTATGGCTTGAAGGATGAACCCATCGCATGACGATTCCCTCTTTCGTCAATGCGCCATTCTGTGGTGATTACGCCCTTGAGCTGTGTCTCGTTCCCATTTCCATCGTCAATCGTTACGGTAGACGGAGAGCGGGTCAAAAAGGTTCTTGGAGAATCTTCTCCTCCGCTCTTTTTTGTTGGCGCAATTTCGGGGCCAAAAGAAAAAAACTCGGAACTTGGCTTTGACTCGTGCGAAAATGGATTAGAAAATGACATGATTGTTTATGTTTTTACGTCGTTGTGTCCAAAAGATGCTCCTGCATCCCGCCTTCAGGGAATGTGATGCCTTCGTACACGGTGGTGATGGTGTCAATAAAGTGGCACTCTCTCGACTCGTCATACCCGGCCCGCTCAACAACCTCCGTCCTTGCCCCGGTCTCGCTTATGGTTATCGTCGGCAACACAGGCGGTACGCCGGGGCCTGGAGACGTTCCGGTTGTAACGTCTGTTGTGGAAATGGGAAGAATCGAATATGTCCTTTTGACGGTAAGCAAAATGCTTGAATACTGCAACAGAGTGTAGGCAAACAGC
>CAZSAP010000039.1:0-6615 GCA_964604705.1 uncultured bacterium
TGCACCCAATCCCGCCAAAAACGCTTTCTTGAAGACATCCATCGTCGTACCTCCTGGGAAATGAGATCTAGTAGGGGCGACCGGCGGTCGCCCTGCATTCGGTTTCAATTTAACGAACGAATACCGGCTGTCCATCATCCTTCATGAACAAATACCGTTGGCCCATTATTTTTCCATTTTTGGGCGACCGCCGGTCGCCCCTACGAAAGCAACCCCGAAAAAATGTCTGGGACCTTTTTCAAAGCTTCGGTTAATTTCTCCGGAGCCTTACCACCGGCTTGGGCAAAATCCGGACGTCCTCCACCCGAGCCGTCGACCAACTTAGCGATCTCTCCCACCAACTTACCCGCATGCACCTTGGTGCCGGCCAAGTCGGGCGTCACCGAGGCAATCAACGCCAACTTGCCCTCTTCCACACTGCCCAAGACCACCACACCGGAACCCATTTTCTGTTTCAAGGTATCCGAGGCCGCGCGTAACGCCGCGGCGTTGAGTCCGGGTAGATCGGCCACCACCAACTTGATGCCCTTATGGGTCTGCGCCTGGGCGAGCAAATCGTCCATGCCGCCGGTGGCTTGTTTCATTTTTAATTTTTCCAACTGTTTTTCCAAATCCTTAACGCGAGCCGCCATTTTTTCCACACGTCCGGCAACCTCATCGGTTCCGGCGTGCACGAGCTCGCAGATATCTCCAATGACGCGCTGCTCGCGCTTGGCGACGCGGAAGGCGCCTCCTCCAGCCACGGCTTCAATGCGCCGCACGCCGGCCGAGACACTGCTCTCGCTTACCACACGCACCATGCCTATGTCGCCCGTGGCACGCACATGTGTACCGCCGCAGAGTTCACGCGAGTACTCGCCCACCTGGATCATGCGCACTCGATCTCCGTATTTTTCACCGAACAACGCCATCGCGCCGCGTGCCTTGGCCTCTTCCAAACCAAGGTCCAACACGTCCACAGGAACATTCTCCAGAATCTTAGCGTTTACCATATCTTCAATACGATCCAACTCACTACGCGTGACGCCCTGAAAGTGCGTGAAGTCAAAACGGAAACTGCCCGAACGCACATCCGAGCCCGACTGTTCCACATGCTTGCCCAAGACCTGGCGCAACGCGGCCTGCAGCAGGTGCGTAGCTGTATGATTGCGCGCCGTAGCCGCACGCTCGGCAGTCAAAACCTGCGCCACAATCTTCTCCCCGTGCTTGACCTTACCACTCAGGATTTTACCCATGTGCAGAAACAAACCTTCAGGACTCTTCTGGACATCCGAAATCTCAACTTTCACACCGGCTTCGGTCAATTCTCCGTGATCGGCCCCTTGCCCGCCGGACTCCGCATAAAACGGAGTCTGGTTCAACACAATCAGGACTTCATCCCCAATGCCTGCTTCGGTGACCACTTTTTCATCCTTAATAATGGCGACCACTTCCGACTCTGTCCGCAAATGATCGTAACCAACAAAGGACGTTGCACCCAATTTACCGGCCAGCTCGCGTACCAAAGGCGAAGCCGCGCGTTCCCCACTCCCGATCCAGGCCGCACGCGCCCGCTGACGTTGCTTTTCCATGGCTTCTTTAAATCCAGCCTCATCCACCGTGAACGCATGTTCAATCACAATTTCCCGTGTCAGATCCAACGGAAAACCGTAGGTATCGTAGAGTTGGAAACTCTGCGCCCCACTGAGCACGGTTTGATTCTTCTTTTTCATTTCCGCAATCATGTCGTTTAAAATCACTAGACCTGAGTCCAACGTGTTTTGGAAACGCTCTTCCTCGCTTTTAATGACAGAAGCAATGTGATCCTGGCGCTCACCCAACTCCGGATACGCATCGGCCATCATTTGAACCACATGCGGAACCAACTTGTGCAGGAAAGGATCGTTCAAACCCAAGAGCTTGCCGTGACGCAACGCCCGGCGCATGATGCGTCGCAAAACATAACCGCGCCCTTCGTTTCCCGGCAGAATGCCGTCAAAAATCAAAAAAGTCGAGGCGCGTACATGATCGGCAATGACCTTCATGGAGCAATCGCTTTTAACTTCCTGGCCGTACCGCACCTTGGTTTCCTTGGCTACGGCTTGAATCAGCGGCTGGAACAGATCCGTATCAAAGTTTGTGGGCACCCCTTGGAGCACGGCCGCCAAACGTTCCAAACCCATACCCGTATCAATGTTCGGCGCGGGCAAGGGGAGGAGGGTCCCGTCAGCTTGCCGATCAAACTGTGTGAAGACCAGGTTCCAGACTTCCAAGTAACGCTCGCCGTCGTCTTCCGGGCGGGTCTCAGGCTGCCCGGGTTTGCGCCCGGTATCAAAAAGGATCTCGCTGCACGGACCGCACGGACCGGTCTCACCCATGGTCCAAAAATTGGTGTCTTCACCCATGCGGATGATCCGCTGCTCGGAAACCCCGATCTTGTTCTTCCAAATGTTAAGCGCTTCGTCGTCGTCTTTGTAAACCGTAATCCATAACTTGGAGGTATCCAGGCCGCACACGTTTACGAGAAAATCCCAACTCCAAGCAATGGCCTCTTCCTTAAAGTAATCGCCAAAGGAGAAGTTCCCCAGCATTTCAAAAAACGTATGGTGACGGGCCGTATACCCGACGTTATCAATATCATTGGTTCGCAGACACTTCTGCGACGTGGCCGCACGCGTGAAGGGCTTGGGAACGGTTCCTAGAAAATAGGGCTTGAACTGAACCATGCCCGCGACCGAGAACAACACGGTAGGATCGTCCGGAATCAAGCTGGCGCTGGCCACCACGGTATGCCCGTGGCCTTTAAAAAACTCCAGATATTTTTTACGAATCTCACTGCTCGTCATGCTCATGCGCTTCCTCCATACATTGAAAAGTCAAAATGACCATTAGTATAAAACCAGTATTCCTATATTGATTCCTCTCCCCTTGAGGGAGAGGACGACGCCGTTGTTACGGCGGCAGGTGAGGGGGACCGCTGCACCCGTGAGGACAAATACCCCCTCCCCTCACCCCTCCCTCCACATCCTGGGGAGGGGAATAATCAAAACATTCTTTTTCTTCGCTGACTAGGGCGAAAGTGAACGACAGCCATGTACGGTGTGATGCTAGACTTCGTCTTCCTTCTCCGCCGCTACCCGTGCCACCACGCGGATCACATCGTCCACATCAAACCCACGCCGAGTTAAAAACCCCGCCAACCTGCGCTTGGCCACATCATGTTCCACGTTCCGATACGAGCGCCACTTGCGTTTGGCCAGGTCTTCGCACGAAAGCTCTTCATCCGCATCCCCGTCCACAGACCATACTTTTTCGATGACCTCATCGGAGACACCCTTTTGGCGCAATTCCATCCGCACCCGGCGTCCGCCCATTTGTCCAGCACGTGTACGTTCGCGAATCCACTCGTGGGCAAATTGCTCATCGTTGAGCACGCCGGCGCTCTCCAAGCGATCCAGCACGCGCGCAATGGCGTCTGCGGGAAACTGCTTTTGCTGAAGTCGACGGTTGAGTTCCCCACGCGCATACGCCCGACGGTCCAGCCAACGCAACGCCTGTTCGCGCACCTGAATATCTATCTCCTGCGTTTGCAGGCGGGCAATTTCCATATCCGTGAGTTCACGCCCGGGTTTAAGCCCCAAACGCAGCACCGCTTCGTCCGAGACTCCACACAAAAACTCGCCGTCAATATAGATCGATCGACGGTGCTTGTGCTTCATTTGTTCTTTAATCTCCGTAATGCGCGGCATGTCCCGCTCCTACCGGAAAAAGTAAGTTTATCTTACACTATGCAAAAATGAAGTACAAACTCAAACGTCTGGCCATTTTTAAACAAAACGCCTCCCAACTGGAGGCGTTTTGTTTAAAAAGTTTTCCAATACAACTTAAGCTGTTTTTAACGTTCTTACTAAAGGAGTCAAGCCGTCCATCTCTCTCTGCCGGTTAGGCGTATTTTTCTTTTCTTTATTTGGTTCAGCTTGCGAGTGGTTAGCATATGTTGACCATGTAGGCTGATACTCTTCTACTTGATTCCCCCATTGTTCCCACTTATTTCTTTTTCCGCGAGCAAATAACTCTAAGTAAGGCCCAGGGCTACATTTTTCAATAACATCATATACTTCATCCGGTTTCCGTGAATGTTCACGCTTTTGCTTACATATCACATTTACTTGACTACGCCCTGGTGCTAGCGTTCTACTTCGTCCCTTTATCCCAAAAAGAATGATTTCGGTAGTATTGCGAAAGTAGAAACCCACACCACGCCCATCAGGGCCTCCATCTTTTCGCGTTTTTAGCCAAATCAAATTTGTCTTATACGTAAACCCCCATGCCTTCATGACTTCCATCCCTTCCGCCAATAAAGCATTAGGAACCCATAAGTATAAATGACTTTGATTATCTGCAACGGAAGCGACTGGAATCTCACAGATTTCTTTCAAGGTCAATGTTGGATATCGAAGCAGTCTCTTATGCTCCGGTGCCATTTTCCCAGTTCTATTCATGAACCGCCAAGGTGGATCCGCTAAAATAGTCCGAAAGGTCTTCTTAACTTGTTTCTGAAAATCTTCCGCCGCATTTATTGTTTCCATTTTAATTCACTCACCTTCAAGAAATAATTGCCGAGATATTCCAAATACCAAAATCGGACATCCGCCACCACTTCCACCTTCTATGCGAGGAAGCAACTTCGACATATGTGTTGTAGATGCCCCGTACTTCGAACCTAATTTATATTTTTTAAATATTTCCTGAAGTTCATCTTTTCGAGTAATAATAACGCCAACACTAATAGCTCTTAAATCAAACAACAGACGAAAATTATTTAAATCTCTATCAAAAAACGGATCTTTATTATTCCATTCAATTTCTAAAGCAATTTTGTTTTTATAACAATCCACTTTATGCGTCGGTGAATTCATTTCATCTTCATCGACAACGATCTTAGTCGAAAAATCTTTTTCTACCCAACCACGCTGATTAAACTCCCTATCAATTGCTTCGGCAACCCGTGATTTCCTTCCCCCACCCTCTACAATCCAACTCTTCCGAAACCTAAAATTTGTTAATACGTCAATTATATCTTTCCACTCTCTATTAAAATCACGGTGTAAAATCGCACACGCATGTTTCCATTCATGGGCTTCAAAATTAGATGTAATAAACTCTGGTAGTAGTTCAAGCCCCATAATAATAAATCCCTTTCACAAATTGAGTGTTTAGTTTACACCCTGAAATCATAAAATTCACGTTTTAATTCACCCTTATATTATCCGGCCCACTACCTTGAACACCACTACCAATTCCTTTATCAGTTGCGCGAATTCTTCCAAACTTCAGCTTTGGGCAAAACCAATAATCAAGGTTTTATAGTTCGCGTCCCACCGCCGCCGCCACGGGCGCCAATTCCTTCATCAGCTGTGCGAATTCTTCCAGCGAGAGCGACTGGTGTCCGTCGATCATGGCGCGGTCCGGATGGGGGTGCACTTCCAACAACAACCCGTCGGCTCCGGCGGCAATAGCCGCCTTGGCCATCGGCGCTACGTAACTGCGTTTGCCTGTACCGTGCGAAGGATCAACCACAATCGGCAAATGCGTGCGTTCCTTCAACGCCGGTATGACCGTCAAGTCCAGCGTGTTGCGCGCATAGTCGTTAAACGTACGGATGCCGCGTTCGCATAAAATAACCTGATAGTTGCCCTGCGCCATGATGTACTCCGCGGACATGAGCCACTCTTCGACGCCAGCCGACATGCCGCGCTTAAGCAAGACCGGTTTCGGCTGCTTCCCCACCATTTTCAACAATTCAAAGTTCTGCATGTTCCGCGTACCGATCTGCAAGATGTCTGCGTACTTGGAGACAGCCGCCACGTCGCGCGGATCCAATACTTCGGTGATGATGGGCAATCCGGTCTTCTTGCGTGTGTCCGCCAACAACTTCAACCCTTCACCCTTGAGCCCTTGGAAGGCATACGGGCTGGTGCGGGGCTTAAACGCACCGCCGCGCAATCCCGTGGCCCCGCTGGCCTTGACGCTCTTCCCGGTCTGCAAGATCATGGCTTGATTTTCCACGGTGCACGGTCCGGCAATAATCGCCAACTTGTTCCCGCCAATGGCAAACGGTCCGGTTTTAATGATTGTGTTTTCTTGCTTGCTCTCGCGACTCGCCAATTTATAAGGCTTGAGCACAGGCATAACGGTCTCAATGCCCGGAATGGCTTCCAGCGGCTGGCGCTGCAAGTTGCGCTCATCGCCGATGACCGCAATGACATTGCGTTCCGTACCTTTTAAAAGATGCGGTTCCAACTTCATCTTCTTAATGCGATCCATGACTTCTTTGATTTGCTTGGGGGGAATCCCCGGTTTCATAACAATAATCATACCCTGCCTCCGATGAAATTAAACAATCTCAAACATGCTTCCCCAGAACCGCTACCCCTACTCGCCTTGTAAGAGTCAGCCTGGTCCCAGGGAGCAAAAGCATTGAGGACATCTGTCTATCCCAACAGATGTCCGCTCTGAGCGCGCCTCACTTGAGGCAAGCGTCTTTCGTACCCTGGTGCCAGGCTGCACGATGTTTAAATGGAGTAGCCCTGTAAGCCGAGTTCTGTGCCTTGGCAAGCCAAGCGACAGTCATTT
>CAZSAP010000040.1:0-5450 GCA_964604705.1 uncultured bacterium
GGTCGCAGGTTCGAGCCCTGCAGGGCCCACCACTTTTCCCCCTTGTTTTTCGCGGCAAAACAGCGTTTTTACCCTTTATTTATGCGGTTGTTGTGAATGTTGCCCTTTTCGCGTTTCTCTCTTTTTCGCCCTTCCCCGCTTTTTCATGAAACTGCTAAAATCGGGGTTACACTACGCACAATATACGCACAGTCGGTTTTTCAAGGAAGTCTCGGCCCGGCAAAAGTGTGTGTAATCTGTGCGTAGTTGTCTCTAGGAAACGCCGGATGTTTGGGGCGTGGTTTAGGTCGGACCGGGGCATGATCGCCGTTCCTACGGCAAGCCGGGCTTATAGCGTGCGGTTGCCGGATACTCCCACCGCCTTCGCGGCCACGTCACGGGATATCTGTTGTGGGACATTTTCCACCACAGAATCAATCGGTTTTCGTATCTGCCTTTTTCTTCGCCTCTTCAGCAAAGTGCGGCTCTCTCTCAATGCCCAAGTGCCGACAGGTGCTTTCCCCTTCTTGTCGTTGCAGGCGTGGGGTGATATAGTACCAACGTCGTCAAGGAAGTTTGTCGCAGGACGAAGGGGGAAACATGAAGGTAATCGCCACTGGTATATTTCTCATACTGTGCACCGCAATATGTATGGCTGAGAAGTTTGAATACTCAAAATTACGTGACAACATCAGAGATTGTATGAGGTTCCGCAACAATGGTCACGTTGACGAGGTCGTTTTCAGAGAAGCATACAGAGACGAGCTGTTAAGCGTGGCAACCGCGCAGGAGAAATATCTCAACGAAAAATATAATATCGATGATCCCAACATCAGCAAGGCTCGCAAGATACTTGCAGAAATGGCGAAGCCAGAAAACGCAAGATTTTGGCGCAATCTGGACTCGCGCACAACAAAGACCAGACGAGAAGCCAGTGAGCACTTTGAAAAATATCTAAATAATGCAGAACAATTGATCGATAAGGTCCAAGAGGTTATTGAAAGAGAAGATGCACGTGCTTATCGGGCATGGGCCGCAATGCACCCTGAACAAGCCAGAGAATTGGAGAAAGAGCGAGAGACGGAGCGCAGAATTCGCACTGCAGAATCTTCTGCGGCACAAGCTGAGGAGCGGGCCAGAGCGGCAGAATCTTTTGCGGCACAAGCTGAGGAGCGGGCCAGAGCGGCAGAATATGACGCGGAACAAGCTGAGGAGCGGGCCAGAGCGGCAGAACATGACGCGGGACAAGCTCGGAATGCCAAGCAGGACGCGGAAGACAGGCTTCAGAATCAGAAAAACAATGCCAACCGGAATTATTGGTGATTTTGATATTTTTCGGGCGGATGGTGTCGTAAACGGCATCCTATACGGTTCTGCCCGACACCCTCACGGCGCGGGCGGCCTGGTCGGTTTTCTTACCGCGTGAATCTTCGGATAAGTCTTCCCTAATGCCCGTTCTTGCCCCCTGCCTCTCCCTCGCCTTCGCCTGATTGCAGGTCGGAAACGAGCGTGCGCTCGCTCGGCTTCATGGGCTTGCCGGTCGCCAAGGCTTCGGCGAGGGCGTCCATCATGGCGGTATCGGACACTTCCACGGCCACGGCAAACTGCGCGGCGGTCCACATTTCTTGAAGCTCTGCGACTTCGGCTGCGTCCTTGCCAAAAGTGTTCTGAACGAGCTTTGTCCAGCCGTTTTGAAGGGTTCCGGTGGCCTTTACGTCGAACAAACCGCCAGAGCTGTCGGTGGCAATCATGTCGTGAGCCGCCAGCATGATTCGCGCCTTTATGTCCTCGGTCATTTTGCCACCTGTTCGGGAACGGGAGACTCCAGCTTAATTTTGTATTTCTTGAGAAGGTCTTTTCCGTGTTTTTCGTCTTCGGCGCGTATCCCATCGTACTTCTTATTCTTCAACCACGCATCAGTTATGGGTTTTGCCTTTTCGAGATACACGTCAACGCTTCGAGCGGCGTGATATTTCACTTCCTCGGCTAGTTTGTGCGACCGATCCTTCTCCGTAATTAACTGCGCTTCCAAGTTTGCGACTTTGCCCTTTTCTAATCCCAACTCAGCTTCCAAAGCCCGGACTCGCGCTTGGTAGACACGCTCACGAATATTAGTGCTTATCGGATTTTCCATAAGACGGTCCTCCCTTCAAAATGGATTCTGCATAAGCTGGGGATGCGGTCAAGCGGTCAGTTTCTAGCACCAGAAATCGGCGTCATTTATATAAAGGGAAACATGCGTTAAGCTCGTGTCGGACAGTCTGCAATAACAGGTTGCTTTTTCATCTCTGACACTCTGAAATTGGGTTTGTATCCCTCACCGATTTTGTGAGTGCAATACATCGCCGGATGGTCTCCGATAGCGTTTTATGGCCCATTTCGAGCAAAAAATCGTAGGTGGCTTCGGACAGGCGGATGGTTATTCTTCGGCTTTTTCGTTTTTCGGCGCTGGTGTAGTTCATGGTTGTTTCAAAGCGTGTTACAGTTTCAAGAAATGATGAAAAGTTCGGAGCATATTATACATGGCGCTTGGCGTCCTCATTCGGCCCCCTCCCGCCGGGGGCGGGGTGTGTCGGGTGGTGGTGTTCATGGCGTGTCCTCCATGCCTTGGGTTCCCGTAATAGTCTGAACCTTCGGAGGGAAGGTCAAAGGGCGTTGCTCTCTGCTGTCAATGACGACGCTCATGTTCATGTGTTCTCCTGCTCTGAAATAGCTTCAGAATAAACACTATCTGCCGGAGGCGTTATGATATTCGTTTTTTTAAGAGAAGATTCTGTAAGAGAAGATTATATTATAGTGGTGACTTCATGGTGACTCTTTGGTGATTCAGTGGCGTCTTCGTGCTGAAAGGCTGGTGCCCTCATCTGTGGATTCACCGCTATTATAGCGTTTTTGATTCTTGCCTGCAATTCGCGGTCGCCTTTTCGGTGTGTTGCCAGCTTGATCTTGCGATTCGTGGCGTTTTTGAACAGTGCATCCGCCATCTCTTCCCGTGTCATACGATTGGAAAAATAGACGCGCCGTGGTGAGAGTTGCACACGAACAAAGAGGCTGGCTCCTTCCAATTTGTCGAGGGTGTAGCGCACTTGGTTGACCGTCAGGAGGCACGCGCCGTCCTGCCGTTTCTTCAGCACGGCATCCGTCAACATCCGTGGTGTTTTGTAGCCCAGCGCCCCGGCAATGATCCTGTCTCTTGTGATCCGAACGGGCCATGCGTTACGCCCGATCACACAGTAAACCGCACAAAGAACGGCAAAGGAACGATATGGTAGCCGCCCATGAATGGCATCCCAAACAAGGTCATTGCGAATACGGACCAATGGTGAAGCGCCATGCCGCGACGCCATATTGTTGCAGAAACTCAAAAGAAGATCATGCTGATCTTGCACCGTCTCAACGTTCCCTTGCCGAATACGGAGCGCGAGCATTCCGATGACCACGGCCATCGAGTCGCGACTGTTCATGCGAATCCCGCTCGGTTGGTCATCTTCTGGCATGGCGTTGACCAGCTCCGTCATTTCTTGAATGGTCATTGCCGCCGATTTTTGAGTGCCAACGGTGGCACAGCAGAAATTGACGATGTGACGCAGGCGTTCAATCGGGTCTTTCCCAAACGCCAAGCAGGATAACGGGAATTGAAAATACGGGTCATTTTGTGACATGGAAAAGCCCTCGGCCCTGTTGGGCATTGGCAAGATATTGTTGATAATCGGTTTTTGAAATATACGGTTGCCCTTTGCGTGTGGCCCGGCAGGCGGAACAGCAGTTTCCATAGTGGCCAGACGATAAGGGCAAGTAAACTGTCGGGGTGTCCCGCTGGCACCGGTGGCAAAAGACTTTCACGTTTCCCCCTTTTTCTGAAACGGACGGTAGGGATGCAAAGGGCATTCGGTTGCTGTGCATTCTGCAATCGCGGCGTGATCGAGCCAAACGCACTCCAAACACTTGGCTTTGATCCCATTCGCCTTGCTGGTGCCGCTGAAAGCACGTCTAAAAACCGCCAAGTCGCGCGGACGGTCCTGCGCTACAGCCGTGAGAATCCGGGAGCGTTTGGCGTTGGTGGAAGGCTCGAAACGGGTCTTTGGGGTTGTGGTGTTCATTGCAGGCCTCCTCAAATTAATGCCTCGATGTCGGCAAGTCGGAATCCCGCGCCCCGTTTTCTGCCGGGCAGATAAATTTTTTTCAAAATGCCCTGCCGTGTCCACTCGTCCACAGTTCGCAGGCTAACCCCAAACCGGTCGGCGGCCTCTCGGCGGCGAAGCACGCGGTTTATTGATTCGGCGGGGGTGGCGCTCGTCGTCCCTCCGACTTCGGCGGCCAGAATTAGACGATCTCGTTTGTTGAGCCCGGCGATTGCCATTCGGGCTAATTGCAGGTTTCCGCTGTTACTCATAGAACACGCTCCTTTCGTTTTGCGTGCTCAAGGGGTATCAAACGGCCAGCAAGGGAAATCGGTATGAAAAGGGGGGTAAATCGGTATCAAAACCGGGCAAATCGGCTTTTTTGAAACGGCGTAAAAATGCGTTGCAGGCCCGTGGATATTGGGCGGGGTGGTGTTTTTTGCTTTCCTGTCAAATCGGCATAGCAAGTCTATATTTTCAGCTTGTAGGTGTGGCTACGTGCTCGATGTTCGATTGCGTCATCCCAAAAGCGTTCCCCGTCTTTTGTGCGGTGAAACAGCTTTTTCCATGTTACGCCCTCGCTGAAATTTGGTCGTATTTCTTTCTTCAATTGAGTGTCGGTACGTGTGTGTTTGGGCGCTTTTTTAAGTGCTTCAAAAAACCGTCGCCGGAGAGGTCCTTTGAAATTGTACTTTTGCTTGTCATTGTTCTTGTCCTCGTATTCAACGATATCTTGGTCCTTTTCGTAGTCTATCAAGTGTATACCGGGTTCATTTGTTTGTTTCTCTATCCGCTTCAGTCCTTCTTCGAATTTGCGCTCAAGTCGTCCGATGTCCTGCGCCTTGGCTTCTGCCTTGGCGGCCCGGTTGGCTTCCTGCTCAATGCGCCGATCAGCCAGCAACATCAGGACTTTCTTTTCCGCTTCATTGTCTCGGCGCTTCCATTCAGGCGTGATAAGCCGTTCTGCGTCGTCTGCGGTGAAGCCTTCGGGATAGGGTTCTTGCCCAAAGCCCGCTTGTATGAGTTGTTCAATGGGGACATACGTTTTCGGGGTGAATGGCGAGATGTGAACGTCACCTTGCAAGATGGTCAACTGGGCTTCGTACGGTGTCTTTACGCGGTCAAGATAATCACGCGCTTGCTTGGCCCGTTTGCGTGCATCGGGGGCAAGTTCTTTGTGAAGCCAGCGATTTGTTTTTTCGAGGGCGGCGCGATTGCGCATCATCTCTGCATGTTCTTCTTCGTTCATTGCTCGCGCTCCTATAATGCGCGGGCGGCGGTGTATAGGGCACCAACCGCCTACGGCTTCCCCGGTTAATTACGCCGGGGCAAATCGCGTCAAATCGCTCT
>CAZSAP010000041.1:0-5286 GCA_964604705.1 uncultured bacterium
CGGCGGGCGCCCTCATCGGAAACACTGGTGGAGGCGGGGGGAATTGAACCCCCGTTTTGTTGAAAGCCACAAAAAACACGTATTTCCTAGGAAAACGAACACTAAAAAACGCCATTAACGCATTGACACGCTGTAACAACCGCTGTAACGTGGGGAATCGAACCATTAGTTATGAGGTGATTTTATGGCATTTTTAAGACGGATTCCAGGGCGCCGCGTATGGGTTGCCGGGTTCTATGACCCGACGGGCAAGCGTAGGCAAAAAAGCACGGGGACACGCAACAAGATCGAGGCTCGCAAGATTGCGGAGGCATGGGAAAAGCCTTGGAAAGAAAAATCAACAGCGTCACAAGTGCTTGATGTTGCATTCGAGATGTACCGGCAGATAACCGGGGAGAGCGCACCACGTTACAGCCTGAAGGAATATGCGGAGGCGTGGCTTACCCGCAAGGCAAATGAGGTGCAGGAGGCAACGGCGGATTTTTATCGAAGTATTGTGAATCGGTTCATTGACCACATGGGCGAGAGGGCAAACATGCCGATGCACAGCATTGAACAGCGCCATGTGGAGGAGTGGAAGGATGCCCGGATAAAGGATGTCGGTGTCAAAACGGTAAACCACAACATCAAGGCATTGAGGACATTTTTTAAGGATGCACGCCGGGAACGGATCATAACGGAGAACCCCGTCGAATTCGTCAAGGGAGCGGTAAGGCAAAACTCCGACAAGAAAGAGGGGGCCAGGCCGTTTACGCTTCCAGAGATCAAGGCAGTATTGGCCGTTTGCAATGATGAGTGGCGCTCCATGTGCAAGGTTGCTCTATACACGGGGCAACGCCTTGGCGATGTTGCGATGTTGACATGGGCGCAAATTGACCTTTTCAACGACATAGTGAAATTTACGACCCGCAAAACAGGCCGCTTTCAGGAGCTACCCATTCCGGCACCTTTACGGGACCATTTATTGACCCTTCCCGCCGGAGATGACCCCACCGCCTACATCCATCCGCACGCGGCTGATACTGTAAGCAAAACAGGCAAGTCCGCTACCCTGTCCGTTCAATTCGCCGCCATACTTTCCGCCGCTGGACTACGGGAGGCAAAAACGCACAAGAAGCAAGCGGACGGACCTGGACGGGACGGACGCAAACAACGGAATCCAATAACGTTTCACAGCTTCAGGCATACAGCTACAAGCCTTATGAAAAACGCGGGAATCCCTGCGGCTGTTGTCCAAGACTACATCGGACATGATTCCGCCGAAATGTCTAGGCTGTATACCAGCATTGATATGGACGCAAAACGACGGGCCGCTAGTGCGTTGCCGAGTATCGAAGAATCCACAAGCAAAAAGGAGGAATAATATGCAGACCACAACCACCGCTTACGAAATCGCAATGTTGGCCGCTAGTGCGGGCCGCACGGACCAACAGGGCATAGAAGACGCCCTGCGCATACACATCCGGGCGCAACGGGCGCTTGCCTATGCCGCGACAATAGAAGAAGACCATGAGGCAGTGGATGTGTTTCTCAATGGCGCTTCACTGGACAGCATCAAGCGTGCAATCTCTAACAAATGCATTCCTTTTGATGTGGCAACTACGCCCGGTGGAGCAGGTGAAAACCCCAATTACATTGGTAGTGTGCGAAGCGTACTCAAGTACTACTCAACACTGAATGATTCCGCAACGGGGAAGCCTATGACCGAGGCCGCAATAAATCGCATGATGGACTTGCACCGCGTCGATGGATTCAGTCCGTTCAAGATTAAGCAACTGCTGGAAGTACGCAACAGAATCAAGGCTGAAACGGGGAGAAAAAACCGTGTCAATGCCGTGAAAAAGCGTAAAAAACGAAAAGTCGTCAAATAGTTTTTGCTTATTTATTTCGGCATTTGCTCACATAAAAGACGGCCAGCCTAAAACGCTGGCCGTTTTTTTGTCGTTTGCTTTACCTGTCGTTGCTCCTGCTGGGTGTTCTGTTTGCAAAGCGCTTATTCAGAAAAAACCGCGTTGTAAGTTGCCCGTGTAGCAAAGGAGTTTTTTAACACAGGAGAGTAGGATGCAAAACGTGGAACGATGGATTCGGATACCGACCAGGGGGCGAAGTCCTGAAGTAGGTCTTACGCGCCCGCATTTTTATCAGCTTATCAAGGAGGGGAAAATCAAATCCGCCTCCCTCAAGAAGCCGGGCAACGTGACGGGCGTCCGGCTTGTTTGGTTGCCGTCCGTCCTGGCGTACATCGAGAAGCATGTTGAAAAATCAACGGTGTGCTGACATGACCACCGCTCAGCCCACCACGATTTCCGCCACCGCCCCGGATGTTGCCGGGCTGACAGCACCGGGCGCGGATGGTGGATCCTTTGACAACATTCCAGCAGAGCTTCGCACCATGCCCCGCTGGGTCTGCTGGCGCAAAGTCATGCGCGATGGACGGGCGACTAAAATCCCGGTTGACCCGCACACGGGAAGCAACGCCGCTACCGATGACCCCAGCACCTGGGGCACGCTGGCCGAAGCGGAAGGGCGATTAAAGAAGGATTCTGCGCTGGCGGGGCTGGGCTTCGTGTTCAATGGGGATGGAGTCATGGGCATTGACTTGGATCACGTCATTGATGAGGCCGGGAATCTGGACACCGCCGCCGCCGCGATTGTGGAAAATCTGGACACCTACGCTGAACGGAGCCAGAGCGGGACCGGATTGCACCTGCTGTGCAGGGCCAGCTTGCCCGATGGAAAAGGCCGCCGCAAGGAGCCCGTCGAGCTTTACTGTACGGGCCGTTTTTTCGTCATGACCGGCGACCGCTGGCCGGGCACCCCGGCGACAATCGAACCGCGACAAGCGCAAGTGGATGCCCTGCTGGCCGAACTTTTCCCGCCCAAGCAAAAGACCACCCCCAGCACCGCCGCCCGCCCCGCAGAGCTGGGCGACCGCGATTTAATCGAGCGGGCCAGCACCGCCAAGAACGGAGGCGAGTTTTCCGCGTTATGGGGCGGGGATTGGGAAGGCCGGTATCCGTCGCAAAGTGAAGCAGATGCCGCCCTGCTTGGTATGTTGCGATTTTGGACAGGCGGGGACAAGGCGAGAGCCTTCGCCCTGTTTGAAGGATCGGGCTTGATGCGCCACAAGTTCGAGCGTGACGACTACAGGGAAAGCACATGGGCCGCGATTGACTCCGGGGACGTGTACAGCCCCGAGCGCCGGACCATGAGCGAAACCACGGCGATGCCCGGCGATGCCGGACCCCTTGAAGCCGCGAAAGCTGGAAAGCCGTATAGCATGACCGATCTGGGCAATGCAGAGCGCTTCGCCCATTTACACCGCGAGGAAATTCGATGGGATACCGCCCGCAGAACGTGGCGTTTCTGGGATGGCAAGCGGTGGGCAACGGATTCCGGTCTGCGGGCTTCTGCGCTTGCCGCCGCAACGGTTCGTTCCATACGGCGGGAAGCCGCTGTAGCCCCTGCTGGAGATGGGCAAGGTAAGGATTTGGGCGCGTTGCTTTTTTCATGGGCCGTCAAATCCGAAAGCCGTGAGCGACTGGCCGCATTACTGGACGTTGCAAAAGCACAGCCTGGCATTGCGGTTGATGCGAGCGCTTGGGATTCTAACCCGTGGCTTTTCAATGCCGCAAACGGCACCATTGATTTACAGACCGGCACACTTCGCCCGCATGACAGAGCGGACCTGCTTACAAAACTTGCGCCGGTTGGATTCTACCCTGGCCGGACCGATCCGCGATGGACTGGATTTTTGAATGACGCGACCGGGGGCGATGCCGCCTTGTGCGAGTTTCTGCAAAGGGGAACGGGCTACACGCTGACCGGCGACACCAGCGAAGAAAAACTTTTCCTTGTGTACGGGCCGGAAGCGTCTGGCAAAACCACTTTTCTTGAGTCCATCCGCTCCGCGATGGGCGACTATGCCCGCACAATCCAAACCGATTTATTGACTAAAAAACGGGATAGCGGGAACGCTGGAAATGCTACGCCGGAACTTGCCGCCCTTGCTGGGGCACGCCTGGCCGCTGGAAGCGAAATGGAACAAGGGCGCGAGATTGCCGAAGCCTTGGCGAAAAATCTGACTGGCGGGGAATCTATCGTTGCCCGGCACCTATACGCCGACACTTTTGAATACAAGCCGCAGTTTAAGCTATGGCTGGCGCTGAATCATTGCCCCAAGGTTTCCGCCGATGATGGGGCAATCTGGCGAAGAATCCTGCGCATAGGATTTGAAAAAACAGTGCCCCCCGAGCGCCGAGACAAGACCTTGAAGCCATACCTGCGCGATCCGTCCGGGGGTTTGCCTGCTGTCCTGGCATGGGCGGTGGAAGGCTGTCTGCTGTGGCAACGGGACGGGCTGAAGGTGCCCCCCGCTGTGGAGCGTAGCACCGCCGCTTATCGCCAAGAATCCGACCCCCTGGCCGCGTTCTTTGACGACTGCTTAACCTTTGACAACCACGCCGCATGGACGCCCTGGGCAGACCTGTGGAGCGCGTACTGTGACCACGCGGCAGAGAATGGCACCGCAGAGCGCTACCGGGTTTCACCCAAGAGGCTCCAGGAGCGTTTACGGGGGCGCGATTGTGCCGGATGCAAGCGGTTTGAGGCGCGGGGCTGGGCTGGCGTTGAACTCAAAAATGACTGGAAAAGCGGGGCTTTTTCAATTCCACCGGACGGACCGGACAGACCGGACAGCACTTTACAAACTTTTTCCATGAGGAGAAAGCTAGAGAAAGTTTCTGAAATGGTGTCCGAACTGTCCGAGCTGTCCGGCGAGCCGTCCGAACCCGTCGAAAAACTGCCACTATGGGAGGCCACAATATGACCCCGCGCGACATACTCGAAAAGCTGTACCGCTTGGAGATAGTCCCCACCGTGATTGATGGACGCCTACACCTTCAGGGAGCCACCGAACCGCCCCCGGGCCTGCTGGACGCTATGCGCCAGAGCAAGGACGCCTTGATTGACCTGCTGAACGCTGTGCCCACCTTCACACCCGAGCAAGAGAAAGTCCTGTGTGATTGGTACTGCCAGCAACCACGCTCCCGCCGCCTGGAAATCCATCGGCGCGGGCTGTCCGTCCGGCGGGATCAGCAATGGCCCTTCCACGTTGCGGACCTTCACGCGATGCGTGAAGCGATGGAGGGCCAGACATGAACCTATACGCCCGCACAGTCTGGCAGATTGTCGCATTCAAGGCCTGGGCCTGGCGCACCATTCAACGATGGAAAACACTTTCCCTGCCCGTCGCCCGTCCGTGTGGACAACCTGTTTCAAGGCTAT
>CAZSAP010000042.1:0-5196 GCA_964604705.1 uncultured bacterium
TGCACCCAATCCCGCCAAAAACGCTTTCTTGAAGACATCCATCGTCGTACCTCCTCGGAAGTAGATCTTTCAGGGAAACCACAAGCTTCCCTGACGCGGACTTCCGTCCGCTGTTCCTTCCTATCTCAGTTGGGGTGCTTCGCCCCTACTCCTTCACCATACCGTTGAATATCTCTGACACCCGTTTCAAAGCTTCGGCCAATTTCTCCGGGGCCTTACCTCCGGCTTGGGCAAAATCCGGACGTCCTCCGCCCGAGCCGTCAACCAGCTTGGCGATCTCTCCCACCAACTTGCCCGCATGCACCTTGGTGCCCGCCAAGTCAGGCGTCACCGAGGCAATCAACGCCAGCTTGCCCTCTTCCACGCTGCCCAAGACGACTACGCCGGAACCCATTTTCTGTTTCAGGGTATCCGAGGCCGCCCGCAAGGCCGCGGCATTGAGTCCGGGCATATCGGCCACCACCAACTTGACGCCCTTATGGGTCTGCGCCTGGGCGAGAAGATCGTCCATACCGCCGGTGGCTTGTTTCATTTTTAATTTTTCCAACTGCTTTTCCAAATCCTTAACGCGGGCGGCCATTTTTTCCACACGCGCGGCCACATCCTCGGTTCCGGCGTGCACGAGCTCGCAAATATCCCCAATCACTCGCTGCTCACGCTTGGCCATGCGGAAGGCGCCCTCTCCGGCCACGGCTTCAATGCGCCGCACTCCGGCCGAAACACTGCTCTCGCTTACCACGCGCACCATGCCAATGTCGCCGGTCGCGCGTACATGCGTACCGCCGCAAAGCTCACGCGAGTATTCGCCCACCTGGATCATGCGCACCCGATCCCCGTATTTTTCACCAAACAGGGCCATTGCGCCGCGCGCCTTGGCCTCGTCCAACCCGAGATTCAAGACATCCACGGGAATATTCTCCAGAATTTTGGCATTCACCAGGTCTTCAATGCGATCCAACTCGCTGCGCGTGACGCCCTGAAAGTGAGAGAAGTCAAACCGGAAACTGCCTGGCCGCACATCCGAACCGGACTGTTCCACATGCTTGCCCAAGACCTGGCGCAACGCCGCCTGCAGCAGGTGAGTGGCCGTATGATTGCGCGCGGTGGCCGCGCGCTCGGCAGTCAAAACCTGTGCCACGATCTTTTCCCCGTGCTTGATCTTACCGCTTAAGATTTTACCCATGTGCAGGAACAGACCTTCCGGACTCTTCTGCACGTCGGTAATTTCAACTTTCACGCCCGCTTCGGTTAATTCTCCGTGATCGGCGCCCTGCCCGCCGGACTCGGCATAAAAAGGAGTCTGGTTCAAGACGATCAGAACGTCGTCCCCAATGCCCGCCTCGGTGACCACTTTTTCATCTTTAATCATGGCGACGATCTCGGATTCGGTCCGCAGGTGGTCGTACCCGACAAAGGACGTTGCGCCCAATTTGCCGGCCAGCTCGCGTACCAACGGCGAGGCCGCGCGTTCACCGCTCCCGATCCAGGCCGCACGCGCCCGCTGGCGCTGCTTTTCCATGGCTTCCTTAAACCCAGCCTCATCCACTGTAAACGCGTGCTCAATCACAATTTCCCGCGTCAGGTCCAGCGGAAAACCGTAGGTATCGTAGAGTTGGAAACTTTGAGCCCCACTGAGCACGGTCTGGTTTTTCTTTTTCATGTCCGTAATCATGTCGTTTAAAATCACCAGACCCGAATCCAACGTGTTTTGAAAGCGTTCTTCCTCGCTTTTAATCACCGAGGCAATATGGTCCCGGCGCTCACCCAACTCCGGATACGCATCGGCCATCATCTGGACCACATGCGGAACCAACTTGTGCAAGAAAGGATCGTTCAAGCCCAAGAGCTTGCCGTGACGCAACGCCCGGCGCATAATGCGGCGCAACACATACCCGCGCCCTTCGTTCCCCGGCAAAATGCCGTCAAAAATCAAAAAGGTCGAGGCGCGTACATGATCGGCAATGACCTTCATGGAGCAATCGCTTTTAACTTCCTGGCCGTACCGCACCTTGGTTTCCTTGGCTACGGCTTGAATCAGCGGCTGGAACAGATCCGTATCAAAGTTTGTGGGCACCCCTTGGAGCACGGCCGCCAAACGTTCCAAACCCATACCCGTATCAATGTTCGGCGCGGGCAAGGGGAGGAGGGTCCCGTCAGCTTGCCGATCAAACTGTGTGAAGACCAGGTTCCAGACTTCCAAGTAACGCTCGCCGTCGTCTTCCGGGCGGGTCTCAGGCTGCCCGGGTTTGCGCCCGGTATCAAAAAGGATCTCGCTGCACGGACCGCACGGACCGGTCTCACCCATGGTCCAAAAATTGGTGTCTTCACCCATGCGGATGATCCGCTGCTCGGAAACCCCGATCTTGTTCTTCCAAATGTTAAGCGCTTCGTCGTCGTCTTTGTAAACCGTAATCCATAACTTGGAGGTATCCAGGCCGCACACGTTTACGAGAAAATCCCAACTCCAAGCAATGGCCTCTTCCTTAAAGTAATCGCCAAAGGAGAAGTTCCCCAGCATTTCAAAAAACGTATGGTGACGGGCCGTATACCCGACGTTATCAATATCATTGGTTCGCAGACACTTCTGCGACGTGGCCGCACGCGTGAAGGGCTTGGGAACGGTTCCTAGAAAATAGGGCTTGAACTGAACCATGCCCGCGACCGAGAACAACACGGTAGGATCGTCCGGAATCAAGCTGGCACTGGCCACTACGGTATGCCCGTGGCCTTTAAAAAACTCCAGATATTTTTTGCGAATCTCACTGCTCGTCATGCTCATGCGCTTCCTCCATACAATGAAAATCATTTTATTGCGTTTGCGTATATTTGTCGGATGCACACGTTAGGTCATGGGTCGGTGTTTGAGGAAAAACGTCTTCGTTTTTTCCGATCACAAGGACGACCCTCTAGGGCGTCCGTCCGACAAATGGCCTAACGTGTGCATCCGTAGCTAATTTAGTTCACTCAGTCTCGTCACTTATAGGCGCCGCTACCCGTGCCACCACGCGGATCACATCGTCCACGTCAAACCCGCGCCGGGTCAGAAACCCCGCCAGCCTGCGCTTGGCCACATCGTGTTCCACGTTCCGGTACGAGCGCCACTTGCGTTTGGCCAAATCCTCGCAGGAGAGTTCCTCGTCCGCATCCCCGTCCACGGACCATACTTTCTCAATGACCTCGTCAGGCACGCCCTTTTGCCGCAACTCCGCGCGCACCCTCCGCCCGCCCATTTGTCCGACCCGAGTGCGTTCGCGAATCCACTCGTGGGCAAACTGTTCGTCGTTGAGCACACCGGCGCTTTCCAGGCGATCCAGGACGCGACCAATCGCCTCTGCCGGAAACTGCTTCTGCTGCAAGCGGCGCGCCAGCTCCCCACGCGCATACGCCCGTCGGTCCAGCCAACGCAAGGCTTGTTCGCGCACTTGAATGTCCATCTCCTGCGTTTGCAAGCGGGCGATTTCCACGTCCGTGAGTTCACGCCCGGGCTTGAGCCCCAAACGCAGCACGGCTTCGTCCGAGACGCCGCACAAAAATTCACCGTCCACATAAATCGATCGACGATGCTTGTGTTTGACTTGTTCTTTAATCTCCGTAATGCGCGGCATATCCCGCTCCCACTACAAAAAGGTGCCTTATTTTACACCAACCGAAAATCGAAGTACAGGGAACACCGTCAACCCTATTATAGTTAAAATCCCCGAACTACGATCTTGGACTTTGCGTCGCGAGGACTGCTCGAGCCCCGCCAGGGGCGAGTTCCGCAGCCAGCAAAGTTCTGAGTCGTGGTTCGGAACAAACGTAATCAACGAAGACGTGCCCGGCAGTTGGCGCAGCGAGGACTGCCCGAGCCCCGCCAGGGGCGAGTTCCGCAGCCAGCAAACTGCCGGGCACGTCTTCGCTATAAACTTACAAGCGCCTTTACAGTTCGCGTCCCACCGCTGCCGCCACGGGAGCCAATTCCTTCATCAGCTGCGCGAATTCTTCCAACGAGAGTGATTGGTGTCCGTCAATCATGGCGCGGTCCGGATGCGGGTGCACTTCCAACAACAACCCGTCGGCTCCGGCGGCAATGGCCGCCTTGGCCATGGGCGCCACATAACTGCGTTTGCCCGTACCGTGCGAAGGATCAACCACGATCGGCAAATGCGTGCGCTCCTTCAAGGCCGGTATGACCGTCAAGTCCAGCGTGTTGCGTGCATAGTCATTAAACGTACGAATGCCGCGTTCGCACAAAATGACCTGATAGTTGCCCTGCGCCATGATGTACTCCGCGGACATGAGCCACTCTTCCACGCCGGCCGACATACCGCGCTTAAGCAAGACCGGCTTCGGCTGTTTCCCCACCATTTTCAACAATTCAAAATTCTGCATGTTCCGCGTACCGATCTGCAAAATATCCGCATACTTGGACACAGCCGCCACATCGCGTGGATCCAGCACTTCGGTGATGATCGGCAACCCGGTCTTCTTGCGCGTGTCCGCCAACAGCTTCAAGCCTTCACCCTTAAGGCCTTGGAACGCATACGGGCTGGTGCGAGGCTTAAAGGCGCCACCACGCAAACCCGTGGCCCCGCTGGCCTTCACACTTTTCCCGGTCTGCAAAATCATGGCCTGGTTTTCCACGGTGCATGGGCCGGCAATAATCGCCAGCTTGTTGCCGCCAATGGCAAACGGCCCGGTTTTAATAATTGTATTTTCCTGCTTGCTTTCGCGACTCGCCAATTTGTACGGTTTGAGCACGGGCATGACGGTCTCAATACCCGGAATGGCTTCCAGCGGTTGGCGCTGCAAGTTGCGCTCATCGCCGATGACGGCAATGACATTGCGTTCCGTGCCTTTTAAAAGATGCGGTTCCAACTTCATCTTCTTGATGCGATCCATGACTTCTTTAATTTGCTTGGGGGGAATCCCCGGTTTCATAACAATAATCATACCCTGCCTCCGATGAAATTAAACGATCTTAGCTATACCACCCGTCTCAACGCCCATACCCCATCGCATGGGATAAGCGTAGCATGGTACCAGGGAGCGAAAGCATTGAGGACATCCGTCTATCCAAACGGATGTCCGATCTGAGCGCGCCTCTCATGAGGCAAGCGTCTTTCGTATCCTGGTACCAGGCCGCGTGACTTTAAAAAAACGGAGTAGCCCTGTAAGCCGAGTTCTGTGCCTTGGCAAGCCAAGCGACAGTCATTT
>CAZSAP010000043.1:0-4144 GCA_964604705.1 uncultured bacterium
CGCACAATGAAAGGAGCGTGGACGATGAACGGAAACTTACAACTGGCCCGCCTGGCGATTGCCGGGCTGAACAAAAGGGACCGGCTGATTTTGTCAGAGGAACTGCACGGCCTTGCGCCCGCCCCGACCGCCGAGAGCGTGAACCGCGTACTCCGCCGCCGGGAGGCCGCCGCCCGTTTTGGCGTCAGCCTACGCACGGTGGACGAGTGGACCAAGCAGGGCATTTTGAAAAAAGTTTATCTGCCCGGCAGAAAACGGAGCGCGGGCTTTCGTCTTGCCGACCTTGAAAGCCTTATCAAGTGAGGTCCAAAATGAGCCTTGATCCTACCAAACTTGAAAACATCCGAACCATGAACGGCCGCACAGAGGGCGCTTGTCCAGCCTGCCGGGAGGCCGGAAGCGACAAGACCGGCAACCATCTGCTGATTTATCCCGATGGCCGGTTTGGCTGTGTCATGCACCCAAACGACGAAGCGCACCGAAGGCGGATTTTTGCCCTGGCGGGGATGAAGTCCGAAGCCGTTGCCAAGCCGCAACACACCACCAAGCGGGCCGCAACGATTGATGACACCATCACCGGCGCGATGGGCTGGGACAAGGGCTTGAAGGGTGGAAAAGAAACACGACGGGATTTTTACACCCCTGATTTTCTGGAAGTCCGCTTTGATTTTCCAGACGGGAGAGCGAAAGAATATCGCCCCTTCCACCGGAACGGCGCGGGCTGGAAGATGGGCGATCCGCCCGGAACCCTTCCTCTGTTTGGGAGGGATGAGCTTCCCGACTCTGGGCGCGTCTATGTCTGCGAGGGGCCAAAGTGTCGCGCCGCCCTGGCGGAGCTGGGGCTGTGTTCAACCACGTCCGCACATGGCTCGAAGTCTGCGAGCAAATCAGAGTGGACCCCGCTTGCTGGGCGTGATGTGTGCATCCTGCCGGACAATGACGAAGCGGGGCGCAAGTACGCCGAAGCGGTAGCCGGTATCCTGATGCGTTTGGACCCGCCTGCATCCGTTCGCGTAGTTGCGTTGCCGGGGCTGTCGCATGGGGAGGATGTATTCGACTTCATAGAACACGGGGGCACCCTTGAGCAAATCGAGAGCCTGGCCGATTCCGCCCCCATTGCGGGCCGTGATTGGATGAAAAGCGCTCTGACTGCCGCCGAGATTGGCGCGATGGAGTTGCCGGAACTCCGTTTCCTCATTCCTGGCATTTTGCCCGAGGGTCTGAACATCCTGGCTGGCCGCCCCAAGATCGGGAAAAGCTGGCTATCCCTAGACTTCGCCCTTGCAGTTGCCTATGGAGGGCGGGCCGTTGGTTCTTTGCTGGTGGAAAAATCGGCTGTTCTGTATCTGGCGATGGAGGATGGAACACGGCGGATGAAAGACAGGTTGCGCCACATAACGCGCGACGACCTTCCCGATGGACTTACATTTTTCTTTGAATGGCCGCGCACCGATGAACAGGGTCTTGAGCGTCTGGACGCCTGGCTTGCCGCAAATCCCGCCTGCCGGTTTGTGATTATTGACACCCTGCAAAAAATCAAAGCGCGGACCCGGTTCAACGTCAATGCCTACGATGGGGACTATGCCGCCCTCGAAGGATTGCAACGCCTGGCCATTAACAGACGTGTTTGCATCCTGCTGGTGCATCATCTACGCAAGGCCGCCGGGGATGACATTCTTGATTCGGTGAGCGGTTCAACCGGGCTCACGGGTTACGCCGATGCGGTCTTGATCTTGGAGAGAGGGCGAGGCAACGCCGATGCTGTCCTGCATGTGACGGGCCGGGATGTGTCCGAACAACGCCTTGCCCTGCAATTCGAGGGAGGGCGCTGGCAGTTGCTGGGCGATGCCGTAGAACACGCGGTTTCTGACACGCGACGCAAGATTTTGGATACGCTGGCCGCTGGACCAATGACGCCAAAGGAACTCGCTGAAACCACCGGCGTGAATCATGGCAACATCCGCGTATTGCTGGGGAAAATGGTTGAGGCCGGTCAAATCAACAAGACAGAAGATCACCGGTATGCCGCGTTAACAGTTAACAGCATTAACAGTTACACCCCCAGCCAGCCGGAGCTGTTAACGGTGTTAACGTGTAAAGGTGTTAACGCTGTTAATGATGATCTAGACGATGAACCCCGCCACTGGGAGCTTGACCTATGACGACCCGCCAAATACTGGAAACTCTATACCGCCTTGAAATCACCCCCAGCGTGAAGGATGGACGCTTACACCTTCAGGGAGCCACTGAACCGCCCCCCGACCTGCTGGACGCCATACGGACGAACAAGGCCGCCACCCTTGCCCTGTTGGGCACCCTGCCCACATTCACACCAGAGCAGGAACGAACCCTTGCGGATTGGTACTGCCAGCAACCACGAACAAGACGCCTTGAGATACACCGGCGAGGGCTGGCCATGCGACGGGATCGGCAATGGCCCTTCCATGTTGCCGACCTGGCCGCGATGCGTGAAGCGATGGATGGCCAGACATGAACACCTACACCAAACTTGTCTGGCGCATTGTTGCGGTCCGGTCCTGGGCTTGGCGCTGGGCTCAATGGGCGAGACTGAACTACCGACTATGGAGGGCGAGAGGCACCGGGAGGGGGCCGAATGAGGACGCCAAGCGCCACGTATAATATGCTCCGAACTTTTCATCATTTCTTGAAACTGTAACACGCTTTGAAACAACCATGAACTACACTTCACCGCAAAAACGAAAATCCCGCCGCGTGACCATCCGCCTGAACGAAGCCACCTATGACTTTTTGATTGAAATGCCACAAAAAACGCTATCCGAGGCGATCCGGGCTTGTATCACGTTGACCCGATCCGTGACCGAGGCCGACCCCCTGGGCAAGCGTCAGCACTGAAAAAGCAACCTGTTATTGCAGACTGTCCGACACGACCTTAACGCAACAATTCCTTGACAGAAAGTACTACGTATTTCAATCCGCACATTCGACAATACTCTATCCAGTTGCACGGTTTGTGGTGGCAGTGGTGCTCTTCCTTTTCTTGTCTGCACATGTAGTGGGTGCTATGGTGCAAGAAGTTTGCAAAACCTGTTGTAAAAAAAAGGGGGGGGATATGGAGGCAATAGGCATTGGTCTGGGCCTTTTGTGGTGTGGTGTGTCCTCAATGGTGTGGTGCGGTCGTGCGCTTGATCCAACACAGGTCAGCAAGGAACCTGGAAATGAAGGCTACACCCCATTTATTAAAAGGGCGCTTGATTCCTGCATCTTTTTTGGAGCGCTCGCCGGGTTTTCATTGTTTTGTTTTTGTGCGCTTTATGGTTTTTCTGTGCTCTTTGCGCCACGAGTAGTTGACTTGTACACCGCCCTTGAAATCTTTGTTCCATTCGGTTTAATCGGTGGAATTGTAATTTTGCACCTGCTAGGGAAAATCCAACTGCTAATAGGGGAAAACAACCGCCGTATAGCCATGGGAAACTTGCCCGTAGCAACAATTCACCAAGATGAAGACATCCGCAGAGGAGAGACAGAAAGACAGGATCAAGAGCGGGGCAGAAAAACACTTGTGGAAAATGTCCCACAGGTTAAATCCCGCGACATGGCCACTGTGACGGCGAGGAGGGGGCAGGCGGACGGGCAAGCGAGCGTACGGACAGCATATTTACCCCCTTCAGTCCCTCTTTGTCCCGCAACTGGTGGCCAAAAGGCCTTGGGCTGGATTGTTTTCGCCATTGCCTGCTTTTTCGCGTTCATCTTTTTTGCGGTTCAACTTTATGTTGCCGCTCTTCACTGAAGATTGACAACCCTCGTTGCTGAACAACCGCCAAACTGCACGCCATGGGGCTTCCCTTGCCACAGGGGGCGCGAGCATGCCCCGGTCCGACCACAACCACGCCCCAAACATCCGCGTTTCCTAGGGACAACTACGCACAGATTACACACACTTGCGCCGGGCCGAGACTTCCTTGAAAACTGACTGTGCGTATATTGTGCGTAGTGTAACCCCGATTTTGGCAGTTTCATGGAAAAGCGGGAAAAGGCGAAAAAGAGAGAAGCGCGAAAAGGGCGATATGCACCGTAACCGCATAAATAAAGGGCGAAAACGCTGTTTTACCGCGAAAAACAAGGGGGAAAAGTGGTGGGCCCTGCAGGGCTCGAACCTGCGACC
>CAZSAP010000044.1:0-4032 GCA_964604705.1 uncultured bacterium
GGCTGTCGTAGGCATAGGACCATCCGCCGCCTGTTGAGTAGGCATGATTGGTCAGTCGTCCGAGCGGGTCATGCCGCCATACGGCTGTCTCGCCGTTTGGATAACGCAACTGGCTCACTTGCAGTCCGGCATTGGTGTAGGAATAACCGAATGAGCCGACATCGGTTGTTATGTTGGTGACGCGGTCGAGGGTGTCGTACTGGTAAAGCGTGGTGAATGTGTTGGTGTTGCCGGAGATTTGCCAGACCATGCCGGTGAGCCGGTCGAGGGCGTCGAAGGCGTACGACCATTGCTGGGTGGATGCGCCGCGCACTTCCACCATGTTGGTCAGGCGGCTGGCGGGGTCATAGGAGTAACTGTTGGTGCTCCAGCCATCGGCCATCCAGACGAGGCGGTTGCGGGCGTCGTAGCGGCAACGAACGCCGGGGGTGTTGTGCGGGAAAAATCCCCGGCCAGTCGGCATAGTAATAATGGCTTCGGATACACCAGTCCAAACAACCAGCGCGAAAAATATCAGCCACACCGTTTTCCAACCCTTGGAAATTATCGCACCTGTGTTTCCAAAGCTTGGAACATCATCCAATTCGCATCTCCCGCCTCGAAAAATCATGCCGCCATACAACCACTTTTCTCAACTTCTTGCGACGCCTTTCTCACAAAGCCCGCCCCATGCTTGCACTGGAAATGCCAGACTTGATCACTTCTATGAATCCCATGGCGCACCCACGCCAAAGCTCGTTTTTAAAAATTTGTGATTTGCCCTATGCTCTTCTGATTATCTCATTCCGTCTGTCTCCTTCTGATTTCCGTAGACAAATAGCCCCACGATCCTAGCCCACCATTCTCCTACGACGATGAAACACAGGAATATTACGACCGCAATCGCTGTTGGGATGACCAAGCTAGCTTCCGGCCAAATGTATCGACTGGCGACGAATGCGACAACCGGCAGGAGCAGTCCAAGTCCCCAAGTCAGGATAATGAATAATAGGGTTTTCATAAGATTAGAATGACTGAGGTGGTCCGAGCGTGATCGAACCTTCATAGATTCTGATGCCGAACGGTCGTGTTATAACTTCACTAGATGGCAGTCGCACAGGGACAACTGCTGCCGTCTACTGATCACGTCAAGGCATCGTTTTTGATCAAAGCCTCCCTAAACCCAGAAGCACTTATTATTCACTGATTTAAAGGAATGCTATTTGTAGTCGCCCCAGTTCCTTTATTATCAAAGCTAAGATTAACCCTATTTTTTTCCTGCTCTGCTAATAACCAAGGCCGTACTGTTATTGGATCCATGGCTCGATCATTCACAAACGGCCCAGAAAAGCTCTTCATTTTTCCCCACACAGAGGTTTCCACAGAAAAGACGGCATAATGACTGTCCTCTCCATTGGGAAGAAAACGAAAAACAAAAGATGGCCCTCTGTTTTCGGTGCCAAATGGAGCAACAACACATGACTTGTAATCCACAAGATCATTGAGGGGTTTCATAAAAGTGACGGCCTCTCTTCTAGCATGAATAAGCATAGTCATTCCTATCAGAAGAAATACGATGCCTACACAAAATGCGATCTTCAATTGCTTCATAATAATCTCATTTCGCCGGAACTGCTTTATTGAGCCGTTCATAAGGAGTTTCTGAATATTTCCATGCTTTATCTTCCAATTTCTTTTTTCGGGAATCCCCGCTAGGAAGTCTTTGGTCTGCATTCCGAATCCTCTTCACATGCGTTATAGCGTGCCCCAACTCATGAGCAAGAACTGACGCCGTTGTTCTTGTATCCGACACAATGTTCCAACCCTTCCAACCAGTATAGGAACCACCAATGTCGCGTGACAGAGTAACTAAACCTCCATCCCTAAATCCGCCTGGAGAGAATGATCCGCCGCCGTACAAAGATGCATCACCAAATTCAATATGATAAAGATTGTCTGATTTAATGAGTTCATCAATCAGCGCCTCATATCTTTCATCCTGATTGCATGGAACTCGACTGACAAAACCATCGCTGTCGATAAGAAGCGTACCGCGTACAAAGTTCTGCAATGAGCCTAAGAGTTGAGCTTGTTCTTGAGCCGTTCCATTGAGTCTGACCCTAAGACCGTCGGGGTCAAAATTATTGATCGGGTCGGCCAGACAGAAGCTGTACAAATTGATGCTCTCGCCTTCCCCCAGCGGGTCACGGCTGAGCCAGCGGCCGGTATTGAGTTCAAGCCAGCGGTGTCCGAAATACACAAAACCCGAGCGGACGTGGAACAGTTTGGTCTGGTAGGCAAACAATTGGGAGTAGGTTCCGCTGTTGGTGGTGATGCGTCCAAAGGGCGCATAGCTCAAACTCCGAACGAGGGCGCCGTTGGTTTGCGCCACTTCGGTCACGTTGCCCAATCCGTCGCCACGGTAGTAATAGCTGACTCCGTTGGTGTGCCAGGCGGCGAGGATGCCGCCAATGCCACCAGCCCCGCCGATGGTGCCCGAGCGATCAGGCCCCCACACAAAGAACCGGATGGGACGGTTGAGCGAGTCGAGTTCGGCAAAGGGCATCCAGCCCTGCCAGGCATACCGCACGAAGCTCCAGAGCACTCCTCCGCTGGTATACTCTCGAACTTCGCGCAAGCGCCCGGCCCCGTCGTATTGGAAGATGGAGTAGCCACTAGAGTCCTGGAACCGAAGGATGCGGTTGAGGGCATCGAAGGTGTTGGTGGCGATGAGGGTTCTGACCTGGTTGCCGTCGGCGTCGTAAGAAAACGACGAGCTGTTCCAGTAGCTTGTGACGCGCACCCGGCTGGTGGAGACGTTGCCGCTGGTGTCGGTGGCGCGAATCCACACGTAGTTGTTGGTTCCCCAGTTGGTAATCGCCACGCTGGCTTCGTAATAGACCTGTGTGGCGCTGATGAAGCGTGTGGAGGCGGCCAGCCAATTGGTGGCGGTGTTACTGCGAACGGCCACGGTGGAGGGCTCGTTCACATAGCCGCGAATCAGGGTGCTCTTGGGCCGCTCATAGCTCAACAGCTGATTGTTATTGTTGTAGCTGTAGGAATGTTGTTGCTTGCCCACGGTGGAGTGGGTCCGGTTGCCCACGCGGTCATAGTTGAAGCGCTGGGGGTACATGGAGAGGGCGTTCGTGCCTCTCAACCCGGTGGCCTCGATCAGCCGTCCCTGGTCGTCGTATTGATAGGCGAAGACGTTATTCGAGGGGTCCACGCAACGAATGATTTGATCACGGCTGTCGAAGGCATACGACCAGGTGCCGCCGGCGTGGGTGTGATTGGTCAAGCGGCCCAATGCGTCGTATTGGCGGGCCACGGCTTGTCCATTGGGGTATGTGATGCGGGATACCTGCAACCCCTCGTTGGTGTAGACGACGCCAAAGGCACCCGGCATGGCGAGGATGTTGGTGACCCGGTCGAGGGTGTCGTATTGATAAAACGTGGTGAATTTGTTGGTGTTGCCGGAGATTTGCCAGACCATGCCGGTGAGCCGGTCGAGGGCGTCGAAGGCGTACGACCATTGCTGGGTGGATGCGCCGCGCACTTCCACCATGTTGGTCAGGCGGCTGGCGGGGTCATAGGAGTAACTGTTGGTGCTCCAGCCATCGGCCATCCAGACGAGGCGGTTGCGGGCGTCGTAGCGGCAACGGACGCCGGGGGTGTTGTGCGGGAAAAACCCCCGGCCAATCGGCATGGCAATACTGGCTTCGGATGCTTCAGCCCAAACAATCAGCGTGAGAAATATCAGCCACACCTTTTTCCAACCCTTGGAACAGCCCGCAACCGTTTTTCCAAAGCTTGAAACATCATCCAATTCGCATCTCCCGCCTCGAAAAATCATGCCGCAATACAACCACTTTTCTCAACTTCTTGCAACGCCTTGCTCACAGGTCGCCGCGCAATGCTTGCTCTGGGAACTGTACGATTGATCTTTTCCAAAGATTCCCCCGGCGCGGCCCACACCGCGCCGAGGTTATTTGTTTCTTTTTGATTCCGCTGAAAAAGTCGTCTTCTTCCGCACGCCATCTGAACATCGATCAT
>CAZSAP010000045.1:0-3653 GCA_964604705.1 uncultured bacterium
TGGCCTTGGGGCAGACGCATGAGATCGCGATCCTGACCAAGAGCGTGGCCGAAGCGAATGAGACGAAGTTGCTGAAAGTCGCTAGTAGTGCGCATAGACTCGAAGCCTTACGTCCCTGGGTTGAAGAATTGGTGTTTCGTGTGTTGCCAATGCTGGCCTTTCACTTAGGCTACATGTCTCCGGTCGGCGCGGCGCTGGTTTTGGGTGTCGTGGCGGCCGGGTTTTTGTATGCGCATAAAGATAAGCATTGGACCTGGCGCCAATGGCTGATCGCAGGCAGTGTAACGGCCTTGATCTCAACCCTGTACTTTGCCAGTTCGGTCGGATTCAGCGCTTTGGGGCATCCGGCCGCCGGTGGAGCCTTGGGGTATCTGGGAGCGTCCTTCCTGCACTCCCTCAACAATTGGGTCGCGGTTCGTTTCCCAACCTTGGATTGGCCGAAATTGTCGCTGCCGGGGCAAGGCGATCCTACCCCGCGCGTTCAACTCTCGAATACCCTTCCCTTGACCACGGGTACAGAAACCGCCATTCGCTCCATTTCTCAAATTCAGCGAATTCGTCTGGCTCAACGTGTTGAAGCTGCGTTGGCCACGCCTGAAGAAAAAATCATGGCCAACAAGGTTGAGTATCTCATGCATGCGGGCGCTGAAACCGCAACCGGCATTGCCAAAGACAACTTGGGGATCATTGTCACCCTTAATCTGTTGGGGATGGGTGCCCAAGTCAATGAGACGGAAAACGAAGTGGAAGTCAGTCAGGAACGCTCGTTGCAAAATACCGAGCAGGTGGTGGATGCGTTTGGGGAGGATTTTGTTCCTGGCAGTTTGAATCTAACGTTTTATCTGTTCGGGTTGCTTCGGACGTCGTATACCTCTCGTTTGGTGCATGGGTTGGACTATGCCGCCTTGCGCAAGCTTCATCCGGACCGATTGGCCCAATACCTGGAGGCCCACAAGGACCAGTTCAAATTGGGGGACGAGGTACGGATTCTCAATGCCCAATGGGTGGGCGAATATTCCTTGGCCATAACGCTCAACGTGGAGGGGCATACCACCACCTTGGTCATGGGGTACCCCACGAAACATTTCACCTACCATCATCCGCAAAAAGATATCGAGGTTTCCGAAGTGTGGGGCAATCCGTTTTCCCCGCAGGGATTGGAGACACTCCCGTTTTTGATTGGCCCCCAAGCCTTGACCCGGCTCATTGAAAAAATCCACTCCCGGCAGGGCAAGGCGGTTCTGGATTTTTATGCCTGGCGTTCGCCGGAATTTGTAACCCCGCAAAATTATCGTTTCTATTTTTATCAACCCGTCGTCGGTACAAAATCGGATGTGCAAATTCTGGCCGAACACCAAAATCAGGGCGTGGTCCTGCATTTGGAAGGCACGGAACGGGTTTGGGTGAAAAACCGTCAGGATGCGCAGGATCAACTGGTGCCGGATCTGGGTCATCAGGACGGGGATGCGCTGGAACGCTCGAAGTACGAGTATTGGCGCGCGGCGTATCAGAAAAATCTTAAGGAACTCATCGACGCCGGGGCCGACGGGGTGCGCATTGACCTGGCGCACGAGTTCAATAAAGACGGCGACTACCGGTTGCTCCAAGAATTGGTGCAATACGCAATTGCCTACGCGAAGCTTCAAGGACGATCGTTTTATTTCATGTTGGAAACGTACAGTCAGTTCGATCGGGATCGCTTCCGGCATTGGAACGATGCCATCGGGTATCCGGCGATAAAGGTTTACAACAAAGAGTTCATGGACAATTCTTTTGGCGTGAAGGATCACGGGCTGGGCAATTTTTTAGGCTCCCTCAATTGGTTGACGCGCGTACGGGAAGGGGCGCTGGGGGAGTTGTTCTTTCCGGCCAATTACGACGAAGCCAGCTTGCGCACCATGGAGGAAAATACTCAGATTCAAGGGGAGTCGTTTGCGGAGCTGCTCACGATTCTCGCCCAGGCCGGGCATAATGTGCTTTTTTACCTCCGCGATTTCCTCGATCAAAAAGGCGAACCGATTCCCGTGGTGGGCGGACACCAGGAAAACGGCCAGTTCACCACCCATATGTTTTTAACGCCCGAAGAATTTCAGCATTGGTTTTCGACCCCGGTCGGTCGACAGGTTCGGGAATCAACAACCTTTAAGAACATGTTGAAAAATGCCAATCAAAAAATCACCGGGATCAAATTTGACGACCATGAGGTAGTGGTTTTATTCGCCGATGGTCGTCTGCGTCGGTTTGACTTAAAGGCCATGTTGGACAGTCGTGAGGCTCAGGCCGAAAAGCTTCGGCGTGAACAACAAGCTCAGGCCGATGAGGCTCCGCCTTACCAATATTTAGGGCGCGTGCTCGAGTCGTTGCAAGAGACGGTTGTGGATTTGGACAAACAACTGGCAGAACATGCAGGCATGACGTTGGATGGATGGCAGCGTTTGGGTTCCGGCGCTACGCTGGAAATCATGACCCAATTTGACAATCTGCTGGCGCTGCGGAATCAGGATCGCTTCTGGAATTTTTTGCGGTTGCACGCCTGGCTGGATGCGCAGATACACGGAGAGGATGAGGCTGGGCTGAACCAATATTTTATGGATCACCGGTTACGGCTGATCCGCGAGTATTTGCTGGATTCGGCCTCGCAAGCGCATTTCGATGCCCTGCAGATGAATCAACTGCTGCGCAACAACGGGGTGCAACCGGGACAACTGATGCCCGCACACTTGATCCCCCTGGTGACGCTGCTTGAGCAACGCAACGAGGCGCGTGACCGCCTGGCCCATTTGGCCGATGCCTTGCGGCATCCGCAGTCCGATCAAAATAACGGTTGGGGCGCTATGTCGCAAGCCGGGCAGTGGCCGGTGTTAAAGCCGCTCTACGCACGGATCGAACTTCGCGTCGGAGCCGCCTGGGGCAAGTTGGCCGGGTGGATCGCCGGGCAGGTCTTGGCCCCCAGTCTTTTGGAATCCGGTGTTTTTGTCGGTCTCTCGGTTGTGTTGACGCAAGGGCTGTTGGCGGTCCTCTTTGGCCTACCGATGACCCTCGGGCTTTCAGCCTGGGTGGCTTGGGGCGTGCTGCAAATGGCGTGGCAGGCCTTGCATTTGCCTTGGCAGGCCAAAGGGTCGCTGTCATTAAGTGCGTTTCTGAAAGCCTACTGGCGTGAGGCGTTCACCCTGCCGCAATTAAAGATTACCGGGGGAACCGCGCTGATCATGGCGGTGATCCAAATTCTGGCCAATCCTACCGGATGGATGCTGGCACCGGTGTTTCTGGCCGTGTTGGTGGGAATGCATATTTTCGTCAATTTGCAACCACTCTGGGCCTTGCGGGTGCGTTCGCAGGTGCGCGCAACCGAATCGTCCGTGACGACACACTGGAATCAGCCGGGACGTTGGCTGCGTGGACAGATCCTGCGCATTCGGAGTGCGCTGAACAATGCTGCGACACCTATACGAGTTTGGCTGCGTTCGCTGCAGAGCCAGGGTACAGAGCACCTGCTTGGGTTGAACCTAGGTGCGTTGGTTTTTTCACGCAGGACTTCCGAAAATGAAAAGGTTGCAGAACCGGAGTATTCGCTAAGGTCCGTAAAGATAATTCTGCTCTCGTTAGGTCTGACCCTAGGAACGCGTGAACAATTTATGAAGCCCACCCAACCC
>CAZSAP010000046.1:0-3531 GCA_964604705.1 uncultured bacterium
CGCGGATGATCTTGCGCCAGCAGACCCAGCGGGGCAGGGTGCGAAGCTCTGCGGGAAAGACTCCACCATCCACGCCCGGCGTTGTCAGCCCGGCAACATCCGGGGCGGTGGCGGAAATTTTGGGCTGAGCGGCGCTCATGGTTATCGCCCCGCCTGTAGAAGTCTCTCAACACTTTCGGCGGTGAAGCCCATGCCTCGCACACGTCCGGGCAGTTTGACACGTTCGAGAAAGCCCTCACGCGCCAGCTTAAAAATGAGGCGCTTGGATTTGTTCCCGTAGAGGGCAGAAACCATCTCGGCGTCATAAACGCGCGGACCATTCCTGCCGGGGGCGTTCGGTGTGCTTGGCTGTAATTCGGCCATGAGGTTCATGCGGTCCCTCGTGTTCAGATTCTGAACGGCCATCCGGGCGAGTTCGTAGCTGTTTTGTTTTGTGCGCATAGTCTCTCCTTTTTTCCACCATAGCCCACACGATGGTTTATACAAGCGCACAAAGCATACAGCCGCAAGATGTTACGACAGGCGCTAGCGTGTGTCGTAAACCGGGGTTTGACAAAAGAAAAAGGCGGCAAGCTGTCAAGCTCACCGCCTCGCTCTCACTGTGTGGTGGTCCGTTATTGCGTCGGCGTCGGGTGCCTTCTGAAATATCGCGGCATTGTATCAAGTACGCATTTTTTCAAGCCGTGCTTTCTTCGCAATGTGTCGGCGGCTTGCCTTGCCTTCATGCTTTTCAGCAGACGGAAAAACTCATCCCGATATTTTTCAAAGGGGTGAATCCCTACGGCCTTCATTCGTTTTTGATTCGTGGCGATTGCCTTTGCGCTGGCCTTCTTTTTCCCCGCCCGGCGCTCTGCTACCTCTGGCCCCAGGCGGACGGCATAGGTTTGCGCTTTCGATAAGGCTGTTTCAAATGCGCCATGCAAGGCTGTTCTCCATAGGCCGTAAACATTCATCGCCCGGAGCAAGCTACGATCTTTCTTCGTGTGCGGCATAAGGGCTTCGCACAGGTCTTTCCAGGCCCTTTGCTCCTCGGGTCTGGTCTGGAATAGATGCACGTCCTTTTGCGTCAATTCCGCCAGCGCTTCGCCCGCGCGCGCTTCGTGGTTCGATTGTTCTTTTTTCCAGGCGGCAAGATTTTTTCGCCGGGGTACTGATAGGCTTGCTTGTGTCCGTTTCATTTTTCACCTCTGGTTTGCTGGCATACAGAATTCAATGCTCGATTCCATTTCGCTGGTTTCGTGAGGAAGTGCGGATAATCCGGCCCAGCACCATCATGCCTTGCCAGGTCCACGGCGTATCCTGTTTTGGCAACCTCTTGAAGCAGGCATTCAATTCCCTCCTCGGACGCCTGAACCTCAAATGTTTCATCGGGGTGCCGCTCGCGTCCAGAACAGGCTACGCCATGGGGCATATTGTTCGTGTCTATTTTAACGGCGTGGTGGGGCAATTCTCCGCCCTCTCCAAGAGGAAAGAAACTGTTGATTGAAACCGCAATGCGCCATTTTCCGCAAGAGCGCTTCGTGATGCTCACGGCGGAAATGGAAAGCCCCTCGTTATAGAGCCCCGTGATTTTTTCAAGTATTGGATTCATGATTTATCACCTCGTTTTTGTTTCATCCCACAATCGCCAGCAGTTCCTTTTTGATCGCCCGCGCATTCTTCGCTGTCAACCTCATCGCCAGCGCCTTCACCTTTTCGGCCTCCACCATCGGATGGGCCGGAAGGGCAGGCGTAGCCTCTCCAATAATCACGGGTAGGGCGGCGGCGGCGCTCCGTGCGGTCCCCTCGTCTATGTGGGTATAGTGCTCGGTCATTATCGGGTTGCCGTGCCCTGCCAGCTTCTGCATGACGGCTTGCGGGGTCCCCGCCTGTGCGTGCATGGAAATAAACGAATGACGCAACGAATGGAAGCCAACCTGTACAACGGCCCGCTTGCCGGTCTCCCCGCCTGTTCCAGGCTTCAAAGTCGGAATGCCGCAAGATTCGATATGAGCTTGTATGTCACGGCATAACCCATGCGGATAGGCTTCATATCGCCGGGCAATCGTCGGCAGGACCGCAGGCCCCAGGCGCTCAAGGCTTCCAAGATACGCGCCCAGGATCGCCGGTATGCCGATGATGACGGCCTTGCCTGTGCGGGCTGTCTTGTGTGGTATGCGTCGGATGATGGCCCGGTGAATATCCACTTCGCCCCACTGAAGGGTGGCGGCATCGCCCAGGCGAAGGCCAGTGAACGTGCCCACCATGAACAGCGTCTTGTATTCGCCCTCGGCTGTTTCGATGATCCGTTTAAGCTCCTCGACGGTCAAAGAGCGTTTGCTTACGGGTATTTGACCACGGCGGGCAATGTCCTGAAAGGGGTTTGTGCCGATCTTGCCCGGCTTCGCCAATACTCTGAAAAAGGTTTGCAAGAATTGGAGATACTTGTTTTGCCGATTTCCAGACCGCCCCATCTTTCCCAGGTGCCGAATGAAGCCAGCGGCCATGTCTGAAGAAACATCCCGCAGGTACTCAACGGCGGTGTGGTTTAGCTTCATCCATTTGGTGAAGGCCAGCCAATGCCCGGCATAATCGGCCAGGGTGCGCTCACCAGATTGTGGGCGGTTCTCGGCGTCCACATAGGCTTCCCAGGCTTGCGCCAGCGATAGGGGCGGGCAGGCCTCATCCTGAAGGCGTGCGGCCTCCACCTTGGCGGAGTCCAGGTGGTTTACCATTACGGCCAGCGCATCGGCTTTTTCAGAAGCCAGCAAGGGCGCCATAATCTCGGCTTGCTTGTGGGCGGCCTCTTTCTTGCTCGTGGTGTCCAGCGATTGATAAACCATATTGCCGTCCAGCATGAACTTCAACCAGTAGACGTTTCCCCTCAAGTATAAGCTCCCTCGTCGCTTTTTCGTCGTCATGTTCTTTACCGTTCCTTTCCGTGCCATTGTATGCGGCTAATGGCGATATAATAGGGACAGTCTAGGGACAATCAAGCAAAAAAGACTGTAAATAAAGGGCGTGCCACGGACTGAAAATCCGTGTGTCGACGGTTCGATCCCGTCCCCAGCCACCAGGCTTCGTTCGAAGCTCCGCGCAGAACGAAGCCTGCCCCGGCGTAGCAGAATGGCCGCCAGGCCATGCGAAGCCGGGCGGCAAGCCCCCCGCTTCGAACTACGCCCGGGCAAGCCAGGCGGACGAGATTCCCTTCGTTCGAAGCTCCGCGCAGAACGCGATGGGACGCCTCTATCCCGATACCCTGTAACAACGTGAATTTTTTCTTAACCTTGGATCAGCAAGCTGGTATATTTTGCCTTGGTGGGGAGTGTCCCGCTGGGAAACAAACGAGAAAGAATCTGCAATGCCGTATTACACATCCAAGACGGAATACCGCTGTGGATGCCCTGGACTTCGGTTTGAACAAGATTATGGAGCAGTTCTCGCCCTCTCCACCATGAAAGCCCTCCTTCAGCCCGGTTCCGGCGGGCGAGTCCCCGTCCCGCCTGAAATGTGACTCCCTGTTGGTTTGTCAGAGTAAGCATGGGCCGTTTG
>CAZSAP010000047.1:0-3388 GCA_964604705.1 uncultured bacterium
AGAGCGATTTGACGCGATTTGCCCCGGCGTAATTAACCGGGGAAGCCGTAGGCGGGGAGCGCCCTACACGCCCCCGCCCGCGCATGGTAGGAGCGCGAGAAATGACAAAAGCGGAACTTGAAAAGCAAGACATCATAGACCTGTATCTTGCGCGACAAGCCACGATTCACGAAATCCAGTTGCAGATTCTTGAGGGCAGTTATCCATGGACCGGATACACGCCCGGCGAATATGTCCCGATTGAGGAACTGGAAATAAAGGGCTGGGACAAACATGAGCCACCGCCCGCTGGCCTGACTGTAGGCGACGTTTATCACCATATCGCGCCACGTTTAAAACAGCGTGACGTGCTGGCGGAAGCTAAGGTTATGGCCACGCTACTCGCATTAAAAAAAGAAACCCTTGAAAAATCATTGTTGGCAGTAAAATCCGGCGAGGATTGCTTCATTGACCATGCGGATTACTTCACGATTCAATTCGATCGCTGGATGATTCCAACGCTTAAAAAGTCTCCTGGGGCAAAATACCTTGCCCATCTGTTCAGCAAAAAAGGCAACGAGTTTTCTTATACTGAACTGGCCATGCTGTTCCCTCGCACGGTAAAAAAAAGCAACCATGACAAAACAGATGCGCCACGCAAAGAACCCGAAAGCAAGGATACGCTTTCTCCGGAGCAAAGAGAAAAATTTGAGGAAGAACGGATTGGACTGGAGCGGGATGTAGAGTGTGCCCGCAAGCGCAAAGACGCAAAAGGTTTGCGCGATGCTAAAAAGACCCTATCAGACGTCAACGCCTATCTCCTCAAACACTATGGAACCCGCACGCGCCCCAAGTCTTACTACTACGAGGGCGATACGATGCGAAGCGCCGTATCCAAGGCAATCAATCGGGCGTTTAAGGAAATCGGTGCTAAATCGAAGCCGTTGGGTCAATACATGAAGGCCCACTTCACAACCATAAACGGAAAATGGGCCTATCGGCCATAGGCTCTTTCACATAGGCCAGCTTGCAAGCGGTTCATGGAAACATGGGCCGCTCTTTTTTTTCACAATTCTTTTTCCGGGACACGTTTTGTCCCGCCTTACCATTTGTAAAACAACAACAAAGAGAGGAAGGCGATTATGAATAAATTGAGAGAGATTCGACAAAAAGAAAATATGACCGCGTTGAGCCTGGGCAACGCCTCCGCCGTGAAAGAGATGCGAATCTTTCATCTTGAACGGGGCCGCTTTGCTCCACACCCGGACGAGGCAAAGCGAATTGCCAGCGCATTGAAAAGACCCGTCGAAGCTATCTGGCCGGACTTGGAAGGCGAGGTGTTGCGATGAGTAACGCACTCGAACTTGCGCTCATGGCCGCGAATGCCTTGAGCAGGAAAGAAAAGTGCGCCTTGCTGGCCAAGCTGAACAGCCCCGCACCAACTGCCGAGAGCGTCAACCGCGTCTTACGCCGTAAGGATGCCGCCGCGAGATTCGGTGTCAGCCTGCGGACGGTGGACGAGTGGACCAAGCAGGGCCTCCTACGGAAAGTCTTTCTGCCGGGTCGCAAGCGCGGATGCGGCTTCAGGCTCTCCGACATCGAGGCGCTGATCAAATGACCGCCGCCGAACGCTTAAACGCCATTTGCCGCCGTCAAACAGCCCGCTTTCTGGACCACCTGCGGACCACTGGACAGCACACGGACCAGCTCGAACGGGATTTTCTGCGCGTGATGCGGTTCGTTTTCGACGATGTAAAACAAGTCTGCGAACTCTCCAAGGAGTACCACGATGGAAAAGAAAATTGAACCCCGTCGATCATCTTGGTTTCCAGTTTTCCGCGAGGATATGAAAATCATCAACCAGCATTTCAGCTCAACAGGGGAAGCGCCTACCGTTCGAGCGCTCTATGAGTCCGTTTGTTCTATTGCGAATGAGCGGCAAACGCTCTCTTTCGTGGAAAGCCTTGCCCTTATCGCGCACACAGCCGGGGTTTCCTGGAGGACAGCGCAACGACATATCCGCGAGCTTGAACGCCTGAACCTTGTCAAAGTCGAGGAACAGCCGGGGCCGCGAGCGTCTTTGAAGTACACATTGACCCGTCGTGAAGTGGTATCCAGTTGTGACACCGTGTCACAACGTTATGACGTGGATGAGGCACTTCCGTGTCGTACCTCTTCAACAAAGGAGAACAATAAAACAATACCCCCACCTCCACAGCCGCATGGGTTTTCTGTTTTCGTTTCTCGTTTTCGGAGCATCGGCAGAGCGGAATTCCAGAGCACACTTTTTGACGATCAGAGCATCGTTGCCATCCTTCATGGTTATGAGTTGCCGGTCATCGAGGCCGCCCTGGCGGACCTGGAGCGGGATGCACCCGGCGAGGTGAAGAGCATCAACCCGCTGAAAAAGCTGGGTTCATATCTCCGAACCGCCAAGGCGCAATCCGAGGCACCGCAACGAATCGCACGGAGGAAGCCAGCGGCGAAGCATTCAGGAATACAAGAACAGATAAAACCCAAGGTGGTGGCGATATGACGACTATGGACGAATCAAATCTGCATTTGGACCAACGCGAAAAAGAGCGCCGCGAAAGGGCGCTTCTTGAGCGAGAGCAACGCGAAACGCATTTCCGCGACATGCTTAAGGGCAAACTGCGCTTTGAGGGCCTGCCCGCAGAACGCGACCAGCAGGATTCATTTCGTGGATTTTACGAGGTGCTCAACATGGCATTGGATCATCGGTGGAATGCTGTCGGGATTGGTTCGAGGCACGACAAGGCTGTAGGGAAGGCTTGCCAGCCCTTCACCAAGGCGTTTGAGGCCATCCGCGCAAAGCTCGGTACAGGCTTCATCTACTTGCTCGCTGGCCCACGCGGGACCGGCAAAACCCAGCTTGCCACCGACCTTTGCAGAGTGGCGGTGGAAAAATCCCTTGTCCGCAACACCGGCGGCCTCACACGGTATACAACGGCCTTGAACCTCTTTCTCGCCATCAGAGCCACGTTCAAACCCGATTGCGACGAGACCGAGGAATCCGTCCTGGCGAGCTTCATCAAGCCGGACCTTGTAGTCCTGGACGAGGTTCAGGAGCGAAGCGGCACCGACTTCGAGAGCAGAGTCATCACCCAACTCATTGACGCGCGTTACAGCGCACAAAAAGACACGGTGTTAATTGGAAACCTTAAGGCGGAGGAGGCCGGGGCCGTCTTAGGTCCATCTGTTGTGTCACGGTTGAATGAGTGTGGCGGCATCATCGAGACCACCTGGCCTTCCTTCAGGGAGCAATGTCATGGATGAGATCAAGGATACCGTCCTGGCCGTCCTGGTGGATAGCAGGGAGCAGAGGCCGCTGGACTTCCCTCCGAAGGTTCAGACTATTACGGGAACCCAAGGCATGGAGGACACGCCA
>CAZSAP010000048.1:0-2678 GCA_964604705.1 uncultured bacterium
TCCGCGCCCGCTGGTACGACCCCTCCATCGGACGGTTCATTTCCAAAGACCCCATCGGCCTTTCCGGCGGCTTGAACCTCTACGAATTCTGCGGGTCCGATCCGATTAACGCCCGCGACCCATTTGGCCTTGATTGGTTGGACAGCACCGCCAACTATTTTGCAGGAGCCGGTGACGTGTTGTCGTTCGGTGTGACTCGCAAGATTCGGGACGCATTCCCCGACTACTACATGCAGGACTACAGTTCCGGTTCCTACAAAGGCGGAGAGTGGACCGGCATGGGTTACAGTCTTGCGCTTGGCGGCGGACGCCTGGCATACGCCGGTGCAGCCAAAGGCGGCTCGATGATTTTACTCCGTCAGGGTGCAACGGCAGCGAATACAGCAAAGGCTGTGCGATATCGTAATGCGTTGAAAACAGGCTTTAATCTAGGCATGACTAGCAAAGACAAAATGATGACGATGGCAAGAGCATGGGACAAATATGGGGACTACGCCGACATCATCAGAGCCGCAGGCCGAACGGCTACAGGTGCGGAGAATGCATTGTTTGGAATTCCATACTCATGGAATTTGCTTGGCGGGTATTTCTTCGGTGCTGGGATGACAGAAGCGTATGACAAATCTTCCGATTGTGAGTGAAACAGGAATTTCTGGCATGGGGCCAAACTATGAAAGGCAAACTACTCAAAAGGGATGACGGCAGGCCCTATGGATTCATAACGTCTGGTGTTGGCTTTCGACGGTTATGCAAAAGCATTGCACAATTCCCAGGGATTACTTTTACCAATAGCCGATCATTCTTCTGGTGGTCGCAAGATATCCACGCTGTATTTACGTTCAAAGGTCATGGGTTCAAGATCGATTCCGATTCGTGGGACGATGCACTTTGGATACTCCCCGCGCAGGAGGAGCTAACAGTCCCTGAAATTCAAGATGTTCTGCTCTTCGTCGAGAGAAAGCTCGGTAAAGAAGATTAGGGGTCACGTCGGCGGCCTGCCCTCCAAGGTGACAGATCCTTGCGACGCGACAATCCTGATGAGCTATACCAACCATAGGATGCACGACCCGATTAACGCCCGAGATCCCCTCGGACTGTGGACTTATCAGGTTGGTCTTACGGGAAATATTGGCGCAGGTACCGGTGTTGGTGGATCGGCAGGGGCTGCAGTCAGTCTTTCATGGCGTCATGGTTTCCAATTCGGTTATTATGCTAGCGCAGAGGGGGGCGGGCATTTTGGAATGTCTGCAGGAATTGGTATTGAAAATCAAGCTTCAGCAAATGGGCAAATTTCAGATTTAGGCGGGACAACATTAATGCTTGGTGGTGAAGGCGGTGTTTTGGGTGTTGTGGGAGTAAATCAGCAATACGCTATTGATGGTAGCGGCGCTTTGCCTATCAGTTCAGTTTCGGCAACCCTTGGCGGCGGTGGCGATGTTCATAGCTACGTTTCACAAACTTGGGTAACAAAACCGCTCATCAACGTGCCGAATTATGCAAAAATGGCATGGGATTGGATGTTCAATGACAAGCAGGAACAGCAACCATGCAAATAACGTTTATCATCCCCTTTGTTGTCGTCGCTGTTTTGACGGCCATCATTTTTGGTTTCCGTGAAATGTCGAAATGGAAGCGTGTTGTGGAAATCTCGTCTCCCGTTCCATCTCCACAGAGATTTGAAGTTTCCTATTTGAATAATGCGATTATTAATGGATTCCAGTTTAATGGAACGATGAAAATTGGGATAGGAGATGGAGGATTATTCCTGCAACCGATACTCCCGTTTTCGATGGTAATGCCGCCGGTATTTGTTTCGTTAAAGCTGTTGAAGCCACTGAATAAAATGAGAAATGGATTGCACTTGTTTTCTATTGAGGGAACGGACTTAACCATTGGAATTTCAGAAAGATGGCGTTTCAAGGTGTTGAGTTGATGCTTATTCCCCCTCGGCGCGGCGGGTGCCGCGCTTCAGAACTACCCACCCCCTCCGCGCATCAAGCCGCTGTTCTACGAACACCGGCTTCATGCGCTCCGCCCCATGCGGACCACGCGAAGCGCGTGGTATGCTCGCGCTCCCGTTGGTCGCTCGATAGGATGCGCGCGCCAGCAAGGGCCGCGCCAACCGGCCATTGAAGCAATCGCCGGTTGTCACGCCCCTTGCGACGGCTTCGCTATCCGCTTCGCACCCGCGCAGTTCCCAAAAGAAATTTTATGCGTTCGTCCCGATCTCCTCGAAGACTCGGAATCGGGACACGTCGCGGGACCCACCGCTTCGCGGTTCCCCCGCGTCGTCGCATAAAATTGTCTTTTGGAAACTGCGCCACCCCGGCGCGCGCAAGAGGCGCTTCGCTTAAATCAACACCCCCCAACCCCCCGCAGTCTTGCGGGGGGCAGGGTCGGGCGGCTCAGCGGCTCGCGCGCTCGCCACGTCGCCGCCCTCCGCGGACTACGATTAAAACGGCTTGCCACGACAAAGACCCGGCACCCGTCGCGCCAGGCATCGCAAAGCCTCAGCCTGTCACGCCGGTTGCGGGCCTGCCCGGAAGAGAATGTGGACACTTTTCGTTTTTGCCGCCGGTGGAAAGTGGGGCGGCAAAAAACAAAAAGTGTTTGGGAAGAGGTAGCGCACCGCTTCGCATGGCCAATCGGGGTTGATGGATTTTGACCGCGCAGAAAAA
>CAZSAP010000049.1:0-2617 GCA_964604705.1 uncultured bacterium
ATTGAAACGCGGTTTCGGGCGAGTGGCGGAATTGGCAGACGCGCAGGACTTAGGAGCCTGTGCGTTTTTTGTTTTTACCCCTGTTTTACTTGGCTTTTTGATGCGTCTTAAATGTTGTTGACGTTTTGTTGACGGCGTGCCTATAGTGTCCCTTACAGAACATGGAGGGCCGTTATGAGCCGCAAAAAAAAGAACCGCACCAAGACAAGCGCACCGGTTTTTTTTGCAACCGATACAAGGGGACACCATATCCCTATTCCCATCCGCGAAGTGAGGCCCAATTATTTTCTAGTGGATATGGCCACAGGTGACGGCAAGCGGGAGCGGAAATGCTTTCGAGACCTTGACCACGCCAAAACCTACGCCACCCAAAAGCACACCGAGCGCGTGAACTATGGCATGTCCGTTTTTAACCTCACCGACGCGCAAAGACTCGATGCCCTGGCCGCAATGAAAATCCTAGACGACCGGGCCACCCTGGCCGCCGCCGCCACCCTATGGGCGAGGATGAACCCGGCGAACGGTTCAGAAACGATTGTGACAACCGCCGCCCGGTATGTGCGGGGCATGAAGAAGGAAGGATGCCGCCGGATCAGCCTAAAAGACAAGCTGTGGAAGTTTCGCAAGTTTATCCGTTACTTTGGACCGGAGCAACTGACTGCCGGGCTGTCAAACGATGACATTGCCCGCTTCTGTGTGGATAACAAATACGCCGGTACAACGCGCCGCAATTATGAGCGGGCCTTTAATAACCTGCTGAACTTCTACGCCGGAAACAAACGGGGCAAGGTCCGCAAGGATGAAAAGATGCCCACCACCTGGCCACCCGCGACCGTGGAAACGGTATTCCGCACAGCGGAGCGGTTTTACCCTGCCGCCCTGCCGGGGCTGGCTGTCATGTTCTTCTGTGGACTTCGCCCACATGAGGCCACCCGCCTGGACTGGAAGGCCATTGACCTGGCCGGAATGGATATAAACATTGCCCCCGAAATCTCCAAAGTAAGAGCCGTCCGCCATGTTGCCATTCCAGAAAATGCCGCCCTGTGGCTGGCCGCCGCCCGCAAGCAGACCGGGCTTGTTTCCGGGGGGCAACACGTTTTCAGGCGTTTGAGGCAAGAGATTATGAAGAAGGCCGAAATATCTGAATGGCCGCCCGATGTGTCGAGACATACCTTTGCAACCGCCCACTATGTCTATCATGGGGATGACGCAAAAACCTGCGCACAGCTGGGGCATTTCGGTTCATCCCAAACCTTTGTGCGCCACTATAAAGGCCTGATGACCCAGCGGGAAGCGGCGAAGTTTTGGAAGATTGCCCCCGCTGGGGGTGGAAAAGTAATTGCCATGAAATCATTGAGCGCCTAGCGGGCTCTTTTTCTGCGCGCCGCTGTCGTCAAGCGCCTGACCTTTGCTTTAAGCTCTTCAATCTCTTCCTTCCTCTTGGCAGTCTCTTTCTTCATTTCCACCATGTCCGCGAACGGGATCAGGAGAAACGGCTCATTCGCTCGCCCAAGATGAAACATTCTCACGCTACCAGACGGAACTTGCGCGGCACGCATGGCGGCATGTGTTTCGGCAGGGTATTGTTCTGGATTGTAACAAGAAGTCGGATACTTTTTTCCCGGCCCGCTCTTGGTAATTGCACATTTTAGCATTTCCTCCACGTAGTTAAGGCGATGCGCTCCAACAACGTGGCGGTAAAGTTTCTTTTCCTTTATTGAGCAGAAAAAATCCCCTTTCAAATAACGGGAAGGGGGTACGGGTTTTCCGCAGGCTGGACATAAAAACTTTGACGAGATAAATGCTGACATATTTTTCTCCGTTTATTTTCCTTGACAAAATTGACGCTAATTTATACGCTTCAAATTGTCAATAGCTTACACGGTTTCAGTGTAGCTATTTGGCCGACCACCGGCGAGAGCCGATGCTCGAAGACGCCCATTACGGGCGCGACGCGAGGGCGGCACTGGATGCAAGCACGCGAGACGTGAAACTCCCGCTCCGCGTGTTTCTTTTTTTCGCGGGCGGGGATAAGCTGAGGAGTCTCGCCAGTGAAACGCAAGAAGAACATCGTATTCCTATCTGCAATTTTTAACGCGGAGCTTTCGCAAGCCGGGCTTTCCGCCAGGACCGGCATAAGCCGCCAGACGATTTGCCGCCTTGTCAATGGCCGGGCCGCCACGACGAAAACCACCGCAGGGAAACTTGCGCGGGCGCTGGGCCTTCCGGTTGAGGCATTGGGCATCGAGGTGATCCGATGAAAACCCCCACCCCACAACCCGGTTATCTCCGCCCCGCTTCCGCCGCGTCGTATCTGGACATCAGCACGCGCCACTTGCGAGCCCTCACCAAGCGCGGGGCTGTGCCTGTGATCCGATTGGGCAAACGTTGTGCCCTCTATGCGCGGTCCGACCTGGACAAGGCCATGCTCAAATTCCGCGTTTCCGCTGTGGGGGGGGCATAACCATGACCACCGCTCAGCCCACCACAAATTTCACCACCGCCCCGAGCAACGCCGGGCTGACGTTGCCGGGCGCGGATGGTGGAGTCTTTAACAACATCCCCGCAGAGCTTCGCACCCTGCCCCGCTGGGTCTGCTGGCGCAAGATCATCCGCG
>CAZSAP010000050.1:0-2532 GCA_964604705.1 uncultured bacterium
GAGCAACGGACTGAAAATCCGTGTGTCGACGGTTCGATCCCGTCCCCAGCCACCACACTTTTTCCCAATATCCACAGGCTAAACAGCGTTTCCGCCCTTTATTTATGCGGGTATGGTGAATGTTGGCCTTTTCGCCTTGTGCGCTTGCGTTCACTTTCGTGAACTTCCAAGAATTACCAAAAAGGGCTTTGCATTAGGGACAGATTGGGGACAGTCGGGGCTCTATCGGGCATCCGGGTACAATGCGGGTACAATGCCCCCGGCAGTCGGGGGGCGGTATCCATCGGGCGGGGTGCCGTTCGTGGCGTGGCGGGCGCAGGAAGGCCACTTGCGCTTGATGGAATGGGTACAGCGTAATTCTTCCGGCGTTGTCGGTCGCTTCGGCTTTGCGTAGGATGTCGGGCGGGTCCGGCCCATGCTGTCGGTGCGCTCTTTTGGCACTGGGATATTATGCGCGTGCATAATATCATCCTTCGCCCGCTGAACCGTTGACTGATTGCACCCCACCTGCTTTGCAATGGCGTCTTGCGTCTTGTCGGGAAACGCCTTCAGTCGCGGGCGGATTATCCCGCCTTGGCAACCAGGGAGTTTTTCTCCCAGCTCTTTACGATCTCATCCACAATGGCTGTGCAAGCCTCGTGAAACCGGCTAGGCGGTGTTTTCCTACCGGCCAGGGCAGACACCAGCTTTGAAACAAGCGTGCCGTACAAGTCGCTCTGAATGACTTCTGCGGCCTCCTTGAGACCGGCCAGGACTTCATCCTTGCGGCAGAGCTCGCCTTGCTTTTGAAGGATCTCCATTTGAAGCAACTCCGCCTTGCGTGAATCAAGCAATTGCCTCGGAGTAAGCCCGTTTTCGTTGCGCTGGCCTCGGTATCCACCGCTTTTCTTTTTTTTGATCTCGTGTTTTTTTTCCATAATTGTAAACAAGCCTCACCTCGCGCGATACCCAAGTCGCTTTTTGCGACATAAGGACCCAAGGGACACCCCTCACGGGGGGCGGCCTGTCAGACACAGCATGTTCAACAGCCAACAGGACCGCCCCCGCGCGACTACCCCACCAGACAATCCAGGACCTCTTGCGCGGTCGCGTCAAAGTCCGGTTCTTTGTACATCGGGACACCGTTGTCATATTTCGGCAGAGCGCCAGGACCAGCGGCCCATGCAGTCGGGTCAACTCGCACCAGCAAACTGTGCAAGCCCTCGCTCGCGGTGCGAAGTTTCGCAATGTTGCTTTCGAGAGAGCGCACACTCTTGGGGCGGTCGGACCCATGCATAAAGGCTTCTTCAGCCTTGCGGGCGCCAAGGGCTTCACGAAGGGACTCGCGCCAGGCGTTGCGGTGTTCCTTCAGCTCAGTCACAGCCTTATCAAGCTCGCCGGTCACTTTCTCGTAAGCGGTGCGGACATCGGCCCTCAACGCGCCATAGGTCTGCGCTTCCAAGTACGCAACCCGCGCCAAGACCAATTCTTTTTCGGCAGTGGTGGCGGCGTACTTCTTGGCAACGCGCTCAATGTCGCCACTCTCGGAGGCCTCGGCCTTCTGCGAAACCTCAAGGCTTCCCAGTTCAGACAGACGGCCCCGGAATTTCTGCAATTCCGAAACGGCGGTGCGGGTCTGCTTGCTCAGCGTGATTAGCTCCGGGGCAATGCTCACATCGTTGCGGTAATGATTGACGAATTTTATCGTTTTCATGTCGTGTGGTTCCTTTCTTGTTCAGCGGGTCAAACCCAATTCGCGGGCGTACTTTTTGCGGAAGGCCTCGCGCTCGCGTGCGCCCTCAATCTTGTTGTACTGCTCAAGGGCGTTCGCCTTCGTGACAGCGGGCTCCGCGGGCGTGGTGGTTGCCTTTGGTGCGGTGGCCAGCTTCAGCTTGGCGGCGGCCAGTTCGGCTTTCAACTGCTCGTTTTCATCCTGTAGGGCATTCAGTTGGCTAATCAGACTCATTGGTTTTTCCTTCTTTCTTTGTGTTGTGGCGGCTTCATTGCCAGCCTGTTCCTTTTGCTCCAGTTTTTGGCGCAAAAAATCGTTTTCGTCCTTCAATTTCTGGCACTCTTCGGTCAGCGCTTCGTTTCGATTTTCAAGCGCCGAATTCCGTTCCATCAGTGTGAAATTATCCTTTTCAAGTTCATTGACTCGCGTTTGCAACTGATCGTTTTTTGTTTTCAGCTCCTCATTTTCCTCTTTTAACTTTGCGTTTTCTTTCAACAGCTGGTCGTGCTGGGCATCAAATGGCATATTCTCATCCTCTCTGTTTGTTGTTGGTTTTCGTTTCGGTCACATTGAATTCCCTGCCGCCGGGAGATAGCCTTGAAACAGGTTGTCCACACGGACGGGCGACGGGCAGGGAAAGTGTTTTGCGGGTCATGTGGTGGCCTCCGGTTGTGCGAGTCCATCGGCGGCTTGTGTGAACGGCCCTTGCGGCTTCCCGGTGGCCTCCCATGCCTCTCTCATCGCCGTAAGGTCACAAGCTGGCCACTCCCATCCACGGTCTGCCCGTAGGTACAGGCTCCGCTTATGCATCGCCAGCCGTT
>CAZSAP010000051.1:0-2512 GCA_964604705.1 uncultured bacterium
CAAAGGCGAGCCTGTTGGCTCGCCTTTGCTTGTCTCAGCTCCCCATCTTACCTTTACATTAGGTTTACATTGTCAAAACGGGCATTTTCAGGATGTCTTTTCCTGAAAAATCAGCTAATTACTTTTTTTGGGGTCTGTTTTGGTGGTGGAGAGTGGTTTTTTTGGGGGAACACATGGATTTTGAGCTAGAAAAATTCAAAACGGATGTGATTTTGCCCGAATTGGCCGCCTCAAGAGGGTATGAAGTGGATCGCCGCGCGAGCTCGCGCAACTCGGTTGTCATGCGTCACCCTGACGGTGACAAGATTATCATCGCCAGGTACGAGGGGACGACCCATTGGGTCTATTTCAGCGTGCGGGATGATCGGGACAACGGGACCGTCGTCGACTTTTTGCAAAACAGGGGTATTGGATCGCTCGGGCTGGTGCGCAAGACCCTTCGCGACTGGCTCGGCACGTCACGGCCTGCTTCACAGCTTCCTCTTTTCGTGAAAGAGCTTCAGCCGGTCTCGCGGGATCGAGCCGGTGTCATTGCGGCTTGGGAAATGGCCGAGCCGTGCATAGCCCTACCCTACCTGACGGGGCGAGGCATTGGGGCGGACGTTCTGGGCCTGCCGCTGTTCGCTGGATGCGTCCGCATGGATCGCCGGAACAATGCCTTGTTTCCCCATTACGACAAGGAAGGGCTTTGTGGCTTCGAGGTGAAGAACAAAGGCTTCACCGGCTTTGCTTCCGGCGGGATCAAGGGGCTGTGGTTCAGTCAGACAAAAACAACGGATGGCATGCTTGTCCTGGTCGAAAGCGCCATTGATGCCATGTCGTTTCATGCGCTGCAGGGGGATATGTTCACCCGCTATATGTCCACGGGTGGCGAACTGAATCCGCAACAGCCAACCCTGTTGCGTGGCGCCATGGAAAAATTACATCCATCGGCGGTCGTGGTGCTGGCCTTCGATGATGATGAGGGCGGCGAGAAAATCACAAAGGAAGTGGAGGCGGTCACGCCTGCCGGTCGCAAGCTGATCCGGATGAAGCCGGAGGGCGGAAAAGACTGGAACGAGATCCTGAAGCACAAGCTTGGTCTTGGGTGAGCCGGGCAATAGGAAAAAGAATGGGGCAGGCTTCCATTCTGAGGGCCTCCTGATGCCTTGGAAGGCTATGGCTGCCCCCTACCTACCGGACAGGTATAAAAAGGCCCCTACGGCCCTGAATTCGGCCCCTAGATATTTTTCTTTCCTATTGCCCTAAATCTGAAAATAAATTGTGAGCCGGAGGCGAACACAATTGTTTTTGTTTGGCCTCCCCCTTCTCCCAGGTGAAAGTTTTTTGCTTGGAGCAAGCAGGCCGGAAGAGCCTTACCTATAGCCCTACACAGGTCTTGAAACACGGCCTTTATCCACAGGCAGTTTCCCCCCGGTTTCCTATAGGTGTTTTTTATATAGGAAGAGTCTATAGGGTACTATAGGGCACGCCTCGCAACGCTAGGTTTCTCTAGGGGTTGCGGGCCGTTCGTCGTACCGTTTATGCGCAAAATCCGTACCGTTTATGCGCAGCCGCCGTACCGTTTATGCGCAAATCTGGCTGTTGATCCGTACCGTTTATGCGCAACTGCCGTACCGTTTATGCGCAGATTTTTGGTTTCTCGCCGTACCGTTTCAGCGCACTTTTGGCCCTGTCGCCGTAGTGTTTCAGCGCAAGATTCTGATGAAAATAATTGGGCGCAAAACCGAAATAATCATTGTATATTCGGGGACGAATCAAGAGGCAGCATTCCCCTAAAGAGGCAGGCATGGACCAGTCGCACGGCAAGGACATTGACAAGCTGGTTACCGAAACCCTCGCCAGCGAGGCTGAAGACGCGAAGCGGGCCGGTAAGGTCGGCTATATGGCGCGGGCCTTGGTGCAAGCTACCCTTCCCCACAAAGCAACAACGGAAAAGATTTTCACCCGCCGCAACGGTGCTTTGGAAATGACGATCATGTCGCCGCATGGTCTGCCCTTTGGTTCCGTCCCCCGCCTGCTGCTTTCGTGGATGACAACTGAGGCCGTGCGCACCCGTTCGCCGGTGTTGGTTCTTGGCTCGTCTCTCTCAGCCTTCATGGCGGAATTGAACTTAGGCAGAACCGGCGGCAAGAATGGTGGTATAACCCGCTTCAAAAACCAGACGATCCGTCTGTTCTCCTCCACGATTTCTTGTTCTTATGTTGATGAAGCTATGGCCACGGGCAGCGGCTTCAACATCGCCAAGGAATATAATCTCTGGTGGAACCTCAAACAGCCAAACCAGTTGCCGCTTTGGAAGTCGTCGGTCGTCCTCAGTACCGATTTTTTCAACGAGATCATCGAAAAACCGGTCCCTGTCGACATGGACGCTTTGTTGAAGCTCAAGCGGTCACCCATGGCTCTTGATATTTATTTCTGGCTGACCTATCGGCTGTCCTATCTGCACAGGGATTTACTGTTGCCCTGGCCCCTGCTTCAAATGCAATTTGGGGCAGACTATGCCCAAGAC